>JBCBSU010000001.1:0-1231824 GCA_039818985.1 Pseudomonadota bacterium | reverse complement strand
GGCGGCATCGGAAATTGCCGGGGCAGCACGGGCAATGCGACAACGCATGGTTCCCCTGGCCGACCCGCCATCTGCTGCGATCGATGTCTGCGGCACCGGCGGTGATGGCAGCAACAGCCTCAATGTCTCGACCGCGGTATCTCTGGTTGTTGCTGCGTGTGATGTGCCAGTCGCCAAGCATGGGAACCGCGCCGCCAGCAGCAAATCCGGTGCCGCCGATACGCTGGAGGCGCTGGGCATTCGTCTCGACCGCACGCCCGAACAGAACAACGCCTTGCTCGCCGATCTCGGCATCGCCTTTCTCTTCGCACCGACGCATCATCCGGCGCTCGGCACCATTGCGCCGATCCGCAGGGCTTTGGGTCGCCGCACCATTTTCAACCTGCTGGGGCCGCTGTGCAATCCAGCCCGCGTCCGCCGTCAGCTGATCGGTGTCGCCCATCCCGATCTGGTGCCCGTCTATGCAGGGGCGGCGCAGATGCTCGATTATGACCGGGTGATGATCGTGTCGGGCATGGAAGGTCTGGATGAGATCTCCATCGCCGGGCCGACACTGATCCATGAATGGCGCGATGGCACGATGCATGAAACATTATTTGATCCCGCAGCCCATGACCTGCTCCTGTCGCCGCTATCGGCGATACGCGGCGGCGATGCCGAATATAATGCCGCAGCGCTGCGTGGCCTTATGGCAGGCGAGAAAAGCGCCTATCGCGATGCGGTGCTGCTCAACAGCGCTGCCGCGCTACAGGTTGCCGGCGAAGCGGATAGCTGGGCCGAGGGACTGGAAGAGGCCGAAGAGGCGCTCGACAAAGGCCTGGCCAATGCCCTGCTTAATTGCTGGAGAGCCGCATGAGTGACCGTCTCAAGCAGATATGCGATGACAAGCGCGCTCATGTCGCCAGGCGCAAGGCAGCAATATCGACAGCCGATATCGACGCCGCCATCGCGGCACAAAGCGCGCCGCGCGGCTTTGCCAAAGCAATGCAGGACAGGGTTGCGGCGGATGAATGGGCGCTGATCGCCGAGATCAAGCGTGCCAGCCCGTCCAAGGGGCTGATCCGCGAGGATTTCGACCCGCTCATGCATGCACAGGATTATCAGAGTGGCGGTGCCACCTGCCTGTCAGTGCTGACGGATGTGCCCTATTTCCAGGGCGCGGATCATTATCTCACCGAGGCGCGCAATGCGGTTGCCCTGCCCTGTCTGCGCAAGGACTTCATGGTCGACCCATGGCAGGTCGGCGAGGCGCGTGCGCTCGGTGCCGATGCGATATTGATCATCGTCGCCGCCTGTGACGATGCGCTGATGCAGGATCTGGCCGCTGAAGCGCAGCACCATGGCATGGACGTGCTGGTCGAGGTGCATGACCGCCCCGAACTCGACCGCGCGCTGATGCTCGATACGCCGCTGATCGGCATCAACAATCGCGATCTCAAAAGCTTCAGGACCGATCTTGCGACCGCCGAGATCCTGGCACCATTGGTGCCGAAGGACCGGCTGGTCATTGCCGAAAGCGGGATTGTACATCATCAGGACTGCGAGCGGCTCGCCAGGGCCGGCGTCTCCGCCTTTCTGGTTGGGGAGACACTGATGCGGCAGCATGATCTGACCAAAGCGACCCGCGCTTTGCTGGGCAAGCACTAACCAGAAACCGCCCATTTCCAACTTCCCCCTTGACCTGATCGCATTTGTTTCATAATTGTTCCCTATTCGTTCAATACGGAGGGACCAATGCTAACCCGTAAACAGCATGAACTGCTCTGCTTCATTCAGGAACGGCTGGAGTCGAGCGGCGTCTCGCCTTCATTCGAGGAAATGAAGGACGCGCTTGATCTGAAATCCAAATCCGGCGTGCACCGCCTGGTCAGCGCGCTGGAGGAACGCGGCTTTATCCGCCGTCTTCCCAACCGCGCGCGCGCCCTGGAAGTGCTGAAGCTGCCCGAAGGCGGACTGACGACATCCGCACCATCGGTCGCTCTGGGTGGCAGCAATGCCCTGCCACCGGCAAATCTGGTTTCGACGGCAGGCGCCGCGCCTTTGGCGGCCAATGACGTGCTGGAGATTCCTCTGCATGGCCGCATTGCCGCAGGTGCACCGATCGAGGCGCTCGAAGGACAGTCCGTGCTTCCGGTCCCGGCGGCGCTGCTCGGCAGCGGCGACCATTACGCCCTGGAAGTCTCTGGAGACTCGATGATCGAAGCGGGGATTTTCGATGGCGATTTTGCGCTGATCCGCCGCACCGATACGGCTCGCGACGGCCAGATTGTCGTGGCGCTGGTGCGCGGTGAGGAAGCGACGCTGAAATATCTGCGGCGCGATCACAAAACCATCCGGCTCGACCCAGCCAATGCCAGTTACGAACCGCAAATCTACCGCGCCGACGAAGTCCAGATTCAGGGCCAGCTCGCCGGACTGCTGCGGCGCTATAATTGATATAGACTTTAAACGATAATGGAGCCGTCATTGCCGTTGGCGAGGGCGGCTCCAGCCATGATCGGAGCGGCTATCGGCAACGCGGTCGATGCGCATTGGCGTATCGAGATAGATTGCCAACCCGCCACTCTGTTGCAGATAGCGGCGATCTGCCTTGAGCAGCCGCGGCCGACAACTGCGCGGCAGGCTGCGTGACGCAATGACGATATCGCTGCGGCTGCAAGCCGCTGCCAGTGCCCGTTTGGGGACATATTCACGATTACGCCCCACCAGTACCGACCATTGGCGCCCTGCCCCGTTTCTGCCTGCCCCGTTTCTGCCTGCCCCGTCTCTATTGGATAAGGGCAGCACGAAGCTGCAAAATTCTTCCGAACAGCGCGCCCCGCGCCATTGGTCGATACCTCTGGGTTGATCCGCAAAAGCGCCCTGTTCGCGCATCATATCGGTGATGAAGGAGGAGGAATCGGGTTTGAGCAGGATGAAATCCCCGCCTTCTGCCCTGTTATTGCGCAATGCCAATTGCGCGCCATCACCGGCAACCAGCAGATCTGGGCGCGGAGCAGCAAGCATGAGGCTAATGGCAATAATCCCGGGGATAGCCGCCAACAGCCGCAATGGACTGCGCAACAGGAACAGTATCAGGCCGGCAATAACTGCCAGCATATAGGTACCGAGCCCAATGGCCGGGAAACGGATGATCGAGCCGGGTGTATCGGAAACGAAATGCGCAATGTCGAGCAACAACGCCAGTGCCTTGCCGCACAACCACCAGAAGGGCGCGCCTGCCCCGAATATATCAGCCAGTAGCGCCACAGCCTCCAGCGGCATGATCACAAAAGTGGTCAGCGGAATGGCGATGATATTGGCCAGCGCGCCATAAATTCCGGCCTTGTGGAAATGGTAGAGCGCGATCGGCATCAAGGTAATCTCGATCACCAGTCCGGTAAGGAACAGCATCAAGGCGAAACGCCCGATGCGATGGCCGATACCGAATTGCGTCTCGTTGCGCGCCGCAGACCAGCGCCGCATAAACGGCGCATCATAAAGCGCGATAATCGCGACGACTGCAGCGAAACTGAGCTGAAAACTTGGCCCGACCAGGGTTTCCGGCCAAATCACCAATATCACCAGCGCGGCAAAACCGATCAGCCGCAACGATAGCGGATCACGCCCCAGCACCAGTGCCAGCAGGATCAGCACCGCCGCTATACAGGCGCGCACCGTCGGCACCGCACCCCCGGTGAATACGGTATAGGCGATGCCAGCCAGTGCACCCGCCACCGCCGCGACCACCGGCAGCCGCCAGCGCAGCGCCAGCCTGGGCGACAGCGCCAGCAGCTTGAGCACCAGCAGGAACACCGCCCCGATCACCGCACTGACATGCAGTCCACTGATTGCCAGCAGGTGCGCCAGGCCGCTGCGCCGCATCGCCTCGGCATCAGCCTCGGCTATGCCGCCACGATCGCCGGTCGCCAGCGTCGCGGCAATCGCACCTTCTGAACCGGAAATCCGTGTCTGAACATGCTGTGACAGGCGGCGGCGCATATCGGCAACACCGCGCCCGCCCGCGCGCTCCATTATCTCCGGGGTAGCCAGTGCGCTGCCGGTGGCGCCGAGACCGGAAAACCAGGCACGCCGGGCAAAATCATAGCCTCCGGGCAGCGCTGGTTCGCCCGGCGGCATCAGTCGCACACGCAAGCGAATATGGTCGTTGACCGACGGATGCAGCGCATCGCCGGGCAACAGCCGTTCAGTCAGGTTGACCCGCACCCGCGCCGGCAGACCCTGTGGTTGCTCGACAGCGATAACGTAGCGCTCAATATTGCGCGCTGCGAGCACCTGCCGATCGATAATCCTGCCTTCAATCGTACCGATCCATGGTTTGGCCAACGGTTTGGCGTCGATCATTTCCGCCCGGATCCAGATGGTCAGCGTCCCCGCTGCCATGATCAGCAATGCTATGGCAAGCCAACGCAGCGAACGCGCCGCCCATGGCCAGCGTGGAGCAGCAAGCCAGAGCGGTATCGCTGCCAGTGTTGCAGTCAGAATCAGTACCAGCCAGTGCTCACGCAGCGGCAGTGCGAACCAGGCACCGATGCCGGTGGCAAAAGCCAGCGGAATAATCAGCGGCCATTGCTTGGCGTCCTCGGTCGCCCATGCGGAAACCCTTGGTTGCAACTGCCGCCAGCGATGCGCGAAATCCGCCCATTTCGGGAATTGTCGGATCGCAATCGCCATGTTAGGGAGCCCCCAATTCTCCAACGTCTTCCGCCGTTTTGATCATGAAAGGAAGTCCGCCGGACCGCAAGGGCCGCGGCAACAGGCTAAAGCTCCATCCTATGACCAGTCCGATCGTAACCCGTTTCGCCCCTTCCCCTACCGGCTTTCTGCATATTGGTGGTGCGCGCACCGCTTTGTTCAACTGGCTGTTCGCGCGGCATCATGGCGGCAAGGCGCTGCTGCGGATCGAGGATACCGACAAGAAGCGCTCCACCCAGGAGGCGATAGACGCGATTCTCGACGGGCTCGACTGGCTCGGACTCGACTGGGACGATGAAACCGTGTTTCAGAGCCAGCGGGCCGAACGCCATGCCGAAGTCGCGCAACAGCTGCTCGACAGCGGTCACGCCTATAAATGCTTCGCCACTGCCGAAGAGCTGGAGCAGATGCGCGCCGAACAGCGCGCCGCCAAGAAGCCGACGCGCTATGATGGCCGATGGCGCGACCGTGACCCATCCGAAGCACCCGACGGAGCGCCCTATGTGGTGCGGCTGAAAACGCCACAATCGGGTCGACTGGTAATCCAGGACGCGGTGCAGGGCGAGGTTGGCTGGCAGGCGGCCGAGCTTGACGACTATGTATTATTGCGTTCGGACGGCTCACCAACCTATATGCTCAGTGTCGTTGTCGATGACCATGATATGGGTGTGACCCATCTGATCCGTGGTGATGATCATCTCAATAATGCTTTCCGCCAGCTTGCACTGATCCGCGCCATGGGCTGGACCGAACCCGTCTATGCCCATATCCCGCTGATTCATGGCAATGACGGGTCAAAGCTGTCGAAGCGCCATGGCGCGCTGGGCGTCGAGGCCTATCGCGATGAGATGGGCATATTGCCCGAGGCCTTGTTCAACTATCTGCTGCGGCTTGGCTGGGGCTATGGCGATACCGAAAAGATCAGCCGCGAAGAGGCCATCAAACTGTTTTCACTTGACAATGTCGGCAAGTCGCCGTCGCGTTTCGACCCGAAGAAGTTGACCAATCTCAACGGCATCTACATTCGCGAAGCCGATGATGCGCGACTGACCGATATCGTCGTACCGATGATCCCGGGTGCTGCCCCCCCATTGCTGAAACAGGCCATGCCGGTGCTGAAGGAACGCGCCCGCTCGCTGCATGAACTGGCAGATGGCGCGAAATTCCTCTTCACCCAAAGGCCTTTAGCGCTAGCCGAGAAGGCAAAAAAGACAGTGGAAGCCGCCCCTGATGGTCTCATAGGCAAAATCCATCAGAAATTGGTCGCAACGGACGACTGGACGCTGGAAAATCTTGAGATAATCGTTAAACAGCTAGCAGACGATGAAGGTCTTGGGCTGGGCAAGGTTGCACAGCCAATGCGCGCCGCCTTAACCGGGCAGAGCAGTTCGCCAGGCATCTTCGACGTCCTAGTTCTTTTGGGCCGCGATGAATCCCTCGCACGCATCGCGGATCAGCTGTGATCTAATGGTATGACCTTATTTGAAGGAGAATTTGCGTGAGCGACAAAAACGCAACGATAAATCTGAACGGCGCCGACATTGATATGCCCGTCCACCAGGGCAGCGTTGGCCCCGAAGTTGTCGATATCCGCAAATTCTACGGCCAGACCGGTGCCTTTACCTATGATCCCGGCTTTACTTCGACAGCCAGCTGTGAATCGGGCCTGACCTATATCGATGGCGGTGAAGGTGTGCTGCTGCATCGCGGCTATCCCATTGGCCAGCTCGCTGAGCATAGCAGCTTCATGGAAGTCGCCTATCTGCTGCTCAATGGCGATCTGCCGAACCAGGGCGATCTGGACGAATTCACCTATACCATCACCCGCCACACCATGCTGCATGAACAACTGATGCAATTCTATCAGGGTTTCCGGCGTGACGCCCACCCGATGGCGATCATGTGCGGTGTCGTCGGCGCGCTCTCCGCTTTCTATCATGACTCGACCGACATTTCCGATCCCGAGCATCGCCGCATTTCGAGCCACCGGCTGATCGCCAAAATGCCGACCATCGCCGCGGCGGCCTATAAATATTCAATTGGCCAACCCTTTCTCTATCCGGACAATTCCCTTTCCTATACCGGCAACTTCCTGCGCATGACCTTTGGTGTGCCGGCAGAACCCTATGAGGTACATCCGGCAATTGAGCGCGCGCTGGACCGGATTTTCATCCTCCATGCCGATCATGAACAGAATGCCTCGACCTCGACCGTGCGTCTTGCCGGTTCGTCGGGCGCCAATCCGTTTGCCTGTATCGCTGCGGGTATTGCCTGTCTCTGGGGTCCGGCGCATGGCGGCGCCAATGAGGCGGCGCTTAATATGCTGCGTGAAATTGGCACGCCCGACAAAATCCCCCACTATATTGAGCGCGCCAAGGACAAGAATGATCCATTTCGCCTGATGGGCTTTGGCCACCGTGTGTACAAAAATTACGACCCGCGCGCGACGGTCATGCAGGAAACGGTGCGTGAAGTGTTCGATGCACTCAAGGTCACCGACCCGGTATTCGAGGTAGCTCTTCAGCTCGAGGAAATGGCACTCAACGACGACTATTTCAAAGAAAAGAAGCTGTTCCCCAATGTCGATTTCTATTCCGGCGTTATCCTGTCAGCCATCGGCTTCCCGACCACCATGTTCACCGCTTTGTTCGCGCTGGCCCGCACCGTTGGCTGGGTCGCGCAGTGGAACGAGATGATCTCCGATCCTGGTCAGAAAATCGGCCGTCCGCGCCAGCTCTACACCGGACCGACCCAGCGTGATTATATTCCACTCGATAAACGCTGACAGTTCTCGCTCATAACCTAAAGTCGATTTCAGTCACGTTGAATCGTCATTGCGAGGAAGGCCGAACTTGTTTCGGGAGACGCGGCAATCCAGAGCCACAGGCGATGGCGCCTGCGGCTCTGGATTGCTTCGCTGCGCTCGCAATGACGAGTTTCAATCTGAGTGAAAAAGAGTCTAACCGCCTATCCGGCCTCGGCGCCCGGCAATTCAACAATGAACCGGGCCCCCTGGCCAGGGGCGCTGTCGATAATGATGTCTCCCTCCATCGCTCTGGCCAGACGGCGAGCAATGTAAAGACCAAGCCCGCTGCCACCATCATCGCTGCGTCCAAGGCGTTCGAATTTGTTGAACACCCGCGCCTGCTGTTCGCGGGACAGACCACTGCCCTGATCCGATACGATAAGCCGCGACACATCGCCATCTTCCTCTGCACGGAGCCAGACCATCGATGATTCCGGGCTGTAGCGAATGGCGTTGCCCAGCAGGTTGAGCAATATTTGCAATATCCGGCGGAAATCACCGCGACACATTACGCTCTCATCTTCCTTGGGACAGTCGAGACGGATATCGCGCGCCGCTGCTTTCATCGCCAGCAAACCGCAGGCACGGCGTGCGACATCGACGAGGTCGAGCACATGGATGTCCAGCGTCTCATCGGGATTGTCGACCTCCTCCAATGCCGAGGCATCGTCAATCAGCGCCAGTAAATGCTCGGCGGCATCGGCGATATTGCCGGCATAGCTGACATAATCCTGGCGCAGCGGGCCATTTGCACGGTCACGGATAGTCTGGGCATTGGCCATGATGCGGCCAACCGGCCCGCGCAGTGCAGGAGCAACCTGATCTGCGAAGAGACGCGTCGGCGCATCGGTCTCTGCGGTCTCAGCACCTTCATATGCGGTTGTTCTTGCCAAGGCTGTCACAGCCAGCCCGTCAACAGGCAGCAAGAGCCATTCGAACATAGCATTATGGTCCAGCGCAAAGATACGGGCGATCCAGCGCTGTGACGGCGTTTCGGTCGACGCCATTACCGCCCCGTCCAGCATCTGCCATGCCGGAAGCTGGCCGCGTTGATAGAGGGTGATCAGATCGCTATCTTCGGCCGGTTGCAGGAATGCGCTCCAGCGTCCGCCCAAAACCCGTTGCAGCTGCGCTGGCAATTGAGGCTGCTGCGCCGCCAGCGCCGGCGTGCACTGGCCGGAAATGATGACATTGTCGGCATCGACATGGAGCCAGGCTTCGGCCTGCAGACGCAGTGCGAATTGTGATGGTATTGGTCCTGTTGCGGTGATGCTCGCGCGCGCTTCTATCTGACTCAGTCGTACGATCGTCTCCGGCTCACCTGGATGCACCGATGCCCAGGCAACAATTTCCTGCCGCCCGGCGATGAAACGCACCTTGCGGTGCAGTTTCATCTCCATGGTGCGCGCCATGGCAACAAGCTGCAGCACTGTCGGCAGCGCCAGGCAACCGCCTTCCTCGCCACCCTGTATCAGGTGATAGTCGACAAGCAGCGGATCGCCGCCGACCACATTGTCCTGCGCATCGAGTATCAGGCAGCCCTCGCCCGCCTTCTCATGGGTGACGGGTGCGACACCATTCATTGCGGCACACCCCATGGCCATCGGTCGAACAGCATCGGTGCGGCCTCGCTTTCATCTTGCATCCAGCGCGCCATATGCTTTTTTGCCATATCCGAATCCTGATCAGCCAGCACCTTGGCAAAGTGACTGGCCTTGCCTGCCGATGCAAACCAGGTCGATGCCATGGGAGTCTCACCCATGATCAGAAGTACATCCTGTGCTGTGGCCCGTCCTGCCAGCAGCGCCAGTCCGAAGATCAGCGGCTCGCGCATCGCGCTGGCCAGTATCAGCGCATCAAAGGGGATAGCGATGTTATCCGCCAGTGCGAGCAGGAACAGTGTTGGACCATAGTTTTGCCAGGCTCCATGGTCGAATGGCTGGTGCGACTGGCGGTCGACGAACATCGCGGCCTGGGCGAGTCGTGCCTGCGATTCATCATGCGTGGTCAGCAAATGCCGGGCAGATTCGCGCAGATCGGCCTCCCTGCCTTCCCTGTAAGCACTGATCTTGTGAGTCAGACGCAAGACAATCCTGCGCCATTGCATCGCCGACAATTCACCGCTTTCCAGATGCATCATCCCGGCATTTTTGAGGAACGCTGCTTGCCTGTTGGTCAGTATCGCCCGGGCATTATCGGTCCATCCCGGCGGTGCTTCGGGGGTATAGCCTGCACTCGCGGCAGCATGGCGCACCAGTTCTGCCTCCCAGGCGCGGCAATAGAGCAGCAACAGCGAAGGGGCATCGACAAAGGCTGAAGCAATCAGGCTTTCCTCATCGGGCAGGCCTTGACGCGTTGCGGCAGAAGAAGTGCCGCCGTCATCAACTCCGTCGATCAGTACCGAACAGGCTCGCACCATGCTGTGCATGAAGCCCGAGAGCCGGGCGCGCATCTGGTCGGAGATCGCAATCAGGTCACTGCGAAACAGCGCCAGCTGCAGTTCATTGGCCATGAAGGCGGGATCGGCGGCGTCTAGCGCCTGCCGCACCGCCTGTTCCGCCGAAATTGGCTGTTCTGGCTGCTCCTCGGTCATCCTGCGGCCATAACAGCGCGTGGTTAAGGGGAGGTTATCCCTTACGTACATTATGCAGCAACAGGCAGGCCGCCTGCACCAGCGTCAACAGGGCAATAGCGGGATATAATGGCCCGCTGATCGCAGTCAGCAGTGCCAGCGCCGATAGCAGGAGCGGATCAAACGCCGACTGCCGCCATATGGGCATGTCCGGCATCCGGATCAACAATCCCTGCATTATCAGCCATATAAGTGCAATATATCCAGCTATAGGAGGCGGCGTTCCCGGGACCAGGAGCAGCATGATAGCACCACAACCAGCCAGTGCGGTGATGAACCCGGATGTAACTATCGGGTTGATGCGCCTTGCCGGCTGATCGACCGCACGGGCCAGGTTGCTGCACAAATATCCGGTATAGCCGCAGACTATGCCCGCAATCGACCAGCTCCAAGCCATAAAGACCAGCAAGGCAAGCAGGAGGATAATACCACCTGCCGCCAGCCACATTGTACGCTGCTGGCGGCGCCACAGCGACAGAGCCGACACCGATGCCAGCGCCCGCAGCAAATAGTTGCTGAGCGGATGGTCCTGCATGGTTTCGGGATTGAGCAGATCGAGGCTGACAGCCTGCGAATCGTCCATCATCTCAATCGGCGTCACCGCGCGACGATCGAGCGTTCTGGCCGGAATCACCGCATTGCGGATTTCGGTCTTCATCGCTGCGCGCAGCAATACCGATTCCAGGCTCCAGTCGGCAGGTACCTCGCTCAGTCCGTCAAGCTGGTCACGCCGGATATGCAGCAGTCCAGCCCAAAGATGGTTGAGATCGAGACGTTCCATCCCGGTTATGGCATCGTCCGCCGGAGCCAGCAGCACAGCAGCGCCATTATTGCCCAGAAAATCATCGAAAACGCTAAGGCTGTGATACATGCTGTCGCCGATCACCAGCAGGCTGTCATCATCCATGAGATGCGCCAGAAGATCGCCAAACTGGCGGATCGTGACCCATTCCAGCCCCAGATCGCGCGCCAGCCTTTCATGCCGCATCAGGTCGCCCGGGACGGTATCGACATGGCATAGCAGTTTCTGCGCCCCGGCACGCGCCGCCAGGCCGATCTGATAGGCAAGCAATGTGTCATTTCCGATCGGGAACAGGCCGCAATAATCACCGCTGCTATCGGCGGCGGTGCGGCACAGTGAAATCAACGCAACCCGTATTTTTCCGGTCTCCATGCAAGCCGCTATCCATGGATTCGCCACAATGGGCAACCTTCAAGTGGTCACAGATAGCCTGTCGCAGTGAAACGGAACCGATGCGTCTATAAGGCTAATTGGAAAGACTGGCGACAAGTCCCTGATAATAATCACGCAGCGCGGCAATCACCACCGGATCGCCCGGCGCGGCACACGCCGCTTCCTCGGCCAGCTCCGCAAGCTGGCCGACCCCGAAGCTCGCGGCGAGTCCTTCAAGGCGGGCTGCAGCGATATGCCAGTTGCCGTCACACCGGGCGCGCGACAACAGATCGATCTGCCGCTCGACACTCTCGGCCAGCGCGCCATGCAACTCGGCCAGCAATTGCGGATCATCGCCTATTGGCGAGGCGCGCAAAAAGCTCAGATCGGAATCCTGGTCCACCATGATGACAGAGATAGCGTGAAGAGATTAAGCAATGCTTTGCATCGCGACCGGGGAAATGAGGACGGAAAAAGCCGTTGGCCGCATCGGGCTTGTGATTGCGCAGCCCGGCTTGTACCATATTAACCATGACGACCGACCGCAAAATATACAGTATCGGCGATAGCGCCGCCGAGAATGATGGCGTTGCAGAGGGCGAAGACAGCCCTGCGACCCTGTCCGGTCCGCCACTGGCCGATGAGACGGAGGAAGATACCGACAACGCCGAAAGTCCCTACGAAACCGTCCTTGATGAAAGATTGCGTGATACACCAACGCTGATATCGGCCATCACATGCAGCCTTCTCGGCCTTGGCTGGACCGCGGCCTGGTTGTGGTCCGGTCGCGAACAATGGATTAATGGTGCCGATATTGCCGCCATCACCAGCTTGATTGCTGGGTGGTCAGGTCCGGTGCTGATCCTTCTGATCATTCACCTGCTCATCAGCCGCAGACGGCGCGCAGATGCGCACTATTTCGAGCGACAGGTTATCGGCATATCCGAGGCCAGCCATCTTCTCGAGGAACGACTGCGCGCCAGCAATGCCGAATTGTCGATGGCCCGCGAATTTCTTGGCAATCAGGCGACACAGCTGGACAGCCTGGGCCGCACCGCCATCGAAAAGCTTACCGAACGTGCCGAGCATGTGCGTGGTATGATCGATGGCAGCGATAAATCAATGCAGTCTATCGCCGATGTGAGTGCAATCGCAGAGCAGAATCTCGATGCGTTGCGCACCAATATGCCGGTGGTAACCACTTCGGCCAAGGATATGGCCAACCAGATCGGCAATGTCGGACACACGGCCAAGACGCAGCTGCGCGACATGGCGACGGGTATGGAACGGGTCAACGCTTTTGGTCAGGCCACCAATGCCCAGATAGACGATCTGGACAGACGGATTTCCGAGGCACTGAAACAGTGGCAGGACCATATTGCCACGCTCGAGGGGACCAGCCAGAGCAGCAGCGACCAGTTGCTCTCCACCAGCAAGGAAGCAGCCGAGGCACTGGAAGCGCAACAGGGTCGGTCGCTGGATGCGCTGCAACAATTTGAACGCAGTTTGCGCGAGCATATCGACAATGCAGGGGCAACGCTGCAACAGAATATCAGCGAATATGGTGATGCCATCGCATCGCTGGCGCAGCAGCGCACCGAGGAGAGCGAGGCGATTGGCGCGTCCATTGCCACCATGGCGGAGCGGCTCAGGGGGATCCGCACAGAACTGACTGCGCTCGACACTGATGCCGCGGATCAGACAGCAAAAATGGCGTTTGCCATCACTGCGCTCAACAGCGAGATAGCCAATGTCAGCGAAACACTCGAAGCGTCACGGCAATCAACCGAACAACTGATCGAAAGAAGCGCAAAGCTGCGTGACCAGGCGAGCTCGCTTTCCGGCGATATTGGCGACACGCTGGACGAGAAAGCGACAGCGCTCGCCGAAACGCTGGCCCAAAGCGCCGAGCATGGCCGTCAGTCACGCGCCGAACTTGACACCATCATGGCGCAAGGGCGCGAAATGGAAAAACTGCTCGAAAACACGGCCCTTTCGCTAACCGATCAGGAACAGCATATCGAGCGGGTGCAGGGTAATTTCGGTGCTTTTGTCGAAGACCACCAGAGCACCCTCGGCACCATCGACAGCACATTGGAGACCATCGGCGCGCACATGGATGCGCTGTCGGACACCAGCAAGACAAGGCTCGCCGAGGCTTTTCAGGATATTCGCGACAATGCCGAGCTACGCCTCGCCGAACTCGAGCAGCGGCTGACCGACATCACCGCAAATCTGGCTGGTACCATGGGTTCACGCAGCGAGGACGTTCTGGAAACAGCGATGCGCAACAAGTCCGAAGAGGTGATCGGCAAGCTCCAACTGGCACTGAACCAGGCATTGGGCGCAACCCGCGAAGCCTCGACCAGCCTGGTTGAGCAGCTGGGCAAGGTCGATGCGCTAACCGCCAATCTGGAAACCCGTGTCGAACAGGCACGCGAGCGCGCCGAACTGCGCACCGATCAGGAATTTACCCGTAACATGGCGCTAATCACCGAATCGCTCAATTCCGCGTCGATTGACATTACCAAAAACCTCTCAAACGATGTCACTGACACCGCCTGGGCCGCCTATCTCAAAGGCGATCGCGGGGTCTTCACCCGACGTGCGGTGCGGCTGCTCAATGCCGGGGAAGTGCGTGAAATCGCCCAGCATTATGAGCAGGAGCCGGAATTCCAGGAAACGGTGAACCGCTATATCCATGATTTCGAGGCGATGCTGCGCGACCTGCTGTCGACACGCAATGGCGAAGCGATCAGCGTCACTCTATTGTCATCGGATATGGGCAAGCTTTACGTCGCACTCGCCCAGGCAATCGAACGTTTCCGCTGACTGTCCTTCGACAGCTTCGCTTCTGCAATCAATATAGCTGAAGAAAACTGCGCTGGCTGATATCGAGGCTGGGCGGTGTGCCAAAAATGTTGAAATCCGCAGCGGAAAGCCAGCCATTGACATAGTTGATATAGAACAGGCCGAAGGCGATAGCCGAGAAGATGGTGGTACGAATAGCCACCAGTCCGGGGCGAAAATTGGCCGGGGCGCTATCGGCCTGGCCCGGAACCTTGGCCACCCCCAGCTCCTCATGCGTCTTGACCCCGAATGGCAGCACAAAGAACAGGGTCAACACCCAGAAAAGCAGGTAGATCGCAATGATCGAGGTCCATTCCATGACCTTTGCCCTTCTTATTCCTGTTCAATGATCAATACATTGACCACAGGTTTCTTTCCGGTCCAGCGTGTCGCCACGCGGCGCACCGCCAGACGGACATCCTCACGCAAGACCGTTATGTCACCCGTCTTTGCTACCCCCTTGCGGCTGAACAGTTTTTGAACTGCCTCTTCGGCCTCGTCGAGAAACAGCTCTTCATCTTCATCCAGCGGAACGCCAAAGGGCATGATCGCGACATTGCCGCTCCGACGGTTATCCGCATCCAACGCAATGGCTACGCTGATTGTTCCATTATAGGCAATTTTTCTGCGCTGGTTCACCGTCTGACCATCGGCCGGAATGATGACATCGCCATCGAGTATAAGCCGACCGCTGCGCACCTGGGCTACCCGCTCGGGATCGCCAGGCGCGAGGCGGATCACATCGCCATTGGTCTGGACCATCGATTGCGCGATGCCGCATTCCTCACCAAAACGTGCCTGTTCGGTTATATGGCGCAGCTCGCCATGCACAGGCACCAATATCTCGGGCCTGATCCACGCATACATTGCCGCCAGTTCGGGCTGGCCCGGATGACCCGAGACATGGATGTGAAACTGCTTCTCGGTGATGATGTTCACACCTTTGGACACCAGATCGTTGATCAGACGACCGATCGACTTCTCATTGCCCGGAATTTCCTTGGTCGAGAAGATAACTGTGTCACCACTGCTCAACTTGATCGGATGGCTGTCAGACGCCATGCGCGCCAGCGCGGCATTGGTTTCGCCCTGGCCACCAGTGGCGATCACCATGGTCTGGTTGCGGTCGAGACTGTCGACGTCACGGAAATCGATGGTCTCGGGAAAATCGAGCAAATAGCCATGCGCCTTGGCGTTTTCCAATATGCGGTGCAACGAACGTCCGGCAAGGCTGATAGTACGCCCGGTTTCCTTTGCGATCCGGCCCAGCGTATCCATACGCGCCACATTGGAGGCGAAGGTAGTGACCACCACCCTGCCCCTGATCCCGGTGATCAGTTCGGACAGTTCACGCCGCACATCCCCCTCGGAGCCCGATGCATTGGGATTGAAGGTGTTGGTGGAGTCGCACACCATCGCCAGCACACCGCCATCGCCTATGGCGCGTAATTCAGCCTCTGTCGACGGCGTGCCAATCAGCGGCTCGTCATCCAGTTTCCAGTCACCGGTATGAAATATCCGGCCATGCGGCGTATCGATCAGTAGCGCATTGCCCTCGGCAATGCTGTGCGCCAGCGGGATATAGCGGAAGCTGAATGGGCCCAGCGCGAAATCCGTATTCTCTGCGATGATATGCAGGTCGAGTTCATCCTGCAGACCTGCCTCTTCCAGCTTGCGTTCGATCAGACCGGCGGTGAAAGCAGTGGCATAAAGCGGCACCCCGAGATCACCGGCAAGATAGGGCAAGGCACCAATATGGTCCTCATGACCATGGGTCAGCACGATACCGAGCAGATCATCAATCCGCTCCTCGACGAATTCGAGATCAGGAAAGACCAGATCGACACCGGGATACTCCCCGCCGGAAAAGGTCATGCCGAGATCGGCCATTACCCATTTACCCTGGCAGCCATAGAGATTGGCGTTCATGCCGATTTCGCCCGACCCACCCAGGGCCAGGAACAGTAATTCGTCTTTCGGTTTCATATCTATCCTGTCAGCTTGCCGCGCCCGGACCAACCCTTGTCGCGAGCAGAGCCAGTCCGAACATGGTCAGGTCCGGCTCGATGGAATCGAATATCTCGGTATGGGCATCGAACAGCACCGCCAGTCCGCCCGTAGCAATGACTTTGGCTGGACGACCGATCTGCGCCTTCATCCTGGCAATCAGGCCTTCCATCAGCGCAACATAACCCCAGAACACGCCGATATGCATCTGTTCTTCGGTGTTGCGACCGAGCACATTGCCATTATCGTCTTCGGGTGCCTCTATGGCAATACGCGGCAACTTCGCCGCGGCGTTGACCAGCGCATCGAGCGAGAGGTTAATCCCTGGTGCGATAATTCCACCCTTATAGGCACCGCTATAGTCGATGAAATCGAGCGTGGTGGCAGTGCCGAAATCGATGATGATCAGGTCGCCATCATGCCGTGCATGCGCACCAATGGCATTGACCGCGCGGTCAGCTCCAAGCGAGTCCGGCTGGTCGACATCGACCAATATGCCCCATTGCACCGGCGGCTTGCCGGCGATCAGCGGTTCAAGCCCGAAATATTTCTCCGACAGCAGCGACAGATTGTGCAGCGCGCGCGGCACCACTGTGGAAATGATCACCGCGTCGATGCCAGTACAATCCAGCCCTTCCAGCTGGAACAGCTGTTGCAGCCATACCGCATATTCATCCGCCGTGCGGCGCGGATCGGTGGAGATGCGCCAGCGGGTTTTCTGTTCCATGTCGTCATAGATTGCGAACACCGCATTGGTGTTGCCCACATCAATAGCCAGCAGCATCAGTTCTTTCCTGTCCCGGTTAGCAGATCGACATCGCCTGCAGTGACAATATGGCTATTCCCATTATAGTCGCGCAAGCGCAAGCTACCGTCCGCCGCCAGACCGTCAAATCGGCCGGTCAGTCTGCCACCATCCGATGCAGTGACAGCCAGCGCAATACCGCGCCCAAGCCCACGTTCCTCCCATTGCTTGATAATGGCGGCCAAGCCCTGCGCTGGATCACGCCACATGACCAGCCTCGCGGCAAAGGCCGTTGCCAACTTCTCCGCCACCTGCGCGGCGGTGGCGGTTTCACCTCTAGCCAGATCATTTAGCGCCATAGTCTCGCGATCGGGCAGATCGGGGGCATGGGTGATATTCATCCCGAACCCGGCCACCACCGCATCACCGCTGCGCTCGAGCAGTATCCCGCCCATCTTCGCCTGGTCGACAAGCAGGTCATTCGGCCATTTGAGCCGCGGCACCGCCACGCCGAGCCAATGCGCCGCACTATCATGGAACGCTAACCCGGCGACCAAAGCCAGCGTCGCGGGGGCCGGTTCGCCCTGCCGCAACCGGATGATGGTGCTGATATAGAGATTGCCCGGCGGACTGGCCCAGTTGCGCTGCATGCGGCCGCGCCCGGCCTGCTGGGCTTCGGCGCGCAGCCATAGGCCCTCAGCCTCGCCCTGCCCGGCGCGCACCAGCATATCGGCATTGGTCGATGCCGTAATGGCAAGTGTTTCGATATGCGGCGCGGCGATCTCAGATCGCCCAGAACAGTGTGCGCGCCGCATCATCGGCATAATGGCCAATGCCCGCGCTCAGCAGATAGCCAAGCGGTGAAATAAAGGCAGCCAGTAGCGTGATGATGATCATGCGCTCAGGTGCTGCACTGTCTGGATCAACGACACCGGCAGGTTCATCAAAATACATCACCTTGATCACCTTGAGATAGTAAAAGGCACCGATAACCGAGGCTGCGATGCCCAGCGCCGCCAGTGGCAACAGGTCAGCCTGCACCGCGGCATCGAACACCAGAAACTTGCCGTAAAAGCCGTAAAGCGGCGGAATACCGGCGAGCGAGAACATAAACATCGCCAGTGCTGCGGCGAGACCCGGGCGCGTCTTGGACAGGCCGGCAATATTGGGCAGCAGCTCGACCGCGCGACCCTCATTGTCCTGCAGTTCGAGAACGCAGAGGAAAGAACCGAGCGTCATCACGACATAGATCAGCAGATAGACAATAGCGCCGCTAGCCCCGGCCTCGGTTGCGGTGGCAAGGCCGATCAGGATGAAGCCGACATTGTTGATCGAACTATAGGCAAGCAGCCGCTTGATATTGGTCTGGCCGATGGCGCCGGCAGCACCGAGGATGATCGAGCCAAGCGCGACAAAGATGATGATCTGCTGCCAGGTGCCTTCAAGGCCGCCAAAGGCTTCGGCCAGCATCCGCATGGTCAATCCCAGCGCGGCCACTTTGGGTGCACTGGCGAAGAAGGCGGTGACCGGTGTCGGCGCGCCTTCATAGACATCGGGTGTCCACATATGGAATGGCACCGCGCTGATCTTGAACGCCAGTCCGGCAAGCACGAATACCAGCCCGAACAGCGCGCCATTGTTGAAATCGCTGCCCAGTGCCTGCTGGATACCATAAAAACTGGTGGTGCCGGTAAAGCCGTAGAGCAGTGACATGCCGAACAGCAATATGCCACTGGCCAGCGCACCAAGGACGAAATATTTGAGTCCCGCCTCGCTCGAACGTTCATCCTGCCGTGCGATGCTGGCCAGCACATAGGCAGCCAGGCTGTTGAGTTCGAGACCGATATACAACGCCAGCAGGTCGACCGCCGAGACCATCATCCCCATGCCGATAGCGGCGAAGATGATCAGCAGCGGATATTCCCCACGCATCGCCTTGCGCGCCTCGAGCCAGCGTGGCGACACGATCAGGGTCACGATGGCAGCGCCATAGATCATCAGCTTCATCAGCGAGCCGAAGCGATCAAGACGATATTGGCCGTAAAAGGCATCGGCACCATCAGCAAAGCTGGGGTTGGTCAAAAAGTCGAGCGCCACCGCCGATGAAGCCATTAGTGCTGTGACCGAAAGAATGCTGACCAGTTTGGTAACCCGGTCACCGCCAAAGGCGACGAACAGCAACAGCACCAGGCTGGAGATAGACAGGATAAGTTCGGGCGCAATCAGCTGCAGCCACAGCGAATAGTTCATCAATGCGCCCCTTCTTCACCATGGCCCTGATCACCATGGTCCTCGGCTGCCTTGGCCGGTGCCGCGCCCATAACCAGTTGGGCATCGCCCACCGGCTTGGCCCGGGCAATGCGCGCCTCCAATGTGGTGATGTCATTGCGCATCGGGGCAAGGAAGCTCTCGGGATAAACCCCCATCCAGAGAACCACGGCAGCAATCGGAGCCAGCAGCGCCATTTCGCGCGGCGACAGGTCGGGCATCGCCTTCACATCATCCTTGGTGAGGTCGCCATAGGCGATGCGGCGATAGAGATAGAGCATATAGCCCGCGCCGAGAATGATACCGGTGGTGCAGACCAAAGCGACAAGGCTCGAGACTTCATAGACGCCGAGCAGCGACAGAAATTCGCCGACAAAACCGCTGGTCCCCGGCAGGCCGATACTCGCCATGGTGAACAGCAGGAACAGGATCGCATAGCGCGGCATGTTGATCGACAGGCCGCCATAGCGGTCAATCTCTCGGGTATGCAGCCGGTCATAGATAACCCCGACACAGAGGAAGAGCGCGCCGGAAACAAGACCATGGCTCAGCATCACCACCATAGCGCCTTCCAGACCCTGACGGTTAAAGGCGAACAGGCCGATAGTCACAATCGCCATATGCGCGACCGAGCTATAGGCGATCAGCTTTTTCATATCATGCTGCACCAGCGCGACCAGCGAGGTGTACACCACCGCGACCATCGACAGGCCGAAGACCAGCCAGATAAATTCGGCCGAGGCTTCGGGGAACATCGGCAGCGAGAAGCGGATAAAGCCATAGCCGCCGAGCTTCAGCAAAACGCCTGCAAGAATCACAGATCCGGCGGTCGGTGCCTGAACATGTGCATCGGGCAGCCAGGTGTGCACCGGCCACATTGGCATCTTGACTGCAAAGCTGGCGAAGAAGGCGAGCCATAGCCATGTCTGCGCCTCGGCTGGGAAGTCATAGTTGAGCAATGTCGGAATATCGGTCGTGCCCGCCTCATTGACCATCCAGAACATCGCGATCAGCATCAGCACCGAGCCGAGCAGCGTATAGAGGAAGAATTTATAGCTGGCGTAGATGCGGTTATCGCCGCCCCAAATGCCGATGATAAGATACATCGGGATCAGGCCAGCCTCGAAGAAGATATAGAACAGGAAGATATCCTGCGCCGCGAAGACGCCGATCATCAGCACCTCCATCAGCAAGAAGGCCGCCATATATTCACCAACACGGGTCTGGATAGCCTGCCAACTCGCGCCGATACAGATCGGCATCAGGAACACTGACAGCATGATCAACATCAGCGAGATGCCGTCTATGCCAAGCGCCCAGCTGAAGCGGTCGAACAGCGGCGCGCTCTCGACAAATTGCCATTGCGCACCGCCAATATCAAAATTGACCCACAGCACAATGCCGAGCACCAGATCAATCAATGTCGCCAGCAGCGCGAACATGCGCGCGGTTCCGGCAGGCACATAGAGACAGACCACCGCGGCAATGGCCGGGACAGCCAGCATCAGCGAGAGAATGGGGAAGCCGAGATCATTCATATCAGTTCACCATCACCCAGCTGATTGCGGCGACAAGGCCGAGCAGCATCACCAGCGCATAGCTGTAGAGATATCCCGATTGCATTTTGACCACCATGCGGCTGCCCATGCCGACGACTGCTGCCGCGCCATTGGGACCGAAACGGTCAATCGTGCCCTGGTCTCCCGTTTTCCAGAACAGCCGTCCAATGGCAAAGGCCGGACGGACAAAGATCAGGTCATAAAGCTCGTCAAAATACCATTTGTTGAGCAGGAAGTTATAGAGGCTGCGCATGCGACTGGCCAAGGCCTCGGCCTTGCCTTCGCCGGTCATATACATCCAATAGGCGGTCGCGAGACCGGCCAGCATCGCAATCGTCGCCGAGAGTTTTACCCAGAGCGGTACCTCATGCATATCGTGCATCAGTCCGGCATTATAGGCGAGCGATCCGCTCCAGAACTCGGCCTCCTCGATAAACGGATGGGTAAAGACATAACCCGCCAGCACCGCGCCTACCGAGAGAACGCCTAATGGGATCAGCATCGATGCCGGGCTTTCATGCGGGTGGTAGCCGCCGGTCTGGTCCGCACCGGCCTCTTCAGGCGTTTTGTGCACACTGTGCTGGATATGCTCGGAATGGATCCAGCGCGGGCTACCCCAGAAGGTCAGGAACATCAGGCGCCAGCTATAGAAGCTGGTGAGCAGTGCGGCGGAAACACCAATCCAGAAGGCAAACTGCCCGGCACCGGTGCCGCTGGCAAAAGCCGCCTCGATAATCGCATCCTTGGAGTGGAAACCGGCAAAACCTGCGTGCAGCCAGTAAACACCAACGCCGGTAATCGCCAGCGTTCCGGCCATCATCGCCCAAAAGGTGATCGGGATATGTTTGCGCAAGCCACCATAGTAACGCATGTCCTGCTCATGGTGCATCGCATGGATGACCGAGCCTGCGCCGAGGAACAGCAGCGCCTTGAAAAAGGCGTGGGTGAACAGGTGGAACATCGCGACATTATAGGCACCGACGCCGGCGGCGAAGAACATATAGCCAAGCTGCGAGCAGGTGGAATAAGCGATGACCCGCTTGATATCCGTCTGCACCAGACCGACCGTGGCGGCGAAGATCGCCGTGGCGGCACCGATAACCGTCACCACCGTCAGTGCCACATCACTTGTCTCGAACATCGGTGACAGGCGGCAGACCATAAACACGCCCGCGGTCACCATGGTCGCAGCGTGGATCAGCGCCGATACCGGTGTCGGGCCCTCCATCGCATCCGGCAGCCAGGTGTGCAGGCCAAGCTGTGCCGATTTGCCCATCGCGCCGACAAACAGCAACAGACAGAGCACTGTCATCGTGTCGAGGCGATAGCCGAGGAAACCGATGGTCGATCCCGCCATGGCCGGTGCGGCGTCGAGGATTTCCGGGATCGACACCGTCTGGAACACCAGAAAGGTGCCGAAAATGCCGAGCATAAAGCCCAGATCGCCGACGCGGTTGACAACAAACGCCTTGATCGCCGCGGCGTTGGCGCTGGGCTTTTTGAACCAGAAGCCGATCAGCAGATAAGAGGCCAGGCCCACCCCTTCCCAGCCAAAGAACATCTGCACCAGATTATCCGCCGTGACCAGCATCAGCATAGCAAAGGTGAACAGCGAGAGATAGGCGAAGAAGCGTGGCTGGTCGGGGTCTTCTTCCATATAGCCCCAGCTGTAAAGGTGCACCAGCGATGACACGCTGGTGACCACCACCAGCATCACCGCCGTCAGCGTATCGACGCGCAGCGCCCAGTCGAACTGCAATGCGCCGGATGACACCCAGGTCAATACCGGCACGACGCTGGCTTCGGCTGTGCCGCCCAGAAAACCGATAAAGATCGGCCAGCTCAGCGCGCAGGAGACGAACAGGGCGCCCGTAGTCACCAGCTTGGCCGGAATATTGCCAATGGCGCGGTTGCCCAGCCCTGCAATGATGGCCGCGATAAGCGGCAGAAAAACGATCAGCTGAATGGTCACGAGGTTCAGCCCTTCATCCGGTTGACGTCTTCAACGGCGATGGTGCCGCGCTTGCGGAAATAAATGACGAGAATGGCGAGGCCGATGGCCGCCTCGCCGGCCGACACAGTGAGTACGAACATCGCAAAAACCTGCCCGGTCATATCACCGAGAAAGGCGCTGAACGCCACCAGATTGATGTTGCACGACAGCAATATCAGCTCGATCGCCATCAGAATGATGATGACATTCTTGCGATTGAGAAAAATGCCGAAAACACCGAGTACGAAAAGTACGGAACTGACGACGAGATAATGCTCTATGCCGATCATAATGTGACCCCCTTGCCGACTTCGGGCTGGGTATTGCGCACCGCATCTTCGGGACGGCGGCCAACCTGACGCGCGACATTTTGCGGCCGCACCCCGACGCGCTGGCGATGCGTGAGCACAATCGCGCCAACCATAGCGACCAGCAGGATTACGCCTGCCGCCTCGAAAAGGAACGGATATTTGGTGTAGAGTAGCTCACCCACGGCCTGGGTGTTGGTGGCACCCTCGCGTGCCGGATTGATCGCATTCTGATCGAGTGTCAGGCTGCCAGCGCGCCAGACGCCGATGCCGACGGTCAGTTCTGCAAAGAATATCACCGCCAGCGCCAGACCAAGCGGCAGGTTTTTCGTAAAACCGGCGCGCAACCTGGCAAAGTCGATGTCGAGCATCATGACCACGAACAGGAACAGCACCGCGACAGCGCCGACATAGACGATAACGAGCAGCATCGCGATAAACTCCGCGCCGACGATAACCATCAGCCAGGCCGCGTTGAAAAAGGCGAGAATCAACCACAGTACGCTATGCACCGGATTGCGCGACATTATGGTGAGCGCGCCTGAAGCAATCAGCACGGTAGCGAACAGATAGAAGGCGAATATCTGCATTTTTTCTCTGTTCCTGTTGACCGTCTGTGCCCGTTTCTGGCGGGTCTCTCAGAGCGATGAAAAGCGAAGTAACGGCACCGGGTCCGGCACCAAATGACTCTTGCGTGATTCTGTTGCGCCGCGTTTAACGATAGGGCGCGTCGGCTTCAAGGTTTGCGGCAATCGCGCGCTCCCACTTGTCACCATTTTCCAGCAGCTTGTATTTGTCGTAAATCAGTTCCTCGCGGGTCTCGGTCGCATATTCGAAATTCGGGCCCTCGACGATGGCATCGACCGGACAGGCTTCCTGGCAGAAACCGCAGTAAATGCACTTGGTCATGTCGATGTCATAGCGGGTGGTGCGGCGTGAGCCATCCTCGCGCGGCTCGGCCTCAATAGTGATCGCCTGGGCCGGGCAAACCGCCTCACACAACTTGCAGGCAATGCAGCGTTCCTCGCCATTGGGATAACGCCGCAGCGCATGCTCGCCCCGGAACCGCGGCGAGATCGGGTTCTTCTCATAGGGGTAATTCACCGTCTTCTTCGGCTTGAAGAAGTAGCGCAGCGTCTTGGCGTGCGCGATGATGAATTCATACAGGGTGAAAGACTTGATGAGCTGGGTAGCACTCATGAATCAATCTCCGAAACAGGCTCAAACTGGGTGTTGCAGACACCAACAGCATAATAGCGATAAGGCTCTTGACCCCATTCGGGATCGCGGTGGGTTACATGGGCAATGGACATGCCTTCACTACGCAGATTCAGTGTTACGGCATAGGTGACCGAGTCGACGCGACGCATAATCTGATATTCGCGGAACCATTGTGAGGCATGCAGGCTGTTCACCATGGCACGCCCGTTGAGAAACGCTTTGCTCTTGCTGTTCAGCGCCATGGCCAGGCTTTTATTGGCAGGATGCTGATCGGGAAAAGCGGGCACGACACCGGTCAGATCAATCTGCTGATCAATTTTGCCATCTTCAGACTTGCGTATAAGGACACAGGCAAACTGGGTCTCCCCGATAGCAGGCTGCGGTCGCTCATCGAGCATCTGAGCCGTCGCCTGGGGCGCAAGTAAAGCTATGGCCAGAAAGACACTCACAGCCCCACCCTCTGATACATCACCCAACCACTGACCAGCACTACGAACAGCAGCGACAGCGGCAGGAAGACCTTCCACCCCAGGCGCATCAGCTGATCATAGCGGTAACGCGGCACCGTCGCCCAGATCCATGAGAACAGGAAGAACATGACGAACATCTTGAGCAACAACCAGATGATGCCCGGCACCATGTAGAGCGGCTCCCAGTCGAACGGCGGCAGCCAGCCACCCCAGAACAGGATGGCGTTCAGGGCGCACATCAGCAGGATATTGGCATATTCGCCGAGCCAGAACAGCGCGAAGCTCATCGAGCTATATTCGGTCTGATAGCCGGCCACGAGCTCGGATTCCGCCTCGGTCAGGTCAAACGGCGCGCGCGCGGTTTCCGCCAGTGACGAGATGAAGAACACCACCCACATCGGGAACAGCAGCACGTTAAAGGCATAGGCGTTGACAACGCCAAGCCCATGGCCGCGTTGGGCCTCGATAATCTCGTTGAGGTTGAAAGTGCCGGCAAACAGCACGACGCAGACCAGCACGAAACCGATCGAGACCTCATAGGAAATCATCTGCGCAGCGGCGCGCATGGCCGAGAAGAACGGATATTTCGAGTTGGAGGACCAACCGGCAATCACCACGCCGTAAACGCCGAGCGAGCTGATTGCGAGGACATAGAGCAGGCCGACATTGATATTGGCCAGCACCGCCTGGGCGCTGAACGGGATCACCGCCCAGGCCATCAATGCCACGGTGAAGGTGATGATCGGCGCCAGCAGGAACAGGCCTTTATTGGCACCCGAGGGGATGATGGTTTCCTGCAGGAACACCTTGAGCGCATCGGCAAAGCTCTGCAGCAGGCCGAACGGGCCAACGACATTGGGGCCGCGGCGCAGTGATATGGCGGCGATTACCTTGCGGTCGACATAGATGATCATTGCCACCGCCAGCATCACCGGCAGCGCGATCAGCAATATGCCGCAAATGGTGGCGATCAGCCATGCCGTCTCGAAACCGAGACCGAAAGTGGACTGAAAAAACTCGGTCATGATGGATCACCGCTGAAGAGCGCCGAGCGCTGCAACCAGAATGTTTGAAACCAGAGGAAAAGAATGCCCATGCCAAGTGGCCAAGTCGCCGAAAACAAGGCACTAAATATTGCACGCTGCAAGACGGCATCTTCAATGTTTATAGGCCCAATATCTTCGACAGACGTTATGGCCCTTGTTTCCTGATACATGCCGTAACCAATATAGATTTCCAGTATGAATGTCAGAAGCGCGAGAAGGAACATGATCACATGCGACTTACGCAATAGCCAAGGCAATTGTGTCATTCTGCTGCCTCCAGCATATCATCGGCATGAAGCAGTTCGGCCGAGCAGCGCTGCATCGTCTGGCTGGCGCGGGCAATGGCGTTGGTGAGGTAGAAGTCACTGATCGGATAGCGCACTACGCCCTCCGGCTTGTCGTCCAGCTTTGGCGGCGCCCATGCGAAATCGATCACGCCCTCTTCGGCGAGCTCGGGAACAGCCACGACCATCGCGGCGCGGCATTCGGCAAAGCTGTCGAACGACAGCCTGTGGCCCAGCACATCGGAAAGCGCGCGCAGGATCGACCAGTCTTCGCGGGCATCACCCGGCGCAAATACTGCCTTGTCGGAGAACTGCACCCGGCCTTCCAGATTGACATAGGTGCCGTTCTTTTCGGGGTAGGCTGCTGCCGGCAGGATGACATCGGCGGCATGCGCACCCTTGTCACCATGATGGCCGATAAACACCTTGAAGCTATCCGCAAAAGCGGTGAAATCGACTTCATCGGCGCCGAGGAAGAAGGTCAGTTTCGGCTTGGCCGCGACAATGTCCGCCATGCCGCCCGGCTGGGCATAGCCGAGCATCAGCCCGCCCATACGCGCGGCGGAGAAATGCAGCACGTTAAAGCCGTTCCAGTCGTCACGGACCATGTTGAACTTGTCCGCCAGCTTGAGTGCCGCGCCATGTGCGCCGTCAATCGCCAACGCTGCACCGCCGACAATCACCGCCGGACGCTCCGCAGCCTTGAGCGCATCACTGAGCTTTTTCGGTAGGCGTTTCAGTATCTTGAGATCATCGCCGAGCCACTCGACCTTATAGGTAAGGTCAACCTCGGGGCCGATGGCAAAGACCTTGGCACCGCGCTTGATCGCCTTGCGGATGCGGGTATTGGCCAGCGGCGCTTCCCAGCGGATATTGGTGCCGATCAGCAGGATCGCATCGGCGGTTTCGATGCCGTTGAGGCCGGAATTGAAATTGACCGCCGCCATATTGGAAACATCATAGGCCATGCCGGTCTGACGGCCTTCGAGCAGGCTGGAGCCCATCGCCCCGACCAGCTCACGCGCGGCAAACATGGTTTCGCAATCGACCAGATCACCGGCAATGGCAGCCACCGAGGAACCGGCATCCTTCGCAACCTTGGCAATCGCCTTGAACGCTTCGTCCCAACTGGCCTCGACCAGCTTGCCGCGCTTGCGGATATAGGGCTTGTCGAGCCGGCGACGCATCAGGCCATCCACGGCATAGCGCGTCTTGTCGGTGGCCCATTCCTCATTCACATCGTCATTGACCCGCGGCAAAATCCGCAGAACCTCGCGGCCGCGGCTGTCGAAACGCACATTGGTGCCGACCGCGTCCATCACATCGATGCCGAGCGTTTTTTTCAGCTCCCAGGGCCGCGCCTCAAAGGCATAGGGCTTGCTGGTCAGCGCCCCGACCGGGCATAGATCGACCACATTGCCCGAAAGCTCTGACTGGACCGCATGTTCGAGATAGCTGGTGATCTGCATATTCTCGCCGCGGCCAATCGCGCCGATATCTTCAACGCCAGCCACTTCCTCGGCAAAGCGCACGCACCGGGTGCAGTGGATACAGCGGGTCATGATCGTCTTGACGATCGGGCCCATATATTTCTCGGTAACGGCGCGCTTATTCTCTTCATAGCGCGTCGAGCCGCGGCCATAGGCCATGGCCTGGTCCTGCAAATCGCACTCGCCGCCCTGATCGCAAATCGGACAATCGAGCGGATGGTTAATCAGCAGAAACTCCATCACGCCTTCGCGCGCTTTCTTGACCATCTCGCTGTCGGTGCGGATTTCCTGTCCCTCGGCGGCGGGCAGCGCACAGCTTGCCTGCGGCTTGGGCGGTCCGGGCTTCACCTCGACCAGACACATGCGGCAATTGCCGGCAATAGAAAGGCGCTCATGATAGCAGAAACGCGGAATCTCCTTGCCCGCAAGCTCACAAGCCTGAAGCACAGTCGCGCCCTGCGGGACTTCCAGTTCTACGCCATCTACGGTGAGTTTAGGCATGGTTACTCCGCAGCCTCCATCATTTCATCGGAACCGCCGCCCTGACGCTCGCGGATGCGGCGTTCCATTTCGGGGCGGAAGTGGCGGATCAGGCCCTGGATCGGCCAGGCCGCGGCATCACCTAGGGCGCAGATGGTGTGACCTTCGACCTGCTTGGTGACCTCAAACAGCGTATCGATATCGGCGATATCGGCGTCACCGGTACGCATTTTTTCCATCACGCGCCACATCCAGCCTGTGCCTTCGCGGCAGGGCGTGCACTGGCCGCAGCTTTCATGCTTGTAGAAATAGCTGATCCGGCTGATCGCCTGGATAATGTCGGTCGACTTGTCCATCACGATAACGGCTGCAGTACCGAGGCCCGAGCCGAGTTCCTTCAACCCGTCAAAATCCATCGGCGCGTCCATGATCTGCTCCGCCGGGACCAGAGGAACCGAGGAGCCGCCGGGAATCACCGCGAGCAGATTGTCCCAGCCGCCGCTAATGCCGCCGCAATGCTTCTCGATCAGGTCCTTGAACGGGATGCTCATCGCCTCTTCGACAACACAGGGCTTTTCGACATGGCCGGAAATCTGGAACAGCTTGGTGCCATGGTTATTCTCGCGACCGAAGCTGTTGAACCAGCTCGCACCACGCCGCAGGATCGTCGGCACCACCGCAATGCTCTCGACATTATTGACCGTGGTCGGGCAGCCATAAAGCCCTGCCCCTGCCGGAAAAGGCGGCTTCAGGCGCGGCTGGCCCTTTTTGCCCTCGAGACTCTCGATCATCGCGGTTTCTTCACCGCAAATATAGGCCCCTGCCCCGCGATGGACGAAGACGTCGAAATCATAGCCGGATTTGGCGGCATTTTTGCCGAGCAGCCCAGCGGCATAAGCCTCTTCCACCGCAGCGAACAACGTCTCCGCCTCGCGGATATATTCACCGCGAATATAGATATAGGCCGCGCGTGCGCGCATGGCGAAACCGGCCACCAGCGCGCCCTCGATCAGCTTGTGTGGATCATGGCGGATAATCTCGCGGTCTTTGCAGCTGCCCGGCTCGGATTCATCGGCATTGATTACAAGGAAGCTGGGGCGCGGATTGCCAAACTGGTCTTTGGGCGCTTCCTTGGGCATGAACGACCATTTGAGACCTGTGGGAAAGCCCGCACCGCCACGACCGCGCAGTCCGGATTCCTTGACCTCGGCGATAATCTTGTCCTGGCCCAGCGCTATCAGGTCTTTGGTCTTGTCCCAGTCACCACGCGCATGTGCCGCCTTCAGGCCCCAATCCTGAAAGCCATAGACATTGGTGAAGATACGGTCCTTGTCGGAGAGGAAATCAAAGGTCATGGGTCAGCTCTTCTTCGATTCCATTGCAAGATAGACGACGACTACGATGCCCGCGAGCACGGCCAGGCCGAGCACAGCGTAGAGAAATTGCAACACATAGCCGGCTATGACCAGCACACCGAGCACCGCGAGAATGGTAAAAAGAGTCCGCCCCTCCATCACCACTCTCCCCGATAGTCATGATTGGCATCAACCATTTCTTTCAAAGTGGTCGGCCCGCCTTCGGGCTCGCTCGATTTGCGACCCTCTATCTGGGTGCCGGTTTTCGGACTTTCGCCATTGGCCAGCGCTTCGAGGATGGCGGTGGCGCTGTCATAGTCCAGATCTTCATAATTATCGTCATTGATCTGGAACATTGGTGCAGAGGAACAATTGCCCATGCATTCCACCTCGGTCAGGGTGAACATACCATCGGGTGTCGTCTTGCCCTTGACCATACCCTTGTTCTTGCACGCCGCCATGACGTCATCCGATCCGCGCAACATGCACGGCGTGGTGCCGCACACCTGCACATGATAGCGACCGACCGGCGCGAGATTGTACATGGTGTAGAAGGTCGCGACCTCATAGGCGCGCATAAACGGCATATCGAGATAGTCGGCGACATATTCGATTACCGGGACAGGCAGCCAGCCCTGTGTTTCTGTTTCGGCGCCCACCTGACGCTGCGCCAGATCGAGCAGCGGCATCACCGCCGAACGCTGGCGCCCTTCAGGATAGCGCGCGATGACGGCTTTGGCCTGCTTGTCATTGGCGGGCGTAAAGGCAAAGCCGCCCCAGCGAGCGCGGACTTCGGCTTCATCGGGGGCATTAGCGACATCACTCATCGGCGGACTCTTTCACGGACTTGTCGTAATCTTTTTGCATCTTCTCGATCCGGGGATAGAGAAAGCCCCACCAGATCACATTATACGCACCGGCAAAATACACAGCCAGTTCATCGGTGATGAAGGGAATATCGGGCAGTACGATCCAGCGCGCGTAAATAGCTGCTGTAATGCAGGCCCAGATGATACCGAACGTCGAAAAATACGACTTATAGCGCGATGCGAAATCCGCCCACTGCGCAAAAAGCCGAACTTCTGTTTTCGCAGGCTTATCCAGAATATTGTCTGGCTTGCTCACCGATCACACTCCCCGAACACAACGTCAATGGCGCCGAGAATAGCGGTGGCGTCGGGCAGCATATGGCCCTTGCACATGAAATCCATCGCCTGCAGGTGCGAGAACGCCGTCGGGCGGATCTTGCAGCGATAGGGTTTGTTGCTGCCATCGGCGACCAGAAAGACGCCGAATTCACCCTTGGGGCTTTCGGTGGCGACATAGACTTCGCCGGCGGGCACATGGAAGCCCTCGGTATAGAGCTTGAAGTGATGGATCAGCGCTTCCATTGATTGCTTCATCTCGCCACGCTTGGGTGGCACGACCTTGCGGTCGGTCGAGGCAATTGGACCTTCGGGCATTTGCTGCAGGCATTGCCGCATGATGCGTGCCGACTGGCGCACTTCCTCGACGCGGACCATGAAGCGGTCATAGCAATCGCCATTGGTACCTACCGGCACGTCAAACTCCATCCGGTCGTAAACATCATAGGGCTGCGACTTGCGCAGATCCCAGGCGATGCCCGAACCGCGGATCATCGGGCCGGAAAAGCCCCATTTGATCGCATCATCCTTGCTGACCGTGGCAATATCGACATTGCGCTGCTTGAAGATCCGGTTGTCGCTGACCAGGCTCATCGCGTCTTCGAACAGCTTGGGAAATTCATCGAGCCAGTCGGCAATATCGGTGAGCAGTTTGAGCGGCACATCCTGATGGACACCGCCGGGGCGAAAATACGCGCTGTGCATGCGTGCGCCCGATGCCCGTTCGAAAAACTCGAGACACTGTTCGCGGATTTCAAAAATCCAGATATTCGGCGTCATCGCGCCGACATCCATCACATGCGCACCGATATTGAGCATATGGTTGCAGATACGGGTTAGCTCGGCGAACAATACGCGCAGATATTGCGCCCGCTCGGGCACTTCCAGATCGAGCAGCTTCTCGATCGCCAGCACATAGCTATATTCCTGCGCCAGCGGCGAGCAATAATCGAGCCGGTCAAAATAGGGTAAAGCCTGCAAATAGGTTTTATATTCGATCAGCTTTTCGGTGCCGCGATGCAGCAAACCGACATGCGGGTCGACACGCTCGATAATCTCGCCATCGAGCTCCATCACCATACGCAGCACGCCGTGCGCCGCCGGATGCTGCGGGCCGAAATTGATGGTGTAGTTCTGGATCTCCAGATCACCGGTCTCCGGATCACGAGCGTCTGTTTCGCCCAGCATTTCCTCGACATGGCCCGCCATTATTTCGCGTCCTTATTTTTTGTGTCACCGTCCTCGTCTTCCGCCTTTTCGTCGCCAGGAAGCACATAGTCCGCGCCTTCCCAGGGCGAGGTGAAATCGAAGCTGCGGAAATCCTGCGCCAGCTCGACCGGTTCATAAATGACGCGCTTCGCTTCTTCGGAATAGCGCATCTCGACATAGCCGGTGAGCGGGAAATCCTTGCGAAACGGATGTCCACGAAAGCCATAATCGGTGAGAATGCGGCGCAGATCCGGATTGCCGGAGAAAATCACGCCATACATGTCGAACACTTCACGCTCGAGCCAGCCGGCAACCGGCCAAATATGGGTAACGCTGGGCACCGGATGGTTTTCATCGGTACTGAGCTTGATCCGAATTCGGTGGTTGAGCGTCAGGCTGAGCAGATGATAGCAGACCTCGAACCGTTCGGCGCGGTCGGGATAGTCGACACCCGCGATTTCCATCAGCTGCTGATAATCATGGTCGTCACGCAGCGCCTGCAGCACATTGGCTATGGCATCGCGATCGACGATCAGCGACAATTCACCATTGGCCTCGACCACATGGAGCAGGCTGGAGCCGAGACTGGCCTTCAACGCATCGACAATACCGTCGCGCGGCGCGATATGGGGAGCGGAGTGTGCCATCGGATCAACGCTCCAGCGTGCCGATACGGCGGATCTTGCGCTGCAGCTGCATCACGCCGTAAAGCAAGGCTTCCGCAGTTGGCGGGCATCCGGGGACATAGATGTCCACCGGCACAATCCGGTCGCAACCCCGCACCACCGAATAGCTATAATGATAATAGCCGCCACCATTTGCGCACGACCCCATGGAAATCACATATTTCGGATCGGACATCTGATCATAAACGCGCCGCATTGCCGGTGCCATTTTGTTGCACAATGTGCCGGCGACGATCATTACATCCGACTGGCGCGGCGAAGCGCGCGGCGCGGCACCAAAGCGCTCCATGTCATAGCGCGGCATGTTGACGTGGATCATTTCCACCGCGCAGCAGGCGAGACCAAAGGTCATCCACCACAAGGACCCGGTGCGCGCCCATTGGAACAGCTCTTCGGTAGAAGTGACCAGAAAACCCTTGTCATTCACTTCGGCATTGAGGTCCTTGAAAAAAGCCTCATCCGGCGGTGTGTTTTCAGCGACTGGAGCCTTTGGGGAAATATCGTTCATCGCTTAAATCCTTACTCCCATTCCAGCGCGCCGATTTTCCAGGCATAGGCAAAGCCGACGATCAACTCGAACAAAAACACCATCATCGTCAGCCATCCGGCCCAGCCGATTTCCTCAAGTGAAACCGCCCAGGGAAAGAGGTAAGCCGCCTCAAGGTCGAAGATGATGAACAGGATGGCTACCAGATAGAAGCGCACATCGAACTGGCTGCGTGAGTCTTCAAAGGCGGGAAAACCGCACTCATATTCGGTTAGCTTGTCGACCGTGGGATTATGCACTCCGGTCAGGCGCGAAACCCCCATGGGCAGGAACACAAAGAGTAGCGACAGAGCCAACGCTATTCCGCCAAAAATCATGATCGGCAAATATTCAATCAGGTCGACCACATAACCACCTTAATCTTGCGACTTCAGCCAAGTTCGATTGGCCTAGTGCGAAACTGACGCGCTTCTAGGCGACAGTCGGGGCCATCGCAAGCCATAGACTCGGTTTTTTTGACCTGCTTTCAGCATAGCAAAACTCTATCGCTTTGGCGGTTTTACGCCAATTTCGGGGAGGGCATCAACTTATCGACGCTGGTGCAGCCATTTAGCCGCATTAAAGGCAGCTCAGGCGTTGCGCAAAGCGCCCGCGACGATCTTGTGCAAACGGCTGTGCAGCTGGTCATTGGCGGCGAGAATCTGGCCCCGGCTCATGGCATCGGGCGTACCGCGATAATCGGTGACAAAACCCCGTGCCTCGCGCACCAGCAAAATGCCTGCCGCGACATCCCAGCTGTTGAGCCCGCTTTCCCAGAAACCGTCATAACGACCAGCAGCCAGCCAGGCGAGATCGAGCGCGGCCGAGCCATAGCGGCGAATGCCTGCAACTTCGGGACCGATGGCGCCGAATATCCGCGACCATTCGGTAAAGTCGCCATGCCCCATAAACGGGATGCCGGTCGCAATCAGCGCTTCATCGAGACGCTTGCGCGCCGAAACCTGAAGCCGGCGATCGCCGAGCCAGGCGCCGCGGTTCTTTTCCGCCCAATAGCTTTCATCGGTCAGCGGCTGATAGACCAGTCCGGCAATGATATCGCCCCACCCCGAGCCATCGGGCTTCGGTTCCTGCGCCGCGATCGATATCGCGAAGTGCGGGATGCCGTGAAGAAAATTGCTGGTGCCGTCGAGCGGATCGATGATCCAGCGCGGACGCGTCGGGTCGCCTTCAATGGTGCCGCCCTCTTCGAGCACGAAACCCCAATCGGGCCGCGCCGAGAGCAGTTCGTCATAAATTGTCCGTTCGGCGCGCTGATCGGCCTTGGAAACGAAGTCCGCGGGCCCCTTTTTCGAGACCTGCAGATGCTCCACCTCACCGAAATCGCGTCGCAGCCGCGTCCCCGCCTTGCGCGCCGCGCGTTCCATGACGCGCATCAGACCCGATAATGCTGGCATCGTCTAACGTCCCTGCCCAGTCTGCCCCAAGCTACCCTCAGGCCTTGCCAACATAAGTGCGTTCATAGACATCGACGATGATGCGCGTGCCGCTCTCAATATGCGGCGGCACCATCACGCGCACGCCATTGTCGAGCATAGCGGGCTTGTAGCTGGAGGATGCCGTCTGGCCCTTGACCACGGCATCGGCCTCGACAATCTCGGCCTCGACCTGATCGGGCAGCTGCACCGAGATCGGCTTTTCCTCATAGAGTTCGAGCATCACATCCATGCCGTCCTGCAGAAATGCTGCGGCATCGCCAAGAAGATCAGTAGCCAGCATGATCTGCTCGTAATTTTCCTTGTCCATAAAGGTAAGCATGTCGCCATCGGCAAACAGGAATTGAAAATCCTTGGTGTCGAGCCGCACCTTTTCGACCGTATCGGCGGAACGGAAACGCACATTGGTCTTGCGCCCGTCGACCAGATTTTTCATCTCCACCTGCATATAGGCGCCGCCCTTGCCCGGCTGGGTATGCTGGATTTTGGCGACTTTCCACAACCCGTTCTCATATTCGAGGATATTGCCGGGACGAATATCGACACCACTGATTTTCATGACATTCCGCCTGTCTGCTTGCTGCTCTTTATGTGACCCGGGCGTCTATAGCGCTGCTGCAGCAATGGCAAGCATTGTCACCGGCGTGAACGGTGTTCGAAAGATTATTACGGCAATGCAAGAATGTGTCGTTTTCATGCAATCCGTCACAGCGCGCTTCTGATAAAAGATTTTACAAGACATCGAAGGATGGAATGATGAAACACAGATCAGAGACATCACGCAAGCGCATCAAAGCAGCCGGGCTGTTCGGCAAGATCACGCCACTACCTGCTGCCCTGCCCAATATGCAGCGGGATGAGGACAGTGTTCCGGAATGCGCCGCATTTGAAGACGATTTTGCCAGCTATCTCGCGCGGCTGCAGCAGGCCCGTGAAACAGGCAAGTCGCCATTGGCTGCCTGACGCTGCCGCCGTCAGTCTTCTGGTGTTGGCGGCGGATTGGCGGCAATCGTCTCGTCAAAGCGCATAACCGCCTGCCCTGGCCCTTCCACCGCGTTCCACACCGCACCACTCACCGCCAGAAAATCCGCCCCTGCGGCAACTATTGGGCCGGCATTATCCGGCGTTAGTCCACCTATCGCGACACAGGGCAACTCGACCATCAACGACCACCATTGGACCAGCTCGGCTGTCGCGCGATGCCGGGTTTCCTTCGTCTGACTGTCGAAAAAGGCTCCAAAAGCGACATAATCGGCGCCAGCCTCACCGGCATCGAGCGCAAGATCACGGCTGGCGTGGCAGGTAACGCCGATTTGTACCTCTTTGCCCAGTGCTGCCCGCGCCTCGGCAACGCTGCCATCGGACTGCCCCAGATGTACGCCATCGGCGCCCAGCCTTTTGGCCAGCGCTATGTCATCATTGACGATAAAGGCACAATCATGATCGGCGCATAGCTGTTGCAGCGGTTCGGCGAGCCGTGCTGCCTCATGCTGATCCAGCTCTTTCACCCGGAACTGGAACGCTGCCACCGGACCAGCTTTCAGTGCCTCTTCCAGACGCCGCGGGAAATCACCACCGACGTCGAGCGGCGAGATCAGATAAAGCTGGCATGGCGGAATGGCGGTCATGGGTTAATCTGTCTGTTCCACAATTGCGAGCAGGAAACCATCCCAGCCCTTTTCACCCACGGTCTGGATAGCGGTGGCCTCGACATCATTTCTGTTGCCGATCATCTCATAGAGCTGGCGCGTACCGGGAACCTTGGGATCGCTGCTTTCGGGATTCACCACCTCGCCCTCGCGTACGACATTGTCGAAGATCAGCATGCCGCCGGGCCTGACCAGCCGGCAGCACCAGTCGAGATAGAGTGGATAATTCTCCTTGTCGGCATCGATAAAGGCGAAATCGAAGGAAGCATCCTCTGCAGCCAAATGCGCCAGCGACGCCGCGGCATCGCCGACGCGGATATCGACCTTGTCGCCAAGACCGGCAGCAGCCGCATTGCGGCGCGCAACTTCAGCATAATCCGGATCAAGCTCCAGGCTGATTATACGGCCATCATCGGGCAGACCGCGCGTCAGCCAGATAGTGGAAAAGCCTCCCAAAGTGCCGATTTCGAGCACATTGCGTGCCGATACCGCCCTGACCATCAGCTCCAGCATCCGCCCCTGTGCTGCCGAGACATCGATGGCAGGAAGGCCCGATGCGCGATTGCTCTCCAGCGTCTGCCGCTGCGCCGGATCATCGCCGATCAGATGATCGGTGATATAGGCATCGACTTCGGACCAGTTAATATCACTCATGCCGCAACGCCAGATCAGGCCATGGACGCGCGATAAATCTCGTCAATCGCGCTGCCCAGCGCCTTGTCGAAGCCGCTATCATCCATGTCCTGCCGCAGATCCTGTAACAGTGCGCGCGAGAAGCTGGCGATCATGCCGGGGTTGCGCGCCAGCGCACTACAGGCTTCGTCACGTGAAAACCCGCCGGACAGTGCCACCACACGCATCACCCGCGGATGCGCAACAAGATCGCCATAGAGATTGGGCGTCGCCGGAATGGACAGCTTAAGCATCACCTGCTGGCTGTCCGGCATAGCATCGAGATGCCGCTTCACCGCATCGTGCAGGATCGCATCGCATTCGGTGCGTGTCTCACTCTTGATATTCACCTCGGGTTCGATGATCGGCATCAGGCCGTGCCCCGCAATCTGCGCCGCGACGGCAAATTGCTGGTCGACAATCGCATTGGTGCCGGTTTCCGAAGCTTCATGGATAACCGAGCGCATCTTGGTGCCGAATATACCCTTGGCGACGGCGCGCTCGCACAGCGCATCAAGTTCAGGCATTGGCTTCATCAGCTGCACACCGTCATCCTGGTCGGCCAGACCCTTGTCTACCTTGAGGAACGGTACCACGCCGCGCTGCCACAGCTTTTGCGGCACCGGCATAGCATCGGCCTCACCATCCATAGTGCGTTCAAACAATATCGCGCCAATGACCTTTTCCCCATTGAAGCATGGCGCCGTGACGATACGGCTGCGCATGGCATGGATCAGCGCGAACATTTCCTCGTCATTGCTATAGGCATCTTCGGAAACGCCATAACCGCGCAGCGCCTTGGGCGTAGATCCGCCACTCTGGTCGAGCGCCGCGATAAAGCCGGGGCTTTCGGCCATCTGTTTCGACATTTCGGGATTATGTGTCGTCTGGTTGGTCATGACTATGCGGTCCTTCGGGATTGAGTCGTGTGTTCGATAAGTGTGGTGACATCGGGCCAGCTGATACGGTAATGCGCCACCGGAATATTGTGTAAATCCTTATTCTCTTCTGCACTCACCGCCCCGCCCATGGCAAGATACAGCGCCTTGGCCCGGTCATTGCCGATAACCACATGCAGGTCGATAGCCGTGCGACCATTGTCGCGGGCGCGGATCGCGGTTTCCCCCATCAAGCATCGTCCGACCCCATGCGAGCGATAGGCTTCGACAACGTGCAGATTATCGAGATAAACCGGATCGCCGTCCCATGCCGCGACAAAACCGATAATCTTGTCATTATCCTCTGCGACCAGCACAATGTCCTGTTCACGGATAATCTTGTTATTCCAGTGTTGCTGCATGATTGACGGCAATTCCTCATCGAGAAATGCCGGAGGCATCTGCTCGCGATAGCTTTGCTGCCAGCTCAGGCTGTGAATCGCGGCAATGGCGGCGCGATCGCCGTCAGCGAACCGGCGGACGATCATGACGTCAAGGCGGCAATACCAGGCAATTCGCGCCCCTCCATCCATTCAAGAAACGCACCCCCGGCGGTCGAGACAAAGGTGAACTGGTCGGCCACGCCGGCATGATTGAGCGCCGCGACCGTGTCGCCGCCGCCAGCGATACTGACCAGCTGCTCTTCCTGGGTCAGCGCCGCCGCAGTCTTGGCCAGCGACACGGTGGCGGTATCAAAGGGTTCAGTCTCGAAAGCGCCCAGCGGGCCATTCCACACCAGCGTTCGGCAGGTTTTGAGCACATCGGCCAGCGCTTCTACCGCTGATGCCCCGATATCGAGTATCATCTCGTCAGCACCAACCTCATGCACATTGACCGTGCGATTGGGGGCGTGGGCGGCAAATTCCTTCGCTACCACCACATCATAGGGAAGGTGCACGGTGCAACCGGCGCTGTCTGCGGCCGCCATGATCGCCTGTACAGTATCGGCGAGGTCATGCTCGCACAACGAATTGCCGACATCGACACCCTGCGCCGCCAAAAAGGTATTGGCCATGCCGCCGCCGATAACCAGATTATCGACCTTGGCCACAAGATTGCGCAGCACGTCAAGCTTGGTCGACACCTTGGCACCACCGACAATCGCCGCTACCGGGTGCTCAGGATTGCCCAGTGCCTGATCCAGTGCTTTCAGCTCGGCCTCGAGCGCGCGCCCCGCAAAAGCCGGCAGCAGATGCGCCAGCCCCTCGGTGGTGACATGCGCCCTGTGCGCTGCGGAAAAGGCGTCATTGACGTAAAAATCGCCAAAGCTGGCCATTTGATGCGCCAGTTCGGCATCATTCTTCTCTTCACCCGGATAATAGCGGCTGTTTTCCAGTACGATGATATGCCCGCCCTCGACAATATCGATGGCATGACGCTCGGGCGAAGCGAGAAAGCCGACCGGCCGGCCAAGCACAGCGCTGAGTGGTTCAACCACAGGGCGCAGCGAAAAAGCCGGGTTGGCAACTCCCTTGGGACGGCCGAAATGCGACAGCAACAATACTTTGGCGCCCTTGTCGGCCAGTTCGCTGACCGTCGGTACCAGCGCACGCAGTCGGGTATCATCGGTGACCTTGCCGTCAGCCATCGGCACATTGAGGTCGACACGTACCAGTACCGGGTGACCAGCGACTGTCCCGATATCATCAAGCGTTCGGAATCTCCCCATATCGCCCTCCCCCGGCGCCATGACGGATGGTCAGAGAAGGCCGGCCATCACGCCTGCAGTATCGACCATGCGGTTGGAAAAGCCCCATTCATTGTCATACCAGCTGACGACGCGCACCAGCTTGCCCTCCATGACAGCGGTTTCCAGACTGTCAATGGTCGAGCTATGCGAATCGCCATTATAATCAATTGAAACAAGAGGCTCTTCACTATAGTTTAGAACGCCTTTTAGCTGGCCTTCGGCTGCCGCCTTGAGCGCACCATTAATCTCTTCGATGCTGGTGTCGCGTGACGGCATGAAGCTGAGATCGACGAGGCTGACATTGGGTGTCGGCACCCGCACCGAGGAACCGTCGAGCTTGCCGTTAAGCTCGGGCAGCACCAGACCGACGGCACGCGCCGCGCCGGTGGTGGTCGGAATCATCGACATTGCCGCAGCCCGGGCGCGGCGCATATCGCCATGGATCTGGTCGAGAATGCGCTGGTCATTGGTATAGCTGTGGATGGTGGTCATGAAGCCGCGTTCGATGCCGACGGTGTCGTGACACACCTTGGCCACCGGTGCCAGACAGTTGGTGGTGCAACTGGCATTGGAGACGACCACATCATCTGACGTCAAGACGTCGTGATTGACACCATAAACCACGGTTTTATCGACATTCTTGGCCGGCGCCGAGATGAGAACGCGCTTCGCTCCGGCGCTGATATGCGGCAGCGAGGCTTCTTTGGACTGGAAGAAACCGGTGCATTCGAGCACGATATCGACGCTCATTTCGCCATGCGGCAGCTTGCCCGGATCGCGCTCGGCGGTGACGCGAATGACTTTGCCATCCACGATCATATTGTCACCATCTGCACTCACCTCGCCAGCAAAACTGCCATGTACGCTGTCGCGCTTGAACAGCAGCGCATTGGCCTTGGCGTCGGCAAGGTCGTTGATCGACACCAGTTCGAGCCCGCTTTCGGGCCGCGCAAGAATGGCGCGGGCGACAAGCCGCCCGATACGCCCGAAACCGTTGATCGAAACCTTGACCGTCATTTTATGCTCCCTGATCCGATATCTGCCGCATGATCATCATGTTGGCGGCGTGATGGTTCTGATACCCGCGCTCAGTCGGGTAAATTCTCCGAAACTTTTGTGGCGATCGCCTCGGCGTCAAAGCCGAAATGCCTGAACAGGTCCGCGCCCGGCGCCGAGGCACCAAAGCGGTCGAGCCCGATGGAAAGACCATTGCGACCGATATAGCGTTCCCACCCCAGCGTGACCCCGGCTTCGACCGACACAATAAATGCATCCTGAGGCAGGATATCGTCACAATAGCTTTGCGGCTGCTCGTCAAAATGACGCCAGCTCGGCATCGACACCACGTCGCAGCCTATAGACTGTTTTTCCAGCTTTTCTGCGGCTTCCAGTGCCAGCGACACTTCCGAACCTGTAGCAACCAGCACCGCGCGACGCGCATGGCCCGCACTCTTGATACGATAGGCTCCCCTGGCGCAGCGATTGGTCTCCGCAGGCTCCATGCGGAATTGCGGCAGCCCCTGGCGGGTCAGCGCCAATATTGTCGGCCGGTCCTTGTTGCGCAGCGCAATCTCCCAACATTCCGCCGTTTCCACCGCATCGGCCGGACGCAGCACATCGACATTGGGCATCATCCGCAGGCTCATAATATGTTCGACCGGCTGGTGCGTCGGGCCGTCCTCGCCAAGGCCGATGCTGTCATGCGTCATGACATAGATGACACGCTGGCGCTGGATCGCCGACAACCGGATCGCAGAGCGGCAATAATCGGTAAATACCAGAAATGTACCGCCATAGGGAATGACGCCGCCATGCAGCGCCATACCGTTCATCGCCGCCGCCATACCGAATTCCCTGATGCCGTAATAAATATAGCGGCCTGCAGGGTTCTCGGCGGAAAAGATCGTCATATCGCCGGTCTTGGTGTTGTTGGAACCGGTGAGGTCGGCCGAGCCGCCTATGGTTTCCGGCACGCTGGCGTTGATAGCCGACAGCGCGAGTTCGGATGCCTTGCGCGTGGCGACCTTTTGCGGCTGTTTGAGCAAGCTGGCAATGTGGCTGTTCAGTCCTGTGCGCTCGGGCAGATCACCAGCCAAGCGTCGTTGAAATTCTTCCTTATTATCGCTGGATGCGAGTCGTTCCTGCCATGCTTTATGCGTTTCTTGATGGCGTGTTCCGGCGGTCCGCCAGCGCTCCAGTACTTCATCCGGCACGGTGAACGGCGAATGGACCCAGCGCAATTCGCGGCGGGCTGCAGAAACCTCGTCCTCGCCCAGCGGCGCACCATGGGTCGCCGCAGTGCCCTGCTTATTGGGGGAACCCTTGCCGATAATGGTGCGGCAGGCAATCAGTGACGGTCGCGCATCGGCAATGGCGGCGTCCATTGCGGTGCGGATGGACTCAGGGTCATGGCCGTCGCATTCAACCACGTGCCAGCCCGATTCCCGGTAGCGACCGGGAACATCTTCGCTGGTCGACAGGTCGGTTGCGCCATCAATGGTGATACGGTTGTCGTCCCACAATATATTGAGCCGACCCAGTCCCAAATGACCGGCCAAACCCACGGCCTCATGGTTAATGCCTTCCATCAGGCAGCCATCGCCGGCGATCACCCAGGTTTTGTGGTCGACCAGATCATCGCCAAATTCCGCATTCAAGTGTCGCTCGGCTATGGCCATGCCCACAGCCATGGCCAACCCCTGCCCCAGCGGACCGGTGGTAGACTCAACACCGGGTAACTCGAAATTCTCCGGGTGGCCAGCACACGGGCTGCCCAGCTGCCGGAAATTGCGGATATCGTCCATGGTCGGTCGCGCATAGCCCGTCAGATGCAGCAGCGCATAGATCAACATCGAGCCATGCCCAGCGGACAGCACGAAACGGTCACGATCAGCCCATTCGGGATCGGCCGGATCATATTTCAGATAATCCTGAAACAGCACTGTCGCCACATCGGCCATACCCATCGGCATGCCGGGATGGCCGCTTTTGGCGCGCTCGACAGCGTCCATGGCCAAAGCGCGAATGGCGTTGGCGCAATCCTCGAAACCGGTCCCGGAAGCTGCTGGTGAATCTGCGTCTGTCTTTGCGGTCATAAAGCGTATCGGCTTTCCTTGCATCGGTCCGGCCTGTCCGATCCGTGGTATTCCGCCCGGCGTCGATTCGTAACGGACGCCGCTCCTTTGCGACTCCTGATCGTGCCCGTCAAGACGGTGGCAGTGGCCATACCGCCTATATCTGCATTCACCGCACTGGAAGCGTTGGACTTTCCGCGTGTGAATGCTATTCCCATGGCATGAGTGGAGACCATCTTATACTTGCCATTGGACGGCTCGAACGCGCTGTCAGCCGTCTTGAACAACAGGCTCAGGCCCAGACTGCAGCCATGGACACGGATGACCTTGTTTCGCGCGCCGAGCATGATCGGCTGCGTCAAGCCGCCGAAGATGCGGTCAAGCGTATCGACCGCATCATCGGCACGGAGGGCAGCTAATGGCGGATCTGACGCTGGACATAGGGGGGCGCTCCTATCCTGTGACCTGCCGCGATGGTGAGCAGGAACACATCCAGTCGCTCGCGGCGATGATCGATGACCAGCTGCGCAAGGCATCAGCGGGTGGGCCAGCAATGACAGAGGTACGCGGGCTGCTCTTCGCTTCGTTGTTCCTCGCCGATGCATTGAAGGAAAAAGAGGCGCAATTGGCGCAGGCAACCAGCGAAAACCCCATGCAGGTCAGCGCTAAAGCCAGTGATGCGCCAACCCCGGCGGTTCCGGCAGGCGCGATCAGGGCACTCGAAAGCCTGGCCGAGAGAGTCGAGGCACTGGCCGAGGCCCTTGAGAAGCCGACAGCGAAAGCCTAGATAAGCCATGGCGGGACTGCAGCGCACGCGCTGACGAGAACATCCCTGAGGCGATACATCTTCCTAAGGGAGCCGTCCCTGTCTGGACTTTGGTCCAATGCATATGGCGCCCACCTGACGTTTTGGCGTCAGAGGATATTCCAGCAACCGACGCACGCGGTTCCGCCACCCATCCCCAGCGGCTTGCGCCGCAACGACAGGACCCATCCGGTTGACCGATATAGCCACTGATAAATCGGCGCTACGCAGCCTGCTGCGCCAGCGACGCAACGCCTTTGTGGCGCAAATGGCACCATTGGAAAAACGGCTTTGCTTCTCGGTTATCCCAAGGCCATTGCGCACGCTGTTCGACAAAGCCACCATTATCGGCAGCTATCACCCCACAAGTTCAGAAGTGACGACAGAGAATTATCACAAGTTATTCTGCGATATAGATAAAATTATTTCATTGCCATGGTTTTCCGACCGACAGACAAGCATGACTTTTCGACAATGGTCAACGTCCAATGCGCTTGAGCAAGGCCCTTTTGACGTCATGCAGCCAAGCCGTCATGCGCCAGAGCTAAGCCCTGACCTGCTGATCGTGCCAATGCTCGGCTTCGATGATCAGGGGCAGCGTCTGGGTCAGGGGGGCGGGCATTATGACCGCTATTTTGCCGCTAATCCCGAAGCGATGCGCATCGGGCTGGCCTGGTCTGTGCAGCAGCATGATTCAATACCGGTTGAAAAGCACGACATGCCACTCGATCTTGTGATCACGCAAGAGGGTGTCATCACCCCTGCCACATCCCGGCTGTCAGGCGATACAGTCACCGCGATATGAGAACGTTGATATGAAACCGACATTGCGCAAACCCATGGGCATCATCGCGATTCTGCTGATCATCGCGGTCTGGGCGGTGATCGTGATCAACATCGCCGATGGCATTGTCGGCTGGCCGGTATTGCTGCAAATGCTGTTCTATCTTGTCGCCGGGATCATCTGGGTGTTTCCGGTGCGGCCAATCCTGACCTGGATGGAAACCGGGCGCTTCAGCTAAACGCGTACACTATTGCCGCGAGCAGCATGCGGGTTTGTATCACATTATTTTATAACGATTATCGGCAAGAAAAAGCGCACACTTTATGATTAAGTGGCGCGAGTGACGGGACTTGAACCCGCGACCTCCGGCGTGACAGGCCGGCGCTCTAACCAACTGAGCTACACCCGCATATGTCCGTGACATCTGCACTGGAAGCGCGGCAGTTAAAGGAGGCGGTCCGGCCTGTCAACTCTCCTGCACGACTTTTCCCGATGGCGTGGCATTTTCCTTGCGGGCGACATTGCCGGGCGGTGCGCCGGGTGGACTTGGCGGTGACTGCCCCCGTGTCAAAGTACCGGATTCGAACAGGAAACCGGCAATATCGGGCTTGCCGGCAGCAGCGATGATGGTCTGGATGATAATCAGCAGTGGCACTGCCAGCAAGGCCCCCAAAGTGCCCCAGATCCAGCTCCAGAAGCTCAGAGAAATCAGAATCAGCAGCGGATTCATTGTCAGTCGCCGACCCAGAATCATCGGCGTCACCAGATTGGCCTCGACGGTGTGAAAGGTGATCTGGATAAGCGCCGGCAGGAGCGCAAAGGTCAGGTCGTTAAAGGTCATCAACCCGCCCAGCGCCAGCATGACTGCAGCCAGAACCGGCCCGAGATAGGGGATGAAATTGAGCAAAGCGACGATACCGCCCCACATTGCCGGCGATTCCATGCCGATGAGATAGAGTACGAAGCCAACCGATATCCCAAGCAATATGTTGATGAAGGTGATTGTCATCAGATAGGCTGAAGTGGCCGACACCACATTCTGGATCACCCGCGCCGTCGCCATCGCCCCGGTAAAGCTGCCTCGGCTGTTGATCGCACCGGTGCGCAATCGGGTCCATCCAGACAGGAAAAAGAAGATCACCAGCAATGCAAATACCATCTGGATGCCAACCGCCGGGGCTGAGCTGATGAAAACATCGATCAGTGAGGTCGGAGAATCGGTGGTCACCTTCTGCACCTCTGCCACCGCTTCGGTACGCACCAGGCGCAAGGTCTCGTCGAGATAACGCTGCGCATCGGAATAAAAGTCGATCAATGGTCGCAAATTGCTGGTTATCTGCGGGATACGCTCGGGCAGGTTGACGAACCAGGCAGTCGCCGGAACGATGATCAGCGCCAGCGCGCCATTGGCCATCACCAGAAAGGCGATGACGCACATAAACGCTGCCAGCGGCGACGGTACACGCCGCCGTTCCAGCCATTCGAGCAACGGCACCAGCGCGATAGACAGCACGATAGCGACGGTCAGCGGCAGGAAGAACTCTGCCCCCGCCATCAGCGCAAAGGGCGCGCCGAGCAATAGCGCGGTGCCGCCAATCATGGCAACCGAGGCGAGCAGCCGATTGCGCTCGTCCGATGATGGCGAAGAAGAGTTGTCGTCCATAGCCAATATCTAACCTAACTGGCGGGCATTGCCAATTTGCCAGTGTTTTACCGCCGGCCCTCAAATGTTAAGTATGTTTACATTTGTATCTTCTGAATATCTATATTTTTCAGTGCTATAGCGATTTCCCCCTTAAGCCAGATTGGTGCGGTGCAGTTAACCGTTTTTTGTAGTTTTTTTGTCATAAGGCCCACGAACGCATCCAGAATTGGGGCTTATGATGCATGTGAAGACCATTATTTGTGCGCCAAAAGCACGTCTTTTCGCGGCCATGCTGGCCAGCGGACTGGCGATCGCCACGGCGACGCCGGCGCTGGCCCAGGCCACCGCACCGCAGGCGGGAACGCTGGCCGGCACGCCGATCGAAAACACCGCAACCGCCAGCTATGACGGTCCGGGCGGTCGCATCGAGGAAGACTCGAACACCGTGACCATCATCGTCGACGAGATTCTCGACGTCGATGTTGAATCTGCCGATCCCGGCGACGTAGCGACCCAACCCGAGGCGGAGAACCAGGTTCTCAGCTACACTGTGACCAATAACGGCAACGGTAACGAGGCTTTCACCCTCACCGCCGACACCGCGCGTCCCGGTGATGATTTCGACACCACGCTGGTTCAGATCGTTCTCGATACCGATGGAAACGGCACCTATGACCCTGGCGTCGACGAAATTTACGCGCCAGGCACCAATGATCCGCTGCTGGCACCCGATGAAAACATCACCGTCTTCATCATCAGCAACATTCCCGCCGATCCAGTCGACGGCAACCGGGCCGAAGTCACACTGACCGCCGAGGCGGTTACCGGTACCGGCGCACCGGGTACATCTTTTGACGGCGCGGGCGATGGCGGCGGCGATGCCGTTGTCGGCACCACCGGCGCCGATGACGACGATGCCGGCTTCTTCATCATCCAGGCTGCAACTGTAGCATTGCAGAAATCGGCGGTGGTTGCCGATCCGTTCGGCGGCGCAACCGTCGTTCCCGGCTCGATCATCACCTATTCGCTGGTGGCAACGACGACAGGCAGCGGCACCGTCGCCAATCTGGTGGTTGCCGACCCGATTCCCGCCAGCACCAGCTATCAGCCGGAAAGCATCACCCTGGAAGGCGCTTCGCTGACCGACACCGATACCGATGGTGATGGTGGCGAATTCGATGGCACGGCGATCATCGTCAATCTCGGTGATGTTCCCGGTGACCAGACCCGGACAATCACATTTCAGGTGGAGGTCGAGTAATGCCAAATCCTGTCAAGAATCTGATAAAGAGCGCTTTTCTTGGCTTTGCTACACTGCTCGGCACGATTGCCGCGCCAGCGTCGGCAAACAGTGCGATTGAACTGGAAAGCCAAGTCTTTGTCGAGCGCATCATTGACCAGGGGGACAGCAAGGCCGTCAGGCTGGAAGAACCGGATCAGGTTCTGCCCGGCGACCAGCTGATCTTCATCCTGCGCTATCGCAATATCAGCGATGCGCCGGTCACCGATTTCGTCATCACCAACCCGCTGCCACAGGCGGTTGCTTTCCGCGAGACGCTGGATGGCACCGAACAGGTATCGGTCGATGGCGGCAACAGCTGGGGGCGTTTGCAAAACTTGCGAATAGCCACAGCGGACGGGGGGTACAGGCCCGCTACGGTGGACGATGTTACCCATGTCCGATGGAGTATTTTACGAGAAATAACAAAAGGTAGTGAAGGGAAGTTAACCTTCCGTGGCATAGTAAGATAGCCGCGGAATTTCGCTCCTTGGGGAAGGGGTGAAATAAAAACAGGAGACCAGAATGAACAGGAAATTGCGCTTTACTGCGGCCGTTTCCGCCATAGCTATGGCGGGGGGTATCAGTATGCCGGCCTTTGCACAGGATACGGCTGCCGGTACCGATATTACCAACAATGTGACTGTGTCCTATCAGGTCGGCGGTGTCGACCAGAGCGACGAGACAGCATCCGACACCTTTGTCGTCGACCGCAAAATCGATCTTACGGTTGCGGCATCGGACTCGGTCACCACCACGGTTGCGCCGGGCCAGGTCAATGATGACCTGACAAACAACCCGCCGCTGCTGACCTATGTCGTCACCAATGACTCCAACGCCACGCTCGACTTTCAGTTGGGCGCAGCCAACCGCGGCAACGGTGCCGCACCCAATGGCGGCACGGACAATACCGACGTCACCGACCTGCAGATCTTCGTCGATACCGACGGCAACAATATCTTCGATCCCGCAGTCGACACTGCAACATTCATCGAAGATCTGGCCCAGGATGCCAGCGTTACCGTATTCGTGGTTGCGGATATCGGTAGTGGTGAAGTGACCGGCAATGTGGCTTCGGTCACGCTGACGGCGACTGCGCGTGAAACTGCCGCCGGAACCGGCAGCATTGGCGCCGCACTGACCGAGGATCTTGGGTCCGCCGACGATCCGACTGCAGTCGACACAGTCTTTGCCGACAGTGCCGGCGATACCGATGGCAATCGTGACGCTGCGTTCAGCGCCGCCGATGACTTCACTGTCGCTGCCGCCGATATCACGGTTCGCAAGATCAGCACGGTCATTGAAGATCCGTTCAACGGCACCAGCAACCCGAAAGCCATTCCGGGTGCAACGGTGGAATATTGCATCGTTGTCGGCAACGCTGCGGGAGCAGGTGCTGCTCCGGCGACCGGCGTGACCATTGTCGACGAGGTTCCGGCCAACACCACCTTTGTAGCAGGCTCAATCCTGCTCAATGGCACGGTTGCAGGCACCTTCCCGGGCACCAATCCGGGCGATTTCACCTGTAATGGTGACGGATCGGCCGGTGGCAGCTTCGATGGTACCGATGTGACCGGCACCATCGCCAGCGTTGCAGCCGGTGATGAACGTACCCTCGTCTTCCGTGTCACCGTGGACTGAGGATTAAGGTAACAGGGATGGTCAGAGGAGCTTTTGCCTACTGACCATCCCCTCCTGTTCAGATGAAACTGCTAACCACCCTTGTTAAGCCCTTCGCTCTCGCGATTGCTGGCTTGGGCCTCGCTTTGCCATCAACGCAGGCAACGGCCCAGACCATCAGCAATGTCGCGTCGGTAGAATGGGATGGACCGAATGGCCGCATCAGGCAGCCTTCGAACAGGGTGGATTTCGACATCAGTGCACCACCGGGCAATGGCGGCCCGGTAACCATTACCGTTTTCCAGTTTGACGACCCGCCGGGTGGCGGAACACAGGCAAATCTGCCGCAGACCCAGTGCCGGACCGCCAATGGTAGCATCCCTATAGCGCTTCGCGGCCCATTTGCCGATATGGACACCAGCCCGGCATCGCTCGGCTCGCGCACCGGCATCACGCCGAATGAACCGATGGTCATCGCCATCAGTTCGCCGGATCACAATGTCGATCCCGATGCCGTGGATGTGTTCGATATTGCGCTGGTGACGCCCGAAGGCGACCGCGAGATCATCTCCGCAACGGAAACCGCCCCGGATAGCGGCGAATTCCTGTCGGTAATCAACACCATCGCTATTCCTCCCGCGCTGATCCGTGAAAATTGCGTGCTCTCGCTTGCACCCGGTACTCAGCTTGGCATCGAGATTTTCGACGATGGTATCGACACATTGCTTGGCACCGCCGATGTCGAGGTGCTGATCGATCCCTTCGGTATCGTCTTCGACAGTGCCGACGGCACTCCGGTCTCCGGTGCGCGCGTGACGCTGGTCGATGCCGATAGCGGGCAACCGGCGGAAGTCTTCGGCAATGACGGGGTTTCGGCCTTCCCCTCGACAATCATTACCGGATCGACCGTTACCGACAGCGGCGGCACCGTCTATGATTTCGGCCCGGGTTTCTATCGCTTCCCGCTGGCGAGGCCTGGCAATTACAGGGTCATTGTCGACCCACCTGATCCGTTCAGCTGGACCTCGGAGCGAACGCCTGAGCAGATTGCCCCGCTGCGGCGCCCGGACGGAGACCCTTTCACCATTGTGGAAGGGTCTTATGGCGGTATCATAACGCTGTCCGATCCCGACCCGGTGCGGATCGACATTCCGGTCGACCAGCCCGCGGTGCCGATCAGCCTGACCAAGACAGTGTCGGCGGCTTTGGCAGTGCCCGGCGATGTGCTGCAATATCGCATCACCGTCAGAAACAGCGATGCCCAGCGATCTACCGGTGTTGTTACCATCAGCGATGAGCTGCCCAATGCGCTGCGGCTGCGCGCCGATACCATCCGCTATAATGGCGAACGTGTGAGCGCCGATATCGCTGCTGATGGTCGCCGCTTCGCGGTCACCGTACCAGCGCTTGGCCCAAGGGAAAGCGGGCTGCTGACCTATCTGACCGAGGTCCGGCCCGATGCCCTGCCCGGCGATATCGTCAACCAGGCAACCGCCACCGACAATCTCGGCGCGGTCAGCGGCATTGCCGAGGCCTTTACCCGCATCGCGCGCGATACCATTGGCGACCGTTTCACCATTACCGGGCGTATTACCGATGGCGCCTGTACCATTGATCCACGCGGCGCCAACGGCATTGCGGGCGTCCGGGTGATGATGGAGGATGGCCGTTTCGCCATTACCGATCAGGATGGCCGCTATCATTTTGAAGGCGTATTGCCAGGACTCCATGTCGTGCAGGTCGATCCGTCGACCTTCCCGCTCGACATGGCGCCTGTCGATTGCGCCCGGAACACCCGCAGCGCGGGCAGCGCCATTTCGCGCTTTGTCGAAGGCCGGGGCGGCAGCCTGAAACGCGCCGACTTCCGTGCCCGCCAAACGGCGCCACGCGAGGCACCACAGGCTGTCACACCAGCAACCGCGCGCCCCAAAGTGCTTACCGATCAGCAGGCCGCTGGCACCGATCGTGACTGGTTTGCCGGTCAGGAAGCCGGCATTGGCTGGCTGTTCCCCGCGATTGACCACAATCCGCGCTCCAAGGGCCTGCGCGTTGCGATCAAGCATATGGCGGGCCAGACCGTCGAGCTCAGCATCAACGGCAAGGTGGTCGACCTGCTGTCGTTCGATGGCACACGCAAAAGCCCCGATGGCCGCTGGGGCGTGAGCCTGTGGCGCGGCATCGAACTGGATGACCGTACCAATGTGCTGCGCGCAAGGGTGCTCAATGCCGGTGGCAAGGTTGTCGAGGAACTGACCCGCGAAGTGCATTATTCCGCCAGCCCGCTCAATGTCGAGTTTCTCAAGGACCGGTCGGTACTGGTTGCCGACGGTATCACACGTCCGGTCATCGCTGTGCGGCTGACCGACCGCGACGGCAAGCCGGTACGTCATGGCGTAGTCGGCGATTTTGCGGTTCCAGCCCCCTATCAGCCTGCCATCGAGGTCGATGCACAACAAGCACAGCAGCTTTCGGGGCTCGAACGCGCACGCCCGGTATGGCGGGTCGAGGGCGATGACGGCATCGCCTATATCGAACTGGCACCGACCACAGCATCGGGTACGGTATCGGTCGATTTCAATTTTCAGGATGGTGAAGTCTCGCGGCCGCAGCGTATCGAGACCTGGCTTGATCCGGGCGAACGCCCATGGACCGTCGTCGGTTTTGCCGCAGGTACCGTCGGGTTCAATACGCTGGACAGCCGCCTCGAGGCATTGGCCGATGATGAGGACAGCATCAATCTCGACGGTCGGGTCGCGCTTTACGCCAAAGGCCGGATATTGGGTAAATGGTTGCTCACTCTTGCCTATGACAGCGACAAGGAACGCGATGAGACCGAGTTTGGCGGTGTTATCGATCCACGCAGCTATTACACCATCTATGCCGACCGGTCGGAACAGCGCTTCGACGCTGCTAGCCTGCGCCGGCTGTATATCCGGCTGGAGCGACCGCAATTCTATGCTCTGTTCGGCGATTATGAAACCGGTCTCGGAGAATCGCAGCTTTCCCGCTATCAGCGCTCGTTCAACGGGGTGAAGGCGGAATATCGCTCGGATCAGGTCTCGGCGACTGTTTTCGGTGCCGACACGCCATTCCGCTTCCGCCGCGAGGAAATTCAGGGCAATGGCCTGACCGGTCCCTATGCCCTGTCGGCACGTGATATCATCATCAATTCCGAACGCGTCACACTGCAGATCCGCGACCGTTTCCGTTCCGACCGCATCGTCGATGAGCGCCAGCTGACGCGGCATATCGATTACGATATTGACTATATCGCCGGTACACTGCGCTTCCGCGAGCCGATATTGAGCCGGATCAACCTCGATCCGCAGTTCATCATCGCCGAATATGAGGTTGATGGTGTTGGTCAGCGCGCGATGAATGCCGGTGGCCGGGTCAGCTGGCGCAGCAAGGACCAGAAACTGCAGGTCGCCGCCACCGCCATCCATGACGAAACGGCGGACAGTAATACCGATCTTGGCGGTGTTGACCTGCGCTATCGCCCGAACCTCAAGACCGAACTGCGCGCCGAATTTGCCGTGACCGACGGCACCAGCGATGTCGCCAGTGGCCGCCCCGATGCCGGTACCGCGACGGCCTGGCTGGTCGAAGCCGAGCATCACGGCAAGGATTTCGATATTCTCGCCTATGTCCGCCGCCAGTCGAACAATTTTGGCCTGGGTCAGCAAAATGCCGTCGAAAGCGGCACCCGCAAATTCGGACTGGACAGCCGTTATCGCTTCACCAAGGAAATCAGCCTGGCCGTTACCGCTTATCAGGAAGACTTTCTGGTTTCCGGCGCCCGTCGCCGTGCTGGCAGCGCCGAGCTGGAATATCGCGCCAACAGGACCTCTCTGCGCGCCGGTATCACCCATGCCGAGGATCGTTTTACCGATGGCCGCATCAACCGTTCGACCATCGCCACGCTGGGCGGGTCGCAGCGGCTGTTCGACAACAAGCTCGAGCTCGACGCGCAAACGTCCTTCGCCATTGGCGGTCAGGATGAAAGTGTCGACTTCCCGGCGCGGCACAGCTTTGGCGCGCGCTATGCCATCACCAAGGATGTCCGCATTCTCGGCAGCTATGAGATTACCGACGGTGCCACTTTCGACGCCCAGACCGCACGGGTCGGCTTCGAGATCACGCCCTGGGCAGGTGGCCGCATCCTCGCCACCGCCAATCAGCAGGATATTGCCGAATTCGGGCCGCGCAGCTTTGCCGCCTACGGTTTTGCCCAGTCATTGAAGCTGAGCGAGAAATGGACTGTCGATTTCTCGCTCGACGGCAACCAGACCTTCAATGGCGATATCGACCCCGCCAATGTCATCAACCCGCTGCAACCAGTGGCCAATGGCGGCTTCCTGGCAGCCAATGGCGCGCTGACCGAAGATTTCATCGCGGTGACAGCCGGAGCGACCTATCGCAACAAGGACTGGAGCTGGGCCAGCCGCGCCGAATATCGCGCCGGCGATCTGGGTGACCGTTATGGTGTCACCAGCGCGGTGCTCAAACAGACCGGCAATGGCAGCAATATTGGCGGCCTGTTCAGCTATTTCCGGGCCGAAGCCGATGGTGGCCCGCAAACCGATACTATCGAGGGTGAGCTGAGCTGGGCCCATCGGCCGGACAACAGCCGCTGGTCATTCCTCGAAAAGATCGAATTCCGCGAGGACAGCGTGCGCGATGCTGTTGCCGGACAGGCCGGACCGGTTGGCGGCGCACTGTTGATGGTCAATGGCGATGTTACCTCGCGCCGTGTGATCAACAGCCTGAGCATCAACTATACCCCGATCGACAATAATCGCGGCGCCTTTATCGAGCGCGGAGAATACGGCTTCTTCTGGGGCACGCGCTATGTCTTTGATCGCTTCGGACCGGATGATGTCGAAGGCTGGAGCAATGTCGTCGGTGCCGATTTCCGCTTTGACCTCAGCGACACCATCGATGCCGGTGCTGCCGGCACCGTGCGTATCGGCACCGATGCCGACAGCATCGCCTGGGCCGGCGGCCCGACGGTCGGCATCACGCCCTTTGAAAACGGTTATATTTCGGTTGGTTACAATTTTGTCGGCTTTGAGGATCGCGACTTTGAAGACAGTCGTTATACCCGGAGCGGTCCGTTCATTACCTTCCGCCTGAAATTTGACCAACAGAGTCTGGGTGGACTTTTGGGCCGCTAATCAATCGGCAAAGATAAACACCGGCGTTTCAATCCGGCGCTTCAGATCCTGAACGAAGCTGGCCGCATCATAGCCATCGACCACACGATGGTCGCAAGAGATGGAGAGATTCATCATCTTGCGGATGGTGATCTCGCTATCGATTACAACAGGACGTTCAACGATCTTGTTCGGCCCGATAATCGCGACTTCCGGGCGATTGATAACCGGCGTCGTGCTGATACCGCCCAACGGCCCCAGCGAGGTCAAGGTTAGCGTCCCTCCGGACAATTCATCACTACGCGCTTTACCGGTGCGCGCGGCTTCAGCGAGACGGGCAATTTCGCTCGCCATATCCCATATGGTCATGCTCTCGGCACCACGCAACACCGGCACCATCAGGCCGGCATCGGTCTGCGTTGCGATGCCAAGATGCACCGCGCCGGAACGGGTAACGACATTGGCCTCGTCATCATAACGCGCATTGAGCATCGGATAGTCGCGCAGGGTGCGGCAGATCGCTGTAATCAGCAGCGGCAGTGCGGTTAGCTTGGGCCTGTCGCCACGATTGCCGTTCATGTCGGCGCGCATCGCTTCCATCCCGGTCACGTCAATCTCTTCGACATAGGTGAAATGCGGGATATTGCGCTTCGATTCCGCCATGTTCTGGGCAATCCGCTTGCGCATACCGATGACTTTCAGTGCCTCATCGGGCTTACGACCACCATGCGCGGCGCCGCCGCCATAGCTCAGAAACGCATCGAGATCGGCATGACGGATACGGCCATCGGCCTGGGGTTTGACCCGTGCAAGATTGACACCCAGTTCACGCGCCCGCTTGCGCACTGCGGGCGATGCCTGAACCCTGGCCTCTTCCGGCACGGTTTCGACCTGTGCTGGGGCTGGGACTGGGGCTGGTGCAGGAGCCGGTGCGGCGGGTGCAGGTGCCGGGACTGACGCAGGTGCTGGTACATCCTCTGCCTCGGGTGCAACCGGCGGTGCTTCCGCCACGGCCTCTTCGGCCTTTTGCGCCGCATCATCCGGGAGATCGCCCTCGACCTCGATTTCCACCAGCATGCCGCCAATGGCGATCACATCACCAACCTCTCCGGCTACCGCGACCACCTTGCCGCTCACCGGGGACTCGATCTCGACCGTTGCCTTGTCGGTCATCATATCGGCGATCTGGTCGTCCTCGGACACCGTATCGCCAATCTTCACATGCCAGCCGACAATCTCGGCTTCGGCAATGCCCTCGCCGATATCGGGAAGGTTATAGATGAATTTCGCCATGATGGTCAGTCCTTCAGGATAGTCTCGATCGCTTCGCCAATACGGATCGGGCCCGGGAAATAAGCCCATTCTAGCGAATGCGGATAGGGCGTGTCGAAGCCGGTGACGCGTTCGATCGGGGCTTCGAGGTGGTAGAAGCAGCGCTCCTGCACCAGCGCCGACAGTTCCGCCCCAAAGCCGCTGGTGCGGGTGGCTTCATGGATGATCATGCAACGACCCGTCTTTTTGATCGATTGCTCGATGGCCTCGATATCCAGCGGCACCAGCGTGCGCAGGTCGATAATCTCGGCATCCACGCCCTGATGCTCGACAACGGCCCGAGCGACATGCACCATGGTGCCATAGGCCAGAATGGTGAAATCCTGACCCTCGCGCACGATCTTCGCCTTGCCGAGATCGATACGATAATAATCCTCAGGCACCAGCGAGTCCGGATGCTTCGACCAGGGCTGGACCGGGCGGTCGTAAAAGCCGTCAAACGGTCCGTTATAAATGCGCTTGGGCTCGAAAAAGATCACCGGATCATTGTCTTCGATCGCAGCAATCAACAGACCCTTGGCGTCATAAGGGCTGGATGGAATGACCGTTTTCAAACCCGCAACATGGGTGAACAGGCTTTCCGGTGACTGGCTGTGCGTCTGGCCACCAAAGATGCCGCCGCCAAAGGGAGAGCGCACCGTCATCGGCGAGATAAATTCACCCGCCGAGCGATAGCGCAGCCGCGCCGCCTCGGAGATCAGCTGGTCGATACCGGGATAGATATAATCGGCAAACTGGATTTCCGGCACCGGACGCAGGCCATAGGCGCCCATCCCCACGGCGGCACCGATAATGCCGCATTCACTGATCGGTGTGTCGAATACCCGGGTCAGGCCATGCTTTTCCTGCAAACCGGCGGTGCAGCGGAACACGCCGCCAAAATAGCCGATATCCTCGCCCATCAGGATCACATTAGGGTCACGCTCGAGCATGATATCGAGAGCGTTGTTGATCGCCTCAATCATGTTCATGCGCTTTTCCGCTGGCTGGGTGCTGTCGCCTGCCTGTTCGGGCTCTGCGGTTTTTGCTGCGCTGTCCTGTGCATCCATATCGCTTACTCCGGCCACTTTTTGGCCCGTTCGCGGTTGGCCTGTTCGCTCTGCTCTTTGAGGTGCCAGGGAAGATCCTCGAACACATCCTGGAACATCGTCTCGAACGGCTGGTGCAGACCATGGCCCAATATGCCGTTCTTCTCGGCTTCCTTGGTCGCGGCCTTCACCTCATTGGCGAGGCGTTCATCCATTGCCGCATGGCGCTGTTCATCCCACTCGCCAAGCCCGATGAGATGTTGTTTCAGCCGGTTAATCGGGTCACCGAGCGGCCATTCCTTGCTCTCGTCAGCGCTGCGATAAGCGGAAGGATCGTCCGAGGTGCTGTGGCCTTCAGCGCGATAGGTGAAATATTCGATCAGCGTCGGCCCCTGATTGGTACGCGCGCGCTCGGCAGCCCATTGCGTAGCGGCATAGACCGCCAGAGCATCATTGCCGTCGACGCGCAGTCCGGCAATGCCATAGCCGACAGCGCGCGCGGCAAAGGTCGTGCGTTCTGCCCCCGCAAAGCCGGAAAAGCTGGAAATCGCCCATTGGTTATTGACGACCTTGAGGATCACCGGCGCGTTATAGACCGAGGCGAAGGTGACCGCGCTGTGGAAATCACCCTCTGCTGTAGACCCCTCTCCGCACCAGGTCGCGGCGATACGGTTGTCGCTCTTGATCGCACTTGCCATTGCCCAACCCACGGCCTGCGGATATTGCGTCGCAAGATTGCCCGAAATAGTGAAAAAACTGTGCTCGCGCGAGCAGTACATGATCGGCAGCTGACGGCCCTTCAGCTTATCGCCCTTGTTCGAGTAGATCTGGTTGATCATCTCGACCAGCGAATAATCGCGCGCGATCAGCACGCCCTGCTGGCGGTAGCTGGGGAACACCATGTCATCAAAGGCCAGCGCAAAGGCGGCGCAAACAGACGTCGCCTCCTCACCGCGGCATTTCATGTAGAAGCTGGTCTTGCCCTGGCGCTGAGCCCGGAACAGCCGCTCGTCAAAGGCACGGACCAGCGCCATTTTCTCGAGCATCGCGATCAGTATATCGGGCTTCAGCTTCGGGTCCCATGGCCCGACCGCCTTGCCCTTATCATCAAGCACCCGCACCAGATCATAGACCATGTCGCGCATATCGGCGGGATCGGCGGCGGTGTCGGGTCGCGGCTGCTTGCCAGCTGCGGGAATGGCGAGGTTGCTGTAATCCACCGCATCACCGGGGCGAAATTTCGGCTCGGGAACATGCAGCGACAGAGGCGGCAGGTTCGGCTTTGCGCCCGCCGGTGCATTATGATCGTGGTCAGCCATGCCCTCTCCTGCAAAAAGATGCCCGGCGTCTGGCGCGCCTGGTGCAATGCCGTGGGAATATGATGTCGCGCAATATATTGCGCATTGCTGTCATAATATTAGGTTTCGCTTTTTAGGGCAATAGTTCTGCCCCAAAAACGCTACACCGCAACAGGTGCAGCAATATGTGCCTGTGGCGTGTAATCATGCACCACAAAATCCTCGATCCGGTAACCGAATATGTCCGATGCACGGCGGGCAATCTCAAGCCTGGGATAGCCCGATGGAGTGCGTGACAGTTGCTCGGTGACCAGCGATTCGTGATTCTCGTAGAGATGGACATCGCCGCCATTCCAGATCAACTCGCCCGGCGCCAGACCGCATTGCTGTGCCAACATATGGGTCAGCAGCGCGGCCGAGAAGATATTGAACGGAACCCCGAGCGCAACATCACAGGAGCGCTGATAGAGCAGGCATGTCAGCTGCCCCTCGGCGACAAAGAACTGATAGGTTTTGTGGCAAGGCGGTAGCGCCATCCGGTCGAGTTCGGCGACATTCCAGCCCTCAAAGATATGGCGGCGCGACCCCGGATTGTCGCGCAGGCTGGTGACAAGATCGGCAATCTGGTTGATGCCGTGCTGGCGGCGGCGATACAGCCCCTCACCTGCCTCGGGTGCCGGGTCATAAACCGGCCAGTCGACCCACTGCTTACCATAGACCGGACCCAGATCACCCCATTGTGTGGCAAAACCGGCATCGGCGATGATCCGCGCCTCGAAAGCATCGCGGTCGATATCCTCGCCGGTCGCCGCGCGATATTTGGCCAGCGGCCAGTCGGTCCAGATATGCACCTTCTGCTCGACCAGCGGTCGGATATTGGTGTCACCGGAGAGAAACCACAGCATCTCACGCGCCGCCGTCTTCCAGTAAACCCGCTTGGTCGTAAGCAACGGCACCGCGCCATCGGCGAGCGAAAAGCGCATATTGGCACCGAATAGCGCGCGCGTGCCGGTGCCGGTGCGATCCCCCCGGTGCACACCATCGCGCCAGATGGTCCGCATCAGCGCCAGATACTGGTCTTCATAATGCGCAACAGACGGCATTTCGGGCTCGGTGAGAATCGCTGACATGGCATTTGACTAAGCCAAAACCGCGCATCTTGCCAGAGTGGCAGACCGGTTATCCCGCTGGCCCGATGGCGACGCTACAGAGGCAAATTGCAGACTTGCATCGCCTCAGCGGCTTGCCTATAGGCGCATGCCTGCCTTCCATCGCCATGGCGATGTCATCGAACCGTCGGGGAGTAGCTCAGCCTGGTAGAGCACTGTCTTCGGGAGGCAGGGGCCGGAGGTTCGAATCCTCTCTCCCCGACCAAAACACATGAAATTCTTCCCAGGTGGTTTGCGCCGTAAACACATCGCGGATGGCGAAATTCCCCCTCTCTGACCTATTTTTTCAGTCAGCTCATGGGCAAAGTCCGCCAAATTTTTATAGGCTCCGCGATAGTCTGCTTCCATCACCCTTTTGGTATCTTCTATATTGCTGTTGAAATGCACGAGCAATTTGTCAGTTTGTCGCTCCCTCATCAGGGATCATCACCTGCATGGGCAGTGACGTATAACATACGGCTCAGTTGGCCGGATCATCAGTCGGAGCGATAAAAGTGGCTGGCCTGTAAAGCGATTATGAGCGCAGCATCTCTCGGTAAACTTTATCCCGATAATATGCAGGCCAAACCTTGTTGCTATATGCTCTTCTAAATCTGCATTTGATGATTCTAGCTTCGACCAATCTTCTGTACAATGGATGCCGAGAGTGACAAAAAAGCTACTGTGCGAAAAATACTGACCGCCAATGTCCCTTGAGAAGATACAGCAGTATCCTGCAACCATGGGCCTCCTACACCCACAAATATAAGTACCAAAACATCCAATCCAACAGAAATTGGGACATCAGAAGAATCATTGAAAAACCATTTGGTCCAATCGTTGCGTCCAACAGTTACCATAACAGAAGCCAATAAACCTATAGTTAGTATTGAAATCACTTGATTAAAGAGCCTGACGCCATAGCCATATAAATATCCAAATAATATCAGAGGAACTATTTTCTGATATCTACCTTGCTTAATTGACCACTTGTGCAACTGGATCATTTTACGGTATTTTGCCGTGTCAGCTTTAGATGTTTCGTTTTCACTATTATAGTAATTTTCCAGTATTGATCCAAGTGCAACATCATAAGTTGTCCTTGACTTTTTTTCAAAGAATTCAGCACTGTCACTGTCAAAACGAACCTGCGCGGGCTCAAGCCGCTTTAAACTTAGGCAAGCTGGAAATTCCGTTTCATCCACTTGCCGTTCATCTTTATGTCCGGAGAGATATTTGGGTGAGTAAAAAGCAAATCGCCCGCATTCCCTGACATCGTTAATTTCAAACTTTGATTGTAATGACCATGTTAGGCGTCGGAATCTTACGATCTGCGAAAAAGAACTCCGGGTAATTGCCAACTTTTTAATTTGACGAAGATGTTCAACAAAAACATTTTCTGCCGATACATTGTCAACTTTTATATTCGAGTAATTCGTTGTAGCGCTTCTCGGAGAAATTCGAATCGTCTGAATATTCGTATCCTGAATAGATATTGCAGAGCATGACCCTAATGCTATCTTGCTTAAACCCAGTAGATCGGTATCTTTAATATCAACTCTAGAATTTGTACCGCTGTTTATGTGCAAGCGACCGTGTATAACGGAACCGCCTGCCAAAGTGAGAACATCACTTGCTTCAGACTGATCCATAACAAATTCACGGATAGCACAACCCTCAATCACAAAAGAACGACAAGTGACTGACGTAAGCCGGACTGTTCCATCGATAACAGAGTCTTGCAAAGAGATTTTCGTTCCATCACTCGAGCCATCCAGGTGATGAATAATCAGATCTCCCTTAATATTGCAGTTTGTGAAAGAAAGCCCTTCAATGCCTTTAGCACTGTGAATTCTTATGCCTTCGGCAAAGTCACAATTCACAAACTGAATATGCTTTTTTGGTGCCCCTATCAGTTGTTTTATGGCCAGATATTTGAACTCACAGCTATTGACTGTTACAATTTTAGTATCCAAGCGCAGCACATTGATCTGCAACGCTGGAACAGATCGATTAGTCAATTCTTGGCCTGACCAAAGAATTTTGTCTATTTCGCCCGCGCGTTCAGGAAAGTCTGTCGATACTCCATTCATCTGGCTCACCTACTCTTTTAATGAGCTGTTTTCTAATTTAATGAGCTGTTTTCTAAGCCAATCGGATTTTTGCTTGCGATCCTTAGGAAACAGGGTTTTACGCGCATTTTCAATTCGACTCAGAGCCTCTTGCCGATCTGCCGCAGCCCAAAGCTCGGGAGCGATTAGGAGTACAGAACTTATGAATGCATTGAATCCCAAGTTAGCAGCACGACGCAAACAACGATCGGAAGCCCATATTTGATTTGATGCACAAATTCCCAGTTCGACAACTTCATCCGGCTCCAGGTGGCAAAGCTTATTGCAAGCCGGCAGCTGTGGAGCGAGCTGTTTCAGAACCGAACGTTCAGATTGACCGATAAAGGTAGAATGAACGTAAGCAATCTCATTGCCAGACAGCAGACTTGGCGATTTCAAATCTTGAATAACTGGCAGATATATAAATTTGCCATCAATACTATATTGGCATTTTTTGTCATGCCTGCAAACAAAAAACCGCGCTTCATTTGCTTTTTCAGCCAAATCTATTGCTATACTTAATTGCTGTGAAATATTTTTTTTTGCAAAACCAAAACTGTTACCAAAAATTATAAAGCAAGATAAGTCAAAATTTTGATAATGTCGGACAAGCCTTTCCAAGAACTCGCTATCTATCTCTGCCAAAGGCGAGCGAGCAACTGGCAAGGGAAGTATTGGGGTCAATTATTCACCAGATGTGCTATAATAGCTTCATTTAGAGCATGCGCGGCTTTTACTGGATCATTACCATTATTATCGAATATAATATCAAAATACGACAGATTATGGGCAGTCTCTTGCAATTCCTCCCGAGCTGCTTCAAATCGAGTCGCCTGCTCTTCTAAATCACCCGCATGGCGTTCAGCGAGTCTTTGATGAATTGTTTGGGGAGTACAAGCCAACAATATCGAGAGAGAATTATGAACCTTACCTTTGATATTTAATAGATTCTCCAATTTTCCTGTATGAACGATAGGCCATTGCCTGTTATCAAGAGCGGTATTTATAGTTTTACGAGAAAGACCATAGCGCCTGCCATAACGACTATGCCACTGCAGTAATTCTTCCTGCTCAATCATCAAGTCAAATTCTGCAGGTGATATTATGATGTGGTTACTACTGCCAGATGTCGAATCCTTGAACTTGTTAGCCATGACATAACAAGGGTCCAAATCATGCAAACACTGCGTCAATGTGTCCTTGCCGCTTGTTGGCGGCCCACTGAGTAAAATGACATGTGGTTCAAAAGTGCTCAACATCATTTATAATTTTCTCACATATGTTATGGATGCTCTGTTCAGGCCGATTATCGTAAATAAGGACGGGAGGCTTGGGAACTTCAATGCCTTGAGCAAACGCCTCATATTCCTCCCAGATTGCCATTTTGATTTGGTCTCTGACAGCATTGCGCTGCATCAATCGACGCTTTGTGATCGCAAGATCGCAATCCAGCCAAACCATCGTTAGTTTGAAATCATAATCATCTACTTGCTCTGCAATCTTCTTAATCCATAAAGAATTATTCATTTCCGATATAAAAGGAGCTGTCGCGATAGTAGGTATACCTAAGCTTACATTTTCCATGACTGTATTCATGAAGCATTGGTATTCTGCAGGCCGTGCCCTTTCCACGTAGATGACAGAATCTCTATCCCCGGGCCCGAAATCACTGCCAGCTTCTGCGACAAGGGCATCAACCAATTCACGTGTCAGAGTATCTTTGTCCAGATAAGCATATTTTACCCGCCGAGTTAGATATTTACCAACGGTAGACTTCCCAGATCCTGTGAGACCGCCGACCAGCACCAAATGTGACATTTTCCCTCCAGCGTCGTTATGGCCATAGATCACGGCGCGTCATTTTCAGCTCTGGTTTGCCCTCGGCGATGGCTTGTTGGCTACATTTGGTTACATAGCGCTTGCCAATCGCATAAGCCATTACCGCTTTGAATGCGACCATTTCAAAGGCAATGGTTGAGCCGCTGACAAGATGCGGAAACACCCATTGCCGTTCTCACGTCTCCATTTTGAGTAACGAGCTACTATCTCGCCGCTCTCGTCGCCGAGCTTTCTCCCTCCAAACGCTTCCATATCTGCGATCTGCAGCCAACGCGGCCGAGCAGGCAGCCCTTGATCTTGATTCGGTTGCGGTCGAGCACTTCGGCGCTGCCTGACACTTCGCGATCCTTGTCGGCGACATAGGCTCTGCCGCGCCAGATGCCTTTGCGGTCCTGTGTGAAATTGCGTAATATGACCATGCCGATCAGTGGCTCATCACTGCCCTTCTTTGCATCCTTCTGGGCTTTTTCGCTAGCCCAGACGACACGCCCGCAGCGAAATTCACCACAGGTATAGAGCTCGATATGGACGCTGCCCGAAGGGTTTTGCCATATGCCGAAGGTCTCGGCAGGCGCTTGGCCCGTCGCAACACCAACTGGCAGTGCCGCAATAACCAGCAAAACCAGACGGATGAAAGCAAGGCCCGGCCATCGCGCCCCGGCTCTGTGCCGGGCGGGCTTATTGTGCGCTGCCATCTTTGGCAAAAACAAGGCTTGCAGTTACCGGTACGGCTGGGCTGATCGACGGCAGGCCGGCAATTTCGCGCAGCTGATCAAGCCCTTCGCCGAGTGCGAACTGCGTGGCATCGACGATTACCGGCTTGACCGTTTCCACAAGAACCCGATCATCGGCGATCCGGGTTACCGCCAGATCGGCATCGAATTCACCGCCAACGCCATGCAGCTCGAGCGACAAGGGCGTGGTAAGGGTTTTCTGTTCGCCCAGTTTGAGCGTCTCCAACAGTTTCGGATCGATCTGCGCGCCGACTTTTGCATCGGGAAACTGTTCGACCTGGAACAGGATATCACGCATGCGCTCGTCGCGAATATCCACAGCGGTATCGACACTGCTGAGGTCGATTGTGACCTCAGCCTTGCCACTGGCATCAACCGCACCGCTTTCGGTGAGGAAACGGTGCGCTTCACCGACGCTGTCAGCCTTTATCGAGACAAAGGCAATCTGGGAATTATCGGGGACCAGACTCCACGCCCCGTCCAGCGGCGCAGGCGCTTCCTCCGGGGCGCTGCACGCCATCACTGCGGCCAGCAACAGCATGATAATCCAGTGTTTCTGCATATCGACTACCTTTTCGATTCCCTGTAGCACAATATAGCATGAAAGCGGCGCGATGCCACGACCGCTCAGCCCCTGCGCCAGATTGCAACTCTACATGCGGCAAGCTGGCGCTGGCCAAGAAGATAGTCCGCATCATCCGCTGGTCCGCCGATGCCGGTGCAGTCGATGGTGGCATCGGAATAGTTGAACGCACAGACCAGATCGCCATGGCGGCGCAGCCGGACTCCGCCCGGTAGTTCCTGTGTCGCCACACCGGCGGCGTTGAGGATAGTGGCCATCACTGTAGCCATCAGATCGGCACCGGGCCAGCAGGCGAGATAATGAACATGCCCCCGCGCAAACCATGCGCCTGTGCCATCACCAAAGCCCGCCAGCGGCTCGGTATCGCTGACAATCTGCTCGCGCCAGCATTTGGCGGTGAACCGGCTGTCACCAATATGCACCGGAATAGCGACCGATGCGGCGAGAGATTCGACCTGCTCGACCCGAAGCGGGATCAGTTCGGCCAGCGGCCCCGGCGGCAAGCTGGCGGGGATGGTCAGCGTTTCGGTCTTGCTGCCACAACGCGGTAACAGGCACAGCACACCATCAAAAGCCTTGAGCCGATCGGTCAGGTCATCGGCCATATAGGGCAGGCTCGGCACAAACAGCGCCTTATAGCCATTCAGCGCCGCTGCTGGCCCGACAATATCGACCGAAACGCCCCACCGCCGCAGCGCGGCGTAAAGCTCGAAGGCCTGTTGCGCATAGTCAAAATCCGCGCCCTGGGGCTGGGTTTCGATCATCCATTGCGCAGCATAGTCGAATAGGATCGCCACCTCGGCCTGTGTCGGCTGTACTGGCCCAATGCGCGCCAGATCCTCGGCAATGGTTTCCAGCTCGGTCCAGACCGGTGCGGGCCGGTCATCGGGCAACCGCAGCCCGGCATGCATCTGCTCCTGCGCGAACGGCACCTGGCGCCAGCGGAACCAGCTCAACAGAGATGCGCCATGGGCAAAGGCCTCCCAGCTCCATAGCCGCACCATGCCGGTGTCGGGCATAGCATTATGCTGGGCCCAGTTTACCGGCCCTGGCTGCTGTTCCATGATACCCCATGCCGGTGCGCAACCGCGATAAAGATCATGATGAAAGGCGGCAAAATCGGGATGGCCGCGGCAGCGGTAGCGCGCCTTGTCATCGTCACTATAGCCCGGGTTCTGCTGCAGAAAGCCGAGCGGATAGCTGTCCCAGGTTGCCATATCGAGATCGTCACCGACGGCATGATGATCGAAATCGGTAAAATGCCCCATGAAATTATGGCTCACCGGGATGTCAGGGGCATATTTGCGCAATATCACGCATTGTTCGGCGTTGAAGCTGCGCAACTGGTCGGAGGAGAAGCGCCGGAAATCGAGGACATGCGACGGATTGGGTTCGGTCACCGTAGCATTGGGCAGGTCGACCTCATCGAAGCTGCGATATTCCATGCTCCAGAAGACATTGCCCCAGGCGCTGTTAAGTGCCTCAACTGTGCCATAGCGGGTGGCCAGCCAGCCACGGAACGCTTTTGCGGCCATCGGCGAATAGCTCAGCACCGTGTCATGGCAGCCATATTCATTATCGGTCTGCCACATCACCAGTTCGTGATGCTGGCCATAGCGTTTGGCAAGTGCTTCGGTAATGCGTCGGGATTCGGCACGATAATTCTCTGAGGAGAAGCAATAATGCCGTCGCGAACCAAAGCATCGCGGACGTCCATGACGATCATGCGCCAATATATCGGGCACCGCATCGATCAGCCATTTGGGCGGTGTCGCCGTCGGGGTGCACAGCACGATCTGCATGGCATAGGCGTCGGCCAGTTCCATGATCCGGTCGAGCCAGCTCCAGTCATAACGCCCCGGTTCGGGCTCGATCCGGCTCCAGGCAAATTCACCAATGCGGATGCGCGATATGCCCATTTCGCGCATCCGCGCGAAATCAGTGGTCCACATCGTCTCGGGCCAGTGCTCGGGATAATAGCAGACACCAAGCGCCATGGAGACGGGCTTTTGTGTGACGGGCATCGGCAAACCTCAACTGCATGGTGATTACCGCTTGCCAGCCTGAACCTGATCGGCTTTGCATGCAAGCCATGTCGGACAAGGCACATATCATTGAAGGGCCCGGCGCCGCAGGACCGGTCTATCGCCGCGATCACCGCAAGGCCGATGGCCGCAGCCTCTATCTCTATGGCCATAAGCCACATGCTCTGCCGCCTATGGCGGAGACAGCGGCTACCATCGCACCGGGTGGTGAATTGCGACGGGATCCGCTTCGCGGCGACTGGGCTGTCTATGCCGGGCATCGGCAAAACCGCACCCATTTGCCCAATCCGGCAGACAATCCGCTTGCCCCGATGCGGCCCGATGGCGGCGAAACCGAAATCCCTTTTGCCGATTTCGAACTGGCGGTGTTCGACAATCGCTTCCCCAGCCTGCACCCCGATGCTGCGCAACCGGCAGCAGACCATTTAGACGCAGAAGAGCGGACTGCAGCCAGCGGCACATGCGAGGTGATTGTCTACAGCGCCGACGCCGATACCCGTCTTGCCGATCTGGTACAGGATCAACGCATCCTTCTGGTCGAAGCGTGGATCGACCGCTATCGCATGCTGCGAGCTGCAGGACTGGCCTATATCCTGCCATTCGAAAACCGTGGCACCGAGATCGGCGCAACTCTGCACCATCCGCATGGACAGATTTACGGCTTCCCGATTGTTCCCGAACCACAGGCCAACGCCGCCCGCGGTTTTGCCAAGGGCTATGACCTTGCGACAGCAATCGATAGCTGGGGCGAAGCGCATCATGTCGCCGCCAATGCCACCATGCAGGCAGTGGTGCCGCCTTTTGCCCGCTTCCCCTATGAATGCTGGATCGTGCCCAAGACCGCACATCACGGCCCATGGACCTTCTCAGCCGCAGAAGTGCGCGATTATGCCGCCATGCTGGGCCGGATGCAGGCTGCCTATGACGCACTGTTTGACCGTCCCATGCCCTATATGATGAGCCTGCACGCGGCACCGACCGGGCATGATGCCCCCTATCATTTCACCAGCCAGTTCTATCCGATGCTGCGCGATGCCAAACGGGTGAAATTTCTCGCTTCGGTTGAACAGGCAACGGGGGTGTTCACCGTCGATATCGCCCCTGAACAGGCGGCGGCAGCCCTGCGCACGGTGTTTGCATGACGACGGACACGGTCGCCGAGAGCTTTACCGCGCTTTTCGGCGAGGCCGCGAATGCAACCTGCTTTGCCCCGGGCCGGGTCAATCTGCTCGGTGAGCATATCGACAGCCATGGCGGTCATGTCCTGCCCATGGCGCTGCCTTTCGGCATTTCGCTGGCAGCAGCAGCGATTGACGGTGACCATGATCGCATCGCCTCGGCGCAGTTCGATGATATCGCCCAATATCGCTGTGGCGCACCCAAGACCGGTCACTGGAGCGATTATATTGCCGGTGCGCTGGAAACGGCGCGCAGCCAGGGCTGGCTCGCCGGTGCCGCTGCCATCTATTGCGACAGCGCCATCCCTGTCGGTGCCGGGCTTTCTTCTTCGGCCGCGACAATCATCGCGGTGCTCAAGGCATTCGCTCCCGACAACCTCGCGGCTACCGACCTTGCGACGCTGGCGCAATCGGTAGAGCATGATTTTATCGGAATGCCCTGCGGTATTATGGACCAGATGGCAATCGCAGTCCCCGCGCCGGGCGAAATATTGCTGCTTGACTGCCGTTCGCTAGAATATGAGCGGCTGCCGCTGCCGTCGGACTGGGACATCGCCGTCGTGCATTCGGGCCAGCACCGCGCGCTTGCCGATGGCCGCTATCGTCAGCGTATCGAGGAAGCAGGACGGGCAAGACAGCTTCTTGGCCTCACCTGGCTTACAGACCTCGCACGCGAGGACACCCTCCCCGCGCTGCAGGACCCGGTGTTATCACGCCGGGTGCGCCATATTGCCAGCGAGGAAGCACGGGTGATGCAAGCGGTCGAGGCGCTGCGCAATGGGAACGCCACGGCATTCGGCGCATTGATGCAAATAGGGCATCACTCCATGGTCAAAGACTTCGACGCATCAACCCCGGAAATCGATAGGCTGGTGGCTGATGCGGTTGAAGCCGGAGCCCATGGCGCCCGCATCACCGGTGCCGGCTTTGGCGGCTGTATCGTCGCGCTGCTGCCTCGCGGCGAAAAGGGCCAGTGGTGGAGGAAGGTCAGCACCATTCACGCAAAAGCGTCTTTGCTATTTTAGGCCGGAACAATAATGGGGTAAGAATAGCAAGGGGGAAATGTGAGCATGCACGATAACTGCGCAGCAGCAGGGAATGAGAGCCGATGATCGCCCAGCTCGCCCTTGGATCGCTGCTGATCTGTCTTACCATCGTCATCGAGGTGGTTTTTATCGGCATCGCCATCCGTTTTCTCGCGCATTACAAAAGCTGGCTGAATGATGGCAGCCGCTTGTCGCGCTTCATGCTGCGGCTGGTGGGAATCGTGTTCTGGCTGTTGCTGGCGCTGGTTATCGCTGTGTGGATATGGGCGATGGCCTTTCTGTGGCTCGACGTGTTCGATGATCTGGAAACCGCTCTATATTTTTCGATCGTCTCGTTCACCACGCTCGGCTTCGGCGACATCATCGTCGGCAAGGACTGGCGCCTGCTGTCAGGGTTTTCTGCAGCAAACGGGCTGATCATGTTCAGCCTCACCACGGCATTTCTGATCGAATCCATTTCCGATCTGCGCGACAGCAATGGCGGCAACAAAGGCAAAGATGACGATTGAGCGCAATCCCTGACCTGCGAGAGCCCGCCATCATGGGCAGCAGCCGATTCATAGAAGAGAAGACGATTAGGAGGAGAGCATGATGATACACAGAAAAACGGTCAGCCTGCTATGTGTAGCGGCGCTATTCGCCTGCAGCGAGCCGCAAACTGCCGAGGTTGAACAACCCGGGGCAAGCGCTGGCGAGAACGTGGAGGATATAGCCTCCGGACAGGACATAGCGGTAGAAGCCCAGAATCCAGCCCTGCAAAACTCTCCGATGATCGATGAAATGCCCGATGAAGAAGGCTTTACGGTCAATACAAGAAAAGAGATTTGCTACTGGAACGACAAGAAATATTCCGATGGCGCCACTGTCTGCGAAAACGGACGCAGCCATAAATGCTGGAACGGCCGCTGGGTCGGCGGCAATTTCTGCCGAAGCTAGAGTTTCACCCCCTGATCAAAGCGGCGCGAAATAGCGCTCAACCGTAGTGAAGCTCAGCAAGCGGCGGCCGCGGCAATTCATGGCGGGCCACGCGTGATGAAAATGCGAACTATTCCTTCGCTATAGCACTACAACAACGCTAGCCTTGAATGCGCGGCGGTTTATGGTTTTTCGAAGTGGCGCGCCAGCGCACTACGCCTGTGTGTTGATGGTGCGTATTCCAAGCGCGTGTCCCCTACGACGGCTTTGAGCCCCAGCTTGGCCCCTCGGTAAAGCGTCCTTGGTTCCACTGTTGGCTGATCGCCTTCTCCAATTCGCGATAGGACGATCCCGGCACCGAGCGCACGGCGCTTGCGGTATTCGGCAAGATTCAACATGGTCGACTCTCGGCAATGAGAACATCAAGCTGCACCCTGACGTTCATGGACCGACTTGGATCCGGAAGAACGAGGAGCTAACGGAGAAAGACTGTGACAAGGACCCTGCTGGACGAAGTGGCTTATGCGATGGAGGCGCCGGAGTGCCTGCTGCCGCATTTGCCATATCTGCTTCAGGACTTGCCGTCATTGAGTGGCGCGGAAAACGACGTTGTGGAGGTGCTGAGCCAAGTCGGCTTCCCAAGTGGCGGCACTGTTCTGGATCTCGGATGCGGACGAGGCGACATAGCGATCCGGGTGGCGCGGGATTTCGGGGCCGAGGTCACAGGCGTAGACGGTCATCCGCCGTTCATCGAGATTGCGCGGCAATCGGCGAAGCAAGCGAGGCTGCAACGGCGCTGTAGATTTGTCGCGGCCGATCTGCGCAAGTCGCTGGCCAAGCCTGCGCGCTTCGACGCCCTTCTGATGATCGCGGTCGGGCCGGTGCTTGGCGATTGTGTCAAGACCATGAGCATGCTTCGCGCCGTCGTGCGCGATGGTGGCTGGATCGTCATCGACGATGCATATCTGGAAGACGGCATGCCTGCGTCGGCGGACTATGAAGACTATCTCGAACGGGAAGCGATGGAGGCCGGGCTGACACATTTCGGCGATGCAATCGTCGCGCGGCGGGTACGAAGCCCTCGCGGAAGGTTGTTTAATGCGCTTGCGCTCGAGACCATTCCCAAGCGCGCCACGGCGCTCGTAGAACTGTATCCGGAGCTCAAAGAGGCGATCGACCAATATGTCGCCAGACAGATTGAGGAAGTTGCACTGATGGACGGCCCGGTGGTCCCGACACTGTGGGCGATCCAGAAGACTGCCGCTTGAGATCAAGAAGCGTGGGATTTTCTTGGCGGCATCTCGGAACGACAATTGAATGTAGTTCAACTGTCGACTTTGTCCGCGGACCGGTCATCAATCCGGCGCAGCGGAGCATCGCACAATCGGCGGCGAATGGCGGAGAGACAGGGATTCGAACCCTGGGTAGGCTTGCGCCCACAACGGTTTTCGAGACCGCCCCGTTCGACCACTCCGGCACCTCTCCGCAACGGCCATGCCGCAAAAAATGGTCGCGCGGGCATAGCGAAGCGGCGCATTAGCCGAAGAAACCTGGCTTGCCAAGAGGCGATGCTTGCAGTGCAATGCAAAAACCCTAAATTAGGGATATGACCGAAGAACGTGACATCCCGCTGAGCCGCGATGAAATTATCGCGATGCCGGCCATTCGCTCTGCCAAATTCTCCATTGGCGATGTTGTGCGCCACCGCATGTTCGATTTTCGCGGGCTTATTTATGATGTTGACCCGGTCTTCGCCAATAGCGAGGAATGGTATGCCGCCATTCCCGAAGATATCCGCCCGTCAAAGGACCAGCCCTTCTATCACCTGCTCGCCGAGAATCAGGAAGGCAGTTATATTGCCTATGTCAGCCAGCAAAATCTCGTTGCTGATCAGGACGACGAGCCGGTGCGCCATCCCGACATTGCCGGGCTGTTCTCGCGTTCGCCCGATGGCCGTTACCAGCTGCGCAGCCGCCACTAGGCGCTGGCACATAAGCCCGACTAGCTTTTGATTTTCCAACCTGCGCGCAGCAGGGCATAGCATGTCGTGCCGAGCACGACATTGACGCCGATCAGCAGGAGCACGCCAGTTGTCAGCGATGCATCACTGGCGCCGATAAAGCCGTAGCGAAAACCGGAAATGACATAGAAGAACGGATTGAGCTGGCTGATCGCGCGAAAGGCCGGAGCCAGATTGTCAATCACATAGAATGTGCCTGAGAGCAGCGACAGTGGCGCGACAACGAAATTGGTGATCGCCGCCGAATGGTCGAACTTCTCGGCCCAGATAGAGGTCATCACCCCCATAAAGGATAGCATCAGCGCGCCCATCAACGCGAAGAAGACCAGCGCCCATAGGTACTGAACCTGGACCGTGACGCCGGGCCATATGAACATCGCCAGCCACACGGCAAAACCGACCAGCACCGCGCGAGTCATCGCGCCGCCGACCAGTGCCGCCAAGACCTCGGCAACCGAAAGCGGCGGCATCAGATAATCGATAATAGTGCCCTGCAGCTTGCCACCGAGCAGCGAGAAGCTGGCATTGGCAAAGGCGTTTTGCATCATCGCCATGACGATAAGGCCGGGAGCAATGAAGCTGGCAAAAGGCACACCCAGCACCATGCGCCCTTCGCGCCCCAGCGCCACGGTAAAGATGATGAGAAACAGCAAGGTGGTGATCGACGGCGCCCAGATTGTCTGCAACTGCACCTTGAAGAAGCGCCTCACCTCCTTCATATATAAGGCTGACAATCCCTGCCAGTTAACCGAATGAATGCGCGCCTCACCGGGCGGCAGGATACGGATTTCGCTGGCACCGTGCGTCGGGGCAGATTGCCCGGGCGATAACGGGGTGGAAGAATCTTGTTGATGCGCCATAGCTGCATCGCCTATCGGCGACGCGGCAGTGGCGCAAGAGCTAAGAAAGCAAAGATATTTATGGCATGGACCGATGAACGCATCGATAAGCTCAAGGAGTTGTGGGAAAAGGGGAATACCGCGAGCCAGATCGCTGAAGAGCTGGGCGGTGTCAGCCGCAACGCGGTTATCGGCAAGGCCCATCGGCTCGGACTGAAATCGCGTCCCTCGCCGGTAAAATCGGGCAAGAAAAAGACCAAGGCAAAGACCAAGACGGCGGACAAGGCGCCGCCGCGCAAGACGAAAACGGTCAAGACCGGCACGGCCAAGCCAGCCAAAGCCGCGATCAAACCAGCCCAGCCGGCAGCAGCCCGTCCCGCAGCCAATGCGTCGACTACCCCGTCACAGCCTTTGCCGTCACACGGTGCCGGCACAACGCCGAAAATCGTTTCGGTTGGCCCGGGTGGTTTCCTTCGTCAGGGTCCGGGCGACCAGCAGGCACCAATCCCGCCGGCACCGCCACGGCGTCTGGTCCCGGCCAAACCGAGCCCGGAAATTGCCGACAAGACCAGTCTGCTCGACCTAAATGACAAGATTTGCCGCTGGCCAATTGGTCATCCCGGTGAACCGGATTTCCACTTCTGCGGCGCCAAGGTCAACCCTGGCTTCCCCTATTGTGTCGAGCATTGCGGTCGTGCCTATCAGGCACAGTTGCCGCGCGGCACCCGCCGCCCGCCGCCGCCGCTGCCTTTTGGCGGACCGCGCGTACGCTGACAGCCAATCGTCCCGATGCGGGCGTAACTTTCGCATAGCTTGCCCCGAATGACCGAAAGAGTGTCTCCGGTCATGAAAGGTCCTGCCGTGCGTTCTTCTCCCGTTTCCTCCACCCTGAGCCATCACCGCTGGATCGCGTCGCTGTTGTTGTTTTTTGGCATGGTCATTGCCGCTGCCGCGCCTGCATCGGCGCAACTGGGGCCGCCAAGCAAGGATTTATGGGCGCGCTGGACGAAATCTGCCAAGACCAAGACCGTCAATGTCGATCACAGCGCCTATGCCAGCTTCCTCAAGCGCAACCTGGTGCGCGGCAGCGATGGCATCATCCGGGTGCGCTACAGCAGGGTATCGTCCGCCGATAAGACGCTGCTCAATCGCTACATCCGGCAGATGGAAGGGGTGAATGTCGACAAGCTCACCAGACCGCAGCAAATGGCCTATTGGATCAACCTCTACAATGCCAAGACGGTCGATCTGGTGATCGAGGCCTATCCGGTCAAATCGATCCGCAATGTCCGCAGCGTGCTGACACTTGGCCCCTGGGACGACAAGGTTCTCAAGGTACGCGGCACTGCGATCTCGCTCAACGATATTGAACACCGCATATTGCGGCCGATCTGGAAGGATGTGCGAATCCATTATGCGGTCAACTGCGCCTCGCTCGGCTGCCCCAATCTCGCGACCCGTCCCTATACTGCGGCGCGGCTTAACCTGATGCTCGAAGCGGCAGCGCGCGACTTCATCAACTCACCGCGCGCCTTCAGCATCCGCGGCGGGAAGCTGCACGCCTCATCGATTTTCAACTGGTACCAGTCCGACTGGGGCAGCAATGCCAACGCCGTGCTGCGCCATGCCCGGCGCTATGGCAATGCGGTAACCAGGGCCAAGCTGAAAGGCCGCACCACAATTGATGATTATGATTATGACTGGTCGCTGAATCTGGCACGCTAAGCGCCCGCACACTGAAAGGGCTATTCGGCCGGGTCGACAATGGTATTGGCGATCCGGTCACAGCGCCGCCGGACGATATGCTCGCGCCATGCCGCCACGCCGATGGTCCTCAGGATATAATAGCCCGCCAGAACCACGCCGCGCACCGTGCCTGAAATCTTCGAATGACCAATACGGCGGCGATAATCCACCGGCACTTCGCCAACCCGAAAACCGCATTGCAGGGCCCGGAGTTGCATCTCGACGGTCCAGCCAAAAGTCTCCTCGCGCATCCGCAATTGCCTCAGCGCATCATTGCCAATGGCCCGGAATGGACCGAGATCGCTATAGCCATGACCCCAGAAAAGGCGGATCAGGCTGCAGGCAAGGCGGTTACCGAAATATTGCTGCAGCGTCAGGGCCCCTGCCTCGCATTCCCCCAATGTGCGCGAGCCAATCACCATGTCGCGTTCATCATCGGCAATCGGTGCCACCAGACGTGCCATCTGCTCCGGAACATCGCTGCGGTCGCCATCCATGAAGATGATGATATCGGGTGCCAGCGCCTGCGCCGCAGCGATACCGGCAAGGCAGGCACGACCATATCCCGGTTCGGGAACGCTGATCACCAAAGCCCCAGCCCCGGCGGCCACCTCGGCCGTGGCATCAGAAGAACCATTATCAACGACGATGACCTGATCGACCCACAGCGGCACTTCGGGCAGCAGCTGGCGCAGCGCCGGCGCTTCATCGCGCGCCGGGATAATGACAACACAACGATGCTCGGCGTTACGGGTGTGCCATGTCATGGACAGGCTCCTCGACAATATGGGGTGAGACAAAATGCAGGATCAGCAAAACCAGTGCCGGTGCGGCGGACAGCAGAGCCGGGATCATCGCCCAGCGCTGATCGATCACCCCTGCCTGAACCAGAAAATCGCTATAATAGAAACCGGCAAAGGCGGGCAGCGCAATGAGCAGCCAGGTTGGCCGCAGCACCGCAAAGGGCAAGAGCCATACAGCGTACCAAGGATAGCCTGTTGGCGACAGCAGGCATAACAGCAGAACCAGCAATGCTGCGCGCATGACCGGATCTTTGGGGATAGGAACGCGCCACGGCCCTGGCCGGCCGGACTGGCCATCGCCTGCACCATTCCAGAACAGAAAGGCCATGCATGCCAGAACTGCAATGACCAGCAATCGTGCCAAGGTTGCAGCCGCATCACCGGCCCATATCAGCGCGCTCTGCAACAGGGGGAAGACCAGCGCATTGCGCTGCCAGTCGGCACCATAGCGCACCAGCCCCGCTTCTCGATCGAGCGCGAGTAATTGCGGCGCGGTCAGCGTCAGAGCGATCGCACCACCGATCAGTGCCAGCAGCCAGAAGCGCTGTGAACGCCGGAACAGCGCGGCCACCAGCATCGCCGGCCAGAATTTGATCGCTGCCGCCATACCCACAGCCGCAGCGGCCAGCCTCTCCTTGCGACCGACAATCAACCACAGGATGAGTGCCAATGCCGGTATGAGCAGTGCATCCATATGCGCGCTATTGGCAAATTCTTTCAGTACCAGCGGGTTCCACCAGTAGAGGCTGAGCGCAAATGGCCCCTGTCCCAGCCCGCGCAGCGCCAGCCACAGGAAAAGGAATCCGAGTATTTCAGCACCGAGAAACACCAGTTTCAGCGCTGTCAGTGAAAAGGGTGCCAGCCTGTATGCCAGCGCGAAAACCGCCTGCACCGGCGGTGGATAGATGGTGGCGATATGCGGGTTATTGACCCGCAATAATGTTTCCCTGCCGTTATCGGCCAGCTTCGCATAACCCGGCGGCGGCGGATCAGGCCGCACTCCGAGCGCCTGCGACAAGCGCTCGACATCGGGCGCGGTGGCAAAGCGTGCCGGCGGATGGGCATAGGGGTTGAGCCCCTCGGCGCTGACCGCGCCGTCCCACAAATAGCGATAATGATCGTCTTCCAGTATCGGCGGCCCGGGCAACAGGATCAATCGTCCTGCGACGCCCACCGCAAAGACCAACAATAGGAGATGCCTGCTCTTCCAACCGGCATGGCCAGTGGCAAAACCAGATTTCGCCCAGAAGAACCAGACCGTAAAAACCAGGCAAGACGATACCAGCACTATTGTGAAAAACGCAATCGGCCGGTCACGCAGCACAATGTCCCAGGCAAATTGCGGCGCCAAAAAGGCGATCAGCCCGGCAAAACCGAGACTGATCGCAGCGCCAACGGACAGGCTGAGAAGTGGCTGACGCGGCATCTGCGGCTGTCGGCAGAGCTGCGATCAGGAGCCGCCGCCGAAACGGTCACCGCCGCCAATCGCTCCGTTGCCACCAAAACCGCCGCCTTCAAAGCCACCCCCGCGGCGACCCGCAGCGCCAGAGGCCAGGCTGCGCTCGCGCAACGCGTTCAACTTCCAGTCGAACCGGCTCTGCACGCTGGCCATATCGGCCCATTTGCTCGCCAGCTTGGGTTGCGCCAGCGCGCGAATATGTGCGACCATTGCTGTTTCGCCACCAAAATGATCCTGATGCCAGACCAGAAACTCGGACAGCGTCACCTTGCCCTTCTTTGCCTTCACCACGTCCTTGCGGTTGATATAATCGCGGCCCGCCTGTTCCAGCTGCTGGTGCACCTCAGCCCCGGTAAAAGCGCTGGTCGGGAAGTCGGGGCTGCCTGCTGCCGGTACGATCAGGCCGAACACCAGGTTCGGTTCATCCTTCCAATGGGTCAGCAGAATATTGTCGACATCTTTGATCGAGAGATCCTGGCCTGAAATGGTGATCAGCTGCGTGTTGAGAAAGCCGCTATTGCTGGCCAGCAGCGATTTGGGATTGGCCGAGGGATAGGCCGAGCTGGTGGCGTGGATGACCATCAGCGTGCGTAGATTGAGCCAATAGGCAAGCTGTTCATCGCGGTTCAGTTTGCTCACCGGCAGTTTTTCAAAGCCAGCGACAAGGCTCTCTATCACCCGCTGACCCTGACCCTTGATGACACCATAGCGCACCACATGGCGGTCGCGGTCTGCGACAACGAACGCCTCCAATATGGTGTCGACGCTGTCATAGGCGATACTGCTTTTGCTGGCCGCGTCATATTCGGCAAATTGCTCGATCGGGGCTGGTCCGAATTGTGCCACTGCCTGATGCGAAACCGTCACTATCGCCGCTGCTGCAATGGCCGTTAATGCCCACTTTCCGCTTTTCCGCATACCCTGCCTCCTGATGATAAGGTTGTTATCTTCCGGCAATTCGGCGCTACGTCGCGAAATGTTACAATTGCTGCGCAAATTGTGGAGACCGGGTCGCACATCGCTTGCATCCGGTGGACCACGGACGGTATGCAATGGGCATGAGCGATGATCTTTTCGGCGGTTCGACCGCACCACGCGACGGCCAGAAATCCGACAGCTATGATGCTTCTGCCATCGAGGTGCTCGAGGGTCTTGAGCCTGTGCGCAAGCGGCCTGGCATGTATGTCGGGGGCATTGATGAGCGCGCGCTGCACCATCTCGCCGCCGAAGTGATCGACAACAGCATGGACGAGGCAGTGGCTGGCCATGCGACGCGGATCGAGATCACCCTTGATGAGGGGAACAGCCTGACCATCGCCGACAATGGCCGTGGTATCCCGGTCGATCCGCATCCCAAATTTCCCGACAAATCGGCGCTGGAGGTCATTCTGACCACGCTGCATTCGGGCGGCAAGTTCAGCAACAAGGCTTACGCCACCAGCGGCGGTCTGCACGGTGTCGGTGTCTCGGTGGTCAATGCCCTGTCGTCGCAAATGCGGGTCGAGGTGGCGCGCGACAAGATGCTGCATGTACAGGATTATGCGCGCGGCAAGCCGCTCACAGCCCTGACCAGGGCAGGTGCTGCGCCCAATCGCCGTGGCACCACGATCAATTTTGTGCCCGATAGCGAGATTTTCGGTGAAAAGGCGAAGTTCAAACCGGCCAGGCTTTTCAAACTGGCCCGCTCAAAGGCCTATCTCTTCGCTGGAGTAGAGATACGCTGGCGCTGCGCCGCTGACCTCGCCAGTGAGGATGTCCCCGAAGAAGCGACATTCCGTTTCCCCGGTGGCCTGGCCGATCATCTGCGCGAGCAGCTTGGCACCCGCGAATGCGCAACAACCGAGTTCTTCCATGGCCGCCAGGATTTTCCCGATAGCGAAGGGCGGGTCGAATGGGCGGTTGGGTGGCCGCTATGGAGCGAGGGCAGCCATAGCTGGTATTGCAACACCATCCCTACGCCGGATGGCGGAACCCATGAAAATGGCCTGCGCGCGGCTTTGCTCAAGGGCATGCGCAGTTTTGGCGAGCTGGTCGGGGTCAAAAAGGCCAGCGGCCTTGTTGCCGATGACATGATGTCAGGTGCAGAGTTGATGCTCTCGGTGTTCATCCGCGACCCGCAATTCCAGAGCCAGACCAAGGACCGGCTGACTTCGGCTAATGCCGCCAGGCTGGTCGAAAATGCCGTGCGCGACCATTTTGATCATTTCCTCTCGGACAATATGGATCGCGGCAAAGCATTGCTCGGACTGGTGATGGAACGGATGGAAGAGCGTCTCAAGCGCAAGGCCGAACGTGACATCAAGCGCAAAACCGCAACCTCGGCGCGCAAGCTGCGCCTGCCGGGCAAGCTCATCGACTGTACCGGCAAGGGCGATGAACCGACCGAATTGTTCATCGTCGAGGGAGACAGCGCCAGCGGATCGGGCAAGCAGGCACGTAATCGCGATACCCAGGCAATCCTGCCGATCCGTGGAAAAATCCTCAATGTCGCTTCGGCAACACGGGCGAAGATCCTCGCCAATCAGGAAATTGCCGATCTGGTGCAGGCGCTGGGATGCGGCACCGGCAAGGACTGCAACGCCGTCGATCTGCGCTATGACCGCATCATCATCATGACCGATGCGGATGTCGATGGCGCGCATATCGCCACGCTGTTGATGACGTTCTTCTTCCAGGAAATGACCGATGTGGTGAAGAACGGCCATGTGTTCCTGGCCCAGCCACCGCTCTTCCGCCTCTCCGCCGGCGGCACCAGCGCCTATGCCAAGGATGAGGCCCAGCGTGAGGAAATGGAAGCAACACTGTTCAAGGGCAAAAAGGTCGAAGTCAGCCGCTTCAAGGGACTGGGCGAGATGAACCCGTCCCAGCTGCGCGAAACCACCATGGACCCGGCAACACGCACCTTGCTCGAAATCAAGCTGCCGCGTGACTATCAGGATCTGGGGCCAACCCGCGAGCTTATTGATCAGCTGATGGGACGCAATCCGGAGCACCGTTTCCGCTTCATTCAGGATCATGCTGCTCAGGTGGACCGTGAAGCGATCGACGCCTGATCGCTTCCGGGCAGCGTTCTGTGCGCTCTTCGCCGCCATATTCTGCCTATCGACGCTGACCGCCCCGGCTACGGCGCAAAGCGCCGGTCAGGACGCGGCACTGTCCAGCGCGCTGCAACGGCGCGCTACCGATGTCCTGCGGCTGCTCAATGGTGAGCAAATAGAGGCACAGGTATTTAACGCCAACTTTCTCAACGCGGTACCGCCCGACGAATTTCGCGCCTTTACCCGCCAGATTATCAGCCAGCATGGCCGACCGCAGCAGATATTGTCCTTCACTCCGGTCGGCAGCACAGGTGCGGTGATGAAAATCGCCTTTACCCGCTCCATCGCCACAGCGCGGTTGGAGATCGAGCCTGGCTATCCCTATCGCATCACCGGCTTGCGTATCACCGATTTTGAGAGCAGCGGCGAGACCATTGCCGCCGTGGTGGCGGCGATTGATGCTCTGCCCGGGCAGCAGGGACTGATTGTTCAGCGCCTCGATGATGACAGCGCCGTCCCCCTGGCCGCGATCGACCCTGATGGCCTCTACGCCATTGCCTCGACGATGAAGCTCTACATTCTTGCCGAACTCGACCGTTCCATCCGCGCCGGAGAACGCCGCTGGAGCGATGTCGTGACACTCGGCCCCAAATCGCACCCTTCGGGCATCAGCCAGGATTGGCCCGATGCCAGCCCGGTAACGCTGCATACCTTGGCAACATTGATGATATCGGTCAGCGACAACAGCGCTACCGATACGCTGATCCGGGTTATCGGCCAGGACAGGCTGGCCGCGATGGTTCGCCGCAGCGGCCATCACAACCCCGATGCGTTGCGGCCATTTCTGATGACGCGCGAGATGACCGCGTTGAAAAGCCCGGCCAATAATGATCTGCGGCGGCAATATCTGCGCGCCGACCGTGACCGGCGCTCACGGATATTGCGGCGCAATGGCGATGCATTGGCGCTCGAACGGATCGACTTTGCCGCGGTCACCGCACGACCGCGCCATATCGACAGTATCGAATGGTTTGCCAGTGCTGCGGATATTGCACGTCTGCTCGACTATTTGCGGCGCGAGGCGAGCACCGAGACAAAGACCATCATGGCGCTGAACCCCGGCATCGGCACAGACAGCGCCGCGAACTGGCGCTATCTCGGCTATAAGGGCGGCTCGGAGACTGGGGTGATGTCGATGAATTTCCTGCTGCGCGCACGTTCCGGCGCCGATTATGCCGTTGCGGCGCACTGGAATGATCGCGACGACCCTGTTCGCGAAGGCGATTTCGTCGCGCTGATGACCCGGCTGCTCAATCTCCTGGCGGAACGCTAGCACGCTCCTGCCATTCACTTTCTAGCAAGCCCATCATCACCGAATCGCGGATGCCGATATGCGTTTGCCAATGGGCACGCAAAACACCTTCCTGCTTAAAGCCCAAAGCTTCGAGCAAACGCAACGACGGTCTGTTATCCGGATCAATATCCGCTGCAATCTTGCGGTAACCCTGTGATGCGAAGCCATAGTCGATTACTGTGGCCACAGCTTCCCGTGCATAGCCCTTGCCCCTGCAATCAGGCCGCAGAATGTAGCCAATCTCGCCAATGCCGTCGCGCTTTTCCCATAGCGAAACCCATCCTATGGCTGGCGCATCCGGACCTTTGGCGCGCTCGGCAATACCCAGAGCCGGATATTCCCCATCAGGCATATTTCCGGCAATATAGCTACGTGTCTGAGCCAGCGTGTCATGCGGGCCTGTCGACCAATAGCGCATGACAGCAGCATCACTCAGCGCGACATGCAGACTTTCGGCATCGTCGGGTCGCAGGAAACGCAGGATCAGCCGGTCGAGCACTATCTGCTTCGGCAGCTTTGGCACCTTCATTATGCAGTCAGCGCCTCAACCAGCGCCCGCACTTTTTTCTGGCGCCATTGCGGCAGCGGCGCGATCAGCCAATAGGCACGACGCGATGGCCGTGCCTTGGCAAACACCTCGATCCGGCCCGCCGCCAGATCCTTGTCCGCCAACAGTACCGGCACAGTGGCATAACCGAGGCCAGCAGCCGCCATTTCGAGCGCCAGTCCGGCATCGGCAACCTTGAGAAACGGCACATCCTTGCCCTCGTCTTCGGCCTTGGCGGCATTTTCGCGCTTCTGGTCGCGCTGTGCCCCAGGCCAGCTGATCTGTGCATCGCCATCATAATCCGGAGCAGCGACACAGACGAACTGCGCATCGCCTAGCTGCACGCCCTCATGCTCACCCGGCCCGTCGCACAGCCGGATGGCGACATCGAGATTGGCCTCGGTAAAATCAGCGCCCTGTTCTTCGGAGACCAGCGCATAGCGGATATCGGGATTAGCCTCAGCAAAGGCAACCAGACGCTCTTGCAGCCATTTTACAGCAAAATCGCGCGGCACCGAGATGGTCAGACGATAGCTCGATTGGCCCGCCTGCATTGCGCGCACCGATTCCTCGAACTGCAAAAAGCCGCCGCGCAACGAATCGAGGCCCGCTTCAGCCTCATCGGTCAGCTCCAGCCCCTTTGGGGTACGGCGGAACAGCACCACGCCCAACATATCCTCAAGCGCACGAATCTGCTGGCCGACAGCGGCCGGGGTGACCGCCAGTTCATCAGCGGCACGGGTGAAGCTGAGATGGCGCGCTGCGGCATCGAAGACGCGCAAGCCGTTCAGCGGCAAATGCGTCCGCTTCATCGCGCGACCGCAGGAGCCACCAGCGGAAAGCGCGGGATTTCCGCATTGATGATCGTCTGGTCATCACGGATCATGCGGAACACGCCCTCCATCCGCCCGGTCGGGGTGTTGAGCGGGCAGCCAGAGACATAATCGTGGGAATCACCCGGCTTGAGATAGGGCTGTTCACCAACCACGCCTTCGCCATCGACATGGTGTTGGCCACCCCGGCCATCGGTAATGAGCCAGTGGCGCGTCAGCAGCTTGACCGCCTGATCGGAATGGTTTTCGATACGGATATGATAGGCCCAGAACCAGCGCGAGGCTTCGCTGCGCGACTGTTCGGGCAAAAAGCTGACGGCGACGCGGATAACCACGCCTTCAGTCTCGGCATCATGATCGAACAGGTTCAGCATGCTCTTTCCGTCAGAATCGATAGGCTCAATATGGCGTCAAAGTCCGGCTCTGGAAAGAGCCTGATCCAAATCTTCAAGAATATCCTCGATATCCTCCAGCCCGACATTGAGCCGCAACATGTCCTCACTGATACCGACTTCAAGACGGTCTGCCTCGGCCATGCCCGAATGGGTGGTTGAGGCCGGATGCGTCATCAGTGATCGACTGTCACCGATATTATTGGATATATCGATCAGACTCAGCGCGTTCAGCACCTTATGCGCCCGCTCGCGACCTCCGCCAAGATAGAGTGAGAAGATCGGTCCAACGGCGTCCATCTGGCGCATCGCCAGATTGTGCTGCGGATGGCTTTGCAATGCAGGGTAATTGACGCGCGCTACCCGCTCCTCGAGAAACCGTGCCGCTTTCAAGGCATTTTCACTCTGCCTGTGGATGCGCAGTGACAATGTTTCCAGCCCCTTGAGCACCACCCAGGCGTTGAAGGCACTCAATGTCGGCCCGGTATTGCGCAAAAACGGCAACAGCGTCTCGTCGACAAACTCCGCACTGCCGCAAATCGCCCCGGCGAGCACCCGGCCTTGCCCGTCCATCATTTTGGTGGCGCTATAGGCAACAACATCTGCGCCAAATTCCATCGGCCGCTGCAGCACATTGGTGGCAAAGGCATTGTCGACAACGGTGGTTATGCCATGCTGCCTCGCCAGGCCGCAGACCGCCTCTAGATCGATAACATCCATCGTCGGATTTGCAGGCGTTTCGAAGAAAAACACCCTGGTTGCCGGGCGGATCGCGGCTTCCCATTGGGCCACATCCCGCCCATCAATCACCGTCGTCGCGATGCCGAATTTGGGCAGCAATGTATCGATGAGCCAACGGCAGGAACCGAACAACGCCCTGCTTGCAACAACATGATCACCCGCCTGCAACTGGCACAGCAACGCGGCGGTCATCGCCGCCATGCCGCTGGCGGTACAGCGCACGGCTTCCGCGCCTTCCATAAGTGCAATACGCTGCTCAAGCATCTCCACCGTCGGGTTTTGCAACCGACTATAGGTCATGCCCTGCTGTTCACCGGCAAAGCGTGCCGCCGCATCCTCTGCGCAATCATAGGCATAGCCAGAGGTCAGGAACAACGCCTCGGAGGTTTCGCCATATTCGCTGCGTGCGGTGCCGCCGCGGATCGCCCGCGTCGCCGGACGCCAGTTCTTGGTAATGTCAGGATCTTGTCCGCTGTTGCGTTTCATCGGCTTTCCCTATCCAGATTCAGGCTGGTGGTGTCTGACCGGCAAGCACCATGGCAGCCTTGTCAGTGTCTATATTGCCACCACACAATATCACGCCAACCCGTTTGCCTGCCTGCATCTCTTTTTCGGCCATCAGCGCCGCCAATGGCAAGGCCCCCGCGCCTTCAGCCAGATTATGCGTGTCATGCCAATAGGTACGTATTGCCTCTGCCACTGCGTCATCATCCACCGCGACGAATCTGGCAGCCCCCTTGCCGTAAATTGCAAAGGCCTCCGCTACGGGGACACGCACCGCAACACCGTCAGCAAAAGTCTGTGCACGCTCACCGGGCAACATTTCGCCACTATCGAAGCTGCGCTTCATGGCATCAGCACCGGTCGAGGCAATAGCGACCACCTCTGTGGAGAGCCCCAGGGCATCGCGCACGGCTATCACGCCGCAAATTCCCGAACCACAGCCAACCGGGACATAGACACTATCCAGCTCTCCAGCGGCGTCGAACAGTTCCAGCGCATAGCTTGCGACACCGCGCACCAGCTCGACATGAAAGCTTGGCACCATGAAGAGGTTGCGCTCCTCCGCCAGCCGTAATGCTTCGGTGCGGGCCGCTTCGAAATCATCGCCATATATGATCACTTCGGCACCAAAGGCACGCATCGCGGCATTTTTTTCCGCGCTGTTACCTGTGGGAACAACGATGACCGCTTTCAGTCCGGCAGCACTGGCGGCACGCGCCTGACTCTGACCGTGATTGCCGCGTGTCGCGGTGACGATGCCGCGCACTTCGGGATGCTCATGCCGAAGCCAGTCGATAAAGGTGATGCCGCCGCGTACCTTGAATGCGCCTGTCGGCGCGTGATTTTCGTGCTTGACCCAGATCTCGCACCCCAGACGCTGTTCCAGCATCGGCCAGCGGATTTGAGGCGTCGGCATCATATCCCTATGAACCCGCGCTGCAGCCTCACGCAAAGCGCTTTCCGTAAAAATCATGGTCCGTTTTCTTTCTAAGCAATCAAATTGGCAAGCACCGCATCACCGATATCGCGCGTTGATGCGGTACCGCCGAGATCATGGCCCAATATGCCATTGGCCAGCCCCATTGCTACCGCCTGCTCGATTCGCTGGGCATTGGTTTCATCGCCAAAGCTGTGGCGCAGCATCATCGCCGCTGACAGGATCATTGCCATCGGATTGGCGATGCCCTGCCCGGATATGTCGGGCGCGCTGCCATGGATTGGTTCGTACAGTCCCTGACTGCCCTCGCCCAGCGAAGCCGAGGCGAGCAGGCCGATGGAGCCGACGCACATGCTCGCCTGGTCGGAGAGGATATCGCCGAAGAGATTGCCGGTGACGATGACATCAAACTGGCCCGGGTTGCGCACCAACTGCATTGCGGCATTGTCGACATACATATGGCTGAGTTCGACATCGGGATAGTCGGCAGCGACTTCCTCGACCACGGCACGCCACAGCACTGAGGTTTGTAGCACATTAGCCTTGTCGACCGAGCACAGCCTGCCCTTGCGTCCCTGCGCCGCTTTGAAGGCGAGATGGGCGATGCGGGCAATCTCGCTCTCATCATAGGCCATCAGGTCATAACCCTGGCGCAGGCCCTGATCGCTCTGGCGCTGGCCCTTTTCGCCGAAATAGACATCGCCGGTCAGTTCGCGCACGATCAGTAGATCAATGGCGCTGGCGATCTCGGGTTTCAGACCCGAAAGATTCTCCAGTCCGGCAAAAGCCTTGGCAGGACGCAAATTGGCAAAAAGCTGCAATTCTTTGCGCAGGCCCAGCACAGCGCTCTCCACCCGCATCTCGCGGCGCAGACCATCCAGTTCGGGATCACCCACGGCACCAAACAGCACCGCATCGGATGCCTTGGCCAGATCGAGCGTTTCGGGCGGCAGCGGATGGCCATGGTTGCGATAGGCGATACCACCGACATCGGCATGGTCCAGCTGCAGGTCAGGCAGATCGAGTGCCTCGAGCACGCGCACCGCCTCGACCATGATTTCCTGCCCAATGCCGTCTCCGGCGAGCACCGCAATATGCATATTCCGTCCTGTCGTTCCTAGGCCAACGCCGCGTGCAACCGTTCCACCAGACGTTCGCGGCTTTGCATAGGGTTTTTCCGTGCGCCGGCAAAGAAATAGCGATCAAGAAAATGCCCGGTCAGCCTCAGACCATCGCGCAGGCTTTGGGCATCTGCCGGTGCATTACCGATCAGAAAGGGGGGCAGCGGCAGCAACTGCTTGCGATATTGCTCTGCCGCCTCGCCACTGACCGCACGCCCGGTGCGTGGACTGACATGGGTGAGATTTTGGCCGCTGCCGGTCACGGCACAGCGCTGCAGATCGAGGCCGAAGCCCAGTTCTGAGAGCAGCAGAAGTTCGAAACGGACCAGCGCCTCGGCCCAGCCCCGCGCCGAGGGTGCGGCGGTAATCGCCGTCAGCAACGCGTCAAAGCCATTGTAAATGGCCGGATAGGCCTGACCCTCGGGCAGCAGGGTGCCGACAGCAAGACAGGCCCAGTCAATCCCGGCAGCGCTCAGCGGCTCGGCATAATGCGGTGCGCGCGAGTGCGCCAGTTCGAGCGTCATCGCCGGAAGCTGGCTCGCCACCCTGCCCCTTATCTGCCCTGAAATCACATTCCCCGGTTGCAACAAAGGCCGCCGCTCGCGCGATTTTGCGCCCTGCACATAGCCCGCGAGCAGGCCATTATCGGGCGTAAGCACGCGCACCACTGCGCCATGTTCACCATGGCGGCGAACGGTGCACAATATCGCCCGATCAAAGTTCAGGATCGCCATCGCGGCTTAGCCATGGAAATAATCATAGACCGCATCGGCCATGGCTTGCGAGACACCGGGCGCGCGGGCGAGGTCTTCGCGGGAGGCGTTGCGCACGGCTTTGGCGGTGCCGAAATGCATCAGCAGCGCTTTTTTGCGCACCGGGCCGATACCCGGCACTTCATCGAGCGGGCTGACACCGATGGCCGCGGCGCGTTTCTTGCGGTGCGCACCAATGGCGAAGCGGTGCGATTCGTCGCGCAGACGCTGGATGAAGAACATCAGCGGATCGTTCATAGGCAGCGTCTTGTCGCTACCATCCGCGAAGTAAAACACCTCACGCCCGGCATTGCGATCCGGTCCCTTGGCGACGCCGAAAAACGGCACATCATCAATGCCCAGCTCTTCCAGCACCTCCTGTACCGAAGACACCTGCCCTTTGCCGCCATCAATCAGCAACAAATCGGGCCAGTCACCCGATGTCCGGTCGGGGTCTTCCTGCTGCGCCCGCGCGAAGCGACGCCGGATCATTTCGCGCATCATCGCGAAATCATCGCCGGGAACGGTTTCCTCATCCTTGATATTGAATTTGCGATAGGCGTTTTTGCGGAAGCCTTCGGGGCCGGCAACAATCATCGCGCCGAGCGCATGGCTGCCCTGAATATGGCTATTGTCATAGACCTCGATCCGCTCGGGCCGACTGTCCAGCCCGGCAAATTCGCCGAGCGCATCGAGATTTTTCGCCTGACTGCTCGACTCAGCGACGCGGCGGAGCAGTGCTTCCTTGGCGTTGCGCTCGGCCTGTTGCACCAGTTTGCGGCGCTCGCCACGCTGCGGCACCGCCATATCCAGCTTGGTGTTCATCCGCACTTGCAGCGCCTCGGCCAGCAATTCCGCCTCTTGTGGTTCGCGGTCGAGCAGCACCAGCTTGGGCGGCGGCACTTCCTGATAGAATTGCGCCAGAAAGCTGGCCAGTATCTCCTCCGGTTCGACACCCGAGACATGCGCCGGGAAGAAGCTGCGATGGCCCCAATTCTGACCCGCGCGGATAAAAAACGCCTGGATACAGACGGTGCCGCCCTGCTTCGCCATGGCGAAGACATCGGCATCGGCGACACCCTTGGCCTGCACAGCCTGGCTGCCCTGGATAAAGGTCAGCGCCTTAAGCCGGTCACGATAGCGTGCGGCGGTCTCGAAATCGAGCTGCTCGGCGGCTTCTTCCATCGATGCCGCAAGTCGCTGCTGCACATCGGTCGATTTGCCATGCAGGAAATTGCGCGCATCATCGACCAGCCCGGCATAATCCTCCTTGCTGATGCGATCGACACAAGGCGCCGAGCAGCGCTTGATCTGATAGAGCAAACAAGGCCGCGAGCGATTGGCGTAAAAGCTGTCGCTGCACGAGCGCAGCAGAAACATTTTTTGCAACGCATTGAGCGTCGCGGTCACTGATCCGGCGCTGGCAAAGGGACCGAAATACTCGCCCTTATATTTCCGCGCACCGCGATATTTATACATGCGCGGAAAATCATGGTCCTCGCGCAACAGGATATAGGGAAAGCTCTTATCGTCGCGCAGCAGGACATTATAGGGCGGACGATAGCGCTTGATGAATTGCGCCTCCATCAACAGCGCCTCAGCCTCACTATTGGTGGTGACAATGGTCATGCTGCGCGTCTGCGCTACCATGCGCTGTAATCGACGCGGCAGACGCGTTACCTGGGTATAGTTGGTCACCCTATTACGCAGCGCCCTGGCCTTACCGACATAGAGCACATCGCCGCGCGCATCGAGCATGCGATAAACGCCGGGTTCCGCCTTCAGTGTTTTGAGCGTCGCGCGGATCGCCTCGACACCGCGATCCAGATCGGGCGCTTCGGCCCCACGCACGGCATAGGTCGCCTTTTCCTCGCGGAAGCGGTCGGGCGCATCCGGAACGCTGTTTTCTATCGGAGTATCGCCACTGCTGCTCATGCCCATCTTATGGGCATTTTTGCGTCATATTCAAAGCGGTCAGTCTGCTTCGGGGGCGAACTCAGTGGATAGCTTTGCCCAGAGTCGCAATGGTCGAGTCGACCAGTGCTGTGTCAGCCTCGGCATCATGCTTTTTCTGCACCAGCGCCTGCGATGCTTCGGCTGAGACGCTGGCGACTTTGTCACGGATTTCGGCAATGGCGGCGCGCTCGGCGGAGGCAATTTTCTGTTCCGCAACCTTTTTGCGCCGCGCGATCAGTGCCGTGGCATTTTCCTTGGCTTCGGCAATAATCGCCTCGGCTTCCTGCTCGGCACGATATTTCATATCTTCGGCCTCGGTCACAGCCGATGCGATTTTCGACTCATATTCGGCGCGCATGCTCTCGGCTTCCTCGCGCAGCGCCTTGGCTTCGTTGAGGTGGCGCTTGATGTCATCGATTTGCCTGTCGAGCGATGCCGCGATGACCGAGGGAACCTTTTTCCAAAGGATCAGGCCGATCAAAATCGCCATGGCAATCGAAACCCATGCGGTTGCGGTAATGCCGAACACGGAAAGCTCGACATATTCCTCGCCACTGGCGCCCTCGGCGGCGATCAACAGCAGATCAAACATCGGTCATCGCTCCCTTCACCGCGCTGCGCGCCTCTGCCTTGGTGACCTTGGAACCGGTCAGCTTGGCAAAGATCGACTGAGTGGCTTCGGCAGCGACATCCTGCAGCTCGGCCATAGCGGCGACACGCTGTTCTTCAATGTCCTTTTCGGCCGCCGCCAACTTCTCGGCAACGCGTTTATCAGCATCACCAAGCCGCTTTTCGGCGTTTTTAGCGGCCTTGGCCTTGGCTTCGGCGATCACTGCCTGTGCCGCTTCGCGCGCTTCGGCCTGTTTCGCCTTATATTCTTCTTCCAGGTCGTCCGCCTGTTTGTGCGCCAGACGCGCCGCCTCGACATCGTCAGAAATGCGCTTCTCGCGCATCTCGACGGTGCTCTGGATTTTCGGCAGCATTGAACGACCGATCACCAGATAGACAAGGCCGAAGCAGATCACCAGCCAGAAGAGCTGGGAACCATAGGTTGTCATTAACTGGTCAATCTGGGGCATCGTACCGATCCATCAGGCGGAAAGCAGGAAATGCCCCGGCGAATATATCGCCGGGGAATATTGTGATGTTGTCAGGCGACGAAGATCAGGATCATCGCAACAACGAATGCCAGCAGGCCGAGAAGCTCGGCAGCGGCGAAGCCGATGAACAGGCGGCCCTGCTGGCCATCTGCCGCGGCAGGATTGCGCAGTGCGCTCTCGAGGAATGATCCGAAGACATTACCCACACCGATGGCGGCCATGCCTGCACCAATGGCTGCCAGACCGGCACCAACCAGCTTTGCTGCTTCTGCGTCCATTATACTACTCCTTGGAAAAATATCGTGTTGAAAATTGGGTTGAAGAAAAGTGAATTAGTGCAGGTTGACCGCATCATTGATGTAAAGCGAGGTCAGCAGGGCGAAGACATAGGCCTGAACCACCGCAACCAGCAGTTCCAGCGCGCTGATACCAACCATCAATGTCAGGCTGGGCAGGCCGACCAGAAGACCATAGCCGGCGCCGGCCTTGGTCGAGTTGATAACGAAGCCGGCCAGAACCTTGAGCAGGATGTGCCCGGCGGTCATGGCCACGAAGAGACGCAGACCAAGGCTGAACGGCCGTACCAGGAACGAAAGCAGCTCAACCAGGAAGATGAAAGGGATCATCGGCAGCGGCGTGCCATGCGGCACGAACAGCGAGAAAAAGTGCAGGCCATGGCGCCAGAAACCGACAACCAGGACAATCGCAAAGCTGACGATCGCCAATATACCGGTGACGGTCAGGTGGCTGGTTACGGTGAAGGGGTGACCGCCGATCAGGCCGATTGGCATCAGACCGAGGATATTGGCGAAAAGGATGAACATGAACAGCGAGAAGACATAGGGCGTATATTTCTTGCCCTCTTCGCCGATATTGGTGAGCATCATGTCAGAAATGAAATTGGTGAAGCCTTCAACCATCACCTGCCAGCGACCTGGAACCAGCTCGCGTCGCATACCGCCCTGCATGAAAATCCACAAAGCGGCGACGGTGATCAGCATCCACAACGCGCTGTTGGTGAATGCAATCTGCTGACCGCCCACTGCAAAGAGATCGAAAAAGCTCTCGATCTCGAATTGGTGCATCGGGTCAATTTTACCTGATTCGCCGGCCACGCTTGCTACCCTTTATCGCTTTCGTCTTCACCCTGCAGGCTGGCCGAGCTGGTGCCCGTCAGCCGCATAATATTCCTGAATGCCACGATGATCCCGAGGAACAGGAACACCAGCATCAACCATGGTGAAGTCCCGAGCCAGCGATCCAACAGCCAGCCAAACAAAAGACCCCCGGCAACCCCTGCAACAAGATCAGCCAGAACCCGGGTGCCCATCCGGTAATTCGGATCAGCCTCTACCGCATTCTTCCTGCCCCTGCTGCTACGCTCTTTTTCCAGCCGGTCCAGCCTGTCATCAAGCGAATCCAGCCGGTCATTGTGCGTATCAGGTTTCTGCCCGGGTTGTTCGTCCGCCATTGCTTTTCCAGATTGTGTCAAATTACCCGGTAAAGCGCCGAAGAGCGAGGCAACCCGCCAAGGCGCGGCCCGTTTAGTGAGCCGTTTGACGCAAGTCAATGGCCATGGCCGCCTAGCAGGAATTTACGTTTGCGGAAAGTGCCCCATCGATGCTCGGGTACTGGAGAAACATGGCCTTTTACAGCCGGTTTTCGACAGAATCGTTATGGGCAGCGCGCGTCGCGCTCAGGAGGAGAACCATCGCGGGTTTTCCACTGTCCAGACGGCGCCATATATTTCTGCCCCGGGCGGAGTTGAGCGATCAGATTGCATCCGGTCGAGAAAGCGACCTCTTGCACCGTGACACCCTTTTGCGCCGCAAGCTCGGTGTATTTTGCCTTGCGCTTGATATTGGTGCTGTCGACGACGCGCTGGGCCTCGCTGTTGCTGCCATTGACGACGCCGAGATAGCCATCGGGCTTTTCACCGATAATGCCCGCGGCCTTTGCCGATTTGTAATTCATCTGCGCCGAAACTGCGGCGGGCGCAGCAATCAACGCAACAGCCCCCAGCGGAATGCACGCCTTGCCTAGCTGTCGGACGATATGCTTCATCAGAAAATATCCTCATTCTCTTCAATCAGGGCCTTGGCGTCGTTATCCAGCCGATAGACAACCTCCTGACTGATATTGATATTCAGCTCGATGACAATAGGCTTGTCCGGTGCCTCCAATGTGATGCATCCACTGGCGGGGAAAGCCAGCAGCATCGCGATGATCGAAGACGCACCAACACGCTTATGTGCCATCATCTTGCTGTCTTCCATTACATATTCTCGCTTTCACAGGGCTGAATAGCCGCTTCAGGATGCCGGTTCATTGTCTTTGCTACCGCTCACTTCACCCGCCGGCGCGGATGGTGCCGTCTGTCTAGAGATGGAGCCAATATCGGGCAAATATTGTGTGTCGTAAAATGATCGTGCCGAGGTGATGAGCTGGAAAAAAGGCGCCCGGATGGTCACGTTGAACTGGATCGGCAGTTTGGCAATCTGGTTGGTGACAAAGTTGCGCGATGCCTCTTCGCCCTGGCTGAGACCGGAAAAATTGATCCGGGTGACCATCTCGCCATCAAGCGGTCCGTTCATATCTATTTCAAGCGAGCGGTACCGAATGGCGCGCAAGCTGTCGAAGGCAAAATTGGCCATGCTGCCCAAGTCCGTATAAGTCAGTTCGCCGACATAGGCGAGTGTCCCCCCGCCCTCACGCACCACCAGCTTCCCGCCCTCGATATTGCCGCCAAGCTGACCGAAACGCATGGGCAGACGTCCGTCAAACACGCCGGTGGCACTGATATTCTCGAAATCGAACCGCGACAGGAACTGCGCCGCATCAAGTCCGATCACGGCGAAGCTGACCTCGCGTTCCTCTTCGACCGCGAAATTGAATGTCGCCGGTTCCATCACCAGCCGACCGCCGGCAAAGGGCCATTCCCCACTCTCGATCTGCATCACCTGATTCGGGAGTAGCTGATAGCGCACGGCACCATCATTGGCGGCGACGCCGGGATTGACCTCGCGCATCGTCACCAACTGCCCTGGCGGCGTCGCCATGGCCAGCAGATCGGAAAACACAATCTCCCCCGCCAGCCCCTTTACCAGACCGAAAGCGGCGGCGAGGTCCATCTCCTCGGTGCGGAACCGGCCATCGCTGTCGACACTGTCCCCGTTCCAGCGAATCTCGCCGCGCCCATCGACCCGACCATCGACATTGGCAACCACGCTCAGGGTCAGCGGGGTGATCAGTTCGGGCTGAAAATCGGGACCGAAGCGAAGATTCTTGACCGCCAGCACCGCCTTGCCTCTGGCGGTTGCGAGATCATGGGCGATATCGATGGCACTGACCCGTGTGCCCGTCTGCTTCTCGTGCAGACTGCCATAGACAGTGATCCTGCTATCGGCAAGCCGCAGCACAGCACCACGGCCAGTCAGGGGATTGAAGCGATAGTCCGCCTGACGGTCGCTGACCTCAAGACTGTCCGAGGCCAGCATCAGGCCATTTTCATCATAAGACCACAGGCCCTCGCCCTTGGCCACCTGCAATGGCACTTCACCAATGGTGGCGGCCATATTGGCGAAATCTCCCGCAAAACTGCCATTGCTGCTATCATAATCCAGCGTGAGTGTATCGGCGGCGATGCGGGTCGCACCCGTGGCCTCGCCGATTTGCGCAGTAACTGCGCCCAGCCGGGTTTCACCGGGATGGCGCAGCAGCATCTGTTCGAAGCCGATGGCCCAGGGTGTGCCAGCCAGATCACCGCTCAGTGCCAGCTTGCCAATATCGGCGCTGATACGCACACCGCTATCATCGAGTGCGAGCAACGGGCTGCGACCGACCGGACAGAGCGAAAATTCGGTCTTGCCAGTGCGCGTCTCGGCGATTTCCAGCGCATCGAAACGCAGCTTCTGGCAGCGGTCCCTGGCAAAATAGTGATTACCGCCGACCAGTCGGCCATTGAGCGGCAGATAGAGATTGTCGATTGCACCGCCATCAGGGAGCGGTCCGCTGAGTGCGATGGCACCGCTCAGTCCATAGCTATCAGCCGACAATCGGCGCACGCGCAAGGCATCAATGGCGAGACGCGCCTTACCGGCAGCATAGGACGGCATCGACAGATCGAGTTGGGCCAGCGAGCCGCTATCCCAGACCATTTCCGCCATAATTTGCGGCAACGCACGGTCGACAATATAGGCCGCGAGCAAGACTGGCCTTCCCTCAGCGCCATCATCAAGCGCGATAGAAGTCTCGGAAAAGCGCGCAATCACTGGACCATCGTCCTGTTTTACCGCGCTAGGTTCAAGCGTCAGCATGCCCCCGGCCATCGCGCCATCCACGCTCAGCCGAGCGCTGGACAGCCGCGCATTGAGCTGCGGCGCAGCACGACGCCATAAAGGCGCTAGCGGGCTGCCGCCGACCGCATCGGCAACCAGCCCGTTCCACGCCGGATCAACGGCCAGTCCATCGCCACGCAGTGCAACATCGGCATTGACCGCCGCGACCAAACGATCAGGCTGCTGCACATCGGCCAGCGCCAGCGGATCACTGTCAATGCGCAAGGTAATCTCGCGGCCATCAATCCATGGCGAGCGCATATTCTCGATCGCCGTTTCGCCACGGATCGCCACTGTATCACCATCCAGTTCCGCCTGGAGGTCAATAAGGAGCGTCTCGCCCGATATGCTGCCTTGTGGTAATCCGGCATAGCGCGGCGCGCTGGCGGCTCCACCTACAGCCAGTTCGATATCGGCGAGCGTCCGGTCGGCGCGCAGATCCACGGTGAAGGCAAATGCATCGCTGTCAGCGACAAAATCGGCGCAATCGATACTGGTACCGCGCAACGGGCCGGAAAAAATCGGCTCGAGCGATTCTACCCTGATAGTGCCAAACAGGCTGGGACGATCAATATGGCAGCTTCCGAAATCAAGTGTGCCGGCAATCGCGGCCAGTTCGCCCTCGAAGCCGTCCTTCAGATGGCCATTGCCGTTGAAAGATACCCCAATCACGCCATGCGGCGTGTCCATGCGGACACGGGCATCATCGATATCCACGCTGAAATCGGGAAGCTCGAATGGTGCGTCGCTATCAGTAAAAACGAGCGGATCAAGTGCGCCCAGACTAACGCTCTCACCATCATAGGTACCAAAGATCCGCACACCGCGCATCCGGATATTTTCTATCACCGGAATGCCCAGCGCCGGGCGGGTGGTGATGGTCATTTCCTCGACGACAAGGTCCGGCTGTGCTTCGGGTCCGATGGTCAGGTTGCGCAGTACCTGGCGCTGTAGGCCGATATCGACAATCTCATATTCGGCCTCGACGCCCTGCTCCGCCAGATAATCGGCGACAAAGCTATCGGCAATTTCGACCCGCTGGATCCAGGCCAGCAGGACAACCGCAGCCAGTAGCAACAGGACGGCAAGAAACACCCGCAGCCGCAGCGAACCGGGCACCAGCGAACGGGTTTCCAGCGGTATAGTCTCCGCATCCTGTTCGTTTCCGGTCATGGCCACTTCTATTGCGCAAAAAGCCCAACATGTGCAATCGACAATGAACCGGGCCCGAATATCGGCTATAGTCAGCGTTCAATATGCGTTAAGGGACAAAGATGACCGACAAGGCTGCCGCTTCTGCGCCCCTGTTTCCCGAGGTGCCAAAGACCGATTCTGCGGAAACCGGCGTCGGCCATCGCGCACGGCTGCGCCAGCGTCTGCTCGGTCAGGACGACACCGCTCTGCTAGACCATGAGGTGATTGAATATCTGCTGGCACTGGCGATACCCCGGCGCGACACCAAGCCACTGGCCAAGGCGGTGATCGCGCGCTTCGGCACATTGGCTGCAGTGCTGAGCGCCGACAGCCGCGCCTTGATGCAAGTGCCGGGTCTCGGTGAAACCAGTGTTGCGGCACTGAAAATAGCCCAAGTGGCGGCGCTGCGGCTGCTGCGCGAACCCGTAGTCAATCAGCCGGTCATCGGCAGCTGGCAGGCATTGCTCGACTATTTGCGTGCCGATATGGCGCATCTCACTGTCGAGCGCGTGCGCATTCTCTATCTCAATAGCCGCAACATGCTGATCAGTGACGAAAAAAGCACCGACGGTTCGGTCGATGAAGCGGCCATCTATACCCGTCAGGTGATCCAGCGCGCGCTGGAACTGGGCGCGGTGTCATTGATTCTGGTGCATAATCATCCCAGCGGCGACCCATCGCCCAGTCGCCAGGATATCGCCATCACCCGCGACATTTCCGAAGCGGGACGGCGGCTGAATATCACTGTGCATGACCATATCATCATCGGTCGCGACGGCCATGTCAGCATGAAGGCTGAGGGGCTGATTTAACAAGAGTCAGCCGTTAGGCCGTATCCTCGGGCGCGTCAGGTGTTTTGCCCGTAATCAGCCGGATACCGAGCTGCAGCGTGAAATAATTCCAGCCCCAGTTGACAATCACTGCCAGCCGGTTCCTCACGCCGACAAGGAATCCGACATGCACCAGGCCCCATAGCCACCATGCCAGAGCCCCGGACAATTTGGTCCAACCGAAATCGGCAATCGCGGATTTGCGACCGATCGTCGCCAGGCTCCCCTGATGGACATAGGCAAAGGGCGGCGGCTGTGGTGCTTCTGTCAGCGCAGCGTGTATCATCCGGCTGACATATTTGCCCGCCTGTTTCGCCGCCGGTGCCAGCCCCGGAACAGGCTTTCCATCCCAGGCCATGCTGGCGGCGGTATCCCCAATGGCGAAGATATGGCTGTGGCCATTTACGCGCAGATGATCATCGACCATGACTCGGCCCGACCGGTCGGCCTCGGCATCCAGCCATTTCGCAGCAGGCGAGGCCACCACCCCAGCGGCCCAGAGCACGGTCTGGGTATCGATGCGCACATCGCCAACCATGACATGATCTGCCTGAATATCGGTGACCCGGCCGCCGAGCATGATCTCGACGCCCAAAGCGCGCAGCGAATCGGCTGCCTTTTCGGAAAGATCCTCCGGGAAAGCCGGCAGGATGCGGGGACCTGATTGCACCAGCTTAACCCGTGTATCCGCCGGATCGAAATTGCGATATTCGTTTTTCAGTCCGTACCGTGCCAGCTCGGCAATTGCTCCGGCCAGCTCCACCCCGGTCGGTCCTGCGCCGACTATGACAAAGGTCAGCAGCCGGTCGATTTCTGCAGGATCACTGCACGCCTCGGCTCTTTCAAAGGCGCGCAGCACATGCGCCCTTACCGCCACCGCATCCTCGATCCGCTTGAGCCCCGGTGCATAGGGAGCCCATTGATCCTTGCCGAAATAGCTGTGCGAAGCGCCGGTGGCGAGCACAAGCCAGTCAAAGCCGATATCGGTTTCGTTGCAGCATATGGTTTTGGCCGCCTTATCGACCGCCGAAACCTCACCGAGCAGCACCCGGACATTGCCATCCTCACGGTACAGGCTGCGAATCGGGGTCGCGACATCGGCGGGTGACAGTCCCGCTGTAGCAATCTGATAGAGCAACGGCTGGAACAGATGATAATTGTTGCGGTCGATCAGGGTGATGCGCACCGGCAACCGCTTCAGCTCGGCAACGCAGGCAATTCCACCAAAGCCGCCACCGACGATCACGACATGCGGCCAATGCGCGGGCACCTGGTCAATCCGCCGGTCGAACAGCACATGGCGCTGCAGCCAGCCATAGAGCCAGCGATCTACAGACATATAACCGGCACCGAAAAACAGAAAGATCAGCACGAACAACATCGCCAACATGGTCAGTGCCGGGTTGAACGCCATGAATTGCGCCCCGGTCAGGCTCAGCAACAGCGCCAGGCTGACCACCGGCATGCAAAAGCCAACAAGCGCAAAGACTGCCAAGGTGATCGCCAACAATGCTGGCAATGGCGCAAAGCTGCCCGAAGGAAAAAATTGGGCATTGGCCAGATCGGGCAGCACATCGGCGGCAATCAGCAGCGTCAACGCGATCCACAGCCGGAACAACCATAGCAGCAGCGGCGAGACATGGTTGCGTGATATCGTGCCAAGGCGGATCAAAGACGGTGCCAGCGGCAATGCACTGCCGGCCAGACCTCGCGCCAACAGGCGATCGAGTGAAAACGCACCTGCACCGTGAACCACATACCACGCCATGAAGCCAATGGTGAACAGGTTGACATCAGTCGGGATATACACCGCCTGGCTAATCCCCAGCAGCAGCGCCACCGCTATTGCTGCGCTGCGCGTCAACAGGCCCAGCGCCAGCAGCAGTGCGCCTGCCAGTTCGATGATGATGCCGATAAGCGCCGCTGACGCTGGTGCCATAAACCCGACCGGATATTCCAGCGTTGCCAGTGTCAGGGCTGTGTCCCAGTCAAAGGCTTTGACAATGCCCGAACGGAACAGTGCAAAGGCAATGGTCAACCGCACCAACAGATCGAAAAACGGGCGCAACAGACCGACAACCGAGCCATAGATTTTGAGCCAGATGCGCAAGGTAATGCGGACAAAGGGCGAGAGTTCTTCCACCGTCTGCGACGCGACTGTTACCGGAGCATCGGTCATCTCACTCCCCTTTTGGTTGCGCTGCGCCATCCCCGCCCGTGCTATGCAGGTGCGAAGACTAGTCATGGCGCGCCAAATTGCCAGCGAAAAACCCGGCAAAAATCGTTGCTTAGCCGTAATAAATGTTCGGCAATTGCGATGATCCCACCATCCTGCTAGCGAGCCGCCAACGCTTCATTCCAGCCAGAAAGACAAGCCTGCCATGGTTCCACGCTATGCCCATCCCGATATGACCGTCATCTGGGAACCGGAAGCGAAATTCCGCATCTGGTTCGAGATCGAGGCACATGCCACCGACGCGCTGGCGGAGCTGGGCGTGGTGCCGAAAGAGGCGGCCAAGGCGATATGGGAGCGTGGCGCTTTTGATGTCGCACGGATTGATGCGATCGAGGCGGAGGTCAAGCATGATGTCATCGCTTTCCTCACCAATGTCGCGGAAAATGTCGGCGATGAGGCACGGTTCATGCATCAGGGCATGACCAGCTCGGACGTGCTCGATACCTGTCTTTCGGTGCAACTGGCCCGGGCCAGCGATATCTTGCTCGCCGATATGGACGCGCTGCTCGCCGCGCTGAAACGCCGCGCCGAGGAGCATCGCTATACCGCGACCATCGGCCGTAGCCATGGCATCCATGCAGAACCGACCACCTTCGGCCTGAAACTGGCACAAGCCTATGCAGAGTTTGACCGGGGCCGTGAGCGGCTGGTTGCCGCGCGCAAGGAGATTGCCACCTGTGCGATAAGCGGCGCCGTCGGAACTTTCGCCAATATCGACCCGAAAGTCGAAGCGCATGTCGCCGAAAAAATGGGGTTGGAACTGGAACCGGTTTCCACCCAGGTGATACCCCGCGACCGCCATGCGCAATATTTCGCGACTCTTGCTGTGATTGCCTCTTCTATCGAGCGGCTGGCCACCGAAATCCGCCATTTGCAGCGCACCGAGGTGCTGGAAGCGGAGGAATATTTCTCTCCAGGCCAGAAAGGCTCCAGCGCCATGCCGCACAAGCGCAATCCGGTACTGACCGAGAATCTCACCGGCCTTGCCCGCATGGTGCGCAGCCATGCCCTGCCCGCGATGGAGAATGTCGCTTTGTGGCATGAGCGCGATATCTCGCACAGCTCGGTCGAGCGCTTTATCGGCCCCGACGCTACAATTACGCTGGACTTTGCCCTGCGCCGTCTGACCGGGGTCATCGACAAGCTGCTGATTTATCCTGAACGGATGCAGAAAAATCTCGACCGCATGGGCGGTCTGGTGCACTCGCAGCGGGTGTTGCTGGCGCTGACCCAGGCAGGCATTAGCCGTGAGGACGCCTATCGCATCGTCCAGCGCAATGCGATGCAGGTGTGGGAAAGCGATGGTCAGCTATCGCTGCTCGATCTGCTGCTGGCGGATGACGATGTCACAGCCAGGATCAGCGAAGACGATCTGCGCGAGAAATTCACGCTCGACTATCATTTCAAGCATGTCGACACCATTTTTGCACGGGTGTTTGGCTAGATTCGCTTGCCAGATGGCCGCAGACTCGCCAACGCGGCCAAGCCCGGTTATGGTGACAAAAACCGGCGCTGAACGTCAGGGTGAAAGGTGAGACATGCAGTTTATCAAGACGTTATTCTGGGTATTGCTGGCCATTTTGCTGGTCGCCTTCTCCTATAATAACTGGAATGATGTCACCGTAAAAATCTGGAGCGACACACTGCTTGATACCAAGCTGCCAATGCTGATCATCGGCTCCTTCCTTCTTGGTTTTGTACCAATGTGGCTGCTCTATCGCGGTTCGCGCTGGCGCAAAAACCGGCGCATAGCAACGCTTGAAAATCGCCTTGAAACCCCTCCGGTGTCAACGACATCAGCAGCAGAACCGAAATCCCCGCTGGAATCAGACCCGACACAATAGGCTCGAAACAACAGGCCTTATCCGGAAAGCATATCGTTTATGAGCAACCCGATCTATCTCGCCATGGATGTCCCCGATCTTGATCGGGCGCTGGCACTGGCCAAGTCGGTCGAGGGCCATATTGGCGGGATCAAATTGGGCCTCGAGTTTTTTTGCGCCCATGGCCATCATGGCGTGCATGAGATGACGCATATCGGTCTGCCGATTTTTCTCGATCTGAAACTGCACGACATCCCCAACACCGTCGCCTCGGCGATGCAGGCGATCCATGTGCTCGAACCGGCAATCGTGACCGTCCACGCCGCTGGCGGTCGCGCCATGCTGGAAGATGCCAAGGCTGCGGCCGGCGCGAATACCAAGGTCGTCGCTGTGACCCTGCTCACCAGCCTCGATGGTAATGACATGGACCAGATCGGCTATCAGCGGGAGACTCATGATCAGGTGATGCGGCTCGCCGAACTCGCCGAAAGTGCCGGTGTCGACGGCATTGTCTGCTCCGGCCATGAAGTCGGCGCGGTGCACAAGCAGTGGAAGCGCGGCTTTTTCGTCGTCCCCGGCCTGCGACCGGCAGGCAGCGATATGGGTGACCAGAAACGCGCCGTTACCCCCAGGCAGGCCCGCGATGACGGCGCATCGGTGCTGGTTATCGGTCGCCCGATCAGCCGCGCCGACGATCCTGCCCAGGCTGCACGCGCAATTGAGGCAACGCTTTAATTTTCTTCAAGCTCAATCATCAAAGCCGGGGAGTTGACATTATATGACAACAATTCTGCCTTGCCATCGCGCAGCCTGATGACAAAGGTTTCCTGCCCTTTGGCTAAAGCGAAGTCGGTATCATAGGCGAGGTTGATAATGGTTCCGCCTGTTCCCGCATTCACTCTCCATCCGGTGCGGGTCTTGCCAGTGACTTGCCCCAGCCTGCGTTCCAGTGTCTTGAACAGACGCTTATGGAAATCTTTTGCGGTGACTTCGCGGTATTCCTCGGATGCCGTTCTGTACATCGCGTCATAGTCTTGGGCATTGTAGAGCTTATGAAATTTCGAAACATATTGCTCGCCTTTCTCGGTGCCTTCACTAAGGGCGGAACAGGCGACAAGCAGGAATATCAGGACAAATGGCGCAAGAATCTTTTTCATTTCAACACCCCCGAGTCCTCGTTGCACTCAGATAAAAGCCTGATATTTTCTAACCCGACCATATCAGTTTGAACAACATGAATCCTGTAGAAATCAAGATTTGCGGACTGTCCCGGGAAGATAGCATCGACGCGGCTATCGAGGCCGGTGCCAGCCATATCGGTCTGGTACATTTCCCCAAAAGCCCGCGCCATGTGTCGCTGGAGCGCGCGGCAGAGCTGCGTGCCCATGCAGGGAAACGGATCAGGACAGTGCTGCTGCTGGTCAATACCGAGCCCGCACTGACCGGGCATGCCATTGTCACCGTCAGACCCGATATCGTCCAGTTCCATGGCAGCGAAAAACCCGAATGGCTGCGCGCGGTCCGCGAAAGGACAGGCATTGGCGTTTGGAAAGCAGTGGGGCTGCGCGATGCCGGGACACTGGAACGCTCGGCCCGCTATCATGATGCGGCGGACCTGTTGCTGTTTGATGCACCTGCAAGAGCCCTGCCCGGTGGTACCGGCGCCAGCTTTGACTGGTCGCTGCTCGCCGATCATCAGCATCAGGTGGATTGGGGGCTGGCCGGAGGTTTATCACCGGAGAATGTCGGCGAAGCGCTCGCTGTGACCAACGCGCCGCTGGTGGATGTCTCCTCCGGTGTTGAAAGCGCGCCGGGTGTGAAAGATATGGACAAAATCCACGCCTTTTGCCAAGCGGTGCGGGACTTTGAGAGTTCTTCCCGTTCGGGCTGAGCTTGTCGAAGCCCCGCACTTTTACATATAAAGAACAGCCCTTCGACAGGCTCAGGGCGAACGGATTTCATTGTGAACAAAACCCCTGCCCCCAACTCCTTCACCAACCAGCCCGATGATCGCGGGCATTTTGGCGATTATGGCGGTCGCTATGTCGCCGAGACGCTGATGCCGCTGATCCTCGATCTGGAGAAGGAATATCGCGCGGCGCAGGATGATCCCGCCTTTGCCGAAGAGTTTGACGATCTGCTCGAACATTATGTCGGGCGCCCTAGCCCGCTCTATTACGCCGAGCGGCTGACCGAGGAGGTCCGCAAGGACGCGCCTAAGGGCAAAGGCGCGCAAATCTGGTTCAAGCGCGATGAGCTGAACCATACCGGCGCGCACAAGATCAACAATTGCATCGGCCAGATCCTGCTCGCCAGGCGCATGGGCAAGACGCGGATTATCGCCGAGACCGGCGCGGGCCAGCATGGGGTTGCCACCGCTACGGTCTGCGCGCGTTTTGGCCTGCCCTGTGTCATCTATATGGGCGCGAAAGATGTTGAACGGCAGCAGCCCAATGTCTTCCGTATGAAGCTGCTCGGTGCCGAGGTGGTGCCGGTCACCAGCGGCGGCGCGACGCTCAAAGACGCGATGAATGAGGGCCTGCGCGACTGGGTCGCCAATGTGCACGACACATTCTACATCATCGGCACCGCTGCTGGGCCGCATCCCTATCCCGAACTGGTGCGCGATTTTCAGAGCGTCATCGGCCATGAGGCGCGGGCACAGATGCTCGAGCGGGTCAATCGCCTGCCCAATCTGCTGGTCGCCTGTATCGGTGGCGGCTCCAATGCGCTGGGCCTGTTCCACCCGTTTCTTGATGATCCCGACGTCAAGATGCTCGGCATCGAGGCCGCGGGCCTTGGACTGGATGGCGATGACCATGCCGCCAGCCTGACCGGCGGCGCGCCGGGCATTTTGCATGGCAACAAGACCTATTTGCTGCAGGATGAGGACGGCCAGATCACCGAAGGCCATTCGATCAGCGCTGGCCTCGACTATCCCGGCATCGGCCCGGAACATGCCTGGTTGAAGGAAAATGGCCGCGTCGAATATGACAGCTGCACCGATGATGAAGCGCTTGAAGGCTTCCAGCTCTTGTGCCGCACCGAGGGGATTATCCCTGCGCTCGAACCGAGCCACGCCATCGCCAAGGTGGTCGAGCGGGCCAAGGCAATGGATCAGGATCAGATCATTCTCGCCAATCTCTGCGGCCGCGGCGACAAGGATATCTTCACCGTCGCAGAAGCCCTGGGGGTGGAGATCTAAAAGCCCTCTCCCCTTCAGGGGAGAGGGTTGGGAGAGGGGGCTGTACAGATAGTGCGAGACTCAAAGCTGACAGAGCGCGCTAAACACATGCGCAAGAACATGTCTGAACCCGAAACAAGGCTATGGCTGGAACTACGCGCCAAGCGTTTCAAAGGCATCGCTTTTCGCAGGCAAAAGGTGATCGGCAATTATATCGCTGATTTTGCATCAAATGATCCGAAGATTATTGTCGAAGTCGATGGCGACACCCATGTTCAGCAAGAAGATTATGATCAGGAACGCAGCCGCTATTTATCATCGCAAGGCTATGCAGTAATCCGCTTCACCAACTCTGACGTTATGAACAATTTATCAGGTATGCTTATGCAGCTCGAAGAGGCGATTTCTGCTCTGAAGACTGAGACTTCCCCTCTCCCTTCGCCGCTACGCGGCTCTTCCCTCTCCCCTGAAGGGGAGAGGACTATAAAGTCTCCCTCTCCTTCAGGGGAGGGATTAAGGGAGGGGAATACACGAAAATGACCCACCTCTCCTCACGTCTTTCTGGCGCCTTCCCCGCCGACCGGGCAGCACTGGTCGCCTTTGTCACCGCTGGCGACCCGACACCCGAAGCCACGCCGACCATCCTCGATGCGCTGGTTGAAGGCGGCGCGGATATTATCGAGCTGGGCATGCCCTTTACCGACCCCATGGCCGATGGGCCTTCGATCCAGCTTGCCAATATCCGTAGTCTGGAAGCGGGTACCAAGACCGCCCATATCTTCCAGATCGCCAAAGACTTCCGCGAGCGCCACCCGCAAATACCTCTGGTACTGATGGGCTATGCCAATCCGATGCTGCGGCGCGGGGCGGGGTGGTTTGCCGGGCAATGCGCCGAGGCCGGCGTTGATGGCGTGATCTGTGTCGATATCCCCGCCGAGGAGCAGGACGCGCTCACTCCGGCACTGGCGCACCAAGCTGTGGCCAATATCCGCCTCGCCACGCCGACCACCGATGATGCCCGTCTGCCCGCCGTTCTCGATCAGGCAAGCGGCTTTCTCTATTATGTCTCGGTCGCCGGGATCACTGGCAAGCAACAGGCCGCAACCGCTTCCATCGCTGAGGCTATGGAACGCATCAAAAGCCAGACCGACCTGCCCGTCGCTGTGGGTTTCGGCATCCGCACGCCCGAACAGGCCGCCGCCGTGGCGCAGCTTGCCGATGGCGTGGTTGTCGGCTCGGCGATTGTCGAACTGGTCGGCGAACATGGCGCTTATGCCGCACCACATGTCCGGGACTATGTTAAATCACTTTCCGATGCTATCCGGGCAGTAAGATAACGAAAATCCGTTCGCCTCGAGCGAAGTCGAGATGCCTTGACTTGAGGCTATGTGTCTCGACTGCGCTCGACACGAACGGAACGAAAACAAGGGAAATACCGCATGAGCTGGTTCAGCCGCGTCCGCAATAATCTGCCTTTCGGGACCAAGCGCGATACGCCCGATAATCTCTGGCACAAATGCAAGAATTGCGGCGAGATGGTGTTCAGCAAGGAATATGAAGAGAATGAACATATCTGTCCGCATTGCGGCCATCATGGCCGGATTGGCGCACGGACACGCTTTGATGCGCTGTTCGATGAGGGACGCTATGACGTACTGGAAAGCCCCGAAGTGGCCGAAGACCCGCTCAAATTCCGCGACAGCAAGAAATACACGGAGCGCCTGAAAACCGCACGCGCCAATAGCGAGTTCATCGATGCGCTGACCAATGCCAAAGGCGATATTGACGGCCAGCGTGCGGTTGTCGGCGTACAGGATTTTGCCTTTATGGGCGGTTCCATGGGCATGGCGGTGGGCAGCGCCTTTCTCACCGGTATCAACGCTGCAATCCAGGCTCATGCGCCCTATATTATCTTCACCGCCGCTGGCGGCGCGCGGATGCAGGAGGGGATTCTCTCGCTGATGCAGATGCCGCGTGCAACGGTGGCTATCGACCGGCTCAAAAGCGAGGGATTGCCCTATATTGTTGTGCTCACCGATCCAACCACCGGCGGTGTCACCGCCAGCTATGCCATGCTCGGCGATATCCACATTGCCGAACCCGGCGCGCTGATAGGCTTTGCCGGACAGCGGGTGATCGAGAACACCATCAGGGAAAAGCTGCCCGAAGGGTTCCAGCGCGCGGAATATCTGCTCGACCATGGCATGATCGACATGGTGGTGCACCGTCACCAAATGCGCGATACGCTGGCCAAGCTGATCGGTTATATGACGGCGAGCGAGGCGGCGTGATGATTAAGCCCCTCCCGCTTGCGGGAGGGGTTGGGGTGGTGAATAACCAAAATATGCTGCCCGATCTGATAGCCCCCTCCCTTAATCCCTCCCCTAAAGGGGAGGGAGACTATAACCCTCTCCCCTTTAGGGGAGTTGACAGGAAAGTTGAGGTAAAACATGCCCCCAGCATGTTTTAGAAATTGCCGGGGAACAATTTCAACCTCATCTTTACTGTCAACTGGTTGGGAGAGGGGGCTGTCAAACTGATGCCCGACCACGCGATATCCGATGATCCCGCGGTCCAGCGCCAGCTCGACCGGCTGAGCCTGCTCTCCCCGGGGCGCGATGTGCTGGGGCTGGAGCGGATCAATGCCCTGCTCGACCGGCTCGGCAACCCGCAGGACCGTTTGCCCCCGGCGCTGCATGTAGCCGGCACTAACGGCAAGGGCTCAACCTGCGCCTTTCTGCGCGCCGCGATTGAGGCGGCGGGCCTGACCTGCCATGTCTATACCAGCCCGCATCTGGTGCGCTTTAACGAGCGTATCCGCATTGCCGGCCAGTTGATCGCCGATGATGCACTGGCGACGCTGCTTGAGCAGGTAATTGATCAAGCCGAAGGGCTGGACGCCAGTTTTTTCGAGGTCACGACCGCCGTGGCGTTCCTCGCCTTTGCCCGCCATCCAGCCGATGCATGCATTATCGAGGTCGGCCTGGGCGGGCGACTCGACGCCACCAATGTGCTGACCAGGCCGCTGATCACGGCAATTACCCATTTGGGGCTCGATCACGAGGCGTTTCTGCTCGCACCTGAAGACAATGTCCCTGCCGAGCCAATGGCGCGCATCGGTTTTGAGAAAGCGGGGATCGCCAAACAGGGTGTTCCGCTGGTGGTGCAGGCTTTTGGCGAGCCGGCGGACAGTGCGGTCGCGGCACAGGCAGAACATGTCGGAGCGCCATTGCTGGCGCGCGGCAAGAACTGGGACATAGCGGTGTATGAGGGCCAACTGCATTATCGCGATGCAGTGGGCAAGCTCACCCTGCCCCTGCCCAGGCTGACCGGCGCGCACCAGCAGGAAAATGCGGCACTGGCCGTGGCGATAGCCCGGCACCAGAACGCCCTCGCCATCCCCGAGCCTGCCCTGGCCGCTGCAATGGACTGGGCCCATTGGCCAGCGCGACTGCATCGGCTGGGCAATGGGCCGCTGACCCGTCAGGCGCAGCAAACAGAAATCTGGATCGATGGTGGTCACAACCCGCTAGCAGCGCAGCAGCTTTCTGCTTGGCTGAAGCAGCAGCGCGAACAGGCGCCCGAGCGCAAAATTCATCTGGTTCTCGGCATGCTCGCCAACAAGGATGCCGAGATGATGATCAATGCCCTCGCACCACATATCAACCGCTTCACCGCAATTCCGGTCAATGGCCATGCCTGTCATGCGGCCGATGCGCTGAAGGCAATGGCGGAGCTCGCGGAGGTTGCAGAAGTGGCGATAGCAGACGATGTCGCCGTTGCTCTCGACCATAGTGACAATCCCGCCAATGAGCTGACACTGATCGCCGGTTCGCTCTATCTCGCGGGCGACGTGCTGAGACTGAACGACGAGCTGCCTGTCTAGCGGGAACCTCGAGAGCTAGGATTTCTCCAGCCGCGCCAGTTCAGCCAGTGCCCAGTCATACATGGCCTGCTCGTTGTCGATCAGTGCTTTATCGCGCAAATCGTAATTCTGCTTCACATCACGCAACAGGGGCAGCGCGAGATGCGCCTGATCGGCGGCGATATGCATCGCAGCCAACCGGCAGCGCGCTTCGTCGCTTTCCCTGATCGCCAGCGCTTCGGCATAGGCCGTCCTGGCCGCTGCGCTATCATCCAGCGCTTCGGCCACTCGGCCCTTAAGCAGATATTTCTTCACCCGATCACTATCGCTCTGAACATCCTCCATGTCGTCAAGGACCTGCTGTGCCGCCTCCGGGCTATTGCTGAGCAGCAGCGCGTCGGCCAGCTTGAAAAGGGTAGCGCTGTCGGCAAAGGGCATCGCCTCCAGGGCATGGCGATAGGCAGGGGCTGCCTCTTCCGGACGACCGGCTTCAGCCAGCGCATCCGCCAGTGCCAGCCGGTTCGCCGATGAATCGGTCAGTTCCAGACGCTCGCGTGCAGCGCGAATCGCACCTTCGGGGTTGATGGCGCGCACCGCCTGTTTGCGTGCCTTGCGCACATGCTTGTTGCCCGATAGCTCAGGCAGGATTTCGAGCAGAAAATAGGCCAGGCAACCGATCAGAGGCAGCGCGATAATTGCAAGCAGCCATAGCCGGTTGGCGCTGCCGCGAAACAGGTGGATGATGCAGACAACTTGCAGAACGATGGGCAGGATGATCCAGATCATTGGCTTTTGGCTGCACCTTCTGCCATGCCTGCCGTGCCTAGCGAACGGTCCACCAGCCCCGAACGCACCATCAGCCAGAAGATGATGACACCTGGAAGCGCCGCCAACGTGGTTAGCAGGTAGAAGTTCACAAAGCCCATATTTTCGATCAGATTGCCAGCGGTTGTGCCTGTGAGGAAACGCCCAATAATGCTGGCGGCGGCCGAAAGCAGCGCAAACTGCGTCGCGGTAAACTGCAAATTGCACAGTGCCGACAGATAAGCCACGACAGCCACACCGCCTATGCCACTGGCGAAATTCTCAAAGCCGATGGCTGCCGCCATGGCCCAGTTATTATGGCCGATAACCGCCAGTCCGGCAAAGGAGAGGTTGCTGATCATCATCAACACCAGGCTGAGCATGACTGCCTTTTTCATGCCGAAACGGGCATAGATCACGCCGCCGATAAAGATACCGACCAGCAGCGCGATGAAGCCGAGACCAACATCGTAAAACGCCACTTCATCATTGGTGAAACCCAGATCCTCAAACAACAGCCGGAAAGTAAGATTGGCCAGCGTGTCGCCGATTTTGTGAACCAGAACGAAAATCAGCACGATCACCGCTCCCGACCGTTTGAAGAACTCGATCAGGGGGCTGACATAGGCAATCGCGGCTTCGACCGGATTGTGCAGTGGTTTCGGTTCGGAATGCCGCTCGGGCTCACCCATCCACAGTCCGGTAAATATCGCGAACAACGAAAAAGCCGAACAGGCATAATAGGCAGTGGACCAGTCGGAACGGGCAGCAACGACCAGGGCCAAAGCGCCGGCTCCTGCAGCGCCCATGCGCCAGCCATATTGGGACATACCCGATCCGACGCCCAGTTCTTCGGGCTTGAGCAGCTCGATACGATAGGCATCGATGACAATATCAAAGGTCGCACCGGCAACACCGACGCATATGGCGGCAATGGCAACCGCGGCAATATCGGCCTTGGGATCAAGGGAGCCAAGCACGATAATCGCCACTGATACCAGCACGGCGACAAATAGCAGCCAGGACACACGTTGCCCGAGCCGTCCGATCAGCGGCAGCTTCACGACATCGACAATCGGTGCCCATATCCATTTGAAATTATACGCCAGAAAGGTCAGTGCGAAGAGCGTGACCGTCGACTTCTCAATGCCCGACTGGGCCAGACGCGTGGTCAGTGTCGCCGCGATCATGGCAAAGGGAAAACCCGATGAAACCCCGAGAAAGAGTGCTGCAAGTGCCGAACGTTGCAGATAAGGGCGAAGGCCGACAGGGAGATTGTCGCGCCAGTCTTTCTTTGCCTGTGTTGCCATATGGTTATCCGCCCTTTCAAAGGCGTCTCATGGCATTGCACCGAGGCGGAAGCAATATAGAGTTTCCCCTATTGCGACATGTGTTCGGCGGCAGAGGCTGGTGGCTTGTATGTCCGCTCAGAACTGTCCTGCGTGAGCCAGGCCCGGAAAATCAGATATAACTGGCCGCCATTACCTCACCACCGCGCGGTTGTTGCACGACAATGGCATAGCGATCGGCACCGGCAAGGGTAAGCGCGTCACGGGTGACCGTGAAGGTCTTGCGACCGCCCTTCCATGCGCCGATTACGTCTTCATGCATCAACACATTGCTATAGGTCAGCGTCCGGCCGCCATTCTCGCCGCGGCCGACATTCACGGTTTCGCTGCTGTCCAGCGCCAGCAAAGTGACATTGGCGCTGCTGTTGCTCTTGCCGCTGACCGTGACGGTAATGTCGCCCGCATCATTGTGGGTAATGTCAAGTTTGGCGGACGGGTTGCGTTTCTGCTCGGCCATGATCAGGTCACGCACCCGATAGCCGCGCGAACCGATGGCGGCGGCGCGGCCATTGATCACCATTTGCGGCGTGTAGACACCGGCGCGGGCGAAACCCCGGCTCGCATAGCTGCGCTGCAGCCTAGTGTTGCTTTCTCTGGCCAGTGTATCCTTCCAGCCCAGCCTGTCCCAATATGTCACCGGGCGGCTGACAACGACAATATCGGGATTTTGCGCCAGTTCCGCTGCCACCGCATCGGCCGGCGGACAGGACGAACAGCCCTGGCTGGTGAACAGTTCGGCCAGCACGGCATGGTCCATCTCCATGCCGCCGTCATCGGCCTTACTGTCCATAACCTGAAAGCCGATCATGCCCGCCAATAATGTGCCGCTCGCGAGCAGCGAAAAACCCAGAAGTCGCATTTTCTTGTCCCACGCATCGGGGGCAGCGTTGCCTGCCCTGCATCTGGTATTTCGCGCAAATAGCCCGTCAGGTTACAGCGCCCTGGCGCTGAACCGGGATGGTCACGTCCTGCCGGGGATGCTCAGTCAAACGTCATGATATAATGTCAGCGCGCGCGGGATTTTTGCCGGTTTTTCGCCACGAATGATCCGGTCCACCGTTTCCACCGCCCGAACCAGATCGCGCGGGCCATAGGGCTTGGCCAGGCAGCCGCCGGCCAGCTTGCGCGCCTCTATCGGGCAGGCACCGGTGACGAAAATGACCGGAATATGCGCATCATGCGCGGCCCGGGCGACATCGACGCCATCACCATCGCCGCGCAACCGGACATCGGTCACCACCATATCGGGGCGACTGTCGGCAATATACTGCAGCGCCTCGGCAGCCGTATCCACCGTTGCAACCACGGTGTAGCCGGCATCGGCCAAGTGCATTTCATTGTCGAACGCCACCAGCGGTTCGTCTTCGACGATCAATACCGTATTGATAGAGCGTTTGAATCGCTTGAAAAAAGCCATGATCGCGTCCTTCAGCTTACCCTGTAGCGAATGTGGGCTGTAAATTGCGGCTGTCAATCATCATGCGAGAGAGTATAGCGCTCGCATGACCGCAAAGCGCTCCTCACCCTCGAAGAAACCGAGGCCTGCCAAACGCAACCGCCCCCAGACACGCGATGCCGAGCACAGGCCGGGTGAGAATGAGTGGTCGCCCTTCGATGACGGACCGGATGACGCATTGACAGAAGTGCCGACTGAACCAAAACCGCAGCCGAAAAAGCCAAAAGTGGCAAATGCGCAACCGGAAAAACCAGGCGATAAAGGTGATCGTATCGCAAAGCTCCTGGCGCGTGCGGGTGTAGCCTCACGGCGTGAGATCGAGCGGATGATTGCCGATAATCGCGTTGCCCTGCATGGTCAGACCGTAACCACCCCGGCAACGCTGCTGACCAGCCTGCATGGCATTACCGTTGACGGCAAGCCAGTCAAACAGCCCGAACCAACCAAATTATGGTGCTTTCACAAGCCGGTTGGCACCTTGACAGCAGAACGCGATTTTTCCGGGCGCAAGACGATTTACGATACGCTGAAAGAGCGTGCTCCCGATCTGCCAAGAGTCATGCCGATTGGCCGGCTGGACCTCAATACCGAGGGACTTTTGCTGCTCACCAATGACGGCGGCTTCAAGCGTGAAATGGAATTGCCTGCCACGGGCGTCAAACGCACCTATCGCGCCCGCACCTTTGGCGATGTCAGCCAGGACCAGCTGGAAGAACTGATCGATGGCGTGGTCGTCGACGGCATGCGCTATGGCCGCATCGACGCCAATCTGGAGCGACGCACCGGACGCAACCAGTGGATCGAGATTACCTTGCGCGAAGGCAAGAACCGTGAAGTGCGCAATGTACTCAAGCATCTTGGGCTCGAGGTCTCACGGCTGATCCGCACCTCTTACGGGCCGTTCACCATTGGCGATCTGCAACCGGGCGATGTGTCTGCGGTGCGCAAGGTTGATCTGATCAAGTTCCGCAAGACGCTGGAAAAGCTGAACATATGAGGATCATCGCCGGACAGTGGCGCGGGCGCAATCTGAAAGCACCTAAGGGCATGACTACGCGCCCCAGCGCCGACCGCACGCGCGATACACTGTTTTCCATGCTGATGAGCCGCTTGGGCAGTTTTGAAGACCTGGCGGTGCTTGATCTGTTTGCCGGATCGGGGGCGCTGGGTCTGGAGGCGCTATCGCGGGGTGCGGCATCGTGCCTGTTTGTCGAACAGGACCGCGATGCGATCAATGCGCTGAAAAACAATATTGCCATGCTTGATGCAGAGGATCGCTGCCAGGTGCAGACGCGCTCGGTCTTCGACATTGGTCCGGCGCGCCAGACCTATGATCTGGTGCTGCTCGACCCGCCTTATGGCCAGAATGCCGCTGCCGTTGCCATCGACAAGCTCAATCGCCTGGGCTGGTTTGCGCCGTCTACACTGATCGCAGCCGAAACCGGCCATGGCGAGGAATTGGTCATCAAGGGTTTCGATCAGGAAGGCCCACGCAAAGTCGGCCGCGCCAGCCTGCACCTTATGCGGCCGGATAGAAGTGAATAGCCTGCGCCAGACCCTTGTCGGGAATCTCATCGTTCCCTAAGTGTTCAGGGCATGACCAGTCCCTTCCCCGATGATAGCGGTTTTGACGATGCGCCGCCCGTGCCCCAGGCTGAACCGGCTTATCTGCGCGGATTAAACCCGGAGCAGCGCAAGGCGGTGACCACGCTGGATGGCCCGGTGCTGATGCTGGCGGGCGCGGGCACGGGCAAAACGGCGGCGCTGACCGCGCGATTGGCGCATATCCTCGCTACCCGCCGCGCATGGCCATCGGAAATTCTTGCCGTTACCTTCACCAACAAGGCCGCGCGCGAAATGCGTGAGCGGGTCGGCGGCCATGTTGGCGAGGCGGTCGAAGGGATGCCCTGGCTCGGCACCTTCCATTCCATCGGCGCAAAAATGCTGCGCCGTCATGCCGAACTGGTGGGGCTGCAGAGCAATTTTACCATTATCGACACCGATGACCAGCTGCGACTGTTGAAGCAACTCATCCAGGCCAATGATATTGACGACAAGCGCTTTCCAGCGCGGCAATTGGCGGCGCAAATTGACGGCTGGAAAAATCGCGGGCTTAACCCCAAAGACCTTAGCGCCGCCGATAGTGAGGCCTATGCCCAAGGCCGCGGACAGGAAATTTATCAGCTTTACCAAGACCGGCTAAAGGCTCTCAATGCCTGCGATTTTGGCGATCTGCTGCTGCATATGCTGACCCTGCTCAAAACCGACCGTACGGTGCTGGAACAGTATCAGCAGCGGTTCAAATATATCCTTGTTGACGAGTATCAGGACACCAATGCCAGCCAGTATCTCTGGCTGCGCCTGCTGGCCCAGTCGCATCACAATATCTGCTGTGTCGGCGATGATGACCAGTCCATCTATAGCTGGCGCGGGGCCGAAGTCGGCAACATATTGCGCTTCGAAAAGGATTTTCCCGAAGCGACTATCGTGCGGCTGGAGCAGAATTATCGTTCTACCCCGCAGATATTGGCCGCCGCATCGGGGCTGATACAGGCGAATAGCGGACGGCTGGGCAAGACGCTCTGGACCGAGCTCGATCCCGGCGACAAGGTGCGCGTCCTCGGCATCTGGGATGGCCCGGAAGAGGCGCGGCGCGTTGGTGAGGAGCTGGAATCGTTGCAACGCCAGGGCGTGTCTCTGAATGACTGCGCCATATTGGTCCGCGCGCAATTCCAGACGCGCGAGTTTGAGGACCGCTTTATTGCTATCGGCATGCCCTATCGCATTATCGGCGGTTTTCGCTTTTATGAGCGCGCCGAAATCCGCGATGCCCTCGCCTATTTGCGGGTGATCAACCAGCCTGCCGATGACCTGGCCTTTGAGCGGATCGTCAATACGCCAAAACGCGGGCTTGGCGACAAATCGGTGGAGAAGATTCACCGGTTGGCGCGGGCTACGGGCACGCCGCTGTCGCGCGCGGCGTTCGATATTCTCGACAGCGACGAACTGCCGCCTCGGGCGCGCAATGCACTGGCCGGATTGATGAAGCATATCGCCCGCTGGCGCGATGAAATGAACAGCATGACCCCGGCCGATCTGGTGCGGCAGGTGCTCGATGAAAGCGGCTATACGGCCACGCTACAGGCGGAGAAAAGCGTCGAGGCCTCGGGGCGGTTGGAGAACCTCTCCGAGCTCGCCCGCGCCATGGAAGAATATGAGACGCTGGGCGACTTTCTCGAGCATGTCAGTCTGGTGATGGACAATGATGCTGCCGATCAGGGCGACACCGCCACCATCATGACCATCCATGCGGCCAAGGGGCTGGAGTTTCACAATGTCTTTCTGGTCGGCTGGGAAGAAGGCGTGTTCCCATCACAGCGTGCGCTCGATGAAGGCGGCACGGCGAGCCTGGAGGAAGAGCGCCGCCTCGCCTATGTCGCAATCACCCGCGCCCGTACCCGCTGTACCATTTTGCATGCCGCAAATCGCCGCATCTATGGCCAGTGGACCAGCGCTATCCCATCGCGCTTTATAGGCGAAATCCCTGCCGATGCGGTGGACATGGAAGACAGCATGACCGGCGGCGAAAGCCTGTGGCGCGCCAATTGGTCAGAGCGTGAGGACCCATTTGCGCATCTTGCCCGTGACCCCGATCGCGCCTCGCGCCGCGGCCCTGGCTGGCAACGCGCAGCGCATCTCAAAGGCGGCTTTGACACTACTCCGAAACGCGTCGCTGAAAACCGCCGCAGCGCGGTCAGCATGGGAAATAAGGGCCGCGACGATATCACTCTCGGTGCCCGTGTCTTCCATCAGAAATTCGGCTATGGCACAGTGGCCGAAAAGGAAGGCAACAAGCTGGAAATCGATTTCGAAACCTCGGGCCGCAAACGCGTGCTCGACAGTTTCGTCAGCCTGGGCTGAGCACCAAAACCGGTCACAGTCACGGTAAGATTCACGCAGGCCACCGTCTTGTCATGGGACAGCGACACCACAGCCATTGGCAAAATACCGGTTTTGCGCTAATTACAAGCGGTTGAATTCAGCGCCTTGTCACCGGAAAATCCCTCATGCCGCATAAAAGTAAGAGCAAGCAGACACAGACGGCGCGCCGCTTTGGCCTGGTGGCTATGCTGTCATCGCTGCTGGTGCTGCCGCTTTTCGGCTTGCTGATGCCATCCAACGCCGCCGAGGCACCTGCCAAGGATCGGACGGCGGCTGCGACAGCGCCCAAAACCGAAACACCGCAACTGCCGTTCGAAGACACGCTTTTTGCCGATCCTGATAGACTCAAGTCCCGGCCTGATACCGCTGAAGCTGTATCGCTCTCCGATACACCAGATGGCGCGGACGCGACACCCGAGATCAGCCGCGACAATGGCCTTGTTACCGATAACAGCCCCAGTGCCGCAGTTTCACGGCCAGCCAGCAATGCCGTTGCAATGGTCGGCGATTATCCCATTCGGAAGATGCTGACAGTCGAAGGGCCATTTGAGCATGGTGACTGGGTCTGGGACGAAGCCAATGCCCCAAAACAGGGCAAGCTGTTGATTACCGTCAATCTGGAAGACCAGGTAATGTCGGTTTATCGCGGCGGCTATGAAATCGGCACCGCGGTGATCCTCTATGGTGCTGATGAGAAACCGACACCAACGGGCAAGTTCACCATCACCGAGAAGGACATCGACCATGTGTCCAATCTCTATTTCGCGCCCATGCCCTATATGCTGCGGCTGACCAATGACGGCATTGCCATCCATGGCAGCGAGGTCGAATTCGGCTATGCCACCCATGGCTGTGTCGGCATACCTGATGAATTTGCGGCCCAGCTTTTTGCCATCGCCAAGCTGGGCGATCAGGTGGTAATTTCCGCCTGATCCGCACGCTGACCGGAACGTCAGGCGTCGACCTGCATCAGCTGGATAAGATTGCCGCACGTATCATCGAAAATCGCTATTGTGGCACCCCCTGCTTCGACCGGTAACTGGGTGAAGGTCACACCCGCTGCCTGTAGCCTGTCCACCTCGGCTTCCATGTCATCGACGCTGAATGCGGTGAACGGAATACCATCTGCCTTGAGTGCGTCCTGAAAGCTACGCGATGCGGGATGTGCATTGGGTTCCAAGCCCAGTTCGACGCCATCGGGCTCTTCGGGCGATACAACGGTCAGCCATCTGTGCTCACCAACGGGAATGTCATGCTTGACCACAAAGCCGAGCTTCCCGGTATAGAAGGCCAGCGCTTTTTCCTGATCGTCAACAACCACGCCTTTGATGTACATTTTCATTTCGCACCTCCCCTATGAAATGATCCTCCCGGAGAAGCCGACTTTTGATCCCCTTGTCGTCCCGGGATGTCCCTGTTTAGAGCATCGTTTCGGGGGATGGCGCAAGATAGGCCAATACGAAAAAGGGGCCGCCCGAAATGGGCGGCCCCTCCAGCGATCAGAAATGGCGATAATCAGAAACCGAAGCGGAGCCGGACCAGACCACCATGCGAAGTGAATTCATCAGCGAATTCACCGGTATAGGACAGATCGATACGGGCCATATCCGAGAGGTCATAACCAAAGCCGGCATCGACTTCGAAACGGCCCTCGGCTGGCGTATCCGATGACACGACAAAGGATGGCGCATTGAACAGCGTCAGCTGCGCCACCCGGGCGTCAGCGTCGAAGTCATAGGCATAGACAACCCGCAACAGGCCCTTCAGCTTATCGAAATCGGCATTGGCGGTCAGGCCGATACGCCCCTCCCAGAACTGTACTTCGTCGCGAGTAACGCCGAGAGCAAGGCCGCCAAACTCGGTATATTCGTCGAAATCGAGATACATATAGTTGAGGCCGAGTGTCGGGGTCAGCGAGAAGTTCTCCGACGTCTCGATGATGTAGCCGGCCTCGACGCGAGCAACATAACCGTCGACATTGAACGCGCCCTGGACAGGTCCGGTGAGCGCGGTTCTCGCGGTGTCGACATCGCTGAAGCTGTAACCGACCTCACCATTGACATAGAATTGGTCGGTGAAGTTGAGACCGCCATAGAGCGAAATCTTGTAGCTATCGATATCGATATTCTCGTTGCTGCCATTGGTCTCGCCAATGTCGATATTGCTGTAGACGCCGGCGATGCCCAGAATGAACGTGTCGCTGACATGGGTGTCCGCGCCAAGGGCAAAGGTGAAGCTGTCGGCGTCATAGCCTGAAACCGTTGTCGAGCGGGTATCGCGATCGGATGCGCGATAGCCGAACTGGCCCCAGATGCCACTGCCCTTTTCGGCAATCCGCTGATCAAGGAAGCGGCTGCCCATGTTCGAGCTCTCGAAAATCTCACGCGAGATACCGGTGCTCAGCGATGGCAGCAGGCCATTGGCTGCGGTTTCGAAGGCAGCAAGGCTTCCCAGATCGTTGATCTGGTTGGCGAAGGTCGGGTCCAGCGAGCGCAGGACCAGGGCCGCCTGCAGCGTGTTGCCCAGCAGCAGGACATTGCCATCCGCTGAATTGGCACCCGGATTGGCCGCCTGTGGCGTGATCAGGATCGAACCGACATCAACATCGAAATCGAGCAGCAGGTCATCATCGATGACATTCACGGTGACACCATTATCGGTAAAGGTGCCGGTCTCGTCCACTATCGCGATCGGCTGACCGGTAAGCACCGTGGTGATATCGAAATTGGTGGTCACATTGACCACAGCACTGTTTTCCAGCGTCAGGTCGCCGTCGACCAGCAGATTATCGGTGGTGAGGTTGAAGGTGACAGGACCGTCAATGGTGACATCGCCGGTAACCGTGCGCATGCCTCCGATTACGGCATTGGCAAAGCTGATCTGTTCGAAATTGATCAGGAAGTCGCTGTCGAAAGCACCACCGATGCGAGCGGTATCGAAACCGTCACCGCCGTCGACAATGCCGTCAACAACACCCTGTTCCTGCTGCTCAAATGTGTCGTCACCGAAGCCGAGTGCGACAGCGGTGCCCATGCGGCCTCGAATGGTGCCATTGTTGATCACTGTCTGCGCACCGCGATTGGGTGTTGAGTTACCGACATTGCCCGGGCTGGCAACGATGCCGATATCACCTTCGATCAGGCCACCAGCGAGGTTGGTAACGGTGCCATCTTCATTGCCCGGCGTGCCGGCATCGAAATCGATCGCGGCATCCAGCTCCGGCGGACCGCCAATTGTGGACGGAGTGCCCTCAGGATCGCTCGACAGCGAGATGATGGTACCCGAATTGGTAATCGTGCCGCTATTGAGTTCGATCGCATCGTTGGCGTTACCCTCAATCAAACCACTGTTGGTGATATCGACATTGTCATCACCGTCGACAGCGTCATCAAATTCCGAGCGGATTGTGCCGGCGTTAACCAGCACAAGACCTGCGCCATCGGCTTCGACGGCCTCAGCGCCTTGGCCCAATGCTTCAATCAGGCCACCTTCCATGTTCATCACGGTTAGGTTCTCGTCACCCTCGATGCCCTTACCTTCGCCGTTGGTCACCCGAATAATGCCGGAGTTGGTGACCGTCAGATTATCTCCACCGTCGATGCCCTTGACATCGGTGACATCGCCCAGGATCGTGCCGGTATTGGTAATGGTTACCCCATCGCTGCCGGATACATCGATCACATCGGAATCGGTGGAACTGATTGTGCCGTTATTGATGATAACCGTATTATCGACACCGCGCGCATCTATCGCGCGACCATCTGATGATGAAATGGTACCGTCATTGTTAATGGTTGCTCCATCACCATCAACCTCAACAGCATCGCCATCGTCTACAGAGATACTGCCATCAGCCGTAACTGTCAGTGTTTCGCCCGGTCCTACATCTACAGTTTCATCTTCCGTGCCATCGACAGTAACATCCTGCGGTGCGTTAGAGACCTGGAACACCGGCGCATTCATGCTGTTGGCAAAGGGACTTTCTTCCGACTGCAGCAGCGGCTGCTGTGCCATGGCCGGTGCGGCAATGGTGCAGCCGACGGCCAGTGCGGCGGCGCTGACTGCGGTTTTCAGGGCCTGACGATTGCCGGAAGAAGCGGAGAAAGTCATTGAATTTTTTGGATAAATAGCCATTTTATACTGCACTCCCTGCTGGCACGTCATGCGCCTTAAGATTACGAAAAGTCGGGAGAATTATCCGGCCAGAACGGCCCTCCCGATTTTTCTGCGGCCCTAACAGCGGCTAATGGCAATGGGGTGAAGCTAATGTGACGGTTACGAAATATTTTTATGACAGAAAAATAACGTTGTAGAAATGCGCCAGTTCTCCGGCTCGCACCATTCACCACGGTCATCGTGACCCTGTACCGGCCATTGCGGATTGACCGGCACTTGCCTAATTGACGCTGATGACCGAACACCCTGCCGACGACAAAGCGGTGCACCCGTTCCGCATCGCCAATTACCGCTATCTCTGGTTCTCGCGGCTGACGGCGATGTTCGCGCTCTATGCGATGATGCTGATCCTTGGCTGGCAGGCTTATAATCTGGCCCGAGAGGATCTGGGCATTGCGGCATCGGCAGGCATATTGGGGATTATCGGCCTGCTGCAATTTCTGCCGCTGTTCATTCTCACCCCGATTGTCGGCTGGGTTGCCGATCGCATGGACAGACGATGGATTGCGCGTATCGTGCTGGCTGTACAGGGCGCGATCGCGCTGCTGCTGGCGCTGCTCACATATCAGGGTGCGATCAGCATCGGCTGGATTTACGCGATATCGGTGCTTCTGGGTATCTGCCGTGCCTTTCTCGGCCCGGCAATCACGGCGCTGGCACCCAATCTTGTCCCCAAGGAATCGCTACCCCAGGCCATCGCGCTTTCAACCATTGCCTGGCAGGTTGGAGTCATAGTCGGCCCGTCCATGGCCGGCCCGCTCTATCAGGTCGCGCCGTCGCTTCCCTATTTCGTCTGTGCCGGTCTCTACGCTCTTTCGACACTGGCGATGCTGCGTATCGGCCCGGTAGCGCGTGCGGCGATGGACCGTTCGCGCGGACCGCTTCGCCAGCTTGTGGACGGCCTCAGCTATGTCGGCACCAACAAGCTGGTGCTGGGGGCGATCACGCTCGATCTGATGGTGATGTTCCTTGCCGGCGCGCAGGCGATGATCCCGGTCTATGCGCGCGACATATTGGGATCGGAAGAACTGGCGCTGTCGCTGCTTGCTCCTGCCCCCGCCATCGGCGCGGTGATCGTCGCCGGTATCTTCTCCTTCGTCCCGCTGAAGCGCAATGTCGGCAATGTGATGCTTATTGCCATGATCGTCTTCGGTGTCGCCACTATCGGTTTCGGTCTCAGCACCTGGCTCCCGCTCTCGGTCTTCTGCCTTGCCATATGCGGCGCGGCGGACATGTTCGGTGTCTATGTCCGCAGTTCCCTGATCCAGCTCCACACCCCCGACGACAAGCGGGGCCGTGTCGGCGCGGTGAGTCAGATGACAATCAGCGCTTCGAATGAGCTTGGCGATGCATTTACCGGCGGCCTCGCCTTTCTGGTCGGCCCGGTGGTGGCGATTGTTGGCGGCGGCGCAGGGGCCATCGCCATTACCGCCTTATGGTCGCGGCTGTTTCCCCAGCTTGGCGCAGCGCGCACCTTCGATCCGCCAAGAGAGGTGTTGCAAGCTGAGGCGGAATTGCGAGATAAGGCTTTATCATGTGACAACAAGGCTACCGGCGCCACATCCGGAGCGTCGCGCCGCACCGAGACAGGAGAGACCACATCATGATTGCCGCCAATATTCTCGAAACCATCGGTAATACGCCGCATATCAGAATGAACCGCCTGTTCGGCAACGCGCCAAAAGGCACAGAGGTTTGGATCAAGTCGGAGCGGGCCAATCCCGGCGGGTCGATCAAGGACCGGATCGCACTGGCCATGATCGAAGCGGCGGAAGCCTCGGGGGAACTCAAACCGGGCGGTACGATCATTGAACCGACATCGGGCAATACCGGTGTCGGCCTCGCCATGGTCGCGGCGGTCAAGGGCTATAAACTGGTTCTGGTGATGCCCGAATCCATGTCGATCGAGCGGCGGCGGCTAATGCTCGCCTATGGCGCAAGCTTTGACCTGACGGCCAAGGAAAAGGGCATGAAGGGTGCGATCGAACGGGCGCAAGAACTGCTCGACGAGACCGAAGGCGCATGGATGCCGCAACAGTTCGAAAACCCGGCCAATGTCGATGTGCATGTGCGCACCACCGCCGAAGAAATCCTCGCTGATTTCAAAGACTCCCCACTGGATGCAATCATTACCGGTGTCGGCACTGGAGGCCATATCACCGGTACCGCAAAAGTGCTGAAACAGCATTGGCCCGATCTCAAAGTCTATGCCGTAGAACCGACCCTCTCTCCCGTGATCAGCGGCGGCCAGCCCGGCCCACATCCGCTTCAGGGCATTGGCGCCGGCTTCATCCCGGGCAACCTTCATACCGACACCATTGACGGCGCAATCCAGGTTGCCCCCGATGATGCCAAGGACATGGCGCGCCGCGCCGCCCGCGAAGAAGGAATGCTGGTCGGCCTGTCATCTGGCGCTACGCTCGCTGCGATTGCCCAGAAACTACCCGATCTGGGTGCAGGCGCAAAAGTGCTGGGCTTCAACTATGATACCGGCGAGCGCTATCTCTCGGTGCCCGATTTCCTGCCGGAGCAATAGCGCTCAAGGCAACCCTGAAACATGTGCGTCGTTGCCCTAGCGTGGAAAACGCATCCCGACTGGCCATTGGTGCTGATCGGTAACCGTGACGAACTGCATGCGCGACAGGCATCGCCACTGGCTGCATGGAATGATGGCAGCGATATCATTGCCGGACGTGACGAGCAGTCGGGCGGAACATGGCTCGGGGTTTCGCCACAGGGGCGTCTCGCGGTGATCACCAACCGGCGCAATTCTGATGGCCGAGATCCCACCAAACTGTCACGTGGTGCCCTTGTCACCGATGCGCTGAAGCAGGGTGTCGCGCCGCTGAGGGTGGAACCGGAACTGGCCGGAAAGTATAATGGATTCAGCTTGCTGGCCGTGGATCAGGACCAGGCCTGGCTGATTGCCAGTCAGCCACAATCTGGCACGACGAACAACAATATGGGTCTTGTCCCGAATATCTATGGCCTGGCCAATGGCGATCTCGATGAACCCTGGCCCAAGACAATACGTATCAAAGACTTTCTGGCCGAGTGGCTAGACTCAGGCAAACATGATCCCGACAGGCTGCTCAATGGCCTGCGAGAGGATGACAGGCCGCAAGTCACACCGGACAGGGCAGAGCAGAGTCCGATCTTCATCCATCATCCGGTTTATGGCACGCGATGCAGCACCGTCATTCTGGTCGATGCAGATGGCAAGGGACAGGTCACGGAGCGCCGATATGATCCTGAAGGAAAGGCAACAGGACAGACCGCATTGGATTTTGTCTGGCCAGTCTCACCCATAACCGCTGACTAGAGTAACCGATACAAAAAAGCCGGAGACTCGCGTCCCCGGCCCTTTGTTTTAGCGTGACAGACGATTAGTCGTCATCACTGCCTTGCTGCCCGTCCTGCTCGAACAGGTCGGGCTTGCCGTCGGCATCTGTATCCCAGGCGTCGGGCTGACCATCACCGTCACGATCCCAGGCATCGGCTACACCATCACCATTGGTATCGATCGTGGCCGGAGGATAATCGTCCTGAGCCACGGCCGGTGCTGCCGCCAGCGAAGCCGCCAATGCCACAGCGCTTACTGCAAAGAAATTACGCATGCTGTCTACTCCAATATTGTCACGCCCCGCGGTACAAATACCTCTGTGCCGTGCCATTGTTCTGCCTTATGCGACTGGCGGCATCAGAGCCGGGATGAACGCGAAACCCCCGTTACCGGTCGCTTCCAGCTACCAGTTGGACGACATTAGCGGACAAAGATTAACAAGTGACAGGAGAGTAATATTAACAAAATGCATCGGAGTCGGTCCGTTTCCAAACCGAATCCGGTGCATCGAAGACTATAGGGATGCGGCTCAGGCGGCGGCGAACATCTCCGGCTCAAGCGCCATGATAGCATCACCGCCGGCCTCGATCTTGCGGCGCAGCGCACCTGCATCCGGCATGATCCGTTCGGCGAAATAACGTGCCGTCGCCAGCTTGGTTTCGTAGAATTTGGCGTTGCCGCTGCCATTGGCCAGCGCTTCCTGCGCCGCCTTGCTCATGCGCAGCCACATCAGGCCAAGCGATACAATACCCATGATGTGCATATAGCTGTGCGCACCTGCGCCGACATGATTGGGGTTCTGCATACCGTTCTGCATGAACCACATGGTTGCCGCTTTCAGTTCGCCATTGGCTTTTTCCAGACGTGCCGCAAAATCGGCCAGTGCAGCATCTTCCTTGGCAGCAGCGCACTCCTCATCGACGACCTTGAAGAAAGCCTGCACTGCCCGGCCACCATTTTGTGCCAGTTTGCGACCAACAAGATCCATCGCCTGAACGCCATTGGTGCCTTCATAAATCATCGCGATACGCGCATCGCGGACATATTGCTCCATGCCCCACTCGGCGATGTAGCCATGACCGCCATAGACCTGCTGCATATTGGTGGCGATCTCATAGCCTTTGTCGGTGCCGTAACCCTTGATAACCGGGGTCAGCAGACTGATCAGGTCATCGGCCATCTGCCGCTCTTCCTCGGTCTGCGCCTTGTGCGTGAGGTCAACTTGCAGCCCGCCCCACAGAATCAGCGCGCGCAGGCCTTCATTGATGGCTTTGCCTTCCATCAGCATACGACGCACATCGGGATGCACGAACAGCGTATCGGCCTTCTCGTCCTTGTCCTTGGCACCATCGAGGGCGCGGCCCTGACGCCGGTCACCGGCATATTGCACGGCATTCTGGTAAGACACTTCGCCGACGCCCAGCCCCTGAAGACCGACGCCGAGGCGTGCTGCGTTCATCATGATGAACATGGCAGCAAGACCCTTATTCTCTTCGCCGACCATATAGCCGGTCGCGCCATCATAGTTCATGACGCAGGTGGAGTTGCCGTGAATACCCATCTTATGCTCGATGGAGCCACAGGAAACACCGTTGCGCTCACCCAGCGAACCATCTTCATTGACCATGAATTTGGGTACGATAAACAGCGAGATACCCTTCACGCTGTCCGGTGCATCCGGCGTCTTGGCCAGAACCAGGTGAATGATGTTTTCGGTCAGGTCATGCTCGCCGGAGGAGATGAAGATCTTGGTGCCGGTAATCTTGTGGCTACCATCCGCCTGTGGCTCGGCCTTGGTACGGATCAGACCCAGATCGGTGCCGCAATGCGGCTCGGTCAGGTTCATCGTGCCACCCCATTTTCCGGAGATCATATTAGGGGTGTATTTCTGTTTCTGCTCCTCGCTACCCTTGGCGAGGATCGCCGAAACCGCACCATGGGTCAGGCCCGGATACATGCCAAATGCCATATTGGCCGAGGTCATATATTCCTCAAAAGCAAAGCCGATGACATGCGGCATGCCTTGCCCGCCAAATTCTTCCGGCGAGGTCAGTGTACCCCAGCCCGCCTCGCAATATTGATCATAAGCCGCCTTGAAACCCTCCGGCGTCGATACCGAGCCATCATCATGTCGGGTGCAACCCTGCTGGTCGCCAATCTGGTTAATCGGGAAAATCACTTCCTCGACAAATTTGCCGCCCTCGGTGAGCACCGCTTCAACCATATCGGGAGCGGCATTTTCGAAACCCGGCAGGTTGGAATATTTCTCAAGGCCGAGAACCTCATCAAGGATGAACTTGGTATCACGAACGGGGGCATTATATTTGGGCATGGTTTCTCAAGTCCTGCATGGTTGCTGTCTGTTTACTGATAAATCATGGGCGGCCTGGCCAGCTTAATATTCCTGTATCACGAAGTAGCTGCTGCTTGAACAGTTTGCGTTTCAGACGCTGGCTTCAGCTCTCTCCTGTTCGCGGTCGACGGCCTTGACCATCTCCACGAACGACGCGAGTTCCTTGATCGAGCTTTCAATGTCCTTTTTCTGCTTCCTGAGCAGATCGATACGCTCCTGGCATTTCTCTATGGTCACCCGGCGCTGTACCGCTCGGCCATCATCCAGATCGTATAGGTCGATCATCTCACGAATTTCGGCAAGGCTGAAGCCGACATTCTTGGCGCGCATGATCCAGGCCAATCGCGCCCGGTCCCTCTTGTCATAGACACGGGTCAGGCCATTGCGTTCGGGCGCAATCAGACCTTCATCTTCATAGAAGCGCAGCGCTCGGGCGGTGACACCGAATTCTGCGGACAGGTCGGAAATGGAATAATGTTCCCGATTATGGATATCGGGGGTTTCGATGCGGGCATGATCATTTGCTGACATGGCGACTGCATACATTACCTTAACGTAAGCGTCAAGAAGGTCATGCCTTCACCAAAACATCCGGGATCGCCTATTTCGCCGACGCCGTCTCTATTTTGCACAGAGATTCAATGTCTCGCCCTTTGGCCCGCAATGCTGCATCCGCACTGTCATCGATCAGCGGTATTTCCACCCCGGCAAAACTGGCCCGCGGCGAACACATGCTCGCGCAATCATCCTCAACTATTCCGGCAATCTGCAGCTCTGCACCATCAAAGCGGGCCTCCAGGATACAGCTGTTCTTCCCCTCGCCATCGGTGAGGCGCATGGTCACTTGTCCTTGCGCCATACTGGCTTCACCTGTGGCCTCGCACTGGCTGTTGGCGCCGAACACTGCCAGCAGGCCGACCTGATAGCTGCCATCATCGCGGCGTATTGCGCAGAAGCGGTCGCTGCCCAGCCCGGTGTCATTCTCATACAAACCTTGCAGGTCGAGCGCGGCGGGATCAACAATTACCCCGGCGGCTATGGCTGCGTCATCGAGACTGCTGCCCTCGCCTCCGGTTTTATCTCCGCTGCCGACGCCACAGCCTGACACTATCAGACAGCCCGAGATAATCAGACAAAGGCTGTCATACCGGCTCATAGCGGTTCCAGCCCTTCATCGGTCAGCCGCCGATAGAAGCAGGATGGCACCCCTCTGTGACAAGTCGGCCCATCGGGATTGGCACTGATCCACAGCGCATCCTGATCGCAATCGACCTTGATCTCCACGACATTGAGGAAATGCCCTGATGTTTCGCCCTTGAGCCACAATTTCTTGCGTGAGCGCGACCAGAAATGCACTCGCCCGGTTTCGCGCGTCTTGCGGATTGCCTCTTCATTCATGAAAGCCACCACCAGCACGCCGCCATGATCGGCATGTGTCACGATGGCGGGTAACAGCCCATTGGCATCGAATTTGGGCATGAAAACCGATCCGGTTTCGATATCTTCCTGGCAGCACTGGCTCATATTCGGGTCCATTCTTTCTTCGCCATCCCACTATCGGTTCAGACGCATAGCGTCCAGCAGCGATGGTCAGGAAGTTTTCTGAAGATTTGTCAGTTTTATGACAGAGTAATGCGAGACAAAATGCCTGCCCCTATCTATAAGGCCTCCGAAGACGGCGGGAGGATTCGGCGGCCATGCTCACCACGCACCCTTTTGACGATGACAAGCTACGCGAGGAATGCGGCATTTTCGGCGTCGCAGGCGCCGAAGATGCGGCAGCGATGACCGCGCTTGGCCTGCACGCATTGCAGCATCGCGGCCAGGAGGCCGCGGGTATTACCAGCTTCGATGGCGAGCATTTTCATACCCATAGAGCGCTGGGAAGGGTTGCGGGCAATTTTGACAATCCGCAGACCATGGGGCCCCTGAAAGGCAGCCTTGCGGTTGGCCATGTGCGCTATTCCACCACCGGCGAGACGGCGCTGCGCAATGTCCAGCCACTCTACGCCGACCTTGCTTCGGGCGGCTTTGCCATCGCCCATAACGGCAATATTTCCAATGCGGTGAAACTGCGCCGCGATCTGGTACGCGACGGTTCGATCTTCCAGTCGACATCCGATACCGAGACGATCATCCACCTCGTCGCGACCTCGCATTATCGCAGCCTGATCGACCGGTTCATCGATGCGCTCAAGCGGGTCGAGGGCGCCTATTCTCTGATCTGCATGACCAGCGAGGGTATGATTGCCTGCCGTGATCCGCTGGGTATCCGACCTCTGGTCATCGGACGGCTGGGCGATACCTATATCTTTGCCTCGGAGACAGTGGCGCTCGATGTCGTCGGTGCCGAATATCTGCGCAGCGTCGAACCGGGTGAACTGGTTGTTGTCACTGGCGGCGTGATGCGCTCGCACCATCCGTTCCAGAAGCTCAGCCCACGCCCGTGCATTTTCGAACATGTCTATTTTTCGCGCCCCGATTCGATCGTCGACGGTTCCTCGGTCTACAGCGTGCGCAAGGCAATCGGTGCCCAGCTCGCCGATGAAAATCCGGTCGATGCCGATCTGGTGATCCCGGTACCCGATAGCGGTACCCCGGCGGCGATCGGCTATGCCCAGGCATCGGGGCTGCCGTTCGAGCTCGGTATCATCCGCTCGCACTATGTCGGCCGCACCTTCATACAGCCTGGCGATGGCGTGCGCCATCTCGGCGTCAAGCTGAAGCATAACGCCAATCGACCACTGGTCGATGGCAAGCGGGTGGTGCTGATCGACGACTCTATCGTCCGTGGCACCACCAGCTCGAAAATCGTCGAGATGATGCGCGATGCCGGTGCTGCTGAAGTGCATATGCGCATCGCCAGCCCGCCGACCATGCATAGCTGCTTCTATGGTGTCGATACCCCCGAGCGTGAAAAGCTGCTCGCCGCGAAACGCAATGTCGAGGAAATGCGTTCCTATATTCGCGCCGACAGCCTTGCATTCCTGTCGATCGAAGGGCTGTACCGCGCTGTCGGCGAAGCCGAGCGCGACGACAATAATCCCAGCTATTGCGATGCCTGCTTCACCGGCTGTTACCCGACGCGGCTGACCGATCTGGAAGAACGCGAAAGTCCGGACCAGTTCAGCCTGCTGGCCGAGCGTGTAGGATAAACTTCATGACAGAAACGAATGAAAACAAGCCGCTTGCCGGCAAGCTGGCCGTTGTTACCGGCGCCAGTCGCGGCATCGGTGCGGAAATCGCCAAAGCGCTCGCCGGTCGCGGCGCGCATATCATCCTCACGGCGCGCACGGCCAAGGGGCTGGAGGATGTCGAATCGGAGATTTACGATGCCGGCGGTCAGGCAACCATTGCCCCGCTCGATCTTGCTGATGGCGACTCGGTGGCGCGGCTGGCGGCGGCGATCAGCGGCCGCTGGGACGCACTGGATTATCTGATCCTCAACGCCGCAATGCTTGGGTCGCTGGGACCGGTGCCGACCCAGGATGGCAAGGAGCTGAACCGGCTGTTCACGCTCAACGTGCTGGCACAGCAGGCGCTGATTGCCGGTTTCGACCCGCTGCTGCGCAAGAGCGAGGCCGGGCGCGTGGTCGCATTGACCAGCTCGGTCGGCCGCAAGCCGCGCCCCTTTTGGGGCGCCTATGGCGCTACCAAGGCGGCCTTGGAAACCATGGTGACGAGCTATGGCGAGGAGATGCGCAACCTTAGCAATGTGCGCACCGCGATTGTCGACCCGGGCCGCACCCGCACCAAGATGCGCGCCGAAGCCTATCCCGGCGAAGACCCGCTATCGCTCAAGACACCCGATGTGGTTGCGGTGCAGATCGCCGCTATGCTGATCGCAGATTTCGAGACCAATAGCCGGCTTGAGATCGATTAAATCCGCCCCGCTTGCGGGGAGGATATCACTCCCCTTCCATAATCGCCTTGTCCATCACCGACTCGCTGTCGATCGCTGCCTGCACAGCGCGGAAGAAACGGTTGCGTTCCAGTGACAGACGTTCATCGGTCGCATCGGGATAATTGCCGCTGGTGGCAATCACCAGCTGACGACCGGGATCGATGAAGATGCTCTGCCCGAAAATTCCGCGCGCGGTGAAACTGCCGTCATCATAGGTCCACCATTGATAGCCATAGCCCTGCCCGGGTACGCCGATATCGGCCTGCTTTGTCCCGGCTTTGGTGAACCAGCCTTCGGGTACTACCTGCTTGCCATCGGCGACACCACCACCGGCGACAAACTGGCCGAGTAGCGCATAGTCGCGCAGCGAAGCCGAGATACAGCAGCCGCCAATCTCGAAGCCGCCATCGTTCAGAATCCACTCGGCATCCATCTGCATGCCATAGGGTGCCCAGACCTTCTCGGACAGATATTCGGCCAGCGTCTTGCCGGTTGCCTTGGACACCAGCACCCCGATCAGGTTTGTCTCGCCGGTGTTATACTGCCAACGCGTACCCGGCTCCGCCTCGCGCTCGAGTTTCGCCATATAGGTCAGGATCGGGTTGTCGCCATCCTGCGATTTGGTGAGGTTGAACTTGGCAACATCGGACTCCGGATCGGTATAGTCTTCATTCCATTTGACGCCTGAAGTCATGGTTAGCAACTGCTCGACGGTAACGCCGTCGTAACCGCTGCCTTCCAGCTCGGGGATATATTTGGTCAGCGGATCATCGAGCGATTCGATATAGCCATCCTGCACCGCGGCCCCGACCAGAGTCGAAACAAAGGACTTGGCAACCGAGAAGCTGGTCCAGCGACCATCGGCGGCATAATCGAGGCTATATTCTTCCAGCCTGATCTTGCCATTGTGCAGCACGATGATCCCGGCAGCACGCTGGTCCATCATATATTGGGTGAGATTCCATTGCTTGCCATTGTCACCGGCCCATGTGCCCAGCTCCAGCGGCTCGCCCGCTGCCATGTCATAGCTTTGCTCGCCAGCAGAAATGGTGCGGGTCGTTGTCAGATTCTCCATCTGGCGAAACGCATTGTCGCGCTGATCCTGGGTCCAGAACAGCACGTTATCGTCCGTTGGCAGACCGGCGGCATCGGCTGCAACCTGCTTTACCTGTTCGCAGGCCGAAAGCCCGCCCACCATTGCCACTGCTGCCAGCAGCACACCCCATTTTTTCATATAATCCTCCGAAATACATCGCGCTGTTGTGGCGAATTTATTCTGCCTTGACCAGAGTCACCTGTGCGACATCGATGCCGCCGCCGCGAAAGCCGCCCTCGCAATACATCAGATAATAGCGCCATAGCTGCACGAAGCGCTCATCAAACCCTTCAGGCAAGCGGTCCTGCGCGACGGCGCTGTCGAAACGCAGCCGCCAGCGACGCAGCGTCTCGGCATAGTGCAGGCCGAACGGGATCTCGTCAGTCCATTGCAGCCCGCGCGCTTCAGCCAGCGCTTGGAACCTGCTGCGCGACAACAGCTGGCCACCGGGGAAAATATAGGTCTGGATGAAGTCGGCGCTGGCGGCATATTTCTCGAACACATCATCGGCGATAGCGATATATTGCAATGCCGCGCGTCCACAAGGCTTCAGCCGCGCCGCTATCTGGTCGAGAAAGGCAGGCCAGTATTCCTGACCCACGGCTTCGACCATCTCGACGCTGGCAATGGCGTCAAACTGGCCGGTAACATCGCGATAATCGGTAAGTTGATAGTCGAGCAGGTGGCGATGCGGCCCGGCATCGGCCTGGCATTTGGCTTCGTCCAATTGTTCCTGCGAGAGGGTTATGCCAGTAACATGCGCACCGGTCTGCCCGGCAATATGCCGCGACAGCGCTCCCCAGCCGCAACCAATCTCCCACACCCGGTCACCCGGTCCGACCTGCAGCCGCTCTGCAATGGCCTGCATCTTGCGCTGCTGTGCCTCTTCGAGCGGCTCGGTATCGGCGATAAACTCGGCGAACAGTGCACTCGAATAGGTCATGCTGTCATCGAGCCAGGCAGAGTAGAAATCATTGCCCAGGTCATAATGAAAGGCGATATTCTTCTGCGCACGGCTACGGCTGTTGCGGCGAAAAACATGTGCCAGCCGATTAACCATTCGCGCCAGGCCGGAGGCGCGCGCGGCGTCGCCCAGAGAAACCCGGTTGCGCATGAACAGGTCAAAAATCGGCACCGGGTCGGGGCTGGTCCATTCGCCCAGAGCCCATGCCTTGTACCAGCCGACCGAGCCGCTATGGCCCAGTCGCATCAGCGCGCGCCAGTTGGTAATGGTGACCTCAGCCGTAGGACCATCGCCACGGCCACCCAACAGGCGGTGTGTACCATCGGGCAGATGAGCCTCCAGCCGCCCTGCCTCGAGGCCTGCGTCAATACGATCCAGCGCCTTGTGAAAACCACGCCCGATCAGGCGTTCAATAGCACTGTCAAGTGGCCCCCAGCCTGTCATGAAGATGCGATCGGCATCGGTCAGGTGACGGCCCCGATGGGCTGAACCCGCCGCCGAATCCTGCAGCGGCTCCAATGGTGGTTGCTGTGCATTCATCGCCGCTGCTTATGCCGAAACCGCACCGTGCCCGCAACGGCATTATGGCATTATAATCCAGCCCGAGAACTTATCCGGGACTTGCAGCGCTGCCCGCCAGCAGGCCGCCATCGATGCTCAACTCACTGCCGGTGACATAGGCGGCCTCGTCGCTGGCCAACAGCACCGCCAAGGCGGCCACTTCCTCGACCATGCCGAAACGCTGCATCGGTGTATCGCTGACAATGGCCGCCATAGTGGCCTCGCGTTCAGCTCCCTCGCCCAGCATTGGTTCCCACATCGGCGTCAATATGGCTGCGGGGTGAATCGAATTGCACCGGATGTTCCAGCCCTGCTGCGCACAATAGAGCGCCACGCTCTTGCTGTGATTGCGGATAGCCGCCTTGGACGCGGCATAGGCCGCAGCGCCAGGAATACCGACCAGGCCCGAACGCGATGAGATATTGATGATCGCGCCGGCACCCTTGTCTTTCATCGCGCCAATGGCATAGCGACAACCCAGAAAGGTACCGTCGCTATTGACACGGTGCACCCGATGCCAGTCCTCGAGTGAAGCATGTTCGGGATCCTGTGGCGCTGCACTGTCTTCAAAACCGGTGATGCCAGCATTGTTGACCACCACATCCAGCACTGGAACAGCCTTGGCTAGCCGGGACCAGTCCGCCTCGCTAGCTACATCGAGATGGTGATAGTCTGCACCGATTTCCATTGCCAGTTGCTGTCCCGGAGGATCGTTAATATCGGTCACGACCACCTTCGCATCCTGATCGGTGAACGCCCTCGCAATGGCCGCTCCGATGCCGCGTGCAGCCCCGGTGATCAAACATATCTTGCCGGTTAATCGCGGCATATGTCGCACTCCTCCCTCAAAAACGGCGGGCTATAGGCTATTCCTTCATTGCTGCATAGGCGTCCAGCGCACGTTGGCGGGCCTGTTTGTGAGGGATGATCTTACGCGGATAGCCTTTGGGACGGCAGCCATGTTCATCCGGGTCATGGATATAGGGCGCATCGAGACCGGCAAGTTCAGGCACCCATTGGCGGATATATCCCGCTGCATCGAATTTCTCCGATTGCGTCAGCGGGGCCATGATCCGCACAAACATGTTGCTGTCGACGCCCGTGCCCGCAGTCCACTGCCAGTTGGTGCTGTTCGATCCATAATCGGCATCGACCAGCGTGTCCCAGAACCATTTTTCGCCCTCTCGCCAATCGATCAGCAGATGCTTGATCAGGAAAGAAGCAGTGATCATCCGCACCCGGTTGTGCATCCAGCCAGTGCTCCAGAGTTCACGCATCCCGGCATCGACAATCGGGTAACCGGTACGGCCCTGACACCAGGCATCATAATCGGCTTTGACTTTGGGATTGGCCATGTCGCGCCAAGGAAAATTGTCAAACTGGTCGCGGGCATTCTTGCTGCCATAAACCGGATACTGGCAAATCACATTTTGCGAATAATCGCGCCAGACCAGCTCTTTCAAATAGGTTTCCACGCTGTCGACGCTGTGCTCGGCAATCATGCGATGCCAGATGGTAGCAGGTGAAATCTCGCCAAAATGCAGATGCGGGCTGAGTAGCGATGTGCTGACTTCGGACGGGAAATTGCGCCTCTCGTCATAGCGTCGTCCTTTGCCGACAAACATTTCGAGATTATCCAGCGCGCTCGCTTCACCCGGAGTCCACATATCGGAAAATCCGCTGGCCCAATTGGGCTTGGTTGGCAGCAGAGCCCAGTCTTCCAGAATATCACTCAATGGCCAGTTATCCGGTGCCGCTATTACCCCGGGTGCGGGTTGCGGATCGCCCGGCGGCATATGCTGGTTCAGCGCGCGCCAGAACGGCGTATAAATCTTGTACTGACCACCGCTGCCAGTGGTGACGCTGCCCGGTGGCATCAGATAATTGCCATGATGCAACTCCAGTGCGATCTTCCCCGGCAGGGCTTTTCGCAACGCTTTTTCCGCATTGCGCCACCAGGGCTCATAATGGTGCAAAGCGTGCACCGCAGCCGCGCCGGCCTGCTGGGCGATCTCGGCAATTATCTCCGCGCTATTGCCGCGCCGCAGGATTAGCTTCGAACCTTTTGCCGCAAGCGCCTTGCCCAGACTGTCAAGCGAATGGTGCAGCCACCAGCGCGACGCGCCGCCCATTTTGCGGTGCCTCGGCGTCTCGTCATCAAGGACATAGACCGGAAACACCGGCCCGGCCCGGGCGGCAGCGAGAAGCGCTGCCTGATCGGACAGACGCAGATCGCGCCGAAACCAGACGATTTGAGGAGCCGTCATCACCATGCTTTCACCATCACATGTTGAGCCATATGCCCGACATGCTCAGGAAAACGCCTATGGTGCCGGATGGTTGCATAACTATCTGTTCGGAATCCCCTTTCTGCTGGACCCTGGCTGCATCACCAACTAGCAAAAACCAAAAGCAGGAGAGAGATATGGCCACGCAGAGCAAAGTCGCCGAAACACAAGCCCCTTTTGTCCGACCCGATGTCCAGGCCTGCCTGACGATGATGGCCGCGATGGAAGGCCCGGCAATGAACGAGATGACGCCGGAAGAAGCGCGGCAGGCCTATCTCGCCATGCATATGCTGGCCGATGCCGAGCCGATCGAACTGGCGGTGATCCGCGATCTCACCTGCCCCGGCCCGGCAGGCGATATTCCGCTTCGGCTTTACGATAAACGAGCGGAACGCGATACCGCTGGCCCAGCGATTGTCTTTGTCCATGGCGGCGGTTTTGTGATCGGTGATCTGGCAACGCATCACAGTTTCTGCACTCTGCTCGCGGAGCAACTCGACCTGCCACTGATTGCCGTGGATTATCGTCTTGCGCCGGAAAACCCGTTCCCCGCCGCCGCCGAGGACGCCATTGCTGCGACGCGCTGGATTAGCGGGTCACCCGAAACGCTTGGATTGAACATTACCGGTCTTATTCCGGTCGGCGATAGTGCCGGTGGCAATCTGGCTATCGTTATTACACAGAGCCTCACCCAATCGCCCGCTAAGGTGCCGGTCACCGCGCAAATGCCTATCTATCCGGTTGTCAGCACTGATCGCGACTGGCCCTCCATGCGCGATTTTGCCGATGGCTATGTGCTGACCCGGGACGCGATGGAATGGTTTGACGCCGCCTATCAACCCGATGGTGACAGCGCGCATTATAATGTGCTGGATCAGGACCATAGCCAGACCCCGCCAACGGTCTTGATAACCACCAGTCTCGATCCGCTGCGCGATCAGGGGCGGGCTTATGGCGCGGCGCTGATGCAGGCCGGTGTCACCACCAGCTTTTACGAGGCTGAGGGCAATGTGCATGACTTTATCGCGCTCAGAAAGCTCATCCCCAGCTCCGTGCATGACTGCAACGCGATGATCGGACGGCTTAGCGGTGTCTTGAAAACGCTCGAAGCTTTGCCCGGAACCGGGGTTCCCGCAGCATGAGCAGACGGATTGTCAACGGCATAGATGTCGACACTCTGCCCTATCGTCCCTGTGCCGGAATCATGCTGGTCAACACCACCGGGCTCGTCTTTACCGGCCAGCGCCTCGACAATCCGGACAGCGATGCCTGGCAGATGCCGCAGGGCGGTATCGACAAGGGCGAGGATGCCGAAAGCGCGGCCTTGCGCGAGCTGGGCGAGGAAACTGGTGTGGCACCCGATAAGGTCAGTATCCTGGCCAGAACCAGTGATGAGCTTTTTTATGATCTCCCCGATGAATTGATCGGCAAAATCTGGAAAGGCAAATGGCGTGGCCAGCGGCAGATATGGTTTCTTATGCGCTTTCTGGGGGAAGACAGCGACATTGATATCGCTACCGATCATGCCGAGTTTTCCCGCTGGAAATGGGCCCAGCCCAAAGCGCTGCCCGACATGATTGTGCCATTTAAACGGCGGCTGTACCAAAGCGTGTTAGAAGAGTTTACACCGCTAATCTGAATCCTGCCGCTAAGGGCTTTCCCATGCAAAATTCAATGACCAAATCCTCGCTTATGGCGCTGCCGCTGGCTGTGTGCGCCATGACTCTGCCCGCCACTGCTGCGCAGGCGGAAATACCGGAATCGGTGCAAGCACTAATCGATCAGGCGATGGCCGAAAAGGACGATGCTGCAGTCGAAACCGTGATTGCATTGGCGAAAAAGACCAACCCGGAAGACAGCGCCGCGCTCGACGCTATGCTCAGCGAATATCAGACCGTGCGTCTGGCAGAGAAAGATGCAGAAGAAGCCGCCGCAGAAGCCGAGCGACTGGCCAATAACGGTCTGTTCGACAATTGGAGCGGTGAAGGCGAGATTGGCGGCTTTCGCAACACCGGCAATTCGAGCAATACCGGCCTGACCGGCGGCCTCAAACTGGCCAAGGAAGGCGAGCGCTGGCGGCACAAATTATCGGCACTTGTCGATATCCAGACCACCGATGGCGTAACCACGCGCGAACAGTTCCTGGTCAATTACGAACCCAATTACCGGTTTAACGACCGGTTATTTGCCTATGGACTGGCACAATATGAGCGTGACCGGTTCCAGGGTTTTTCGGCACGATATACCCTGTCCGGCGGTCTCGGATACCGGGTCATTGACGGCGAGAATATTACCCTTGACGTCAAGGGCGGTCCGGCCTGGCGCCGTACCGATCTGATCGGTGCCGGCTCGCTCAGCGCACTTTCGGGTCTCGGCGCTCTCGATCTCGACTGGCAGGTTCTGGAAAACGTCAAGATTACCCAGGATGCCGAGGCCTATCTGCAATCGGGCAATTCAACCCTGCGCTCGATCACCGGACTGGAGGCCAAGCTGTCATCGGCACTGACGGCGCGGGTTTCCTATACTGTCGAATATGAATCCGACCCGCCAGCCGGATCGGTATCCACCGATACGCTGACCCGCTTCACGCTGATTTACGGATTTTGATGCCATAGCCGCAAGGGCGTTATTCGACGCTTTCTTCCGGCTGGGTCACCGTCGGATTGGGTGTAACCGCTTCGGCAGAGAGGATTTCACGCGACGGTCCCTGATCAAGTGCCGCAGCCAGCAGCGTCACCTCGACGCAATTCTCTTCGCACAGGTCGCGCAGCCGGGCGAGATTGCCCTTGGCTTTTTCAGTCGCACCGCGCTGGACATAGGCACGTCCCTGCCCCGACAATGCGGCGATATTATTGGGTTCAATCTCCAATATCCGGCGATACAGGCCAATCGCCTTGCCCGGAAGCCCGTTGGCCCGGGCGGTTTCGGCAAGGCCGAGATAAGCCTGGCGATTGGCCGGATCTATTGCCAGAGCGGCTTCGAAAAGGCCGATCGCCTTGTCGGTTTCACCACTGTTGAGCGCGCTGCGCGCATCATCGACAAGCACCACCGAGCGCGGATCAGGCTGATAGGCTTCATCCTGACTGTATATTGCGCTCGAAGACAGAGCGAAAATCGCGGCGATAGCCATTGCGGGCGGTGAAAAACGCATGAGGAACTCCGTCGGGGACATTGAAACTGCTCTATCATGATTTGACGAGGCGTGTCAGGAAAAATCCGTCGGTCGCATCATGGGCTGGAGTAAGCATTAGGCCGAGCGCGCTTTCGCCAGGCTGAACACCCGCTGGACCGACTGTTCTGCCGAGTGGAAAATCGCCAGCTTCCACTGACCACCCGCCATGGCGCCCAAGAAACGCGGCGATCTGCGCACTGCCCTCGCACGGCAATATGGAGCAGACGGCATAGACCAGAGCACCGCCCGGCTGCACCAGCGCGGCGGCGATATCGAGCAGCCGCGACTGAGTATTGCACAGACGCTCGAGACGGCGGGCATCGAGCCGCCAGCGCGCCTCGGGGTTGCGCCGCCACACGCCGGTCCCGCTGCACGGGGCATCGACCAGCACGCAATCGGCCTGCCCGGCCCGGTCGGCCAGCATGGCGCTTTCGCTGCCGGGGTCGAGCAGCCGCGTCTCGATGCTTTCAATGCCCAGCCGTGCCGCGCGTGGCGGTAATTCGGCGAGCCGCGCGCGCGAGACATCGCTGGCGAGAATGCGCGTATCGGCGGGTGACTGCTGCGCCAGTGCCAGCGTCTTGCCGCCGGCCCCGGCGCAGAGATCGATGATATGCGCACGCTGCGGCGCATCGCACAGCGCACAAATCGCCTGACTGCCCCAGTCCTGAATATCCATCAGCCCGTCACGCCAGGCCGTGCTGTCCTGCACCCTGGTGCCCGCAGCCAGTCGTGCCGCATACGGCAAATGCCTGGAGAACTCCATCTCGGGAAACGCGTCGGCGACCGCCTCCTTGGTTCCCGGGGTCATGCGCAGATCCAGCGGCGCGCGATCGAGCAGGGCTGCAATTTCCTCTTCTCCGATAAAATCGGGCAGCAGCGGAATCAGCCATTGCGGTATTCGTGCCCCTGGAGCAGAAACCCTCTCGGCTTCGCTCAGCGACTGCGGCCCATAGCGCGAACCATCAAACAGCGGTTGCAGATCGGGTTGTACAGCCGCCAGCACCGCCATGGCGGCGCGGCCATTGGCAGGTCGCTCACCGATCAAACGGATAGCATCATAGACAAGGTTACGTACCGCCCGCCGGTCCTTGCTGCCCATATAGCGACGCTCCTTGAGGAATCGCGCTGTAACCACATCGGCGCTGGCTCCGCCATCGCGCGCGGCGATGATGATCGCATCAAGCAACTCAATCGCCGCCTGCACCCGTGCCGCGGGAGTCATCCGCCGGACCTAGCGTGTCGGATAGTTGGGCGCCTCGCGGGTGATGGCGACATCATGGACATGGCTCTCGGCAAGACCGGCATTGGTGATGCGGACAAATTTTGCCTGAGTTCGCAACTGCTCGATAGTCGCCGAACCGGTATAGCCCATGGCCGCCTTGATACCGCCGACAAGCTGGTGAATGACATCGCTTACAGGACCCTTGAATGGCACCTGCCCCTCAATGCCCTCGGGAACCAGCTTCATCTGATCCTTGATATCCTGCTGGAAATAGCGATCTGCCGAACCACGCGCCATTGCACCGACCGACCCCATGCCACGATAGCTTTTATAGGACCGGCCCTGATAGAGAAAGGTTTCGCCAGGAGCCTCGGCCGTGCCTGCGAGCAGCGAGCCCACCATTACCGCAGATGCACCGGCCGCCAGCGCCTTGGCCGCATCACCCGAGGTTCTGAGACCACCATCGGCGATCACCGGCACGTCTGCCTTATTGGCTTCACGCGCGGAATCCATCACTGCGGTCAGCTGTGGCACACCTACACCGGCAACAACACGGGTGGTGCAGATAGAGCCCGGGCCAATGCCAACCTTGATCGCATCGGCGCCAGCATCGATCAGTGCCCGCGTCGCCTCGGCGGTCGCGACATTGCCGGCAATAATCTGGCCATCGGGTCTTGCCTTCTTCAATGCCGCCACGCTCTCGGCAACCATCTCGCTATGGCCGTGAGCAGTATCAACCACCACGACATCGCATTCGGCGTCGAACAGCGCTAGTGCCCGTTCCAGCCCCTTCTCGCCCACGGTCGAAGCTGCCGCCACACGCAACCGACCGGCATCATCCTTGGTCGCGGTGGGATAGGTCACCGCCTTTTCGATATCCTTCACCGTGATCAGGCCAATGCAGTGATAATCATCATCGACCACCAGCAGCTTTTCGATACGGCGCTGATGCAGCAGCCGCTGCGCCTCATCCTGCGTGACTCCGGCCTTGACCGTCGCCAGATTATCGCTGGTCATCAACTCGCTGACGGGCTGAGCCGGGTTTTCGGCAAAGCGCACATCGCGGTTGGTGAGAATGCCGACCAGCCGCCCCGAAGCCTCAACCACAGGGATGCCGGAGATACGGTTCTGTGTCATGATCGCCTGCGCTTCGGCCAGCATTGCATCGGGCGCGATAGTGATTGGGTTAACCACCATGCCGGATTCGAAACGCTTGACCTGGCGCACGGCAGCCACTTGCTGTTCGATGGTAAGGTTGCGGTGCAGCACCCCGATGCCTCCCAGCTGGGCCATAACGATAGCCATGTCCGCCTCGGTCACTGTATCCATGGCGGCGGAGAGGATCGGGATATTGAGATCGATGCCACGGGTCAGCCGGGTCTGGCTGTCGGCAGTGCTGGGCAGAACGCTCGATGCCGCCGGTTGCAGCAATACATCATCAAATGTGAGTGCCAAAGATATGTCCATGCCGCCTGTCCCCAGCCTGTGCAAAAGGGCCGCTCCCCGAAATATCCGTATTCAGGAAGCGGCCCGATAAGTGAGTCGGTTGCAAGCCCCTCTAGCCAGTCGCACGCGCAATGACCAGTGGCGGGTAATCGCAATGCGACTATTCAGGTGAATATTTTTCCGCATCGGCAAAATAGCGCGCCAGGGCGATATGCAGATCGGTGTCCTCTGCCGCTCCGCCCAGTGTAGGAAGATTCTCGGTCTCGTCATCCGGCCCGTGATAATTGCCGCGCAAATAGCTCTGCAGCAGGTCCAGATCGGCAAAGGAACCACCGACCATGAACGCCGGCACGCCCTTGGCCGCGAGTGCCCAGCCATCCTGGCGCTGAATAAAGGCATTGGCATCGAGCGATTCCTCGACTTCCCGTCCCAGGCTGCGGCTCACCGCATCGATTTCATCATCGAGATCGGTTTCCCCACGACCGATAATCGCCACCGGTGCGCCACGCTCGGCAATGGCGACGGTATCGATATTGAGCGCGATGACAATATCCTCCAGCGGTACCACCGGATTGTCGGCGAAATAATAGGCACCGAGCAGCCCGCGCTCTTCCGCTGTGGTGCCCATGAAATAGATATCACGGTCAAATGGTCCCAGCCGGCCCAGCTCCTCTGCAACTTCGGTCAGCACTGCCATGCCCGAGGCATTGTCGACAGCGCCATTGCAAATCCGGTCCTCCGCTTCGGCATCGCGGCAGATGCCGAAATGATCCCAATGGCCGAGCAACAGCACCGCCCCCGAACCCGGTTTTCTTCCTTCGAATTTGCCGATGACATTATGGCTGGTAAACCGGCGCAACTGAGTCAGCGTGTTCAACTCTGCCGTCAGGCCGGTATCGAATCCGGCATAAACCGGGCTTTCCGCAGCCTTGATCTCCGCCTTGAGACTGCTTTCGCTGCCGCGAAAAAGGCGTCTGGCAAAATCGCCATTGATGATGCCGGTCACCGCCGGAGCCTTTGAGGGCTGGTCCAGTTCAAACGAACCGCTGCGAATACTGCGCTGGATCGCCCGCCACAGAAATCTGTCGGGTGCCACTGTCAGCGCCGCCACCGCACCCGCTCCGGCCAGCGCCGCACGGCGATCATTGCGTGACGGGAAATCCTCTGCACCTTCAGGCGGGCTGAACAGCATGATTGCTATCTTGCCATCGACATTGGCGGTCACTCTGCCCGCCGCATCGGTGCCATAGCCGACAAATATTACCGGGCCCGAAGCACTGGCTTCCGCCATATCGGCACCCAGTAATATACCATCCCTATTCATCTCTACGACACGACCGCCGCGCATGAAGCGGGCACTGGTCGCTGCTGGCGTTCGCTCCACCAGCGGCACTGGCTGGAACCAGGGACTGGAAGGGTCATTGGTACCCGAAACCATGCCGGCCCTGGCCCATTGTTCAGCCAGATATTCCAGCGTCCTGACCTCGCCTATGGTGCCGGGATTGCGCCCGGCAAATTCGTCACTGGCCAGCACGGCAATATGTTCGAGTACATCCTCCTCGGTCGTCGGTTGCGGTTCACCGGAGATGGGTTGCTGAGTTGCAGCAGGCGATACCAGTGCCAGAAGTGCCACCGGCAAAAGACAGGAGAGCGGTATCTTCATCCCGCACCTGCTGACAATATTCCCCCTGTTTTGCAAGCTTGCTTTTGCCGCTGTGCCGGGTGAAAAGAGGACAAAGAACAGAAGGCAGCAGCCAGGGGAAACAACATGGAATATGCAGTCGGATCGGTGTTGATCGCGGTGCTGATCTATCTCGGTGCCAGTATCAAGATCGTGCGTCAGGGTTTCAACTATACCATCGAATATTTTGGCCGGTTCACCAATGTCGCCAAGCCCGGCTTCAATTTTTACCCGGCTTTTCTTTATCGCGTCGGTCGCAAAATCAACATGATGGAGCAGGTGCTCGACATACCGGGGCAGGAGATCATTACCCGTGACAATGCCATGGTTACGGTCGACGCGGTGGTGTTCTTCCAGGTGCTCGACGCGGCCAAGGCCGCCTATGAAGTGTCGGACCTGTATGTCGCGATCCTCAACCTGGCGACGACCAATTTGCGTACCGTCATGGGTTCGATGGATCTCGACGAGACCCTGTCCAAACGCGATGACATCAATGGCCGGCTGCTGATCACTGTCGACGACGCCACCACGCCCTGGGGGGTCAAGATTACCCGCGTCGAGGTCAAGGATATCCGTCCGCCGCAGGACATCATCAACGCTATGGCACGGCAGATGAAAGCCGAGCGTGAGAAGCGCGCACAGATTCTCGATGCCGAAGGTGATCGCGCCTCGGAAATCCTGCGCGCCGAGGGTGAGAAACAGTCACAGATCCTCGAAGCCGAAGGCCGGCGCGAAGCAGCGTTTCGCGATGCCGAGGCTCGCGAACGTGAAGCCGAGGCCGAGGCCCGTGCTACCCAGATGGTCTCCGAAGCGATTGCCAGCGGCGATGCCCAGGCAATCAACTATTTCGTGGCACAGGAATATGTGAAGGCAGTGTCGCAATTTGCCGTCTCGCCTAATGCCAAGACGATCTTGTTCCCGGTCGAGGCGACCCAGCTTATGGGCACGATTGGCGGCATTGGCGAACTTGCCCGCGAAGCGCTGGACAACCAGAAGAATGGCGGCGGGGACGGTGGCGGCAACAGTCGCCAGCGCCGTACCACGCCCAATCCTTTCGCCCGTCCGGCGATCGGCAAAGACGAGCAGTGAGCCAACAGATGGATGCATTTTCAGAACTCGCAGATGGCTATAAATGGCTGATCCTCGGCATGGCGCTGGCTATTGGCGAGATCTTCGTACCGGGCGTATTGCTGATATGGTTTTCCGCCGCTGCGGTGATCGTTGGACTGGCAACGCTGTTATTCGGTTTTGGCATCGCAACACAATTGGCTTTTGCCACCGTCATTTCTCTGGCCACAGTCACGCTGGGCCGGATGTGGTATCGCAAGCACAAAGTGGCCAGCGAGGATCCGCTGCTCAATAATCGCGGTGCGCGGATGATCGGCAGGACGGTCACCGTGGTCGAGCCGGTATCCGAGACCGGCGGCCGGGCCAAGGTCGGAGACAGCGTATGGCCTGCACGCGGGGCCGCAATGGCGGCAGGTGACACAGGACGCATCATCGCGGTCGAGGACGGCGTATTGGTGCTGCAGGCGCTGGACTGACCGCAGACCGGTTCAGGCTCAGCGCGTCAGCTTGCCCGCCATGCCGATAATATCATCAAGCGGATTGCCATCACCGTCCAGGTCGAGCATCGAGGCAAGACCGGCGGCAGAACCACCGCCGCCGCCAAGCAATCCCCCGAGCAAGCCGCCCAGCCCACCACCACTGTTCTGACTTGGGGCTGGTGCTGCGCCCTGCTGATTGGACATATAGCCAGCAACGACCATAGCAAGCATCGGCAACATCTTCTTCAATATCGAGGAATCAACACCGGTCTGCTGCGATGCATGCCCGGCAACAGAACGGCTGACGTCTTTCGAGCCGAAAATCTGCCCCAGAACATTATTGCCCTGCTCGATTGGTGTTGGCTGTGGCCCCAGCACAGATTCAAGCAGGCCACCGCCACCAAGCTGTGACAATATGCCGCCAAGGCCATCAAGCCCTCCAGACTGTTGCTGGGTTGTTTTTTTGAATCCGCCGAGAATGGCCGGGAGCAAAGCGCTGGCCCCGGCATGGGCCGTCGTCTTGTCGATGCCAAGCTGGCCGGCGATATTCTCGATCGCCCCGCTCTGCTGTAATAGATGCGCAATATTCATAGCGATTCTCCCCATATTCTGCTGCCCGGAGAATAGGCATGAATTGCCTCTCAGAGCCATCGCAAAACCGTTGTTTGGGAGATTTTACAAAGCCGTCACGGATTTGACCCCCAACTGACCTAAGGCTGTGCAATTATGATGGTTCATATAAATTCCGGGAGGACATAATGGGTATTTTTTCCAGTATCAAAAATGCAATTTGGGGTTCCGATGAGGAAGAGAAGAAGCCAGCGCCAAAGGCTGCTCCTAAACCGGCGACACCTGCTCCGGCACCCAAGCCCGTGGCAATGGATGCGGTTGATGTGGCCGAACGGCTTGATGCCAAGCCCGGCGCTGACAAGCTCAACTGGCGCACATCCATTGTCGACCTGATGAAGCTGTTGGGTATCGATTCCAGCTATGCCAATCGCAAGGAACTGGCCAGCGAGATGGGACGAACCGATTATGAAGGCTCCGCTGAAGACAATATCTGGTTGCACAAACAGGTCCTGAAGGAACTTGCAGCCAATGGCGGCAAGGTTCCGGCCGATCTGCTCGACTGAGACGGGTTTACAACCGCAAACAGAAAAGCCCGCCATCTCCGGCGGGCTTTTTTTGTTTTAGCGCGATTATGGCGCTATCAGCTTTTGCCGAAGAATTTGCTGGCCATGCCGGCCAGATCGTCCAGCGCATTGCCGTCGCCGTCCTGGTCAAGAAAGCCGTTAATCTGGCCCATAAGCCCTTCATCGCTGCCGAACATTTCGGAAATCTGGCCCAGGCCCTGCTCGCCGCCGAGCTGGCCGAGGATGTTGCTGAGCGATCCGGTGTCGAGACTGGTCGACTGCGCCGCCAATGTTACCGTATCACCTTCCTCGGCATGTGACTTGCCGAGCGCGGCGACGCCCTTTTCGACCAGTGACGGGTCGATACCCAGCTTTTCGGCAATCTCGCCGATACTGTTGGCGCCCACAGGGATGTTCTGCAAAATAGTGTCCAGACCGCTCATAACCATACTCCTCAAGCTGCGAATCTCTATGATTGCATCGTTACCAGACCCACACGTCAGGAATATGTAAAACCTGTTTGCAGGTCAGGCGGCCTTTGGTGCGGCCTGACGGACTCCTTCATCGACATCGCTTTCGAACTGGGCGAAATTGTCGACAAACAGGCTGACCAGATATTGCGCCATGGCGTCATAGGCTTCGGGGTCGGCCCAGGTGCCGCGCGGGTCGAGAATAGCGGTGTCGACACCCGGTACCGCAGTGGGTACGGCAAAGCCGAAATTGGGGTCAGTGCGGAATTCGACATTGTTCAGGCTGCCGTCGAGCGCGGCGTTGAGCAATGCGCGGGTCGCCTTGATCGGCATGCGGTGACCCTTGCCATATTTGCCGCCGGTCCAGCCGGTATTGACCAGCCAGCAGGTCACGCCGCCCCGGGCGATGCGTTCTTTCAGCAGATTGCCATAGACCGAAGGATGGCGCGGCATGAAAGGCGCACCGAAACATGTGGAGAAGGTCGCCTCAGGCTCGGTAACGCCAATTTCTGTACCCGCTACCTTCGCAGTATAACCGGAAAGAAAATGGTACATGGCCTGGTCAGGCGTCAGCCGCGCAATCGGCGGCAGTACACCAAAGGCGTCGGCAGTGAGCATGATAACGCTCTTGGGAACCGGACCCATATTCTCTTCCGAGGTATTGGGAATAAAATCTATCGGATAGGCGCCACGGGTATTTTCCGCCTTGCTGTTATCATCAAAGTCGAGTTCCCGGGTTTCCGGGTCCATCACCACATTTTCCAGCACCGTGCCGAAACGCTGTGTCGTGGCGTAAATCTCCGGCTCCGATTCCGGATCGAGGCGGATCATCTTGGCGTAACAACCGCCCTCGAAATTGAATACCGCGGTATCCGACCAGCCATGTTCGTCATCGCCTATCAGAGTACGGCTGGCATCGGCGCTGAGCGTGGTCTTGCCGGTGCCCGACAGGCCGAAGAAGATCGCGGTGTCGCCTTGCTTGCCGATATTGGCGGAACAATGCATCGGCATGATGCCCTGTTCGGGCAGCAAATAATTGAGCAGACCGAAGACCGATTTCTTCATTTCGCCAGCATAGGCAGTGCCACCGATCAGGATCAGCTTTTCCGACAGGTTGACCGCAATCACGGTCTCGCTGCGGGTACCGTGGCGGTCTGGATCGGCGCGGAAGCTTGGCAGGTCGATAATAGTATAGTCGGCGGCAAAACCCGCCAGTTCTTCACGGGTCGGACGCACCAGCATGGTGCGAATGAACAGATTGTGCCACGCGAGTTCATTGATCACCTGGACATTGACCCGGTGCTCCGGCTGCGACCCGCCGAAAAGCTGTTGCACGAACAGCGTCTCCTTTTCACCCAGCGCGGCGAGGAAATCCTCTTTCAGCGCGGCAAAATGCTCCGGCGCCATCGCCGCATTGGTCTTGCCCCACCATATGGTGTTTTCCGTCTCTTCATCGCGGACGATAAACTTGTCCTTGGCCGAACGGCCGGTATGCACGCCGGTTTCCACCAGAAGCGCGCCGTGACGGGTCAGCTGCCCTTCGCTGCGACGCAGTGATTCTTCGACCAGCGCAGCGGTTTCATAATTCCAATGCACCGTGGCATTGGTGTTAACGATCTGATTTGAAACGGATATTGCGGCAGGTTGGGTCATGGGGGATACTCTTGCGCTATCACTATCGGGACGGGTGCAACGCGCGGATGGCGTTGCTGCACCATTTGCGCATAGAAGCTGATACGCCTAAGGTCAAAGCCCGGTAGTGAAACAGACCGATAGCTGTGCATCGCACTGCGCCGGAGCGGGCCTGTGATGCTTTACAATCCCCCTGTGCCATGCAATTTGCGCAGTCGCCGATACAGCCATAACCACGCGAGTAACCGAGCATAGTGATGACGACAATTGCCCTGGTCGATGATGACCGCAATATCCTGACCTCGGTTTCGATCGCATTGCAGGCAGAGGGATACACCACCCGGCTCTACAGCAGCGGTCAGGCAGCGCTGGACGCGCTGCTGGAGAACCCGGCGGATCTCGGAGTTTTCGATATCAAAATGCCGCAAATGGATGGTCTTGAGCTGTTGCGTCGGGTGCGTGAAAAGCTGACCATGCCGGTGATCTTCCTGACTTCCAAGGATGACGAGCTCGATGAGGCGCTGGGGCTGGCCATGGGGGCGGATGACTATATCGCCAAGCCATTCTCGCAGCGGCTGCTGATCGCCCGGATCAAGGCGATATTGCGTCGCACCGAACTGATCGCGGCGGGCAGCGGCCAGGACGAGGAAACCGCGATGGCGGAACCGATTGTCCGCGGCAACCTGGAGCTTGATCCGGCGCGCCACAGTGTGCGCTGGAAAGGCAAGCGGGTGACATTGACAGTCACCGAATTCCTCATTCTTGAGGCGCTGGCCAATCGCCCTGGCGTGGTCAAGAGCCGCAACCAGCTAATGGATGCCGCCTATCAGGACGATGTTTATGTCGATGATCGCACCATCGACAGCCATATCAAGCGGCTGCGACGCAAATTTCGTGAGGTTGACGACAGCTTCGCGGCGATAGATACCCTATATGGTGCTGGATACCGTTTCTTCGAAGACGCCTGAAGGCGAACAGGCCCGGAGCAGTCATTTTCCCCTGGTTGACGACGAGGCGGAGCTGTTCTGGACAGCGCGGCTGTCGCTTCGCGCACGCATATTGGCTGTGAATGTCTTTGCCGTTGCGGTTCTGGCAGGCAGCTTTTTCTATCTCGACAATTATCGCAACACATTGCTGATATCACGTCAGGATGACGACCGTCGGCAGATTGCAGCAGCAGTGCGTGCCTATGACCAGGTACCACAGGATCGGCGCGCCGACCTGCTTACCGATATTGCCACGGTCAATGGCTTCCGGGTCAGGGTCTATGATCAGAGCGGTAGCAAGCTGATCGACAGCTTTGCTCTGGCAGAGCCAACCTATAGGTTGCGCGACCCCGATCAGGAGCCATGGAAACGCCATGTCGCGCGCTTTCTCGACCGTAGTATCGACACCATTGTCCGGGCACCACGTCTCGAGCGCTTTGCCGAGCCGGAAAATGACAATCTCTCGGCCTGGACGGAGGCGACACGCGCTGCCGAAACCGGGCAACCGACGACGATGGCACGCTACGCCCCGGATCGTACCTATATGCTGAGCGCCGCCGCCAGCGCGCCCAATAGCGGCCATGTCATGCTGATCACCCGCAACGCACGCGCGATTACCGCCATTGTCCGCGATGAGCGGTTGGTGCTCGGTATCATCATTGCCTTTGTACTGATCGTCTCGGTGCTGCTGTCGCTGTTTCTGGCGCGCACCATCGTCAAGCCGATGACACTGCTCGCCAAGGCCGCCAACCGCGTACAGCTTGGCCGTGAACGCGATATTGAGGTGCCGCGCCTGCCTGAAAGGGGCGATGAAATCGGTCAACTCGCCCGCGCGCTTTCCGATATGACACAGGCGCTGCGCCAGCGCATTGATGCCACTGAAAGCTTCGCCGCCGATGTCAGCCATGAGCTGAAAAACCCGATTGCCTCGCTGCGGTCGGCGCTTGAGGGCCTGGAGCGTGTCGAGGACCCGGCTTTGCGTAAACAGTTGCATGACATTGCCTGTTCCGATGTGTTGCGCCTTGACCGGTTGATCACTGACATATCCGAAGCATCGCGTGTCGATGCCCAGCTCGCTCGCACTCGCTTCACACCCATCGATATGGGCGAGATGATCGACCAGCTGCTGACCGCACGCGAAGAGCGAAATCTCAATCATGGCTGCCAGATTGCCTTTGCCCGACCGCGCAAGGGTGTCGCAGTGGTCATGGGTGAGGGCACAAGGCTGGCGCGGGTCATCGACAATCTGCTCGATAACGCCATTTCTTTCTCGCCCGAAAAGGGTCTGGTAGAGATTGTTGCGACCCGCGATCACAACCAGGTCATCATCCGCATCATGGACAATGGCCCGGGCGTTCCAGAGTCGCAACGTGAGGCGATTTTTCGACGGTTTCACAGCTATCGCGATGAGGATGAGGCATTTGGCCAGCATAGTGGTCTCGGCCTGGCTATTGCCCGCTCAATCATCGAGGCGCATCAGGGGCGCGTCATTGCCACTGACCGCCGCGATGGTGAACAGGGGGCACATTTCTGCATTACCCTGCCCGCCTTTATCGAGTCCCCGGCGATTATCGGCTGATGCCCGAAGTCCCGGATGACGATAGCGGCAAGTCGGCCATCATCCACTATCCGGCAAGCTGTGTCTCCAGTCCTGAAGGACATGCGGTGCTGATCAGCGGCGCTTCGGGTAGCGGCAAATCGTCACTCTGCCTGTTGCTGATGGATCGCGGTTGGTCGCTGGTCAGCGATGACCAGACAAGCTTGCGCGATGATGGCAGCAGCCTCATGGCCGGAGCCGCACAGCATCTCGCAGGACTGATCGAAATCCGCAATCTCGGCATTGTCGAAGCGCCAGAACGGGCCGGTGAAGCTCCTGTGGTACTGCATGTGTCGCTGGACCCGGAAGCGCCGCGCTTTATCGACAAGGCGGGCAGCGTGATCCTGCTCGGTCATACGGTCCCCAGCATCGCCATCTGTCCCGATCTGGCAATGGCTGCCATCAAGACCGAATATGCGTTGCGCCTTTATGGCAAAAGGGAGTAATTCGGCTTGGCCGATGACTCATCCCGAACCCTCCTCCCCCGCGCCGGGCGATAGCCGCAGCGACAAGCCGGTAGAGATCATGCTGGTTACCGGCATGTCAGGTGCGGGCAAGACTACGGCGCTGAAAACGCTGGAAGACAGCGGCTGGGAGATGATCGACAACTTCCCGATTCGCCTGCTTGGCCGGCTGCTGGCAACGCCGCTCGGCGCCGGACGTGAGGCCGGATCGGGCCGCATCGCAATCGGCTTCGATACCCGCACCCGGGGATTTGATCCGGCTTCCGTTATCGAGTCGATCAAGCGGCTGCAAAAGACCGGCAATTATGTTGTCAGAACATTGTTTCTCGACTGCGCCGACCAGGAACTGGAGCGCCGCTACAACGAGACCCGCCGTCCGCACCCGCTGGCACTGGACCGGCCGGCAATCAGCGGCATTCAGGAGGAACGCGAACTGCTGGCGCCGTTGCGCCGCTGGGCCGATCAGATCATCGTGACATCAGGGTTCCAGGCCAATGACCTGACCGGTCATATGCGCGAGCTCTTTGCTGGCGACGGCCCTGCAGACACCGTCATCACCGTCTCCAGCTTCGGTTTCGCCCGCGGCATGCCGCCAGTGTCCGATCTGGTGTTCGACATGCGCTTTCTCGACAACCCGCACTGGGTCGAGGAATTGCGCGAACAAACCGGACAGGACCCGTCAGTGGGTGAATATATCGCCGCTGACCCCAGTTTTGCCGAGGCTTATGACCGCATATTGTCGTTGCTGCTGATGCTGTTGCCGCGCTATGTCGCACAGGGAAAAGCCTATGTTCATATCGCCTTTGGTTGCACCGGTGGACGGCACCGTTCGGTCTATACCGCAGAGCGGATCGCTGAGGGCTTGCGCGACGCGGGATTTTCGCCCAGTGTCGCCCACCGCAATCTGACGTCCCGGCCAATCGATGCGCTGGAAAAAAACGCAGGGTAAAGCCATGTCCGCTCTTCTCCCAACACATAATACCATCAGGATTCGCGCATGATCGGCATGGTTCTCGTCACTCATGGCAAACTCGCCGAGGAATTTGTCTCGGCGATGGAGCATGTTGTCGGTCGCCAGAAGAATATCGCCACTGTGTGTATAGGCCCGCATGACGATGTCGAGGCACGGCGCGAGGATATCGCCAGTGCGGTGCAGGAAACCGATAGCGGCAAGGGAGTCATAATCCTGACCGACCTGTTTGGCGGCACCCCGTCCAACCTGTCGATCTCGCTGATGGAGCGCGGCCGGGTCGAAGTCATTGCCGGGGTCAACCTGCCGATGCTGATCCGTCTCGAGGGTGCGCGCAAGGCGATGTCGGTGTCCGAGGCCGTTGCCGCTGCGCGCGATGCCGGACAGAAATATATTTCGGTCGCCTCCGAGCTGTTCGACAATGATCAGGTCAGCCAGTCGGGAAGCGGTGCCTGATGCCGCAAGAGCGGGTGACCATTACCAACAGCAAGGGGCTTCATGCGCGGGCCAGCGCGAAGTTCGTCAATACTGTTGCCGAGCTTCCCGACGGCCTGTCCATCAGTGTTGCCAAGGACGGAAACACGGCCAATGGCGCCAGCATCATGGGATTGATGATGCTCGGTGCGGCACGCGGCCACAGCATCGATATCCATGTCGACGGCAACGACCAGGAAGCCGCAGGCGCCGCGTTGGGAAAGCTGATTGAACTCGTCGCCGACGGTTTTGGTGAAGATTAGGCGCCACGCGCCACAGTCAGTCGATGCCACATATCCATATCACCGGCTTTTCCAACCCCAGGGTTAAATATCTCCGTTCGTTGCGTGAGAAGAAGCACCGCAAGCGCGAGGGACTGTTCCTTGCCGAGGGGCTGCGCCTGGTCACCGAAGCGCGCGAGGCGGGGCATATCCCCGAGATGATCGTGCTTGCCGAGGGCCGCGACCCGCATCCGTTGGTCGAGGCGCTCAGCGACGCGGTGGAGCAGAAGGGCGGTGATATCATCACCACCAGCCGTGACATTCTCACCAAGATCTCGGGCAAGGACAATCCGCAGGCGGTGATCGGCATGTTTCGCGATTGCGATGTGTCGTTCGACGCGCTCGATCGCCACAGCAGCGGCATCTGGCTGGTGGCGCAGGACATGCGCGATCCGGGCAATCTTGGCACGATGCTACGCACCGGCGATGCCGTTGGCGCTGGCGGGCTGATCCTGATCGATCAATGCGTCGACCCTTTTTCGGTCGAGGCCGTGCGCGCCAGCATGGGTGCGGTGTTCACGCAAAAGATCGTGCAAGCGGCATGGCCCGATTTTCTTCGCTGGCTGCGCTCTGGTCCAGGGCAGCTGGTCGGCACCAGCCTCAACACCGACAGGGATTATCAGGCCGAGCGCTATAGCGCGCCGACCTTCCTGCTCACCGGCAATGAGGCACAGGGCCTGCCGGCCGACTATGAGGCGGAATGCGATGTGCTGGTGAAAATGCCGATGCTGGGCAAGGCTGACAGTCTCAACGCCGCGGTCGCCACTGCAGTGATGGCCTATGAGGTGCTTAACCAGCAACGCGCTTCTGCTATAGTCCCGTCAAAGGAGTAATCGCCTATGCGCCTATCTATTTTCCCCTTTGCCGCGCCGCTGCTGTTTCTGACACTGACGGCATGCCCGCCATCCGGAGAGCTTGCCTCAACGCCGCCGCCGCAGGAGCTTCTAAATGACAGCACCTGGCGCATTGTCAGCATCGATGGCGCGCCCATAGCAAGTGAGCGACCTGCGGAAATGCGTTTTGACGGCGCGAGTCTGTCCGGTTCGGCAGGCTGTAATCGATTTTCCGGCGCCTATAAGGTTGTGGCTGACAAGCTGACCACAACGCAACCAATCGCCTCTACCATGATGGCATGCTTTGGAGCTGTGGGCGAACAGGAGCAGGCGCTGCTGGCGCTGTTGTCCGATACGGTGACCCTACGGGTGGACGAACAAGGCCGGCTGATGATGAATGGCCGCAGCCATCAGGCCGTGCTGGAACCGCAACCAGCCGGGACACTATAGCACGTAACGCGTCAGTCGCTGTTCCCGTCCGCCTCCGACTCCGCTTCACCATAGCGCGGCAGGGCCTCGATTTCTGGCAATTCTTCCAGATCGCGCTTGCCGGTCTCGATATTAAGCTCGGCAAAGCGGCGGCCGGTCGACAGCACATTGCGCTCGAAGCTGCCGACAAATTTGTTGTAATTGCCTACCGCGCTGTTGAGCCCGGCGCCGACACGTTTGAGATGCTCGGCGGAGATGGCCAGCCGGTCATACATTTCCTTACCCAAAGCACCGATCTGCTTGGCTTCTGCCGCCAGACCTTCTTGCCGCCAGACGCTGGCCACGGTGCGGGCGATTGCCACCAGATTGGTCGGCGTCGCGAGCAACACCTTCTTCTCAAAAGCGAAATCCCAAAGACCGGGATCATGCTCCAAAGCGGCAGAGAGGAAATGCTCGCCGGGTACGAACATGATGACATAATCGGGCGCGTCCTCGAACTGATCCCAATAGGCCTTGCGCGACAGGCCATCGATATGCGTGCGCATAGACTGACCATGTGCAGCCAGCGCCAGCGCCCGCGCCTCATCGCCATCGGCCTCGAACGCATCCTGATAGGCATTGAGCGAAACCTTCGCGTCGATCACAAGCGAGCGACCGCCGGGCACCCGTACCACCGCGTCGGGGCGCATCCGCGTGCCATCTTCGGTGGTGACGCTCTGCTCCATGACGAAATCGGTATGTTCAGCGAGGCCACAGGCTTCGAGCACATTGCGCAATTGCTGCTCGCCCCAGCGACCCCGGGCCTTGGGCGCGTTGCGTAGCGAATTGACCAGCTTTGCCGTCTCGTCACGCACCTGCTGCTGCCCGGAACGCATCTGGTCCATCAGGCCCTTGAGATCGCCATAGGCCTCGCTGCGCTGCTTCTCGATGCGTTCAATTTGTTGCTCATAGGATTGCAGCTTCTCGCCAACCGGGTTGAGCAGTGCCTTTATCCGTGCCTCGTTCTTCTCTTCCGATTGGGAAAAGCGTTGGTCGGCGCGTTCGAGAAACTGCTTCTGCGCCTCGCCAAGCAATTTGTTGCCGACTTCCCCGAATTGGCGGACCAATTCCTCGCGCTGAGCGGACAGCTGATTTATCTGCTTGTCATGATTGGCGGCATCGGCCTTGAGCCGGGCATTTTCGGTGGCCATGGCCTCACGTTCGGAGCGCAATGTCTCATTTTGCCGGGCCAGCTCATCTGCCTGTCGGGCCTTTTCCGATTCAGTGGCGAGGTCGCTGATGGCGCTCTGGAATTTCTCGTTGAGCGCCTTCAGCTCCGCCTCAGCTTCATCCCTGGAGGTACGCGCCGCTAATGCTGGACGTCCACCGAGAACCCAACCCAGAACGAGACCGATAATCAGCGCAACAATGCCGATAATGACCGGAAGTAACTGTTCGATCACAAAAAACTATACCTTTGCCGCCATGTGAAACATAGCAGGAACATTAGGCGCTAATTCCACTTCTGACAAGATTCAGTCAAAACATATCATCTAATCAGACAATGCCTGTAGCAGCACTTCCGTTAGCGGATCGGCGAAATCATCATCATACCCACGATTAAATGCAAAGAGAAAACCATCCCCTGTTTCCGGGCGAAATCCAGCCATTGTTCCGATGCCGGGATCACCGCCATTATGATAGATAATTGCGCCGCCTGGAAGACCGCGTCCGGAGCCAACAGAAGCTGTGCGCTCACTCCATGCCAGCTTGCGCCCGAAATGTTCATCAGACAGTGCCATTGCCATAGTTTCGCGCCGCAACAGACTTATGCTTCCCTCCGTCTTGGTGCCCATTGCGCTCCACATCGTCAGAAAACGGGCGAAATCAGCTATGCTGGTGCGCATCAGGCCATCGGGTGGCGTAGCAAAGCTGTACAGGCAAAATGGCCAGGGCTGACCCGGGACCACTTGTCTCTGCTCTGGCGTATAGCGGCTCAGTTCAAGAAATTTGCCGCGTATCCTTTGCGGATCAAAATCCTCTGGCAATACGGTATAAGGAACAGCGTGCTTCTCCAACGCAATATTGGACAGAGTAAAGCCCGTATCCGCCATACCCAGCGGCACAAATATGCGGGTCTTGTAATACTCTTCATAGCTAAGGCCGGAAACTGCCTCGATGGCCAAACCAATTAATCCATAGGCGACATTGCTGTATGCGCGAGGCCCTCCTGCAGGCGGATTAGTGCCTGGCTCCCATATATGGAAGTGCTCCTCTTTAGCCGCATCTCGCAGATAATCTGATAAAAAGTCACGCAGCGATTGTGCAGGATCGCCACAGTGATAGCTATCACCATATGCATCGCCATCCGCAATTGATGAACGATGGGCCAGTAGCTGGCGCAAGGTAATCACGGTATCCGGGAAGCGGGGATTGCGTACTGAAAAGCCGACATAATCGCTGACATCGGAATCCAGATTGATTTTATCCGATTCCACCAGTTACAATATGGCGGTCGCTGTTACCGTTTTGGTCACCGAACCGAAATTGATCAGTGTCGAAGGAGACATCGGTGTTTTGGCATCAACATCCGCAAAGCCAATGCCCGCAGCCCAGGTAAAGCGACCTTTTTCGATCAGCCCGGCTGCCAGTCCGGGCGAGCGATACTGTGCTGCAATTTCGCCGAGACGCCTTTCCAGTTCCAGTCTAGGTTCGCCAATCCGCAGTGGGTCTGCCTTCTGCAGTCGGGTCGGGGAAGAGTGCGCCCATAGCGGACTAATAGCAGCGGCAGCAGCCAATCCGCCTGCACCGTCAATAAGAAGTCGACGCCGGGAAAAAGAATGCATACCCCGTCAACTCCTTGCCATGCCGCATGCCGGCTTCGCCAAGGGTATAATCGAGACCAGAGGCGCGCTCAACCATCTTCGGTGAAGCGCGCGATAGAAAATCGATCCATAGGTCTGGTTATGAATTATGGCGGGTCAGGCCACAGCCTTGCGCGCCTTGTTGAGCCGTTTCAGCACCATTTGCCGCTTGAGGCGTGAGAGATGGTCGATGAAAAGAATGCCCTCGAGATGGTCCATCTCATGCTGCAAACAGGTGGCAAGCAGACCCGCAAAGCGTTCTTCATGGGTGTTGCCGTCAAGGTCCTGCCAGCGCGCGGTGCAGGTCGCGGGGCGATCAACATCGGCATATTGGTCAGGGACCGAAAGGCAGCCTTCCTGATAGGTCGAAACATTTTCGGACGGGTCGAGAATTTCCGGATTGATAAAGATGCGCGGATCTTTCACCGGCTCGTCATTTTCGTCCGGTTCCTGCAGATCGATGACAAGCACACGCAGCGGCACACCCACCTGTATCGCCGCCAAGCCGATTCCGGGCGCGTCATACATGGTGTCGAACATGTCCCCGACCAGCGTTTTCAACGCATCATCGAACACCTCAACCGGTTTCGATACGGTTTTGAGTCGCGGATCGGGCACTTCTACAATCGGTCTGATAGCCATGGGCGCAAAATAGCTGTGGTGGCGGGATTGTTCAAGAGACAGTGCGGTTGCACTTAATCCGTTCGCCCTGAGCCTGTCGAAGGGCCGTCCTTTTTTGCAAAGAAAAGTGCAAGGCTTCGACAAGCTCAGCCCGAACGGTTGCTAGATCAATGCGCTCTAACCCAATGGCCGCCGCGCCCTGAGTGCCTGGGCCAGCGTGCCTTCGTCAAGATAATCCAGCTCGCCACCCACAGGCAGGCCATGCGCGAGCTGGGTGATCCGCACCGGCATACCCTCGAGACGTTCAGCGATATAATGCGCTGTAGTCTGGCCCTCCAGCGTCGCATTGAGCCCCAGCACCACTTCATCCACGCCGCCATCAGCAATACGGCTGACCAGCTTGTCGATGCTAAGATCCTCCGGCCCAACGCCGTCGAGCGCCGACAATGTACCGCCAAGCACATGATAGCGCCCGGCAAACAGCCGCGCCCTGTCGAGCGCCCAGAGATCGGCAACTTCTTCTACAACGCAGATCGCTTTGGGATCGCGGCGCGGATCGGTGCAGATGCCGCAGGGATTACTGGTGTCGACATTGTTGCAGATGCTGCAGACGGAGAGCTTTTCGCGCACTTCTTCCATCGAGGCGATCAGCGGCGCCAGCGCGGTTTCGCGTTTCTTGATCAGATGCAGCACCGCACGCCGCGCCGAGCGCGGACCCAGCCCGGGCAGGCGGGCAAGCTGGCTGGCCAGTTCCTCTATCTCTTGCGATGCCATGGCGGCACCATTAGGGGGATTGGCATTGGCAAGGCAAGCCATCTCAACGGGACGCGGGGACAATCATGCGCATCATCTTCATGGGCACACCCGATTTTGCGGTGCCGACGCTCGATGCGCTGCATCAGGCAGGGCATGACATTGTTGCGGTTTATTGCCAACCGGCCCGCCCCGCCGGTCGCGGCAAAAGGCCCCGCCCTTGCGTGGTGCAGCAGCGCGCTGAGGAATTGGGACTGAAAGTGCGAACGCCCACATCGTTCAAGCCTCCTGAAGCCAAGGCAGAATTTGCCGCATTCAAGCCGGACATTGCGGTGGTCGCCGCCTATGGCCTGATCCTGCCACAGGCAATCCTTGATGCGCCAACAAATGGCTGTCTCAATGTCCATGGCTCACTGCTGCCCCGCTGGCGCGGCGCTGCACCGGTGCAGCGGGCGATATTGGCGGGCGATACCATGACCGGCGTGACCATTATGCAAATGGAGGCGGGGCTGGACACCGGCCCGATGCTGGCCAAGGCGGAAACTCCGGTTGCTGGCAAAAATGCAGGCGAACTGACGGACGAAATTGCCGCCATGGGTGCAAAGCTAATGGTCGAGGTGCTGGCTGATCTGGAGGCCTATCCGCCCGAAGTACAGCCAGACGATGGCGTGACCTATGCACACAAGATTGAAAAGGCCGAGGGGCGTCTGGATTTCTCGCAGAATGCACTTCAGGTCGAGCGGCAGGTGCGTGCCTTTACCCCCTGGCCCGGCGCGTTTTTTGAGTTTGAGGGACAGCGCTATCGCGTGCATCAGGCGGACATTTTGGACGGTGCAACAGAGGCTGCACCGAGCACGATTATCGACGAGCATCTCACCATCGCCTGTGCCGACAACAGCGCGATTCGCCCGATCATCATTCAGAAGGCGGGCAAACCGGCCATGGCGCTCGCCGATTTTCTGCGTGGCAACAGCCTGTCCAAGGGCGCACAGCTGACATGACCCGCTTTGCTATGACGCTGGAATATGACGGGCGACCCTTTATGGGGCTGCAACGGCAAAAGCATGGCCCAAGCGTGCAACAAGCGGTGGAAGAAGCAGTCGAAGCCACGCTTGGCCTGCCTGCCACGCTTTATGCCGCCGGCCGCACCGATGCCGGAGTCCATGCCGAGGCGATGCGAGTGCATGTCGATGTCGGGCGCGATTTTGACCCTTTCCGGCTGATGGAGGCTGTGAATGCCCATCTGCGCCCTGCCCCGATTGCGGTGAGCCAGTGCTCCGAGGTGGATGAGGAATGGCACGCCCGCTTTTCCTGTATCGGGCGGCGCTATCGCTATGACATTATCAACCGCCGCGCGCCACTGACCTGGCAAAAGGGGCTGGCTTGGCGGGTCGCGGTCGATCTTGACACGGATGCGATGCATGAAGCGGCACAGTGCCTGATTGGCAAGCATGACTTCACCACCTTCCGTTCATCGCATTGTCAGGCAAGGAGCCCGGTCAAGACGATGGAGCGGATCGATGTAGCGCACAATGGTGATCGCATATCGGTGCATGTTGCCGCACCCTCCTTCCTGCACCATCAGGTGCGGTCGATGGTTGGTTGCCTGTCGCTGGTCGGGCGCGGGCAATGGAGTGCGGATGATTTGCGGGCGGCGCTGGAGGCGAAGGATAGGCAAGCATTGGGGCTGAACGCGCCACCCGATGGTCTGTATTTTGTCGAGGCGGTCTATCCCGATTAAAGCGCAAACAGCTTTTTCATCGCCTTATCAAGCATCACCAATTGCCATAAAGTGCGGCCATAGTCGCTGCGGCCCGAAATATGCGCTTCGGCCATATTGGTCATCGCCATGCTGTTGAACCAACCTGTCCGCGCCAGTCCGTCGCCATCGGCAATGCTCCGTGCCGCATCGGCCAGAGGACCACGGAACCATTGGCTGATCGGCGTCACAAAGCCCATTTTCGGACGATAGAGAATATCCTCGGGCAGATAGCGCTGCATCGTCTTTTTCAGCAGCCATTTGCCCTGCCCGCCCTGGATGCGGTAGTTCTCCGGCAGCCGCGCGGCAAATTCGATCAGGCGATAGTCCAGCAGCGGCTCGCGCGCCTCGAGACTGACCGCCATGCTGGTACGATCAACCTTGGTCAATATATCGCCGGGCATCCAGACTTTCAGATCCGCATATTGCGCCCGGTCGAGACCGGAACGTGCCGGTGCCTGTTGCATCAGGTCGACCATCGCCGTTTCGGCGCGATAACCGGAAAGCGCCCTTGTAAAATCGGCGCTATACAGCCCTGATCGATACCCCGGTCCGGTCACCGACAATGCGTCGGCATAGGCGGCATTGCCGTCAGCGGCCAGCGCCAGCAACGTCGTTTTCGCACGCAGTGGCCGCGGTGCCCAATCGGCCTTGGGATAAAACCGTCCCAACGCCCCGAACAGGTTCTGACGCAGGCCAAGCGGCAACAGACTGCGCACCCGTTCCTCGCTATGGTGGAACACATGGCGGCGGTAACCGGCCAGCGCCTCATCCGCGCCATCGCCCGACAGTGCCACGGTGACATGCTTGCGCGCCAGTGCGCAGACCTGTGCCGTCGGCAGCGCCGATCCATCCGCAAAGGGTTCATCAAACTGGTCCACAAGCCTGTCGATGAGTGCGAAATCGCCAGCAGTGACGATTTCCTCATGATGGTCGGTGGCAAAACGCTGCGCTACAGCCCGGGCATGGCTGGTCTCGTCAAGCGAAGCCTCATCGAAACCGATGCTGCAACTGGTGACGGCAGCCTTGGACCGTTCGGCCATCAGCGCTACTACGCTGGAGCTATCGACACCGCCGGAGAGAAACGCGCCCAGCGGTACGTCGGAGATCATCCGCAACCGCACAGCATCGCGCATAAGGTCGAGCAGTTCTTCCTCAAGCGCCTGCGGCTTGGCGATGCTGCGTTCGGCAAAGCTGACATCCCAATAGCGGTGCAATACGCCTTCAGGCTGGCTGGCAGAAAAGCGGATGCTGTGCCCGGCGGGCAGCTTCTTCACCCCGCTTATAATGCACTGGTTATCAGGGACATAGCCCCAGGTCATATAGGCTTCGATCGCCTGCTCATCGGGCACGCGGCGCAGCGCGGGATGTGCCAACAGCCCTTTCAGCTCGGAAGCAAAGGCGATACTGCCATCGGGCAGGCGCACATAATGCAGCGGTTTGACGCCAAGCCGGTCACGCACCAGCGTTAGGCTGTGCTCTTCGCGGTCATAAATGGCGAAGGCGAACATGCCGTTGAGCCGCTCTATTGCCGCTCTGCCCCAGCGCCGCCATGCCAGCAATATAACTTCGGTATCGCTGTCAGTTTGAAAGATATCACCCGCCGCTTCCAGATCCTTGCGGATATCCGCGAAATTGTAAATCTCACCATTGAAGCTGATGTGATAGCGGCCCTCAGGTGTCGCCATCGGCTGCGCCCCACCCTCCAGGTCGATAATCGCCAGCCGTCGGTGTCCCAGCCCGATGCCACGGTCAACCCAGATACCGCTGCCATCCGGCCCGCGATGCGCCAGCGCGTCGCTCATGCGCCGTACCCGCTCGGGATCAACCGGCTTGGGGGTTTCGGGGTGGAACAGGCCGGCTATGCCGCACATCGGTCAGGTCTCCGGCTGAAGGAAGCGCAAATGATCAGGCGCCCGATGCAATGGCAAGCGCCAGACTGTCAAGCGATCCGGCATCTGCGATAAAGCGATCCAGTGCCATCTTTGCAGCAGCCTCGCCGCCGGCCTCCGCTGCAATGATCAGCACCGCTGCCCGCTGCTGCTGCCCGATCAGGCGATCGCGCAGCATCGCCAGCTTGATCGAACGTGCACTCTGCGTGGCAAGGTCGCCATAGACATAAAGCGTCACCGCCTCTCGCACCACCGGTCCAGGTGCCACCAGCCGCTGACTGACAAGCCCGGTGGCTGTCTCGTCGCTCGCGGTCCACGCCCATTCTGTCGCCGGATCATGTGCGCCCTGGCCATAGCCGATCAATTCCGCACCCTCGGACTGGCGATCATAGAGCGCATAGAACAGGTCAACCTTGGTACCGTCATCGCTGCGATAGCGACCGAGCAGTCGGTGCGCCGCGCCTTGCTGTTGCGGCGACCATTCATAGGCCGGGGCATAGTCCATCTGGCTCCAGCCGGCAATATCCGGCAGGCTGATGCGTTCGGCAATCTCGGCACGGGCATTGGCGGTGGCCAGCGACCAGCCCAGGGGCAACACCATCAGCGTTGCCAGTGCCAGCACCAGCGGCGCGCCCCAGCGATGCGGCGCGTCCATTGCCGTCTCTCGCTGCGGCACGGCCACAGGCGCATCGAGCGCGCGGTCGAAAAACGGCCAGGCAACTGCCATGATGATGATCATCACCAGCGCGAAGAAGAACCAGCCGTAAAAGACATGGTCGAAACCGACAGCGAAATCGAGGCCATGATAATGGGCGATAGCAATGGTGCCCCAGGCACGAATGCCATTGGCGATGATCGGCAGGATGACACAGGCGGCGAGAAAGGCTATGCGACGGCTCCACCGGCGGAAGCACAGATGCGCCACCAGCACGCCATAGGCAATCATCGCGATCAGGAATTTGACCCCGGAACAGGCCTCTGCGACCTCGAAATAGCCTGTGGGGATCGAGATAAACACGCCCTCGCGAAAGGCCGGTATCCCGATCCAGCTTAGAAGTACCATCGAGATATCCGCAGTAATCGTCTGCAACTGCGGGACAATCTCTTCACCCACTGGCACAAGGAAAAATCCGTAAAATAGCGGAAACAGCAGCACTGTCCCCGCCTGCCGCCCGAGCAAAGCGACGATGACTCCCTGCGCCATCACCACCAGCGCGCCATGGCGCAATAGTGCCGTCCCCGAGGCTTCTCCGGCAATCCACACCAGCGCCCCGAGAACGACCCAGAGCAGCGCGAGCGGAGCATAGGTCGGAGTGATGGCACGCAATGCATCGGCACGTTGCCATGCAAGCCAGCCAAGGATCGGCGGGATTAGCAGGATATGATTATAGGTGGAAATATTCCACCAGATCAGCGCCATATCGGCAATATCGCGCCAGAACAGAGCGACAAAAACCAGAGCGAACAGGCCAAGCTGGCGAAACGCCATATGCCATGACGGTGACCAGCCGCTTTGGGTGATCGCATGGCCCCCCGTGTCCCGGCCCAGCGCCTTGCCTTCATGCGGAGGGGAAACGGCGCTCATGATGCGGCCGCGCATATATGAAAGTCATCGCCCATGACGATCTTGTCCAGCCGGGCAAGCGTTGCGCCCCAGCTCATCGTGTCCTGGACATGGCGGCGAGCCTCTACCCCCATATTTGCCGCCTTGCGCGGATGTTCGAGCAGATCGATGCACAATGCAGCAAAATGGGCATCGTCACGGGCGATGCAGAAATGCTCGCCATCTTTGGCGTCGATGCCAGTGGCGGCTTCGGCTGAAACGACGACCGGTTTTTCCATTGCCATCGCCTCGAGCACCTTGTTCTGCACCCCGCGTGCAATGGTCAACGGCGCCACCGCGATATTCGCCTGTGCCAGCCAGCTGCGGATATCCTCAACCTCTCCTGTGACGATAATGTTCTCGTCATTATGCAGCCCTGTAACGCGATCGGTCGGGTTACGCCCGGCGATGATGAATCGCGCATCCGGCACAGCCGAGACGATGGTCGGCATGATATGCGCAGCGAAATGCGTCACCGCCGTAACATTGGGCGGATAATCCATTTGCCCGGTAAAGATAATGTCATGACTGCCATGATGGTTGGGCATTGCCGCCAGCTCGATATGGCGGGGGTCATAGCGGTTGCAGTCTATACCATTGGCGATGCAGCCTATTCGTTCATCGACCTTGTGACCATCCGCTGCCATGCGCTGACGGAAAAGCTCCGCCTCGTTATCGCTGACCAGCGAGATGACATCGGCACGGTTCGCCATGCGATGCTCGAACTGCGACAGCCTGCGCCCCTCGCGTTCATAGATACGGCGCATAAGCCCATGACCGCTGGCGGCATAACTCTCGAACTTCATCGAGTCGACATCGACCAGATCGAGCACAACCCTGCCCTGATAATCATCCGGAATATATTGCGCCATCTGACCAGAAAAACAGAAGATCGCCGATATATCCTGTTCCGCCAGCGTGCGCGTGACATATTCCGCCAGCGCCGGATGATAAAAGGCGGTAAGCGAAATCGGCTTTCCCCTGGCCAGAGCCTCGATGCCGGCCGATACCGGTGACTTGCGGCGACGTACCACCTTATGGCTTTGCGCCACAGCGGCGAGATCGCCCTGATAGGCCATTTCGCGCGCACTGTCGGCAAAACAGGCGACATGCACCGGGGTGAAGCGGGCAATAGCCCGCAGCATGTGGAACGAGCGTATCTTGTCACCGCGATCAGGCGGGAACGGGATGCGATGCGCCAGATAGAGAACCGCTGCCATAGCCTGCCCGCTGCCTTAGCCCAGACCCTTGGCGATCATCGGCCCCAAACGGTTCGCAAGCGACAAAGGCAGTTTCTGCCACAGGCGGATCCGGGCCTGATATTTCGGACTCAGGGGATTGGTGTCGCGCGGCTCGGCACCGCTGGCGGTGCGCACGGCATAGGTCAACGATACACCGTCAAAGCCCCAATTCTTCTTGAATGCGGCAGCACCGGTACCGGTCTTGGAACGACCGAAATCGAAACGATGACAGCCGTGATCGCGCGCATGATTCATCAGCGCATAATACATCAGGTCATTGGCACGCAGCCGCCGCGCATCCCAGACACCGCCGCCCCAATAGGGCATCACCGTGCCGCGGTGATAGAGGCTAAGCACCGAAGCGACCGGTTCGCCCTGGTGCAGCACGCTCAGTATATCGGCATCTTCGCCAAAATGATCGAGCACCGCGGCAAACAGCGCGCGCGGGAAAACCGGCGTGCCGAGGTTGCGTACACTCTCGCTGTAAACGCGATAATGCCAGTCACGATCACGCTGTCCCGCGCCGGTTTCGACGGTCAGGTCGCCGGTATCGCGCAATTTGATCGCCTTGCGCACCTCGGCGCGCTGCTTGCGCGAAATGGCAAGCAGTTCCGCTTCATCATTTTCGGCAAGAGCGCGCACAAAGCCAAGATAACTATCGGTATTGCGATGCCAGGAAGGGTCGAGAGGCACCATGCCGCCACGCAATTCTGCCGTCGGGCAGCTGCGCCGTTCGGCCAGCTTCCACATTGATGCCACCAGCGCCTCGGCTGCCACCGGATCATCAGCCAGCACCCCGCCATCCACCGCAAAACCGCAGGACACCAGTGCCCGCCCGAAGAGCGGTGAATGGATGATATGACAAGGCAGCACCCCGCATATCACCGCATCATCGCCCGGCTCTGCTGCAGTCCGCGCCATCAGCAGGCAGCTTTCGTGCCCGGTCGCTTCCGTGATGGCATCGATCCATTCAAGCCGGTGAAAGGCAGTCGCTTCCTTATGATCCGCGACATAATCCGACCAGGCAGCACGCGCCACTGCATCATCGGCCGCGACAATATCGATGCGACAGGCTTCCAAAGCTTCAGGATTATGGTCAAAGGCCATGGTCATTGCGGCACCCGCAGCGCCGCCAGCGTATCGATACGGCCCCAGGCAAAATCGCGTGCCAGACGGCGCAGCTTCTCGGCCATGGCATCGAGCCGCGCATAATGGCGCAGCCGCGATTTCAGCGGCGCATCATCGACGCGCGGCTGTCCCGGATCGATTTCCCATGGGTGAAAATAAAATATTGCCGGTTCTGCATCGTGACGGTTCACCCGGTTGATCGCCCAGCGCGACAGCGCATAGGGGAACAGCCGGAAAAATCCGCCACCACCGGCTGCAAAATTGCGGCCATTAAGCTGTACCGTGGTTACCGGCAATTCGACCAGTGACGAACCTTCCACCGGACGCCAGGCAAAGCGCGGCGCTTCCGGCCAGCCGTAATGATCATGCATCACCGGGGCGACACTGGACGAATAAGCATAGCCCTGTTCGGCCAGCACCTGGTGAGCAAAAGGCGTACGGCTGTCGATCGAAAAGCTGGGTGCGCGATAGCCGGTGACCTTCTGGCCGCCAGCATCTTCAAGCACCTTGCGCGTCCGTCTGATATCCTCGGCAAAGGTCTTGGCGTCCATGGTGAACACCCGGTCATGCGCCCAGCCATGGCTGGCGATTTCATGCCCGGCATCGGCGATGCGGCGGATCAGGGCCGGATAGCGTTCGGCCACCCATCCCAGGATGAAGAAGGTCGCCTTGACATCGGCTTCCGCAAACAGCGCCAGCACCGCATCGCTATTGGCTTCGACACGATGCGGCAGGCTGTCCCAGTCATCACGACTGATGGTGTTCTCAAACGCACCGACCTGGAACCAGTCTTCAATATCGACCGACAGCCCATTGGGAATCGGACCCTTGGTGAATGGCTTGGGCACTATGTCCGGGCCGTGCAGCATGGGCGTTATCCCGTTCAGGCGGCGTCGCGCCGGTTGTCATTATCCTCGCTCTCGACCCAGCGCACCAGACGCACCAGTAATTGGCGAAGCGAGTGTTCCTGTTCTGCCATGCGCGCCTCAAGGGCGCAAATCCTGTCTATCGCAGCGCGAAAGTCAGCCGGGTCAATGGACGGTGCGGCTGCAGATACAGCTTCGATTGCGGTCTCGTCTTCCGCATCTGTTTCGCCTTCCTCGGCCACAACGCCCTCAGCATCATTGTCCAGGATCGCAGGCGTGACGGTGGACTGCAATACCGCCTGCGCCACCTGCATCGGTTCTTCCTGCTCTTCCGGCTCTGCCTCGGTGACACTATCCACGGGCTCGAACGCTGCTTCGTCTGCTGCTTGGGGCAGGTCTTCGGCAAGATCGGCAATAACCCGCTCGACCAATACGGCATCGATATGGTCGGCTTCCTCGATAGCGCCCATCAGCAGCACCCGGCTCATCAGCCGGTTGAGCGCGCGCGGAATACCGCTGGTTTCAGCGGCGATATCGGCAATTGCCTCGTCACTGAAAGTCGGTCGGCCATTGCCACCTGCCCGCGCCAGGCGGTGCTTGATGTAAGGCTGCACCTCATCCTCGCTCATGCCTTCGAGATGGTGCGTCGCAATGATCCGCTGGCGCAGTTGCTCGAGCGAAGAATCGCCCCGCAGCATGTCGCGAAATTCCGGCTGGCCGAGCAGGAATATCTGCAACAACGCCTGATTGCCAAGCTGGAAATTGGACAACATACGCAGCTGTTCCAGCGCTGTGCGGTCGAGATTCTGTGCTTCGTCAACGATCAGCAGGCAACGCCGTCCGGCGCGTGCCTCGGCCTGAAAATGGTTTTCCAGCGCACGCAGCAGCGCTGCCTTGTCCATGCCTTCGCCGGCAATACCGAATTGCTGCGCCGCCATTTTCAGCAGGTCATCGCCCGATAGCTGGCTGGTGACGATCTGCGCGACGGTCAGCCGCTCGCGATCAATAGTCTGCATCAGATGACCGACCAGCGTTGTCTTGCCCGAGCCGATTTCTCCGGTGATGACGATAAAGCCCTCACCCTGGGCCAGACCATAGCCGAGATAGGACAGCGCCTTGCGATGGGTACGGCTGTCGAAATAATATTGCGGATCGGGCGTCAGCTGAAACGGACGGGCGTCCAGTCCATAATAGCTCTCATACATAATCCCTGTCTCCCTTGTCCCGGCGCGCCGTCGCGACCGGGCTCTATCGCCATATACCGCATGCAGCGCGGTTCGGCATCAGAACGAATAACGCAATCCTACCAGTGCCGAGCCGATCAGCTGGTTCTCGACGCCGTCGACATCGAAATTGTCGAGACCCAGCGCCGCCGTGGCGCGCAACCGGCGCGTCAGGTTGCGCAGATAGGCGGCATTGGCACCAACGGCAAAGGCATTGCCGCCATCGATAAAGGCACTGTCGAAATAATTGGCATAGACATTGGCGTTGAACGCCGATGCCTGATCAATCTGTGTCGATGCGAAGAAGTTGGCAAAATAATTTTCATCAACCCCGCCGGCAATATCGGCCAGAACACCGGCATTGGAATTGAGGAAGCGGCGGCGGTTATAGCCAAGCGCCAATCCGGTTTGCCAGTTGTTGATCTCGGTCGACACGATGGCGTTCACGCCGCGCAGGCGGAACACCGAAGACGCCGCCGATTGCAGCGCATCGTTGAAGCATAGATTATCATCGCCGCCGATAACACAGCCATTCAGGTCACCGGTCAGCGGGTTACGGAAGCTGGTAAACTCGGTCGGCAGCAGCGCAACATTGTCCACCAGCCGCGAGCCAAAGCCGGCTACAGTGTCAAAGACATTGACGCTGACCAGCGTGCGCGAGCTTGCCTGCCAGCTGAAATTGCCGAAATAGGTCTCACCGCCAAAGCGCCGGCCATAGCGCGCCTCGAGCGAAGTACGACTGCTCGGGCGCCACAGCACCCCGACATCCCAGATCAGGCCATCGGCCTCGAAAGACAGCAGCCTTGGCGAATCCGGATCGGTGATCAGCCGGCCATCATTGCCGACCAGCGGATTGCCTTCATCATCGCGCAGCGCATCACGCTCGCTGACTTCGACATTTTCATAGCCGACACCCCCGACCAGAGCCAAAGTAGGCGATACCGGAACGGTGAGATCGCCGCGCAGGAACAGATCCTCGAAGCGCTGGTCGAGCTGGGTTGTATCTTCACGGCGATATCCGGCGCTCAGCGCCCAACCGAACGGCAGGTCGGTAGTCCTCGGTGCCTGGCCGATCGTGGCATTGGCGAAATGGCTGGTACTCTCATCGAAAATGTCGAGCTGCGGCTGGCCCGGAGCGATGGCAATATCGGTATCGCTCTCGATCGAGGTATAGCCAAAGCGGTAATTGGCATTGAGAAACAGCGTATCAATATTGGTGGTGATGCTCGGCCCGGCAAAGATCGAATAGACCTGGGTGACGTTATCAGCATCGCCGACAAGGTTGGTTGGCTGTGCACCGCGCAGATCGATACGGCTGCGGGTAGCAATACCCCCGGCTTCCAGGCTGAGGAAATTGGGCACCACCTGGACTGCGCCACGAGCGATACCGCTCAACACATCCTGATCGCCCAGATCGTCGTCCCAGTCGATCCGGCGCTCATAGCGCACACTGATCTGGCCGGCGGCGCGTGGCCCCGATGCAACGGCGTCGACACCGGCGGCAATGACGCTGTAGGTCAGCACATCGTCATTGTTAAGATCGGCCAACAGCACCTGACCAACCTCGATATAGGGGGTGATCTGGGCCTGGCTCCGACGTTCACTGGTGGTGACATTGTCGTCACCCAGCGTCAGATCATCTCCGCCTGCCGGCAGTTGCTGCGCTGCTACGGGTGCAATGCAGCACGGCAGTGCCAGTCCGATCATCAGGGATTTCAGTGCAAGACGACCTCTGGGGAAACGGGTCATTGCTCTTCTCCATAGCCATAATAGGATCCGAAACTGCGGCCTGTGGGCGAGAATTTCGCCCCATTGAGCAACAGCTGGATGGTGTCGCAGCGAGAAATCAGCGTCAGCGCATCGCTGAGCGCGGACTCGCTGGTCTTGTCGGCACGCACCACCATCAGCGCCTGGCCGACATGACGCGCCAGTTCCGATGCCGGTGAGGCCGACAGGGTCGGCGGTGAATCGAAAATCAATATCCGGCGCGGATCATCAAGCGCGAGCTGCGACAACAGGCTGCTGGTGCGCGATGACGCCAGATATTCGGTATCGTTATTGGTTTGCTTGCCGGCGGGCAGCACCGAGAAACCGGGAATATCGGTTTCAACGATGCAGTCATTGATCGACACCTCGGGATTGCTCAGTGCATCCATCAGGCCGAGTTCGCCATCAAGGCCGAAAATCCGGCTCGCGCCCGGTTTGGCAAAGTCGGCATCGACCAGCACAACGCTATAATCGCGTTCGGCGGCGATCGACAACGCCAGATTGATGGCACAGAATGTCTTGCCGTCGCCCGACTTGGCCGAACAAATCAATATGCGTCTTGCCCAGCCGCTATGCGGCTTCCCGTCGCTGCCAATATCCTGTTCGACATTATGCAGCAGCTGTCGTTTGACGATGCGGAACTCCTCGGAAAGCCCGCTTACCGGACCATCGGGAATGATGAAATTGGCGGCGCGCAGTGCGTCGCGGTCGATTTCCTGTACCCGGCGATTGCTGCGCGGAGCCGGGGCTGGCTGCGGAGCCCGAGCGTGCACTGGCTGCATCTCGACCACAGGCTTGCTTGTTTGCGGGTCCCGATCAGATGCCAGGCCCCGGACTTCGTCCGCTGTCGCATCTTCGGCAGGCGTTTCGATAGGCGTGGCCGCGCTGCTGGCGCGATGGATATCGCCCAGATCGAATTTTTGCGACGCCCGCTCGAGCAGCGAGTCGCCATCCTTCGGCACCGATGGCAGTGGTGAATATCGGGTCATCTTCTTCTTCCTCAAACCACAGAGCCACGCTGGATGAATTCAACCACGAGCAATATGCCCAACACCCCGACCAGAGCTGCCGAGGCACCATAGAACCAGCGCATGCGACGCTTGCGGATCACGCGCTGCTTGTTGGTCAGTGTCTGTGAGATCGCTCCCAGTACCGGCAGGCCGGAAACCTTCTCCAGCTTGCCTACGGTCGAGAAGCTGGCGTTGATCTGGGCAAGGGCGAACGCGACACCGATGCCGCCACAGATACCGGCCGCCAGCACCATCAGCAGCAACAGCGGGCGGTTGGGCGCGACAGGCGTTGTCGGGCTGGTCGGCGGATCGGGGACGCTGAAGCGCAGCGCGTCTGTCTCGGTCTCGACCTGGCCCTTGAGCCGCAGTTCCTCGCGCTCTTCGAGCAGGCGGTCATATTGCGCCTTGAGCACCTCATAATCGCGATTGATGCGCGCCTGCTCGGCGGCAACACCCGGTTCCGACGCCTGTTTCGCCGACATGGTGGCCAGATCTGTTTCCAGCGCCCGCTTGCGCGCGGTCAGTGCCGAGACATTGGCCTGGCGCTCGGCACGGATGCTCTGCAGCGAACTATAGGCAGGATTGGGCGTCTGGACCCCGCCGGTACCCGCGGGCTCCGTCGCTGCCCGGTTCTCATAATCGGAAATCTGGCGCTTGATTGCGATAATATCGGGGTGCGAGTCCTTCAGTCCACGGGCCCGCAGTGCCGCCAGTTGGCTTTGCGCCTGGGCCAGCAATCCCTGTGCGCCGCCTGCTCCAGTGCCGGGTGCGGCGATGGTTGCCGGCGTACCGCTCAACTGCGAATTGATCGCCGCCAATGCGCTTTGCGCCGATGACAGCTGCACCTCGATCTGGCGCAGTTCGGCGCGCGCGCTTTCCAGACGCTGGCTGATCGATCCGACACCCGGCAGCAGGCCGAGATTCTCGGTCTCGAAGGCAACGCGCCGGGCTTCGGCGTCTTCCAGTTCCTTCTGACGCAGCGCCAGCTGATCATCATAGAATTGCAGCGATTTGCGGGTCTCGCCGCGACCGCCGGCCAGATTTTCCTCGATGAAGATATCGATCAGTTTCTGCACGATATCGCGCGCCAGCCGGGCATTCTCACCGTCAGTACGGTTCGGATCGCCCGATGTCGCGGTGATTTCAAAGAAGCTGTCCTCTTCGGAGACCACCTGGATATTGCCGCGAAGTCCTTCGACCTTGCCTTCCATCTCGCGCGGACTGGTCACATTCTGGCCGAGATCTGTGGCGCGAATGACCTTCTCCAGATTGACTGCCGAGGTCAGCGTCTGCTCGACCTGATCGATCTGACGCTGGCGCTCGAGCGCATCATTGCGCGACTGATCGGGCAGGATGGACTTCATCTGCACCAGCACCCGGGCGCTGGACTGATAGCTGTTGGGGATCATCGCCACCACGAGCCAGCCGGCCACGCACAGCAGCCAGGCGACGGCCAGCGCCATCCAGCGCCGTTGCCAGACGCTGTGCACCGCTATCCTGAACTCGTCATATATTCCGTTCATGCCAGCCCCTTGAAATCTTCCTTGCCGCAGCCCCTATCGTTCCACTCAGAATGCGCTTTCCGGGATGATGATGACGTCACCCGGCTGCAACAGCACATTGGCCCGGCTGTCGCCGCGCTTGAGCAAATCGCCCAGACGCACGGCATATTCACGCTGGCGTCCGGTCTGTGGATCGACGCGCAGCAGCTTGGCGCGGTTTCCGGCGGCAAATTCCGACAGGCCACCGACCGCGATCATGGCATCGAGCAACGTCATATTGGCGCGATAGGGTATCGATGCCGGCTTCTCGATGGCGCCGACAATCCGCACCTGTTGCGAGAAGGTGCCGGAGAAGTTGCTCACGGTGACCGAGACGATCGGGTCCTGAATATATTCCGACAGCGCCAGGCGAATATCCTGGGCCAGCATCGTCGGTGTCTTGCCGACAGCGGGCATATCGGTAATCAGCGGCGTCGTGATCCGGCCATCGGGGCGCACCTGCACCGTCGCGCCAAGCTCGGGATTGCGCCAGACGAAGATGGTCAGCTCGTCGAGCGGCCCGATGACATAATCCTCACCCGGACCTTCGGACACCGATACCGAAGAAGCAGGCGGCAGTTGGGCACCGGATCCGCCAACACAGGCCGACAGCGCCAGAACTGCAAAACCAGCGACAAATACGCGCATGATCATGCGCCGAATATCGGACCAGTCTGCAAACATATCTGAAATGACCATCATTTTTACGTCCTGTCTCATTTCCCCAACACGCGCGGAGAATTGCCCCATGGACCCTTGCCCCATGAAGCTGCTCCTCGCCGATCATGCCCACTATGCTCAGAAAGGGTGAACATAGCGTTAGGATTGTATGACGGATTCCCGGTAACTATGGTCTGTGCCATATCGGGGCGGCCATCACGCAAACGGTAAACCTAGCAGATTTGCCAGCCCCATGCAGGATCGTTACGCTCTGGAAATAGCGGATTTCCGGTAAAAACTGCTATTTCCAAAGCGCCCTGCCGATAGGTGTCGGCCGTCCCGGGGCTCAGACCAGTCGCTCTGCCGCCGCGCCATGGCCGAGAAAATTCACCGGGCTGGCGCTGGCACCATAGGCCCCGGCGCAGAAAATCACCACCAGGTCTCCCGGCTCGGCGCGCGGCAAAAGCACATTATCGGCCAGCCGGTCGAGCGGGGTGCACAGGCAGCCCACCACCGAGACGATTTCCTGCGGCCGGTCGCGATGCGCCGCCATGGCCACCGGATAGTTGCGCCTTACCACCGTGCCGAAGTTCCCGCTGGCGGCGAGCTGATGGTGCAGCCCGCCGTCACAGGTGAGGAACACCGCGCCATGGCTTTCCTTACGGTCGATCACCCTGGTAACGTAAATGCCTGCCTCGCCAACCAGATAGCGGCCCAGCTCAATCGCAAATTCGCACCCGGCCAGACTGTCCGGCAGACTGGCAAATTGCGTTTCCAGAGCTTCACCTATTTTCTCAATATCGAGCGCGATATCATTGGGAAAATAGGGAATACCGAAACCACCACCCAGATTACAATGCGGCAACGCTGTACCCGTAGCATCGGACAGCTTAGCGGCAAGTCGCAGCGTATTGGCCTGCGCCTCGATCAAGGCATCGGCATCGAGCGCCTGCGACCCGGCATAGATGTGCAGGCCGCGATACTCTGCCCCGGCGGCGATGATATGGCGGATCAGGTCCGGCACCCGCGTCTGATCGACACCAAAGGCCTTGGCGCCGCCGCCCATGCGCATCCCCGAACCCTTAAGCTCGAAATCGGGATTGACCCGTATTGCCAGCCCTGGTCTCATGCCCAGCTTATCGGCGATGGCAAGCGCGCGGTCGGCCTCGCCTTCGGATTCGAGATTGAGCGTCACCCCGGCGCTGATCGCCGCTTCCAGATCGGCATCGCGCTTCGCCGGCCCGGCAAAGCTGATCCGATCAGCCATGGCACCCGCTTCCTGCGCCATCCGCAACTCCCCCGCCGACGCAATGTCGATGCCATCGCTGATTTCGGTCATCAGTTTGAGCAAGGGCGCAAAGGGATTGGCCTTCATCGCATAATGAATCGCCAGCCTGTCGGGCATTGCAGCGCGCAGACCGGCCATGCGCTGGCGCAATAGATCACCGCTATAAAGGAATAGCGGCGTGCTGCCGGCCTCCGCCACCCATTCGCCGACCGTCCGACCACCGATATGAATATCAGCACCATCCTGTCCGAAAGCTTCGGGAATCGGGCCGAATGGCTTGGCTTTGCGGGTCATGATGCGGGCTCCCCGTCGGTTTCGGCAGCAATAAACTCCGCCTTTAGCCGCACCCGGTCGATCTTGCCATTGGCATTGCGCGGCAGGGTATCGCTGAGCGCGATCCGCTGCGGCAGCATATAATTGGGTACCAGCGGCTTCATCGCATTGATTATCGCCGTTTCATCGGTGACACTGGCCCTTGCAATCAGGATAATTGCCTGTCCCAGCGCTGCATCGGCAACGCCAAAGGCCACCGCTTCGGCCACCAGTCCGGTGGCGATCGCCGCTTCCTCGATCTCATGCGGCGATACGCGATTGCCGCTGGTCTTGATCATGGCGTCATCACGGCCGACAAAATAGAGCAGGCCCTGCACATCGCGTCGCACCGTATCGCCCGACCATACCGCCATGCCAGAGAAATACGCGCCTTCAGGTGCTCGTCTGAAGCGCCGGGCGGTGCGTTCCGCATCCTGCCAATAGCCCTGCGCCACCAGCGGGCCGCCATGCACCAGCTCGCCCTCTCCCTGACCGGCGATGATCGTGCCATCATCGCCCACCAGCATGATCTCGGCAAAGGGAATGGCATGGCCGATCGATGTCGGGTGACTGTCGATCAGTGCCGGATCGAGCCAGGTCGAGCGAAACGCTTCGGTCAGGCCATACATCGCCACCAGATCAGCCTGTGGTGCAAGCTGACGCAGCCGCCGCACCAGCGGCTCAGTAAGCGCGCCACCGCTATTGGTCATTCGCCGCAACGCGTCAGTCGCCTCTGCAGGCCAGTCCAGTTCTGCCAGTTGCAGCCAAAGAGGCGGCACTGCCGCCAATGTCGTGATCCGGTGCCGCACCATCGCTTTCAGCACGTCGCGCGGCATCAGATAGTCGAGCGGATAGCAACAGCCCCCGGCATACCAGGTCGAAAGCAGCTGGTTCTGGCCATAATCGAAACTCAGCGGCAAGACACAGAGTGTGCGATCTTCCGGCCAAAGGCCAAGATAGCGCGCCACCGAAACCGCACCGAGCCAGAGATTTGCATGGCTCAGCATTACCCCTTTGGGTCGACCGGTCGAACCGCTGGTATAGAGAATGGCGGCGAGAGCATCGGGTGATTGTGTCGATCCCGTCTCCCAGTCAGCACCGATTTCCGTATCGCTTTCCAGAATGGCGGTCAGCGCCTTGTCTTCGACGGTCTGAAAATCCTGCATGGTATCGTCAAGCAGGCCCAGGCGCTGGCGGTTGGCGATCAGCAGCGTTGCGCCGCTATCGGCCATGATATGCCTGACCTGTGGCGCCTTGAGCAGCGGATTGACCGGCACATGCACCAACCCGGCGCGTGCGGCCACCAGCGGCATGATGCAGGCAATGTCCGTCTTGCCGAGCCAGGTCGCAACCCGGTCGCCCGGTTGCAACCCCTGCCCGCGCAACCAGCCCGCCAGCGCGGCGATACGCAAGTTTAACCCTTCATAGCTAATGGTGTCTTTACGAACGACCAGCGCCGGAGCCCCTCCGGAGCCACAAAAGGCCAGATGATCGATGGGTTTAGACTTTGGAGGTTTTGATAGCGGGATATTCATGCCGCGACGCAAAAGCCTTTCTGATGATCTGTCGGCGGGTTATGCGCATGATATGCCGATCATTGGTGAATATCACGATAACTTTGCCGCAGTGCAAGAACAGGCACGCGAAGAGCTGTCGCGCAGCGCCTTGCCGAGCCTGTTCCAGCGGCTGGAATGGTTCGAGGCATTGCATGCGCATTGCCTGCCGCGGCAGCAGCCGGCGATTTTCCGTGCTGCCAGCAATGATCCCGAGCACCCCAGTTTTGCCTGGCTGTTCCTGATGCAGACCGCCCTGCCCTGGCGACTTCAGGGCCTCGCCAATTGGTACAGCTTCACCTGCGGGCCGATTTTCGGCGGTGATTATGACGAGGTGACACGAATGTCGCTGCTGCGCAGCATCGCCCGTATCGCCCGGCGCAAGGCGCACCGTATTTCACTGCACCAGATCCCCGACGATAACAGCGAGGCAACATTGCTGCGCCGCGCTTTTCGTCAGGAAGGCTGGATCACCAGCCATGCCCCCTGTGATGTGAACCATTATCTCCAGCTCGGCGATCGCAGCTTTGACGATTATTGGCAGGGCCGCCCTGGCCGGATGCGCTCCACAGTCCGGCGCAAGGCCAGGAGCCATGAAATATCGGTGCGTATCGATACCATGGTTACCCCGGAAAACTGGTCCGATTATGAGAGTGTGTATAACCGCAGCTGGAAGCCCGGTGAGGGTAGCCCGGCCTTTATCCGCCATTTCGCCGAGAATGAAGCGGCACATGGCGCGCTGCGGCTGGGCTTCGCCTTTATTGAGGGAGCGCCGGTGGCGGCGCAGCTATGGACCGTCGATCATGGCATCGCGCTGATCCACAAGCTGGCCTATGACAAGGCAGCGGAGAAAGCGTCACCTGGCACGGTGTTGAGCGCTGCAATGTTCCAGCATGTCATCGATATTGACGGGGTGCAGCAGATCGACTTCGGCACCGGCGATGATCGCTACAAGGCCGACTGGATGGAGCAGCAGCGACCGCGTTTTGCCCAGGATTTTTACTGGCCGCACTCGCCCTTGTCATGGCCCGATCTGATCCTGCGGGCTGGCAAGCAGGCCATTTCCGATCTTGCCGCCAAGCGCCGGAAAGACTAAGGCAGCAAGCCGCAGCCAGCGTTGCAAAGCACGCTGATCCGCAATTTCGAGGTACCCTATGGCCAGTATTGCCGAGCCTGTTTCCAGCCAGCCAGAGGCAGACACCGATATGGTGCTGCGCACTATCTTGCGCGACATATTGGGACTGGATCAGGCGCGCGTCGATGCCTTCGACCGCGATACCGAACTGTTCGGTGCGCTACCCGAGCTCGATTCCATGGCTGTTGCCGGGCTGCTGACCGAGATGGAGGATCGCTTCGACATCGTCATCGAGGATGAGGATGTCGATGGCGAGGTATTCGAGAATTACGGCAATCTCCTCGACTTTTCGGTTCAGAAAGTCGCTGCCTGACCGGCGCGGATATGGCCGCCAATCCGCAAATCACCCGCTATGACTATAACGGCAAGGCCGAACCATGCCTGGTGATCCGCCCGGATGCACCGACCAAAGCAGCGCATATGCTGTGCCTGATCCCGCCGCTCTTTGCCGAAGCCAACCGGATGCGGCGGCTTATGGTGTCGGTGATGCGGTATATCGCAACCACGCATCATATCGCCTCTATGCTTCCCGATCTGCCCGGCACGATGGACAGTAGGACATTGCTGGCAGATACCGGCTTCACCGATTGGCAAAAAGCATTGGCTATGGCTGCGGAGCAATGCGGTTCGGTAACCCATAGCGCGGCAATCCGCGGCGGGGCTGCGCTCGATGGCGCATTGCCCGATATTCCGCACTGGCGATTGTCGCCGATACCCCCGGCGCAGCAGTTGCGCACGCTGGCACGCAGCGAAATCGCATCGCTGCGCGATGCTGGTGAAGCAACACCGGCGCTCAGCGACATGCTAGGCAGCGGACGCCAGGATGGCCTGATGCTCGCAGGCTATACGCTGGGGCCCTCCATGGTCGCGGCACTCATGGACAGGCACAATATTGCCGACGGTGCCGACCGCACCGTGCGGCTCGCAGAGGACACCAAACCCGCGGATGCACGTCTCGACGGACCGCCCTTATGGTTGCGCGCAGAACCCGGAGACGACCAGTCGCTTGCCACCGCGATTGCTGGCGATATTGCACAATGGATGACCGAATGATGCGCCGCCAGCTTACATTTCCCTGCGCCGGCGACACGCTTTACGCGACGCTCGACCTGCCCGACAGCGGTGACACCGCTAGCGGCCTGCTGCTGATCAGCGGCGGTAATGAGATCCGAAGCGGTGCCCATGCCGGACAAGCAATGCTGGCGGCACGGCTGACACAGGCGGGGCATGCAGTGTTTCGCTATGACCGACGTGGTATCGGCGACAGCAGCGGCGATAATCACGGTTTTCTGTCAAGCGAGACCGATATCGCCGCCGCGCTGGCCTGTTTTCGTGAGCAGCTGCCGGGTCTCACCGGCATAGCTGCATTCGGCAATTGCGACGCAGCGGCGGCGCTGATCCTGTTCCATGAAACGCTCGCGCTCGACGCACTGATCCTCGCCAATCCGTGGACATTTGAAGAGGAAGCGGCTGAGAATGATCTGCCACCCGCCGAAGCTATCCGTGCACGTTATTGGCAGCGACTGAAAGACCCGCAGGCGCTCAAGCGGCTGGTCAGTGGCGGTGTCAATTTCGGCAAGCTCGCCAAGGGACTGGGCCGTGCCGCCACGGGTGACAGTGATGCACCGGCACCCTTTGCCAGGCAGCTGAGTACATCACTGGCAGCGGCCGATATGCCGGTGACCATCCTGCTCGCGGAACAGGACCGCACGGCACAGTACTTCCTTACCGCATGGAACGGTCCTGCCTTTGCCGATTGCCATCACCGGAGCAACATCCATGTCAAAAGACTGGCCAATGGCTCGCACAGCTTCGCTGATGCGGAAGCGCAGCAATGGCTGGATAAGCAATTGCTCGCCTATCTTTCAGGACTGAATCGCAGCTGATCCACCCTGTCACCACACGCCTGGCGACCAGGACCGGGTAAAGTTCAGGCAGCCGCCTTGGCGAAATCCTGTTCGGCAAGGAAGCGTTCAGCATCGAGCGCTGCCATACAGCCGGTCCCCGCCGCTGTTACTGCCTGACGATAGACATGATCCATGACATCGCCACAGGCAAACACACCAGGGATAATCGTTTTCGGTGTACCCGCTTCAACCGGGATATAGCCGCCACCATCCAGCTCGAGATGGCCTTTGAACAGTTCCGTCGCCGGCGCATGGCCAATGGCGACAAAGGCACCATCAGCAGGCTCATGCGAGGTCGCGCCGGTGACTGTGTCCTTCAGATCAACGCCGACCAGCCCTTCGGGGTCACCGCCACCGACAAAACGCTCGACAGTCTTGTTCCACAACACCGTGATCTTGGGGTTGGCGAACAGTCTGTCCTGCAGGATTTTTTCCGCGCGCAGACTGTCACGGCGATGGATCAACGTGACATCATCGCTATGATTGGTGAGATACAGTGCTTCCTCGACAGCGGTATTGCCGCCGCCAATAACCACGACTTTCTTGCCGCGATAGAAAAAGCCGTCACAGGTGGCACAGGCCGATACGCCCTTGCCTCCCAGCGACTCTTCGCCCTCGACGCCCAGCCATTTGGCTTGGGCGCCGGTGGCAATCACCAGCGTTTCGCCTTCATAAATATCGCCGCTGTCGCCGGTCATGCGGAACGGGCGCCGCGACAGATCAACATCGACAATGGTGTCATACATCATACGGGTGCCGACATGCTCGGCCTGAGCCTGCATTTCCTGCATCAGCCATGGCCCCTGAATGACATCGCGAAAGCCGGGATAGTTCTCGACATCGGTGGTGATGGTCAGCTGGCCGCCAGGTTGCAGGCCCTGCACCACGATCGGCTCCAGACCGGCACGCGCGCCGTAAATGGCAGCAGAAAGGCCAGCCGGGCCCGATCCCAGGATCAGCATGCGAGTTGTATGGACTGTGCTCATGGTTATTTCCGTCAAATTGCCTATGGCGTTTCGGTAGAGATAGGAATGCGCATCGGCAAGGTGAAGACAGCGCCCTTCAACATATTCTTTGCACCGAAAAGGTGCCGCTTTAGGCCCTGATTTCTTCGATCCGATTGGTGCATAGGCGTAACGGTTCTTGTTTTTCTGCAGTGCACAACGCATCTACGCCCAATGTCAGCTGCTGCGCATATTCATTCTATTGCCACTGCGGTGCCCGAGCACCGGATCACCCAGGATGAGGTCGTCAGCCGCATGTCGCAGCGCATGCCCGGAGGCATGCCGGCAAAGATCGAACAGGTTTATGCCGGAGCCGGCATCGCAACGCGGCACATCGCCCGGCCCGCCGATGCCTATATGGCACCGGCACACTGGCCCGAGCGCAACGCCATCTATCTCGAAGAAGCCGAAAAGCTGATGGCGCGCCTTGCCGCAGATGCGCTGGCCGAAGCCGAGATGACAGCAGATATGGTGGATATCATCGTCTGTGTGTCATCGACTGGAATTGCCACGCCGTCGATCCCGACGCAGATGCTTAAAAACCATGGCTTTCGCGATGATATCGAGACGGTGCCGCTGTTCGGCTATGGCTGTGCCGGTGGCATATTGGGGTTGCAAGTGGCGCGGGACCTGGCCTGTGCCCGCCCCGATACCATCATATTGCTGCTCTGCGTCGAGCTGTGTTCGCTTGCCTTTCGCATGGGTGATTTCAGCAAAAAGGGGCTAGTATCGACCGCGCTGTTCGCCGATGGCGGCAGTGCGATGGTGATCAGCGCGAATGGATATGGGCCGCGCATCGGTGCATCGGTACAGAAAACCTGGCCCGACACCCGCGATATGATGGGCTGGGATATTGACGAGGCAGGTCTCGGCCTCATCCTGGCACGCGATATCCCGTCCTTCGTCACCCGTGAATTTGCACCCATTATCGACGATTTTCTGGACCGTGAAGGGCTCGAGCGGACCGGCCTGCGCCAACCTGCCTGCCATCCGGGCGGACGCAAGGTGATCGAAGCGCTGGAGCGCTATTTCGACCATCTCGACACCGGTCTTTGCGCGACACGGAAAGTGCTCAATGATTATGGCAACATGTCCTCACCAACAGTGCATTTTATACTCAAGCAACTGCTCGAATCTGAGCCGGGAGAGGACAGGCCGCTGCTGATGACGGCGCTGGGGCCGGGCTTTACCGGCGCTATCGGCCTGATTCATCCATGATTGATGCCCTGCCCGCCGCGCTGACCTGGCAACCCGACTGGCCCGCCGCCGGGATCATTATCGCCCTGCTGATCATGCAGCGGCTGGGTGAACTGGTCTATGCCCGGCGCAATACGCGGGCATTGCTGGCACGCGGGGCACAGGAATATGGCCGGTCGCATTATCCGGCGATGGTCGTCATCCATGGCGCGTTTCTGCTGACGCTGGTCTATGCCACGCTGCCCGATGCGGCGATTATCTGGCCGCTGGCAGTCCTGTTCCTGCTGCTACAGGCTATGCGGCTCTGGGTGCTGGCGACGCTTGGTCCCTATTGGACCACGCGGATTATCTCCTCACCCGATTTCCCACGCATTAGCGATGGGCCATTTCGCTTTGTCCGCCACCCCAATTATCTGGTGGTGACGCTCGAAATAATGACTATACCGCTGATCTTCGGCCATATCTGGATCAGCCTGCTCTTCTCGCTACTCAATGCCGGGATATTGTTTGTCCGCATCCGCACCGAAGCGGATGTGCTTCAGCATCGCGATGGATAAGTACCTGCCTTGGCCGAATCCCGGCATTATCGCATCACCAGGGCTCCCACGAGGCAGGCTATGCCTGCTGTCAGAACGGCGATATCCGCAGAATCAATTTTCTCGGAACGGGCCGTCATCACGCTTTTGGCATCAAAGCCGCGTGCCTCCAATGCAACAGCCATGGTGCCGCCGCGCCGCACAATGGTAATCAGCGCCGGAATGAACATTGTCATCAAATTGCGCAGCGAGCCGATTGGCTGACGCCAGCGCAGCTCCATCCCCTTGAGTCGCATCGAATCATAGATGCGGCTGAGATCGGTGAAGCTGAGATAGACCAGCACAAAGGCATAGCCGACGACAAAGGCGAACTGTGCTGGAAGGCCGAGGCCGCGCAATCCCTGCACCAACTCGTCGACATCCATAGTCGAAAACAGGCTGATCCCGATCAGGATCGCCGCGATCCAGCCAAAGCCCATATGCAAGCCGAAGCGGAATTCGTCGTTGAAGCTGAAATCGCTCCCCAGCATCGGGATAATCACCAGCCCGGTGACATTGGGGATCTGGATCATCAGCATCAACAACAGCCAGCCGACTGGTGCCTGTGCCGTGAGAGCGATGACAAAGCCGGCAGCAGAGGCCGCCGCCATCCAGCGCCAGTCGGGCGCAAGGTAGATGAGCAGGATATAGATGAAGAACAGCGCCCATTTAACGCGAGGGTCGCGGCGACGCCAGAAATTGTCACGGCCTGTGTGCAGCGTCGGGACCTTCATGCTGTGCCTCCATCAGCAACCGCCAACAATTCGGCACGGGTCATTGCCTGACGCCCATTCTGCACCGCAATATCAGCGGCATGCGGCCAGTCCAGGCCGAAGCGAGATATCTGGCTCAGCAGCGCATCATGCTGCGGCTCGGCCGGGTTCAGCCTACCGTCGGAGAGGAAGAACAACTGGTTGGCCCATTCACTGAGAATATCCATGTCGTGATCGAGCAGCAAAACCGTGCCACCGGTGGTGACGTAGTTGCGCAGCGCCTCATGCATCAGCGTGACGCCTTTGGGGTCGAGATTGGCCAGCGCCCGGTCAAGCACCAGCAGCGGCGCGCCACGCGTCAACATGGCCGCGACCTGGACCCGCTTGGCGATGCCGGGCGGCAGCGCCAGTGGATCGGCGTCGAGTATATCCACAAGGTCGAGCATAGCTGCATATCGCTGCACCAACGCGTCCTGGCGGTGCCTGTCTTCGGATCCAGTGTCGCCGGCTGTGCGCAGCGACCGGACCATTTCCAGCGCCACAGTGCGCTCGCTGAAAAAGGCATGCGGCGCATGGATGACCGTCGCCACATGGTCTAGCCGCTGCGCAACTGACCAGTTGGTGATATCGTCGCCACCAACGATGACTTGCCCGCTGCGTGCCCTGGCGAGCCCGGCGATCAGCCGTGCCAGAGCGGACTTGCCCGCGCCATAGGCACCGGCAATGCCGATGACCCGGCCAGCAGCGACGGACAGGCTGCAATCGCGCAACACGCGCTCACCATCATCATTGTCCATCGCGATCGCGCGCAGTTCGAGAATTGGTGTGCTTATGGATGGATCATGATCATCAGCCGGTAGCGGTGTCGCCAGCGGCGCATCTTGTTCACTGCCATCAGGCTGTGCCATTTTCGTCAGCTCCAGTGGCGGCGAAAGGCCCAGAGGTTCCAGGATTTGCGCGTTCGACAATATATCCGGGGCCTCTCCCATAGCGACAATCCGGCCATCGCGCATAATGGCAATATGATCGCAATGCACCAGCTGTCGGTCGGTGTCATTGTCGACCAGCAGCACCGCACCACCCCTGGCGGTAACGCGGGCGATCTGCTGGCGCAAAATCGTCTTGCCCACCTTGTCCAGATGCGACGGCAATTCATCGATGATCAGGATATGCGGATTGGTCACCGTCGCCGCTACCAGCGCAACAAGCGATTGTTTCTGCAGCGGCAATTCCCAGATATAGCGCCGCGCTTCGGTCTCGGATATGCCCACAGCGTCGAGCGCGTCGAGCGCTCTATATTCTATCTCTTCGACGGATAACCCGGATCCGGCCAGCGCCGAGGCCACCTCCATCAGTCCGCGTGTACGGGTCATCATCGCCGCTGCATCATCGGCGACATAGCCGATACCCAGAGCCTCCGGTCCGGTAGCCGGCTGCTGCAATTCGCCCGTCATTTCACCGCCGGTGACATGCGGGGCCAAGCCAGCCAGCACCTTGCACAGCGTCGATTTGCCGGCCTGTGATGGGCCGATCAGTCCGGTCACCCGGAACGGCAATATATCGATATCGACGCCCGCCAGCGCCCGTCCGGTCTCACCCGGATAGCGGAATTGCAAGGCCTGTGCACTCAACAAGGCATCCGGATCGGGGGGATGCCGCGGAACCAGCGGCTGCAATGGTGGTACATCTGCCTCGAAGCCCTTGGGCGCAAAACCGAGAAAGCGTTCAAACCGGCCATGCAATGCAGGAACCAGAAACAGCAGCGGAATGGCACCCCAGATCACCCCATGGGTGATGGTATTGCCAATAGTGCTCTGAATGACGATGCCCATGCTTTCGGTGCCGAACAGCAGGAAGGAAGATGCCTCGAAAAGCGCCTGAACGAACGCTGCGACAATGGCCCCTATAGTGAGGAATAGCGGGCTACGGGCGCGTGTACCAATGACATAACTCGCCAAAGCAAACCCGACAGCGTAGCCGACAAAGCCGATCGGATCGTCGAGTTCATAGCCCTCCATCATGTCGCGCAGCCCCTCGCCAAGCGACGCGCCCAGCGCCACGGCAAAGCCCGGCCGCCCCGTCGGCAGTAAAGCCGCCAGCACCAACGGGATAAAAAACGGCTTGCTGTCGATATCGACGGGGATTTCGGGGATTGCCTCAAGCGGGATCAGGCCGAGAAAAAACAGCACTGCAGTGACGCCGAGAATCATTACAAAACGTGCGCCGGAAAGCGGTGTCCCCCCACTGTTGCCCTGCCCGGTTTTCCGTTGCGAAGAGAGTGTATCGACCGCCATGAAAGATCACTGTTTCATGGCGGTATGACAGAGATATGAAGAATATATGCAAGCGGCTGTCGTTATTTTGTAATAAAAATTACGTCAATCACGCCTAGAGACGACACATTCAAGAGGTGGGCGGGTAAGAATCATGCGCATAGACACGGCTATTCCCGAAAACAGGCGCGCTTTGACAACATCCTGCTGCGCTTTACTGCTGCTATTCAGCTCTCCGGCACAAGCTGCAACAGTCGCCAGCGAGATGTCACCGGTGCAACGGCTGTTCGAGGTGGGTGGGCCGATCATCGCGATATTGGCGGTTTTGGCCCTGCTGGCTTTGGCGGTGGCGCTGGTGAAATTCGTCCAGTTTGCTCGCCTCGGTGTCGGGCGCTCTTCCTTTGTGGGCGACATTGTACCGGTCATCCGCAATGGCCGCTATGCAGATGCGTTAAACGACCTGGAACCGCGTCACAGCCCCGTGGCCAAGGTGATGGCGGCAGCGGTACGCGGCAATGCCAACCCGCAGATGAACGACACCATTGTCCGCGAGGAGACCACCCGTATTGCCCAGGCCCAGCTCGATGGGCTGGAACGCGGACTGGCGCTGCTCAGCCTGATCGCCACCATTGCGCCGCTGCTCGGCCTTCTCGGTACCGTTCTAGGCATGATCGAGGCATTTCAGCAGATGGAAAGCGTCGGCGACAGTATCGAGCCGGCAGTGCTTGCTGGCGGTATCTGGGAAGCCCTGCTTACCACTGCGGCAGGTTTGGCAGTGGCCATCCCGGCAGCGGTATTGTTCACCTGGCTACAGCGCTCGGTCGATGTTGAGGCGCAGCGGATGGAAGATGCCGCGACCCAGGTCTTCACCATCCCGCTCTATGAAGCAGTCCCCGAAAACCGGCCCAACGGCGCCGCTGCTGCCGACGCGCCTGAACAACCGGCCCAGAGCCCAGTCACATGAACCTCCGGCGCAAACGCCGAAATATCACCCTGCTCAATGTCACGCCGCTGATCGACGTTGTTTTCATATTGCTGGTGTTCTTCATGCTGACCACCAATTTCGCCCGATTCCGCCTCATCGGCATCGATACACCGCAGGACATGGAGGTGGTGCAGGACCCGACCGCCGCCATCGTCATTCGCATCAAAAGCAATGGCGATCTGGAATATGACGGCGAACCTGCATCGGCGCAGCAGATCGAAGCCGATGTCGCCGCGCTCACCGAGATCGACCCGGGCCGCACTTTTCTGATCCGGCCAATGTCCGATGTCACCATGCAGAAGGCGATCGACATCTATCAGCTGACGCGCGATTCGGGGGCTTTTGCGGTTACCTTCTCACCGCCTGAAGAAGAGGTGGTAGCGCCATGAGAATCGAACGCTACCGGCCCAAGGGGGAATTGATCAACATCACACCGCTGATAGACGTGGTGTTCATCCTGCTGGTGTTCTTCATGCTCGCCGGCACCATCGAAAAAGAGGATGCCTTTCCGGTTGCGCCGGCACAATCGGGCATCGACAAGCGCGGCGACGTCAAGGATTTTGTCATTCTGGTCAGCGAGGACGGCAAGGTTGCGCTGGGCGATGAACCGATAGCGCGCGACCAGCTGACCGCGCGTATCCGCCAGGCGCTGAACGAAAAGCCCGATGGCCTGATCCAGCTCAAACCCGATTCCGAGGCGGAAGCGAAAGAGGTCATCGCAATCATGGAGGATATCCGCCAGGCTGGAGCGGAATATATCGTGCTGCTGACTGTCGGTCGGGCGCGCGAAGGCTAGGGCTCGAAGGGATAACGCCATGTATGCCGACCAGTGGAGCAGCGCGATCAGCCCGGATCGACCGCCGGTTCCGCGCGAATGGCATTGGGGCCTGGGGCTGGTTTTCTCCGCCACGATATTGTTCTTCGCCATCTGGCAATATTCGCGTAGCGCCCTGCCGGAAATGGCGGAAGCACTGGAGGAAACGGTGATCGCGCTGGGCGCACCGGCGCGACGGCTCGAACCACCTCCTCCGGGTGTCGAAACCACCGAAGACCCGGTGGTGCCCTCCGAACGCGCCGATGATGCCCCGCCACCGGCACCGCCGGATCAGCCACGCGCTGTCGCTGCATCGTCCGAAGGCGGGCCATTGTCATCGGGGACCGGTGCCAAAGCCGTACCGCCACCACCGCCACCTCAAAAGGCAGCCCCAAAACCCAAACCTCCGGCCAAGATCACGCGACTGAGCGAGCGCTTTATCCGCATATCGCAGCAACAATACACCCAGAATCTTCGCTACCCGCAAAGCGCCATCGACAATAAGCGCCAAGGCACGGGCATATTGCGCGTCACCGTCGCCCGCTCGGGAAAGGTGCTAAAGGCCGAGATCGTCAAGTCCACAGGCCATCGTCGGCTCGATTTCGAAATCCGCCGCGTAGCGAAAATGGTAACCCAACTGGAACCTTTGCCAGCCAATTATGACGGCGACACCGCCATTGCCGATATTCCGATCAACTTCGTCATCGATTTCGGATCCGGTGTGCTTGGCCAGGAAGAGACAAAGGAGGAAAGCGCACAGGCAGAGTAAGGCCCTGAAACAGACAGCAAGCCCTTGAGTCAGAGAGCAGTTCTATGTTCCTTCGCGGTCGTTCATGGCAATCCAGGCACGGATGATTATCCAGGATTTTTCCGTCAGCCTGATAATGATACCCTCGACACCATCATTGGCGGCCGCCTGGATCAGATAGCCATGATGGCGCATGACATCGACATATCGTCGCGCCAAAGGGGTCAATACACGCATATCGACGGTGAAGCTTTTACTTCCCTCGCCTGAGCCAGAACCCGACAGGCTCAGCGCAACGAGCATTTCCCATGCGGCCTCGCCAAAGACTTCTCTGGAGAAGAGATGCGCATGCAGCGCCTTCAGCAGCACACCGGTATCGACAAGCCGGCTGACATTAATCAGATTCCCGGCCTGATCTCCTGCGGCAGTGACATCTTCGTCATGTGCGACATTTGTCCGAAGCAAAAGCTTCAGTCTGGCTATATTCGCGTCGGTCGGCTCATCAGATATCGATGCGCCCAAAGGACTGCCCTCGATCATAACCGTTCCTCTGATTTTGCTCATAATAGACCCCCAGGACCATCGAGAGGATCACGGGAATCGACCAGAAGCCCTGCAATGCTTCGTAAATGTCGGAGACCAGACTGACCGGCATCAGTCCCGGGAAGTGTGTCGACACGCCGGCCAGCTGAAATGCACACATCCATATCGGCCAGCAATAGCGGCTGCGCAGGACGAGCCAGTGCAATGCACCGAGATAGGCCAGATCGACCAGCAGCACACCCATTTGCAACGATAGCCACGGTCCGCCCGCACCTGCCCAGTATATACCGTAGGTACCGAGAGATGCGGCGACCGTGACTATCGAGGCGACCCTCGCCTCCCATCCTCCGCAGAGGAAACCGTAAGCGCATGCCAGCAGAACCAGCACCCAGAAAATCAGTGCAATCATGGGTCGAGGATATCACTTTCGACTGGTGTTATCGATTTAGGTCGCTGCCGATAATGTGATCGGCAGCGCGGCGTTACTGGCTGACAGCCTCCGGCTGACGAACCGTTTCAGTGGCTGTTTCCGGACTGCTGACCATGCCATGCAGACCATCGGGGCAGCCAAAGGCAGTTTCGGAGAGATTGCTCTGGCGTTGTATGCGTTGCATGCTGGCCAGCAGTTTGACCATCTTTCGCCGACCGCTAACGATGTCGTTCAGGCTTTCGGCGCAGCCTTCGATCAACGGCTGATTGGCAGATATGGGGAGGTTCGAGGCTTTCGAGACTTCGAGGATGCTCGAACACAGGTTGAGGTTATCCGTAATTGCCTGATCGATGCTGGCGAGGGTGACTTGCGTATCATTGGCCACTACGCGACCGTTTTTCTCTTCGATTTTCAAAATGGCCTCCTTCATCAACCTCCGCGGGGCCAAATCAGGACAATATGTGCATTGCTCCTGCCATGATCAAAGCGATTGCAAGAACCGCGATGGAAGAAACTATGGCGAGTTGCACTATGTGGAAGGTTCGCAACCTTCCACTCATATTGTCAGCTGTTCCCCTGAACGGCGGTAATTTCAAAAACTGCGTCCAGACAGCAGGTCTGTCCACCGCTTCATCAGTGCCGGTTTTTTCGGGTTTGAGAAGAGTTTGCGGCTGCCTAGGCAATGCCTGCCTATGGGCAATCTGCTTGAGCATGCGTGCAGCCTCGGCGCGGTTCGCTGCTCCGGTAAGGTGAATTGCGGAATTGATATGATTGTCTACGGTCGACGGAGAAATCGACAGTTTCCGGGCAATTTCCTTGGATGTATAGCCATCACCAACGAGCGTCAGACACTCGCGTTGCCGGCCCGATAGCCTGTCCAACATCGACTCGGATTCCATTAGCCCCATTAAGAGAATTGTAAACGCTCCTGCTATCTGCGCAATCGGCTGATCATCAGTTTACGGCAAGTGTCTGGCGCTGATCGACAAAATGCGATGCCGCAAAACGGCTTTATACACACGGATTCGCCGATTGCCGAATCATCCGGAACAATTGCCGCACGGTATAAAATCCTATCAGAAAATTATGTTCCATAAGCGCATCAGGCATCCATGCCCCGTATTTTCCTGTTCACTGCTACATAGCGTTGCGCTTGACGGCTGCTCAATCCAGAGCAATGGTTGACGAAAAATATGCGGGGCAGGAGAAAATCGTGCGACAATTATGGAAGACACTTTCCGTTGCGAGCGTTCTGGCGGTCGCAGTTGCGGCTTGTTCAGAGAGTGAACCGACCGTCAGTGAAACACAATCAGGCGATGGCACAGACACGGTAGAGCTCGCGGAGTTCCCAGACCGACCCTATTGGGGCGACACCCACCTGCACACCGACAATTCTGTTGATGCCTTTGGCTTTGGCACCCGGCTGGGGCCGGAAGAGGCCCTGCGTTTCGCCCGCGGCGAAAAAGTCACCGCCACCACTGGCGCCGAAACTCAGCTGTCCCGTCCACTCGATTTCCTGGTGATCGCTGATCACTCTGACGGATTGGGCGCGACACGCCGCCTTTATGACGCTCCGCGCTGGTATGTGAACTGGGTCATGGGCGATGAGACCGTATTGCGCTGGTATGATATGATGCACGAAAGCCCTGAGCAGTCGACGAAAGCGGTAGGCGAGTTGATTTCAGCGGCAGCAGAAGGAAATGTACCTGAAGCATTCGCTGATCCTGAAGCGGCAGCCGAGGCAACCAAGGACATCTGGAACACCCAGCTCAGCATCCTCGATCGTTACAATGAACCTGGAGTTTTTACAGCGCTAGCAGGCTATGAATGGACAGCGATGCCGAATGGCAACAATCTGCACCGGGTCGTGATGTTCCGCGATGGCAGCGACAAGACGCGTCAGACTGTACCGTTCCCCGGCATTTCCACCACCGCGCCGCAACTCTGGGAATATATGCGCGCCTATGAAAAAGAAACCGGGGGCAGAGTGCTGGCTATCCCGCACAATCCCAATGTTTCCAATGGCCTGATGTTCCAGATGACCATGGAAGATGGCTCGCCAATGACGCCTGAATATGCAGCCTTGCGCGCCTGGGCGGAGCCAGTGGTCGAAGTCACGCAGATCAAGGGTGACAGCGAAACCCACCCCTATCTGTCTCCCAATGACGAAATGGCAGGCTTTGGTGTTAAAGGCTGGGAACTCGGCAACCTTCCCCTCACCGAAAAGACGGTACCATCGATGTATGCCGGGTCCTATGCGCGATCTGCCCTGTTGCGTGGCCTGACTCTGGAAGCGCAAATGGGCGTCAATCCATACACCTTTGGCATGATCGGTTCGACCGACAGTCATACTTCGCTGGCGACAGGCGATGAGGACAATTTCTGGGGCAAGCATACCGGCAATGAACAAGCCTATACCGACCGTGCGAACAAGGGACAGAATCTTGGCACGCGCGAAGGGCGCTTTGGTTGGCACTATCTTGCCGGCGGCTATGCAGCAGCCTGGGCGCGCGGCAATACACGGGCGGAAATCTTTGACGCCTTTGCCCGGCGCGAGGTGTACGCCACAACCGGCCCACGCATGACGGTGCGCATTTTTGGCGGTTTTGGCTTTACCGAAGCAGACTTGGACGGTGATTGGGTACGCACAGGCTATACGCGCGGCGTACCCATGGGTGGCGAACTGGATGATCAGGGCGATGCACCCAGCTTTCTGATCACCGCGATGAAAGATCCTGACGGTGCCAATCTTGACCGGGTTCAGGTTATCAAGGGCTGGCTCGATGCCTCTGGCCAGATGCAGGAGCAGATTTATGATGTGGTGTGGAGCGATATGGACAGCCGGCGCAGGAGCGGCGGGCGCGTCCCCGCTGTCGGCGACACCGTAAACCGTGACGATGCGACCTACAGCAACAATATCGGGGCAACGGAACTGCGCACGGTCTGGACCGACCCGAATTACCGCCCCGGCCAGCGCGCCTTCTATTATGTCCGCGTTCTGGAAATCCCGACACCACGCTGGACTCTGTTCGATGCAGTACGCTTTGGCGTGAAGCTGTCCGATGAAGCAATGGCCGATGCCGTGGCGCAGGAGCGCGCCTATACTTCACCCATCTGGCTCCAATCGAAATCATAAGAGGGCGATGTGAATCTACCTGGCTGGGCGCGTGAACCGCTGGTCCATTTCATCGTCTTGGGCGCAGCGCTTTATGTCGCCCTGACCTGGGGCGGCTCACCGCCTGATCCTGCCTCACGGGTTATCAAGGTAGGTGCAAGCGAGAAGGAGAAGATCGCCGAGAGCTGGACGCTTACCATGGGGCGCTCGCCAACCGACGCGGAACTGGACCAGGCGATTGACGCCTATGTGCGCGAAGAAGTGCTCTACCGCGAAGCGCTGCGCCTCGGGCTAGATGAAAGCGACGCGATTGTCCGTCGCCGTCTGGTTTCCAAGATGGATTTCTCTGCCAGCCTTGCTGCGGAAACCGCTGAGCCGTCCGAAGAGGTACTGCGCGCCTTCCTCAAGGAGAATCCCGAGCTTTATGCTGATTATGGCACGGAGAATTCCAGGGTGAGCTTTGACCAGAGTTTCTTTTCCAGCGAAGCTGAGGCAAGAGTCGCCTTGAGCAGCGGTGCCAATGCAGGCGAGGCAACAAGCCTTCCTGCGAGCATCGAAACTACAGCCATGCGCGATGTAGAGGCGCGCTTTGGCCAGGACTTTGTCAGCGGGCTAAACGTGCTCGAACCAGGCGATGATTGGCAGGGACCCCTGCCCTCAGGCTTTGGCTGGCATCTGGTACGCCTGCGCGAACGCGCTACGGAACCGCCTGATTTCGAATCCATGCGTGGCGCTCTTGCCAATGATTGGCGCAACGCCCAGATAAAAACGCGCAAGGAGCGCGCTTACGAAGTGCTGCGCAGTGCTTACCGCATCGATATCGATCGATGAACGCCATGATCCGCTTGCTGATTGGTCTGATCGCCATGCTGACGGCATTTCCGGTTATGGCGCATGAACTGCGCCCCTCGGTTGTGGAATTGCGCGAGGTAGAGCAGGACGCATACACTCTGGAATGGAAAGTCACGCTCGCTATCGGCAGCGCAACCATTTTGGCAGACCGGCTTGAACCGGTGATCCCCGAAAACTGCACCATGCAGGACAATCCGGCGCAACGCATCCAATCTGCAGCGCTGATGGGTCGGGTCAACCTTATCTGCAAGGGCACGCCTGCGGGTGGGAATTTCGGACTCAGTGAATTGCTTGGCAAATCCGATGCGATTGCGCGCTTCATTCCGCAGAATGCCCCGGCGCAAAGCTTTCGTCTCACTGCGGATGCACCGACTGCAACGATATTGGCCGAACCTTCACCGCTGAGTGTGCTGGCAGACTATTTTATAATCGGTGCCGAACATATTGTATTCGGCTGGGACCATTTGCTGTTTGTGATTGCGTTGGTACTGCTGGTTCAGGCTCCATGGCCAGTCATCAAAGCCGCAACCGCGTTCACTATCGCGCACTCGATCACGCTAGTTGCGACTATCCTGGGCTATTCGGGTCTTCCCGGTCGTCCGGTCGAAGCGCTTATAGCGCTATCGATCGTGTTTCTTGCAGTCGAAGTGGCCATGGTGTTGCGCGACCCCGAGAGGCGCACGCTGACCCGCAACTACCCCTGGGCCGTCGCTTTTGTCTTTGGCCTTGTGCACGGCTTTGGCTTTGCAGGTGCCCTTGCTGATATTGGGCTCCCGCAAACCCAGCTTGCGACCGCGCTTTTTGCTTTCAATATAGGGGTAGAGGCTGGCCAGCTGCTGGTTGTAGCAGTTACCTTGCTGGTTCTGGCTGCATTAAGGCAAGTCCCAGAAATGGCCTGGAACCGCACACTCAAATTCGCCACCTATGGCATTGGGACCACAGGTAGTTTCTGGCTGATCGAGCGGCTGATCGGCTAGCAATAGCCTGTTGGCGAGTGTCGCAGCGCGAGCAATATCGCCGGGGATTTCGGTTTCTGGAAAGACTGGTAGCGGAGGAGGGACTCGAACCCCCGACACATGGATTATGATTCCACTGCTCTAACCACCTGAGCTACTCCGCCATATCGGCACGGTCCCGCATAGCGGGATCGCAGGTCGCGGGCTATAGTTGCGCATGCCATGCGGGTCAATATCGCGAATGGCTTGAACCGTATTTTTATCAATGCTTCATCGCTCAGAGCTTGTCAGATGGGGCATGGCGGGGACATAAGGCCAAAACAAAAGGGTGGCAGGGCAGATATATGCAAGAGTTCGACACTATCATTGTCGGCGCGGGTCATGCCGGCGCGCAGACCGCAATCGCACTGAGGCAATATGGCTATGAGGGCAGCATCGCACTGGTCGGTGATGAAAAACACCTGCCCTATGAACGCCCGCCACTTTCCAAGGAATATCTCAGCGGCGACAAGGAATTCGATCGCATGGCGTTGCGCCCGGAAAAATTCTGGCAGGAACGCGACATCACCATGATGCTGGGTCGGCGCGTTTCGAGCGTCACATCGGGCCTGAACGAGATCACCCTCTCCGATGACAGCCTGCTGCGCTATGGCAAGCTGGTCTGGGCCGGTGGCGGTGCACCGCGCATGCTCGACTGCCCCGGCAGCCATAGCCACAATGTCTTTGGTCTGCGTCGCAAGTCCGATTCCGACGCCATCAGCGCGGCGCTGGCCGATGCCGAAAATATCGTGATCATCGGCGGCGGTTTTATCGGTCTAGAAGTGGCGGCGGTGGCGGCAAAAGCCGGCAAGGCAGTCACCGTGGTCGAATTGCAGGACCGGCTGCTGTCACGGGTCTGTGGTGAGGCCATCGCCGATTATTATCAAGCGCTGCACCAGCAGCATGGCGTTGCCATCCGGCTTGGGACCAGGGCGGAGAAATTCATCACTAATGATGCTGGCCTGGCGACATCGATATTGCTCGACGACGGCACCAGCCTGGCCTGCGACATGGTGGTGTTCGGCATCGGGATCATCCCCGAAACCGGGCCGCTGATCGCCGATGGCGCGATGGGCGGCAACGGCATCGATGTCGATGGCCTGTGTCGCACCAGTCTATCTGACATCTATGCCATTGGCGACTGCGCAAACCATGCCAATCCTTACGCCAATGGCGCGCATATCCGGCTCGAATCGGTGCAGAATGCCAATGATCAGGCCAAGACCGTGGCGCTCGACATCGTTGGCAAGAGCAAGCCCTATAAGGAGATGCCCTGGTTCTGGTCTAACCAATATGATGCCCGGCTGCAGACAGTTGGCATCGCCATCGGCCATGATGAAGAAATTATCCGTGGCGACCCGGCAAGCGGCAACTTTTCAGTAATTTATCTCAAGGATGACCGGGTAATTGCGCTCGACTGTGTCAACAAGACCAAGGATTATGTCCAGGGCCGGGCACTGATCGAGGCGGCAGTCGAGGAAGGTGAAGAACTGGACAAAGGACAGCTCGGCGACCCCGAAATACCGCTCAAGGAAGTCTGCCGCGCCTAACCCCTGACCTATTGCGCGACAGTGACTTTGCCACGAAAACCATATTCGCCCATGTTTTCCCACAGGCCATCGGCATAGCGGTACAGCGCCAGCCCGGTAATGCTGAGCGGGCGCGGCATGAAGCCCGCGCCCAGCTTTGCGAAAGTCTCTTTCGCCACCGCCGCGGTTACCTTGTTCTGTACCGTGATGTGGAGTCTCGGCTCGCCCTGATCCTGCGCCGTCAGCAACCCGTGAAACTGCTCGGCCATTTCCATCCGGATGGCCAGTAAATCCGCACTTTCTACATGATAGGCGACACCGCCATCGCGTTTGATAACGTCACTGACCATACTGCGCGGCGCGGCATATTGTGCCGCCATTTGCTGGGCACATCGCACCACCTCACCGGCATAGGGCCCGGGAAGATGGTGAAACAGGGTGATATGCGCCGCCACATGGTTGCGCTCAATCGGATAATATTGTCGCCTCAGTCCATTGGCCCAGGCAAAGTCATCGCGCCCCATGCGTGCGGTCATGATGATCGGACGACGATCTGTCATGCCATGCGCTTAAACCACCAGGCCAGCACAGAAAACGAAAAAGAAAAGGGCGCGGCAGCAATTGCCTTGCCCGCGCCCTCATCATTCTTTACCGGAAAGGTCAGGCTGCCTTGGCAACATCCTCGCCGCGCAGCGTTTCCAGGATATTCTCCGGCGACGTCTCGCCATAGGGATCTTCGTCGGAGCCATCATCGTTGATGCCCGGTTCCTCGAACCAATGGGTGATCTTGCCGTCTTCTACGACCACGGCGTAACGCCAGCTGCGCGGACCGAAGCCGAGATGATCCTTGTTGATCAGCATGCCCATGCGGCGGGTGAAAGCACCCGAGCCATCGGGAAGCAGCTTGACCTTCTCGACGCCCTGCTGCTTGCCCCACTGGTACATGACAAAGGCGTCATTGACCGAGATGCAGTAGATATCGTCAATGCCCTGAGCGGCAAAATCGCTTTGCAGTTTTTCGAAATTGGGTAGCTGGTAGGTGCTGCAGGTCGGGGTAAAAGCACCCGGCAGCGAAAACAGGACTACGCGCTTGCCGGCAAACAGGTCGCCGGTCATCACATCCTGCCAGCGAAACGGATTTTCGCCACCGACGCTCTCATCGCGCACACGGGTTTTCAGGCAGACATTGGGTATATTACGGCCGATCATGAATTCTTTCTCCTCCAGGATAAATTTGAGACGAATGATGCGCTGCACACATGGATATTGTGCACCGCAACATCAACCCAAGACGCCTGACTAAGGCTTTGGTTCCACAGATTTTTGCCTGTTCGTAACAATCGACGGCGCAGGAGTTGCCTTGACATGCGGTTAAGGCCTAAAATCGTCACCATCCTTGGGGGAGGAAAACATGCAGAAACCATCAATATCCTATTGGATAATCACGACGATCCTGACGTTATGGAACGCCTTCGGGATGTACGCCGTATTCGGTGATCCTTATCTGTTGGGCTATGGCGCGATTGAACCGGACCAGCTCAAAATGCTCGAGGCACGACCAGCTTGGGCATTGGCCGGTTCCGTTACCGCCGTTGTAGCGGGGGTCCTGGCGGGCCTGATGATGCTGGCCAGGCGGAAGATTGCCCGCACTTTCTTTGTCACCTCGCTGATCGGCCTTATATTGCAGGATATCTGGTTCTTCGGCAACGAAACAGCACGCACGGCACTGCCTTCGGGCTTTGCCGGGCTACAGGCTGCGATTGTGGTTTCCATTCTTGTCGGCTTGTGGACGTGTCAGCGCGCTATTGCCAAAGGCTCCATGCGATAGGCGGAGCCAGACAGTCACATCTCGCCGCGCTGACGCCGGATTGCAAACCAGCGTTCAACATTGCGGTTATGTTCTTCCAGCGTATCGGCGAAAACATGACCATTATTGCCATCGGCAACCATATAAATCGCGCTGGTCTGCGCCGGATTAAGCACTGCGGCGATAGAAGCGCGACCGGGATTGGTGATCGGTCCCTTGGGCAGACCCAGGCTGGTATAAGTGTTGTAATCGTTCACCGCATTGAGCTCGGAGCGCAATATGCGCCGTCCCAGCGGCTTGCCCCTGGTCACCGGATAGATCACCGTAGGGTCAGCCTGCAGCATCATGCCGCGTTTCAGCCGATTGGAATATAATCCGGCGACGGTGCGGCGTTCCTCGGCAACACCGGTCTCCTTCTCGACGATCGAGGCGAGCACGACCGCTTCTTCAGGCGATGACACCGCAATATCGCTGCTACGTTTATCCCACAAATCGGTCAGTGTCTCGCGCATCGCTTCCTGCATCCGTCCAAGAACCGCAGCGCGGCTCTCACCGCGTTCAAAACTGTAGCTTTCGGGCAGCACCGACCCTTCAGCCGGAATCGCGATCTCGCCCGTCAGCAGCGGCTCGGCCATCAGCGTTTCGTGTACCAATATGCTGGGCATGCCTTCGGGTATGGTGACCAGCCGCAGCACGAAATCATTGCCCTGCAATATCGCCAAAATGTCGGCATTGCTGGCCCCGGCAGGGATCAGGAATTCGCCCGCCTTGATCGGGTCGCCATTGCCGAGAATCTTTGCCCGGTTGAGAAAGGCGCTGGCCGAACGCACCGCGCCCGCCTCTTCTAGCAGTGCAGCGGCCTCGGTCAGGCTGGTGCCTTCAGGCAGGATGAAGCTGATCTCTTCTTCCGCAGGTCCGGCACCGTTCCAGCCCCAGAGGAAGTTGCCGGCGAGCACCCCTGCGCCGAGAACCGCGAGCAGCAGGATAAGGCAGCCGACGCGCCGGGCCATGAGCGTTACACAGCCTTCATGATCAGGCTGGCATTGGTACCGCCAAAGCCGAAGCTGTTGTTAAGCACCGCGCGCACTTCGCGCTTCCTCGCCTTGTGCGGTACCAGATCAACAGCTTCCGTGCCTTCATCCGGATTATCGAGGTTGAGCGTCGGCGGCACGATCTGGTCGCGCAGTGCCAATATGCAGAACACCGCTTCCACCGCACCTGCACCGCCGAGCAGATGACCGATAGCCGATTTGGTGCTGCTCATCGAAGCCCCCGCCAGATCATCGCCCAGCACCCGCTTCACCGCGGCCAGCTCAATGGTATCGGCCATGGTTGATGTACCATGGGCATTGACATAATCGATGTCGCCAGGCCCCATGCCAGCCTTTTTCAGCGCCATTTCCATCGCCAGCTGCGCACCGATACCATCGGGATGCGGTGCAGTGACATGATAGGCATCACCCGACAGACCATAGCCGACGACTTCGGCATAGATGGTCGCGCCGCGTGCCTTGGCCCGCTCATATTCCTCGAGCACCACAACACCGGCACCCTCACCCATGACGAAGCCCTCCCGGTCCTTGTCATAGGGGCGGCTCGCCGCTTCGGGGCGGTCATTATAACCGGTGTTGAGCGCACGTGCCTGGGCAAAACCGGCAACACCAAGCGGATTGATCGTGCTTTCCGCACCACCGGCCAGCATCACATCGGCATCGTCGAGCGCGATCATTCGTGCCGCATCGCCGATGGAGTGCGCACCGGTGGAACATGCTGTCACCACCGCATGATTGGGGCCCATAAAGCCATATTTGATCTGCACCTGACCGGTGACAAGGTTGATCAGACGACCATGGACAAAATGCGGGCTTACCCGACCGGGACCGCGCTCGTGGAGAACGATCGATTCCTTCTCGATACCCGGCAAGCCGCCAATACCGGCACCGATCGAGCAGCCGGTACGACGTTTCTCTTCATCGCTCATATCGGTCAGCCCGGCATCTTCAAGCGCCTGACCGGCGGCATCAATGCCGTAGACGATAAACGGATCGACCTGACGCTGGATCTTGCTGTCGACCCGTTTGTCGGGGTCGAAGCCCCAGTCATGGTCGGCCGGTTTGACCTCACAGGCGATCTTGCATTTTTGATCAACCGGATCGAACCGGGTAATCGGTCCCGCGCCCGATCTTCCGGCAATCAGGTTTTGCCAGCTGGTTTCCACATCACCGCCCAGAGGCGTCACCAAACCCAATCCGGTCACCACCACACGACGCATTGCTTGTTCTCCAAATCGCTCGGCCGGGATACCGCCTGTTCACAAGCGGTCCCAATCACAATTGCGTGATCAGCCGATAAAAAAGGGCCTTCCGCCCGACGCTATAGCCCGAAACGGAAGACCCGGAAATATCTATCAATCGATCTTCTTGGCAAAAGCCTCTCTGCGTCTGCCCGCTTGCGCGGTCGGCGAGACGCGGAAACGCAATCAGCCCTTATTGTTGTCGATATAGTCGATTGCATCGTTGACGGTGCTGATCTTTTCAGCCGCGTCATCGGGGATTTCGACACCGAATTCCTCTTCGAATGCCATGACCAGCTCGACAATATCGAGGCTGTCTGCGCCCAGATCGTCAATGAAGCTGGCATCGGTCGAGACCTTGTCCGCTTCCACGCCGAGATGCTCGACAACAATTTTCTTTACGCGATCAGCTGTATCACTCATCGGGGTTCCTTCTGGCTTGTTGATTTGTCTGTTGTTGATTGTGTTTGATTTGCAATCTGCCCTAAAGCCCTGCGCGGCCTCTGGCAAGTCCCGGCTGATATAGCAGATAGAATGCGATTGTCATCAGGCCCGGCCAAATGCCGGTATCAGAGCATCGCCATGCCGCCATTGATGTGCAACGTTTCCCCGGTGATATAACCAGCCTCATCGCTGGCGAGAAATGCCGTGGCGGTGCCAATATCGTCGCCCGAACCAAGCCGTCCGGCAGGAATTTTCTGCATCAGCGCCTCTTTCTGCGCATCGGGCAATGCATCGGTCATTGCCGACTGGATAAAGCCCGGTGCGATGCAGTTGACGGTGACCCCGCGCGAGGCCAGTTCCTGCGCCATGGCCTTGGACATGCCAACCAGGCCGGCCTTGGACGCGGCATAATTGGCCTGACCAGGATTGCCAGTGGCACCGACCACCGAGCTGATCGAGATGATCCGGCCCGAGCGCGCCCGCATCATCGGCTTCGCCGCTGCCCGCATCAGCCGGAACGCAGCCTCCAGATTGACACGAATGACATCGGACCATTCCTCATCCTTCATCCGCATCGCCAGATTATCCCGGGTGATCCCGGCATTGTTGACCAGGATGGAAAGACCGCCAAGTGTCTCGACCGCTGCCGGTACCAGCGCATCGACCGCATCCGAATCGGAGAGATTGCACAACAGCGCGACATGGTCGCCGCCCAGATCGTCACGAAATGCGTTGAGCTTCTCTTCGCTGGAACCCGACAGTGCCAATCGCGCACCACGCGCCGCCAATGCCTTGCTGATGGCGCTGCCAATACCCCCCGATGCGCCAGTTACCAGCGCGGTTTTTCCTGTAAGATCAAACATGCAGATATCCTCATCCATTGGCCCTGAGCTTGCCCTAGGGCTATTTCCTCCGCTGCGGGACTTCGACAAGCTCAGCCCGAGCAATTTGATTATCAGCCCTGTGAAAAAGCCTCAATATCGTCTGCGGTCACAAGGCTGGTGGTCGCTGCCTCGGGAGTAATGCGCTTGACCATCGGGGTCAGGACCTTGCTGCCAAATTCGACAAAATGGTCAACACCCTCATCATGCATCACGGTAATCGATTCACGCCATCGCACCATGCCTGTCACCTGTTCGACCAGCAGCTTGCGTATGGCATCGCCATCGTTGACTGCTGACGCAGTGACATTGGCATAGAGCGGAACATCCGGTGCATTGATGGCGACATCTGCCAGTGCCTCGGCCATCCTGTCCGCAGCGGGCTGCATCAGCGGACAGTGAAACGGTGCCGAAACCGGTAACGCCATGGCCTTGCGTGCGCCCGCTTCCTTGGCCAGCGGCAAGGCGCGTTCCACCGCTTCCCTGTGCCCGGAAATTACCACCTGCCCAGGCGCATTGTGATTGGCGGCAACGCACAGGCTGTTTTCCGTACTCGCCTGTTCGGTCACCGTGACCGCCTCTTCGAAACCAATGCCGAGCAACGCCGCCATGGCCCCCTCACCCACCGGCACTGCTGACTGCATTGCTGCGCCGCGCAGCTTGAGCAACCTGGCGGTGGTCGCCAGATCGAGCGAACCGGCTGCGCACAAGGCGGTATATTCGCCAAGGCTGTGCCCGGCGACACAGTCGGCATGGCCCGCCAGCGGGCCACCGGCGCGATCCAGCCATAACCGCAATGTCGCGATGGAATTGGCCATGATGGCCGGTTGCGCATTTTCTGTCAGCATCAGTGCATCATCAGGGCCGTCAAACATGATCTGTGACAGATTCATGCCCAGCGCTTCGTCGACTTCATCGAAAACCTGCTGCGCAACAGGATGATTTGTCGCCAGTTCGGCACCCATGCCCACTTTCTGGCTGCCCTGTCCGGGGAAGAGAAAAGCCCGTGTCATCGCAATGTCCTTTATCAAAACTGGCGGGGGATTACCGGCACCATGGCGATTAGGCAATAACCCAGGGCAATGATGCACAGCAGGACATCCGTGTCAGCGGCTTTCGCTTGCCCTGATTTAATCGTTCGCTTAACCTTCTTCGGACATGGATAAAAACATGCTGGGAGAGGCACTGGGCCGCTTGTGCGCACGTCTTTGGGGCGGCGATGCTGTTATCGCCGGTCTGCGCCGGCTTTCCGGTGGCGCCAATATGGAAAGCTGGAAATTCAGCTATCAGGACGAAGAATATGTCCTGCGCCGCGCGCCCGATGGATTTGCCGATATTGAAGCCGAGGATAGCGCTCTGTCGCTGGCAGATCAGGCTGCGCTGATCGATTATGCGGAAAAATCCGGGGTGATGGCACCCGCGGTCGTGGCAATACTGGTCGAGGCAGACGCCATGGGCGATGGCTTCGTCATGCGTTGCATCGAAGGCGAGACACTGCCGGGGCGAATATTGCGCAAACCGGAATTTGCCAAAGCACGACCAAAGCTGGCGCACCAATGCGCGGCAGAGCTGGCCAGATTGCACGCCTTGCCGATGGCGGAACTGCCTGTCACGCTGAGCCATATCGACACAGCGGAAATGGTCGAGCAACTCGCCGAACGTTACTCCCATTATCGCGCGGTTTTGCCCGCCTATGCGCTGGCACTGCGGTGGCTAAGCGAAAATTGTCCACCGGATGTAGCAGCCGTGCTGCTGCATGGCGATTTTCGCATGGGCAATTTGATGGTCGATGCGGACGGTCTGAGCGGCGTCCTCGACTGGGAACTGGCGCATCTTGGTGATCCGACACAGGATCTCGCCTATCTCTGCATGCCGAGCTGGCGTTTCGGCCATTATGACAGGCCGGTTGGCGGCTTTGCCCAGATCGATGATCTGCTTGCGGCCTATAGCGCAGCGGGCGGCAGCGAGATCAGCCGGTCACGTTTCGATTTCTGGCTAGTGTACAGCACCTTGTGGTGGGGGCTATGTTGTCTGCAAATGACCGAAATCTGGCGCGATGGTCGAGACACCAGCCTCGAGCGTGCGATTATCGGTCGCCGTGCATCGGAGGTGGAGGTCGACTTGCTGCTGCTGCTTGAACAGCTTATGCACGCGCCCGAAACGTCTTTGGACCAAATATCGGGTCAGACCATCCCAACCGGCCAGACCAGCGATAATGAACTGGCACAGGCCATTCGCTACTGGCTGGAAAGCGACGCACTGGAGGGGCTTTCGGGCCATCACCGGTTTGAACGCAAAGTTGCCATCAATGCCATGGGCATGATCGAACGCGCGGCGCGTGAAAATCCAAAAGCTCGACGGGCTCGGCTCGACCGCGCCACCCATTGGCAACAGCATATAGCCGCTGGCGGTGGCATTGCGCAAAATGCCGACCTTTGGCGCGATCTGCGCCGCGATGCGCTGGCAAGCTGCGTCATCGACCAGCCGCACTATGCCGGCCTGAAGGTCGCTCAACAGAAGTGGATAACTGTATGACCCCATTCGCCATCCCGCAGGACATCACCGATTATCTCACCGAACTCGACGCTTTTATCAAAGCCCAGATCAAGCCGCTGGAGCAGGCGGATGACAATATTCGCTTTTTCGACCATCGCCGCGAGCATGCGCGCACCGACTGGGACAATCATGGCCTGCCCCGCCCCGAATGGGAGGAATTGCTCGCCGAGATGCGCCGCCGCGCCGATGTCGCCGGGCATTACCGCTTTTCATTGCCCGAGGAATTTGGCGGCAAGGACGGTTCCAACCTCGCCATGGCGTGCATCAGGGAACATCTTGCCACCAAAGGTCTCGGCCTGCACAACGACCTTCAGAATGAAAGCTCGATCGTCGGCAATCTGGTCCAGCCACTGATGGTGCGCGATTTCGGCACCGAGCAACAGAAACGGGAATTCATCCCTGCAATGCTCGAAGGCCGGATGCTCTGGACCTTCGGCCTGACCGAAGAGGATCATGGCTCGGATGCGACATGGATGGACACTCGCGCCGTTCCCGAGACACGCGATGGTGTGGATGGCTGGCTGATCAACGGTAACAAGATGTGGACCACCGGCAGCCATATCGCCACCCATTGCATGGTCTTTGCGCGGCACAGCGGCAAAGACGGTGATGCTCGCGGCATTGGCTGCTTCCTCGTCCCCTATGACACGCCGGGGGTGGAAATTGGCGAATATCTCTGGACCTTCAACATGCCCACCGACCACCCCAAGGTAAAGTTCACCAATGTCTGGATTCCCGCACATGCCGTACTGGGCGATCTCGACATGGGCCTGGCCTGTGCACAGCATTTCGTCCATGAAAACCGGATCCGCCAGGCCGCATCCTCGTTGGGTGCGGCGCAATATTGCATCAATGAATCGGTGGCTTATGCTCGGAAGCGGACGCCTTTTGGCAAGCCGCTCGCCGCCAATCAGGCGATCCAGTTCCCGCTGGTCGAGCTGCACAGCGAAGCAGCGATGCTGCGCGCGCTGATCCACCAGACAGCGGCTGCTATGGACACCATGCCCAAAACCGAAGTCGCCAGGCGCCTCTCCGACCGCATCTCGATGTGCAACTACCGCGCCAACCGGCTGTGTTGCGACGCCGCGGACCGCGCGATGCAGGTGCATGGCGGCATCGGTTATTCGCGCCACAAACCGTTCGAGCATATTTACCGTCACCATCGCCGCTATCGCATCACCGAGGGTGCCGAGGAAATCCAGATGCGCAAAGTTGCGGGGCATATGTTCGGCTTTATAGGCAAAAGCGATTAGATCGGCGCACTCATTTCACTGCTGTAACCTTCGCGCAGAGCCACGCGAACCATCATTATTGCGCGCACCCGCGTGCGTCTTGCCATGCCTTATCATTTTGGGGGATTTCTCATGAACAGCCTTCTTTCCAACGGTCGCGCCGTTGCCCTGACCCTTTTTGTGACCATTGCCACGCAGATTCTTTATATCGCGACGCTGAGTGGTGTCGGTATTGTCGAAGGCTGGCCGCTACGCTCGACCATCTGGACGGTAGAAACTGTCGCCTTCACGATGATGGCTGTGGCGGCAATGGCAGCCATGGTCGAAGACCAGACCCGCCGGGTAATATGGGCGATGCTCGCCGTTTCAGCGCTGTTCAACGCCTTGCAGGCGGGGATCGGGCTTTCCATGTTCCTGCCCGCAACCCAGGCCGGAGAAGATTTCGCGCCATTGATGACGACAGTGCTGGCCGGTGCGTTTCTATTCTATTTCCTCGCCAAGGTGTTGATCGGCATGGCCGGAATCGGTTTCGGGCTGTCGCTGTGGAACGGCGGCGGCATTGCCAAGGCTCTTGCGGTTCTTGCAATCCTCACAGGCCTTGCTGCAACGGCAGTCAACATTCTTGCCCTGCCCCAGGGTCTCGCGCTTATCCAACCCGCCGGTGCAACCGGCACATTGGCTACCCTGTTCGTTGCGCTCGCGATCTGGGCTTCGCCATCGCACACCGCTTAATCGGACGCCTGGCTGCGCGCGTCTGGTAGCGCGCCGAACGGGCCCTAATCGTCCGGTCTGTCGCTGCCTTCAAGGAAGGATTTGACCGTTTCCGGCAGCTTCGCCCGCTTTTCTGCCGCGATCTTGTCCCATTTCTCACGCTCGATCAGCTCAGGCACATAGCTGCCGCCATCATCAACCTCGAACTGGCGCCCAATCTCACCCTCGCGCGGCTCACGCTCCCTCACCGTGCCGCTAAGCAGGCCCTGCATCATCTGCTGCATCCCGCCGGTGCAGAGAAATTCGGCGTCGAAATCCTCTGCCCGTTTTTCCGCTGTCAGCTCATCGAGCATCAGCACGATATTGGTAACGCTCTCTTTCTCCTCTTCGGTCAGGCTCTGGATGAATTGCATGCGGTCACCGCGCGACGACATGATTTTCAGCGAGCGGTCACTGGGTGCGGTGCGGTCGACGCAGCGCGCCCCGTCAATGTCGAAGACGATCAGGGTGTAGAGCAACATCGCCGCCGATGTAGCGAGAATCGGCCGGGCGGCATCGCCATGGTCAGAAAGCGCCTGCCACAGATAGTCACTATAGGTCAGGTTGATAAATGCCGACTGCCCCTTCAGGCTCTGTTCGCGCAGCCACAGCGCGTCCTGCTCGGCCACGGCGGCGTCACGGTTGCTGTAGAGGATTTCGGTGATCTTGCGATATTCGGCAGCGTCAAGATGGCGTTTGAGAGTGGCATAGCGCTCGTCATCCTGCTCGGCCGGCGCTTCCGCGGCTATATCCGGCGTGTCATCTTCCTGCATTTCAGCAATGGGGGCAGCAGCGGCCCCGGTGAGCATCAACAATGCAGAAACAACAAGCATGACAGCCCCTATATGCTGCAACTTTGTCAGGGCCATGACCCTAGAGATCATGGCCATGGGCAACAAGCACATTCAGCGCATGACAGCTCGCCAGATTATCCTTTGCCTCGCCATCAGCGCGTCTGACCGTACGTTCAGACCGTGCCGAACGGCACTACCTTGTTATCGGCATCATGGCCGATATCCATGGCATCAAGTAAAGCAATGCCGCTGCGTTCGCACCAGTGTCGCGCAATCTGTTCCACATCGATGCCGAAATCGATGGTGTTTTCCGGTATGGCGCTGAAGCGGCCCAGACTGATACCCCTCAATCGAGCGCCTGCCAAAGCGCTGGTGATGGCAAAAAATGCCCGGTCAATGGCATAGAGATGTTCATCCACCTCTTCGACAACCAGCACATGGCCTGAAAGGTCAGGCAACAGATCGCTGGCGGCCAGCATGGCCAATGTCATCAGATTGAACGCGGCATAGGGCGTGTCCGGCTCCAGCCCCGGCGCCAGCGCCTCGGACGCACGGTCGCATAGCCAGTCCAGCGCGCGGGTGATCGCCATATCGCCTCCGGTACGACCGATATCGGCAACCATCGGCCCATGTGCCACTGTACCAATGCCATGACGATACAGCGCCGCAAGCATATTGCCGCCATCGCTATAGCCCATATAGGTTTTGGTGCGCGCCGCTTCACCAAGATCGCCCACGGCATCGCCGGCAATGCGGCAGGCACCATAGCCGCCACGGGCGAACCATATGGCGTCGATATCGGGGTCATTGGCCAGTTCAACAAAGGCACTGCGGCGCTGTTCGTCCGTCCCTGCAAAATGGCCGTGGCTGGCAAAACACTGATCGTGAAACACAAGCTCCGCCTCGCGGTGTCCGGTCGCGGCAATGGCGAGCACATGGTCGGCGGTCGAGCGGTCGATCCGCCGCGACGGCGCACAGACACCAATGGTCATCTTCTCCACACCACACCCCGCTTCCCCATTGCCAAGTCCATGCAAAGGCAATAGCGCGACGCGGATGAACGACAAATCCTATTTTTTCTGTGGCATTGGCGGATCGGGTATGTTGCCGCTGGCCAGCATCATCGCAGCGCATGGTGGACACGTCGCCGGATCGGACCGGGCACACGACCAGGGGCGCAGCGCCGCCAAGTTCTCCTGGCTCGAGGCACAGGGCATGAAGCTGTTCGCGCAGGATGGCAGCGGCCTCAGCGATAGCGAGCAGATATTGGTAGCCTCGGCAGCGGTGGAAGACACGGTGCCGGACGTAAGTGCCGCCCGTGACCTGGGCTGCAAACGCATGACCCGCGCCGAATTGCTGGCGGCGCTGTTCAACCAAGCCGGACAGCGCATCGCCATTGGTGGCACCAGCGGCAAGTCGACCGTCACCGGCATGACCGGCTGGATATTGCATCGGGCCGGTAGTGATCCAACGATCATGAATGGCGCGGTAATGAAGGATTTCACCAGCGATGATGCGCCCTTCGCCAGCGCACGGATCGGCAAGGGCGACGCTTTTGTCAGTGAGGTCGATGAAAGCGACGGTTCCATAGCCCTGTTCCAGCCCGATATCGCGGTGCTCACCAATATCAGTCTCGACCACAAGTCGCTGACGGAGTTGCACGCGCTGTTCGGCGATTTTGCCGACAAGGCGCGACATGTGGTGTGGAACCATGACGATGCCGAGAGCCAGTCACTGATGGTCGGACGCGAGCATCCCGGCGCGATCAGCTTCGGTTTTGAAGATGGTGCAGATTTTCGTGCGGTGGACGTGATTGAGGAACCGCTGGCGGCGCGCTTTACGCTAAAAACGGCAGACACCACACTTCCTGTCACGCTGCAGGTGCCCGGACGTCACAATATCGCCAATGCTCTGGCTGCTATTACCGCTGCACATTGCGCCGGCCTTTCACCCCAACAGGCAGTGACAGCCATTGCAACATTCTCCGGCCTTGCCCGGCGCTTCGACATTATGGGCACCGCCAATGGCATCAGCGTGATCGATGATTTCGGCCATAACCCGGAAAAAATCGCGGCGACATTACGCACGGTCAAAGCCTTTCCCGGCCGGGTGATCGCCTTTTTCCAGCCGCATGGCTTCGGCCCGCTACGCGTCATGGGGCAGGAACTGGCAGCGATGTTCGCAGCGGAACTGGATGCAGAGGATCACGTCATCTTCTGCGACCCGGTCTATTTTGGCGGCACCGTGGATCGCTCGGTGAGCAGTGGCGATATTATCGCGGCCATCACCGAAGGGCCAACAGCGACCCATATCCCCGACCGCGCAGCATGCGGAGAACATATTGTGGCCGTGGCCCGCCCCGGCGACCGCATTCTGATCATGGGTGCACGTGACGATACGCTGAGAGGCTTTGCGCGGAATATTCTGGCGCGTCTGACCGGATGAAGCGCGCTAGTCTGACGGCTTGCGCGCTTCGTAATAATGGCTCCCGCCCTCATCCCTATGATCAGCCACGACCTCCATCCCGCAGCCCGAGAGGATGCGGCAATATTCCGCAGAGCCGAGCGAGAAGGACTGCTGGCCGGTGAGCAAATCATCCCAGCTACCCGTCTGTTCCGGTGCAGAGAATAGCAGCCTGCCGCCCGGCTTCACCACCTCGGCCATGCGCGGGATGAGGCGGCGCTGCGCACCCTCAGGCAACAGGAAGACCAGCCCCACCGCCACCACCGCGTCGAAGCAGCGGTCGAAAAACCGGCTGGTCTCGGCTGGCTCGCAGACAATCTCGACATCGGGGAAATTCCGGCGAAAAGCCGCAACCATATTCGGTGACGCATCGATCGCCGAGACAGAAAAGCCTTTCTCAACCAATATGCGAGTCAGCGGTTCGCCAGATCCTGCCCCGATATCAAGCACAGTGGCCTGTCGCCGCAAGGCGGCTGCCACAGTCTCGATAACCGCAACCCCGGTCGCCGACCGTACGCGGATAAATTCCCCTGCCACCGCATCCCAGCCATAAGATGTGTCATCGGGCAATGATGTTCCTTCCAAAAACTTTCGGCGCTGCCACTATAACAGCCTTTGGCCTATGCCTGATTGGCTTTTTGAAAGCCTGCTTTTTCCCTTGCACCAAGGTGCGCCGCAATGGATCATGCAGGGCAATGCCTGCCCAGTACAGCAAGCCATGCAATGTCACCCGCCTTGTGGATTGCCCGTGAGGCGGCTGTTCGTACCTAGAGCAAAACCAATTCGTGCCAATCACGCACCGATTCCAGCTATTCAACCATGCCCCTTACTGGCATGCTCCTCTGCCACCATGCATTGTGAACAGGGCGAACGGCTTTGACAATATTATCGGGTGAAACGGGGGCTTTTGTACTTGGCCCGGGCCGATGCGGCTCGACGATGCTTTCGGACATTCTGAACCTGCATCCTGACATTCTCAGCCTGTCTGAATTCTTTTCTATGCAGGGCGCAAAAAGCCTGTTGCCGGGCACAATCAGCGGAAGGCAGTACTGGAAGCAATTATCCACCCAGACGCGGTCGATGCGAGTCATGTTCACCCCCGATACGGCTCCGAGGGAATTCCTGTATCGCGAGGACATGGGGCGCTTTTCGATTGATAATGTACCGCCCCTGATGGTTTCGGCGCTGCCGCATCTCAGCGATGATCCGCAGACACTGTTCGACAAACTTGCGCAAATCGTGCCGGGCTTTCCTGTCCAGACCATTGAGAAGCATCATGCTATGCTGTTCAGGACATTACAGGAAAAGCTGGGCCGCAAAATCTGGGTTGAGCGCACAGGGCTATCGCAAATGTATGCGAAGCTTCTGCCCGGCCTGTTCCCGGGCGCAAAATTCATCTTGCTCTATCGCGACGGCAGGGATGTCAGCCTGTCGATGCAGGCCTTCAAGCCGATACGGCCGGCAATCTGGAACTGGAAATGGTCACGCAGATTTGGCCGCAGCCCTATCGATATCGATGATCCAGCAGGACGAAGCCGTTATTTGCGGTTCAATGACATGCTATTTGGCGTCAAGCCGCTCGTCAGATGGATGGTCAACACACCACCCTCGCTCAAAGACTGTGCCGGTTTCTGGAGCGATCTGATGCTGAGCAGCATCCCGGAATTTCTGTCTCTGCCCACAGAAAGCCGGCATTATCTGGAATATGAACGGCTGGTCGAAAACCCTGAGACGGAACTCCGCCATATGATCCGGTTTCTGGATGCTGACCCGGATCCGGACTGGTTGATCGCAGCGGCCGCCATCCCGAGACGTCTTGAGCCTCGCTGGAAACGTCTCGATGCAGAAACCCGGACCAGGCTCTGCAACTGGACGGCTGAGGCAAGAGACGCCGCGAAAGCCCTTGCCAAAGCGGCATAACCCCGCTAAGCGCCGCGCTTCTCGCAAAAACGGGAAATACGAAAGCCGGAGGGGCGTATGCATGGTGCTGCGTCAGCGATCGGCAACAGTGAAGGAAACGCCCATGCCGCTTTATGAGCATGTTTTTCTGGCGCGTCAGGACTTGAGTCAGGCTCAGGTCGATACACTCGCCCAGACCGCGACGGACATCGTCGAAAAAAATGAAGGTAAGGTCACCAAGACCGAAACCTGGGGCCTCAGAACCCTCGCCTACAAAATTCAGAAGAACCGCAAGGCGCATTATGTGCTGCTCAACATCGACGCGCCGACCAATGTCGTCGCCGAGCTTGAGCGCCAGACCGCGATCAATGAAGATGTTGTCCGCTATATGACCATCCGTGTCGACGAGCATGAAAACGGCCCGTCGGTGATGATGCGCAAAAATGATCGTGACCGCCGCGGCCGTCGCGACCGTAACGACTGATCCGGAAACAGGAGACAAGACCCATGGCACGCCCATTTTTTCGCCGCCGCAAATCTTGCCCCTTCTCCGGCAAGAACGCTCCCAAGATCGATTATAAAGATGTCCGCCTGCTCCAGGGCTTCATGTCCGAGCGCGGCAAGATCGTCCCCAGCCGCATCACTGCGGTTTCCGCCAAGAAACAGCGCGAGCTGTCCAAGGCCATCAAGCGCGCACGCCAGATCGGCCTGCTGCCCTTCATCGTGAAGTAAGGAGCAAGAAACATGGATATCATTTTGCTCGAACGGATCGAGAAGCTCGGCACGATCGGTGATGTTGTCACCGTGAAGGATGGCTATGCCCGCAACTTCCTGCTGCCGAACAAAAAGGCTCTGCGCGCCAACGAAGCCAATAGAAAGGTTTTCGAGGCCAATCGCGAGCGCATCGAGAAAGAGAATAAGGACCGCGCCGAAGCCGCCGCCAAGCATGGCGAAAATGTCGACGGTACCCAGATCGTCCTGATCCGCGCCTCGTCGAACAGCGGCCAGCTTTACGGTTCTGTCGCGGTGCGCGACATTGTTGAAGAGCTCAACAAGACCGGCGCCGATATCGACAAGTCGATGGTCATTCTCGAACGTCCGATCAAGACATTGGGCGTGTTCGATGTCCGCATCGCGCTGCACCCCGAAGTCTCGGTCACGATACAGGTCAACGTTGCCCGCTCGGAAGACGAAGCCGAGCTGCAGAAAGACGGTGTCGATGTAATGGCACAGATGTTCGACACGGAAGAAGCCACCGGCTTTGTCGAAAATATCGACCAGAACCTCGAACCGGGTGAAATCGCCGGTGAGGAAACCGGGGAAGAGATCGCTGCAGAAGAAGAAACTGCTGCGGATGACGCTGAAACCCCGGCAGAAGATGCCGAGGAAAAGGCCGAAGACGCCTGAAGCACAAATTCTTGCTTCTGACATCATGAAACGGGCCGGATTTTCCGGCCCGTTTTGTTTTTGCGGAGACGCTGTTATAGCGCCTGCGGTGCGCTGCTGACGGCGCCCCGGTGATAAAGAGAAACAGCATGATTAAGCAGATCCCGAACCTGCTGACGCCCCAGGAAATCAGCCAGTTGAAGGAGATGGCGGCGAGCGCGCAATTTGTCGACGGACGGATCAGCAACCCGCACAGCAAGGTCAAGAAGAACCTGCACCTTCATGACGACACGGCTGGTGACCAGTCGGCCCAGCTGCTTGAAACGGCACTGATGCGGCATGAGGATTTTCGCAATTTCGCTTTCCCGGTCGGCATTACCGCGCCGATCCTGACCAAATATGAAGCTGGCATGCGCTATGGCCTGCATCCCGACAGCGCGATCATGGTGGTTCAGGGCAAGACCTTCCGCACCGATTTGAGCTGCACCATCTTTCTCAACGACCCGGCCAGCTATGAAGGCGGTGCTTTGCGCATGCTGTTTGGCGATTCGCAGATGCGGTTCAAAGGCCAGCCGGGTTCTGCGGTGATCTACCCCTCGACCACGCTGCACGAGGTCGAGGAGGTGACCAGCGGCGAGCGACTGGTTGGCCTTTGCTTCATCCAGAGCCGCATTGCCGATACCGCACGCCGCAACCTGCTCTACGAGCTCAACGAGGTCGCCGCGCTCGAAGGACTGGGCATGAGCGATGCCAATTACACCCGACTACAATCGGTGCAATTCAATCTGCTGCGCATGTGGATGGAAGGCGAAGGCTAGAGCCGCAACACCGTCAGCCCATGGTCGGCAGCTATTTCGTAGCTGCCGTGATCTGCGCGTCATATTTCTTGGCCAGCGCCGCCAAATTGGTGAATTCCGCACGCAAATTGCCCAGATTGCTGCCATGATCGGCAATGGTATAGCGGGTGATCGATACACTGCCATTGGTGTTCATCACCGCCTTGGGGAAATCATAGCTCCGGTTGAACTTGTTGATCTCCGTGAGAATTTCCGCATCGGACATGCTGTCCGACCTGCGGTATATCACTGCAATACCAAGCCCGATGCATCGCGTCTTGTCCGGCTTGCAGCTGGACGGAACAGCCAGCATTTTCAGACCGTCATAATTGACCAGATAGAATGTACTGCCATTATTGCCGGTGCGTTCCTCGACCGTACCGCCTTTTGGTTCCATCGCATTACGGATAACCTGCCCGTCAAAATATTGTATCGGACTGCTGTCATTGCCACCGCTTTGCGCCACGGCGGTCGAGGCCGAAGCAATGCACATTATCGCGGTTGCTGCAGATGTGATGGCTGAAAGTCGCATGAATACTCCCCAATAAACACGACCCTCCACAGACGTAACACAAAAGTCCGCCTCGAGGATATGATTAATCTTCATCATGGATGCTCTGCTGCGCATTTGCGTAATGACAGCACATCATTTTCCCGATACATCGCCATCCATGCACACAATCGATACCGTTATTGAACAACTGCGCGCGCAATATGATGCCGCAGTCAGCGCCTTGCAGGATGCGCTGCAGGCCTATTGCCGCGACAAGACAATACCCGATCATGCGGCACGTACCGCCGGGCTGTTTTCCTATCCCAAGCTCACCATCCGCTATTCCGGCGATGAGCGCAGCACCAAGCCCAGCCTGTCCTTCGGCCGGCTGGAAACTCCGGGCGTCTATGCCGGCACGGTCACCCGGCCCGATGTCTTTGCCGACTATCTGCATGAGCAGTTGCAGATCCTCGCCGAGCAATATGCTATCGACATGGAAGTATCGCCCAGCGACCAGGAAATCCCCTTCCCCTATGTGCTCGACGGCATTGACGGGCTCGAGCTGGGGGATATTACGCCGCAGGAATTGTCGCGCTATTTCCCGACGACCGAGCTGGCCGATATCGGCGATGAAATTGCCGATGGCAATATCCATAGCAATGAAGAGGGCGCAGCGCCCCTGTCGCTATTCGATGGCCTGCGCACCGACTTCTCGCTGGCACGACTGAAACACTATACCGGCACCCCGGCGGAGCATACGCAGCGCTTCATATTGTTCACCAACTATCATCGCTATGTTGATGAATTTGTAAGCTGGGCCTGTACCCAGGTCGGCCAGGGACGCTATACTGCGCTTTCTGGCGCCGGCGGTCTCTATATTGAAAAGCCGACAGACGATCCCAAAAAGCTTATCGCCGACAGCGCCTGGCGCCGCATACAGATGCCCGCCTATCACCTGATGGCGCCCGATGGCAGCGGCATCACCCTGGTCAATATCGGTGTCGGCCCGTCCAACGCCAAGACAATCACCGATCATCTGGCGGTGATGCGCCCCGAGGTGTTTCTGATGATCGGCCATTGCGGCGGCCTGCGACCAACCCAGCGTATCGGCGATTATGTGCTGGCCCATGCCTATCTGCGCGACGATCATATCCTCGATACCGTCCTGCCGCCGGAAATTCCGATCCCGCCCATCGCCGAAGTGCAGCAGGCCCTGGCCGAAGCCGCCGAGACCATTTCCGGCTCCAGCGGCGCCGATCTCAAGCGCCGCATGCGCACCGGAACCGTAGTCACCACCGATGACCGCAACTGGGAGCTGCGCTACAGCGCCAGCGCGCTGCGTTTCTCGCAGTCACGCGCCGTCGGCATCGATATGGAATCAGCGACCATCGCAGCACAGGGTTATCGCTTCCGCGTACCCTATGGCACCATGTTGTGCGTTTCCGACAAGCCCTTGCACGGCGAGCTGAAACTGCCGGGACAGGCCAACCGCTTTTATGACGAGGCGATTTCAGCGCATATGCAGATCGGCACCCTGACCTGCGAATTGCTGCGCAAGCAAGGTGATCGGTTGCACAGCCGCAAGCTGCGCGCGTTCAACGAGCCTCCTTTCCGCTGATCATGGCGGACAAGCACAAAGAACTGCACCCGCAAACCGCTGCTATCCATGTGCCTGCCATTCGGCGCGACGGCGCTATGGCGCCGCCCATCCATATGGCCACCACCTTCGAGCATGGCCCGGCCTATGAAAATCTGCATGGCTTTGACTATAGCCGTTCGGGCAACCCCAATGTCGACGACCTGGAGGCACGACTGGCGGCACTTGAACAGGGCAGTTTTGCTCTCGTCTATGCCTCGGGCATGGCCACGGGCATGGCGTTGCTAGACACCTTGCCGACAGGAGCACGGGTGGTGTTCCACAACAGCCTGTATCATGGCTTTCGCGCACTGGCCGGGTTGCTGGCGGAGCGTGGGCGCATTGTTCCTGTTTTTGTCGATTGCAACGATGAAACCGCGCTCGATTCCGAACTGAACGAGGAACCGGCACTGGTGTGGATCGAAAGCCCGACCAACCCGACATTGGAGATCATTGATATCGCGGCGCTGGCCAGCAAGGCGCATCAGGCAGGCGCTGCGCTGGCGGTCGACGGCACCTTCGCCTCACCAGCGCTGCAACAGCCGCTGGCGCTGGGCGCCGATTATGTCATCCACTCGCTGACCAAATATATTGGCGGCCATAGCGATGTCATGGGTGGCGCATTGATTGCAAACAGTGCGGATCGCCGTGAGGAACTGACACTGGCGCGCAGCCTCACCGGCGCGATATTATCGCCTTTCAGTGCATGGCTCGCCGCTCGCGGCCTGCAGACATTGCATTGTCGCATGGCAGCGCATTGTTCTCATGCCATGAAAGTGGCGCAGGCGCTGAGCGGTCATGCCAGACTCAGCCATGTGCATTATCCAGGCCTTGTCAGCCACTCCGGCCATGGCATCGCGGCGCGGCAGATGCGCGATTTCGGTGGTATGGTGTCAATCGAATTGGCGGGCGGAGGCAAAGCAGCACTGGAAATGGCCAGCAAGGTGCGCCTCTTCACCAATGCGACCAGCCTGGGCGGAGTGGAAAGCCTGATTGAGCATCGCGCCTCGGTCGAAGCGCCGCATATCACTTCGCCACCAGGGCTGTTACGGCTGTCCGTCGGATTGGAAAACCCTGACGATCTTGTCGATGATCTGCTACAATCACTGGCAGACTGACCGCTTCGCCACCAAAACCGGAACGATCGGCCAGGGCAAGGGTGTATTCATGCAACAGCGTTAGGCATGGTTTAAGAGGAGGACAATATGGCCCAGAAACCCAAGAGCAAGACCCCAGCCAAAGCGGCAACCACCGATGATCTGAAACACAAGGCCGGTGAAACTGCCAAGGTGGCATCCGAACTGATCGGCAAAAAGGCGAGCGAGACCGGCAAGGTCCTCGCCGAAAAGGCAGGCAGCGCCGCTGAAACAGCCCGGGAACAGGCGAAAATCGCTTCCGAAAAAGCCGCCAGCCAGGCGCGTGAAGCCAGAGACAAATTTGTCGACAATATCCCGGCGATGAAAGAAGCCGCGCGTGATACCGCCAAAAAGGCCGGTGAACAGATGAGCAAGGGTGCCGCTGCAGCGGCCCACATGGCCAGCGATGCCGGTAAAAAAGCGGCGCAAGCCGCCAGCGACGCATCGCGCGCCACTGTCGATGCCGCGAAGCGCAATCCGGGCAAGACAGCCGCCATTATTGGGGGCATCGCCGCAACCGCAGCGACCGTCGGCATCGTCGCCTCGCAGAAACGTAAAAGCGAGCCCGACGACAACGCCGATGACGCCGACAGCAATGACGAGGTGGCCGAACGCTCGACCGAGTCATCGGAATAGAGCACAGGATGTCATATATTCACAAGGGGCGCTGCGGCGCCCCTTTTTGTGTCCGCTCCGCCGATATGCGCCGCTTTTACTGCACGTGTTGAGCGCAGTTATCAGGCAATCCTATATATTCAAATATCTGCATATACGTTGACTTAAATATATATGGTCCTTACTCTCCCGCCCGACTGAGGAGGCCGCACCATGCCGATCAGGGAAGACGAGGCCCGCGAACTTGCCGATATCTTCAAGATTCTTGCCCATCCTGACCGTATCAGGATGATTGAGGAATTGCGTAATGGCGAGCTTGATGTCAGTGCATTGGCAGTCAGGATCGGCATCAGCGCAGCGCGGATCTCGCAGCATTTGTCGCTGCTTCGGTCGCAGCGGCTGGTCAGCCAGCGACGCGATGGCCGAAATCACCACTATCGACTGACCGAGCCCGATATCGCCGGCTGGATCGCCGACGGTATAGATATCCTGTCATCACAGGCTGTGACGCTCGAATCTTCGGGCTGCCATTAATGGCCGGGATCGCCGCTATTCGAACACCATCTTGGCAAAGTCGGCGACAGCAAATTCATAGCGCGATATAACCGATTCAAAGACTGCATAGGGAATGCCCTCTGTACCGGTGACCACATCCCAGAAAATAAACGGATCGCCTTCTTCATCGAGGCCCACCGCGCCGAATCGCTTGCGGGCCGACCAGCCTACCGCTAGGGCCGCCGGAAGCGGTTCCGGACGGTCGAAGATCGCGTAGAACTGCACCGATTCACAATTCTTGTTATTGGAACAATCGTAAAACACGACCGAAACATTCCAACCGCTCATGCTCGTCTCAACCAACGGATCGCCGCTATTGTCGACCGTCAGCTTTGCCTTATATCCCGCCGATTGCAGCGCCTCGACAACGGTTTGCGGATTGGATGCGGTTACCATCCTCGCATCACCATCCGCTTGAGCCTGTGCTGCCCATGGCATGGCCAGTGCGAGAGCCAGCAAGGCAGCCTTGATAAATGTCTGTGTCATAGAATAACCCTGTCCTTCCCAGATTATGTTACCAGCCACATTGCTTGCCGGCATTCTGTTCCTTCAGCCACGTCTGCAGCGGCGCAAAATATTCCACCATCGCGGTTCCATCCATTTCACGCGTACCGGTAAACGCCTCGAGCGCGTCGGGCCAGGGTTTTGAGGCCCCCAGTTCGAGCATCGCATTCAGCTTCGCGCCGACCTCCTCATTACCGTAAAAAGAGCAGCGGTGCAGCGGTCCTTCCCACCCGGCAGCATCGCATGCTGCCTTGTAGAACTGGAACTGCAGGATGCGCGCGAGGAAATAGCGCGTATAGGGCGTATTGCCCGGGATGTGGTATTTCGCACCCGGATCGAAAGCGGTATCGGGGCGATCGACCGGCGGGACAATCCCCTGATATTGCAGCCGCAACGCGGTCCATGCATCATTATAACCATCGGGCCGTATGGTGCCCTCGAATACGCCCCAGCGCCAGCGATCAACCAGCAGACCGAAAGGCAGAAACGCCACCTTGTCCATCGCCTGACGCAGCAACAGCCCCAGATCCTTGTCGGCGCTCGGCACCTGCTCGGCGGGCAGCAGGCCGATCTCGACCAGATAATCGGGTGTGATCGCCAGAGCGATCATGTCGCCAATCGCCTCGTGGAAACCATCATTGGCGCCATCGAGATGCAGATAGCTCTGCGCCTTATAGGCCCGCTGATAATAATTATGGCCCAGCTCATGGTGGATGGTGATGAAGTCATCACCATTGACCTTGATGCACATCTTGATGCGGATATCGTCCTTGTTGTCGAGGTCCCATGCGCTGGCATGGCAAACGACTTCACGATCAGCGGGTTTCACAAATTGTGAGCGCTCGTAAAAACTGTCCGGCAGCGGTGCAAAACCGAGCGAGGAGAAGAAATTCTCGCCCGTTTTCACCATCTTCAGCGGATCATAGCTATTGGCATTGAGCAGTTCGGTAACATCATAACCGATATCGCCTGCGCCTTCGGGCGCGACGATGCTGTAGATATTGCCCCATTCCTGCGCCCACATATTGCCCAGCAGATCCGCGCGGATCGGGCCGCTGGCGGGCTGCACCTCGTCGCCATATTCCTCGTTGAGCTTGGTGCGGGTATAGCAGTGAAGATCATCGTAAAGCGGTTTGACCTGCTGCCACAGTTTTTCGGTCAGCCTGGCAAAATCATCAGCGGGCATGTCATAGTTGGAGCGCCACATCGCTCCGACATCCTTGAAACCCAGCTCACGCGCGCCCTGATTGGCGATATCGACCAAGCGGACATAATCATCCTTCATCGGCGCACCGACATTGTCATGCCAACTGGCCCACATTTCGCTGAGCAGTTCCGGATCGCGCACTGTACCCATGGCGGCCTCGATGTCGGATCCGTTGACCTCCTCACCGCCCCGGGTACCGCGACCCTTGCCATATTGCGACTGCAATTTGGTGGAGATGGTACTCAACTCTGCTGCAGCGCCTTCGCGTGTTGGTGCCGGCAGCACGATACCGCCGCGCAGCTTGTCCAGCTTGCGTTTCTCTTCGGGCGAAAGTCCTTCGACATCGGCATATTTCGCTGCTTCCAGCGCGAAGCGCACCGACATTTCCGTGCCCTTGGCCCCGGCCGCCGCCGCCAGTGCATCGGTGTCGGTCGTCAGATAGGTCGCATTGATCCAATATACCTTGCTCGCCTCGATCGAGAAATCAAACAGCTCCTTCTCGGCCTTTTCCAGAAAGGCACGTGCCTCGCCCAGCTCGCTGCTGACCACTTCCCCCTGCTGCGGCGCGCCCTCTTCGGCAAACGCCGCGTGTGGTAGCGCAGCGGCAAGCGCGAAGGCGGAAATGCTGAGCAGTTGGCGTTTCATGATAAGTCCCCGATTATATTCTTATATCTTGACCTGCACGATGCGGCGCGGCCGCGATGGCGTCAAGGCTTGCCTCAGCCTCTCCGGGAAAGGATACGAGAAGCACTATGGCCAAGGATCAGCGCTGCAAAACCGATCAGGAAGACCTGCATCTTTATGGGTCGGGCAAAGGCTGCAATGCCGGCCAGCATATCGCTGCCCTGCCCCTGTACCATCTGGACAAGCTGGCTCAGCGTTTCAGTATAATCGACCAGTGCAAAAACGATATGTGCAATGACGGCAAGCAGGCCAATGGCACGAACAGCAGCAGCACCATGTTGTTGCAGCAACCGACCACCCAATATACCGCCGATCGCGATCGCCGTAATGAACAGAAGGTCGATCACAAGCGACAGCATAGCGCTGCTATAAACGCCTTCAGCGCGCCATTGGTCATGGATGCTATTGACGGCCATAGCCGTGCCGGCTCGGCGGTGCTGTTCCATATCGATGACACTTGTCCCGGCAAGCTCGGAGGGTTGTACGAAACCGATCAGGAAAAACAGGGCCCAGCCGGAAAGCCAGAAGATCAGAAAATTCCGTTTTGTTGCTTGCGGCATATCAGCGTCCGTCCAGAAAAACCTTGATGGCGACGCCTAATTCCACCCGCGTCACACTGCTCATATGGGTGCCGGGAATCTCCATATGGCGGCCCCGTACCAACCTCTCGGCCAAGGTTGTTGGCGACCCATTGTCACGGTCCTGCTTGCCGCAGATCACCATCACCGGCGTGTCGATCGCGGTCAGCGCCTGGACGTCCACTGATCCAAAGCTGTTCAGCAGCAATCGTGCAGCGACGGGATCAATACCCTGTGTCTTCATAAACGCCGCCGCAAAAAAATGGCGGTCGCCACGTTTGACGCTGTTTCTTTTATCAATGGCGTCGATGAAAAACCGCTTGCGGCTATCCCATCCCTGCAGCCCCTCCCAGCCCATGCCGCACAGGGCGGTGCGTCGCGGTCGCAACCCCATGGTCAGCAACCTGGCCGATGTGCGCGCGCCAAGCGAAAAACCGACCAGATCAAAGCGCGCCAAAGCCAATGTGTCGATCAGATGCATCACGTCGTCGGCGAGAATATCGGTGGGATAAGCGGCCGGATCATGCGGTGCATCGCTTTCGCCATGCGCCCGGAAATCAGGCATGATGACGCGATAACCCGCATCCGCCAGCCGCGCGGCATGGCCATATTTGATCCAGTTGGTCCCGGCACTGGAAAACAAGCCATGCAGCATCAGCACCGGCGCGCCATCTTCGGATCCGGTCTGGTGCACCGCCAGTTTTACGCCGTCGGGCATGGTCATGGATGCTGTCTGCATATCGGTCATTGCGGCTTCAGCAATTCCAGCCATTCCGTCTCGTTCATCGGTTGCGTCTCAACGGTCGGAACACCATCGGGCAAAATGATCCATGGCTGCTTGCTGCCGACCCAGATATGAGCTGCCGGTGATAGGTGCTTGCTATTGTCCAGAGTACCGCAACGCAGCGAAGCGAAACCCGCTCGCCGATCATTGGTCGCATAAATCCTGGCCATGCATTTTGCACAGCCATAGACGCGAGAGACTGCGCCACTTGGCTGCACCATAGTGCCAATGGAAAGCGGCCCCTCAATATCCAGATCGTCTTCACGGAACAGCATATGCTCGCTAAACGCACTGCCGGTGCGGGTCTGGCAATCGGTGCAGTGGCAGGCATAGGGCGACAGACGGAACCCTTCACGCAGGCGATAGCGCACCGCACCACAGTTGCAGCCGCCCTCCAGTTCACCCTGAAGCAGCGCGCTCACCGCTTTTTCAATCCCGCCTGCTCCATGCGCCACAGTGCCAGATCGATACGGTCCTGACCGAAAAATGGTTCATCGTCGAATACCAGCGTCGGTACACCCCAATGCCCGGCGGCTTCAAGCTTAGCCTGATTGGCAGCGATTTCCGCATCGAGCTGTTCCGGTTCGGCGGCAACCACAGCATCAAGCGCGGCCAGATCCAGCCCCGCACGCTCGGCCGCCCTGGCAAGATGCTCACCCTGATCCCAGCCCTCGGTACCACCCCAGATCACCTGCGACACCTCATCGGCAAAGGCCAGTCCCCTGCCTGCACGCGACGCCGCCTGCCCCAGCCGCACCAGCCGGAAAATATAGGGCTGTTCCGCCGCGATTTTGCGGGTTGCGATATCCTGCACAATCGGGTCGGGCCGTGGGGGCGCCATTGTGATGCCGAGAAACTGGCTCAGCCGCATCACATCGCGCAGCGTATAGCCGAGCCAGTTCGGGTGGTTTTTTTCAAAGAAATCAGGCTCGCGCACTGCCAGCGGATAAACCACCTTGAGGTTGATGGTGAGATCATAGTCTTGCGTCATCTGCACATAGCGTGCAGTTGCGAGATAACTATAGGGCGAGCGAAAGGACCAGTAGAGGTCAGCTTGTAGAGTCATAACACCCCTTTTACCCAGCGAAATGCGCGCCGCAACTCTGCTGTTCCGTTTTCCAGATAGGGCTTGCCATGGGCCATGATTACACGGCCCGGCTGCCAGTCGATCATCTGATGCACCTTTCTGGCCAGCACACCACGCTGGCGCCAAAATGTCATACGCATATCCAAAGGCATCTGACCATCAGGATGGACAATACCCACTAGGCCGAGAAACCAGCGCAAGAATCCGTTGCGGATTTTGTCCGGTTCAAAATTCTCGATCAGATCAGTAACGATCAAAGTGCGCGACGGTCGGTGCAAAAACACCGCTTCGGCAATCACGCTGCCGCTGAAGATGATTGTCTCGAACATATCCTGCCAATCCGCAGGGGCGGCTTCGGACAGGGTTTCATCTAAGCGGATTTCCCGCTTTGCGGTGTCCGTCAGTCCTTGAACGCCATATGTGCGGGCTTCGGGATAACGCTCCGTCCAATAGGGCAGATACCAGTAATGGATACTGTTGGGGGCAACCAGATGCCGCACCAGACCAAGCGCATCGATCTGCGCAAACAGATCATCGGTCGGCTCAGTCGGCGAATGCACCCACAAATCGCCATTGGGCAACCGCGCAATCACCATCCGTGTCGGGAATGGCATTTTGAAGCCCAATGGAAAATCCATCTTGATGATCGGCCCATCGACCATCCACAGATTATCGGCCAACGGTTTCAGCTGGTTGAGCGGTTCATAGGTCTGCATCCAAGAGGAAGACATGGCAGCGCTATAGGCCGTTATTGCAAGGTGCTACAAGTCAGGGTCAAGACGACATATGGCTGTCAAAACATTGCGTGGAGCGATATCTGTACTGCGAGTCAAAACCCTAACACCCAGGTGCCCTCAAACTCCAGAAAATGATATCTACGTTCAGCCGATTGACTGCATAATCCTCAAACTCCGCACGCGTGAATTTCTTACCAGTTTGCGGGTTGTTATAGGTTAGTGTGGGTCCCTGCACCGCCATCGCAACGAGCGGTAGTTCATCGCCTAATGCCTCAAGAAACCGATAGGAATTGCGCTCCTGCGCTCGCCGATACGGGATGATATCAGGGCCGCCAATGCCAACGCCCTCAGAAACCGCAAACGCGAAAATACGCGACATATAGCCTTTACTATCGTTCCATTCGCAGGGCCAAAAGTTAACATATTGAACAACATGCGACCGAGTAAAGGCGCTTTTTGCCGCAGCAAGGTTTTCCATGGTAGCCTGGAAATAGGCATCACAGGAAAAGCCCGACTTCTCGGCAGTGTCAGGCAGCAATTCGATCGCTGTTTCGGGGAGATTTATACCGTGTATCGAACCGTCAAAACGCTTGCCCAATGCCCCAAGAAGTGCCTGATAGCGCGCCCGAACCGCCGAATTCCATTGTGCGGCAACCCAGCCGGAGCCCTTTGGCTTGCCCTCACCGGCATTATCCATCTGTCTTACCAGCCCACCTCCATATTCGGGCTCTGTCAGGATGTACTCCGGCAGATTACGATTTCCAGGCAAAAAGAACCGATCCTGTAGCTGCACAAACAGCTTCTTGTTCAGGCTATCAGCGAGGGCAAGATCGCGTTCAATCTTGGTAAAATCATATTCACCTTCACGCGGTTCCAATGCCCGCCATGAATAAATGACTTGTGCCCCATCAAATTCATCGGAGGCCAGTAACCTCCGATGCAGTTCCAACTCTTCGCCACCAATAAAGACGAAGTGCGACAGACTATCGCGGCTTGGCTGGTTTCCCTGAGCCGAAGCAGCGAAAAGCGCGACAAACAGAATCCACAGCGCGCATACCAGCCAATGTGCTCGAATCATAAACCTTACGCCTTCTGCAAATGCTTCCGCCCAAGCAACTCCGCAATCTGCACCGCATTCAGCGCTGCGCCTTTGCGCAGATTGTCAGAGACGCACCACAGCGCAATGCCGCTATCGACCGTCGGGTCATCGCGCACGCGACTGATATAGGTGGCGCTGTCACCGACGCACTCGACCGGGGTGACATAGCCGCCATCCTCGCGCTTATCGACCAGCATGATGCCCGGCGCCTCGCGCAGGATCTGCGATGCTTGTTCGGCAGACATCTCGTTCTCGAACTCGATATTCACCGCCTCGCTATGGCCGACAAATACCGGTACGCGGACACAGGTGGCCGAGAGCCTTATCTTCGGGTCGATGATCTTCTTGGTCTCGGCAACCATCTTCCACTCTTCCTTGGTCGAACCGTCATCAAGGAACACATCAATATGCGGAATCAGGTTGAACGCGATCTGCTTGGTAAAGCCTTTGGGCTCTACCGGATCACCGACAAAAATGGCACGCGACTGTTCGAACAACTCGTCCATACCACCCTTGCCCGCACCCGAGACCGACTGATAGGTCGCCACCACAACACGCCTGATGGTCGCGGCGTCGTGCAGCGGCTTGAGCGCCACCATAAGCTGCGCTGTCGAGCAATTGGGGTTGGCGATGATGTTCTTTGCGACATAGCCCGATATCGCCTCGGGGTTAACTTCGGGCACGATCAGCGGAACATCCGGGTCCATACGGTAGAGTGAGCTGTTGTCGATCACCACACAGCCCGCCGCTGCGGCCTTGGGCGCATAATCCCTAGCTACAGCAGAACCGGCGGCGAAAAGCGCAATATCCCATCCGGAAAAGTCGAAATGCTCGATATTCCTGACCTTGAGCATCTTGCCGGTTTCGCCAAATTCAATCTCGCTTCCGGTCGAGCGCGGCGAAGCCACAGCGGCGACTTCCGCCAGCGGGAATTCACGCTCGGCCATGATGGTGAGCATTTCACGTCCGACATTTCCGGTCGCTCCGACAACGGCAACACGATAGGCCAAGAAAAATCTCCAAAATCTTGCAGGGAATATCCGCGAGCCGGTTCCATGGCCCAGCGGGCAGCGGCAGACAAGCCAAATATCACAGGTCAAGTGTCGCCAGAATCGATGTATGACGCATCCTGTCAGGCGCAAGAGTGGAATGATCCGAAAGAGGAAATTTCGTTACGGCATACTGGTGCTTGATTGCTCATAGACATCATTATGCTGCAAATTGCCACGACGGCGGAACGATTTGTTCGCTCATGTCTTGGTTTTTGATATGCGATATGAATGGAAAGCCAGCGAGCCGTAACGTCGGCCATGCTGCGCCAGCCATTCCAACAACAATCATATCAGCGGCACCATCGCCGCTACCATAATCGCACCATAGGGGAGTAAAGCATGGCTCAAGAAATTGCAGCGGAAATTGCCGCCAAATTTCCGCCCGTCCGCATCAACAGTATCGACAGTGACGATCTCAACACCTCGCTGAAGGCGGGCTATCAGGACTTTCTCAACAAGCGCGGCGATCTCATCTTCATCGGCGCACTCTATCCTCTCATCGGCCTGATTGCCGCGACCTTTGCCCTTGGTGGCGCCAGCCTGCCGCTGCTATTCCCGCTGGCTGCCGGCTTGTCGATCATGGGACCGGTTGCTTCCGCCGGCTTTTATGAACTGGCACGCCGTCGCGAGGCTGGTGAGGATTCCAGCTGGACCCATTTCTTCGACGTGTTCTCCAGCGCGAATTTTCCCAATATCATGTTCGTCGGCACCATATTGCTGGCGATCTTCGCCTTTTGGGTGCTCTCTGCCTTCATCATCCATAACGTCTTCATGGGCGCAATGGTGCCGGTATCGGTCGGCGACTTTCTGACCCGGGTGTTCACCACCAGTGGAGGCTGGGCAATGATTGTTGTCGGCAATCTGGTCGGTCTGTTTTTCGCCATCGCCGTGCTGGCGGTCAGCTTTGTCTCGCTACCGATGCTGGTCGACAAGAATGTCGGGGCCGGACGGGCCATTCGCACCTCGGTCAAGGCGTTCAACAAGAACCGCAATGTGGTACTGCAATGGGGCATTACCGTCGCGATGCTGCTGATCATCGGTTCGGTGCCGCTGTTCCTCGGCCTCGCCGTCGTGCTGCCAACGCTGGGCTATGCGACATGGCATCTCTACAGCCGGGTCATCGAGCGCGATGACCTGCCCGATGCGGTGCGCGGCTGATCGACAACGCCGAAATGGCATAAAAAAGGGCGGCTCGCGGACCGCCCTTTTGTTTTGACATAAAGCCTGTACTTATTTGCTCTCGGCAGCAGCCTTGGTATCGCGACGCTCGGCGATGCGGGCGCGCTTACCGGTACGGCCCCGCAGATAGTAAAGCTTGGCACGACGCACAACACCGCGGCGGACCACGGTGATGCTGTCGATATTCGGCGAATAGAGCGGGAACACACGCTCAACGCCCTCACCGAACGAGATTTTGCGCACGGTGAAGTTGGAGCCGAGGCCACGGTTCGAGCGAGCAATGCACACGCCCTCGAAATTCTGGACACGGGTACGTTCACCCTCGACCACGCGGACACCGACACGCAGCGTGTCACCAGCCCGGAAATCGGGGATTTCTTTCTTCGCGTTAAATTCCTCGATCGCTTCCGCTTCGAGGGTCTGGATGAGATTCATGTCCCATTTTCCTTCTTGTCGCGCTGCGCACCAGAGGGCGACCGATCCGCAGCGCCCCCGTGGCGCTGCCATAAATCCGGCCGCCTTAGCCGTGTAATCGCTTCCGCCTGTTCGCGTCGCCAGGCGGCGATTTTCGCATGATCCCCCGATCGCAGCACTTCAGGGATCGTGCGCCCTTCCCACTCAACGGGCCGGGTATAATGTGGATATTCCAGCAATCCGGTCTCGAAAGACTCGTCATCTCCACTGGAAGACGCGCCCATTACACCGGGAAGCAGCCGAATGCAAGCATCAAGAAGCACCATGGCCGCCACCTCGCCACCGGAGAGGATATAGTCGCCGATAGAGACCTCCTCAATATCGCGCGCCTCGAAGATACGCTCATCAAAGCCTTCGAAACGGCCGCATAGCAGCGTAACGCCGGGGCCGGATGCGATTTCGCGGACGCGGCTCTGGGTGAGCGGTGTGCCACGGGGGGTTAGCGCGATGATGGGCGCGGTATTAATCCCCCCCGGCACGGGGGGGTGGCTCGCGAAGCGAGACGGGGGGGGCGGGCCATCATCACTAACGTCGCGGTTTAGGACAGCCCCCTCCACCGTGCTTTGCACGCTCCCCCTCCCCGTCCCGGGGAGGATTTTGTCCACCATCCGCGCGCTCGCAAAATCCACCGCCTTGCCCAAAATATCGGCGCGCAGCACCATGCCCGCACCACCCCCTGCCGGCGTATCATCAACACTGCGATGCCTGTCGGTGGCAAAGTCACGCATATTGATCGCCTCGCACGACCACAGACCCTGCTCCAGCGCCTTGCCCGCCAGCGAAGCCCCGAGCGGTCCAGGAAACATCTCCGGATACAGGGTAAGGATTTGCGCGTGAAAGGTCATCTAATTCGAGACAAGAACAGCCATATACCAATGGCGTTCCCGATACATGCCGACGCCCAGATAACAAGCATACCTGCAGAAAAAGCAAGCCAGCCCCCACTATCACATCTATCGACGTCTGGGCATAGGGGCGAGAATATATAGCCCGAGCCTGCCCCCCAAAGTAATAACAATCCGCCAACTGGAAGGAAGGCCAATGTCCACGGCGCCCAATTCAACCACCGCGCCATTAGGCATCCGCCATATGCGACTACGAAAGCTAAAAGAATGATTACAAGCGAGCCAATCATCCCACAAAATCAACCGGCAGTGAAAGTGACGTATCTTTTATATCACATACCCCAATCGGCACCATAAACGCTTTGCCATCGGGCTTTTTAATCTCGACCACATCGCCAGCACCGAAATTTTCCACCGCAATCACATGGCCCACAGCCTCACCTTTTTCGGTAACCACTGGCAGGTCGATCAGATCGGCATAATAATATTCGCCCTCTTCCAGCGGCGGCAGGGCGGAGCGGGGCACGGTCAGCTCGGTACCGCGTGCGGCCTCGGCGGCGTTGCGGTTGGTGATTTCGGCGAAGCGGGCAATGGCGCCTGCCTTATTGGAGCGCACTGTTTTCAGGGTCAAACTACCCTGATTATAGGCTTTGTGCGCTTTCAGGCTGTCCACACTCTCGCTGAACAACTTCAAACGGACCTCGCCCGCCACTCCATGCGCGCCGATAATGACGGCGAGAGTGACGGGTTTGTCTGCATTAAGCCCCTCCCGCTTGCGGGAGGGGTTTGGGGAGGGAGTGGAGGGCTCGCGCATAATTTACAGGTCCTCCCCCGGCCCCTCCCGCAGGCGGGAGGGGAGATATTGTATTAGCCTTCGGCCTTTTCTTCGGCTGCGTCTTCAGCAGGAGCTTCCTCGGCTTTAGCTTCTTCAGCAGGAGCCTCTTCAGCAGGAGCTTCCTCAGCGGGTGCTTCTTCTGCAGCCGGCTCTTCTGCCGGGGTTTCTTCAGCAGCAGCTTCTGCAGCCTTGGCTTCTTCCTCGGCAGCCTTGGCGGCTTCTGCAGCTTCGGCTTCCTTGGCTGCTTTCTCTTCAGCGCGCTCCTTGGCTTTCTCGCCCGGTTCAGCCTTTTGCGGATTGTTGCGCGCCGTGCGCTCCTTCAGACCAGCGGCATCGAGGAAACGGGCGACGCGGTCGGACGGCTGGGCACCAACGGCGAGCCAGTGCCTGGCGCGTTCTTCATTGAGCTTCACGCGCTCCGGATCGTCCTTGCCGAGCAGCGGGTTGTAGCTGCCGATCTGCTCGAGATATTTGCCGTCACGCGGCGCGCGGCCATCGGCGACAACGATCCGGTAATAAGGGCGCTTCTTTGAACCACCGCGCGAAAGACGCATTGCAACTGCCATAAATATTTCCTTCTAAGATATTCTGTAATTTGGATTAAGTGTGAGATTCCTGATTATTTCTTGAACGGCCCAGGCGGCATGCCACCGGGCAATCCGGGCAGACCCGGAGGCGCTGCACCGCCCGGTCCACCGAGCAACTGCGACGGATCACCGCCACCGCCGAACATCGCGGCCAGACCTTTCAACCCGCCCATTTTGCGAATTTTCTTCATCGCCCCGGCCATTTCCTTGTGCATCTTGATCAACTTGTTGACCTCCTGCACCGTAGTGCCGGAGCCCATGGCGATACGTCGCTTGCGTTTGGCGTTGAGCAGGCCGGGCCTGGCCCGTTCTTCCAGCGTCATCGAGCTGATGATCGCGTCCATATGGACCAGCACCTTGTCGTCCATGCCGCTCTTTTCCATTGCAGCCTTGGCCTTTTTCATGCCCGGCATCATGCCTGCCAGCGCACCAAGGCCGCCCATTTTGGTCATCTGCTGCAGCTGAGAACGCAAGTCGTTCATGTCGAACTGACCCTTGGCCATACGCTCGGCCAGCCGATCGGCATCTTCCTTTTTGACCGTCTCGACCGCGCGCTCAACCAGGCTGACAACGTCACCCATGCCGAGAATGCGGTTGGCGACACGGTCAGGATGGAACAGTTCGAGCGCGTCCATCTTTTCGCCGGTGCCAACAAATTTGATCGGACGTCCGGTAACCGCGCGCATCGACAGAGCAGCGCCACCGCGCGCATCGCCGTCCATGCGGGTGAGCACGACGCCCGTGAGATCAACCTGTTCAGAGAAGTTCTGCGCCACATTGACCGCGTCCTGACCGGTCAGCGAGTCGACCACCAGCAGCGTTTCCTTTGGCTGCGCCTCGGCGGACACTGCCCGCATCTCGTCCATCAACTGCTGGTCGACATGCAGCCGACCCGCCGTATCGAGCAGCAGCACGTCAAAGGCCTGCAGCTTCGCCGCCTGCAGCGCGCGCTGCGCAATCTCCACCGGCTGCTGCCCCGCTATGATCGGCAGCGTGGCGACCGAAACCTGTTTACCCAAGGTCGCCAACTGTTCCTGAGCCGCTGGGCGGTTGACGTCGAGCGAGGCCATCATCACCTTTTTGTGCTCTTTTTCGCTGAGCATCTTGGCGATCTTCGCGGTGGTGGTGGTTTTACCCGAACCCTGCAAGCCGACCATCATGATGATCGCAGGCGGTGTCGTCGCCAGATCAAGCTCGCTGACATCCGAACCCAGCATCTCGACCAGCGCGTCATTGACGATCTTGATTACCTGCTGGCCCGGTGTCACCGATTTCAGCACTTCCTGACCGATTGCCTTGTCAGTGACCTTGTCAATAAAGCCGCGCACAACAGGCAGCGCGACATCAGCCTCGAGCAGTGCGATCCGCACCTCGCGCATCGCGGCGCGGACATCATTCTCATTGAGCGCGCCACGGCCCTTGAGGCGGTCAAATATCCCGCCCAGCCGGTCCGATAATGTATCAAACATGGCGCGTCTCCCAAGAAAACAAAATCACGTCAGAACCTGCACAATATACGCAAAAAGAGCCGGTGGGCGAAACCTCGCTGACCGGCTTTCGCGGATACCCGCTTCTCAATATGGGTGCCCTTTGTCGGATATTCCCGCAAAAAGCAAGCCCTGTTTGCCCCATGTGCTACAGCCGGAATCGCGCAGTGCGCAAAATAAACCGAATATTTACGCTAAGTGGATAGGTGTCTGGCCAATGGGGCAAAATCATCAATGCTCTGCCACCAACGGACCACGATGATTACGGATTTGGCATCAAGGATGAAGAACCGGTTTTTCAAAGGTGTGTATATCGATGTCGTCGCCGGCGGCATTGTCTGCGCCGCGATCATGATGTTTGTCGGCACCGGCAGCTTCGTAATGCCGGAGATCATGCGCGCATTGAATGGACTGGGTCCCGGCCCGGACCAGGTACTGGCCACCGCCATGCTCATCAATATCGCGCTGATCATGTTTGGCTGGCGCCGCTATAATGATCTGCGCGTCGAAATGGTGCATCACCGCGAAGCGGAGGCCGAAGCCAAGGCACTGGCGATCACCGACCCGCTGACCAATTGTCTCAACCGACGCAGTATCAACGAGCGCACCGCCGATCTGATTGCAGAAGCCGACAAGCGCAGCATGTCGGTCGCCTTTCTGATGCTCGATCTCGACCATTTCAAGACGATCAATGACATTCATGGCCACGAAGCAGGGGATACGGTGCTGCGCACCGTTGCCAACCGGCTGCGCACGGTAATCCCGCCCAGAGCATTGCTGTCGCGTCTTGGCGGTGATGAATTTGCCGTCGCTTTCGTTTTCGACGGCAATAACCGCAACGCTGTCGAGCGTGTCGCGGAAGACATTATCGAAGAAGTGGCGCGGCCAATTGACGGCCCTGCCGGCGAGCTGGCCATCAGCACTTCCATCGGTATCTCCGCTGCCAGCCATCATGAGGAAACCGCCGAGAGCCTGATGCGCCGGGCTGATATGGCGATGTATCACAGCAAGAAGCAGGGGCGTAACCGCTTTGCCTGGTTCGCCACCTCGATGCAGACCGAAATCCAGACGCAGAACATGATCGAAAAGGGCCTGCGCCAGGGCATCCCTGCAGGCGAGTTCCTGCCTTTCTATGAGCAGCAGATTGATCTTGAAACCGGTCGACTGGTCGGCTTCGAGGTGCTGGCGCGCTGGCAGTCACCCAATCTGGGCCTGGTATCCCCCGAAATATTCATCCCCATTGCCGAGGAATGCGGCCTTATTGGTGAGCTGTCGGAGTGCATCATGCGGCGCGCGCTGAATGATGCCAAATCCTGGGACAGCAGCCTGATCCTGTCGATCAACATCTCGCCGCTGCAACTGCGCGATCCATGGCTGGCGCAGAAGATCCTCAAGCTGCTCACCGAAACCGGCTATCCGCCCGAGCGGCTCGAGCTGGAGATCACCGAAAGCGCCTTGTTCGAGAATATCACCTTGGCCCAGTCGATTATCGGCAGCCTGAAGAATCAGGGCGTCAAGATTGCGCTCGATGATTTCGGCACCGGTTACAGTTCTCTGTCGCACCTGCGCGCCCTGCCTTTCGATCGCATCAAGATCGACCGCAGCTTCGTCACCACCATGGATGACAATATGGAGAGTGCGGCGATTGTCGAGGCGATCGCCCAGCTTGGCCAGAGCCTCAAGTTGCCGATCACTGCCGAAGGTGCGGAAAGTGCCGATATCGTCAACCGGCTGCGTTCACTCGGTTGCGGCAAGGTGCAAGGCTATCATTATGGCAAGCCACTGACCGTGGAACAGACACGCTGGATGCTGGCCCGGGCCAATTTGCTTCCCGACGAGATCGGTGTTGCCGGTACCGGAGAAGCCGTGTCCAGCGATATCACAACGGACACCAAGACAGCCAGCGGGCAAACCGGCTGATCCATAGACCCGGGGCGACCCTCGCAAATACCCCGGCATATGGACAGCGCCGCAACGGCACCGTAAAGCGCGAGCCATGACGGCAACCGCGTTCACCAAAATGCACGGCCTGGGCAATGATTTCGCCATTTTCGATGCGCGGAATGCGCCGGTGCGTCTGGATCCAACACGAATAAGACAGCTGGCCGACCGGCGACGCGGCATCGGTTTCGATCAACTGATTGTCATTGAGCCTCCCGGCGACTTTCGTGGTTCCGCCGATATCTTCATGCGCATCTTCAACGCTGATGGCGGTGAGGTCAGTGCCTGTGGCAATGCAACGCGCTGCGTCGTCGCGCTGCTCGGACGGGATGCCATAATTGCTACAAGGGCGGGCCTGCTGAGCGGCGAATTGCTGGGTGACAATGTGGGCATCAATATGGGCAAACCGCGTTTCGACTGGGATATCATCCCGCTGGCGCAACCGATGGACACCGCCGACATGCCGGTCGGATGGGACAGTCTGGCGCGGCCCATGGCGGTAAATGTCGGCAATCCGCATGCGGTCTTCTTCGTCGATGATCCCTATGCGGTCGACATGGACACGCTCGGCCCGCTGATCGAGAATGATCCGCTCTTCCCCGAAGGCGTTAATGTCAATGTCGCACGCATCGCCGATGGTGGCATTACCCTGCGCGTCTGGGAACGCGGTGCGGGGCTGACCCAGGCCTGTGGCACCGGTGCCTGCGCCACAGCCGTCGCCGCGATCCGGCGCAAGCTCGTGACCGGCCCAATCACCGTGCATTTGCCTGGCGGACCGCTGACCATCGCATGGGCAGCAGGCGGCGACATTCAAATGACCGGCCCCTTTGCCACCGCCTATCGCGGCGAGGTGGAGCTATGAGCGCAGTGCAGGAAAAGGCGACCTTCATCTCCATGGGCTGCCGATTGAACATTGCCGAAACCGAGACCATGCGTGAACAGATGCCCGCTGGCGACGAGCCGCTGGTGGTAATCAATAGCTGCGCCGTCACCAATGAGGCTGTGCGCCAGACGCGACAAGCGATCCGCAAGGCTCGGCGCGCCAATCCGCAAGCCAAGGTCGTGGTGACCGGCTGCGCGGCACAGATTGATCCGGACAGCTTCGCAGCCATGCCCGAGGTGGACCGGGTGCTCGGCAATATCGAGAAGATGCAGCCCGATGCGCTCTCCTTTGACGCACCCAAGGCCGAAACCCTGGTGCAGGATATCATGCAAGTGCGCGAAACCGCGCCGCATATGGCCAGCGCATTTGCCGATCATGCCCGCGCCTTTGTCGAGGTGCAAAATGGCTGCGACCATCGCTGTACCTTCTGCATCATCCCCTATGGCCGCGGCAACAGCCGCTCAGTGCCCGCAGGCCGGCTGGTCGAGCATGTGCAAGAGCTGGTAGACAAGGGCTATCAGGAAGTCGTCCTCACCGGCGTCGATGTCACCAGCTATGGCCATGACCTGCCAGGCCAGCCCAATCTCGGCATGCTGGTCGAGCGCATCCTGAAACACGTCCCCGCCCTGCCGCGTTTGCGTCTGTCCTCGCTCGATGGGGTCGAGGTCGATGCCCGGCTGTTCGATCTGATCACCGGCGATGCGCGCGTGATGCCACACGTCCATATCTCGCTGCAATCGGGCGATGACATGATCCTGAAGCGCATGAAGCGCCGCCATAGCCGCGCACAGGCAATCGATCTGGTCGAGCGGCTGAAAGCGCGCCGCCCGGAAATTGCCATCGGTGCCGATATTATCGCCGGTTTTCCGACCGAGACCGAGGCGATGCACGCCAATAACTGCTCGATCATCCGCGAATGCCAGATCGTCCACGGCCATATCTTCCCCTATTCGCCGCGTGAGGGCACCCCCGCCGCGCGCATGCCGCAGGTTGATCGCACCATTATAAAACAGCGCGCCAGGGAATTGCGCGAACTGACCACCGCGCGGCGCCAGAGCTGGCTGAAATCGCAGATCGGCACCACCGCCAGCCTGTTGGTCGAAAAGGATGGTCTATCCGGCCATATTGCCAATTTCGCACCAATACGCCTTGCAACCCAGGCCCCTTCGGGCCAGATCAGAAATGTGAGGATCACCGGCATGACCAAGGGTCGGCTGGACGCAGAGATAATAGAAGAAAGACAGGCACGTCTATGAGTGCGAATAGCTGGAGCGACAGGCTCCGTCTCGGGTTCAGCAAGACCAGCAGCAGGCTGACCGGTAATCTGGCCGGTATATTGGGCGCGGGTCGTCTGACCGATACAGCGCTCGACGATATTGAGGACGCGCTGATCGTTTCCGATCTCGGCCCCAGCACCGCAGCGCGCATCCGCGACAAGCTGGCGACCGAGAAATTCGATCGCGACGTTACCGAAGACGATATCCGCGCCGTAGTCGAACGCGAGATTGCCGCGATCCTGGGTGAAGTCGCCGAGCCGCTGGAAATCGACGCCTTCCCGCGGCCGCAGGTGATCCTGGTGATCGGCGTCAATGGCTCGGGCAAGACCACCACCATCGCCAAGCTGGCGCATCTGTTTCAGGAAGAAGATTATGGCGTGATGCTGGCCGCGGGCGACACCTTCCGCGCCGCCGCTATCGGTCAGTTGAAAATCTGGGCCGAGCGTCTTGATGTGCCGATTGTCACCGGCCCCGAAGGCGGCGATGCGGCGAGCATTGTCTTTGATGCGGTGAAACAGGCGACCGAGACCGGCATTGACGTGCTGATCGTCGACACCGCCGGGCGGCTGCAGAACAAGCGCGAGCTGATGGACGAGCTAGCCAAGGTGCGTCGCGTCCTCGGTCGGCTCAATCCGGCGGCACCACATGATGTGGTGCTGGTGCTCGATGCTACCAATGGCCAGAATGCGCTGTCGCAGATCGAAACCTTCAAGGAAGTCGCGGGCGTTAGCGGCCTGATCATGACCAAGCTGGACGGCACCGCGCGCGGCGGTGTGCTGGTCGCGGCTGCGGAGAAATTCGACATGCCGATCCATGCCATTGGCGTCGGCGAACAGATTGATGACCTGCGGCCCTTCGACCCCGGTTTTCTCGCCAAGATTCTTGCGGGGACGATCTGATGGCCGAGGGTGACAATAACGATCAAGCCGAAGGTGCCGTCGAACTCGATGCTGCCAAGGCCCCAAAGCAGGCGCCGGGCTGGCTCAGCTTCGCAATCGATTTCGGCCCGTTGCTGATCTTCTTCCTGACCTATCGCTATTTCGCCCCGGCCGATGACGCGCCCAATACCGTTACCGCCACGCTGGCAGCAATCACCTACAGCACCGGTGCGTTCATGGTCGCGGTGCTGGTAGCGTTGGGTGTGTCACAATGGAAAACCGGCAAAATCTCGCCGATGCTGTGGCTGTCAACGATCCTGATCCTCGGCTTTGGCGCGCTGACGATCTATTTTCAGGATGAGACCTTTATCCAGATCAAGCCGACGATCATCTATGCCTCGCTCGCAACGATATTGTTTATCGGCCTGTGGCGTGGCAAGCCACTGCTCAAATATCTGCTCCACGCTGCCTTTGACGGGCTGTCCGATGAAGGCTGGCGCAAATTGTCGCGCAACTGGGCGCTGTTCTTCGTGTTCCTGGCGGTGCTCAACGAGGCCATGCGCGCGCTGCTCAGCTTCGAGACCTGGCTTACACTCAAGGTCTGGGGGGTGACCGGCCTGTCCTTTGTCTTCACCTTCACCCAGCTACCGATGCTGATGCGGCACGGGCTGGCGGTTGAGGATGACGAGGCTGACGAAAAAAGCGGATAAGCTAGTGCGCTGTTACCAATATCTTATCACATGCGCCGGTATTTTCAGCGTCGCGATAAATGCAGTGGTGAAAAAATCGGAAATCTTATACGCGCTTACGCATATCCCTGCGACGTAATATAAGACTGCATCGTGGAAATACGGCTTTGGTCCGAAGGATGCGTCGACATGAATTCGAGCGGTTGACGGGTTGCGCGCTGCGTCATGCCATCCCAGAACCGAATGGCTTCGTTCGCCCGATAATTTGCGTCGACCATGAAGTCCGCCCCCAGCCGGTCGGCTTCATACTCGTGCTTGCGTGAATAGGGCAAGATCACGCCAAAGGACACGCCCGCACCTAATATGCCGGCGATCAGTCCACGATTCTCATTGTCTGCAAGCGCCACATTGGCGAGAGCTAATCCGCTGCTCGCGGCCATTTGTTGCGAGTAGCGCTCTGCAGCATGGCGGCCGACAACATGGCCGACCTCATGCCCCATGACCGTTGCGATTTGATCGTCATTCTGCGTGATGTCGAGAAGTCCGGTGTGAAACCCGACCTTTCCTCCCGGCATCACCCACGCATTGACGGTATCATCCTCAAAAACCGCAAACTCCCAGTTTCTCTGGGTCAACCCGAATCCAGGCAGTCGCTGATCCGCGCCGCGCACGATGCGGTCGCCCACGGCCGCAACCTGGCGGCGCAGGGCGGAATTGGAAGTCTGGCGGTTCTGCTGAAGCGCCTGCGTCCAAGAGGCTGCTGCAAGCTGTTCGAGTTGTTCATCTGAAACCAGCAGTAACTGCTTGCGCCCAAGCGCGGTATTTGTGGTGCATCCTGTGACAGCCGCGCCAGAAAAGGCAACGACTGCTCCCGATGCGAGGCCAGCGATTATATCGCGCCGTGACATGGTCACAGTCGGACGATTTTGGAATTGATCCATAGTAGCGTTCCTGTTCTCGCTCACTCTATATTCCTCACATCGCAGACGCACATCGAGGCTATACCACGATGCTGATTTCGACAAGTACCGGTCAGTCGTGTTGCATATGAATTTACGATTATTGCAGGCCGTTTCCAGCCAGGGTGCTTGATTTTCCCAGCCGGCACCGGAGTAAGGCTAAACCACCGCTAGCGGCTGATGCTGACTATAAGGGTCAGCGAATTGGCAGGCAGTTGATCGAAGCGCTTGGATGAGACGATATACCACCCCTTGTCTCGATATCAGAAGCAGCAAGCATTTATGAGCGCATAGAATAGCAAAGCATGGCATTTGCCTATCCCTGCAAGCACCAAGCCAAGCTCTGCTCTAAATGCATATACCAACTTGTATATCTGATTGCGCTCTGGCAAAAATCGATCGCCGATAAGGGGCGGCCATATTTTGAAACAGACCGAGGATGCCGCGCCGACTTCCGTTCAAAAATCTTCCTGGCTGGAGAAGATACCCCATCCCTTCGCGCTGATTTTCGGTATTATCGTTGTCGCGGCGATCCTTACCCACATCATTCCTGCAGGTGCGTACGACAAGGTCACACTCGCAAATGGCCGCGAAGCGGTGGTGCCCGGTTCATTTCGCTATATTGAAGGCAATCCGGCCAGCTTCATGGATGTTTTCCTCGCGATACCAGAGGGTCTGATCAGTGCAGCCAATATCATCTTCCTGGCGTTCATCTCGGGAGCGACATTCCAGCTTCTGGAGTATAGCCGAACACTGGAAAATGCGGTCGGAAGCGCCATCCGCGTAATCGGGCGGAGGCGCGCCATGCTGTTGATCGTGATGACGACGTTCCTCTTTGGTGCGCTCGGCGTGTTCGTGGGATATGAGAGCAATATCGCACTGGTGCCAATTGCTGCGATCATCTGCCTTGCGATCCGTGGAGACCTTATCCTGGGGGCTGGCGTTTCGCTCGGCGCCATCGGCATCGGATTTGCCACTTCGCCGATCAATTTCTTTACCGTTGGTACTTCGCATATGATTGCCGAATTGCCGATGTTCTCCGGAGCCCTTCTGCGATCGGCCTTTTGCCTTACCTGTTTGTCTGTTCTCGCCTGGTATAATTGCCGTTATTATGCGGGTCTCCTTAATGGCAGGATCACCTCTTCTGTGGGTTCCATCTCAACCGAAGGACTGCAGCTTGAAAAGGATATCGATACGTACAGGATGCGCCCCCGGGACATAATGACACTCGCCGCGTTTTTCGGCCTTTTTGCATTCCTTCTCTTCGGCGTCTTCAACTATGGCTGGTATATCAATCATTTCTCGGCAATCTTTGTCATGATTGCAATCGCCACAGCGATTATTCACCGCATTCCGGTGAACATGGCTGTCGATCAGATGATACAAGGCGCCGCAGCAATCGCAGGCGGTGCGCTGGTCATCGGCCTTGCCCGTGCCATTCAGATAGTGCTCGAAAACGCGTTAGTGGGTGAGACCATAGTCAACGCTCTGGCATCGCCACTGGCAGAATTCCCGCCCTATCTGTCGGCTGTGCTCATGACCCTGGTCAATTCGCTAATCAACATATTCATTCCATCGGGCAGCGGTCAGGCGATGGTGACCATGCCCATATTGATACCCCTGAGCGATCTGATTGGAGTTACGCGCCAAACGGCGATTCTGGCCTTCCAGGTCGGCGATGGCCTGACCAACCTTCTTGTGCCCACATCCGGCGGCATGATGGCGATGCTCGCCATGGCCCGCGTGCCCTATGACCGCTGGCTGCGTTATATCTTCCCGTTAATCGGGCTGTTATTCCTGATTTCCTGGATATTTCTGGGCATCGCGACCGCAATTCACTGGGAATAGACCGGAACGAACGTCATGCCTTGAAGGCCGGACTTCTTGTCACTGGGTAGCAGGATACTTTATTTCGGCGCGAACACGCAAAGTTTGTTCCCATCCGGATCGCGGGCATAAGCGACATAATGCGTGCCTTCACGAATACCCGGTTCACCCGCATCGGAACCGCCATGCGCCAAGGCAGCGGCATGAAAAGCATCAACCGAAGCACGATCCGACGTCTCAAAGGCAAGCATTGGTCCATTGCCACTTTTCGCCGCCTGCCGGTCATGGGGCGGTGTCAGGCAGACTTTTGCACGTTCTCCCTCACGCCCGTAGCGCGTCCAGCTCGGGTCAGTCTCTTCCCGCACGCCACCTATGGCACCGAAAACGGCATCATAGAACCGGATGGATCGGTCCATATCATTGGTGCCGAGTGTAGAATAAGCAATCATGCGCCGGGCCTTTTCACGATGACTTGGGCTAGAATTTTAATCTCGTGAGAGAGCAAATGTCTATGGCAAAGATCGGCAAGGCCGCGTACCAGCGAGGCTTCCGCAGATAACCGTGGATCAGGCATCAAAGCCCAAAAAGAAGGGCGGAGCAACGCGGCACCGCCCTTCTCTGTGTCATGTCTGTGAGGCTCAGCCCTGATCGGCGCGCGAGACACCTTCGCCGTCGAGATTCTGGGCGACGAATTCCCAGTTGATCGCCTTGTCCATCACCGTGTCGAGATAGTTGGGGCGGGCATTCTGGTAGTCGATATAATAGGCATGCTCCCACACATCGAGGGTCAGCAGCGGCTTCATGCCCTCATGCGCCACCGGGCTGTCGGCATCGTGCAGCGAGGTGATTTCCAGCTTGTCGCCGTTGAGCACCAGCCAGCCCCAGCCTGAGCCGAAATGGCCCGCAGCCTCGGCCTTGAACGCGTCCTTGAAGCCGTCGACCGAGCCGAAATCGGCGGCGATGCGGTCGGCGAGCGTCGTCGGCATGGCGACATTTTCCGGGCTCAGGCAATGCCAGAAGAAACTGTGGTTCCAGATCTGGGCGCTGTTGTTAAACAGACCCTGATTGCCGCTTTCCTTGGCGGCGATGATGACCTCGGAAAGCTTCTTGCCGTCATGATCGGTTCCGGCAATCGCGTCATTGGCCTTGCCGATATAGGCATTGTGATGCTTGCCATGGTGGAAGTCGAATGTACGCGCCGACATGACATCGCCAAAGGCGTTTTTGTCGAACGGCAGGTCTGGAAGGGTAAAGGCCATCTTGCATCTCCATCTTGGGGGTAATGTTGCCACATATATAGCGCCAGATCGGGACTCTCCAACCCTGTCGCAAAGATTAACGCATGTCATTTTAATAGGTTGCGATCATGACGCCTTCATGTCGCGATATTCCACCCAATGCGCCAGGGCGGATAGCGACGGTTTTCCCCGGCATGATAGAGGCAGATACGATGGCCCGAAGGGTCGGTGGTCCAGGCTTCGCGCCATTTCCACGACTTGTGCTCAGGGTTCCCATCAAATGCCCACCCGTTTTTGCGCAGCTTCTCCACAGCCTTGTCCACATCGGGAAATTCGAAATAGAGCGCTGCGGATGCCGACACCATCTCTGCTTCATGCAGCGAGAGTGTCGCGCCATTGGGTGCCTCGAACCGGGCATAGCTCGGCGGGTCATCGACAATATGGGTCAGGCCCAGTTCGGTGTAGAAGGTGACCGAAGCATCATAATTGGTACAATCGAGCGTCACCTGATTGAACAGCGGCCCCGGCAGCACCGCATCATTGCGTACCGTCTGATGCCCCATCGGGCCGTTATCGTCGACCAGATCGGGTGCATCGTGCAACGCGAGACGGACAAAGTCGCGCGCTATCATAACGGCGTCAAACAGCTCATGCCCCTGCCCCAAACCGACCGCGATGGCGCTCGACAGGGTGCATCCAGTGCCATGTGTGTGCGGGGTTGCGATCCGCTTGCCCAACATCGCTGCCTGACCGCTATCAGTAACCAGCCGGTCCTCAAGCAGGTCGATGTCCGGCCCGGCAACAACCGGAAGGTCTTCGGGTGCGCCATGCGCTCCATGCCCGCCCTTGATCAGCAGCGCCCTGCATTTGCCTCGCATAGCGGCCTCACCACCCAGTATCTCAAGTTCAGGCAGATTGGGCGTGGTAACGGTTGCCAGCGCCAGCAGCCTGTCAAACGCCGCAATAGTGTCATCATCAGCCAGTGCGGCCCCGCTGGTCGCGACCATGACCGGATCGAACACCACAGGCATTTTGGGCAATTTCTCCAGCCGGTCAGCCACGACTGCGGCAATGGTGGCGCTGCCGAGCATGCCGATTTTGATCGCATCGACGCCGATATCGCCGGTCACTACATCGATCTGCGCCGCCACCATGTCAGGATCGGTCGGCGCTATCGCGGAAACGCCTTGTGAGTTCTGCGCCGTCAGTGCGGTAATCGCGGTCATCGCATGGCCGCCCATCATGGTGATGGTCTTGATATCTGCCTGAATGCCCGCGCCGCCGCCGCTGTCCGACCCGGCAATGCTCAGCACCCGGACAGGCTGCATCAGGCAGCAACCTCTTCGATCACACCGCATAGCCGGTTGACCAGCAACTCGACCTGTGCCGCATCGTCCCCCTCGGCCATCACCCGGATCACCGGTTCAGTGCCCGAGGCGCGGATAACGAAGCGACCATCGGCACCCATTTCGTCCTCAGCCTCGGCAATGGCGGCTTTCACACGGTCATCCTCAAGTGGTTTGCCGCCGCCAAAGCGGACATTTTTCAGCAGCTGCGGCACGCGATCGAATATGTGCAACAACTCGCTTGCCGGCTTGCCCGACTGTACCAGTTCGGCCAGTACTTGCAGCGCTGCCGTAGTGCCATCACCGGTGGTGCCATGGTCGAGCAGAATCATATGCCCCGACTGCTCACCGCCGACATTGAAATCGCCGCGGCGCATCTCTTCCAGCACATAGCGGTCACCGACCTTGGTACGCTTCAGCCGCAATCCCTGTTCGGCAAGAAAACGCTCGAGCCCAAGATTGGACATTACTGTCGCCACCACGGTGCTGTTCTTCAGCCGTCCGTCACGCGCCCAGCCAGTGGCGATCAGCGCCATAATCTGGTCTCCATCGACCTGCTCGCCCTTCTCGTCGACCACAATCAGCCGGTCGGCATCACCATCGAGCGCAATGCCGATATCCGCACCTTCGGCGACTACCCGCTGCTGCAATGCCGATATGTGGGTCGAACCGACATTGTCGTTGATATTCTTGCCATTGGGCGACACCCCCATGGCGATGACCTTCGCACCCAGCTCCCAAAAGGCCGAGGGCGCCACCTGATAGGCGGCACCATGCGCGCAATCGACCACGATGGTGAGGCCATCGAGCCGGATATGATCGGGCAGTGATTTCTTCACCGCATGGATATAGCGGCCGCGGGCATCGTCGATCCGCCGCGCACGTCCGATATCGGGCGCCGATGCCAGCACCGGCTCTTCCTGCATCAGCGCTTCGATACGCAGTTCATCCTCATCCGACAGCTTGAAACCATCGGGGCCGAACAGCTTGATGCCATTATCCTCATAGGGGTTGTGGCTGGCCGAGATCATCACCCCCAGATCAGCGCGCATCTCGCGCGCGAGGAGCGCAATGGCCGGGGTCGGCATCGGCCCGACCAGGATCACATCCATGCCGACACTGGTGAAACCGGCGACCAGCGCCGATTCCATCATATAGCCGGAAAGCCGTGTATCCTTACCGATGATCACCCGGTGCCGATGCGCACCGCGCTGGAAATGCTTGCCCGCTGCCATGCCGATGCGCATCGCCATAGCGGCGGTCATCACCCCGGCATTGGTCCGTCCCCTGATCCCGTCAGTTCCGAAAAAAGCCTTGCTCACAGGCCCTCCATTGTCTTGCGGTCGTTTTGCCTGCCCTGATTACGTCATTGCGGGTTAGCCCGCTTCATCCTAACGATAAAGACTTTATAACCAGTTTTCGGACATTCATGGCCAATCCCATTCTCGCCTTCCTGACCGATGCAATCGATGCCCTGAACAGCGCCGTATTCTCACCTATTCCCTTTTTCGGTGCAGAAATCCCTTGGATCGTGCTGTGGCTGGCGCTGCCGATGCTGATCTTCACCGTCTATTTCGGCTTTCTCAACCTGCGTGCCATTCCGCTATCGCTGCGCATATTGCGCGGCGATTATGACGAGCCCGATGCACCGGGGCAGATATCGCAATTTTCGGCGCTGACCACCGCGCTGTCGGGCACTATCGGCCTCGGCAATATCGCCGGCGTCGCCATTGCCATTGCCACCGGCGGACCCGGCGCGGCCTTCTGGATGTTCGTCATCGGCTTTTTCGCAATGACAGTGAAATGCGTCGAGGTCACAATGGGTCTGAAATATCGCGTGGTCGACGCCGATGGCAGCGTACGCGGCGGACCGATGTATAATCTCAAAAACGGCTTTGCTCTGCGCGGTCTGCCGCGTCTCGGCTTTGCACTGGGTGCCTTTTACGCGGTGATGACCTTTATCGGCGCTATCCCGCTGGTGCAGGTCAATCAGAGCATGGCCACCCTGTCCGAAGTCACCGGCTATGCGACCTTTTCCGAGGCCGGCGACCCCAATAGCTTTGCCTTTATCTACGGGCTGGTCATGGCGTTCTTTGTCGGGCTGGTGGTGATTGGCGGAGTGACATGGCTGGGCCGGGTAACGGCGGTCCTCGTGCCGATGATGGCGGCTGTCTATATCACCGGCGTGCTCACCATTATCGTGGTGAATTTCGGCGAACTGCCCGCCGCTCTGGGCCTGATTATTTCCGATGCCTTTTCCGGTGAGGCGGTCGCCGGCGGCATGGTCGGCACCTTCATTGTCGGCATGCAGCGCGCGGTCTATTCCTCCGAGGCAGGAGTCGGTTCGGCGGTGATCGCGCATGCCCAGGCGAAAACGCGCGAACCTGCCTCCGAAGGTCTGGTGGCGCTGCTCGAACCCTTTTGCGACACGGTTATCGTCTGTTCGATCGGTGCCATCGCCATCGTGCTGGCCGGTACCTGGACCGGCGAGAACCAGGATATCCGCATCACCGCCGAGGCCTTTGGCCAGATTGCGGACTGGTTCCCCTGGCTGCTCACCGCAGCGGTGATGCTGTTCGCACACAGCACTTTATGCGCCTGGGGCTTTTACGGACTGCAGGCGTTCCAGTATCTCTTCGGCAAGGGCCGTAACCGCGAGATGACCTTCAAGCTGATCTATATCTTCATCCTGCCTTTGGGGGCTTTGCTGCAGATCGATGCTGTCATCGCGCTGGTCGACAGTGCATTTTTCCTGATGGCGCTGCCCAATGTTCTGATATTATACCTGTTCGCACCGGAGCTGCGCCGCGACATATGGGGCTATATCGATGGCAAGCGCGACAATAACAGGGCACAGGAGAACAAGGATGCAGCAGCGCAAACTGGGTAGTGAGCTGACCGTCTCGGCACTGGGGCTGGGCTGCATGCCGATGGCAGGCATCGGCAAGGGCATGTATGGCGAGGCCGACCTGACGGAATCGCTGGCCACGCTGGACCGCGCCATAGAGCTGGGCGTCACCCTGTTCGATACCGCCGAGGTCTATGGCCCGCATATCAATGAAGAGTTGCTGGGGCGCGGCATTTCTGGACGCCGCGACCGGCTGGTGATCGCCACCAAATTCGGTTTCAGATTCAATGAAGACGGCTTTCAGGGTGTCGATTCCACCCCGGCCAATGTGCGCCGCGCCTGTGAAGGATCGCTGCAGCGGCTCGGCATTGACGAGATCGACCTGTTCTACCAGCACCGGGTCGACCCCGATGTCCCGATCGAGGAGACGGTGGGCGAAATGGGACGGCTGATCGAAGAGGGCAAGGTGCGCTTTCTCGGCCTGTCCGAAGCCGGGCCGGAGACCATCCGCCGGGCGCAGGCAACACACCCGATTGCGGCGCTACAATCCGAATATTCGCTATGGGAACGCGAGGTCGAAGAGGAAATCCTGCCATTATGTCAGGAGCTGAACATCGGCTTTGTACCCTATAGCCCATTGGGCCGGGGCTTCCTGACCGGCCAGATCACCTCGCGCGAGGATCTCGACGAGGATGATTATCGCCGCCGCGATCCACGCTATTCGGAAGAGAATTTCGACCAGAATCTCAAGCTGGTCGATGTCGTCAAGGACATTGCCGCCAGCCATAACCGCTCGGCGGCGCAAGTGGCGCTGGCCTGGCTGCTGCACAAGGGCGAGGATATTGTCCCCATCCCCGGCTGCAAACGTCGCGCGACGCTGGAAGACAGCATGGCCGCCGCCGATCTGGCGCTCGGCGAAGACGATATGTCCCGGCTCGACGCGGCTGCACCGATAGGCGGCACCGCCGGTCCCCGCTATGGCGAGGCGATGCTGAAGATGACGCGGCTGTAGAGTGCGATCAGGGGGCGCTAATGCCCCACAAATTGGTCCAGGGCGGGACCATGGCAAAGCCAAGGCCATGATGCGCCCAGCTGGCAATCAGCCAGACCGCGATCCCGGCGATAATGATGCCCGATCCGGGCGTAACCAGTCCCTTGCCAAAGGGCAGGAAGCTGGTCTTGTTCTGCCAGTGCTGCCAGGACAGGCCCATCTCCTCGACCTTGCGTCGATCCTGCCCCGCCGCGCCGACAACAGCCAGCACCAATATGCTGCCCATCAGCCACAAATTGGCGCCTGTCGGTCGAGCCAGGATATGCGCCAACGCCCAGATCGCGAAAGACCACATCATCGGGTGGCGGGTGATCTTGAACACGCCATCGGGTTTGCGTTCGGCAAATTCTCCTGCCTGGGGGGCGGGCATGGCCGGGTTTTTCCAGACCGAGCCAATAAACAGCACGCTGGCAAAGAACATCAGGAACGCACTGACCGCAGGCATCCAGCCGGGAACGCTCCATAAGGACGCAGTCGACGGCAGCTCGCGATAGGCATGGATCGCCAGTCCCAAGGTGGCGAAGGAAACCAGCGAATAGACAATCTGATAACCCACCGTACCGAGCAGGCGCAGCAACGTGCCGCGCAGCAGGTGGGAGAAGCCCAAATGGGTGACGACAAAACCGACCGAGCCGGCGATCAGCAATATGCTATAATCCATGCAACCCTCCGCCTTTGTGGCTTTTACAACAGCGTTAGTGCATCTCACCGTGCAGGGCAATTGCGCATAATATTCCCTGGGGAATTGACCGGCATCCCCGAAGCAAAAAGGGCGCCCCGATGGACGCCCTTTTGTCTGTCGAGAGTTGTGAACGGCTATTCCGCCGGGCGCGTCGCCGGACGGATACCCCCAGCCTGTGGCTCGGCGATTTCCTTCTGGCCGAGCAGGTCGTCATCGATGGTGTCGTCGGTCAGGGTGTCGAGGTGCATCAGCTTCTTGATCAGGGGCGATACGACCAGAACACCGACACCGATGCCGACGGCATAGAGACCGACAGTGGAATAAACGCCCAGCACAACCTGCTTGCCCGCTTCTTCACCAACGCCTTCCGCGCCGGTGGCGGCGGCGATCAGACCGGCAGCGAAATTGCCGGTAGCCGAGGCGAAGAACCAGGTACCCATGATCAGCGAGGCCATATGCGCCGGAGCAAGCCGGTTCATTGCCGACAGACCGACCGGAGAAAGGCAGAGCTCACCGGTGGTGTGCAGCAGGTAGATCAGGAAGATGAAAATCACCGGCGTGGCATTTTCCATGCCCACCGCCTGCGCGCCCCAGACCAGCACCAGAAAGCCGAGACCGACCTGGATCACGCCAAGGCCGAATTTGAAAGGTGCCGAAGGCTCCAGCCCTCTCTGGCCGAGGAACTGCCAGACAATGGCAAATACCGGGGCCAGCAGGATGATGTAGATGGCATTGATCGACTGGAAGGTCGATGCCGGGACGCCGCCGCGATCGACATGGCGGTCGGTGAACAGGTTGAGCGATGACCCGGCCTGCTCGAACAATGCCCAGAAGACGATAGAGGTCAGGATCAGGAACATCGCGGCGAAAATGCGGTCGCGCTCTTCCGATGGCAGCTTGGCCACCGCGGTGAACAGCACATAGAGCACCAAAGCGCCGCCAAAGCCGCCGAGCACATAGCCCACAAGGTCCTGAAACTGGATCGCGGCCCAGCAAATGCCGACCATGCCAATGCCGATGGCGTACATGGTCCACTCGGTATTTTTGGCCAGCGGTTTGGGCGGTTCGCCGCGACCGAGCAGCAGCGGCTTGCCCCAGACGAACACCACCAGCCCGAGCAGCATGCCGATGCCGGCAAGGCCAAAACCATAGGCCCAGCCATAGGTCTCGCCAATATAGCCGCAGAGCAGCGAACCGATGGCCGCACCCAGGTTGATGCCCATGTAGAAGATCGTGTAAGCGGCGTCGCGGCGGGTATCGGTGCGTGGATAAAGCTGACCGACGATCACCGAGATATTAGCCTTGAGGAAGCCAGAGCCGACAATGATCAGCGCCAACGCCAGCCAGAAGACATAGATTACCGGATTGTCGACATTGCCGACCGCCGGTTCACCTTCAAAGGCCATAAAGCCATGCCCCAGCGTCAACAGGATAGCCCCGAACATCACCGCCTTGCGCTGGCCGAGATACCGGTCGGCGAGATAGCCACCAAGCACCGGGGTGATATAGACCAGAGCGGTATAGGCCCCGTAGATGACACCGGACTCGCTGTCCGAGAACAGCCAGTGCTTGGTCAGGTAGAAGATCAGCAGGGCGCGCATGCCATAATAGGAAAAGCGCTCCCACATCTCCGCGAAAAACAGGACATAAAGTCCTTTGGGATGCCCCAGAAATGTACCGGCTGAATCGCCGTCCTGCTGATATGTTCCGGCCAAAGCCCACCTCCAGATATGATTATTGTCAGGCCAGCTTCACCGCAGGCCATATTTTGCAGCGCACCTTAAACAAAAATGTCATGCTGTGAAGCCAATTGTCATGAAAAGCCCACAGCGCATTGCAATTCGCTGAACGCCGAACAATATGCGGAACCATGTATAATGACCTCTCCTCGCTGTCCGGCTATCTCGCCTCACGTCGGTCCTGCCGCCCGCGCGACATGGTCGCGCCCGGCCCCGATGCCGATACGCTCGCCCGGATCGTGACGACCGCGCTGCGCACCCCCGATCATGGAAAGCTCTCGCCATGGCGCGTGGTGCATGTGACCGGCGACCAGCGTGAGACGCTTGCGGAAAAGCTGCGTCAGGCTTATAGCGCGGAAAAGCCCGATGCCGGACGGCTTGAACTCGAAGCGATGGACCTGTTCGCGTCGCATGCGCCGGAAATGCTGGTGGTGCTGTACAGCCCCAAAGCCTCAAGCAAGATTCCCGACTGGGAACAGCAGCTCTCCGCCGGAGCGTTCACCATGAACCTGCTACACGCCATCCACAGCGCCGGTTTTGTCGGTGGATGGATTACCGGCTGGCCCGCTTATAATGACCGGGTGCGCGATCTTTTCGGTACCGAACCGGAAACGATTGTCGGTTTCCTCTATATTGGCACCCCGTCCAAGGCGCTGGAAGAACGCCCGCGCCCCGGCCTCGATGCGGTTTTCAGTCAGTGGGCACCGGACGACACCTAACCGGCGATCATCGGATAACACTTGACCTGACCCGCTGTGTTATGCCAGTGATGCACTATGGCTGAAACCAAACCCGTATATCTCAAGCTGCGCGACCTGATCGCGGCATCCATTCTCGACGGCACCTATAAAGAGGGCGAAATGCTTCCCTCTGTGCGTGCTTTGGCGGCGCAGGAAGGTGCCAACCCGCTAACTGTGGCCAAGGCCTATCAGGGGTTCCAGAATAACGGTCTGGTCGAGGTGCAGCGTGGTGTCGGCATGTTCGTGGCCGAGGGCGCAGTAGCACGGCTGCGTTCGGATGAGCGCGACAATTTCTTCGAGAATGTCTGGCCGCCTGTAGTGGCGCAGATGAAACGGATCGGTATCACGCCGCAGGAACTGCTTGAAGCCGCCGAAGACTGAGTCTCAAGCCTCACTTTGCGCGGCATAGCGCTTCTTGGTCTCGTTCAGTGTTTCGCGATAGTGCGGATTATCCGGCGCCAGCGACACCGCCTTTTCCAGCAAATCGATGGCATCGCGCAGACGATTGTCGTCATCCCCCAGCACCTGGCCATAGACATAGGTCACCACCGGGTTCATCGGCAGAGTGCGGTAGGCCGTCGCTGCTGTTACCTCTGCCTGCGGATCACCGGCCATATGTTCGGCCAGGGCCAGATCGGCGAGCAACAGCGGAACATTATCGCCCAGTCGCGCCCGCACTTCTGCCAGCGTGGTGCGTGCCAGTTCCCAGCGTCCGGCATCGAGATAGGCCGTCCCCAGCATGTGCGTGGCCCGCAAATGCGCCGGGTTGTTGGCAAGGAAGCGGCGCAATATCTCGGCTTTGGCGTCATTGCGCCCCAGATTGGCCATGGCATCGTGCAGCCGGACCATGACATCGAAGGTGAAACGCAACCTGACCGCCTCTTCATAGGCAGTGAGCGCCTGATCCCAGCGATTGCCCAACGCATGAACATCGCCAACCAGCAAATGGGCATCGGCCACACCGGGGAAACGCTGCTGCAGTCGTCGCGCACGTGACAGCGCCTCCCCATTGCGCTGCAATGTCAGCAATTTGCGGATCAGCCGGACCTCGGCCCGGGCATCACCGGGCGCTGACTGCACCGCATTCTGCAATTCGGAGAGCGGCAATATCTCGGGTACCAGCATCAATGCCGCATGCGGTGCCTGCGACGCGGCATTGATATAGCGCGCCGCTGCATTGCGGTCCCCCGCCGTCTCATGCACCCGCGCCGCCAGCATTAGCCGATAGCTGTTCGGCGTAACCAACAGGCCATTTTCGGTAACCAGATCGAAGAACGGCTTGGCCTCGCTGGTTCGCGCCATGCCCTGCATCACCAGATCCGCCGCCAGCGGATTGTTGGGCTGCAGCCGCAGCACCGTCTCGCAATGCTGCTGCGCCATCGCCAGATTATCCGCCTCCAGTTCCAGCGCACAGCGCAGCAATGCCGGTGCCGCCTGACCGTCGAGCCGATCCTGTGTCTTGAGCATCAGCGACCGCGCCAGCGCATGCTGGCCAGCACGCGCGGCGAGCACCGCCTGAAGGAAATAGCCACGGTCATTGCCCGGCTCGAGTGCGATAATCCGCCGCGCTGCCGAAAGCATATCGGTCATACGGCCGGCATCACCCAGTGTTTCGGCATAGGCAATGAGCGCCGGGATATGGTCAGGATCGATCTCCAATGCCCGCTCAAACCACGGCAAGGATGGCACCAGCCCGAACTGGCTGCGCGCCAGTTCACCGCGATAGAGCAGCGCCTCGACACTCTGCGGCGCCAGCGACACGGCAAAATCGGCGGCCTCGATCGCGCCTTGCTGGTCACCGCCCATGAAACGGTAGCGCGCAATCGACACCCATAGCATCGGATCACGGTCATCGGCGGCAATAGCGGCGTCATAGGCAGCACGAGCGCGGTCACGATCACCCTCGGCAAGATTGACTTCCGCCAATATCCTCTGGGCATAGCCCAGATGCCGCCGCGCCACCGGCCCTTCGGTCAGCCAGTTGCGGGCCCGGTCAAGCTGCCCCTGCAACAGCAGTGCATGCCCCATCAGATGGCGCAATTCCTGATCCTCAACACCAAGTTCACGCGCCCGGCGCAGCTCGGCCTCGGCGCCAAGCGGGTCGCGCAGGCGCAGATACACCATCGCCTGCATCAGTCTCGCCTCGGCCCAGTCCGGATCATCAGCAATGGCGTTGAGCAATTCTATCCGCGCGGTACGGTAATCGCCGCCGGCAATGCTCTGCTCCGCCCGCGCAAAGGCTTCCTGCGCCGCGCTGTTGTCCTGACCAACGACCGGAGCCAAAACCAGCGTCGAGGCAGTAACGACAGCCAGTGCCGCCATCGGCCAGCGCATCGGCGGCTTGTGTCTCATGCGTTTGCGCGAAGCCATTGGCGGCTCATTTCACCGCTGTTTTTGCGGTGGCTCCGGGCTGCAGCTCATATTGTTTCAGCAGATCATACAGCGTCGGGCGACTGATTCCGAGCAACCGCGCGGTGCTGGAGATATTGCCCTCGCTGCGGGCCAGTGCACGGCGGATAACCTTGCGATCCGATTCCTCGCGTGCCGCCTTGATGTTGAGCGGCATGTCGCCGTCATCATCATCGGCATCATCGCCCGGCAGGTCGAGATCCTCGGCATGAACCAGCTTGCCATCGGCCATGATCACCGCACGCTTGACCCGGTTTTCCAGTTCGCGGACATTGCCCGGCCATGGCCATTCATCGATCCGCCGCAGCGCATCAGCGGCAAAGCCCTTGACCTTGGGGTTGAACTCCTGCGCCATGCGGTTGAGGAAATGGCGCGCCAGCAGGATGGTATCGCCGGGCCGCTCGGCCAGTGTGGGAATGGTGACGACAATCTCGGCAAGGCGGTAGTAAAGGTCTTCGCGGAAAGTACCGTCGCGTTGCATCTGGTCGATATCCTGGTGCGTGGCGCAGACGATACGGGTGTCGACAGCGATTGGCTTGCGGCCGCCAATGCGCTCAATCACCCGCTCTTGCAGAAAGCGCAGCAATTTCACCTGCAGCGGTAACGGAATATCGCCGACCTCGTCGAGGAACAGCGTGCCACCATGCGCCTGTTCGATCTTGCCCTCGGTGGTCTTGATGGCACCGGTAAACGCCCCCTTCTCATGACCGAAAAGCTCGGCCTCGAGCAGGTTTTCCGGAATTGCCGCACAGTTGATTGCGATAAAGGCGTTGGCCCGGCGGTCGCTATGATCGTGCAGTCCGCGCGCCAGCAACTCCTTGCCGGTGCCGCTGGCACCCAGCAGCATGACCGAAGCGCTGGTCGGCGCGACCCGCTCGATAGTATGTGCCACTTTCAGCATTTCCGGTGCTGCGGTGATGATCCGGCCAAGCACCTTTTCGCTGCCGTCCGAGGCTTCAGCCAGCCGCGCATTCTCCGCCTCTATTGCATGCAGGTGAAAGGCACGGGCAACGATATGGCCCAGCTCATCAATATCGACGGGCTTCTGGTAAAAATCATAGGCACCCTTGGCGATGGCATCGAGAGCGCTCTGCCGCGCTCCATGACCGGAGGCGACGATCACCTTGGTATCCGGCTTGAGCGCGATAATCTCCTCCAGCGTGGCAAAGCCCTCGCTGGTGCCGTCCGGATCGGGCGGCAGGCCGAGATCGAGCGTCACCACCGCCGGTTGCTCGGCGCGCAACAGGGTGATCGCTTCCTCACGATTATGCGCCTGGAGCACCTGATAATCGTCATAAGCCCATTTCAGCTGGGTCTGCAGCCCTTCATCATCCTCGACGATGAGCAGTTTGGGCAGCTGTGCGTCATGCGTGTTGTCGTTATCGCTCACTGACCTGCTCCTATGGTGCGTTTTTTATCGGAATGTGTGTCTGTCCCGACCTGTTTTGCCGGTGCCACTGGCTGTTGCTCCCCAATCACCAGTGGCAACCGCAAGGTAATGCGGGTGCCCATGCCCTCGCGGCTTTCAACATGCAGGCTGCCATCCATCGCCTCGACCAGCGATTTCGCTTCGAAAGCACCGATGCCGAAGCCACCATCCTTGGTCGAAACGAACGGCTTGAACAGGCTGGTGCGGATGAAATCGGCGCTCATGCCGGTGCCGTGGTCGACAACTTCGATACAGCCGTTCATGCCGTCCGTGAACCATTTGACCAGCACCGGCTCGGCATTGTGTCGGCTGGCATCGAGCGCATTCTGCACCAGATGCAGCAACACCTGTTCGAGTGCCGGGCGATCAGCCCTGACCGTCATCGGTGCACCCGCCAGCGCATCAACCCGGTGCGCCGGGGTCGATTTGACTGTTGTAACATGCTCCACCAGCGCCTTGGTCTCGACCGGTTCGATCTCGTTGTCGCGGGCCGTGCGATAATTGGAAAGCCGCGACAAAGTGGCGTTGAGCTTCTCCACCGTGCCCTGCAATGTTTCGACCATGTCTTTGCGAAAAGCGGGTTTGTCGGCATGCTTTTCGGCATTGCGTGACAGCAGTGCCAGCTGGCTGACAATGTTCTTGATGTCGTGCACGACAAAAGCAAACCGGCGGTTGAAATCCTCGAACTGGCGCGATTCCAGGAGCGCATTCTGCCCGCGCTGCTCGGCAACATAGCTCGCGGCCTGACGCCCGACAACGCGCAGCATGTCGAGATCTTCCCAGTCCAGCGTCCGGCTCAGCGGCGGTCGTGCCAGCATCACCAGCCCGACCAGCTGGTCGAAATGGATCAACGGTACGATGACCCAGATTTTCCTGTCCTCGATCATCCACTCGGCAATCGCCTCACGCTGCACCGCATCGGCGGCGCCTTCGCGTATCTTGTCGAGTTCGACGATATAGCCGGATTTGGAAAAGAAATTGGCCGTCGATGTGGTGCAGGCCGGAGCCGGCACATCGATGGTCGACCAGTTCCAGCGTTCCTGCAGCATGAAGCGACCGCTCTCGTCCGGCGTCAGCAACAGGCCTGCCCCGCTTTCGGTGATATCGGCGACCGCCTGGATAATCCGGCTGTGCAGCGTCGAAACGTCCTGCTCGCGCGCGCTCATGGTATCGGCAAAGCGCATCCATTCGGAACGGTAATCATAGCGGTGCTGGAAGAAATGCTTTGCGATCTTGACCTTGAACCAGGCCCGGAAGCTGTTCGACGGTAGCAGCACCAGCGCCGCGATCGATACGCCAAAGACAAAACTGACCTGGGTCAGCCGGGCATAATCACCGACAAGATAGGACAATAGCTGTACCGCCAGCGTCATCGCGGCGAGATAGAGGCCGATAGCGAAAAGCGAGAAGGAATGGAAAGCAACGGTACGCGAAAGCTGGATTCTCCATTCGCCATTGCGTTTTGCCGCCAGCGCGAAAAGCGGCATCAGCCCGGCAATAACAAGCCCGCGCAGCGCCAGCAGCTCGGGAGGCAATTCACGCAGCAGATAGGCAACGGCATAAAGGTTGAGATCGAAGAACCACAAAGTCGCCAGCGCCGCCATCGGCAAGCGGATCGCGAAACGGGCCTGTGGTGCCGATATCGAATAGAGATTGTGCACCAGCACCAGCGCGCCCACGGCAAAGATCATCCGCAATATGGTGGAGGTGTAGAACAGCAGGTCCGGCGCGCTGGCCGCATCGAAGCTGAGTATTGCACCATCGACCACCGGCTGCAGGGCCAACACCACCGCCAGAACCGCATAAAGCGCAGTCACCGTCGGCGGCTGACGCAGGCTGTCATCCGAGCGCAGCAACCGGAACATCAGGAACAGCAGAGCGGCATTGCGCAGCGTCTCGACAAACAACGAGATCGATGCTTCGGGCCCTTCCCATGCGACGGTCAGCGCCCAGAAGCTGAGCAGCGCCAGCGCCGATACCAGCGGCAATTGCTGCCAGTGGTTCTGGCGCATATTGCGGCTGAGCCACACCGCCAGGCCGCCATGCAGCGCGGCGGCGAGCAGATGACCAAAAAAGCCGGCAAGTCCGAGATAACTACCCAGCCCCATCACCGCGCTCCATCGGCCCAGAGCACCACACGCAGCGTCTGCAGCAGAATCAATATATCCAGAAACGGCGTGTAGTTTTTGGCGTAGTACAGATCATATTCAAGCTTGTGGCGGGAATCCTCGATCGATGCGCCATAGGGATAGTTGATCTGGGCCCAGCCGGTAATGCCCGGCTTGACCATGTGCCGCTCCGCATAGAAGCGCATCTTGGTTTCGAGATCAGCAACGAATTCCGGTCGTTCCGGTCGCGGCCCGACAAAGCTCATCTCGCCCTTGAGCACACTCCATGCCTGCGGTAGCTCGTCAATTCGCGTCCGCCGGATGAATCGGCCGATCCGGGTGATGCGCGGGTCGTTTTTCTCAGCCCAGACCGCCTTGCCATCACCCTCGGCATCGGTACGCATCGAACGTAGCTTGATGATGTTGAAGGTCTGCCCGTATAGCCCGACACGCTCCTGTCGGAAAAAGGCGGGCCCCTTGCTGTCGAGCTTCACCAACAGCGCGAACAGCAGGATTACCGGCAGGAAGATGACCAGCAATATCAGGCTGGCAATGATGTCGAACAGGCGCTTGGCGATGCTCGATAGCCAGCGGCCCGATGAAAAGCCGTCCGAAAATATCAGCCAGCTGGGGTTGACCGAATCCAGGTCGACACGCCCGGTCTCGCGCTCGAAAAAGCTCGACAGATCGTTGACATGGACGCCGGTGGTCTTGATCCGCAACAGATCCTGCAGCGGCAGCGCATTGCGCCGCTCCTCCAGCGCCAATACCACCTCGCTGACATTGAGGTTCTCGACATATTTGGCGAGATTGTTGATCGCCGAACGGTTGATCGCCTCGGTGATGGCATGTTCACCATCGCCCATGCCGACAAAGCCGACAACAACAAAGCCGCTATCCGGGCGTTCGCCCAGTTCCTGGATGCGCTGCGCCCGGCGACCGGCACCGAGAACCAGCAGCCGGCGGCGAAACGCACCGGTGCCCAGTATCCCGCCCAGTATCAGCCGGTTCGCGACCAGCAGCACAATAGCCATGATCATCGCGTAGAGCAGGATCGAGCGCCACAGAGTGGTGCCCGGCAACAGGAAGAACATCAGCGACAGGAATATCACCCCGAGCGACACCGCCACGGCCAGTCGCGCCATGGCGAAGCGCAGTCGTAACACCGCATCGGTGCCGTAGGTGCCGACCGCAATCATCGCCACCTGCTGCAATATGGCAAAGCTCAATACCGGAACCGCGCGATCGGCAAATGGCCCTTCATCAAGTCCCAGCTGGGCGGTACGGAACTGCCATGCTGCCTCTGCCGAAATCAGCAACAGCACAAAGTCGATAAGCCCCATGAGAACCACGGCATGCGGCACATAATGTTTGAACAGGCGAAACATGGATCGGGGCAGACTCTTTCGATGGTCTCGGGTCGAAACAAACTATAGGGCCAAGAGGTAAAGTGTCGATTAACTTTACACCTCTGCAACGATAGCATGAATCGATGCCGATCTCACTCGCCACTAGTCGGCAAAGCGGCAGAAATCGGCGATCGCGGGTCATTATGAGGCCTATTCGGAATGAAAGATAAATGGTGCCGCACGGCGGGCACGATCGTCAAACAACAAGGTTTTACCTGCTGGCGGTGTCGCGCGCTGGGTGCAGTCGGGACGATGGCAGCCGTGGCAGCCCGGGCCGATGAGAGTCGGCCCGCTCGCCTCAGCCACCCGCGCATAATGCGCGCACAGCCGACTCGCATGTTCCGCCGCAATGCCGATGCCGATGGCATAGGCCGGTTCCTCGCCGTTCATATCCGGCGTATTGCCGCGTGCCGGGCTGCTATTGCCATTCACCGTACGCGACAGGGTCAGCCATTGTTTGCCATCCTCGCTTTCGACCAGCTGCACCTGCAGGATCGATGGCCGGGCAAAGCTGTGGTGCAGATGCCATAACGGGCAGCTGCGACCGCTTTCCACAAAACTGGCACCACTCGCGCCGCTATAGCGCTTGGAAAACTGCCCTGCCCGGTCAACGCGGACCATGAAAAAGGGCAGGCCGCGCTGGCCGACACGCTGCAATGTTGTCAGCCGGTGGGCGATTTCCTCCAGCCCGGCGCCAAAGCGGCGCTGGAGAATGGCAATGTCATAGCCGGTCTGTTCACAGGCACGCAGAAAGCGACCATAGGGCATGATGATGGCTGCGGCGATATAGCCGTAAAGGTGCCGCTGGAACAGCCGTTCGGCACCGCGATTATCAAAAGCCGCGCCTGCAGCAAGCGCCTGCACCGCATCGCGCATCTCAAGCTGGGCAATCATATAGGCCGCACGAAAAGTACGCGACGAAGTGTCGAGCATCTCGGAAAGCTGCAACTGCCGCGCATGCATGTCGAGGCGGTAAAGATGGTCGGGCAGCACCTCGACCGGCAACACCCGCACCATGATCTGATGACGGCTGCGCAGCCTGTCGCTCAGTGCCGCATAGAGGTCGCTATTGGCCAACCGCAATTCATCGGCCATTTCCTCGGCCGCAACATCGAGGTCGCCATAATAGTTGCGCCATTTTTCTATCTCGCGCCGCACCAGCGCGATGGCGGGATGGCTGTTATCACCAGCATCGTCGGCATTGCCAGACACCGCCCTGCTGTCATGCAGCCGGGCAAAGGCCTGCATCAGTTCAGGCGCGTTGACCGCCCATTCGGCCAGGCGCTGGCGATCAATGGCAAGATCGGCAAATTGCGGATCGTTGAACCGACGCATCATCGCCTCAACGCCGCCACCCGGCTCATCCGCCAGCAGCAGCCGCGGATCGAAATCGAAGCGTTCGCTCAGCGCCAGCATCAGCCGGGCGGTCAGCGGACGCTGGTTACGTTCGAGCAGGTTGAGATAGCTGGCGGAAATGCCCAACGCCTCGGCCATGGCGATCTGCGTCAGCTTGCGCGACAGGCGGAGACGACGCAGCGCGGCACCGGCGAAGACTTTATCCTGAGACATGCTGATCTTTTGTAATGGTATTTACAAAATTACAATATATTCCTGAAGAAATATCATTTTGACAGAAAAATCATGTCAATTTTAGAGACACACAGCCCTGCAACGGCGTATGACAATGCCATGATGTCGCCGCAAAGGCGTCTTCCTCCCTGCAGAAAGGCAAATAACATGACTGATTTCAACACCCTTGTCCCGGCTGTTCCGGGCCGCTTCAATGGTATAAACCGTCCCTATTCCGCTGATGATGTCGCCCGGCTGCGCGGCTCGGTCGCGGTCGAATATACCCTGGCCAAGCGCGGTGCCGAGAAGCTGTGGGACCTGCTCCGCACCGAGGATTATATCAACGCGCTCGGCGCGCTGTCGGGCAACCAGGCGATGCAGATGGTGCGCGCCGGTCTGAAAGCCATCTATCTCTCCGGCTGGCAGGTCGCCGCCGATGCCAATGTCGCCGGTGCCATGTATCCTGACCAGTCGCTCTATCCGGCCAATAGTGGCCCGGAACTGGCCAAGAAGATCAACCGTACATTGCAACGAGCCGATCAGATCGAGCATAGCGAAGGCGGAGCGACACGCGACTGGTTCGCGCCAATCGTCGCCGATGCCGAAGCCGGTTTCGGCGGCCCGCTTAACTGTTTCGAGATCATGAAAGCCTATATCGAAGCGGGCGCTGCCGGTGTCCATTTCGAGGATCAGCTGGCATCGGAAAAGAAATGCGGCCATCTCGGCGGCAAGGTGCTGATCCCGACCCAAGCGCATATCCGCAACCTCAATGCGGCGCGCATGGCTGCCGATATCTGCGGTGTGGCGACGGTAATCGTCGCCCGCACCGATGCCGAAAGCGCCAAGCTGATCACCTCGGATGTCGATGAGCGCGACCACGAATTCCTCACCGGCGAGCGTACGCCCGAAGGCTTTTTCCGTCTCAAGGAAGGCACTGGCGTCGACCATTGCATCAAGCGCGGCATCGCTTTCGCCGAACATGCCGACCTGCTGTGGTGGGAGACCTCCAAGCCTAATCTCGACGATGCCAAGCGCTTTGCCGAAGCGGTGCAGAAAGCGCATCCGGGCAAGATGATGGCCTATAACTGCTCGCCCAGCTTCAACTGGGAAGCCAATCTCGACAAGGACACCATCGCCAGGTTCCAGCGCGAGCTGGGTGCCATGGGCTACAAGTTCCAGTTCGTCACGCTGGCCGGCTTCCACCAGCTCAATTACGGCATGTTCGAGCTGGCCCGTGGCTATAAGGATCGCGGCATGGCAGCCTATTCGGAGCTGCAACAGGCAGAATTCGGTGCTGAAGACAATGGCTATACCGCCACGCGCCACCAGCGCGAGGTCGGCACCGGCTATTTCGATGCCGTTGCCACCGCCATCGGTGGCGGTCAGAGCTCAACCACGGCTCTGGCTGACAGCACCGAGGCTGACCAGTTCAAGAAGGACGCTGCCTGATCACCCGATTGACCGCTGGCAGACACCGTACCGGTCACTGCCAGCGCGTCTGACCTGCTTTCCTGGGGAGGAAAGTCCGGGGTTCGCCCCACCCGCCGGAGCCACTGTGCTCCGGCGGTTTTAATGTTTGTTTACGCCCATGCGCTATGGCCACACGCCACCATTTTATCGCAAAGGGCGACCATCATATGCTCAAATCGGTTCTGATCGCTGCCGGAGGCTTTCTGGTGCTTATCGCCTTGATGGCCGACAATCTGTCGAGCGATATCAAGGTCAAGGGCAATGCGGCGGCAGCGGTTGAAGCAGCCAAACCTGCCGACGAAAAGCTCTTTGCCGCTCCGCCATCCGGCGCTGTGAGCAATGCCGCTGGCCCCAGCGCAGAAGATATTGAGGGCACCGGTGCCGATCCCGATATCAATACCGACCCGTTCGCCGCGGAAGGCTTTGCCATTGACCCGTTCAGCGCTGCACCGATCGATGATTTTGGCGAGAGCGCGGACACCGATCCGGAACCGACAATTGGCGAAAACAGCGTCGACAATAATCTCAACCAGGGACCTCGCGGTAAAGCGGGCGATGGCGGAACCGGCGGACCTGAGCCGGTCACGCTCAAAAAAGCAAATCGCAGCGAAATCAAAATCTAGGCTGCAAACCTTTAATAAGGCTGCTCAAGCCATTACTTCGCCATCAGTTTCAGCGTGGCCGCGGTCATCGCCTCGGTAGCGGTAGCCACCACTTTCTCAGCATCCGGAGCCCAGAACGGGCTGTGCAACGACGGCAATTTGCTCGCATCACCATCGGCTTTCGCCCAGTCTTCGTCTGATACACCGCCGACCCAGAAAATCAGACTCTGGATATTGTCCGGATCGGCGCGACGGAACTGGCTGAAATCTTCGCCCCCCATCACCGCCGGAGTCTGGAGCACGCGCCGATCGCCAAAACGTGCCTTGAACAGGCTGGCGACATCGCGGGTAAATTCCGGGCTGTTATAGACTGACGGGGTGAAATCGTCGTCCATCGTCACCTCAGGCATCAGCTCTTCGGGAAGGCCAGCGGCAATCGCCTGACCGCGCGCGATACGCGCAATGCCGTCAATCAGTATCTTGCGGGTTTCATCGCTATAGCTGCGCACTGTGATCAGCAGATTGGCTTCATCCGAGATGATATTATGCTTGGCCCCGGCGCGGAAGCTGCCGACCGTCACCACAGCCGGTTCCTGCGGATCGACCTCGCGGCTGACCAGCGTCTGCAACGCCATCACGATCTGGCTGCCCAGTACCACAGGATCCTTGGCGGTAGCGGGATAGGCACCATGGCCGCCTATGCCCTTAACCTTGATACTGACACTGTCGACATTGGCCAGCGCATAGCCCGGTGTATAGCCGATCATCCCGGCCGGAATCTGCGCCGCATCATGAAAGCCCAGCACATAGTCCGGCTTGGGAAAGCGCTCATACAAGCCGTCCTCGAGCATCGCCTTGGCGCCTGAACCGATCTCCTCGGCGGGTTGAAGAATCATCACCAGCGTGCCCGACCATTGATCCTTGCGCGCCGCCAGCTGGCGCGCGGCGCCGACCCAGGCGGTCATATGGGTATCATGGCCACAGGCGTGCATCACCGGGCTTTCGATGCCCTTGGAAGTGGTCGCCTTGACGGTCGAGGCATAGGGCAGCCCGGTCTGCTCTTCGACCGGGAGGCCGTCCATATCGGCGCGCAGCATCACCACCGGTCCGGGGCCATTTTCCAGAACGGCAACCACCCCGGTCCGGCCGACTTTCTCGGTTACGGTAAAGCCGAGCCGCCGCGCTTCCTCGGCCAGCTTGGCGGCGGTACGGAACTCCTGAAAGCTGAGCTCCGGATTGGCATGGAGATCGCGATACAGCGCGATCAGCGAGGGCATGTCAGCAACCACGGCATCGCGCAGTTCATCCGCCGACGCCACAGGTGCAGCTACAGTCATGGCGATCGCAGCCAATGGCGTCACAGCGGATAGCAGGATCTTCTTGATAGTCATGGTCAGACGCCCTCCAGCAGTTTCTTGTTCTATGGAATTGAAGCTAGCTGCTCATTTACAGGCTGTCAGCGGTTATCTGGCCAATCGTCAGGTAGTTTACCCCACCGTTCGGGCTGAGCCTATCGGAATCGAAGACGGTGCAAAGCACCAACCCCTGTTCTTCTCTCCACAGAAAGTGCAGCCCTTCGACAGGCTCAGGACGAACGGATGTCGCTAGTAAAATATAGAGAAACAATCGTCACTGCGCCGTCCAGCCGCCATCCATGCTGAGATTGGCGCCGGTAATCGCGCTGGCTTCGTCACGGCAAAGATAGACCACCAGCGACGCCACCTGTTCCTTGGTGACAAATTCCTTGGTCGGTTGTGCTTTGAGCAACACATCATCGATCACCTGCTCGCGGGTCATGCCGCGGGTCTTCATGGTGTCGGGTATCTGCGCCTCGACCAGCGGCGTCCAGACATAGCCGGGGCTGACCGCATTGACGGTAATGCCATGCTCGGCGGTTTCCAGCGCCAGCGTCTTGGTAAAGCCGTCAATGCCATGCTTGGCGGCGACATAGGCGCATTTGCCCGGGCTGGCGACCTTGCTGTGCGCCGAAGCCGTGGCGATGATCCGGCCCCAGCCCTTGGCCTTCATCCCTGGCACCGCATGGCGTGCGGTGTGAAAGCTTGAACTCAGGTTCAGCGCCATTATCAGATCCCATTTCTCGGGCGGGAATTCCTCGATACTGGCAACATATTGGGTACCGGCATTGTTGACCAATATGTCGACGCCGCCGAAATCCGCATCAGCCATGGCAAACATGCCGGCAATGGCTTGCGGGTTGGTGAGATCAGCATCGCTATAGGCCGCCTTGCCGCCGCTCGCCGCCGCCAGCGCCGCGCGTTCCTTTTCTATTTCATCCGCATCGCCAAAACCGTTGATAATGACATTCGCGCCTTGCGCCGCCAACGCCTGGGCGCAGACCAGGCCAATGCCCGAGGTCGAACCGGTAATCAGAGCGGTTTTGTCTTTGAGAAACATGGGAAATTGCCTGTCCTTTTGTGATGGATATTCAGGGATAGCCGCCGCGCTCAATTGCCGAGATCAAAAGCGGCGGTGCGGCCATCGAGAATATTCTTTGCCAGCAGGCCGCGTTTCTCAATCACCGCGAGCACTGCATCCAGGCCCTGAGCCCAGTGCCGCTCCATGGTCGGACGTGAAAACTCGAAATCACGCGCACCGCTCTCCCACTCATCCACCTGGCAGATGAGATGGACGATGTTGACCGCCTTCTCGCTGACCATGGCGCGCAATTTGGCGACATCCTCATCGGCGCAGACTTCGGGCGGCAATTTGTTGAGCACCGAGCAAATGGTTTCATGCTCGCGCCGCAGCTTGAGATATTGGTCGGTGACGGCGCGGGTGCGGCTGGAATAGCGAATATCCTTCATCCGGCTGAGCACATCATCGAAATCCTGCGGCAAGGGCCCGCGCGCTGGGAACAGGTCGACCTGGAACACCAGCATGTCGGTGGTCTGGTTCTCCAACACATGCGCCAGCGGCGTGTTGCTGACAATGCCGCCATCCCAATAATGCCGCCCGTCAATCTCGATCGGCGGAAAGCCCGGCGGTAACGCGCCCGAGGCCAATATGTGGCGCGCGTCGATGCGCGTCGGATGCACCGGATCGCGGGTGTCGAAATAGATGAAGTTTCCACTTTCGACATCCACCGCCCCGACCGACAGCCGCATCGGCCCGTCATTGAGCCGGTCCCAGTCGACATGGGCATTGAGCGTATCGATCAGCGGCGCGGTGTCGTAAATGCTCACTGCATTGTCGCTGCCCGACAGGGCAAAGCCGGGCGGCAGCAAATGTGGCCGGTAAAAGCCTGGAACCCCGGTAGTGGCGGCGGCAAAGGCGCCGAAGCGATGGTTGAGCTGGCGCCAATAGCCATTGTCGGCGAACAACCAGTTCGGGCCACCACTGGTGATCTGTTCCCAGAATGCGCGCAGCCGTTCCCATGCGGTATCGAAAGGATTGCCGGCGATAATCGCGCTGTTGATCGCTCCGATCGATATGCCGGCGACCCAGTCTATGCGGATATCCTGCGCCGCCAGTGCCTCATAGACTCCGGCCTGATAGGAACCGAGCGCGCCGCCGCCTTGCAGCACCAGCGCCACCGTATCGGGCAACGGGATGACCTTCTCGCCGTCCAGCCCCTTGGGCTTTTGCCGCGCCTCACGCCGCTTGCGCAACAGCATGTCATCGACGGCTTTGCTGTCATAGCCGAGATTCTTGGCCATATTCCGGGTCACCCTTGGTCTTTTGCCTGTCCTGTCCTACTGTCTTTGTGCCGACACGCAACGGGGAATCACGACATGCGGCTTGATGATTATCGCACCAGCGAAAATATCCGCGACCAGCGCGGTCGCGGTGGTGGTTTTCGTGTGCCTGTTGGCCGGGGCCGGTCGGTTGGTGGCGGGAAACTGGGTATCGGAACCATCATCATCGCGCTGATCGCAATATTTGTCTTTGGCGCCGATCCGCAGACCCTGTTGCAGGGCCTCGATACCGGCGCACAGGCGCCGGCGAGCCAACAACAGGCCGGCGGCAATACTCCGCTGGAAAGTTGTGCCGTGGACGAGCAAAGCCGGTTTGTCTGCCAGGTACTGGCCAGCACCGAGGACACATGGCGCGACATTTTCGCCAGCAATGGCGCACGCTATCAGGCACCCTCGCTGACCTTTTACGACCGTTCCGGCCAATCCGGCTGCGGTGCAGCACAGTCAGCTATGGGACCATTTTACTGTCCGGCAGACAATGGCATCTATCTCGACAACAGCTTTTTCGATGATCTGGCGCAGCGCTTCGGCGCTTCGGGCGATTTTGCCCAGGCCTATGTCGTGGCGCATGAAGTCGGGCACCATATTCAGACGATCACCGGCCGCACCGCCAATGTGCGCCGCGAACAGCAACGGGCGGGCCAGGCGCGCAGCAACGACCTGCAAGTGCGGATGGAACTGCAGGCCGATTGCTATGCCGGTGTCTGGGCGGCCCGCAATGCGGCGCGGATCGAGCCCGGTGATGTACAGGAAGGCATGACCGCGGCCAATGCCATTGGCGATGACACATTGCAGCGCAATGCCGGTCGGCGACCGATGCCGGAAAGTTTCACCCACGGCACATCCGAACAGCGCATGCGCTGGCTGCGCCGCGGGCTGGAAACCGGGGATCCGGCCAGTTGCGACACATTTTCGGCGCGCAGCCTGTAATGCCGCGCTCACCAATCATCGACGGACAGAAAGGGCTAATCATGACCAAAGCCAGGAGTTTCACGCTGATGCTCGGGGCCGGACTGGCACTCGCCATCGCCACGGCTGGACAGGCTCAGACTGCGAGTCCCGAAAAGGATGACAAGGACACTGCAATGGACGTCGCGACCACACCCGCCAATGATCTCAACCTGAAGAAAACCAAGATTCCCAAGGAATTACAGGAGATTGAACAGGCACCCTATTCGCTCGACGGGATACGCAGTTGCGGCGATATCCGCAATGCGGTGAAACGTCTCGACAAGGTTCTCGGCGATGATCTCGATGTCGTCGAGGAAGACAGCAAGGCCGACAAGCGACGCAAGACCGCCGGTTCGATCGGCAAGTCGCTGGTTGGTGGGCTGATCCCGTTTCGCGGGCTGGTCCGTGAAATTACCGGCGCTGCGGCCGAACAGCGCCGTTATGACCAGGCGGTCTATGCCGGGGTGGTCCGTCGCAGCTTCCTCAAAGGTATCGGGAAACAGCGCGGGTGCCGCTTCCCGGCAGCACCGAAAAGCTGATAAATACGCCTCGCATGCACCTGAAAGATTGCCACAATATTGCGGACTTCCGCCGCATGGCTAAGGCGCGACTGCCCTATCCGGTGTTCCACTATATCGACGGCGCCGCCGATGATGAGGTGACCAAAGCACGCAACAGCAGCGCCTATGACAGCTGCGATCTGGTGCCCGATGTGCTGGCCGGCGTTGAGGATATCGATCTTTCGGTGCGGATTATGGGGCGCGATATTGCAATGCCGCTGTTCCTCTCGCCCACTGCATTGCAGCGGTTGTTTCACTGGCAGGGAGAGCGTGCGGTGGCTGCAGCGGCGCAGGCCTTCAATACCTGGTTTGGCATTTCTTCGCTGGCGACGGTCAGCATCGAGGAGATTGGCGAGAGCATCTCCACACCCAAGATGTTCCAACTCTATGTTCACAAGGACAAGGGCCTCAACCGGATGATGATCGAGCGCTGTCAGGCGGCGAAATTCGATGCGCTGGCGCTGACCGTCGACACCATTGTCGGCGGCAATCGCGAGCGTTGCCTGCGCACCGGGTTCAGCTCTCCGCCGCGCCTGACCCCGGCATCGGCGATCAGCTTTGCGGCGCATCCGCGCTGGACGCTCAACTATCTGTTCCGCGAGAAATTCCACCTGCCCAATCTCGACACCCATGTCGCCGAGGGCAGCAATGTCGCGATCTCGGTCGCCGATTATTTCAACACCATGCTCGATCAGTCGATGAACTGGTCCGATGCCGCGCAAATCCGAGAGCAATGGGGCGGCACTTTCTGCCTGAAGGGGGTGATGTCCGCCGCGGATGCCCGCCGAGCCGTCGAAATCGGCGCCGATGCAATCATGGTCAGCAACCATGGCGGCCGCCAGCTCGACGGCAGCCGCGCGCCGTTCGACCAGCTACGCGAAATTGTCGATGCGGTGGGCGGCGAGATAGAGATTATCTGCGATGGCGGTATCCAACGCGGTACACATATATTGAAGGCGTTGAGCAGCGGGGCAACCGCCTGTTCGGGCGGGCGGCTTTATCTCTATGCTCTGGCCGCTGCCGGACAGGCTGGAGTCGAACGGACGCTGGGCAATCTGCGCGCCGAGATAGAGCGCGGCATGAAGCTGATGGGCAAGACCGCGATCGGCGAACTAGGCCCGGACAATCTGCGCTGGCGGTGATTGCAGGACGATCGGAGCAGGGCTAGAGGCTGGTGATCAAATCCACCAACGGCGGCACTGCGCTGGCGATAACCGGCGCACCCAGAAGCAGAAGCTGTTTTATGACCGTCAGCCCGGCTTCGGCCTGATTGCCATCATCCACAGCTTCATCGCCGAACAGCTCTCGCTGCAATATGCGGACCGGCATATAGTAGGAGAGAAGCACCAGGGAGAAATTGACGCCAAAATACAATCCGATGGCATTGATCAGGAAATGATATTGTTTCAGTCCGGCAGAACCGCTTTCATAGAGGAATGTCGGCCAGTGCAGCCACGCCATCAGGAAAATCACCCCGGATGCAAGATACAGAGCAGAGTGGTTGAGGTATATTTGAAGCCTTCGTCTCTGGATCACGAATATCGTCTTCGCGTTGTTTCGGCCGGTGGCCAGAGTCGATATCGTGCCCATTATCAATATCGCGACACAGGGTAGCGAGAGAGACTGAAAGACACTGATCAGTCCGCGCAATGTGGAGAGCAGACTGGCAGACTTTCCGGCGCGTGCCACGCTGCTTGCTTCAACCGCCTTATTATTGCCGCTTGCAGGAATGTCGTCTCCTGCAAGCGGAAACGATAACGCTTCATGGAAAAAACCTGTGCCGGTGTAGCTCTCCATCTTTGGGATCAGGTCGGTCCTTGCGGTGATGACGAAAGAGACGATAACTGCTCCGACGATGAGAAGACTGCCCAGTATCAACTGTTTGCGCATTTGCGGGCCGAACATGGTAGTCAATTCAAGCGCCATCACGACAATGATAAAAATCATTACGCTCATGACGAGCAAAAATGATGTGAGCACAATGGCTCTCAGGCCGGCCTCGATGCGCTCCCATCCCTGGGGAGGCAGGCTCTCTACGCGAAACTCATCATGCCATCCCAGCAGACCGTAGAGAATGTCACCGCCCAGAAACACGAATATCGGAGGCAGGGTCAGCCACAGCGCATATTTGGGCAGTTGAAGAGTGTCTTTGCGCCGGGCCACCATGTCATTTTCATATCTGAAAAGCGTTTGAATTCAAAAGAATTCAATCGGAAGTTTGCTGCGCCAGTCGGCTCATCAATATTGCCGCGCGCTTGGCCTGACGCTTGATGCTGGGCAGATGCACGGTTTCACGCTCGCTATGCGCGCCGGAGCCTGCAGTACCCATGCCCGCCAGCGCATCGACATATTTCGCCACGAAAGACACGTCGCCGGCGCCACGCTTCAACGGGTCCAGCTCTGGCTGCTCGGCCAGCCCCAGATCACGGTTGATGGCATTGAGCTCAGCCAGCAGGGCGCGATTGCCCTCAGTCGGCGCCATGGGCGGATAAGAGCCTTCATCAAAGGTGATGCTGGCTTCGGTCCTCGGCAGATGATCGGCGACAATGGCGCGCATCCTGTTACGCACCCGCTCGCTCTGCTCCTCGGAGAGCGTTCGAAAATCCCCCCGTGCCAGCGCCATGGCCGGGATGATATTGGTCTTTCCCGATGCCGCCGTATGCAGGCCGGTCTCATGCAGTTCCACCCGCGCACCACCCGATATCAGACCGACATTGAAGGTCAGATTGGGTTCGGGCAGCTCCTCGCGAAACCGGGCGATGATGCGTGCCAGCTCGAAAATCGCGCCATCGCCGGCATTTTCCGAGAAGATGCCCGAGCTGTGACCACTACGGCCGGTGGTGCGCAATTCCCAGCTGTTCGAAGAGCGCCGCGCCACTACCCCCATATCCCTGCCGTCCTGAACCGACAGCCCTTCGAAATCGAGCGCGACATCGGCCCATTGACCCCAGCGGACCAGATCGGCACGAGAGATGCTGATCGGGTCACCGGCATCTTCTTCGTCACCGGTGATCGCCACAACGATATCGGCACCCTCCAGCGTTCCTGCCACCTGCATCGCGCGCAGCGCGGCCAGAATGATGATGATGCCGCCCTTGTCGTCACCAATACCGGGACCGGTTGCGGTGTCGCCATTGCGGACAAAGGTCTGGAAGTTCGAATCCGCCTCGAACACCGTGTCGGTATGCGCGATGAGCAGCATTTTGCGGCCCTGGCCATTGCCTTCACGAATGGCGAAGAAATGCCCGGCGCGCCCGACTTCGGACTGGTCGACAATCTCGACGCGAAAGCCCAGCCGTTCAAATTCGGGGCGTAACATCGCCATTACCGCGCGATTGCCCTCGATATTGCGGGTGCCGCTATTCTGGTTGGTCAGCTTTTCCAGTAATGCGACATGATAGCCATATTGCGCTTCGACAGTGGTATCGATTGCCTGTTCGGCAGCGGTCAGCTCGGCCTGTACGGTGGCTGGAAGCATGGCCGCGGCACATAGAGCGCAAAAGCCGGTGATCCATTTTGCGCCCATCATCGTCTCCATTCCCGGTGCAATCGGGGTTCGAACCCTAGCCAATATCCAGTTCACGCACGCCGCGCTGCTGCCGCACCATCTCGACACGGTCGCGGATCTCGCCACGGATTGAGCGCGCATCGGGCACATTGCGCACGATGATCGCATTGCGGCCATCGGTCGAAAGGCTGCTCTTGTCGCTTGACGACATCACCAGATCGCCATTGTCAAACATCTGCTGGATGATCGAAAAGGTCACCTTCACATCCTTGATACGATAGAGTTCGACTTCCTCTTCGGCGCGCATGATAATGCCGCGGCGCATAAACAGCCGGTCGCCATCGAGCCAGTAGATCGAGGTACGGTTGCGCAGAAATTTATAGGTGAGATAGGGAATCGCCAGCACGGCAACAGCAATCGCGGCATAGGCGGCATATTCGAAATAGGCAGCAATGCCGAAACCGACCGCAGTGGCGGCAAGTATCTGCCAGCCCTGCCCCGATTTGAATAGCCAGGCCATGGTCGAGGAACGGAACTCGATGACCGGCAAGTGCCTGCCCTTCATCCGCCGTGGCTTGTGCTGGCGTTTGTCCTGATTGCTGTGGGACCCGTCACCGGGCAGAATAGTGGCCATTTGCGGCCTTTCTCATCATGGCTGTTTCTTGCCACAAGACTATCCCGCCCGATCACGGCTGTCCATCATTGCCCGAGACAATCGGCTTTCGGCCATGGTCAACCGTCGGGCTTTAAGTCATTGACGGGATCAATACCCAATTGCGCCAGCCGCGGGGCCGACCAATCATGATATTCGGCATAGGAAACCTTACCGTCACCGTCTCGATCGGCTTCGCTGTAGAATTCGGCAAGCTGGACAGTGTCCTGGGATGTCGTCTTTTCAAGGGCGCGTTCAATCTGCTCTTCGGCATCCAGTAAGGCGCTCGAAGTAAAGACAGCAAATTGTATGGAGGGCGATTCCGGTTGTTCGAGAAAGCCCGAACCGTCCGTGTCCAAATACTCGAACGTTCTTTGCGTAACCTCAGCGATCCTGGTGACCGTCGCTTCATCGATCAGGCGGTGCGCTTCTGTTTGTGAAGCGGATGCAGCCAGGTCACCGTCCGGGGCGGCTTGCTGATAAAGAACGAGGGCAAGTGCGGTACAAAGAAACATGGCAACTACTCCAATAGCGATAGAATGAGGAGTCCATCCATGCTTTGCCGGCACAACATTCGGAAGGTCCGTCGATTGGGCTACTTTGCGCTCGCACCCTTCGGCCTGTGCGAGCAGCCGTGCCGCCTCGAGCGAGGAACTGACCCCCAGCTTCATGCGCGCCATTTTGAGCCGCTTCTCCACCGCGTGATGCGAAACTCCCAGCTCCAAAGCGATTTCCTTGGCGGTCTTATGTTCAAGCCAGCGGCGTAGACAGTCTTTTTCCCGCTCGGTCAGTCTGGTTGTATCGTTTTCCGCCTTCATGGCATGTGTCTTAGCCCCGCAAACCGTAATCGCAAAGTACGGTCAGACCGTAAAATGCGTGACTCCCCGCATTGGCTGTTCAACGGTAAACGGAAAAGATTTGGGATCGGGTTCCAGATAGAGGGCCGGAAGACGAATGTCCCCGGCCCCATCATCACTTGCGAGTCAGGCTGTTTCCGCTACAGCCTGATCCGGCGTTGTCCCGCCCTTATGGCCAAGCCCCGACCAGTCGACATTGCGGGTGACATACATCACCGCAGCAAGGGCTACGAAGAGCAGCAGCGAGCCGACCAGCAAGGCATAGGCTTCCATGTTGAGCAGCACGTAGAGCAATGCATAGAGACCAGTCAGTATCGCGCCGACAAAACCGGCACGTCTGACCCCGCCCAGCACCGCTGCGCTATAGGCGCTGATCAGGCCGATCATCGCCGCAGCCGCGCCGAAATAGGCGAAGCTGAAACCGATCACCTCGGCAAAGGCCAGCAGCAGCACAAAGAACAGCACCAGTCCGAAACCGGTCAGCAGATATTCCGCCGCCGCAACCCGTGCACCGGCGATAATATCGAACAGCAGGAAGGTCAGAAAGGTGAAGCCGATGAACAGAAAGCCATATTTCACCGAACGGTCGACCTGGCTGTAGATATTGACCGGCTCGATCAGCGAGATAACCGGGCTGTTCTCCAGGCTCTCTGCAGAGCGTCCGCCAAAGACTTCATATTCATAATCCACCGCAGGCGCATTGTCCTCAAGCTGCACCAGCGCCTGGCCCAGCGCCAGATTGCCGATGCTGTATTTCGCAGTGAAGCCAGTGTCATCGATGCTGCGCTCATCGGGGAGGAAATCCCCTGCAAAATTGGGGTGCGGCCAGCTGGAGGTGACGGTGAAGTTCGTCTCTCCGCCACGCGGCACCAGGGTCAACCGACCGTTGCCGCGCATGCCATAGCTATAATCCAGTGTCAGTGGCTCACCATCGGACCAGTCGAGAAAGGCAAAAAACCCGGCGCCATTGCTCACCGCCAGACCATTGCCCGGACGCAGCTCGGCAACCTCGCCATTGACCATGAGGGTGTTGCCGGAATTCAGCCCGCGCGGATCGGCCACGGCAAAACGGATTTCCGCCTGGTTGAGCTTCAGCTTTTCCGGATCGACGCCATAGCGCGCCAGATCCTCGGGGATGGCAAAGCGCGCCTGCCCCTTGACCCCGGCATCATAGACAACCGACTGGTAGATGGATTTCTGCCGCACTTCCTCGGCGATATCGACACTGGTGCTGTTCTCCAGCGGCGACAGATAGAGCGAGCGGGTAACGGTGACGGTGCGCGATTTCTTGACGCCGTCCTCCTCATAGGTCTCGATATTGTCCTTGTCGAAGGGAATTACCAGCACCGGTCCGGCAACAATCTGGGCGTCACCCCAGCCTTCGGCGATAGCCTTACGCGCGGTTTCGGACTGGTTCTGCCGGTCATAAACCAGCGCATAGACCATCACCAAAGGTATGATCAGCAGTCCGCCGATCAGCACGGTTATTGCCAGTTTGAAACCCGGACTGCGCTCTTTGCGCTCACCATCATTATCTCTGCCAAAGGCCATCATATACTCCCAACGATTCGTCGCTCACACGGAACGCTTCGTCTATGGAAAGAAAGCTGAATTGGGGGTGAAGGCGATCCTGTCGCGGCGAGAAATCCACTTTTTCAGGACGCTAGGATAGAATGACAGTGGATATAAATTATCAATTGACAATAATTAATTGTCTTTTTAATCGTTTTTCCGCCATCCCTTCCCCCTAAGGAGATCCTCCATGTCCGTAAAATCTATCAAGATCATTCTCGCGCTGTCGCTTATCGCTGCTCCGCTGTCTCCTGCCGCCGCCCAGGCACCGCAAGCTGCGGACGCGGAGGATAGATCCGGCCGCATCGAACGCGCACTAGAGGCATCGGCAAAGATCATATCGTCGATGAAATCGGTCGAGGGCGTTTATGATGTCCACACCGCACGCTCGCATGACGGTGTCGAGCTGATCATGGCCTGGTTCGAGAACCGCGACGCGGTGTTGCGCTGGTTCAACCACCCCTATCATCGCAAATTGCTGCGTGATGCCGGCCGTCCGGAGGACGGCGTTGCAGCCGAGCATTTCGGTGATGATGTCGGGCCGATACTGATCATCGCCTCGGTTGCCTATCACGATCAGCCTGCATCGCTCAAAGGATCAATGTTCGATGATCCCGATGGCCGAAGGCCGACGCGCTTCAGCGTTGAATATTATGTCCCTCTGCCCGGCGGTGCCTATATGAGCGAAACATTTGCACCGACAGCAGTCACTGCTAACATTCCCGGCATGCGGGATGTCTATGATGATGACTGACACGACCGGCAACGGCGATAGCGGGGCCAGTGCGCTTGATCGCTCGGCGGCAAGCGTCGCCAGTCTCGCCCACCGCTACGCCCAGTGGACCTCGATGATCCTGTTGCTGGTAACCGCCTATTATGTCTGGGAGGAAATCGGCGAACCGGTCATCTCCTCGCTGTCGAGCAGCGGCTATTATCCCATGGACACCGCGCTAGGCCATGTCGCCAACAATCTGGCGACATCAATAGCGGTGGTGCCGCTGCTCTGGGGTGCTTGGGAGCTACGCTGCTTTCTGCACCGGCTGGCCGCCACCGAGCTGTGGGCCGCGGCGACAGCACAGCATCTGAAGCGCGTCGGCATCGCGATAGCGCTGGCAGGGCTGGCCGCGCTGTTCGTCTCACCGGTCCTTGTCGCACTGGTCCATGCCGAACCCTTCTCGATCCGAAGCATCGACTATGACCCCATCTATCTCGCTCTGATCGTGGTCAGCGCCCTGCTCTACCTCGTCGCGCGCGTCTTCACCTTTGCCTCACAGGCGGCGCAGGCACTCAACGCCGAAAACAGCCAGTTCATATGATGCAGATTGTCGTCCGCCTCGATGTCATGCTGGCCAGGCGCAAGATGCGCGCCAAGGCGCTGGCGGCCGAGATCGGCGTGACCGAGGCCAATCTGTCATTGCTGCGCACCGGCAAGGTGAAGGGCGTACGCTTCGAAACACTGGCGAAAATATGCGAGGCACTGGAATGCACGCCGGGGGATATTCTCGATATCGAGGAGCTGGCGGATAGCACCCCGGAGAGCAAAATAGTCAAGTTCGAAGGTCAGAAACCAGGCTGAGCCAGCGCTAAGGGTAGCCGCTTCCGCGAGACCCTGCCCCGATCAATATACCCGCGCCTTCGGCTCGATATACTCAGCCTCGTCCGACAGTGTATATTCATGCACCGGGCGATAGCCGATCTCGGTCTTGCCGCCATTCCCGCCCCAGCCTTCGAAGGTGATGACGCTGTGCTTCATCCAGTTCTGGTCATCGCGATCGGGATGGTTTTCATGCATATGCGCGCCGCGGCTTTCCTTGCGGTTGGCGGCGCTTTCCATGGTGCACACTGCCTGGGCCATCAGATTGTCGAGCTCGAGCGTTTCGATCAGGTCGGTGTTCCAGATCAGCGAGCGGTCAGTGACATGGACATCGCCCATGCGCTGACATACCTTGGCCATAGCCTCCTGACCTTCGGCGAGCAGTTCATTATCGCGGAACACAGCGCAATGCTTCTGCATCGTTTTCTGCATTTCGGTGCGGATTTCCGCCGTTGGCGATCCACCGCTGGCGTGACGGAAATGGTCGAGACGGGTCAGCGCCTGCTCTTCCGAACCACCTGGCAGCGGCTTGTGCGCCGTGCCCGGCTTGATCGTCTCGGCGAGGCGATGGCCGGTGGCACGGCCAAAGACCACCAGGTCGATCAGCGAGTTGGAGCCGAGACGGTTGGCGCCATGGACGGAAACACAGGCCGCCTCACCTACGGCGAACAGGCCGTGGACAATCGCATCGGGATCATCCTGGCTCGGATTGATCACCTCACCATGATAGTTACACGGAATACCGCCCATATTGTAGTGCACTGTCGGCACCACCGGCAGCGGCTCGCGGGTCAGGTCGACCCCAGCAAAGATTTTTCCGGTCTCGGTAATGCCCGGCAGACGCTGGGCCAGCACGTTGGAATCGATATGATCGAGATGCAGGAAGATATGATCGCCTTCCTTGCCAACGCCTCGGCCTTCGCGAATTTCGGTCGCCATGCAACGTGAGACAACGTCGCGGCTGGCGAGATCTTTCGCCGATGGCGCATAACGCTCCATAAAGCGCTCGCCTTCGGAGTTGGTGAGGTAACCGCCCTCGCCGCGCGCGCCCTCGGTAATAAGAACGCCCGCGCCATAAATGCCGGTCGGGTGGAACTGAACAAACTCCATATCCTGCAACGGCAAGCCGGCGCGCAGCACCATGCCGCCGCCGTCACCGGTGCAGCTATGTGCGCTGGTGGCGGAGAAATAGCAGCGGCCATAACCGCCGGTGGCCAGGGTGACCGCATGGCTGCGGAAACGGTGGATCGAGCCGTCTTCCAGGCAAATCGCAATTACGCCACGACAGACCTTACCCTCGGGCGAGTCTTCCATGATCAGGTCGATGGCGAAATACTCGACGAAGAAGTCTGCATCATATTTGAGGCTCTGCTGATACAGCGCATGCAGCATCGCATGGCCGGTGCGGTCTGCTGCGGCGCAGGTGCGCTGCACCGGCGGGCCCTCGCCCATATTCTGCATATGACCGCCAAAGGGCCGCTGATAGATGGTACCATCGTCATTGCGCGAAAACGGCACGCCGGCATGCTCCAGCTCATAGACCGCCGCCGGTGCCTCACGACAGAGATATTCGATTGCGTCCTGGTCACCGAGCCAGTCCGAGCCTTTGACCGTATCATACATGTGCCACGACCAGTGATCGGGCGTGTTATTGCCCAGCGATGCGGCAATACCGCCCTGCGCCGCTACGGTATGACTACGGGTCGGGAAAACCTTGGTGATACAGGCGGTTTTCAAACCCGCCTCGGCGCTGCCCATGGTGGCGCGCAGGCCCGAACCGCCAGCGCCAACAACGACGCTGTCATAGGTATGATCGATAATCTTGTAGGCAGGCTGGGTCGACTGATCCGTCATGCTCAGAGAGCTCCTGTAAAGGCAATTTTGGCAACCGAGAAAATGGCGAGTGCTGCACCGCCAATGGCATAGATGTTCAGCAGCATCAGCACCCCGAATTTGAGGCCGTGATCATGGACATAGTCTTCGATCAGGACCTGCAGACCGAGCCGCAAATGCCAGAAAACCGAGATTGACAGCAGGATCATCGCCACTGCCGCCAGCGGTGAGGACAGCCAGGCAGTAACGGTCACATAATCATAGCTGCCCAGTTGCAGCATCGACACGATAAACCAGGTCAGCAACAACATGTTGCCGATCGCGGTGACGCGCTGCACGATCCAGTGTTGCGCCCCATGGCGGGCAGACCCCAGTCCGCGCACCTTCCCCAATTGCGTTCCGTTACCCATGTCTCAATCCCTGTTGTCTTTGCTCTTGCTGGGCGCCTGTACCGTTACAGCAGGATCAGCGCCCAGAAACCGGCGGTGAGAACCAGCGCCAGCAGCGGTATCACTGTCGACCACATATTATTGGCGTCGACTTCATATCCGGCACCGACATCGAGCACGAAGTGGCGAAGGCCGGAGAGCAGATGCTGGAAAAAGGCCCAGCTCAGGCCGATCAGCACGACATAGCCGACCCAGCTGCCCATGATATCCTCGAACATGCCATAATATTCAGGACCGCTCGCAGCAGCGAACAGCCACCAGCTGAACAGCAACCCACCGACAATCGCCATGCCGTCACCGGTAATGCGGTGCAGGATGGAAACCGCCATCGCCGGCCCCCATTTCCAGATCGAAAGATGCGGCGATAACGGCCTGGGATTTTTTTGTGTCATGGTTCTCTCCAGTCCCACCTGACAAGCAATTGGCCTTCATGTAGCGATTTGCGGACATGTTGCAAATGGCCTTTCACCGAAAATCCGCCGCTTTCCGGACTATCGCTACGGCATCGTGCGAACGGCCCCTGCGGTTTCGCAAAAATGCCGTGTTTGCAGGGCAATAATAACCGGCTGTTAACCACAGCGGCATAGAGTGCAGGCCAGTCTCATTGTTCGAGGGTTTTCATGTCGCTACAAACGCCTGCTTCCGGCAACAAGCGCTCCAAGCATATTTCGCGCGCGGATATCGATCGCGAACTGTCGATCGACAAGCGGTTGCGCCAGTTTGACCCGGATGGTGCCCTGCCCGATCAGGGCCGCGAAGTGTTCAATGCGCTTGCGGACCGGCTGGAAGAGATCGCCGAGACATTTTGGGAGCATTATTGCCGAACCACCAGATTCGGACCGAAATTTGGCAATAATCCGGAGGCAAGAAAAGCCGGTATCCGTGAGATAGCTGACTTTACCCGTGAAAAATTCAACAATCTCGATGGTCAGAAATGGGTGCATACCGCATTTCATAATGCTGTTGTCGCCAAGGATATGGGCATCGACCATTGGCAGCTTATTGCCTCGGTCGCCCATACTTATGAAAGGGCCCATGGCATATTGTTCGACAATCTGCGCGACGAGCCGGAGAATTTCGCCCGGCTGAGCGCGGGACTCAACCAGATCCAGGTTATCGAGGTCGAAATCATGTCTTCGGCCATTGCCATGCTGGACCAGCAGGATGCCGGCAATCGCATTTCGGAAAATTCGAACCTGTTCAAGTCGCAGGTCGATGCAGAAATCCAGGCGACCGCAAGTCTGGGTGAAACGCTGCACGGCCAGGTCAATGATGCGTCGGGCGCGGCACGTGGGATGCTCAGCAAATCATCCGAGGTTGCAGCTGCCGCTGAACAGTCGGCCATTGCCATGCGCGAGGCGGCACAGACCGCTGCTGGCCTGATCCGTGCAATAGAAGATGCCCGGGTCGAAGTTGAAACCGCTGCCGACATCGCCAATCGTGCCGCCAGCGGCGCCACAGATGCGGTGGCCAGCACCGAGAAACTCTCTGCCCATGCCCAGTCGATCGAGTCGATTCTCGGCCTGATCCGGGAAATCGCAGGACAGACCAATTTGCTGGCGCTCAATGCCACCATCGAAGCGGCACGCGCCGGAGAAGCCGGGCGCGGCTTTGCGGTGGTGGCGCAAGAGGTCAAGAGCCTCGCCAACCAGACCGCACGCGCCACCGATGATATTGCCGGCAAGATTTCCGCAATACAGGAAGCCACAAAGGAAACCGTCGATTCCAACGCCGCGATCCGCGACACTGTCGGCGATGTCCAGAAATCCGCCGACCGCATCCGTGAGGCGATGGAAGCCCAGGCACAGACGGTCACGATGATCACCGCCGCGGTCGACGAGACAGCACTCGCCGCCGACTCGATGTCGGGCACCATCGCCACCATCCGCACCGATACTGAAAATATGGCAGCCGAAATGGACCGGGTCGGCGATGGCTTTACCAAGCTTGATGGCCAGCTCAACCAGCTGCGCGACCGTTCGGAGCGTTTTGCCGACAGCATCGGCTGACGCAGCATCAACACTTTCCTTTGACGGTTCAGGCGCATAAGCTTGGCCGATGGAACGCAAACAGCATATCCTGGTGACCGGCACCAGCCGCGGCATTGGTGCCGCCATTGCCGAAAAGCTCAGACACGCAGGGCATCATGTCGTCGGTCAGGCTAGAAGCGCCGCAGAAGGGCAGCTTGCCGCGAATTTCGCCAAGCCTGGCGCAGCCGCGGCCCTGTGGCAAAAATCGCTCGACCAGCTTGATGGCCGTATCGATGTGGTGATCAACAACGCCGGACTGTTTGCCGCCAGTCCGCTTGATCAGGACCATAAGGACTGGCTCACTGACTGGCAGCAGACCATGGCGATCAACCTTACCGCATCAGCGGAGCTATGCCGCCTCGCGGTGCGCCATTGGCAAAAGGCGCAACGCGGCGGTCGTATCGTCAATATTGCCAGCCGCGCCGCCTATCGCGGCGACAGCCCGGCGCACTGGCATTATGCTGCGTCCAAGGGCGGCATGGTGGCGATGACCAAGACCATCGCCCGCGCCTATGCCGCCGAGGATATCCTCGCCTTTGCCATCTGCCCCGGCTTCACCATGACCGGCATGGCCGAAGACTATCTCGCCAGTCGCGGCGGTGACAAGCTGTTGGCGGATATCCCACTGGGCCGCGTCGCCCAGCCAGAGGAAATTGCCGAAATCGCTCTATTCTGTGCCCTCACCGCCCCGCCCTCGATGACCGGCGCGGTACTCGACGCCAATGGCGCCAGCTATGTGCGCTAAGCCTAGGATATACCAATGATTATCGATGCCTGGGGCCAGCACCCGACCCTGCGCCATTCACAGGATCCGGTTTTTGACTCGCTGCGCCGCTGGACCAAAGAGGCCGCGCCGGAAACCGATATTCCGGTGGCAATAACCGTCGCCAGCATGGATCAGGCCGGCGTTGATTTCATGCTCAGCAGCGCCTGGTATGCGCCCGGTAATGTCATGATCTCCAATGACGAGGTTGCACAATTTGTCAGCGAGTCCAGCGGACGCCTGATCGGCATTGCCGGTGGTGATTATGCCAGGCCGATGGACGCGATCCGCGAGATCCGCCGCGCGATTACCGAACTCGGCTTCAAGGGCGTGCGCATCATACCCTGGCTGTGGCAGGCGCCGCCGACTGACCGTCGCTTCTACCCGATCTATGCACTGTGCTGCGAGCTTGGCGTGCCCTTTTGCACCCAGATTGGCCATACCGGGCCGCTAATGCCTTCAGAGCCGGGACGCCCCATCTATCTCGATCAGGTCGCGCTGGATTTCCCCGAACTCACCATCATCGCCGGGCATATCGGCTATCCATGGACCGAAGAGGCGATTGCGATTGCCACCAAGCATGAAAATGTGTTCATCGATACCTCGGCGTATACCGTGACGCGCTACCCGCGAGAGCTGGTACGCTACATACAAGGCCATGGGCGGCACAAGATCCTGTTCGGTACCAACTATCCGATGATGACTGCGGCAAAGGCGCTGCAAGGATTGGAACAGCTTGGCCTTGACGAAGAGGCAAGCGCCCTGTTTCTCGGCGGCAATGCGGCACGGATTTTCGGGATTGCATCATGAGCGAGAGCTGGAAAATTACCTTGCCCTGTTCGCGCGACCAAGCCGAGGCGCTGGGCATCGATGATCTGCCACTAGCCGTTGGTGGCACTTTGCCGACGCTCGTCACCCGCCGCGCCGACAGGGGCAGCGAGGATGACTGGATCATCGAAATCTACAGCGATGCCAAGCCCGACAAGGCCATGCTCGCGACACTGGACGGCATAGCTACAGACTCGGATGTGAAGCCTGAAGTGGAAAGACTGGAAGACGAGGACTGGGTCACGGTCAGCCAACAAGGGTTGGAACCGATACGTGCCGGGCGCTTCCATGTGCACACCCCTGACCATGATCCGAGCGACCAACAGGGCGTGGTCAATATCCGTATCGGTGCGGGTCTCGCCTTTGGCACCGGCCACCATGAGACCACCACCGGTTGCCTCGCCATGCTCGATCATATCCGCCGCAGCGGCGCGCGCGCCGATACCATTCTCGACCTTGGCAGCGGCACCGGCCTGCTCGCTTTTGCAGCGCATCATCTCTGGCCCCGCGCCTATGTCACTGCCAGCGATATCGACCCGGTCTGCGCCGATGTCATCGCCGAGAATATTGCCGCCAACGGCCTGAAAGCGGGTATGCGCCAGGGTGAGATCACCACCGTCATCGCTAAGGGCATGGATGACCCGCTGCTCGATGCGCGCGCACCCTATCAGCTCATCGCCGCCAATATCCTTGCCGGACCGCTGATTGATCTGGCCGGGGATATCGCTCCCGCCCTTTCATCCAAGGGCAACCTGGTGCTGGCCGGCCTGATGAACGACCAGACTGAGCACGTGCTGCACGCTTATCGCCAGCAGGGGCTACGGCTGGCGCACCAATTGGTCGATGGCGAGTGGAGCATATTATGGCTGCGCAAAAGACTGATGGTCTGAACCTGATTGCGGCTATTGCCCGACTGATCGGCAAGATAATCGCCTGGATTTTTCTCGGATGCGGTCTGTTCTACGCCGCCGCAATCATGGGCGGACTGATCGGCACCAATGCCGAGTGGCGCGAGCCGGAGAGCGGCGTCGACATATTCATCGAAACCAATGGCGTACACACTGCGATCATCGTGCCGCGTATTCATGGGGCGCATGACTGGGCCGACTTCCTTCCCTCTTCGGACCTGCCTGATCCCTCACGGCTGGGCCGATATCTCTCTTTCAGCTGGGGTGAGCGCAGCTTCTATCTCGAGACCGAACGCTGGGCCGATGTGAAACCCGGCCCGCTGCTCAATGCCGCCTTTGGCAGTGATGAGACGCTGATGCATATCTATCATTATCAATATGTCAGGGACGGCCCCTATGCCCGCCGCGTGACCATCAGTGAGGACCAATACGCGGAGCTGATCGATCTTATCAAGGCCAGGTTCGCCAGCACTGATGGGCAACGTCCCGAGCCGATAGCCGGCTATGGCGCCACCGATCTGTTCTACCCGGCACGAGGCTATTATTCGCTGCTCTATGGCTGCAACAACTGGACCGGCGGCACGCTGGGCGAGATTGGTGTCACCGTCGGGATATGGACCCCGATGGAGAGCGGCGTGATGCGCTGGTTCCCTCAAGAAGCAGCGGAATAGCCTAGCCGGCCGCGGCGACAATCTCGGCCCAGCCCGCTTCATCGGTTGTCTCAATGCCCAGTTCCGCGGCTTTCTTGAGCTTGGAGCCGGCGCCGGGACCGGCAACCACGAGGTCGGTCCTGGCCGAGACGCTGCCCGCCGCCTTGGCCCCCAGCCGTTCCGCCTGCGCCTTGGCCTCGTCACGGCTCATCGTCTCCAGCTTGCCGGTAAAGACAATGGTTTTGCCGGTCCATTCGGTCTGTTGCCGGTCATCGACAAAATCGGGCGGCGACACTTCGGCCATCAGATCATCCCAGGCGGTGACATTATGCGGCTCGTGGAAGAAATCGCCCAGCGCTTGCGCCACGGTCGGGCCGATACCGTCGATGGCGGTAACCTCAGCAGTCGCTTCTTCATCGCCTGCCGCTATTTTATGGCCAATCTCGGCTATTGCACTCATGCTTTTGAAATTACGTATCAAATCACGCGAAGTGGTGGCACCGATATGGCGGATACCGAGGCCAAAAAGCAGCCGCGCTGCGTCGGGTTCACGCTTGTTTTCCACCGCCGCCAACAGATTATCTACAGACTTGTCCTGCCAGCCATCCTTGGCCAGCAGCGCCTCGCGATGCTGTTTGAGACGGAAAATATCCGCCGGACTTTCAAGCCAGCCATAGCCGATAAATTCGGCAATGCTCTTCTCGCCTAACCCGTCAATATCGAGCGCGCCGCGCGAGACGAAATGTACCAGCCGCTGGAAGCGCTGCGCCGGGCAGATCAGGCCGCCGGTGCAGCGGACATCGACCTCGCCCTTTTCGGCCACCGCTTCGGAGCCGCATTCGGGGCAGCGATCGGGGAATATAAACGCCTCGCGCTCCTCATCGCGGCTGCGATTCTCGACCACCTGCGGGATGACATCGCCGGCGCGCTGGATCACCACCCGGTCACCCGGGCGGACACCCAGCCGCTCGATCTCATCGCGATTGTGCAGCGTGACATTGGAGACAACCACGCCACCCACGGTCACCGGGGTCAGCCGTCCGACCGGTGTCAGCTTACCGGTGCGGCCGACCTGGATATCGATGGCTTCCAAAGTGGTTTCGGCACGCTCGGCGGGGAATTTATGCGCCAGCGCCCATCGCGGCGCCTTGGCGACAAAACCGAGGCGCTGCTGCCAGTCGAGCCGGTCGACCTTATAGACCACGCCGTCAATATCATAAGCCAGGTCAGCACGTTGCGTCTCGATATTGCGATAATGCGCCAGCACTTCCTCAAGCGTTTCCACCCGGAGCAGCAGCGGCGACACCGGCACGCCCCAGCTGCGAATGGCATCGATCACCGCCATTTGCGTCTCGCCCGGCAGTGCGCTGATCTCGCCCCAGCCATGGGCCCAGAATTTCAGCGGTCGCGAGGCGGTGACACCCGGATCCTTCTGGCGCAGCGACCCGGCAGCTGCGTTGCGCGGATTGGCGAACTGGCGCACTTTCTCAGGATCGAATGTCTCGCCCTTGCGCTCCGCCTCGGCTTCACCTTCCTGCATCAGCCGGGTGTTGAGCGCGGTAAAATCGTCCTTGGCCATATAGACCTCGCCGCGAATCTCGAAGATGTCGGGGATTTCTCCCCTCCCGCCTGCGGGAAGGGCCAGGGGAGGGTCTGTATCTGGATTGGCACCATGCAGGCCCTCCCCTAACCCCTCCCGCAAGCGGGAGGGGGACAGAGTCTGCGGCACTTCCGCAATTGTCCGCACATTGGCGGTGACATCCTCACCAACCAGCCCGTCGCCGCGCGTCGCCGCCAGCACCAGCTCGCCTTTCTCATAGCGCAACGAGCAGGACAGGCCGTCAATCTTGTCCTCCGCCGTCACCGCCACTGTCTCATCCTCGGCGAGGTTGAGATAACGCCGCACCCGCGCCAGCCATTCGGCGATATCGTCATCGGAAAAGCCGTTATCGAGGCTGTAGAGCCGCTCGGCATGGGTGACCTTGGACAGCGGCGACGCCGCCACCGCGGCACCGACCTGCTTGCTCGGGCTATCATCGCGCACCAGATGCGGAAACGCCTCTTCCAGCGCGGCGTTGCGCTTGACCAGCGCATCATAGTCAGCGTCGGATATCTCGGGCGAATCCTCGGCGTGGTAGAGACGGTTGTGCCTGGCAATCGCCCTGGCCAGCCGCATCAGCTCATTTGCGGCATCGGCTTCGGACAAAGAAGAAATATTCGTCATTATGGCTTATATGCCTGCCACAGGCGTAACTTCGAAACGCTGACCAAAACCTTCTATACGGCTGCGGCCTTTGGCAATCGCCGCTTGAACCGAAGGCAGTTGCAATGATGCTGCATGGGCATCTTGGCTTTCCCAAAATTCGGTAATCCAGATTGCATTTTCATCGGACTGATCTTCAGAAATGACATAGGCCATATTGCCCGGCATATCTTTTGTACCTTCTGCAAGTATAGCAATCAGCTCATTTCGCTTGCCAGCTACGGCTCGCATTTGTCCGATAATGCCATAGGCCTTTTCTTCTTCCATTTCGCTTACGCTCCTGGTCAACACGCTATGCGGCACGGCAGCGATGATACTAGTTGTCGCCATCCAGCGCATTACATCTCTTCTGCTTTTCATACCCGCTCCAGCAACCGATCCGCCTGCGCCCGCGCCTCCTGCGTCACTTCGGCGCCCGAAAGCATCCGCGCAATCTCTTCCTGCCGGGTGGCCGCATCCAACGCCTGGACATTGGTGCGCGCGACGGTGCCGTCAGAGGCTTTGCTGATCAGCAGATGATGGTCGCCCTTGGCGGCGACCTGCGGGCTGTGGGTGACCACCAGCAACTGCGTTTGGCGCGACAGGCGGGACAGGCGTTCGCCAATCGCGGAGGCCACCGCGCCGCCGACGCCGCGGTCTATTTCGTCGAAGATCATTGTCGCCGCGCCGCCCTGCTCGGCCAGCGCCACTTTCAGTGCGAGAATGAAGCGCGACAATTCGCCGCCGCTTGCGATTTTCATCAGCGGCGCGAAATCGCTGCCGGGATTGGTCGAGATCAGAAACTCGACCGCGCTAATGCCGTTCAGCCCCCAGCGCTCCTCCGGCAATTCGCTGATCGCGGTGCGGAAGCGCGCAGCGTCCAGCTTCAAAGGCTTGAGCTCGCCTGCTACGGCGGCATCGAGCTTTTCCCCCGCATCGATCCGCGCCCGATGCAGCGCCTGTGCCGCATCGACATAATCCTGCCGCGCCGCCTCACATGCCTTTTCCAGCGTCGCCAGATTGCCACTGCCGCTTTCCAGCGCCGCCCATTGCGCCTCCATCCGTTCGAGCAAGGAGGGCAGGTCATCGCCGGCAACATCATGCTTGCGCGCCAGCGCCCGTAGCGCGAACAGCCGGGTTTCCACCGCATCCAGCCGCTCGGGATCGAACAGCAGCGCTTCGGCCGCCGCCGCAAGCTTCTCCTCGCCCTCGACCGCCTCGATCAGCGCCCGGTCGAGCGCCGAAAGCGCCTCAGCCAGCAGCGCATGATCAGGAGCAATGCGGTCGAGCCTGCGGGTGAGGCTGCGCAGCGCCGCCAGCGGATTGTCCGACCCTTCGAGCATGGCGGTGATTTCGGACAGACTTTCCGAGAGTTTCTCGCCCTTTTGCATCGTCGCGCGTTCCAGCGCCAGCGCCTCCTCCTCACCCGCTCCGGGCGCAAATTCGCGCAATTCCTCAAGGCTGTGCTGCAGATAATCGCGGTCGCGCTCGGCTTTGGCCATGGCGGTACGCGCCTCGGCCAACCTGCTTTCAGCCTCGCGCCATGTCCGATAGGCCGTAGCCACCGGACTCAGATCGGTGCGGGCAAAGCTGTCGAGCAGCTGGCGATGACCGGCAGGATTGATCAACCCGCGATCATCATGCTGGCCGTGGATTTCCACCAGATGCGCCGCGACTTCACGCAGCAGCGAGGCGGATACCGGCTGATCGTTGATATGGGCGCGGCTGCCGCCATCGGCGCGCACTTGCCGCCGGATGATCAGTGGTTCACCCGGATCGATCTCGACATCATTGTCTAACAGCAATGCAGCCAGCGGCCCGTCACCCGGATCCACCTCGAAACCTGCGGTCACCCGGGCCCTGTCGGCACCGGCGCGCACCAACCCGCTATCGGCGCGATTGCCCAGCACCAGCCCCAGCGCATCGAGCAATATCGATTTGCCGGCCCCGGTTTCCCCGGTCAGCACGCCAAGGCCGGATGCGAAATTCAGCTCCAGCGCCTCGATAATCACCAGATCGCGGATCGACAGACTTGCCAGCATGTCGATGCTTTAGCGCGTCAGGCGCAGCTTGCTAAGGAGAATTATCGGGTTATCACCCGCCGACTGAATTAGGCATCACAACCACCCAGTTCGTCATTCCGGACTTAGCTTTGCCCGGAAAACGTCAGTTTTCTGTTGGTAATGCTTGATCCGGGAAGCGTAGCTGATCGAATATCAATCCAGGGCCACAGGCGATGGCGCTTGTGGCCCTGGATTCCGGACAACTCGCTTTTCTAACCAAATCAGAGATTTGGCGAAAACAGGCTTCCGGAATGACGAGTTGAAGGTGTGCAGTCAGCTCTCGCTGCCGCCATCGCCGTGCTTCTCGACCAGCTTATAGGCTTTTTCATACCATTTCGACCCGGGATAGTTGACCCCGAGCACAGCCGCGGATTTTTTTGCCTCGTCCGGAATACCGAGCGAATAATAGCATTCTACCAGCCGGTACAGCGCTTCGGCGGTGTGGCTGGTGGTCTGATATTTGTCGATGACATTCTGAAACCGCAGCGTCGCCGACAGCCAGCGTGAGTCGCGCTGGTAGAAACGCCCGATCTCCATTTCCTTGCCGGCGAGATGGTCGTTGACCAGATCGACCTTCAAAACCGCATCGGCGGCATAGCGGCTGCCGGGATAGCGGCGGATGACCTCACCCAGTGCGGCCAGCGCCTGTTCGGTGATGGCCTGATCGCGGGTGACATCGCTGATCTGCTCATAATAGCTGAGCGCGATCAGATAATAGGCATAGGGCGCGTCCTTGTTACCCGGATGGATCGACAGGAAGCTTTGCGAAGACTGGATCGCCTTGGAATAATCGCGCGACAGATAATAGCTGTACGCGCCCATCAGCTTGGCACGACGGGCCCAGGGCGAATAGGGGTGCTGGCGCTCAACCTCGTCAAACAGCGCCGCCGAAAGCTGATACTGGTCACGGTCGAGCCGTCCCTTGGCTGCCGTGTAGAGCGTGTTGACATCACGCGCGACATAGCTGGTATCAATTTCATTGCCGCCACCGCCAAGGGCATTACAACCCGAGAGCAGGGCAAACGCGGCAATGGGGCCGAGAATATGTGTCGTTCTGATCATGGGCATCGCCATATCCGTTCATTCGCCAAGCGCCAAGGGGGTATGCAGGATATTATCCCCAAACCGTTCTCACCATGGTTATGCACTTCTAGCTAAACCTGGGCTGAATTACCATTGCGGCGGCGCAACTAGAGCGTGTCCTGAAGGGCCAGATACATTGTCATCGTGTCAGGAGGTGCGCTGGCGTCGTCACGTCACTTGCATGGGCATCTAGCCCTTCAGGACACGCTCTATCGCGGGTTGACGAGGAACACGACATAGCCCCGAAAATCGGGATCATCGCGCAACCCCGCCGGTTCGGCCCATTGGCCGTGCTGCACCAGGCCGATGCGATAGGGTATGTCGAGCCGCCCCAGATGTTTCAGATAGGTCGCATAGCCGGGAATAGTCTGCCGTCCCTGATAGGTCTGGATAACAATATCATCGACGCTGTCGCTTAACGCTGCCAGCGCCGCCGGGTCACCATTGGCGCTCCAGTCCATCAGGCCGGTAATACCGAGACGAAAGCGCGATGGCAGGCGGCGGCGCAAATCGCCCAGAAAAGCTCCATATTCGTCGAGACCATGGGTCGCGGCATCGAAATCGACCTGCAGCCCAACCAGCCGGTTACGCTGTTCCCACAACCGCAACCGCCGTTGCAGACTGGCATGGACCTGCTCGCTCCAGTCGAGCGTCTCAACCCGTACAACGATCCAGATATCGGTATCGCCCACGGCCGGAATTGCGGGACGCAGTACCGTCGGCAGCCTATCACCCCTGCGCAATTCGCTATCGAGAATATAGACGGTTTTGGCGCTTTCCAGCACCGGTTGCGGCCTGACCCCGGCCCACAGCCAAAAAGCGTCATGATCAGCGGCATCGACAATCGCGGCTTCGGGCGGTGTGGCATTTTGCGAGACATTATCGCAGGATGTCAGCGACACGCCACAGCACAGGGCGATGATCAGTCGCAGGACGATGCCCCTTCTCACCAATAATATTTCAGTTCTTTGGCCCATCGCGATTCAGGATAACGCCGCTTCAACTCGCGGAACCAGTCGCGCCGTTGATTCTCGGTAACATCCTCACCGCCGCAGCTATTGCCACCCGATGGTGCATAGCAACGCACCGCGCGGTACAACGCATAGCTGCGCCATTTTGCCGGTGCAGCTTTGTCGGCGATAATATCCTGATAGAATTGCTGCCGCGGTATTTGCTCACCGGGGAACAGCTCTTCGGAAGAACCCAGTACCGGCGATGCATTTTCCCCGCGATCCAGCCAGCGCCAGCGTCCACGCGTGCGCAGATCGAAATAGTCAAACCCGTTGCGCCGCCAGAAATCGCCAAGGCATAGTCTGCCCTTATAATCCTGTTTATTGGCCGCCAATGCCCGCGCAACATCGACAAGCGCCGGGCAGTCGATATTTTCCGATCGCTTACCGGCGCTGAACAGCCCCAGCGGAATATCCTGCTGATAGCTGATTGCGCCAACCCAGGCGTCGCTGTTACCGGCGCCTTTGAGCCGCTGCGCACTATCGCGGACAAAAGCACCATAATAGCCGCGGCTCAGCTGTTTGTAGAACAGTGTAAACAGCGCGACATCGCGCTCATTTTGCGGGCGCTTATCATTATCCACCACCCGGCGCAGCATGTCCGGGCCGGCAACAGTGGTCAGCAATATATTGCGAATAACCGGTTTGGTAATCGGTGAAGCAGGGGCAAAAACCCTGTCCAACTGGCCGTTGCGTTCATAGAAGCTGGCTAACCCCAGTTCGACAACCGCCTGCTGATAGCGCGCCTTGCTGCCACCCAGCATATCGCGCCAGAAACCGCCCTCATTACGATCCTCAAGCATCGCCAATGCATGACCGCGCAGCGCCTGACGGGAGAATTGCAAATAGGAAAAGTCTTCCTGCCGCGCCGCGTCGGGGATCAGCGTCAGCACCGAGCGATAATCGTGGGCGATGTAGAAATCATAATTGGCGAGAATGAATTCGTAGAGCGCGGTCTGCGTCCCAAATTGGTCTTTCTGGCCGGTGATAAAGGCGCGTTTCAGCTTCGGCTCATCATCTGAAACGGCGAAGCGTATCTGGAGCAATAAACGCGCCGCGCGCAGCATCGGCGGTTCATCATAACCCGGCGCGCTTATCTCTTCCGCATAAGGATCGATATGTGCGTATAACAGATTGTTATCGATCTCCTCGATCAGCCTGGCCCGGTCGGCCAAAAGGTCCGCACTGCCCAGTGCCCGATAATATGCACGGGCCAGCTTGCCAAAATCCCGTGACAGCCAATAGGCACGGCGCACCAGCCCTGACGCAGAGGCGGCATATCGCCCTTTCGGATAGTCTTTCAGATAGGCCTTGAAGGCAGCTTCGGCAGCGATGGCGTGTTGCCTGTCCGCCTTGCCAGGGTCAAAATAGCCCCATTTATCATTGGCATTGGCCTGCGCCAGATTGACCGCCACTCTGCCCAGCATATAGCGCGATGCCTCTCTGACCCAGGGGTCTTTGGCATTTTTCAGGCTTTTGAACATGGTCTGGGCACGCGCAAATTGTTCGCTGTAAAATGCCCCTGCGCCATTGAGATAGAGTAGAAATTCACGCGCCCGGCCAGGCGCAACATCGGCCTGTATCATGGAGAAGGGCGCAACCTCTTCGGGTTCTTCGCGCTGCCAGCTATAGCGGCTGCCGCCACTGCGCAACTCGCAGATGGCATAAAGCGCAAAACGCGACTCGATCAGCGTGATGCGATCCTTGGGGCTGATCCCCCGCGCCGCTTTCAGCGCCGCTTCGAAATCCTGCGTCCCCTGCACATAGCTGCCACAGCGCGTGCCGTAAAATTCGGGATATTCGCGATCCGGATCACCACGCCATAGCCGGCTCAATATACGCCAGTTGAAATAGGTCTCGCCAAACTGGTCCTCCCAGCCATTATCCGGTTGGCTGATACGGTCGCTTTGCGGATATCTGTCCGACAACAGCAGAAACAGGTTGACCCGGCTGTCATTGCCCGGTGAAATCACCCCCAAATTGGCACAATTGTCGCTGGCATTGGTGATCGCCCATTCAGGATAGCAGGTGGAATCGGCGCTGGCGCTGGCTGGTTCGCTAGCGAGGAGCAGCATCAACGCCGCCACGATTGCGTATGCACCTGTTCTGAACAGCATCGCCCCCTCCTTCGCCCCATTCCGCTTATGCAAGTCTAAGCGTAAATCGCTGCGTTGCAAAACAGCAATTTGGGAATATTGGCGAATATAAAATGAAGCGGACGTGAAAAAGGCCGCCAGATCGCTCCGGCGGCCTTCTCATGAATTCTTGCCCTGATCGTGCGATCAGTCGTCATCACCTTTGATGAAATCGGGCAGCGGGGCGTCGCCGCCCTTGTCACCACCGTCATTGTCACCGCCGCGACCACGACCGCGTCCGCGACCTCGGCCACGACCGCCTTCACGGCCACCATCACCATCGCGACGCGGGCCACGGCCGCCGCGCTTGTTCTCGCGGGGCGGACGGGTGTCTTCCAGCTCTTCGCCGGTTTCCTGATCGACAACGCGCATCGACAGGCGAACCTTGCCGCGCTGGTCGATCTCGAGAACCTTGACCTTGACTTCCTGCCCCTCGGACAGTTCGTCAGAGACCTTCTCGACACGCTCATTCTTGATTTCGGAGACGTGCACCAGCCCGTCCTTGCCGCCCATGAAGTTCACGAACGCGCCGAAATCCACCAGATTGACGACCTTGCCATTGTAGATTTTGCCGACTTCGGCTTCCTCGACAATGCCTTCAATCCAGGCCTTGGCAGCCTCGATCTGCGTGCCATCGGACGAGGAAATCTTGATCAGGCCTTCATCGTCAATATCGACCTTGGCGCCGGTTTCCGCGACAATCTCGCGGATCACCTTGCCGCCAGTTCCGATCACGTCGCGGATCTTCGCCTTGTCGATCTGCATCGTCTCGATACGCGGCGCGTGCTGCGACATTTCGGTGCGTGATGCACCGAGAGCCTTGGTCATCTCACCCAGAATGTGCGCCCGGCCTTCCTTGGCCTGGTTCAGCGCAGCCTTGAAGATTTCCTCGGTGATACCGGCAATCTTGATGTCCATCTGCATGGTGGTGATGCCGTTTTCGGTACCCGCCACCTTGAAGTCCATATCGCCGAGATGATCTTCATCACCCAGAATATCGGAGAGAACCGCAAAGTCATCGCCTTCCAGGATCAGGCCCATGGCGATGCCAGACACCGGACGCTCGATCGGAACACCGGCATCCATCATCGACAGACAGCCGCCGCAAATGGTCGCCATGGAGGACGAACCATTGGACTCGGTAATGTCTGACAAGATACGGATGGTGTACGGGAACTCCTCGGCATCTGGCAGAACCGGATGCAGCGCCCGCCATGCCAGCTTGCCATGACCAATCTCACGACGGCCCGGCGCGCCGAAGCGGCCCACTTCACCGACCGAATAGGGCGGGAAGTTATAGTGCAGCATGAAATTGCTGTAGGTCAGGCCATCAAGGCCATCGATCATCTGCTCGGCATCCTTGGTGCCCAAAGTCGTGGTACAGATTGCCTGGGTTTCACCCCGGGTGAACAGCGCCGAACCATGGGTACGCGGCAGGAAGCCGACCATGCTCTCGATCTGGCGCACTTCGTTGGTCTTACGGCCATCGATACGCTGGCCATCTTTCAGGATTGCGCCGCGCACAATGCTGGCTTCCAGCTTCTTCACCAGCTTCAGCGTGCCGAGATATTCCGCCGGGTCTGTTTCTTTCAGCGGTTCGAAATGCTCGCGTGCCTTTTCGCGCGCATCATTGATCGCATCCTGACGCGCTTGCTTGTCGGTGATCTTGTAGGCGGCTGCCAGATCGTCACCGATCAGACCGCGCAGTTCTTCCAGCTTGGCCGATTTGTCCTCGACAACGTCCAACTCCCAAGGGTCTTTGGCGGCCTGTTCGGCCAAGTCGATGATCGCTCCGACAACGGTTTTAATCTCGTTATGCGCAAACAGAACTGCGCCGAGCATTTCATCTTCGGTCAGTTCCTTGGCTTCGGATTCAACCATCATCACCGCGTCTTGGGTCGCGGCAACAACCAGATCGAGGCGACCATCTTCCAGAGCGGTTTCCTGCTTCGGGTTGAGGACATATTCGCCATCGATAAAGCCAACGCGCGCCGCGCCAATCGGGCCCATAAACGGCACGCCGGAAATGGTCAGCGCAGCAGAGGCCGCAATCATCGCAACGATATCGGCCTCGGTCTCGCCGTCAAAGCTCAGCACCTGGCAGATACAGTTGATTTCGTTGTAGAAACCTTCGGGGAAGAGCGGACGGATCGGACGGTCGATCAACCGGCTGGTCAGCGTTTCCTTCTCGGTCGCGCCGCGCTCACGCTTGAAAAAACCACCGGGTATACGGCCGGCAGCGGAGAATTTTTCCTGATAGTGGACAGTCAGCGGGAAGAAGTCCTGGCCTTCCTTAACCGAACGTGCGGCGGTGACCGCACAGAGAACAACGGTTTCGCCATAGGTCGCCAGCACGGCGCCATCGGCCTGACGGGCAATACGGCCCGTTTCCAGAGTGAGGGTTTTTCCGCCCCATTCCAGAGATACAGTTTTCACATCAAACATAGATTTTCCTTCTCAACCCGCGCGACCCTAATGCCGGGCGGGGCCTCTTTGGTTGCGGCACTGTCCGGTGCCGCGCGGTTCGGGGCGTGTTTCTGTTGCCCCATGGCATTCGCCGCCGAATTGCGTGCGATATGCCCCATAAGCAAAGCGGCCCGAAATGGGCCGCCCGCTTGAAAGTCTTATTTGCGAAGACCCAATTTGCCAATCAGGTCGGTATAGCGTTGCGCGTCCTTGCCACGCAGATAATCGAGCAGCGAACGGCGCTTGTTGACCATCATCAACAGACCACGACGCGAATGGTTATCCTTGTGGTGCGATTTGAAGTGATCGGTGAGCGTGTTGATACGCTCGGTCAGGATCGCGACCTGGACTTCCGGGGAACCTGTATCGCCCTCTTCGCGGGCATATTCCTTGATCAGTTCCTGTTTGCGTTCAGCAGTAATCGACATGGTTTCATTCCTCGAGCATCATATGTTCATATTGAAGCCGCGAATGACGCGAAGCTCGCAAGCTTCCAGCGAAACCAGCGCCAGCGGGACCATATCGCCGCCATGCACCCAATATTCGCCGTCATCACTGGCTATCCCGGTCACGACCTGGCCCTGACGGACCCGCCTTGCCTGATCGGGGGTGAGGGAAAGAGCCGGGATGCCGTCCAGCCCTGCCTCAAATGGCAAGATTATGTCTTCAAGTGGCGCGCCTTTACCGATTTCGTTGAGCTTGTCCAGCGAAATCGCTTGTTCCAGCGCAAAAGGCCCCGCTTTTGTCCGCCGCAACATGGTGACATGGCCAACCGTGTTCAACGCACGCGATATGTCGCGGGCGAGTGAGCGGATATAAGTGCCCTTGGAAACATGGGCTGTAAGGGTGATATCCGTTAATTCCTCCCCGGGACGGGGAGGGGGACCAGCGAAGCTGGTGGAGGGGGACATGCCGCTTGAATTGTGGTTCTTGAAAGCCCCCTCCGTCAGCGCTGACGCGCTGCCACCTCCCCGTCCCGGGGAGGAATTTAGGGACAGGCTGTGAATTGTCACCGCCCGCAGCTTCATCTCCACCTGCTCGCCCGCGCGCGCCCGATCATAGGCCCGCTGGCCATCGACTTTCAGCGCCGAATAGGCCGGCGGCACCTGCTCTATCGGCCCGGTAAAGCGCGGTAGTACCGCCTCAATATCCGCCAAGGTCGGACGATGAGCGCTCTTGGTCACTACAGCGCCTTCGGTATCCAGCGTATCCGTCTCCGCGCCGAACTGGATAGTGAAATCGTAACTCTTGGCCGCATCGAGCATCCGCCCGCTCAGCTTGGTCGCCTCGCCCAGCGCAATCGGCAATACCCCCGTGGCCAGCGGATCGAGCGTACCGCCATGCCCCACCTTGGTGACACCACCACCCTTGCCAGAGACCTTTATTCCGGCCTCGCGCAAATTGCGCTTCACCGCCCCTACCGCCTGGGTCGAACTCAGCTCCAGCGGCTTGTCGAGAATGATCCAGCCATGCGGTCGGGTCATGTTATTGCCCCTGCCACTCATCCCTGAGCAATCCGAAAACATGGGTGTCACGGACATAACCGGTCCAAGTGATGCGGTTCTTGCGCAGCACGCCCTCGCGCATCGCGCCCAGCTTGAGCACCGCCGCTTGCGAGCGGGTGTTGCGCCCGTCGACGCGAAATTCGATCTTTGTGAAGCCGCTGGCAAAGGCACGATCGATCATCAGGCGTTTCATGCTGTCATTCACCCCGGTGCCACGCGCGGCGGGTTCGATATAGGTGCCACCAATTTCAACGACCTTGTTGACCGCATCGGGGTTAATGTAATTGGTCATGCCGATGATTTTGCCCTGATGCAGCACCGCAAAGCGCACCCAGTTGCTGGTCCGGTGAAACCGCTCCATCGCTGCCTCGAATTGGTCATCAAGCATAGAAAAGGGATAAATCTCCCATATCTCCCGGTCACGTGCACAGGCAGCACGCAGGGGTTCAATATGATGCGCAGCCAGCGGCTCCAGCCGGACCAGTGGGTCTTCCAGCACCACCGAAAGCGCCTCAACCGTCACCGAGACGCTCCATGAAATGCTTGCGGCACAGCGCGACATAGCGGTCATTGCCACCAATCTCGGTCTGCGCACCTGCGCGGACAGGATTACCATCGGCATCGACGCGCAGGTTCATAGTTGCCTTTGCCCCGCAAAAACATATCGCTTTCAGCTCCACCAGCTGGTCTGCAATGGCGAGCAATTGTGCACTGCCGGGGAAAAGCTCGGCCTGGAAATCGGTGCGCAGGCCATAAGCCAGCACCGGGATTTTCAGCCGGTCGCAGACCAGCGCCAGTTGAAACACCTGGGCCTTGGACAGAAATTGCGCCTCGTCGATCAGCACACAGTTAAGCGACCGTCGTTCATGTTCCGCACCAATGGCGGCGAGCAGGTCGGTTTCTTCCTCAAAGCAATGCGCTTGCCGCTCCAGCCCGATGCGAGAGCTGATAATCCCCTGCCCGCTGCGATTATCGAGTGCGGCGGTCCACAACATGGTTTCCATACCGCGCTCTTCATAGTTGAATGCCGCCTGCAACAAGGTGGTCGATTTGCCGGCATTCATCGAGGAATAGTAGAAATAGAGCTTGGCCATGGGGCCAACCCATAACCGTTAGCCCTGAGCTTGTCGAAGGGCGCTTATCGATTATACACGAGCTTGCAAAACGTGCTTCGACAAGCTCAGCACGAACGGTTTGGATCAGTCCAAATCCCGCGCAACCTTGGGATCACTGAGTAGAGCCTCGACCCGGCTGGCCTCATCGAAACTGTCATCAGCGACGAATTTCAGCTTGGCCGCATATTTGGTGCGCACGCGCGACGCGACTTCGCGCTGGAAATAGGCGGTGTTGGTCCGCAATGCCTTGAGGATCGCCTCCTCATCCTTGCCCAGCAACGGTTTGACATAGACCGTCGCGTTGCGCAGGTCGGGCGTCATCCGCACCTCGGTAATCGCGATATGCGTCGCGGTCAGCATTTCATCATGCACCTCACCGCGCATCAGCAGCTCGGACAGCACATGGCGCACCTGCTCGCCGACGCGCAATACGCGCACCGAGCGGCCTTCGGGTGAGCTGTCATTATACTTTGCCATCGGGTATCCCTGTCAGCAATGCTGTGGTTGTCGAACGCACCAGCGTCACGCCCTGCATGTCCTGCAGTTCGCCTTCAACAAACACCACATTGCGGCCCATTTTGACCACCTGCGCCTTGCCGACCAACTGACCGAGCGGCACCGGGCGCAAATAGCTCATGCTCATCTCCAGGTTCAGCGGCAGCAGCCTGTTCTGGCTGTAACCAAAGGCTGCCGCCCCCATCACCTCGTCGAGAAAACCGCCAATCAGGCCGCCCTGAACGAAGCCGCGCGGGCTGGCGAACACCTCAGGCACATCGAAATGCATCGTCGCAACGCCGGTGTCACGGTCATAATCGACCGACTTAACGCCCATAAGCTCGGACGATGGCGATGCCAATGTGCGCTGTTCGGTCATCGCCCTGCCCCTGTTCTGCTATCACGCCTGATCAGAGCGTGCGCTCCTTCATCTCGACATCGAACACTTCGAGGGTATCGCCCGGCTTGATATCGTTGGTGTCTTCCAGAACCACGCCGCATTCGAGACCCGAACGAACCTCGTCGACATTGTCCTTGAACCGACGCAGCGAAGCGATAGTGGTTGCCGAGACAATGACATCCTCGCGCATGAGACGGGCATGGTGGCCCTTTTTGATGACGCCATCGAGGACCAGCAGGCCGGCTGCCTTGTCCTTCTTGCCCGCCGGGAAAACTTCCTTGACCTCGGCCTGACCGACAATCGTCTCGATCCGCTCGGGACCAAGCTCGCCCGCCATCTCGCCTTTGATGTCCTCGATCAGGTCATAGATCACATCGAAATATTTGAAGCGGACGCCATCGCGCTGGGCGATCTCGCGGGCCTTGGCATTGGCGCGGACGCCGAAGCCGATAATCGGGGCGTTCGATGCCTTGGCCAGCGTCACATCGGACTCGGTGATGCCGCCAACGCCCGAGTGCAGCACCCGCGCCTTGATATCATCGGTCGAGATATTGTTGAGGCTGCCGATAATCGCTTCGACCGAACCCTGCACATCGGCCTTGACCACCACCGGATATTCGATCGCCTTGTCGCCCAATGCAGAGAACATATTGTCGAGCGAGGCCGGTGCCATGGCGGTACGCTGTTCGAGTGCCTTTTGCTGGCGATATTCGGCAACTTCGCGGGCACGAGCTTCGTTATCGACCACGGTCAGCTTGTCACCGGCACCGGGGACACCCGACAGGCCGAGTACCTCGACCGGCAGCGACGGGCCTGCTTCCTTGACCTGCTTGCCCTTGTCGTCAATCATCGCACGCACCTTGCCGGCATGTTCGCCGACCACAAAGGTATCGCCACGCTTGAGCGTACCGCGTTCGATCAGCACCGTTGCCACCGGGCCGCGACCCTTGTCGAGCTTGGCCTCAATCACCACGCCTTCGGCGGCGCGATCTGGATTGGCCTTGAGTTCGAGCAATTCGGCCTGCAGCGTGATCGCCTCGATCAGCTTGTCGATATGGGTACCCTTCAGCGCCGATACCTCGACATCCTGCACCTCACCCGACAGCTTCTCGACGATCACCTCATGCTCGAGCAACCGGTTGCGAACATTGTCCGGCTCGGCGCTGTTCTTGTCGATCTTGTTGATCGCCACAATCATCGGGACATCGGCCGCCTTGGTGTGGTTGATCGCCTCGATCGTTTGCGGCATCAGCCCGTCATCGGCGGCAACCACCAGGATCACAATGTCGGTGACATTGGCACCGCGCGCACGCATCTCGGAGAAAGCCGCATGGCCCGGCGTGTCGAGGAAAGTGATCTTGTCGCCCGATTTCAGCTTCACCTGATAGGCGCCGATATGCTGGGTAATGCCGCCCGCTTCACCGGCGACAACATCGGTACCGCGTAGTGCATCAAGCAGCGAGGTCTTGCCATGGTCGACATGGCCCATGATGGTGACCACCGGCGGACGTGACTTGAGCGTGTCTTCCGGATCGACATCGGCTTCGGTATCGATCTCGACATCGGCTTCGCTGACGCGTTTGATCTTGTGGCCAAACTCCTCGACCAACAACTCGGCAGTATCCTGGTCGATGGTCTGGTTGACCGTCACCATCGACCCCATTTTGAACAGCGACTTGACCAGATCCGCGCCCTTTTCGGCCATGCGGTTCGCCAGTTCCTGTACTGTGATAGCCTCAGGCACGACCACTTCGCGTGACTGTTTGGGTTGCGCTTCACGCGGCTGACCCGACATTTGCGCCCGCTTTTCTTTTTCGCGCGCGCGCTTCAGCGCTGCCAGTGAACGCGCCCGTGCGCCACCATCGCCCTCGCTGAGCGCGCGGTTGACGGTGAGCTTGCCCGACTGGCGCCGTTCCTTGCGGTCACGGCTCGGCTTGGGAGCCGGTTTTTTCGGCTCGGGCCGCTTAGCCGGTGATACCGGGGTAAACTTGCGCGGTGCGGGAGCACTGGTTTTGGTCTCTTCCGGCGCCTTTTCGCTGACCGGTTCCGCTTCGGGAACAGGGGCATCGGCAGCTTTCTCGGCTTCGGCGCTGGCCTTGCGATTCTGCTCGGCGCGCGCCTTTTCCTCTTCTGCCTTGCGTGTCTTTTCCTCGGCCTCACGGCGGCGGGCATCTTCCAGCGCAGCCAGCCGCGCCTCTTCGGCTTCGCGCAGCAGCTTTTCCTGCCGCTCCTTGCGGCTCAGAACTTCGTCACCGGCAGGCTTGGCCTTTTTGGCCGGAGCCTTGGCCTCGGGCTTCTTCGCTTCCGGAGCAGGTGCGGGGGCAGGTGCCGGTGCTGGCTCGGGCTTGGCCCCCGGCTTGCCGACCAGCTTGCGGCGCTTGACCTCGACCACCACCTTGTTGGTGCGGCCATGGCTGAACGTCTGCTTCACTTCGCCAGACTCGACCGACCGCTTCAGTCCCAGCGGTTTACGGCCCAGCTTTGGCTTTTCTTCTTTGTTATCACTCATGGAACAGACTTAACCCTTCATCACTATATCTTCATGCATCCGATTGCCGGACGCATCACCGTCTGTTGGAACGGCAGACCCACGAAACTGCAACAGACGGAAAAGTATGGCTGTGACCCGGTCAGCCGCCGCGCTGTCGGTCAGAGCCAAATGCACAGTATTTTCGCGCCCCAATGCCACAGATAAGGCGGTGCGGTCCAGTGGCAAGATAATGCCTGCCTGGCCGCTGCCTTCCCTGTCACTGCCGACACGCCATGCCTGGTCGAGCGCGGCGCGGCCATTATCCCGGGCGTCGCCGGCATGGAGCAGCAGGCAAACCGCGCCGCTCCGCGCCGCTGTTTCGACCTTTTGCGCACCGCTGAGCAGCGTTCCGGCGCGCGCTTCCAGCCCCAGCCGGTCGAGCAGCGCACGGCTCAGCGCATCGTCGATATGCTGCACCAGATCATCGCTGATCACGACGTCTCCCGCCTTATAGGCGCGTTTCAGTGCGGGCAGCAATTTCCTGCCACGGATTGCGTCACGCAACAGTGCCGCGGACGGCGTCACCCATGCGCCGCGTCCCGGTGCGCGCGCGTGCACGTCCGGGGCGACATGATTATCGGGGCCAAGAGCCAACCGGATCAGAGCGCGGCTTTCGGCGCGCTCACCGGTCAGAATGCAGCGTCTTACGGGCGTATCGGCCGTATCATTGGGGAGTTTCCGCATCCGCGACCTCCCCATCGGCACTCAAGCCTTCTTCATTGGCATCACCGGCTGCCTCTTTCGCTGCCGGCTCTTCCTCATCGTCGAACCAGTGCGCGCGTGCGGCCATGATGATCTCATTGCCCTGCTCTTCGCTCAGGCCATATTCGCCCAGAACACCGACCACTTCCTCGCTGCGGCGATTTTCGCGGCGACGATTGTCGGCGCGCTTCTTGGCGATCAGCTCATCGGTGGCCAGATCAGCGAGATCATCAAGCGTCTTGATGCCTCCCTCGCCCAGCGTCACCAACATCTGCTCGTTGAGATGGACGATATCGGCCAACGCATCCTCGACACCAAGTTCACGCCGCTTTTCACGCGCAGCAGCTTCCTTGCGTTCCAGCGCCTCGACAGCACGGCTCTGCAGTTCGGCGGCCAGCTCCTCGTCAAAGCCCTCAATGCCCGAAAGCTCTTCGGGCGCAACATAGGCAACTTCCTCCAGCTCACTAAAGCCCTCGGCCACCAAAAGCTGCGACAGCGTCTCGTCAACATCGAGCTCGTTCTCGAACATTGCCGAGCGCTCGGTGAATTCCTTCTGACGCTTCTCGCTCGACTCTTCCTCGGTCATGATATCGATCGCGGCATCGGTCAGCTGTGAGGCAAGACGGACATTCTGGCCGCGACGGCCAATGGCGAGCGACAGCTGATCATCCGGAACGACCACCTCAATGCGGCCTTCTTCCTCGTCAATCACCACGCGGCTGACCGTTGCCGGCTGCAGCGCGTTGACGATGAAGGTCGCGGTATCCTCGGACCAGGGAATGATATCGATCTTCTCGCCCTGCATCTCCTGCACCACGGCCTGAACCCGGCTGCCCTTCATGCCAACACAAGCGCCGACCGGGTCAATCGAACCATCATGACTGATCACGCCGATCTTGGCGCGGCTGCCCGGATCACGCGCCGCGGCCTTGATCTCGATAATGCCGTCATAGATTTCAGGTACTTCCTGCGCGAACAGGCGGCGCATGAAATCGGGATGCGAGCGGCTCAGATAAATCTGGTGACCGCGATTTTCACGTACCACCTTGAGGATCAGCGCCCGGATGCGATCACCGACCCGGACCACTTCGCGCGGAATCTGCTGGTCGCGACGGATCACACCATCGGCACGCCCCAGATTGACGATGACATGGCCGAATTCGACCGATTTGACGACACCGGTGATAATCTCGCCGGCGCGGTCCTTGAATTCCTCGAACTGCCGCTCGCGCTCGGCATCGCGCACTTTCTGAAAGATCACCTGCTTGGCAGCCTGGGCGTCGATACGGCCAAGATCAACAGCAGGCAGCGGATCGACGATGAAGTCGCCCAGCTTGGCATCTTTCTCAAGCTTCTGCGCGCCTTTCAGATCGACCTGCTTGAAATAGTCTTCGACCTCCTCGACCACCTCGACAACGCGCCACAGCCGCAGATCGCCGGTATTGGGATCGAGCTTGGCGCGAATATCATTCTCCGCGCCATAGCGGGCCCGCGCCGCGCGCTGAATGGCTTCCTCGATCGCTTCGATCACAATCGTCTTGTCGATCATCTTCTCCGATGAAACGGCATTTGCAATTGCAAGCAGCTCAGCCTTGTTGGCAGAAATGGCGTCGGCCATGGTCAGTCTTCCTGTTCTTCGATCTGTTCTTCGGTTTCGGTTTCGATCTCGGCGTCGCCGGTGTCCAACGGCGCCGTGGCGGCAATCAGCGCGTCGGTCAAGACAAGTTTCGCCGAATGCATGATATCGAGCGGTATCAGGACGGTGTCGCCATCTGCCTGTTCGATCCCTGCAGCGGCTTTGCCATTGCGTGTATCAAGGCCGATGAGAATACCACGAAAATTGCGCTGGCCATCAAGCTTTTCGGTGACCGATATTTTTGCTTCATGTCCGGCCCATTGGGCAAAGTCCTTCTCACGCGTCAACGGCCGGTCGATACCCGGCGAGCTGACCTCGAGATGATAGGCATCCTCGATCAATATATTGCCCTGTTCCTCAGCCGCATCGAACTGTTCGGAAACGCGGCGCGAAATCGCGGCGCACTGGTCGATGACAAGCTGGCCGGTTGCCGGATCCTCCGCCATGATCTGCAGTGCCTGACCACCATCACCGGCTTCGGACGGCATGATTTTGACACGCACCAATTCGAAACCCAGGGCCTGCACCTCGGGTTCGATCAACGCTGTCAGCGTGGCAATATCGGCACTGTTCCCGGCCACAATAGTATCGCAATCCTGTCAGGCCCCGCAGGGCGGATTAAAGTGTCCAACAGGCAATGGCATTTGCGTCGGCCCCTCGCGGCGCCAACATCCCAATCACCAATATTGTCGGAATGTATATTATATAGACGCGATGGTGGCGTATGACAATGGCCGATCAGCTGGAGGGCCTATTTCTTTGCCAGTCAGCCGAGCAGGTCGTGCTTTTTCAATGCATGACGCAGCTGATCATAGCTGAGATTGAGCGCCTTGGCGGTCTGCCGCTGATTATAGCGGTTGCGCGCCAAGGCATGTTCGAGGATCGTGCGCTCATGTGCCTCAACTGCGGTTTTCAGACAGGTCACATCTTCCATCTGCTCCATCGGCAGCATCCCCGGGGCTGCCGCAGTGGCAACGCCAGCAACGGCGGCACTGCCATTGGCCTCAACCGCATCATTGGCCGTTTGGGGCGCGGGCGTTGCGGTACTGACCGGATCACCATTTTGCGAGGCCGCCGCCTCTCCCCTGGGCCGCCAGGGCGATTCGAAGGGATCGAACACCACATGGTCGACCGGCCGCGTCGCATCGTCCCAGCGATAGACAGCTCGCTCGACGACATTCCGCAATTCACGAACATTACCCGGCCATGGATAGCGTTGCATTGCCTGCAGCGCGAGATCACCAAAGCCGGGCCATTCTTCCCAGCCCAGCTCGGTGCCCATGCGGCGACCGAAATAATCGGCCAGGATCGGGATATCGCCATCGCGCACGCGCAACGGCGGCAGTGTCACCACCTCGAACGACAACCGGTCGAGCAAATCGGCCCGGAAGCGATGCTGTTCGACCAGCTTGGGCAAATTCTCATTGGTGGCGGCGACGATGCGGACATCCACATTGACCGGTCTGGAAGAACCGATGCGGGTCACCTCACCATATTCGACCGCGCGCAGCAGCCGCTCCTGGGCGCCCATGGATAAAGTGCCGAGCTCGTCGAGAAAGAGTGTGCCGCTATCGGCCTCCTCGAACCGTCCGACACGCGCCTTGGTGGCGCCGGTAAAGGCACCCGCCTCATGACCGAACAGTTCCGCCTCGATCAGTGTTTCGGGCAAGGCGGCGCAGTTCATTGTCACCAGTGGTCCATCCCATCTCAGGCTCAGGCGATGCAGACGTTCGGCGATCAGTTCCTTGCCGGTACCGCGTTCACCAATGACCAACACCGGACGATCCAGTGCCGCAGCACGGCTGGCGCGCTCGACAGCGTCGAGAAACGCCCCGGACTCGCCGATAAACTGACTTGCGCGCTCCATATTCCAACCTCAATGATGTGCCATATCATGGCAATACAGCAAATTTTCCTAACTTATAGTATATTTTCCCAATATACCGCAACTCCTACGCTGCCGAAATTTGGATTAAATATATTTATCTCATTTTATCAATAGTTTGTAGAAACTGGCACATAGCCTGCTTTACCATTTGTAAATTCGATACACTGAATTTGAGATGAGTGGAGGACAACATGGCACACAATCAGGACTTCCCGATGGATGATAACCAGCCCGCCAGCAAGGCAACCGTAATGGGCTGGATGATTGCTCCCGCCCTGCTGTTCGCCACGCTTTATCTCAGCAGCGTCGGCCCGATGGTCGTGGTTGACGATGCCGCCGATACTGGCACTAATGTCAGTCAGGTCTTTTCGGTCAGGTATTTTTCCTGACGAAATAGGGCGGCCGGGACGTTAACCCCTTGCCCCGTCCCGGCCGCTTAATTGTTTCTTACCCTGGAGTAGCACAAATGGGAATATTTTCACGAACCCGCGATATCATCGCCGCCAATGTCACCGACATGCTGGACCGCGCCGAAGACCCGGCCAAGATGATCCGCATGATCATCCTCGAAATGGAGGAGACACTGGTCGAGGTTCGCGCATCTGCCGCGCGCACCATTGCCGACCAGAAGGAAATGCGCCGACATATCGACAAGCTGGACGCATTGCAGGCTGACTGGTCCGAAAAGGCGCAGCTGGCATTGTCCAAGGGTCGTGAAGATCTCGCCCGCGCGGCGCTGGTCGAAAAGAAGAAAGCCGGCGACATGTCGGCCCAGCTGAGTCAGGAAATCCTGGTTCTTGATGATGCCTTGCGCGCGTCGGAGCAGGATATTGCCAATCTGCAGAACAAGCTGCGCGAAGCACGCAGCCGCCAGACGACGATCATGTCGCGCCTCGAAAGCGCGGAGAACCGCATCAAGCTCAAGACCATGTATAATGGCGACAAGGTTCAGGAAGCATTTTCTCGCTTCGACCTGCTGGAACGCCGTGCCGACATGGCCGAAGGCGAAGCCGATGCGCTGCAGCTTGGCCATGACGGACCGCCGACACTGGAAGACCAGATCACAGCGCTGGAATCGAGCGACAAGGTAGACGAAGAATTGGAGGCGATGAAAAAAGCGCTGAACAAGCCATCAGACAAAGGGGAATAAGCGATGGAAGATATTCTGGTACCAATCATGGTCGTCGGCATGCTGTTTATCGGCCTGCCCTGGATCATCTTCCACTATATCACCAAGTGGAAAACCGCCGCGACGCTGACCAATGAGGATGAGGGCCTGCTCGAAGAGCTGTATGTCATGGCCCGCCGCCTTGACGACCGGATGGACACAGTCGAGCGCATCATCAAGGCGGACAATCCCGACTGGCGCCCGGCGCGGCTGTCCAGCCCGGAACCCGAAGAAGACGATCCATCGATCGGTCGTATTGAACAAATGATGCAGGAAAGGGCCCGCAAATGAGCCGTCGGACAAAATTCTATCGCGACAAGCAGAATGGCAAGCTGGCAGGCGTATGCGCCGGGATAGCAGATTATACCGGCATCGATGTGGCCTGGGTCCGTATCGCCGCTGTCTGCATCACCCTCTTCGTGTTCCAGCCGCTGATCATCGCCTATATCGTCGCCGCCATGGTGACCGAGAAGAAGCCGAACAGCCTCTATGTCGATTATGACGAACAGAAATTCTGGCAGGGTGTCCGCCAGTCGCCATCGCGCACCGCCCGCGACGTCCGCTCACGCTTTCGCGATATCGATCGCCGACTCGCCGATGTGGAAATGTACTACACCAGCAACAACCGCCAGCTTTCCGACGAGATAGAGCGGCTACGCTAAGCGACAACGACGGACAGAAAAGAAGAGATCAGAAGGGAGAACAGCAATATGTCATGGGGTGGACCATCATTTGTCATATTGATTGTAGCGCTGATGACAGTCGGCTGGCTGGTCAACAACTGGATCCGTGCCAGGCACGGCTATCCGCTGGAAGATGAATGGGGCGGAAAGACCGAAAAAGGCGATATAGATTCGCAACGCAAGGTCGAACTGCTGACCTCCGAAAATGAGCAGCTCACCGGGAAAATCTCCCGCCTTGAAGAACGTATCTCGGTGCTCGAGCGCATCGCTACCGACAAGGAAGGCAGCGCTGCGAAACTGTCCGATGAAATCGAGAAGCTGCGCTAGGGAGTGCGGATATCATGGAAGCACTATTTTTCGGTATAGGGATAGGCATTGTCGGCATGAGCGCCGCCGCCTGGGGCATGTTCGATCGCTGGGTCGAGCATAAGGAAAAGCTGGCCGAGAAAGATGATGTTGCGAGCCAGAAGATCGCAGCACTGTCATCGGAAAATGAGCAGCTGAGCCAGCATATTATCGCCATGCATGATCGGGTTGCCATGCTGGAACGCATTGCAACTGACAGGGAAACCAGCAGCGCAAAGCTGTCAGATGAAATCGAAAATCTCAGGAGCTAAGGCAATGGAACCGGAAAAATTACAGGTCATCCAAACCGTTTTACCTTTTATCGCAGTGCTCGTCAGCGTTGGTGTTGCCGGCTGGGTCGCCACTACATGGCTGCGGATCAAAAATGGCTATCCGCTCGATGGTGCCTGGGGCCAGGCGGTCTATCCCAAGAAAGACCGCGAGGCGGTCGAGCGGGTCAAGCTGCTGACCCAGGAAAATGCCGAGCTGCGCGCCGAACTGGGTTCGGTCAAGGACCGGCTGGCCAATGTCGAACGCATCGTCACCGACAGCAGTCACCAGCTGACGCATGAGATCGAGGCGCTGCGCGACAGGCGGATCGAACAGAAGCGCGACGATCGCACCAACGAACCGCTGTGAGCACCGGGAGGGAAGAGAGGATTAGCCGATGAAAGAATTCGCCATATTGATCCCATTTGTCGGCATGTCGATTCCGATCATTGCCATCATCGCGACCACGGTGAACAAATGGCTCAAGGTCAAGGAAAAGCAGATCGAGGCGGTCAGCAGCGAAACCGCGGAGAAAGCCGCGCGCTATGCGGCCCAGACCGAGCGGCTGGAGCAGCGGGTGCGGGTGCTGGAGCGGGTGATTACCGACAAGGGTTACGACCTGTCGCAGCAGATAGAGGATCTGCGCGACGAGTCACTAAACTGATAAACGGCCGCACAGCGGGCCTGAAGACAGGAAGATAGAGGGAAGAGACATGAATCCGTTTGAAATGGTCATTGGCATTGTTCTGATCGTCTCGATCGCTGGCGTGCTGCGCGCCCGATACCGCGCCCAGCACGGCATTTTGGAGGATGAGGACGGCAACCAGTTCCGCTCCGACAATAGCGAGGCCAAGGCATTGCAGGCAGAAGTACACCAGCTCAAGGAACGGATCGCAGTGCTCGAGCGAGTCATTACCGATGACCGCGGATCGCGCGACCTGGCCCGCGAAATAGAAGATTTGCGCAACAGCTAAGCACCGAATGCAAGGATGAAACCTTAAGGAAGATATCATGCAGGAACCCACTACGATCTTGATTGTGACTGCGGCGGCCTTGCTCGGCCTCACAATCCTCGCAGCGACGCTGTTGCGTGCCTGGAACGACTGGATTGCGCTCAAGCAGATGGAGCTGCGCCAGCAACGCAGCGGCGATGACGAGACGCATGACCCGCACAACACCAATACCCGCATAGAGCTGGCCGATCTGCGCGAACGGCTGCGCAAGCTGGAAGCCATCGCCGCCGGGGTGGAGCTATAGGCCGGTTCTCTTGGCTCCGCCCGTCTTTCCCTCTTTCGCATCGGACTGCGTCTTGCTAAGCGCGCCGCCATGCAAAGTCTTGATGACATTGTCGACGAATATGCGTTTCTCGATGGCGACGAACGCTATCGGCTGCTGATCGAGCTTGGCCGTCAACTGGAGCCGATGCCCGATGCGCTGAAGACCGATGCGACGCTGGTGCGCGGCTGCTCGGCGGCGGTATGGGTTTATCCCACCCGCGGCGATGATGGCGATCTGCACTTCCTCGCCGACAGCAATGCGGCAATCACCAAGGGCATTATAGCATTGGTGCTAACCACTGTGCAGGATGGCACCCCCCAGCAGATACTCGATACCGACATTCCGGCGGCGCTGGAACCGTTTGACCTCAAGAACCAGCTGTCATCCAACCGTACCCAGGGCATCCCCAATATGATCGCGCTGATCCGCGAAACGGCGCAACGTTACGCGGCGTGATAGCAGATATTCACCGTCATACCGGGTCTTGAGCCCAAGTGAATTTTACCCGTTCCCTGCTGTTTTTCGGTCTGCCGGGGATCGCCATAATCGCCGGGGTATATCTCGGCGTTCCATTGGCAACCGACCATGGCATAGCGCTGATTATCAGTTGGACAGCCGCAATATGGTTGCCGATTGTCACCATGCTGGCCTGGGTGGTTTTCCAACATCGGCAAAGCGCATCGGCATTGTCCTTTCGTGAAAGATTCTGGCTGACAAAACCCACAAAAGAGGCATGGATTGCCATTTTCGCTGGTTTTCTGACTCTCCAGCTATGTGAAATCCTGCTGGCGAGTACCGGCACCTATTTTGCACAATTTCCTTTTTTTGCACCGCCTGAAATCATTCCCGAATTATTTGACCCCAGACTTGATATTTCGCAGGGGCTGGCAAGTTTTTTGGGTGTCCCCGTCCGCGGCAACTGGTGGCTCGTGCTGTTCTGGCTCGGATGGCTGGTGATCAATATCGGCGGCGAAGAGCTGCTTTGGAGAGGCTATGCCCTGCCGCTGCAGCAGCGCTATTTTGGTAAATGGGCCTGGCTGATCAACGGGCTGTGCTGGAACCTTCTCGTCCACGCATTTATGCGCTGGAATTTTTTAACGTTGATGCCGATCAGCCTCGTCATCCCGTTTCTGGTGCAGCGCTATCAGAATAGCTGGATTGGTATCGCCATCCATGGCCTTGGCAATGCGCTGGTGTTGGCGATCCTGATCCCCAGCATCGCCGGCTGGCTCTAAGCTACAATATTATTCCGGCTTCCACTCGCGCCGCTCTTCTGCGGATTTGAGCACCTGATAGCTGAGCTGGATCGCCTGGAAGCGTTCGGCGGCCTCCTGGTCGTCGGGATTGGTATCGGGATGGTTTTGCTTGGCGAGCAGGCGATAGGCTTTCTTGACCGCCGAAAATTCCACATCCGGATCGAGACCCAGCACTTCCAGCGCCCGCATCTCATCGGCCGAGCGGCTACCATCGCCAGAACCGGCCCAGCCATAATGCGATGCCTCGCTATAACCTTCGCTCTCGCGCGTTTCGTCACGGGCCCGCGCCGCCGCTTCTTCCTTGCTCAGCCCCTCGAAATAGTCCCAACCGCGATTATATTCTGCTGCATGCTTCTCGCAGAAATACCAGCGGTCGGGGCTGTTGGGTGATTTCGGCGCCGGGCAGTTTCCCGGTTCCTCACAGCCATGGCGATCGCAAATACGGACCTTTTCCGCCTCACGCGAAGCGCCATAGCCGCGCCAGCGGGGAAAACCCCAGTCAACCGATCTGCGTGAATGTGCCATCACCTGAATTTAGGCGTTACTCGCCCGAATATCCAGCCTTGAGTGACAGCATCTTTGCCTTTCTGCCCGGTTGCAGGTCCGGCTGGCCCAGCGCAAGCTCGGCCCAGAACAACGCCTCTTCGCCGGATTTGGCGACCCCCCGCCCTTCGGCATAGAGGCTCGCCGTGATGGCGCGTGAATCGGCAAAACCTGCCCTGGCCGCCTTCACGCAGTCTTCCGCCGCTTCACTGGCGCGATAATAATGGTCATAGAGCGAGCATATCCAGTGATGTCCTTCGAGATTGCCGTCACCGGCAAGCTGACGCAGCCGTGTCTCGGAACCGGTAAAGTCGTCGCCATAGGTGCCCAGCGCATAAATGGCGAAGGGATGGCCTTTATCGGCGGCCGAGCGAAACAGCGCGAGCGCTCTGGGCTTGTCATTCAGACCATATTTGCCGAGCCAGTAAAGCGATGCCAGATGCGATTGCGCCTTGGCATAACCCTGCTCTGCCGACGCATGGTACATTTGCAGCGCGGTATCGATATCTGCATCGCTGCTTTTGTTGGTGATCAGGAAATAGCCATATTCCAGCTGTGCTGCCGGATGGCCCTTTTGCGCCGCCTGGCGCAGCATGGTGCGCGCGCGTGACAAATCCTTGGGCACGCCGACGCCGAAATGATACATATAGCCGAGCAGATATTGCGCCAGCATATTGCCCGACATTGCGGCATTGATCACCTCTTCGGCTTTGAACCGGGCGAGCAGTTCATCGATGATGACCGGTTCATCGGTCACCGCAAGACGGTCTATCGTCAGTTCTGAAAGCCAGGCGAGCAATACCGGATCGATCTGGCGCGGACGCGAACCACCGATTATACCACCAAGCGCGGAACCCACAGGGTTGGGCCGCTGTTCACGCGACGCTTCAACGAAGTAGAAATCGTCGTAGAAAATGCCATAGGGAAAGGGATATTGCGCATCGGGCTGCATATCCTTGGTCAGGGCATAGACATCGCGTCCGACCGCTTTGAAGAAATAGCTCAGTTCAAGCCCCGGCGTATCGATCCGCTGAATGATCGCTTTGGCGAAGGGGCTGACCCTTGACCCTGCGGGTGCATCATCAAAGGCAGGTCTGCCTTTGGCGGTCGAATAGAAAACAACGCCACGGTCAAGCCGCAGCAGCCCGACAGGATGCACACCACCATCAGGCCCGGCCGGTTCAACATCGCGCAGCTGCACAACCGCGTCCTCGGTGCGACAGGCATCCATGAAGAACAGCGAAAATGTGCTGGCATTACTGGCGGCATCCATCACCTGCTGCAACGGTATAAAGGCGCTAGACAACTCAGCCTTGCTTGCAACCGCTGGCGCATCAACGGGAACAATATAGTTGTTGCCGCCATATTCGAAGCCATGACCAGCATAATAAACCAGGGCAGTTTCGGCGATGGCGGCCTGTCTGCCAAATACACCCAGATTTTCGCGAATGTCCGTGCTGCTGGCATTAAGCAGCAGGGTCACCCGGAAACCCGTTCCCGCCAGTGCCTTGCAGACCTGCTTGCCGTCATTGGTGGCATTGGCGAGTTGCGGCCAGTTGAAATCGGGATAGCGGCCATTGGCAATGATCAGGGCAACGCGGGCGTCTTCATTGTCGCTGCCGCATTCCAGTCTTTCACCCGCGCTGGCAATGCCTAGCTGCAGCACGCCGATGGACAGCAGGATTACGGCCCGCCAGAGCCATTTGCTCAGCCCTGATATATGCAATCCTACCCCCATGAGGACATCCCTGCCATGGTTACAGCCTAATCCGCATGGGGCATGGAGGCAATGCCGGTGACATTGCTATCGGCAACCGGCGCTTTACCGAATGGAATTACTTTCCGCCGTCATCCGTATTCAGATAGTCGGTGAAGAACTGGCGCATCGCCGAACGCTGGCGCGCCGATCGCACATTTACCGGTGCCTTGTAGAGCGCGGTCAGCAGCGCCACGTCCCAGTCACGGACGCTGAGCGGCCTGTCATCGGACCGCAATTCGGGGTCGAACAGTTCGAGCACCGACTCGATATTCGCCTTTTTCGGGCCTTCCGGGTCGGTCTGTATCAGACCGCGCATCAGCGCATAATCGGCAAGCTGCACCGTCGTCATGCCGGCCACCGCATCCTGCTCTATAATGACAAAGGCATGGCGCAATTCCTGCCGCACCGGAACGCCTATCAGCGACTTGGTGCTGGTGCGCGCGGCATTGACCGCTTCGGAACCAATGACGCTGTTGCCCCCGCCGGGAACAGGCACGCCCGCACCCAGCCGTGATCGACTGGTGCCGTCCTCATTGGAGATGGTATCGGTGGTGTGCCAGGCATAAACTGGCCCTTCATTCCGCTGCAGCCGGTCGCGCTGCCATAGCGGCATCTGGCCGAAGGCGGCGCGATACCGCCTCCGCAGCGTTCTGAGCGCCGACTTGCCGTCATCAACGATCAGTAAATGGATATTGGGACTGCACTCGGCATCGGCGACTTCGACACCGGCATGTTTGGCGACCTGCCTTATCCGCTTCTCGATGAGAGCATTATTCTCTTTCGAAAAGCCGATCGCCGAGGGGCAGACCGGATCGGTGAAGCGGGCATATTGGTCGCCCGGGGTCTCGCTGATCACCGCATCAATATAGCCGAGTATCGCCTTGCGCTGCTCGAGCTGGCCGGTGACGGTAATGGCATCGGTATCATCAGGGGCAGTGTCATCACGGGCTTCATCGCCCTGCTGCACCGTCCGTGCTTCTACAGGAGGACTCTCCTGCGCGATACCGGCTTGTTGGGCACCCGCCAGGGCAAAAGCAAGAAAAGCTGTCTTTGCAAGCATATCTCTACACATCCTTTTGGCAGCGATTACGCCGGAGCAACTATCATGATAACGGACAGGCCTGAATATCGCTCCCATCAACAAAGCATATTATTCGATCCATGCCGTTTATCGGCGGTCAGCGGATTTGGTCGAAGCCCTGTTGCGCACTCAACATGGCTACCTATGTTGCAGTGCAATATTGACAGACGAGACCGTAATGAGCCGCCAACTGACCCTTTCTGCCTTGCTATCCAGCCTCATGGTGCTGGGCTTTGTGCTGGCCAGTGTGCCTGCACCGACCGGTGTAGCTCTTGCTGCCGGTTCAGCGCCGCTGTTCCAGGCCAGCGCCGCGCGCTGAGAATATTTCCGCAAGACTATATGCCAGAGGGCCTGTAAGCCGGGTTCTGTTCCCCTGCTCCATAATATAGAGCGGGTTCGACAGCCATTCCTCTCGGCGCATCATTGCTGATACGCTCCAGCAACCAACCCGGATGGCATGGACCCGAAACCGTCCGGCAGCTTGCGCTGCCCCGCCATCCCTATTTGGTCTTGCTCCAGATGGGGTTTACCGTGCCGCGGCCATTGCTGGCGCGCGCGGTGCGCTCTTACCGCACCCTTTCACTGTCACGTGACCAAAGCCTTCGCGACCTGCTTTCTGTTGCACTGTCCCTGATCCTTCGACATGCTCAGGATCGCCGGACGTTATCCGGCATCTTTGTTTCGTGGAGCCCGGACTTTCCTCGAGCCTTTGCAAATGCGCCGGCGCGCGACTGTCCAGCCCTCTGGCTGGGTTGCGCATAACAGATCATGCTGCGGCGCGTCCAGCCTTGGTTGATTGTGCGTATGTTCTTGAATGCCTGATTACAATCCAAGAGCGGGATGGCGGTGGCGGCGGTAATTTATCCACTTGGTGCCGCAGCGATAGCTAGGTCAGTGCGGGCCGTCGGAGGGCCGGACTGGTGGTAGACGAGCGCCGATAGAGCGAGCCATACGGTGAACATTATCAGGTAAGGCCAGCGGCGCGGCCATAGCCAGACCACCAGCAGCGTAGCAGCTGCGGTGCCACCAAGAGCGATCAGGGCAGAGCTTGCCGCACGAGTGCCGGTACCGGTGAGCGCGGTCTGGATCGCAATGCTGGCCCATTGCGCCGGCAGAAGAGCTAGCAGCCAATCCGGCAACAAACCCGGTCGTGCAGAGGCTGTGAGGACGACAGCAGCCTCGCCGGCGACCACAAAGACGGCAATCCACCAACCTTTACCGGATGCGCTACGGGCAAACAGCGTGCCCCGCGCAGCGAAGCTAATGCCGGCGATAATGACAGCTAGCCCGGTTGATAGCGGGTGCAGCAAGGTTGGCATAGCTAGCATGCGCGCGAACAGTATGAGGCCGGCGCTGGTCAGGAGGGCAAGAAGGAGGCCAAACCACAAGCGCCCGGCAGCGGCCGCCCCAATCATACCGGCTCCCATAAGGCCTATCGCCAATATCGGGCCGCCAACCGGGGCCAGCGGAGTGGGAGCAGGCGCATTCACGAACCAGAACATGGCGATGGCAGGAGCCACAAACCCCGCCAGCGCCACCGACAGCCAAGCCATGAAAGGCCAGGTAAGGGTTTGAGCTTGCAAAAAGGATTTCATTGGACGGACACTGGTTCAAACACCCGCCATTGTCGAGCACGAAGCATCACTGTCTATCAGCTTTTGCAGGAGTGACGATGATTGAGCCGATTGCTGACCATCTGCTCCGAGCTGGTGAGCTTGACAAATCGGGCAATCAGCGCTGGCCCCACTAACCGACGGTCTGCTTATTGACGGCAGAAGCAACAAAGCCGCCTTTCAGCTCACGGCTCTAACAGTCGACAGGATTGCCCGCCTTGAAGAGCGACAGAGCTCTTTCAATGAAGGTATCGAGCCCGGGATCTTTCAAGTTTGCTGTTTTGCGGAAACGAATACAGCCTTTGCCGAGGCTAAACGCCGAGAGCAACGCGCGTTCGGGGTCGATGGTTTCGATATTGCCAACGTACAAGCTCACATAGCCGCGTTGCGCGTTCAAGTGAAACAATTCGATATCATCGGTGCCATATGCGAGCATCTTGAAATTGATACGCTCAACCAGTCCTGGTTCGCGATCGAGAATTTTGGCGCGTATCTCCAACAGATGCGCTTTACGCCAATCATCCTCCAAGGCAGCGAGATATTCGGACGGAGTGAGGACATCGTAAAGCATAAGGGAAAAGATAGCCCGGCTGCGGTCAGATCGCAAGAGCCCGGATGACTACAAGCTGGGTGCGATTGAGCAGCTCAACCGCCAACTTTCGGATTGACCACCGAGCATCTCAACCGCTCACCCTGGACTCCAATTCCGGATCATCGACAAGGCCCTAAATTCGAGAATATGGTTCGTCTCGCTTTCCGGCAGGATAGCCTAATCTTATGTGCGAACAGTCAGGCAGCATCGAAAACCGGTCATTCCGGTATCGACCCAGAGGCGGACATCCCCGCACACTCTTGCAATGCCATAAAGCGGCCATTTCTCGGCTATGGGAATAGGAAAAAGAAGCAAACCGCGACGCAGGTGAGAAGCATCGACACAGAACTTCCGAGGGTCAAGATCGAGACGGTGCGCTCCTTCGCTTTGGTGCTGCTAAAACCCTTTCCCGCAATAGGTAGCGTTTCGCTCGCGCCAAAGGATGCGGCCAAAACAAGACCAACAATCAGGATGGCGAATGATGCGATAAGCGAAATGGCTAAGGGCATCGCGGCCCAGCTAGCAATCTCAAGATGAGGCCAAAAAAGACCAAAGGCGATGAGCGCGGTTCCTGTTTGGACCGCAGTGGTATGCGCCGAAAGACCCATACGCGAATTGCGGAAATGCGGAATGACGGCGCCGATTGCTAAGCCCAGCGTAAAGATCACAAAGCCAGCTTTACCGAGAAGTAGTTCGATTGCGCCCATATTGAATTACCCCGATGACATGGTTATTTTTGACTGATGGTCAGTATTTATTGACCAACAGTCGGTAAGTCAAGTGGAGAGTAATGATGGTGCGGCAAGAAGAGCGACGATCGAGAACGAGGGCTGCCATACTGGTTGCGGCCACAAAGAAGTTTGGAAACGCTGGTTTTGCCGAAACAACCGTCGACGCCATCGCTTCTGATGCGTCCGTTGCGAAGGGCGCTGTCTACCACCACTTCCAGAATAAAGAGGAGCTGTTCGAATGTGTGTTCGAAGAGGTTTCAACGGACTTGGCGAAAACCGTCGCCTCTACAGCACAGACGGCACGAGACCCGCTCGAAAATTTAATGGACGCCACAAGGACCTATTTCCGGCTCTGTTCTGAGCCCTCCGTAAGTCGGATCACTCTTCAAGATGCCCCGAGTGTCCTCGGCTATGAACGTTGGAGAGCTTTGGACAACTTACATTTTGGAGGCGTTGTTGCCGGTGGACTGGGTCTTGCGATGCAAGCCGGGGCGATTGCATCGCAACCTATTGAGCCGCTTTCCAATATTGTTCTTGCTGCAATACAGGCAGCAGCCCTTGATTGCGCAGCGCAAGCCGACTTCGAAGCAGCAGCATCGACATATCTCAAAACGCTCGAAGGGCTTCTCGCTGGGATCGCAACTCGCGGTTAGGAGTTCATCGCGAGGGTGATGTCTACTTCCTAAATCTCGCAACCCGAAACCAGACTTTCCGCTTCCACCCCCAAAAGCTGACAATCATTGAGTTGCCGTTCCCGCCGATGATCGGTCGGTCAGCTTAGTCTGCTGTTTCGCAAAAAGCCGACTGTCTATTCACGACCCAATTGCGGACGCGGGTCTCTCGACCGGCTATCTTTCTGTGTGGCCGAGGGTTCTGCCGGAGCTTGCTTCACCGTCCCGCTGAGAGCAGGGAGCCAGGCCGACTTAGCCGAACATGTTAAACATGCGTTTATCGCTGATCGGGGAGCGTAAATGCCATTCTCCTGCCAGTGTCGAACGACGTTCGACAAACGCACGGAAAAGCACATTGACGCGCTGGCTCTTTTACGCATAACCGACAGGCATGACACATATATCCAAACCCACCCGCTTTTTTTCTTCCACGCTTCTTGCCGCATCGGCGCTGGCCTTGGTCACGAGCCTTGGCACGACCGCTTGCTCGGAAACGGGACTTCTCGCCACCAGCGGTGAGACCGAAAACTACTTCGCCTCGGCCAGCACACTCCCTTTCCAGGCGCCCGATTTCAGCAAGATCAGCGAAGACGATTATATGCCCGCCTTCGAACAGGGCATGGCGATTCAGAAAGAAGAAATCCAGGCGATCATCGATAACCCGGACGCTCCTACATTCGAAAACACGATCGTGGCCTATGAGAAATCCGGCCGCATGCTTAGCCGCGTCGCCCGTGTGTTCTTTCAACTCACCAGCGCCAACACTACCGACGGGATCGACGCGATCAACACCGAGGTGAGCCCGATCCTCTCCGAGCACGGATCCTCGATCACGCTCAACCCCGATCTTTTTGCTCGCGTGAAAGCGGTATACGAGCAGCGCGATGAGCTGGAGCTTGATCTCGAGGACGCCAAGCTGCTCGAGAAGACCTATGAAGACATGGTCAAAGCAGGCGCAGAACTGTCTGACGAGCAACGCGAACGGGTCAAAGAGATCAACTCCGAATTGGCCACTCTGACAACCGAGTTCGGCCAGACAGTCCGCAACGGAACGAATGATCAGCCGCTGGTGGTCGACACCGCCGAAGAACTGGCTGGGCTTTCCGAAAAGCAAATCGAGGCCGCCGCCGCGCTCGCGTCTGAAATGGGCATGGACGGCAAATACGCGATCGCGCTCCAGAACACGACGCAGCAGCCGCTCCTCCCTGAGCTTGAGAACCGCGCCGTGCGCGAGAAGTTCTTCAAGCTTTCCTATGCGCGCACCGACGGCACCAATGCCGCGTTCGATACCCGCATGACAGTCGCAAAAATCGCCGCATTGCGTGCCGAGAAAGCCGAGCTTTTCGGCAAGCCCGACTGGGCGAGCTATATCATGCAGGGCAATATGGCCGACACACCCAAACTCGCGCTCGATTTTATGGCGCAGATGGTGCCTGCGCTCGCTCAAACGCAGCGCCGTGAAGCCGCCGTGCTGAACGAGGCAATCGCTGAACAAGGCGGCGATCACACTGTCAAACCGTGGGACTGGTATCGCTTCGCCAACAAGGTGCGCCAGGAACGCTACAATTTCGACGAATCCGAAGTCACCGAATATCTGTTGCTCGAAAACGTGCTCGAAGACGGCGTCTTCTACATGGCGAACCAGATGTACGGCCTGACCTTTAAGCGCCGCGACGACATCCCGACCTACCACCCAGACGTGTGGGTCTATACGATCTTTGACGCGGATGGTTCAGAGCTCGCGCTGTTCTATTTCGATCCGTTCCAGCGCCCCTCCAAGCGTGGCGGTGCATGGATGAGCAGTTTTGTGCCGCAGAACTATCTCAATGATGAAAAGCCGGTGATCATCAACACGCTGAACGTGCCGAAAGCGGCCGAGGGTGAGCCGCAATTCATCAGCTGGGACTGGGTGCAGACCGCGTTCCACGAATTTGGTCACGGCCTGCACGGCATGTTCGCCGAGCAGAAATATCCGAGCCTGTCGGGCACCGCAACGCCGCGCGACTTCGTCGAATACCCGGCACAAGTACACGAAATGTGGCGCAACCAGCCCGCCGTGCTGCAAAACTATGCCAAGCATTTTAAGACCGGCGAGCCTATGCCGCTCGAACTGCTTGAGCGGATCGAAGCGGCGTTCAAGTTCAACCAGGGCTATGATTTTGGCGAGGTGATGGAAGCGGCGCTGCTCGACATGAAGTGGCACTCGCTTTCTGCCGAAGAAGCCGCCGCGATCGACACGCCTGAAAAGGTGATCGCATTTGAGAATAAGGCGCTTTCGGAGCTGGGCCTTGAAGTGGAAGTCGTGCCGCCACGTTATCGCAGCACCTATTTCAATCATATCTTCTCCAGCCCAACCGGCTATTCCTCGGGCTATTACAGCTATTTGTGGACCCAGATGCTCGACCATGACAGCCGTGACTACATTCTCGCCAATGGCGGTCTCACGCGCGAGAACGGCCAACGCCTGCGCGAGAAAGTCCTGAGCCGCGGCGGGACGATGGATTATGACGTGGTCTATCGCAATTACGCTGAGCGCGATCCGGATGTGAAATATATGCTCGCCTCGCTCGGCTTGCTGCGCGAATAAAAGATTAGCCCGAAAAAGCCAATGAGGCTGTGGAATGCCCCGTTGTCTCCGAACGGGTCCGCGTCCCCAGGCAGTCTTGCGTTCAGGTCACTGCAAAGGGCACCGCCTATTGCGACGTCCGGACCATCATTGGTCACTGTGCCGATCATGGGGTCACACCTTGAGGTCGAACTTGCCGGAGTGTCCGAGCCGCTGGCTAAGACCCGGATGGGCTGAAGACACTTGTGGGTTTGAAGGCGTGGCTCTGTCGCTTTGTCCGCTTTCACCCCCAGCAACCGACATTCACCCCTGACGGTATAAGCGGCCATTCGGTCAAGAAGAGGACGCCATAGGAAGCTGTCTTGAGTCCGCAGCTCTATTACACCCGTCGCAACAACGACGCGGCTGCTACAAATGTTTGACCAGAAAGGTCTCACGCGCGGTCTGTATGGTCGGGATTGCAATATCGCCGGTCGGAGCAAACCCCTGTTTCCTGTACCAGTTAAGCGGCTCCTGCTCATCGCTCTCGCATGAGGTCATGATTATCTGCGCGCCCTGTGACACCGCAATATCTTGCAAATGGCCCAGAAGCAGCGTCCCTATGCCGCTCCGTTGCAGCGCAGGCTCGACACGGATCATGTCCATATAGGGCACCTTGCCCCAGAACCAGCTCCACCGGACAAACCCTGCCGGCTCATGGTCGCGCTCGGCAATCAGATATTCGCCCAGACGAATACAGCGCCCGATCCAGGACTCATCGACCCATTTGTCCCGGGACATGAGCCAGGCCTTGTGGCGCTCTTCCGCGATGCAGATTGTGTCAGCCATGGCCCCGTATATCACAGCGCCATGCCATATGGGCCATCCCGATTGCTTACTGTCCCTGACCGAGCGAATAGCCCGGCTCGCCATCGAACTCGTAGAGATTTTCGGTCTTGATGACATCGATGCCCTGATCGACCAGACGGCCCAACAGATCGACGATGGCGCGCGGGGTAACCGGGGTATCGCCAGCGAACTGGAAGCGACAGCGCCAGTGATCGGTACAGAAGGTTGCCGGATTGTGCGCCGGCCAGACCTTGATGCCGCGATTGGTCAACATGGTCAGCGTTTCCGCATCCCGGATCGCCTTTCGCAGAGTTGCGGCCAGGTCTTCGGGGATTAGCGTACTCATCACGAAAATATCGACGCCGATGAGCTTGCGAGCCGCAAGGTCTGCCGATGCGGGGCGCTCATAGGGTGTGATCTGCACCGCGCTGTCTTCGCCATAAGCGACCGCAGCAAAGTGCTCCGGCGCGGAGCCGAGCCGTTCAATCACCGCATCGGCAAATTCCTGTGTGCCGAGGCGTGCCTTGGAAGTCTCTTCCTTGTAGATGTCGCCGGTGTGCAAGCCATCCTCAATGGTACGCAACCAGGCATTGTGTACTTTGCTTGCGACATCGCCCTGGCCGAGATGGTTCATCATCATCACGCCCGCGAGAATCAGGCCCGAGGGGTTGGCAATCTTCTGCCCGGCAATATCGGGCGCGGAGCCATGGATCGCCTCGAACATGGAGAGGGTCGCGCCGATATTGGCCGATGCGCCGAGGCCGACCGAGCCGGTCAGCTCGGCCGCGATGTCGGAGACAATATCGCCATAAAGATTGCTGGTCACGATCACGTCGAAATCCTGCGGCCGCGCGGCAAGGCGGGCCGAGGCAATATCGATAATCATATGATCCTGCTCAATATCGGGATATTCTGCGCCGATCTCTTCGAACACGCTCTGCATCAACCCGTCGGTCAGCTTCATGATGTTCGATTTGGTAAAACAGGTCAGCTTCCTGCGGCCATTGGCGCGGCAATAGTCAAACGCATAGCGGATGATCCGCTCGGTACCCGGACGGCTGACAAGTTTGAGCGTTTGGAACACCTCATGCGTCTGGCGATGCTCGATGCCGGCATAAAGGTCTTCCTCATTCTCGCGCACGATAACGATGTCGAGCTCGGGATGCAGAGTGGCGACCGCCGGGTGAAGTGACCGGCAAGGCCGAACATTGGCAAACAGGCCGAGTGTCTTGCGCAAGGTGACGTTGAGGCTTTTATAGCCCGAACCCAGCGGAGTCGTGATCGGGCCTTTGAACAGCGCATGGCTGCGGGCGAGATCATTCCACGTGTCCGGGCCGATGCCCGAAGTGTGTCCACTCTTGTAAAGTTCCTCACCCAGCTTGATCGGCAGCGTTTCGAAACGCGCGCCTGCGGCTTCGATGACACGCAGTGCTGCGTCGGTGATTTCAGGGCCAATTCCATCGCCCGGAGCAACGGCGACAATCGGTGTTTCCATATGTGCATCTGTCATGGGGCTGAGCGTATAGCGACTGAAACCGAACACACAACCGAATCTCGCCGATAATTCATCCGGTCTTTTGGCGGCTGACTATATCGGGAGCATGACCGATGTGCAGACCATTTGCGATTGCGATGGAAACCGCCTAAGCAGCATCATCAAGATATAAGATAACATTCGCACAGACATTCTTGCTGACATCGGAGAGCATCTTGAGGTTTATCGCCTTCATCGCCGCATTCGTCATGGCTGCACCCGCGCTGGCGCAAGGGATACAACAGACCAAGGGCGATTTCGAAGACAAGTTCCGCCAGCTTGACGAGGTTCTTCCCGACCCCAATGTCTATCGCAATGCCTCGGGCGCGCCGGGTCATCAATATTGGCAGCAACAGGCGGATTATCGCATTGCCGCCCAGCTGGATGAAAAGAAGCGCCGACTGACAGCAACAGCCAGCATTCGCTATACCAACAACTCCCCCGACACCCTGCCCTGGATCTGGATGCAGCTTGACCAGAATGTCTTCCGCAAGGATTCCATGGCGGAACTCACCAATACCTTTGGCGGGCCCGGTCGGCGTGGCCCCAGCGTTACCGCACCCAATGGCGACAAACCCGCGAAACTCTCGATTGAAGAACTACGTCGCCAGCAGTCCATGGCGGATAACGATTTTGGCTATGATATCGGCTCGGTCCGGTTATCCGACGGAACCGCCCTGAAATATACCATTGTCGGCACGCTGATGCGGATCGATCTCCCAACCGTGCTCGCGCCCGGGCAAAGCGTCGAGTTCGAGATCGACTGGGCCTATAATATCGTCGAGGAAAACTCGGTCTATGCACGTTCGGGCTATGAGCATTTCCCCGATGATCCGCGTCCCGGCGGCAATGATATCTTCCTGCTCGCCCAATGGTTCCCGCGTCTGGTCGCCTATTCGGACTATGAAGGCTGGCACAATAAGGAGTTTCTCGGCCGCGGCGAATTTACGCTGGAATTCGGCAATTATGATGTGACGATGACGGTGCCCGACGATCATATCGTCGCCTCGACCGGCGTGTTGAATAACCCGGAAGAGGTTCTGACAGCGACCCAGCGCCAGCGGCTTGCGGCTGCGCGCACCGCTGGTGAGCCGATGTTTATTGTTACCCCGCAGGAAGCCGCCGCCAATGAGCGTACCGGACCTTCCGGTACCAGGACCTGGCGCTTCAGCGCGGAAAATGTCCGCGATTTTGCCTGGGCCTCCAGCCGCAAATTCATGTGGGATGCACAGGGGCATCAACAGCCCGGTGCCGAAAACGAAACTGTCATGGCGATGTCCTTCTGGCCCAAGGAAGGCGGCGAGCTATGGCGCAAATATTCCACCGCTGCCGTGGTTCACACGATGAAGGTCTATTCGCGTTTCAGCTTTGATTATCCCTATCCCACGGCGCAATCGGTCAATGGCCCGGTCGGCGGCATGGAATATCCGATGATCACCTTTAACGGGCCACGCACGACGCTGAACGATGATGGCACGCGCACCTATTCGCTGTCGGAAAAGGTCTATCTGGTCGGCGTGGTGATCCACGAAATCGGCCACATTTATTTCCCGATGACGGTCAATTCGGACGAGCGGCAATGGACCTGGATGGATGAAGGCATCAACTCTTTCCTCGACTCCGTCGCCGGTTATGAATGGGATCCGGACATGCCTTGGGGCCGCAGCATCGCGCGTGACCTTATCCCCTATATGACCTCCGATCAGCAGGTGCCGATCATGACACAATCGGACAGTGTGCTGAACCTCGGCCCCAATGCCTATGGCAAACCTTCGGCCGCCTATCACATTTTGCGCGATACAGTCATCGGGCGCGAGCGCTTTGATTTTGCGCTGAGGGAATATGCCCGCCGCTGGAAGCACAAACGGCCGACTCCAGCCGATTTCTTCCGTACCATGGAAGAAGCCTCGGGCACCGATCTCGACTGGTTCTGGCGCGGCTGGTTCTACACCACCGATCATGTCGACATATCGCTAGACACCATCCACAAGTTGCGTATCGACACTGAAGACCCGGATATCGATCTGCCACGCCGCCGTCAGGAACTGGCGGATGAGCCGGAGAAAGTCGGCGTCCGCCAGAACCGCGAACAGCGCCTGCCGATCTGGGTATTGGAAAATCCGGGTGTAACCGACTTCTACGACAAAAATGACCGGTTCACCGTCACGCCCAAGGATCGCAAGGATTATAGCAAATTTCTTGAATCGCTCGATGAAGCCTGGATGCGCACTGCCTTTGACCGCGCGGTCAGGGAAGATGCCAATTATTATGTGCTGAGCTTTTCCAACAAGGGCGGGCTGGTCATGCCCATCATCCTCGGCCTGACCTTCGCTGATGGCAGCAGTGAGAAGATCACGATCCCGGCGGAAATCTGGCGTCGCGATTCGCGTCACGTCAAGAAGCTGCTGGTCTTTCCCAAAGGCAAGGAGCTGACCCAGGTTGTTGTCGATCCCGATTGGGAAACGGCGGACGCGGATATTGAGAATAATCACTATCCGCGACGCATTATCCCCAGCCGGGTCGAGGCGTTCAAGTCGCCCGATCCCAAATCACGCACCGGACGTGACCTGATGGCCGAGACACAGGGATCGAAAAAGAGCTCCAAAAAATGACGCGACTGCTGATCGTGATAACCGCGCTGCTGCTGGCTGTGCCGGTGGCGGCGCACAAGCAGAAAATCACCATCTCAACGGTGTCGCATAATCCGCGCACAGAGATGTTGGAGGTGGTGCATCGCGTGCCGCTGCATGACGCCGAGCATGCGCTCGAAGCACAGGGCAGGAAGGCGCCCGATATCATCACCGATATCGAAAGCCGTCGTGCCTTTGCCAATTATGTTGCCGAGAATTTCTCGATCAGCAGCGAGGGTGAAGTGATTGCGCTCACGCTATTGGGAACAGAGATTGAAGGCGGCAATCTGATTGTCCTTCAGGAGGGCTCTTCACCAGGACGTGGGGCAGAGTTGCTGGTGCGCGCGCAAATTCTCTCCAACATATGGTCGCGGCAGGAAAACCGGGTCAATCTGGGATCAGGCACCAGCGTAAACACGCTGATATTCCGCGCCGGAGACTCAGCGAAAAGCGCTGTTCTGCCTTGAACGGTCTGCCTGGGCAAATGTCAGACCATTAGCCGCCTCTCAATACTCCTCAACCAGCAGCGCAAACAATAACGCCCGGCATTCGCCGTCAATCACCCCGTCGACATTATCCTGCCGGAAACGTCGTTGAAAGGCGCGCACTGCGGCTGGGCCATCGGCGATGGCATAGCCGAAACGCTCCAGAGCCAGCAGGAAGGCACCGTCGCTCCAATAGGGATCAACCAGCCGCGCATCGGGTTTGGGTACCACGAGTTTGAGCCGCGCCAGCCGTTCCCAGTCGAACAGTTCGCCCGGGTCTTCCTTGCGCGCCGGGGCGATGTCGCTGTGACCGACGACATTGATCGGTTTGATGGCGTATCGCTGGACGCAATCGGCGACGAGGTCGCAAACCGTCTGCATCTGCGCTTCGGGGAACGGGCGATAGCCGAATTCATGGCCCGGATTGACGATCTCTACGCCGATGCTGGCGCTGTTGACGTCATGTATGCCGCGCCACCATGAGCGCCCGGCATGCCAGGCGCGCTTGTCCTCATCGACCATCGCGATAAGCTGGCCATCTTCCTCAACAACATAGTGCGAAGAAACCTTCGATTCCGGATTGGCCAGCCAGTTGATCGCTGACGGGCCATCCTCCATGCCGGTATAATGCAGCACCAGCATCGAGATCGGCAGGCTGCGCTCGTCATAATTGGGCGATGGTGTCGCAATCGTTTTGAGACTGGTCACGGCGATATGAGCATCCTGATTGCTGCGAATGCCCAAGGTGTATGGACATCAGCCGCGCATGGCAAGCGGCTGGTCACCCGCACCGGCTTGCCTGGGCTGGCGCTGATAGCAGCCGCGAAACTGCGAACTGACGCGAAATGCGGTGTCATGCCCGATTACCGTTTCCGCCGCGCCGAGCACCAATATACCGTCATCGCGTACCCCTGACGCCAGCCGGGCATAAGCACGGTGCCGCGCTTCGGGCGAGAAATACATCAGCACATTGCGACACAATAGCAAATCGAATGCGTCCTGTCCGGGGACACGTTGCAGCAGATTTTCCTGACGGAACGAAACCATATCACGAATGTTCTGCTGCAAGCGCCAGCTAGTCCCTTCCTGGCGGAAATAACGCAACATGCGCTCCGCCGACAGGCCGCGCTGAATTTCGAACTGGGTGTAGAGCGCCTCCTCAGCGCGGGCGATAGCATGGTGCGAGATATCACTGGCGACAATTTCTATCGTCCAGCCTTTCCAGCGGTGCCTGACTTCGTCGAGCAGAATCGCCAGCGAATATGGCTCCTGCCCGGTGGAGCAGCCAGCGCACCAGATACGCAAATGCCGCTCGCGCGCATTGCGTGCGGCGATATGGTCGAGCACCTGCTGCTGCAACAGGGCGAACAGGGCTACATCGCGGAAAAAACTGCTCTCATTGTTGAGCATCGCTTCGACAATGTCGCGAACCAGACTGTCGCTTTCCACCCCGAGCAACACTGCAGTCAGAGCATCGAGGTCAGGAATATTGTGCTGGCGCAACACCGGTTTGAGTGATGTCTCGATACGCCAGAAGCGATTGGGGGCGATCACCTGCCCGGTCCGCGCTTCGAGCAGGCTGGCAAGCACCTTGGCTGCGGGATGGGGTGGATTGTCGTCTGCGGAGGGCAGCATATTGTCCATGTCAGACATTGTTGCGCCTCCGTGTCTCGGCGGCAGCGGCAATTGCATCGCGATAGGTGGCGGCAATGTGCGCGGCTATCTGTCGCGGCGGCAATATTGCCGAGGCGATGCCGGCGCGGGCGACGACACCGGGCATACCCCAGACAACACTGGTCGCCGGATCCTGGGCATATACCCTGCCACCGGCATCGGCTATTTGCTCGACGCCGAGCAGACCGTCCCGTCCCATGCCGCTCAGGATGATGGCCACCGCCGCCTTGCCATAGCGTTTGGCGACAGAGGCCAGCATCGGGTCAACTGCAGGCATATAGCGCCCTGCTTCATCCTCGGTAATGGCGAAACAGGCGCCTGAACGGCCGGGTGCGATCTGCATATGGCCGTTGCCTGGCGCGACATAGATGCTGTCCCGCTGTACCGGCATGCCCTGCTCTGCCAGCCATACCCGGCGCGGCGTATTCTCCGCAAGCTGGCGCACCAGAAACGGCAAAAACGCCGCCGGCAGATGCTGGGTCAGCAGGATCGGCGCGCGGATATCGTCGTCGATCTCGGCGATGAATTCGAGCATCGCCGGTATGCCGCCGGTCGATGACCCGATGGCGATACAGTCGAGTGTTCCGCCGGGATCATCATATTCGCGTATCACCACCGGCTCGGCCGGGATCAGCTCGCGCGCAACCGAACGGCCGAGTGAAGTCAGTTTCTCGAGCAGAATCTCGCCGAACTGTCCGGCAAAACTGCTGCGCCCTGGCTTGGCCAATGTGTCGCAGGCACCGATGCTGAGCGCGCGAACCGCCGCAGCGCCGCCAGGCTCGGCCCGTGACGAAAGCACCAATATCCGCGCTTCGGAAAGCGCCAGCAATTCCGGCATGGCATCGAGCCCGTTGCCACAGGGCATCTCGATATCGAGGACAATAATATCGACGCTGTCGCGCTGGAGATATTCGAGCGCCGGTCCGGCGCCGGCGAAGGAAGCAACAACATCGAACTGCGGATGCGCTGAAATCACCCGGTCGAGAATCGAGCGCACAACCGAGCTGTCATCGATCAACATCACCCGGGTTGATTCAACCGCCTTCCAGTTGCGCCGGGATGGCCGGACCGAAGATGATGGCGGATGTGCGGCGACGCCGTGTGTCATCACATGCTCCGCTATGTCAGTTGGCGACTGCAGCAAGCTGCAGCTTGGACTCCAGTGTTTCCCGGTCAAAGGGTTTCATGACATATTCATTGGCTCCGGCGCTAAGTGCCGCTTCGATATGGTTGCGGCCATTTTCGGTGGTACAGAAAACCACCTTGGGGCCGTCGCCATTCTCTTCCTGGCGCAGCGCGCGAAGGAAATCCATGCCCGACATCACCGGCATGTTCCAGTCGAGCAAGATCACATCGGGCATGCTCTCGCGGCAGTGATGCAGGGCCTTCTGGCCGTCCTCGGCCTCATCGACATGATAGCCGAGTGTTTCGAGAATATGGCGGGCTACCTTGCGGATAACCTTGCTGTCATCGACAACCAGACAGTTTTTCATGCTTGCATTCCCTGTTCATGCACCCGGACGGTTTGCCATGGAAATACACCCCAATAGTAAGGATCGGCTTAACGAGCGACCACATGTATCGCGATGTTACCTGCCTGTGCTTTCGGCGATTCAGGCGGCAAGTCCTGCTGCAGCGGATGGCGGCGGATTGACGGCATTGGCGACATCCAGCACCAGCAATGACCGGGCAGCTTCAATGGCATCATCGACATGCAGCATGGTGTCGCCCAGCATGTCCCAGCCACGGCCCACTCCGCCGGTCGCAGCCACCGGATCGCTGTCTATGGTGAGGATATCGTCAACGGCATCGACCAGCAGGCCATAATGATGATTGTCTATGGTGACGACGATGGCGAGGCTGGTATCGGCAATATCGCCTTTGCTGCCATGGATAAACCAGGCGCAGTCGACAATGGTGAGTACCCGGCTGCGCAAGGCAAACAGCCCCGCTATATGCGGCGATACCGCCGGGACCGGCACGATATCCGATATCTTCACCACACTTTCGACACAGGCGGCGGGAATGGCGATATCGCGGCCGGCAAGCCGTGCCCTGAGATAGAGATTGTTCACGCTGTGGTCCCTCCCCCGTCGTCACCGGCTGACGATCTCCGGTTCGCTTGCAGCGCGCCGATCAGGCCGATACGGTCATAACGATAGATGCTGTTCGATCCCGGTTCTGCCTCAGGCTGCTGTCTCAGGCGGATGACATTGTCCTTGCCGGCCAGATCATCTGCGGCCTGGTCCGATATAACCACGACATCGGCGCGGTCAGCGGCGCTGCGGTCATGGCTGACATCATAGCCGGCGCTGATGATCAGCGGCTCGAGCATACGGCGGGTCCAGCCATCGTCGCTGTCATCGAGCACACAAAGCGGGCGTCTGCCGGCAAGCACCGGCCCGGCACTACCGGCATATTGGCTGAACAGCCCATAGCCATCGACAATCTCGACCTGCTCGCCATCGATGACAATCACCCCGGTAATGCAGGCATCATCGGCATCTGCCACTGTTCCACTGGCCAGCGAGCCGCTGCTGGTGCGGTGAATATCGGCAATATCGTCAATGGCATAGAACAGGGTGGTAATCCCGTCGCTGAGTTGCAGCAATTTGATCTGACCTCTCTGGGGTGGACGATCAATGCCGAAAACGGGATAGGTCTGTTCGCCCTTGGTCAGCCGCAACTGGCCAGCGGAAAAGGCCAACGCATCGACCGGGAAATCCTCGACCCGCTCGATAATGTCGAGCGCCAGTGCCCGTCGCCGCCGCTGGCAATCGCGGAACACCAGCATCGACAGCCGTGTCTCGTCCCCCCTGTCACCGATGTCCTCGCCGTCATGGCGGGTATCAGCAGCAGCAATCTGGCCGGCATATTGGGTAATGCCAACCTTCTCGCCGATCCCGGCGGGATCGAGCAGCAGCATCGGGCGGCCATTGTCGGGAAGCGTGGTGCCGGCAAAGATATTGGTGGTCATGATCGCCGGGGCACCCGGTCGAACGACCAGATCCTCATGATCGGTGACGCTGTCGACTGCCAGCACATAGCGCGAGGCGATATGCGCATCGATAACGATCAGTACGGTATCGACGCTGTCAGCAGCACTAAGTGCAGCCTGCTGCTCGCCGAAAACCTGCCCGAGCCTGACCACCGGCAGATGTTCGCCCCGGATGACCGCAAAATCGGCATCGCCGACATGATCGATCCGTACCTGCTGATTGACCGGCGAGGTGATTTCGCGCACCGCAGATTGCGGCAGGGCGAAGCGATGACCCCCGCTCTCGAATATCAGGCAGGAAATAATCGTCAGCGTTAGCGGTACGCGGATTACCACCTTCAGCCCTTGGCCGGGGCGATTCTGAAGATCAATCGCGCCGCCAACCCGTTCGATATTGGCGCGCACTACATCCATGCCGACACCGCGACCGGAAATCGCGGTCACCTTTTCGGCAGTGCTGATACCAGGCGCGAAAATCAGATTGAGCAGATCATTCTCGCTCATCGCGTTTATTTCGGCGCGATCATATATGCGCGCGGCAATCGCCTTTTCACCCAGATGCCCGGTGTCGATCCCGGCACCGTCATCATTGATGGTGATCAGTACCTGGTTACCCGATTGCGAAGCGCTGATTTCCAGCCGCCCGGCAGAGGGTTTGCCCGCCTGTTCACGGGTATCGGGTGTTTCGAGGCCATGATCGATGGCGTTACGGATGATGTGAACCAGCGGATCGCGGATCATTTCGATCAGTTCGCGGTCAAGCTCGACGTCCTGGCCACTGCAAAAGAGTTCGACCTGCTTGCCCAAATCCTTGCCGAGATCGCGCACGATACGCGGCAGCGGCGCAAAGATGCTGTCCATGCGCTGCATCCGGGTGCGACCGATACTGTCGCGCAGGTCACCGACACAGGCCGACAGTCGTTCAAACGCGCTGTCGAGGCCAGGGGCATCTTCCATTTCGCGGATCTGGCGAGCCACTTCATTGCGAGCCAGCACCATGTCCGAAACGCTGTTCATCATCTGGTCGAGCAGCGACAGCGGCACGCGGATGGTGCGCAATTGCTGCTCTGAACGGGCTGGATGGGTGGCGTCGCCGGTGTCGGGCTGCACCGCATCATGCTTGCGCCGGTCATCACGCTGCGCGGCAATATCATTATCATCCGATGTTGCGTCCCAGGCGATATGCAGCGCCTGAATGCGGTCGACATCGTCGCCATGATCGAGCGGCAACCCGTTTTCCAGCGCCACAATCAGTTCAGCAATACGATCAACCAGTGCCAATATTGCCGAGACAAGCTGTGATGTGATCGGACGTCTGGTTTCACGCAGCATCGCCAGCACATTTTCCGCCTCATGCGCCAGCCGCTCGAAACGCGGCAGCGACAGGAAGCCGGCACTGCCTTTCACGGTATGGAAAAAGCGGAAAATCGCATCCAGATGCTCGCCATGATCGGGTTCGCTTTCCCAGGCGACAAGCTCGCTGCTGAGAGCGTCGAGTGTCTCGCGCGTCTCCGAAATAAATTCCTGCTGCAGATCGTCCATGGTTCCACCCGGCAATTGGCGTCACACCATTTGCCGCGATCATGGTTAAAATATCTTTAAGCGCGGGCACGCTTAGCGCAGGGGATCAGCGCTTTACGCCGCCATCATCGCACCGAGAACCAGGCTGTCATCCTGCAGCGCCACCTGCACCGCGCCATCATGCTCCTCGGCGATGGCGCGTGACAGATAAGCAGCGGCGGTTCGTGGATTCAGCTCTTCCTCGTCACTGCCTTCACCGCCGGCCAGCATCGCGAGGATATGGCTGTCCGCGGCGATCTTCTGGCCGTTGGCGCGCACCACTATCTCGATGCGTCCGGCGCTTTCCTCGGCAGCGACCGCCAGATCACCACCACGCACCAGCGCCTCATTGGCGATCAGCACCAGGTTGAGCAGCAATTTTATCGCCGCCTTGGGCAATGTCTCCGCTGCGACATCCCATTGCAGCGAGGTCGAGGACTTGCCTGCAATCAGACCTATGATCAGCTGGTGCGCCTCATTGACATCGACGTGATCGTCAAAGCCGCCAGCCGCGCCAAAGGCAAGACGATAATATTTCAGCTTCTGCGCTGCGGCACGGGCACTGTCCTCGAGAAGGTCGATGCAGCGGCGGCGCATTTCGGGATCGGTCTCGTCGGCCAGCAGCTCGAGGCCGTTGTTGAGCGCACCTACCGGGCTGAGCAGGTCATGGCACAGGCGTGAACATAACAGGCTGGCAAGATTGGTTTCCGATACGGGCATAGCTGGTCCCTGTTGCAAAGCCGAAACCGGTGCGAGATGCATCCGGCTATTGTGTCATTTGACGATTTCCGCGCATCGGCGCAAGACAGTTATCGGTCCCTATCCGCCCTTTATGCCTTTGTAACCGGCATGAAGGCCACCAAGCCGTTATTATCTTGGTCCGCTACGGCTTTCCAGAACCGTACATCGCCATTGGCGATGATCGCCCATATCCGGTCATCGGGGAGTGCCTGAGCCCGGTCACACGGTGACGGCCCGGTGCGGCCATTTGGGTGCGAATGATAATAGCCGACAATATCCGCGTCGCCCGCACGTGCTGTCCGCTGCGCCTGTACCAGTACCGCAGGATCGATCAGAAAGGCGGTCTCCGACGTTTCATGAACATTGCGTGCCGGCAGGATCGCCGAAATGCTGTCGCCACTGCCAAGCAGCAGGCCGCAGCACTCCATCGGTGCCGCCGCCTCAGCCTCGCGCACCATCGCGGCGCATAGCTCGCTTGTTATTGTCAGGGTCATCGGCCATGAGCGTAGCGATGCAGGACAGCCATTCCAATCATGATCATGCCGGTATTGATGCGGCAGGCACCGTCCATACAGGCCGTTTTGGCACGGAACATATCGGACAGCGGGTCGACCAGCTGTTGCCGCTGCTCCATCCGGAACTGTCGCGGGCACGGGCCCAAAAGCTGATCCAGGCCGGGCGGCTTTCGATTGCAGGAAACACCATTACACAGGCATCGCATATAGTCCGCGCCGAGCAGGCTTATGCGCTGACCATACCTGAAGCCGCACCGCTTGATGTCCGGCCCGAGGCAATTGCGCTCGACATTATCCATGAGGATGCGGCGCTGGTGGTGGTCGACAAGCCCGCCGGCATGGTGGTCCACCCTGCCCCTGGTCATGAAAGCGGCACATTGGTCAATGCCCTGCTGTACCATTGTCACGGCTCGCTCTCGGGCATAGGCGGGGTGGCGCGTCCCGGCATCGTGCACCGCATCGATAAGGACACATCGGGATTGCTCGTCATCGCCAAGACCGACGTCGCGCATCAGGCGTTGGCAGCGCAATTTGCCGATCATTCCATCAGCCGCCACTATGCCGCCATTGTCAGCGGCATACCGGTACCCCCCAGTGGCACCATCAGCGGCAATATCGGCCGCTCGCCGCATGACCGGAAGAAGATGGCGATGGTCGCTAATGGCAAGGGCAAGCCGGCAACAACCCATTATCAGCTGATAGAGCCATTCGACAGCGCTGCGCTGGTTCGCTGCACACTGGAGACCGGACGCACCCATCAGGTGCGGGTACACATGACCTCACGCGGCCATCCACTAATCGGTGACCCCGTCTATGGGCGTGTTGGAAGAAAGCTTAACAAGCTATTGAGGAATATAGATTTCGGTCGACAGGCCTTGCATGCCGAACATCTGGGTTTTATACACCCGACAAGCCAGAAGCCGGTAGCATTTTCCAGCGACTTTCCTGACGATTTCAGGGAACTTTTGGCGCATTTAGCCGTTTAATATTTGAGTTCATACTCTGATCGAAACGTGGGCACTCTCTGCCGAATGCTTGATGAGGTTCGCATGAGCGCCTGACATATGAGGAAAATATGGCAAATACTGTACCCGCAACAATACCGGCTCTGGGTGGCGAAGCCAGCCTGAACCGCTATCTCTCGGAAATCCGCAAATTCCCGGTTCTTACCGCGGAACAGGAATATATGCTGGCAAAGCGCTATTCCGAACATGAAGACCCCGAAGCTGCAGCGCAGCTGGTGACGTCGCATCTGCGTCTGGTATCGAAAATCGCCATGGGCTATCGTGGCTATGGCCTGCCGGTTTCGGAACTGATCTCCGAAGGCAATATCGGCCTGATGCAAGGTGTGAAGAAATTTGAGCCTGATCGCGGTTTCCGCCTCGCCACTTATGCGATGTGGTGGATCAAGGCATCGATCCAGGAATATATCCTGCGCAGCTGGAGCCTGGTGAAAATGGGCACCACCGCAGCGCAGAAGAAGCTGTTCTTCAATCTGCGCCGGATGAAAAACAATCTCGAAGCGTTCGAGGAAGGCGATCTGCATCCCGATGATGTCGAGACTATCGCTACCAAATTGGGCGTATCCGAGACCGAGGTGGTCAACATGAACCGCCGCATGTCGATGGGTGGCGATGCGTCGCTCAACGTGCCGATGCGCGAGGATGGCGAAGGCCAGTGGATGGACTGGCTCACCGATGATGGTCCGCTGCAGGATGAAGTCGTCGCCGATGCCCAGGAAGCCGATGTTCGGCACGAAATGCTCGGCGAGGCGATGCAGTCGCTCAATGATCGCGAAAAGCATATTCTCACAGAACGTCGCCTGACCGACAATCCCAAGACGCTGGAAGAACTGAGCCAAGTCTACAAGGTCAGCCGCGAGCGTGTGCGCCAGATCGAAGTGCGCGCCTTTGAGAAGCTGCAAAAGGCGATGCTGCGCATCACCAGCGAACGCAACATGGCCACGCTGACCGCTTGAGTGCAGGCGTCAAGCACACAGCACCAATAATTGCAAAGGGCATGGCTCCATCGGGGCCATGCCCTTTGCGCATATGCACGTCCTTGAAACAATGAGCAGGAACCCTCCCGGTCTGTTGCGGCGTTTCATCGGTCTGGTCCTCAAGCTGATCCTCTATTTCGTGCTGTTGTCGCTTGCATTGGTGCTGCTGTTCAAATTCGTCAATCCGCCGACCACCATCACCATGCTGACCGACACCAACGGAGCGACGCGGCAATGGTCCAATATCGGCAATATCGATCGCGATATGGTTTCCGCTGTTATTGCGGCCGAAGACAGCAAGTTTTGCAGCCATAACGGATTCGACCAGGAGGCGATCGTCGAAGCCATGGAACGCAATGCCAAGGGCGGACGCCTTCGTGGCGCTTCGACAATCAGCCAGCAGACCGCAAAAAATGTCTTTCTGTGGCAGGATGGCGGTTATGTGCGCAAGGCGCTGGAGGCATGGTTCACGCTTTTGATCGAACAGATCTGGGGCAAAGAGCGGATCATGGAGGTGTATCTCAACATCGCCGAGACCGGCATCGGTACCTATGGCGTCGAGGCCGGGGCGCAGCGCTATTTCAACAAGGGCGCTTCCAGTCTCAGCCGCAGCGAAGCGGCGCGTATGGCCGCGGCGCTGCCGCTGCCCAAAGAACGTGCGGTGATCAATCCGACCGGCTTTACCCGACGCTATGGCAACACCATTGCCGCCCGGATCGCGGTGGTGCAGCGCGACAAACTCGACAGCTGCGCCCGCTGATCGCCGCAGCCGCGACAACAGCCCGCATAGAGACAAAGAAAAAGGCGCGAGAGGTTGCCCTCCCGCGCCTTTTGTCTGTGGGGTTACGGTCAGATCAGAATTCGTAACGGACACCCAGCTGGATGCGCCATACCGAAGCCGAGAAACCGATAAATTCCTGGTCGTCAGGGCTGAAGCCGCTGATGACATAACGGCCCTGATTGTCGACGGCCGGAACGTTGATACGGTCGTCAGGATCAGCGCTGTTCGGATCATCCAGATTGTTGCCGGCTTCGACCAGATCAACGAACTGGTTGCGTGTGCGGAACACATTGGCATCCGAGTCGATGAAGTTCAGGAAGTTGTCGAAGTCGAGATACAGGGTGATGCGATCGTCGACACCGAAGAACGAGCCCGGTCCGGGCAGCTCCTGACTGAAGCGGAAGTCGAGATCGAACACCCAGTCATTGCGACAGGTGTTACGACGGATCGTCATACCCGGCGTGAAGTTACACTGTTCGGCAACGCCATTGGTATTGTTGGCGAGATAGTCGACCAGTGCCTGTACCGCAGCCAGATCGGAACCGCCAATCTGGTTACCCATAGTGTCGAAAATCGGCGGTGCGATGTTCGGATCACTGATGCCCGTCGGGATGTAAAGCAGGGCATTGTCGTTACCCGAAGAGCTGTCGGCAAAGTCGCCACCGCCATCGAAGGTCAGGCTGTACGGACGGCCCGAACGTGCCTGGAAGAACAGGCCGAAGCCGGTCTGGTAACCCTCGAAGAATTCCTCCCGGAAATTCGTCGCAAAGGTGATGTTGTGACGCGTTTCGAAGTTGGAGGTCGCGTTGGCCGGGTTCTGACGGTCGAACGCCGCGGTAACGTCGAAGTTCGACGTTGCGGTCGAGCTGCCGACATTACGGAAGTTGGTCGAGTCGGTGAAGGCATAGCCGAAGCTGACATTGACACTGCCGCCTTCGGTGAAGATGCCCCGACCGAACCGCTTGGCCAGAGTGAACGAGGCCACATGGCTGTCGAAATCACGACCGTTGGTCAGCTGGATAAAGTCATCCAGACGGGTACCGAAACAGGCCGGAGACACATTGGTGTAGGTCGGCGGCGTGCCACCGGTTCCGACAAGCCGGGCATCACAACCATTACGCAGCGGATCGATTGCTGCAAGGATCGGACGGCCATCGACGGTGAAACCGTTCAGGCCCTGGGTGATGTTGGGTGTCTGGACCAGATCGACAAAGTTCAGCGGGTTGTTGAACCGCGAATAGATATAGTCGAGGGTCATATTCCAGCCGGAGAAGAAACCGGTATCCGTACCAATGGTCGATGAGAAGCCGAGATTGGCGCGCCATACGGTCGGGTTCTCCAGGTTCGGATCGGTCGACTGCAGGTCACCACCACCGGCAGCAGCGCTGTTGGACGCTGCCTGAACCGCGCATCCCGGGAAGCCGGTGAAGTTGCCGTTGCCGTCGAGAACGCTGAAGCTGCCATCCGCATTGGTGAAGCCTGCGCATTCACCGTCGAACGTATCACCATCAACCGATGCGAAACCGTCATTCGAGAAGGCGTTGGAGAAGAACACCACCGGGTCACCGCCGGTGAACAGACCAACACCTGCGGTCAGCTTGCTGTTGCTGAAGAAACCGGCATCATCGAAATTATAGGTCGCAGCCAGTCGCGGCATCAGCAGCGGATCGAGGTTACTGAACGGGTTGGCGTTGCTGAAGCCGAAGCGCTGAACGAAAGACGGGTTGTTGCGCGGGGCATCACCGTCATAGATCTGCGCACGGGCACCGATGTTCAGTGTCAGTTGATCGCTCACCTGCCACTCGTCCTGAATGTAGAAAGAGTAGATCTGACGCTCGAACAGAGCAGCCGCTTCATTGATATCACCGGTTGGCGTGGAACGAATGGTCGCACCACCAAGGTTGCCGGCAGCCAGTTCATCGGCGACATCGCCGAAAACGCTGGCAAAACCGCCGCTGGCAACGATACCGTTGCGGAAGTCATCCAGATTGCGGAAGTAGATCGTGCCCGTAGCGTTGATGGCGAACAGATTGAACACTTCGAGCAGATTGGCTTCGGCACCGATCTTCAAGTTGTGGTCGCCAAAGTCGACATTCATCAGGAAACGCGCCTGGTCGATCTGGGTGTCGAGCTGGTTGGCCGAGCGGAAGATACCAGGGCCGGTCGAGAGAACACCGTTCTGCGTGGTCTGGCCGGCAACCGGCGTGACGCCTACGGCCAGACGGGTAATCGGGTTGGCCGACTGGGCTTCACCACCACCGACCGGGCCCTGAACGTCACCGACATCGGCGCGTGACAGACGCAGTTCGGTCGAAACCGTGTCACTCCACTCGGAGAACAGACGGAGCGAGAAATAGTCGGAAACCGTACCTTCATCCTCGAAGCTGTTGAGACCGGTCAGGTTCTGGCCGCCAAAGTCATCTTCGACATTGGTTTCTTCAAGACGTTGATAGGTACCTTCCAGACGATGCCGGTCATTGATGTACCAGTCGAGACGACCGAAATAGCGGACGCTTGATTCGGGCAGATTTGTCGGGAAACCACCAGTCTCAATGCCGTATACATCACGGGCGATCTGCGAGAATTCGTCAAACTGTGCCTGGGTGACGAAATTCTCTTCATTCGGGAAACCGCTGCCGAACGGACCGTCTTCATTGGCATTGCCGAGATCGGTTTCTTCATAGCCGGCGAAGAAGAACAGGCGATCCTTGATGATCGGACCCGAAAGCGTGGCGCCCCAGCGCTGCTCTTCAAAAGGCGGTACGACGGAAGGCGAGCTGCCTGCCTGGTCGCCGCGAATATCCTGGTTGGTGAAGGTGTAGAAGGCACTGCCATGGAATTCATTCTGACCCGATTTGGTCACAACGTTGATGGCGCAACCGGTAAAGTCGGAATATTCCACGTCGAACGGCGCGAATTCAACCGAAGTTTCACGGATCGCATCGAATGGCAGCGGCAGTGAGTTACGCGCAGCGAACGGCGTGCCGTTCAGGCCGAAAACGTCAGCCTGGACGATGCCGTCAACGGTGAACACGTTGGACCGGTCATTGCCACCGAGACAGGAGATACGGTCGACCTCGTTGGCGCGGTCAAGGCTGACGCGCGGGTCGATACGGATGATGTCGCGAACGTCACGCGAAATCGACGGGAAGCCTTCCAGCGTTTCAATGCCGAAGGACTGACCCGGACCAACAGCGAGCTGCGACACATTGGCGCGCGCCGCACTGACGACGATAATATCGGCATCGGCGCCCGAGGTCAGATTGAAACGATATTGCTTGTTACCCTGCAGGGTGAGGAACTGTTCCTCGACCGACTGGCCCTCAAAGCCCGGGGCTGTTGCGGTGATGGTGTAAGGACCACCGGTAACCAGGTTGTCCGAACGGAAACGGCCATCGGCACCGGTGCTGCTGGTGCGGGTCGAGCCGGTACGCGTATCGGTGATGGTCACCGTCGCACCGCTGATGGGCTGACCCGATTCGTCGTTAACGGTACCTTCGATACCGGAAACGATCTGCTGTGCGGCAGCCGGTGTGGCCAGTCCGCAAGCCAAAGAAAGCGAGGCGGCACTGGCCGCCAGATAATAGCGTAATTGCATGTCATTTCCCCTTAGGAGGCCGACGCCCACCGCGCCGGCACGAATGAAACTCACCCGTATTTGAGTCAGGAGGCGCTCTAGAGAGCGAAAAAGACAAAAGCGATGCTTTTTTGTGACACCAATATTACAGTAGCAATATGATATATTACGCCATTGCGAAGCTTCTGTAATAATAGATTAAATACATGATTCATATGATAAATTTATATGATAGCATGCTGCTGCTGGATAGCTGCGCAAGGCGGATTATTGCACTGCGGCAAGATTTGCAGTGATGTGCGGCAAAAATACAACGCTCAGGGCTGATATGTGCAGAGCGCGTGCAAAGGAGTGTAAAATAATGGTCCCGTGCCACAGCTGGCCGCGCCTTGTCAGCGCATAGCGACCGGCCTTTACGGATAACTCTTACGCACAGGGCCAAGAAGCATGGGCATCAGATGGAATGGATTACGATATTCGAAGCACGACTCGCTCTGCCGACAAGCGACTGGCGATTCGCTGGAATAATGGAAGCGGCGCCGCTCAGGCGGCGTCGTCGGCTTCGACCTTATCCTTGTTGGCGAACACCTGCACCGGCGCCTTGCGGCCCTCGACCACATCCTTGTCGATGACAATCTCGTCGACCCCTTCCATTTCGGGCAGGTCGAACATGGTATCGAGCAATATCGCCTCGACAATCGAACGCAGACCACGCGCGCCGGTTTTGCGCTCGATCGCCTTTTTGGCAATCGCCTCGAGCGCGTCCTCGGTGAAGGTCAGGCCGATATTCTCCAGATTGAACAACTTGGCATATTGCTTGACCAGAGCATTTTTCGGATCGCGCAGGATCTTCACCAGAGCGTCGACATCCAGGTCTTCCAGCGTTGCAATCACTGGCAGGCGACCGACAAATTCCGGAATCAAACCGAATTTCAGCAGGTCTTCTGGCTCGCCATCTTTCAGCAATTCACCGACCTTGCGCTCTTCCGGTGTTGCCACATGCGCGCCAAAGCCAATGGATTTGCCTTCCAGCCGGTCGGCGATGATCTTTTCCAACCCGGCAAAGGCACCGCCGCAAATGAACAATATGTTAGTGGTGTCAACCTGCAGGAATTCCTGCTGCGGATGCTTGCGACCACCCTGGGGCGGCACACTGGCGGTGGTCCCCTCCATTAGCTTGAGCAGCGCCTGCTGCACGCCCTCGCCCGAAACATCGCGGGTGATGGACGGGTTTTCGGCCTTGCGGCTGATCTTGTCGATCTCGTCGATATAGACAATGCCCCGCTGCGCCTTTTCGACATTATAGTCGGAAGCCTGCAGCAGCTTGAGGATGATGTTCTCGACATCCTCGCCGACATAACCGGCTTCGGTCAGTGTCGTCGCATCGGCCATGGTGAACGGCACGTCAAAAGTGCGCGCCAGCGTCTGTGCCAGCAGCGTCTTGCCGCAACCGGTCGGTCCGACCAGCAGGATGTTCGACTTGGCGAGTTCGACATCATCGGCCTTGCCGGCATGGTTGAGCCGCTTGTAGTGGTTGTGCACAGCGACTGACAGCACCCGCTTGGCACGGTCCTGGCCGATGACATAATTGTCCAGCGTGTCGCAGATCTCCTGCGGGCTGGGTACGCCGCCATCCTTGCGACCGACGGTGCCCGCCTTGGTTTCCTCGCGAATAATATCGTTGCACAGCTCGACGCATTCATCGCAGATGAACACCGTCGGACCGGCAATAAGCTTGCGGACCTCATGCTGCGATTTGCCGCAAAAGGAGCAGTATAATGTGCTCTTGGAGTCAGATCCGCTCAGTTTCGTCATAACATTTCCCATGCCCGCTATATTCAGGGCCATCCGCCATCGTAAGACGCTGACGGGATATTTCAACAGATTAAGTGGCCATCACGGCCAGCGCTATTTGCTAGCAGAAGAATCTTAATCCCGGCTGATCGCCGACAGCAAAATGTGCAAAGACGGTGACCGCCAATCGCGACCAACCGCTCGATCAGGCGTCGTCATCCACCGGTTTGGGCCGCTTGTCGAATACCTCATCGACGATGCCAAAGGCCTTGGCCTCATCGGCTTCGAGGAAGGTGTCGCGATCCATCGCCTCTTCGATCTCCTTCAGCGGCTTGCCGGTATATTGCGCATAAAGGTCGTTCATCCGTTTGCGGATGCGCAATATTTCCTGTGCCTGGATTTCGATGTCCGAAGCCATGCCGCGCGCGCCGCCGGAAGGCTGATGCACCATCACCCTGGCATTGGACAGAGCGACACGCATGCCGGGTTCACCCGCCGCGAGCAGGAAACTGCCCATGCTCGCCGCCTGGCCGACACAGACGGTGCCGACGCGCGGACGGATATATTGCATGGTGTCGTGGATCGCCATGCCCGCGGTCACAACACCGCCCGGAGAATTGATGTACATGAACACGTCCTTCTTCGGATTTTCCGACTCAAGGAACAGCAGCTGCGCCACCACCAGCGAGGCCATATTGTCCTCAACGCCGCCGGTGACGAAGATGATGCGCTCGCGCAGCAACCGCGAGAAAATATCGAAAGAGCGCTCACCGCGGTTCGACTGCTCGACAACCATGGGAACAAGAGCATCGCGAATTGGCGTCATAAAATCGCCATTGTCGAAGGGATTCATGAAAGGTCCTTTTTTCTTTGATGCCTATATCTGGTGTATCGCCGATGGTATCAAGACCTGATTGGATATCCGACATTTTATAGGCGGTTATCGCCGATATTGCGGCACAGCTATTGCCCGCAGGCGGTGCCGCGCATAGATGGGAAGAAACAGCTATAAGCAAGGACCCAATAGCCATGACCGAATTGCCGTCGTCACAGCCAATCTTCCGCGCCGAAGAAGAGGAAAAGGAAGACACCGCCCTGCCCGGCGCCATGATGACCAAGTTTCTCGACACCCGCACGGTGATGATCTTCGGCGGCGTCGACCAGAAGCTGGCCGAGCGCGTATCGGCACAGCTGCTTTATCTCGACCATGTCAGCCACGACCCGATCCGGCTGATCATCAACTCCCCCGGCGGCCATGTCGAATCGGGTGACACCATCCATGACCTGGTGGCCTTCATCAGCTCGCCAGTTGCGGTGATCGGCACCGGCTGGGTCGCCAGCATCGGTACCCATATCTTCCTCTCGGTGCCGCCCGAACGCCGCTTCTGCCTGCCCAATACGCGCTTCCTGATCCACCAGCCTTCCGGCGGTGCCGGTGGCAAGGCTTCGGATATTGCCATTCAGGCTCAGGAGATCGTCAAGATGCGTGAGCGCATCGCACACAAGATTGCCGATGCCACCGGCCAGTCTTATGATCGCGTGATCAAGGACATTGATCGCGATTACTGGATGTCTACCGAAGAGGCCAAGGAATATGGCATTCTCGGCACCGTGATCTCGAGCGCGAGCGAGGTGAAGTTCAAGTAAGATATTCATGAAGTCGTCATGCTGGACTTGTTTCAGCATCTACGGGCCCGAGCTATACAGCCTGTTGTATGAGATCCCGGATCAAGTCCGGGATGACGATTACAAAAAAGGGGGCTTTAGGCCCCCTTTTCCTTATCTGTCACGATCCGCTGAGCCAACTCAGTCAGCCTTTTTGGCGGCCGGCTTCTTGGCTGGTGCCTTTTTCGCCGCAGTCTTTTTGGCCGGAGCCTTTTTCGCGGTGGCGGTTTTCGCCGCTGTCGGCTTTTTGGCGGCAGGCTTCTTCGCAGGGGCCTTTTTGGCGGGTGCTTTCTTCGCCGCTGGTTTTTTGGCCGTGGTCTTTTTGGCCGTGGTCTTTTTCGCCGCAGGCTTCTTCTTAGCCGCCGGTTTGGTTTCGGCCTCATCCTCGGCTTCGATTGCCGCTTCCAGTTCCTCACGGGTCACGGTCTTCTCACTGATCTCCGCCTTGTCGAACAGGAAGTCGACGACCTTGTCCTCATAGAGCGGCGCGCGCAGCTGGGCGGCAGCCATCTGGTCCTGCTGGATATACTGGATGAACTTTTCGCGGTCCTCGAGGCGATATTGCTGCGCCGCCTGGCTCATCAGCATCTGCATTTCCTGCTGGCTGACCTCGACGCCATTGACCTGACCGATCTCGGAGAGCAGCAGGCCGAGACGCACACGGCGCACAGCGATATCGCGATATTCGTCCCGATCATTCTCCATGTCGGCTTTTGCCGCTTCCGGATCTTCTTCCTTGACGGCTTCCTGCTCAAGCTGCTGCCATATCTGGTTGAACTCGGCCTCGACCATGCTCGGCGGCACCTCAAAATCATGGGCTTCTGCCAACTGGTCGAGCAGCTTGCGCTTCATATGGGTGCGGGTCAGGCCGTTCAGCTCCTGCTCCAGCTGGCCCTTCATCAGCTCGCGCAGCTTGTCGAGGTCCTCCAGACCCAGCGACTGGGCAAATTCGTCATCGATTGTGTTTTCGCCCGGCTTCTTTACCTCGCCAACGAGAATATCAAAGGTTGCGTCCTTGCCCTTGAGATTTTCGGCATTGTAATCCTCGGGGAAAGTCACGTTGATAACCGTCTCGTCATTGGCTTTCAGGCCAACCAGCTGATCCTCGAAGCCCGGGATAAGCTGACCCGAGCCGATGACCACGGCCATGCCTTCGCCCTTGCCGCCTTCGAACGGCACACCGTCAACCTTGCCCTCGAAATCGATGATGATCTGGTCACCCTGCTTGGCCTTGTACGTCTTGGCCGCGGTCTCGTAACGCTTCTGGCTTTCCGCCAGCCTGCCCAGCGCCTCGTCAATCGCCGCATCTCCGGGCTCGACCACCAGACGCTCAAGCGCGAGATCGTCGAGCGACGGCACAGTGATCTCCGGCAGCACTTCGAGCTCGACCGAGACTTCGGCATCCTTGCCCGGCTCATAATCATCGTTGAGATTGACCGAAGGCTGGATCGCCGGGCGCAGCCTGTTCTCGGCAATGGTGGTGTCAACGCTCTCGCGCACCGCATTGTTCAATGCGTCCTGCGCCAGCGCTTCGCCATGCATTTTGCGGATCAGGTTCGGCGGCACCTTGCCAGGGCGGAAACCCGGCATCTTGACCTGCGGCGCCAGTTTCTTGACCTCGGTCTCGACGCGGGCATCAAGATCCTTGGCGGTGATGGTGATGGTATAGGCGCGCTTCAGGCCTTCATTGGTGGTTTCAACAATCTGCATGATGTCTCTTCAGCTTTCCGTATCGTTATGCGCATCGCGGCGAGGCTGTCCTGTTCCGGAAAATCCGCGCCAGAGCAAATATGAGGTGCAGCAGTGAAATGGTGCGGGCGAAGGGACTCGAACCCCCACACCTTTCGATACCAGAACCTAAATCTGGCGCGTCTACCAGTTCCGCCACGCCCGCACACTGCCGGTCAAGCGCGTGCGTCTATACAAAGCCGCGCCAAAGGGCAAGAGGGATAGCGCCAACATGATGGCGCATTCTGTCGCCAGGGTCAGCCCGGAGTGCAATTTCGCTGGAGGGGCCGAAAATCCATGAGGCTGTGCCAGTTGAAGGTCAGATTTTCACGGTTTCGACCAAATCCCGAAACGTCTCGATATCACGGTCATAATAATGGATGACCGGTGCCACATAGGTGACCATGTAGAGCTCGCCGTCGATGATCGTGGCCACGGCCTCGCCATTGCGGCGCAGCTCGTCGCCCCTGATGGTATAGTGGAAGTTGAAGCGAACCGCGTCATTGCCAGAAAGCTTTGCCGGCTCGATATTATCGACCTCGAACAGCGCGGTATCGAGCACGATACGGCTGCTGCTCTCATAAAGATCGACAAGATCGGTCAGCAGCATGTCACCAGTGAATTTCGGCAGCGGTTTGGTCTTTTTCTGCCGCTCCTTGAAGATCGGTTCACCTTCCTGCACACCGCCGAAAAAGGCGACTTCATTGAGGCCGGTACCGTCGAGCGTCCACACCTCGACGCGCTTGCCGGGACGGCGTGTCCAGCGATTCCATTGCTGCGCTGGTGTCACCGTCATTTTCTTCTTCGCAACCTCGACCGGCACATCTTTCTCGATCAGCCGCCAGCCGGCCTGTACCATCACTGGCGTCACCATCAGCGCACCTGCCATGGCTATCGCAATCATTCCCCGCATCATGTTCTTAAACTCCCCCTGCCATCATCGACAGCATTGCCCGATCCGAGGCATCAGGCTGCCTTTTGAGATATTCGCGCAGCGCAAGCCGCCCCTCTTCCTTCTGACCATTGCGCATTTGCGCCAGCCCAAGGCCGCGCCAGTTTTCCGGAATGTCGATACCGGTTGCGATCGACTGCTGATAGGACTGGATGGCAAGCGCGAAATCGCCTTCCCGCCCGCGCGCGCGATACAGCTCGCCACGCGCAAAGGCGATGACGCCATTCTCTCCATCCTCCGCCAGCTGGTCGAGAAGGAACAAAGTGCCGCCAAAATCATTGCGCTTTATCTGGTCATCGATCAGACGCGGCCACCATTCGGCCAGCGCTGCACGATATTCGGCTTCACCGACAAAACCGCCTTCAGGCTGCTGCCCGGCAAGGTCGGCGAGATAGGTCATGCGGTCCAGAGTGTTCGGGTGGGTCGCGAAAAAGCCACCATTCTTGTCCTTGCGGCTCTTCTGCTTGCGCGCTTCGGCAGTGGCGTCCTGTTCGGCGCGCAGATTCTTCCAGATCAGCGATACCTGGCGTGAATCGTAACCAGCCTCGGTGATATAGGCGATGGAATGGATATCGGCCTCCTTCTCCATTTCGCGGCTGAAGCTGAAAATATCACCGAGAAAGAAGATCGAACCGAGACCGAGGGTGAAGGCACCGACCCACATCGCCGCATCCGATTTTGCCTTGGCTGCACGAAACTGTTTCAGCCCATGTTGCTCCTCGAAATGGGCAAATTCATGCGCCAATATCCCCGCCAGCTGCGCCTCATTCTGCACCCGCAGCAGCAATCCGGTCCACACCTGCATCATGCCATTAGGGGCCATGGTGGCGTTGAAGTCCGGGGTGCGTACCAGATAGACGCGGGTACGCTGACAGCGATCCGCCCCCACGGTGCGGCACAGCACCTGATTGACATAGTCATTCAGCGCCTCATCGCGGATGATAAAATCGGATGTCTGGAACTTCCGCTCCTGCTCATCCATGCGCATCCACAGACCGCGCTCATCCTCTCCCTGGGGGACATAATCGAACGAGGATGGCGTCGGATCAACTTCGGCCTGGGCTTCGCTATCGGCCTGCTGCGCAGCCGCAATGGGCTGTACCGACAGGGACGCTGCGATAAGTGTGAGAAACAGCGCTCTCAGCATGAGGGCTACCTTATTGCGCCGAGACGGTCAGTTCACGCAGCGGGAAGCCCTCAAGCAACTGCTTGATCCGCTTTTCCGCCCCATCCGGCTCACGGACATCGCCACCCATTTGAATATCGGCATTGATCCATATCAGATCACCGGTGCGCAGGTCGACAAGTCCGGCATAGCCGATATGCCGCGGCGGCACCCCACCCATCAGGAAACGCATGACCTTGAGACCAGCCGAGCTATAGGCGTCGTCGGTATAGACGAACAGGCCATAATCACCGCCGCCAATTTCCGCGAGGCGCGACACGCCCGGACCAAGAGTCCAGTCAAAGGCATCCTTCTTGGTCGGCAACTTGTCGGTGAATAGCTTGTGCACCACCACGGCACCGGTAACGGCGGAGAAGAGGTTCTGGTAATCGGCGAGATATTCCGCGTCCGCGCCTTCGAGTTCATCCAGGAAGATGAGCTCATTACCCTTTTCGGTCTGCGCACGTTTCAGCGATTCGGTAAGGTTGCGCCGCGCCGCTTCGGTCCAGTCGGCATTGGGCTCATCAATCCCGGCTGTGGACAGGGACGACACCGAAACATCGGGGCGAAAGACGACAATCCGTACCTCTTCATCTTCAGCAAAAGTGAAACCTTCCTTGATCGCCGTTTTCTCGGTGCCCCCGAAAAGCTGCGCCTGTGCTGCAGGCGCAACGGCAAGGCTGGCCATCGCGACCAGCACGAAAAATATTCGATGCAACATGAATACGCCCCCCGTTTCAATGCCGCCAGAATAATGCCCTGTTGGTACGGAGCAAGCCTGAATCACTGATCATGTTATATTTCTGCTTACGAAGCCGAAACGACCAGTCGGGAACTAGTCGTCATCGCAGGGTACCGGGCCTGCTGGTCAGCCCAATGCCTTTTTCAGCAGTTCATTGACGATCTGGGGGTTGGCCTTGCCCTGCATCGCCTTCATCGTCTGACCGACGAAAAAGCCGAAAAGTTTGTCCTTGCCGCCCTTATATTGCTCGACCTTGTCGGCATTGTTGGCGAGTATCTCGCCGATAGCAGCTTCGATCGCGCCTGTATCCGATGTCTGCTGCAGCCCTTCGGTCTCGGCGATTTCGGCCGGGTCGCGGCCGGTCTTGAGCAGGATTTCGTAGATTTCCTTGGCCTGCCCACCCGAGCTGCTGCCTTTGTCGACCATCGCCAGGATAGCCGCATTGGCAGCGGCGCCGTTGTGATCGAGATTGGCCTCTTCGCCCAGCGCCTTGATAACCCCCGGCGCAACCGAGAGAATCCAGTTGGCGACCTGGGTCGCGACCTTGGCCTCGGGTTTGCCGATCTTGCTCGCCGCCTCGGTCAGCAATTCCTCGAAACGCCGCGCCGTCTCGACCTCAGCGGTCAGCACTGCGGCATTATAGGCAGTCAGCCCGAGATCGCCCTCATAGCGCGCGCGCTTGGCATCGGGCAGTTCGGGCAGCGAGGCCTTGCACTCGTCAAGAAAATTATCATCGAGCTCGACCGGAAGCAGGTCGGGATCGGGGAAATAGCGATAATCATGCGCGTCTTCCTTGGAGCGCATCGAGCGGGTCTCGCCCCTGTCCGGATCGAACAGCCGCGTCTCCTGCACCACACGGCCGCCGCTTTCGAGCACATCAACCTGGCGATTGGCCTCATATTCGACGACCTGCTGCAGGAAGCGCACCGAATTGACATTCTTGGTCTCGGTGCGGGTGCCGAATTCTTCGCCCGGCTTGCGCACCGAGACATTGACATCGGCGCGCATCGAGCCCTGTTCCATATTGCCGTCGCATGAGCCGACATAGCGCAGGATCGAGCGCAGCTTGCGGACATAGGCGCCGGCTTCCTGCGGTGAACGCATATCGGGACGCGACACAATCTCCATCAGCGCCACGCCCGAGCGGTTGAGGTCGACATAGGACATGGTCGGATGCTGGTCGTGCATCAGCTTGCCGGCATCCTGTTCGACATGGATGCGTTCAATGCCAATGGTCTTGCCCGGCGCGTCCGGGTTCTTCTCGTCGAGCGAAACTTCGATCTCGCCCTCACCGACAATCGGGTGGAAGAGCTGGCTGATCTGATAACCCTGTGGCAGATCGGCATAGAAATAATTTTTGCGGTCGAAACGCGACCATTTGTTGATCTGGGCATTGAGCGCCATGCCGGTGCGCACTGCCTGACGAATGCACTCCCGGTTCGGCACCGGCAGCATTCCGGGCATCGCTGCATCGACCAGCGATACCTGACTGTTCGGCTCGGCGCCGAATTCGGTCGCCGCGCCGGAGAACAGCTTGGACTGGCTGGTGATCTGGGCATGCACTTCCAGGCCGATCACGACCTCCCACTCGCCGGTTGCGCCCTGAATTCTGTACGTCGATTCTGTCATATCTCATTCCCAAATTCGTCACCCTGAACTTGTTTCAGCATCTGGCTGACAAGCTAAGCGCTTGTGGCCGTAGACCCTGGAACGCAGTCACCGGAAGGTGAAACAAGTTCAGGGTGACGATAATGTGTTACCCAATCCCCTATGGCCCGACCTTGCCGATCGGTGTATCGTCCGGAAAATCATCGCAGCGGTTCGAGGCGAAAGAACCACGATCCCATGGCCACACCGGCGCATGATAGAATGTCGCCACACAGGCCGGCACTTCATCCTCGGTGACGCGGCCCTGCAATTGCAGCCAGGTGCATTGCGCCAGCCCACCCATGACATAGCTGCCCGTCGTGCCCTTGCGCCGCGAATAAAAGGCGTCGGCGCCCTCATCGATCATGACGATGGCACCATCTTCATCGACCAGCGTATGCGACGTCTCATGCGCGATGGTGTTGATGGCACAGCTGCGCTCGACCACATCTTCGGACGCCCATTGCGCCAGCGTCGCCGGGGGCACTTCCATGCGCCAGCCCTTGCGGTCATAGCCGGTAAAGGCGTGCTTCTTGCCCAGCATGAGCGGGGTCGCGTTAAAGCGATAATCGCCCACCGGGTCCTGAAAATTGCTCGCGGTCCAGGCCGCCGAGCGATAGCCAAGCTGCCCATTGATAAAAAGTTCGGGATATTGCCCGCTCATTGCCATGGCATTGTCGAGAAACTGGTCCGAAGTCAGCACCCGCAGCGTCTCATCAGCCAGCTTCTGCAATGCCGGTGCTGTTTCGGCAGGAACATCCTCCCCGACTGAAAGCACCGGACCATAATATTGGTCAACTTCGGCACTGCCCGCCATGGTGCCGATATGGGTCGGCCGCTGCACCAGGGTGCAACTGGCAACCAGCACGGCTGCAACAGCAATGAGAGTGAAGCGCACAGCGATCACCACCACTGCTCCGGCCGCGCGGTAAAGCCGGCGCGCTGTTCGATGGCGAGACCGGCATTGAGCACGCCCTGCTCGTCAAGCTCTCGCCCGACAATCTGCAATCCCAGCGGCAGGCCCTGGCCGTCGAGACCGCCGGGCACCGACATCGCGGGCAGTCCCGCCATCGAGGCGGGCACCGCGAAGACATCGTTGAGATACATCGCAATCGGGTCGTCGCTTTTCTCGCCAAGTCCAAAGGCGGCGCTGGGTGCGGTCGGGGTCAGCAGCACATCGCATTCGCTCCATGCTCGCTCGAAATCATTGGCAATCAGCTGGCGTACCTTCTGTGCCTGGGTGTAATAGGCATCATAAAAGCCAGCCGAGAGCACATAGGTGCCGATCATGATGCGGCGCTTGACTTCTGCACCGAAGCCGGCCTCGCGCGTCTCGGCATACATATCCTGCAGCCCTGCGCCATCAGGCAATTCACGATGGCCGTAGCGCACACCGTCATAGCGCGCGAGATTGGACGAGGCTTCGGCCGGCGCAATGATATAATAGGCGGGCAGCGCATATTTGGTGTGCGGCAGCGATACCTCGACAATCTCAGCCCCGGCATCCTTCAGCCATTCGGCACCCTGATCCCAGAGCGCGTTGATCTCAGCGGGCGTGCCATCAATACGATATTCTTTAGGGATGCCAACGCGCTTGCCCTTCAGATCGGCATTCAGCCCGCCTTCCCAATTGGGAACCGGGGCATCGAGCGAGGTTGAATCCTTGGGGTCGAAACCGGCCATGGCTTCGAGCATGATCGCGCAATCGGTGACGTCGCGCGCCATCGATCCGGCCTGGTCAAGCGAGCTGGCAAAGGCGATAATGCCCCAGCGCGAGCAGCGGCCATAGGTCGGCTTGATGCCGCTAATGCCGGTAAAGGCCGCGGGCTGGCGGATTGAGCCGCCGGTATCGGTGCCGGTCGCCCCCGGACACAGCCGCGCCGCGACTGCTGCCGAGGAACCGCCCGAGGAACCGCCCGGCGACATATCGGTATTGCCACCATCATTGCGCCGCCAGGGCGAGACGACATTGCCAAAAGCACTGGTTTCGTTCGACGAGCCCATGGCAAACTGGTCCATATTGAGCTTGCCAAGCATCCCTGCGCCCGCGGCGAACAGCTTGCCCGAGACAGTTGATTCATAGGTCGGAGTAAACCCGTCCAGAATGGCACTGGCGGCGCGCGCCTCCACGCCTTCGGTGCAGAACAGGTCTTTCATACCGATCGGTACACCGGCCAGCGGCGCCAACTCCTCGCCAGTCGCTTTGGCTTTGTCTGCGGCATCGGCGGCAGCCAACGCATGGTCGGGTGTTTCGATCAGAAAGGCGTTGAGCGATTTCGCCGCAGCGACTTTCTCGATATGCGCCTCGGCCACTTCGCGTGCGCTGAAACTGCCTTCGCGCACGCCATCACGGATTTGCTTGATGCCAAGATCTGTTATATTCGTCATCTTATACTCTCGTTACAGTCATGCTGAACTTGTTTCAGCATCTAGCCAGTAAGCCCGGAGCCTGTGGCCTGAGACCCTGGAACGCAGTCACCGGAAGGTGAAACAAGTTCAGGGTGACGAGCGGGTTTTTATTCGATCACCTTCGGCACGCCGAAAAAACCGTGTTCGGCCACCGGCGCGTTGGCCAGCACCTTGTCACGCACACCGCCAGCGGTTTGCGGGTCGGCATCGACGACATCATCGCGCAGCCGCAGCTTGTTATGGATTACCGAGGCCATCGGTTCGACACCCTCGACATCGACTTCGCCAAGCTGTTCGACCCAGTGGAGGATGTTGTTGAGTTCGGGCACCAGTCCGGCGATTTCTGCATCGGGCATGGCAATGCGTGCCAGGCTGGCGATTTTACGCACTTCATCTTCGGTTACGGACATGTTTTCTCTCTGACAGGAGGATCATTTTGCGGCTAGCATCGCGCTTTCTTCGCTTCAAGCGCAATTCATCCATGATGCGCCATTAGCGGCTTGGCCTTGCGGCCACACCCCATTATATCGCTGGCACAAACAGATGCCGACCATCTTTTCCGGAGACCCTCTTGGCGCGCAAATTCCTCTATATCTTCGCCGCATTGATCGTGCTGGTGATTATTGTCCTCAGCGCGTTGCGGCTGTTCCCCAAAGAGCTGTCGCAGCTCTATTTCGTGCCGCGCGCAGACTTTGTCGAACAGCCGCTGATGGCGGAAACCGCCTATGCCCCGGTCGATATGTGGTTTTCCCGGCCCGAGATCACCGAAAACAACCCGGTGCTGTGGACGCCCGATGGCTTTGAGGCCACCGACACACCAAAGGCCTATACCTTTTTCGTCCACCCCACCTCCTATCTCAAGGCCGATAGCTGGAACGCCGCGCTCGACGACAAGGAATCGCAGGACCGGGCCCGCATCTTCCTGCGCAGCCAGGCCAGCGTGTTCAACGGTGTCAGCCAGATCTGGGCACCGCGTTATCGCCAGGCGGCGATTGGCGCCTTCCTGACCGACCAACCCGAAGCGGGCATGGCACTGGATGCGGCCTATAAGGATATCGACACCGCCTTTGCGGAGTTTCTACGCGACATTCCGGAAGACGCGCCGGTGATTCTTGCCGGGCATAGCCAGGGCGCGCTGCACCTGACCTATTTGCTGCAGAACCGGGTCGCCGGACAACCGGTCTCCGAGCGTATTGTCGCCGCCTATATTGTCGGTTGGCCCGTATCTGTGACCAATGACCTCGACGCGCTGGGCATGAAAGCCTGTGAAGCGCCCGATGAAACCGGCTGTGCGCTGAGCTGGCAGAGCTTCGCCGAACCGGCGGATACCGATCTCATCCTTTCAGCCTATGATTCGACCATCGGTTTCGATGGCCAGCCGCGCAAGGGCCAACCGGCACTGTGCGTCAATCCGGTCAGCGGCATCGTCAATGGCGAGACGGCGGCGGAAGACAATATCGGCACGCTGGTACCCAATGAAAAACTGACCGATGGCGAGATCATTCCAGCGGCTGTCCCCGCGCGGTGCAATGATCGTGGTTTCCTGCTCATCGGCGACCCTCCCGAACTGGGCAATTACGTGCTGCCGGGCAATAATTACCATGTCTATGACTATCCGTTGTTCTGGGCCAATATTCGCGCCGATGCCGAACGAAGGGTGGCGGCATTTCTGAACCAATGATCAGCGGCACGGCGGAATTTCATGCAGCTTTGCCTGCTGGCGGGCGGCTGATGGCGCTGGATGTGGGCAGCAAGACCATCGGTGTGGCGTTTTGTGACGCCGGGTGGAGCTTTGCCAGCGCCGACAAGACGCTGAAGCGTGGCAAGTTCAGCAAGGATCTGGATAAACTGCGCGCACTGATCGCCGAGCAGGATATTGCGGGAATCGTTATCGGCTTGCCGCTGTCGCTCGATGGCCGCGACACGCCGCAGACACAATCGACCCGGGCCTTTGCCCGCAATCTGACGGTACTCGAACTGCCAATCCTGCTATGGGATGAACGTTGGTCGACCATGGCGGTCGAACGGCAAATGATCGATGCCGATATCAGCCGCGCCAAACGGGCGGCGCAGGTCGATGCCAAGGCGGCGGAATATATCCTTCAGGGCGCCATTGATGCGCTGGTGCAGAATGCACCCGAGCAGTAGGGTAGATCACTCTGTTCTTGCTGTTGGGTCGATGGATTAGACGGGGAAGTATCAATGTCCGCCATATGTTGCATATCCGGTATTGTTTTCATGCTCGCCATCGCGGGCCTGCACATATCGGGCTTTGGTGATTTCACTGCCGAGATGAATGCCAGCAATGCTTCGGATTTTCTCAAGGATATGTTCCCGATCCTCTACGCCATGCCCAGCCTTTATCTGCTTGTGCTTTCGCTGTTTGCTGTTGTCGCGCTGTTCTTGCCGGCAGCTCGGCGACCGCTTTGCTTGATCCTGGCCGCTGGGGTCTTTGCCTGTGGCGCCCTGGCGCTGATGCTCAACGAATGGATACCGATGGTGGTGATGGGCTTTGGTGCGCTATTGTTCCTTGTCTCGGCGTTTACAGGCAGTGCAGGGAAAAGCCGACAGCCTTAATCCTTGCGGTTATCATCAACCGGGCCTAATGCTCCCACTTTAATGACAGCAGCAGATTCTCCCGCCTATCCGCCCTTCCCTGAAGGTTCGGATGCCTTTCCGCACCGCAATCTGCTGGGCATTGCCGGTTTGCAGCCCTGGGAAATCCAGTATCTTCTGGCCGAGGCCGAGCAATGGGTGGCGCTGAACCAGCAGTCATCCAAGCATGATGACCGGCTGGCGGGGCTGACCGTCATCAACGCGTTTTTCGAGAATTCCACCCGCACATTGCTGTCTTTCGAGATAGCGGGCAAGCGTCTGGGCGCCGATGTCGTCAACATGCATGCGGCGCAGTCGAGTATCAAGAAAGGTGAAACGCTGATCGACACCGCGATGACGCTCAATGCCATGCGTGCCGATGCCATCGTCATCCGCCATGGCAGCTCGGGCGCGGTGCAGTTGATTGCCGACAAGGTCGATTGCCCGGTGCTCAATGCCGGTGACGGCAGTCATGAGCATCCAACCCAGGCGCTGCTCGATGCGCTTACCATCCGCCGTCGCAAGGGCGAGATTGCCGGCCTGAAAATCGCCATTTGCGGCGATATCCTGCACAGCCGTGTTGCCCGGTCAAATATTATCTGCCTGACGACATTGGGCGCGGAAGTTCGCGTTGTCGGGCCACCATCCTTGCTGCCCCGCTCTGTCGAGCAGATGAATGTCACCGCCTTTACCAATTTCGACGCCGCGCTCAATGGCGTCGATGTAGTGATGATGCTGCGTCTGCAAAATGAGCGGATGCAGGGCCAGTTCATCCCCTCCACCCGTGAATATCATCGGCTGTACGGGCTAACGCACAAGCGGCTCGAACACGCAGCACCCGATGCGCTGGTCATGCATCCCGGACCGATGAATCGCGGTGTCGAGATTGACAGTGATGTCGCCGATGATGCCAGCCGCTCCAGCGTTACCGAGCAGGTGGAAATGGGTGTCGCCATGCGTATGGCCTGTCTCGACGTGCTGACCCGCCGCGCGCGCAAGGTGGAGGGCTGGGCATGAGCGACCCGACACTCGCCATCACCAATGGCCGGCTGATCCTGCCCAATGGCAGCATCGCCGATGGTGCCTCGCTGGCCATGACCGGTGACCGGATCAGCGCGATAGGCAAAGGCATCACCACCCTCCATGCCATAGATGCCGGTGGGCATTATGTCGCACCGGGCATCATCGATCTCGGCGTCTTTGCCATCGACAAGCCCGCCTTTCATTTTGGCGGCATCACCCGGGCTGCGGTCATGCCCGACCAGAACCCGCCGCTCGACCATCCGGCGCGCGTGCGCTTTGTCGCGCAATCGGGGAAGCCCGATTTCTGGGTGCATCCGCTGGGCGGCGCGACGCGCGAACTGGCGGGCGTGGAAATGGCCGAACTGGCGCTGATGCAGGATGCCGGTGCGCGCGGTGTCGCAACCGGACGCGGCTGGATCGCCGATAGCGGCACCATGTTGCGGCTGATGCAATATTGCGCCGCGCTCGACCTGCCGCTGTTCGTCCATAGCGAGGATCAGGGGCTCACCGGCAAGGCAGTGGCCACCGATGGCGAAATGGCGCTGCGGCTGGGTCTCGCTTCGGCACCGGCCGAAGCCGAAGCCATTGCCATTGCGCGTGATCTGGCGCTGGTGCGGCTGAGCGGTGCACAGGTCCATTTCCGCCAGGTCACCACCCGTGCCGGGCTGGCGTTGATCCGTGCCGCCAAGGCCGAGGGGCTGCCCGTTACTTGCGGGATTACACCGGCGCATTTCATGCTCTCGGATGTCGCATTGGGTGGCTTCCGCACCTTTGCCAGGCTGTCGCCCCCCTTGCGCAGCGAGGATGATCGCCAGGCAGCACTCGAGGCACTGGCCGATGGCACCATTGATGTCATTGCCTCGGGCCATGATCCGCGCGGCCCCGAGGACAAGCGCCTGCCCTTTGCCGATGCCGAACCGGGCATGGCGGGTGCCGAAACATTGCTCGCGCTGACGCTCAATCTGGTGCGCGACAAGGTGCTCACTCTTGGCGATGCCATCGCCCGGCTGACCTCCAACCCCGCTGCCATTCTCGGCGTCGAGGCCGGGCAGCTGGCACAGGGCATGGAGGCCGACATCATGGTTTTCGAGATGGACCGGCCATGGATCGTCGATTCAGCCAAGATGGAAGCCGCCGCCGGCAACACCCCCTTCGACAAGATGCCAGTTCAGGGACGTGTCACCCACCTGTTAAAGGGCGGTAAGGAAATTGCCCTATAACATCCCCATATTACCGGGAGACAGACCATGGGTGCATGGGGTACAGGCAGTTTCGAAAATGATGATGCGCTCGACTGGGCTGCGCGCATCAAGGCATTGGAAGATATAGAGAAGTCCTTTGCCGCTCTGAAGGACGCCATCGAAGCTGGCGACGAAGAGCCATATTATATCGAAGCCACGCAAGCGGCGGAACTGGTCGCGGCAGCAGATACCATCGCCATGCTTATGGGTCGGCCATCGCGCGATGTTCCGGATGATCTGAAGCAAAGGCTCGCAGATGCGGGCGAGCCGGACATCAATCTTGTCGCGCGCGCGCAAAATGCGCTTTCGCTGATATTCCGCGATTCCGAGTTGGCCGAACTCTGGGCCGAGGCCGATGGTGAGATCAACCAGTGGAATCTGGCGATGACCGACCTTATCGCGCGCCTCAATCCGGAAAACGCGCCGCCACCATTATCTGTCGAGGAAATCCAGGCCGCCGCCAAAAATGACAGCCCGCCCATTTGCGTGTTCTGCAACGAGCCGATAGCGGCGGAGGAACTGCTGGAAGTCGCGGTCATCGACCATCGGCATCTGGGTACCAGCACCCATTATATGTGGGCGCATCTGCGCTGCCTCAACGCACGTGTGCATCACAGCCGGGCGATTCAGGACTTTCAATATGACCCCGACAATCTGCCGGATATCGATGATTTCTAGCGCCGCTTGATCGGCTCACAAAGTGATTTCTGGCGTATCGGGTCGATCTGGTCAAATTCACCACGATCCTTCATCAGCACGCGAATTAACGCGATGCCCTTATTGCCGGGCATCTGCACTTTTTCGCCATTGCGGTTGCCCAGCTGGTCGAAACGGCCGACGATGATGTCGATCGGTTCACCGCCCGTATCGCGGTCGCTGCGGACATAGACTGCATTGGTCTCGTCATCGAATATGGTGAGCGACCAGTAATGATCGGGAACCGGCTCGGCATGGATACGCAGTGGTGCCTTATGCAGATCAAAAGGACAGACCGAATAGATCAGGTCCGGGCTGGGCCGGACAATATCGCGCGCTGTGGCGTTGATCAGTGGCGAATACGTCATCCTGTTGGGTTCGCCAACGCGTTCAGTAACGCTATCCCAGGCACGCCCCATGATGTAGCCGGGCGCGCGATCGAACAGGCCAAAATAGCCGGCAATGCCGGAGATCAGCGCCAACGCGCCACCCATGACCAGACTGCGTGTGGTCATTCGAAACACTCCAGCAAGATAATGGTCGGCAGCGCCACGCTATCCCTGGCATCGAGCAGTTCCTCACCGGGATGGTAGGCGCGTAAAGTCAGTTCAAAGGGCTGGTTCTCGGCAACCGGAATCCATTTCTCGTCCGGATGGGCGAGCGCATGGGGGCCGACGGTAAATGACCAGTCATCCTGCTGCTCTTCGGACAGGGCGCCGCTCCCGACCGAATAAATGCCGCTCCTATTGGAGATAAGATAGCCATCCGGCGCATAGGCGGTGACACTCCACCAGCGCGCCGGCAGGCGGCCGCCACTGACGCGGTAATGACAGGCACCGTTGAGCGGCTCGCCATCACTGTCGAAAGCAGCGTTGTAATAGACCGCCTCGCTGTCGGGCAGCGCCAGCAAACCACGCAATGCAATGATCGCTCTGGTCCGCATATCGGCATCTCGGGTGCCGACATGCTGCGCAGTGCGCCATGGCCCGTTGCTGATGTCGAGAGCACTCATGCCGCTGCGCAACTGCCAGGCCGCAACACCGCCGCCAGCAGCAAGGCCCAGCGCAATGCACAGTAGATAACCCAATAAACGCAACATCGATACGCCCCTGTGCTGCCCTTAGCTTTTCAGTGCAGCCTGTGCCGCCGCCAGCCGCGCAATTGGCACGCGATAGGGCGAGGCGCTGACATAATCGAGGCCAACTGCATCACAAAAGGCGATGCTGGCCGGGTCGCCGCCATGCTCGCCGCAAATGCCCAGCTTGATATCGGGACGGGTCTTGCGGCCTTTTTTAACAGCGATTTCAATCAACTGACCGACGCCTTCGACATCGAGACTGACGAACGGATCACGCGGATAAATGCCCTTGTCGACATATTGACCGAGAAAACGCGCTGCATCATCGCGCGACACGCCCAAAGCGGTCTGGGTCAGGTCATTGGTGCCGAAGCTGAAGAAATGCGCCTCATGCGCAATATTGTCGGCCATCAGCGCCGCGCGCGGCAGCTCGATCATGGTGCCGACCAGATAGGGGATCGCCTGTCCCTTCTCCTCGAACACCGCCTTGGCAGTGTTGTCGACAACCGCGCGCATCAGCTCCAGCTCCTTGCGGGTGGCCACCAGCGGGACCATCACCTCGGGGATCGGCGCTTCGCCGGTGGCCTCGGCGACATCGCACGCCGCCTCGAATATGGCCCGCGCCTGCATCTCGTAGATTTCCGGATAGGTCACACCCAGACGACAACCGCGATGGCCGAGCATCGGGTTGAATTCGTGCAATTCTGCGACGCGACGTTTCAGCGTTTCCACACCAACATCGGCGGCCTCCGCTACTTCGGCAAATTCTGTTTCACCATGTGGCAGGAATTCGTGCAGCGGCGGATCGAGGAGGCGAATAGTCACCGGCAAGCCGACCATGATCTCGAAGATGCGGGAGAAATCGGCACGCTGTTCGGGCAACAGCCTGTCCAGCGCGGTGCGCCGGCCCGCTTCATTCTCGGCCAGAATCATCTGGCGCACGGCAGTAATCCGCTCGCTGTCGAAAAACATATGCTCGGTGCGGCACAGGCCGATGCCTTCGGCGCCGAAATCGCGCGCGGTCTGACAATCGAGCGGTGTTTCGGCATTGGTACGCACCGCCAGACGGCGCACCTTGTCGGCCCAGCCCATTAGCGTACCGAAATCGCCGACAAGCTCGGGCTGGATGGTCGGCACTTCGCCTGCCATCACCTCGCCGGTCGAACCATCAATGGTCAGTACGTCCCCTTCCTTGAACTCGCGCCCGGCAATCGCCAGCGTCCCCGCTTTGGCATCGATGGTCAGGCCACCGGCACCCGAGACACAGGGCCGCCCCATGCCGCGCGCTACCACGGCGGCGTGGCTGGTCATGCCACCGCGTGCAGTCAAAATGCCCTTGGCCGCGTGCATGCCGTGAATATCCTCTGGCGAGGTTTCGACCCGCACCAATATCACGCTGTCGCCCAGCTCATTTCGGCGTTCTGCCGTATCCGCATCGAAGACCACCACGCCCGAGGCCGCGCCGGGGGATGCCGGCAGGCCACTGGTCAGCACATCGCGCGCCGCTTCCGGGTCAAGCGTCGGGTGAAGCAGCTGATCGAGTGCCATCGGGTCGACGCGCAGCACCGCCTCCTGCTCGCTGATCAGGCCCTCGCCGGCCATATCCACCGCGATTTTCAGCGCCGCTTTGGCGGTGCGCTTGCCGCTGCGGGTTTGCAGCATCCACAGCTGGCCGCGCTCCACAGTAAACTCGATATCCTGCATATCGCGATAATGCGCCTCGAGCAGATCAAATACCCGCGCCAGCTCGGCATAGGTCTCAGGCATTGCCTCTTCCATGGAGAGCGGCTTGGCCCCGGCTTCTTCGCGTGCAGCCTTGGTGAGATATTGCGGCGTGCGGATACCGGCAACGACATCCTCACCCTGCGCATTGACCAGCCATTCGCCATAATAGGCATGGGTGCCATCGGAGGGGTTGCGGGTAAACGCCACACCGGTGGCCGAAGTCTCGCCCATATTGCCGAACACCATCGCCTGCACATTGACCGCGGTGCCCCAGTCGGCGGGAATGTCGTTCAACCGGCGATAGACCTTGGCACGTTCCGACTGCCATGAGCCGAACACCGCCGAAATCGCGCCCCAAAGCTGCTCCTCTGCATCCTGCGGAAAAGGCTTGCCCCATTCACGCTCGACGATTTCCTTATACTCGCCCACCAGCGCCTGCCAATGGCTCGCTTCCATCTCTGTATCGAGGAAGAAACCATTGTCTTCCTTGATGATTTCCAGCGCTTCCTCGAACAGATCATGCTCCAGCCCGAGCACGACATCGCTATACATCTGGATGAACCGGCGATAGCTGTCCCAGGCGAAACGTTCATCATCCGAGGTCGCGGCAAGGCCAGCAACGGTGGCGTCATTCAGGCCCAGGTTGAGCACCGTGTCCATCATGCCCGGCATGGAGACGCGCGCGCCTGAGCGCACCGACACCAGCAGTGGATCGTCCGCGCCGCCAAATGTCTTGCCGGTAATCGCCTCGATATGTTTGACGCCCGCCGCGACATCGGCCTTCAGGCTTTCGGGGAAGCGCTCGCCATCATCATAATAGCGAGTGCACATCTCGGTCGAGATGGTGAAGCCCGGAGGCACCGGCAGGCCGATCGCCGCCATCTCCGCCAGATTCGCGCCCTTGCCGCCGAGCAGATTCTTGTCATCCGCACTGCCCTCAGCGACGCCGCCGCCAAATTTGTACACATATTGGGTCATGAAATATTCCTGCGTTGAAGCGCACGGCACCGGCCCGCACCCCCTCCCGGCCCCCCATGAGTATAATCTGCGGAGGTCGGGAGGGGGTGCGGGCCGGTGTCGGATGTGAGCATAGCGAACATGGAGAGAATATTACCCCTCAATCTTCGAGAAATCGGCAACAGTGTGGATGGTATTGCGAATATCCGCCAGCAAGGCCAGCCGTGCGGCGCGTTTATCCGCATCCGGGTCGTTCACGGTCACATCATCGAAAAACGCATCAATCGGCGCGCGGAGCGAAGCCAGCGCGGTCATCGCATCCTCGAAGCGCTCTTCTTCGACGGCAGCCGCCGCAGCAGGCTTGGCTTCGGTCAATGCGGTAATAAGCGCGGCTTCGGAGGGTTCGGGCGTATAGGGCAAGTCCCTAAAGCCCTCTCCCTTAAGGGAGAGGGTTGGGTGAGGGTGTTCTGCACCTTCTGGCTTGGGACGCTCACCCCGACCCTCTCCCCGCTGGGGAGAGGGAGTTTCCTCTTTCTTTAGTATGTTCGCCGCGCGCTTATAGCCCGCGAGTAAATTGGCGCCGTCCTCGGTTTCGACAAAGCCCTGCAACGCCTTCACTCGGGCCAGCAGACGGACCAGATCATCCTCGCCGCCCAGCGCGAACACTGCATCGATGAGGTCGTGACGAACGCCTGCCTCGCGCTGTTGCACTTTGAGGCGATCAACGATGAAAGCAGATATGTCTGCCAAAGATGCTAATTCGTCCAATTGAGACCAAGTTCGACTTAGCAAATCAAGCCTTTCATTGAGCTGCGATAGGTCTTTACGAACAACTTCTACTGAAACTGGTTCAGGGAGAACCCATTCGCCTGCAGTCTCTGCTCTTTGATTAGCCGCAATTTCTTCAACAGTATCATCTGCGAGTTTTTGGTTCATCGATTGACGCCCCAAAAGACTCATTTCTGTTTTAATCTGAAATTCTAGATCTTTAAAAACGGTCTTAAAAATTACGTTGAGTGAGGCGCGATACCCATTGTTCATAAATAAAGAAATGATCGCCAGCGCTGCCCTTCTGAGCGCAAACGGATCCTTGGACCCCGTAGGTTTTTCATCAATCGCAAAAAACCCAACCAGCGTATCCAGCTTATCCGCCAAACTCACCGCCACCGTCACCGGCGCAGTCGGCACCTCATCGCCCTGCCCCACCGGCTTGTAATGGTCGCGGATGGCGGTGGCGACTTGCGGGTCGAGACCTTCTTTCTCGGCATAATAGCCGCCCATAAGGCCCTGTAATTCGGGGAATTCACCGACCATCTCGGTCACCAGATCAGCCTTGCACAGCCTGGCCGCCTGTTCGGCGAGGTCAGCGAGTTCCTCCCCGCTTGCGGGGAGGGGGACCGCGCTTGCGCGGTGGAGGGGGGTATCCACTTGCGCTGTGCCCGATGGAGAACCCCTTCCGTCAGCCGCGTTCGCTGGCGCTACGGCGCCTGCCACCTCCCCGTCCCGGGGAGGAATTATCCCCTCCTCACACAACCACCGCGCCAGCTTGGCGACGCGCTCCACCTTGTCGGCGACGGTGCCCAGCTTTTCGTGAAAGACGATATTGTTCAGTTTCTCGGCATGAGCCTCCAGCGGCGTTTTCTGGTCCAACTCCCAAAAGAATTTCGCATCGGCGAGCCGCGCGGCGAGCACCTTTTCATTGCCCGCGACCACCGCCTTGCCGCCATCGCTGGCGTTAATATTAGCGGTGCAGACAAAGGCCGGGGCCAAGTCCCCCTCTCGCCTGCGGGAGGGGTTAGGGGAGGGTTCGTCAGCCGTTGCAGGCCCTCCCCCGCCCCCTCCCGCAAGCGGGAGGGGGGCGCGGCAGATAAAATATTTCTGGTTCACCCGCGCCGTCAGCTGGATCACCTCTTCGGGAACATCGAGAAACGCCTCGTCATAGCGCCCGAGCAGCGGCACCGGCCATTCGGTGAGGCCGGCATTCTCGATCACCAGTCCCTCATCCTCGACCAGCACCAGACCGGCATCTGCGGCAGCTTTGGCTGCGCCCTCGCGGATGATGTTCTGCCGCTCTTCATGATCGACAATCACATGCCCGCCGCGCAGGCTGTCGGCATAATCATCGGCGCTGTTGATGGTGATCAGCGGCACATCGCTATGCGCTGAACTGCTGGCGGCGATGCGTTCCAGCGGGATCATATCCGCCATGTCTTCGACCAGGCGCGTCGCAGGCGCGCCATAGTGGAAGCGGTGGCCGACGGTGACGCGGTCGGCTTTGATGCCATCCACTTCGCATTCCACGACATCGCCGCCGAACAATGCGATAATGCCCTGCAAAGGCCGCACCCAGCGCAGGCTTTCGGTGCTGATGCTGGCTTTGCCCCAGCGCATTGATTTCGGCCATGGGAAGGCGCGGATAATCGCGGGGATTGCTTCGGCCAGCACATCGCTGGTGGCACGGCCCGGGGTGTTGATCACGGCGAAATAGGTCGCCCGCCCTTTAACTTCGCGCACTTCCAGCTGGTCACGGGTGACACTGTTCTTGCGGCAGAAACCATCCACCGCCTGATCCGGCGCGCCTTCGGGTGGACCTTTGACCTCATCATGTACCGCCTCGGTCTCATCCGGCAAGCCGCGCGCAATCAACGCCAGCCGCCGCGGGGTGGACCAGGTGGTAATGCTCTCGGCCTTGAGCCCGGCCTCGTCCAGTTGCGCGGTAAACAGCCGCTCCAGATCGGCCCGCGCCTTGCCCTGCATCCGCGCCGGGATTTCTTCGGAGAGCAATTCGAGGAGGAAATCGGTCATTATATATCCTCCCCGCTTGCGGGGAGGGGGACCGGCCGTAGCCTTGGCGAAGGCTGGTGGAGGGGGCCATCCACTTGCGCAGCAATAGCGATAATCACCGCCTCGAAATCAGAAAGAATGGTCTCCGCAGCGAAGCGCAAAACAGTATAGCCCTGTTCTTTCATATAGTTATCTCTGGCCGCATCGCTTTCAGGCTTTTCGCCCATGCCATGCACTTGCCCATCCACCTCGATAACCAGTTTCTTCTCGTTGCAGAAAAAATCCGCGACATAGGGACCAATGGGGTATTGCCGACGAAATTTCACGCCAAGTTTCTTGCCACGCAATGCTTGCCAGAGCTTAATTTCGGGCAGAGTCATTTCTTTTCGCAGGCGACGAGCTTTGTAAACGGTGGGCTTGCGTAAAGACGCAGCGCTCCCTCCACCACGCTTCGCGCGGTCCCCCTCCCCGTCCCGGGGAGGATTTTGCTGGGCAACCATCACACCGACCACCCCGGATATTGCTCGGCCCAGCGGTCCTTCTCCTTGGCCATATGCGCCTCGCATGAGCCCCGTGCGAGATCGCGGACGCGGCCCATATAGGCCTGGCGTTCGGCGACCGAGATCACGCCCCGAGCCTGCAACAGGTTGAAGATATGGCTGGCTTTGATCGCTTGCTCATAGGCCGGAAGTGGCAGCTGTTTCTCCAAGCAATTTTCGCATTCCGCCGTGGCTTTTTTGAACAGATCAAACAGCGCCTCTGTCTCCGCCACTTCGAAATTCCAAGTGCTCATCTGGCGTTCGTTTTCGAGGAAGACATCGCCATAGCTGGTGGGCTTATGCTCGGCGGTGGCGTCGTTGAAGGTCAGGTCATAGACGCTGTCGACCCCCTGAATATACATCGCCAGCCGTTCGAGGCCGTATGTGAGCTCGCCCGCCACCGGCTTGCAGTCATAGCCGCCCATTTGCTGGAAATAGGTGAATTGCGTCACCTCCATGCCGTCGCACCAGACTTCCCAGCCCAGTCCCCAAGCGCCGAGTGTGGGGCTTTCCCAGTCATCCTCGACAAAGCGGATATCATGCAGCAGCGGATCAATACCGATGGCGGTAAGGCTATCGAGATAAAGCTGCTGGATATCGCTTGGCGATGGCTTCAATATCACCTGATATTGATAGTAATGCTGCAAGCGATTGGGGTTCTCGCCATAGCGGCCATCGGTCGGGCGGCGACAGGGTTGCACAAAGGCGGCATTCCAGGGCTCAGGCCCCAGCGCGCGCAAAGTCGTCGCCGGGTGAAAGGTACCCGCCCCCATCTCCATGTCATAGGGCTGCAGGATGACGCAGCCCTGCCTGGCCCAAAAGGCGTGCAGGGTGAGAATGATTTCCTGAAAGCTGAGCGGCGTAGGGTCGGCCACCGGTTTATCCTTCGGCTTGCTGACGATAAAGTCACAAAATGTGAAGCCGCGCTTTGGCGGATGGCGTGCATCGGGTCAAGACGCGCACCGTGGCGATTCACCCGGTTTTTGGGAAAATTACTTGACGGATACGCTTCTGGCGCTGTTTCTGGTGTATGACAGAGATCATCAATCACAATGGGAACGCCCCGCCTATGCCGGCCATTCATCGTCTGATCACCAAAATCGCGGCCATGACGCTGGCTGTAGCACTGTTCCAGACGCCGCTTGTTCAGGCACAGGTGAAAAACGGCCCCGACCAGACGCAGCAGGGCAGCGAATTTACGCTCAAGGGTCAAGGCGACACTTCCGTTGACAGCCCGGGTGATGGCGACAGCAGCGCTTCGCGGACAGCATTTGCCGACAAGGCACGGTTGGCACTGGCGCTGCGTCAGGATTATGAACCCAATCCCGCAATCTGGCGCCTCTCCGATGACGACACCACCATCTATCTGTTCGGCACCATCCATATCCTGCCAGAGGGTTTCAAATGGCGCTCCAGCAAACTCGACGCGATTATCGAGGAAGCTGATGAACTGGTAATGGAGACCAGCGAGGATGAGGACGATCTCGACGCAATGATGATGGAAATGATCGGTACCATCTTCAACGCCACTGCCGAGCGCGGCCCGCTGAGCAGCCTTGTCGACGCCGAAAACAGACCCAAGCTGGAAATGCTGGCAGAGCAGATCGGCATGCCGAAAGACTTTATCGACATCATGCCGGTCTGGTTGCTCGGCTTTTTCAGCTTTTACGATGGTGCCGCCGATTTTGGCTCGGTCGATGAATATGGCGTTGAGACAGTTCTCGGCAAAATCTTCAAGAGCAGCAACAAGCCGATCAGCGCGATCGAGGACGGCAATGCGGTGATGGCGGCGATGAGCGCCATCGACGAAACTGCCATGATCGCCGAACTCAATACCGCGCTGAGCAAATGGGACGGCAAAGGCCCGTTATTCGGAACGCCTGAGACCAATCCGTCGCTGGCCGACCCGATTGCCTATTTCGCAGACGATCATGGCTGGGCTCAGGGCAAGACCAGCGCCATGGCATCGGGGCTGTCGCGCGAGGAACTGGGTGACGCCTTTTACGATGTGCTGCTGGTTGATCGCAATCGTGCCTGGGCTGAATGGCTCGACGACCGGCTCGATGCACCAGGGACAGTTCTGGTCGCAGTCGGTGCGGGCCATCTTGCCGGCCCCGATTCGGTGCAGGTGATGTTGCGCAAGCGCGGTCTGGAAACCGAGCGCATCCGCTAGGCCCGCATCGCACGGCAACGCGCAGACGTTTGCGCATCCCCCAAAATGTCTACAAATCATCACTTTATGACATCTACCCATGCCATAAAGACATCTCTCCATTACCAAAAGTCATGCTTACTTGACATCGATCAGAATCATCGGCATATAGTCATGGAAACCTGACATCGTGTCAGGGACTGATGACTGGGAGAAACACCATGCAATGCTGTAAACTGTCGCCGTCCAATCGCAACACCGTGTGGCTCGGTGCCGGAGCAATTATCGGTCTGGCGCTGATGAAGAAGGCTAATGAAGGTCTGATCGGCTGGTATGACCGCGGGCTGGAAACGCTCCAGCTCTTTGCCACCATGGTCGCCTGAACCATAACCACGCTACAGGGGAAATGATAATGTCTACACAAGGCCGAAACGGCTTCTGGAACAGCAAATATACCTTCCGCAACCTCAATGTGATGTTCGTGTTGCTGATGGTGATCGGTATAGTCAGCCTGATCTCCGATCTGGGCGATACCCCCGATGTGGAGCGGATAGCTGCCAATGCCGAAGCCGTGCAACCTGTCATCGCCGCTGCGATACTGATCCCGGTGATTGCCATTTTCGCGGTTATTTTCTCCATCGGCACCGGCATCGACCGGCGCTGCAGCGAGGATTATGCCTTTCAGCTTATGGCGACGGCGGCGCTGGCGACTTTGCCCACTATATTGTTCAGCCATGCTGCTTGGATGTTGCTGGCGAAATTCGGGCCGGGCATACCGGTACCCATGGGGAATGATATCATCGCACTGCTGATGATCGGTTTCTCATCGGCCTGGTTCACCCTGCGCGTGAAAGGCCTGTAGCGATGAAGAACCGGCTCAAGGTCTTGCGCGCCGAGCGCAACTGGAGTCAGGCAGAGCTGGCCCAGCATCTCGATGTCTCTCGACAGGCGGTCAACGCTATCGAGACCGGCAAATATGATCCGTCACTACCACTCGCTTTTCGCATTGCGCGGCTGTTTGGCCAGGCAATAGAAGAAATTTTCGATGACGGCGTTCAACCCGGATAATCTATGACACCACCGCCCATGTCCGGTTCATCCTTTCCCTTCCATAGGGTGCCTCACCGGATTTAACGCAGCCCAGTTTAAGGCAATGGCAAGATTTTATCCCCATTCCCCACCCATTGAAGGAAATTCGCGTGAACATCAGCTTTTTTACCCGCTCCATCCCGACACTTGGCCTGGTTATGACCAGTATCGGCGCCGCATTTGCCACCCCCGCTCCTGCACTTGCCGAGCAGGAGTCAGCCCAAGCCACACCGGAAGCCACGGATATGACCGATGTCGATCCGGCTCTGTGGATAGTACAGGATGAAGACACCACCATTTACCTTTTCGGTACGCTGCACCTGCTGAGGCCGAAACTGAGCTGGTTCGACGAGGCAGTACGCGATGCATTTGATGCCTCGGATGAACTTGTGCTCGAAATGATCGAGCCTGACCCTGCCAAGATGCAGGAAATTATCACCAGCAGGGCCATCGACTTCAACAATCCGCTGCGCGGCAAGCTGGACGAGACAGAAAAAGCCACCTTTGACCGTGCCATGACCGCCATTGGCATGCCGGTCGCAGCATTTGACAGGATGGAACCCTGGTTCGCTGCAATCAATCTTGGCGTGCTGCCACTGGTTCAGGCAGGCTATGACCTCAATAGCGGCGTCGAAAAGGTGCTGATCACCCAGGCCAAGGCCGATGGAAAGACGCTGGTCGAACTGGAAAGCGCCGAACAGCAAATCGGCTTTCTCGATAACCTGCCCGAGAAAACCCAGATCAACTATCTGATCAGCACCGCCGCCGGCGTTGACAGTGTCGCCGAGCAGAGCGATGCCATGATCACCAGCTGGGGCGATGCTGATATTGATGCGCTGGCTGCGATCATGCATGCCGGATTCGCCGATCCGCTGCTCTATGACACAATGCTCACCAACCGCAACATCGACTGGGCCGGCTGGATCAAGACCCGGCTCGATACGCCCGGAACGGTGTTCATTGCGGTGGGAGCCGGCCATCTCGCCGGCGACAAAAGCGTACAGCAACAGCTTGCCCGGCTGAATATCACGACACGGCGTGTCGAATATTGATGACCGCGCAGCACCCGGCAGGCCACCATCGGGGCAGTGCAGCATTCCCATAGGCACAACGCTCGGCTAAGGCGTCGCCATGCGCGTTCTTGTTACCGCCCTTTGCCTCGCCTTGCTTGGGCCGTTGCTCGCTGCATGTGAGCGCGAGAGTTCGGTCACCCGCGACTGGACCGATATGCCAAGCGAGCACCGCCCAGCGCTGTGGCGGATCAGCCGCGATGGCCAGAGCGGCTATCTTTTTGGTGCCGTCCACGCCCTGCCGGACCGTTTGCACTGGTATGATGATGCCATCATCGCAGCGCTCGACGCCAGTAAGACCCTGGCGCTGGAAATCGATCCGTCTCAGGAGCCCCAGCCGGTGCCGGACACCTTCAGGGCAATGGGCGCCACCCCCGGCATTCCCCCTGTCAGTCAGCGCATTGATGACCAGTGGCAGGATGAATATGCAGCACTGGCCGAAACCGCCAGCCTGCCCGACAATGCCTTTACCGGCCGCGAAAGCTGGGCCGCGGCGCTGTCACTGGCAGGCATAGCCACCAGTGGCCTCGGCGTCAGCCGGACCTATGGTGTCGAGGCAGTGCTGTCGCAATATGCCTATAAGCGCAACATGCCTATCATCGCCCTGGAAAGCGCCGCCGAGCAATTCGGTTATTTCGATCGGTTGACCGAAGCACAGCAGCTGAAAATGCTCGAGGCGGTGATCGCCGATGCGGCAACGGCACGCAACAGCTATCGCACCCTTCTGACCAACTGGCTCAACGGTGATGTGGCATCACTGGCTGAAACGACGAAATCGGGACTGCTGGCCACCGAACCGGTGCGCAATGCGCTGCTGGTCCAGCGCAACCGCGCCTGGATTGCCGAGATCAGCGGTCTCGTCGATGACGGCAAACGCCCCTTTGTTGCCGTCGGCGCCGCGCATCTTGCCGGACAGGACAGCGTACAGGCGATGCTGGTGGCCGAAGGTTTTGCCATAGAAAGGGTGCAATAGTGACCGCAGACAGGACCGAATTCGCGCTGGACAGAGCGCTTCAGCTGCAGGCGCTGGACGATAGCACAAGCCATTGGCGCGCCGGGGTCACCACCGATTACTGCAACACACCCAAAGCGGCCTTTGGCGGCTGGATCAATGCACTGGCTTACCGCGCCATAGCCAGCCATTCCGATTCTCGCGGGACGCTGCAGACAATGCAGACCAGTTTCATGGGCGGTCTCGCCGAGGGCGATGTCACCATCAAAGCCCGTCTTCTCGTCAGCCGCAGGGCCACCGATTTCTGGCGCGTCGACATGATGCAGAATGACGCTCTCATGGTCTCGGCCCAGCTCGTCTTCGGCCTCCCCCGCAAGAGCGGACCGGAGGTGCAGATCGCGATGCCTGAGGCCGCTCCTGCTGAAGAGTCACAACCTCTCGAACCTGCCCCGCCATTGACACCCTTGTGGATGGGGCAATATCGCCAATGGCTCGCCCGGGGAACGCCCTTCAGGGTCAACCCGCGCCCGGAGAGCTGGCTGTGGATCCAAGACAGGGACGAACGCCCGCTCGACCTGCCGGGGCTGATCGCGATGGTCGATGCTCCCATGCCCCGAACCTTCTTCGTCGACAGCCAGTTGCGCATGGGCTCGACGATCCAGATGCAGAACCATGTTGTCGCAACCCCTGAACAGATTGCCGCCGCCGGTGCGAAACCGATAATGTTGCGCGCGGACAGCAGCAGCATCGCCAATGGCTTTTACGATCAGCGCGTCGATGCATGGTCGGCTGACGGTCAGTTGCTGATGATCAGCAACCAGATGGCGGCGCACCGCTAGATACCGGCCTGATGCAGGCGGCGATCAGCAGGTAAGGCTTGCACAGGCGCCGCTTTTCCCCTAAGCGCGCGCATCCCTGCCATCTTGGTCATCCCTGGAGGCGAGATGGATATCAGGGCTTTTGACAACCACCGATTTGGAGACAGACCATGAGCGATCAGCTTACCCTGTCGGCCGAGCAGCGCGAAAAAGCAGGCAAGGGAGCCTCTCGTGCGCTGCGTCGCGAAGGCCGCGTACCCGCCGTGATTTACGGCAATAACGAAGACCCCACCCCGATCCATCTGGAAGAGCGCGAGCTCAACAAGATGCTCGGCACCGGACATTTCATGAACTCGCTGGTCATGGTCAATGTCGGCAAGGACAGCATCCGCACCCTGCCGAAAGATGTTGCTTTTCATCCGGTTACCGACCGGCCCCTGCATGTTGACTTTCTGCGTCTCGCCAAGGACGCCACGGTCGAAGTTGCGGTACCGGTAATCTTCGTCAATGAGGAAGCTTCACCGGGTTTGAAACGCGGCGGTGTTCTCAACGTTGTCCGGCACGAACTGGACCTGGTCTGCGATGCGGCGCGTATCCCCGACCAGATCGAGATCGACGTTACCGGTCTTGAAGTCGGCGACTCCGTGCACATTTCTTCCGTCAGCCTGCCCGAAGGCAGCGAATCGGCAATTACTGATCGCGACTTCACCGTTGCCACTGTCGTCGCACCGTCGGCGCTGAAGCGTTCGGACAGCGAAGCAGAAGCGGAAGCTGCAGAAGGCGGCGAGGAAGCAGAAGCTGAAGGCGGCGAAGAAGGCGAAGCCACAGACGGCGAGTAATCGCTAAAGGGAAACAACACCGTGCAACTCTGGGTCGGCCTTGGCAATCCGGGAGCGGAATACGCCCTCAACCGCCACAATGTCGGCTTTATGGCGCTCGACGCCATAACCGAGGTGCACGGTTTTCCCCCACCGAGGGTGAAATTCCAGGGCTGGGTCGCCGAGGGGCGGCTCAGCCTTTCGCATGGCGGATCGCAAAAGCTGCTGCTGCTCAAGCCCGCCACCTTCATGAACAAGTCGGGCCAGTCAATCGGCGAGGCTATGCGTTTCTACAAGCTGTCGCCTGAAGATGTGACGGTGTTTCACGACGAACTCGACCTGGCACCGTTCAAGATCAAGGTAAAGCGCGGCGGCGGCACCGCGGGACATAATGGCCTGCGCTCCACCGATCAGCATATCGGTCCCGATTTCCGCCGCGTCCGCATCGGCATCGGTCATCCCGGCAGCAAGGCCCGGGTGCATGGCCATGTACTGGGCAACTATGCCAAGGCCGAAATGGACCCGCTGAGCGACATGCTCGGTGCCATCGCCTCTGCGGCGCACCGGCTGGCCGAGGATGACGATGCCCGCTTCATGAGCGATGTGGCGCTGCGGCTGCAGGAGTGATAAGCTGCAAAGAAAAAGGATCAGGCCCCGTTCACAAGAAAAGCTTAGCCTGATCCGGGGAGAGCGGACATGGCCTTTGGTCAATCGATATTGCTGCTTCTTGCAGCTGGCGCCGTGCAACAGGCCTATGCGCAAGATGAACCCGGCACACCGTCACCACTCCCCGCATCTGCTGCCGCTCCGGCGCGCATGGCCCTGCCGCAAAAGGTGCCGAACCGGCGTCGGGAGCCGGTTCCGCTGATCGCGCCCGAATTGTGGATCACCACCACCGATTATCCGATGAAGGCCGCGCTTGATGGCAATGAGGGCGATATAGAGGCTGAGCTGTTCGTGTCGGACGACGGCAAGGTCACAGGGTGTGACATCATCAAGAGCTCGGGCGACAGCCGACTCGACATGGCGACATGCCGTTTGCTGCGCAAGCGCGCCCGTTTCAAACCGGCGCTCGACGAACAGCGCCAGCCCATCTCCGCCAGTTATATTTATAGCTATAGCTGGCGGCTACCGCCACCATCCTTGTCGCCTCCCTTCCGCCGCCAGGGCGAACCATAGACGTCACCACCACATAGCATAAAGGAGAATCCTTATGGCCGATATCAGTCGCCGCGACATGCTCGCAGGAACCGCCATTGCCGGCGGTGCGATAGCGCTCACCGCCTCCGGCGCAACGGCAACGCTGACCGGAGAAGACGCGGGCAGCGGCACATCAATGGCAGGCAAATCGGTACTGATCACCGGCTGTTCCTCAGGCTTCGGACGGCTGAGCGCGATGCACTTTGCCGGACTGGGGGCCCATGTCATCGCCACCATGCGCAACCTGCCGCGCGAGGAAGCCGCCAGCCTTGCCGCCGAGGCGAAGAAACAGGGGTGGAAACTGGACATAATCGAGATCGATGTCCTTTCCGATGAGCAGGTCAAAAACGGCGTCGCCGAGGCCGAACGCCTCACCGGCGGGCCGATCGACATATTGGTCAACAATGCCGGTATCGGGATTACCGGGCCGATTGAATTGCAGGACATGGAAGCCACCAAGCTGATCTTCGATACCAATGTCTATGGCTATCACCGGCTGGTGCGCGCGGTACTGCCAGGCATGCGGACACAAAAATCGGGGCATATCTTTGCCGTCTCATCCCAGCTTGGCCGCGTGATCGTGCCCGGTGCCGGCCATTATTCACCGACCAAATTCGCGGTCGAGGCCATGGCCGAGCAAATGGCTTATGAGCTGGTGCCACACAATATCGGCGTCACGGTGATTCAGCCGGGCGGATACCCCACCGATATCTGGAAGAAACGCAACGTCTATACCAAGGCGTTGCGTGACCGCATTTCAGAGGAGCGCAAGGCCGGCTATCCGGCGCTGGTGGCGCGCATGGGCACCGAGGATGGATCGGGCCGCAACGCCGACCCGATGGATATACCGCACGCCATGGCAGAAATTGTTGCCATGCCCGCTGCGGAGCGACCGGTCCGTCGCGCCGTCCATCCCGGCAACAAGCCGCAAATGGCAATCAACTCGGTCTCGGCAGAAACCCAGGTGAAGTGGCTGGGCCAGACACCCTTTGGCCCGTGGATCAACGCAGTACACAACAAGGCATAAGCATTCATGCAGCACCAAAGAATACCGGCCCTGCTCAAGGGCATGCTGGCCTTTGCTGTCCTTGCAGCCGTCGGCACATCCCCGGCGCTGGCACAGACCGCATCGCAATCGCGTGTCGACGCTACGGCTGAGACTCCGCTTTACCGTCCCGTAAAATGCAAGGAGCGCAAGGCCTATAACGGCCGCAAACCCTATTTCCGCACAATCGAGTCCCGCGCCGATTTCGCACCATTGGGCGGGACAGCATTGCCCACCGCCGATGCAGCAGCGCTGGACCGCGCCTTTGGCGAAGCGCAGCGAAATGCCAAGGCCAAGGCGATGACCGTGGCACTGGCCTGGCCCGATGGCCGCTTGTGGCAGAAGAGCAGCGAGACACCGGAAAGACTGTTCTACTGGGCCAGCGCGACCAAGACTTTTACCGCTGTTGTGGCGCTGCAACTGGTCGAGGAAAAGCGCCTGTCGCTCGATGACCGGCTGGCAAAATGGCAGCCCGACCTGCCCAATGCCGAGCATATCACCGTCCGCGACTTGCTGCAGCATACCAGCGGTCTGTTTAGCGCCAATGAAGATCCGGAATGGCGCGCGAACGGACAACGCTCGCTGACTGCGAGACAGCATGACGATATCCTGAAAGACCGTGGTGCGATGTTCTGCCCCGGCCAGTATTGGCGCTATTCCAATTCGGGCTACACGCTGCTCGGTCGCATTGTCGAAGCGGTCGAAAACCGGCCCTTTGCCGATGTGGTGCAGACGCGGATCATCGACCGTCTGGGCCTGGCGCAGACGGTGATCGTCTCGCCCGCCAATCTGGATCGCATTGTGCCGTTGGCGACTGATGGTGAGGAGCCGGTTCTCGACATTACCGGCCCCGGCACCGCTGGCCCGGTTGCCGCCAGCGCCGGCGACATGGCGCGCTTCTGGGCCGCATTGCTCAACGACCGGCTGGTCAGCGCGGAAACCCGCCAGCAAATGTTCGCCGAACTGCTGCCGATGTTCGATGTCACCACCTATTACGGTCTGGGTGCGATGCTGGTCGACGCACCGGCAGCTGTCGGGCGCCTGATCATGCTCGGCCATTATGGCGGCGCGCCGGGCGTCAGCGCGTGGATCGGCTATGATGTCAATCGCAGGATGATTGTCACTGTGGCGCTGACCGGCGACGGCTCTTCAACCGCGGTCGCCAATTACATGCTGAAAGCGGGTGAAAAAGCACAGGGCGCAAATCGATAAAACGCACTGGCAAGCCTATCATGGGAGCATGAACCAGAGCCTGACCCACTCTTATCGCGGCAGAAGCCTGTCATTATTCGGCCTGATATCGGGACTATGCGTCGGCATTGGTGCCTATCTGATGATATCCGGAAATGTACTGACCTCGGCATCGCTGGGCACCGCACTGGCATGGGCCATCGGGGCGGTTCTGGCGATCGCTTGCGCCTGTACGCGACTTGCGGAGCGAGGCTTGACAGTCCTAACCTGTATTGGCGGCGCAGCATTGACGCTGACCCTTTTCCAGTCCGGTCAGGATGACGTTACACGCTGGCTCGCCATTGGTTCGGTCCGTCTGAATGCCGCGATGCTGACACTGCCATGGATAGTGGTTGCGATGGCACAATCCGGTTTCAGAGGGCGTATCTACCCTGCCATCGCTGTGGTCCTGGCCATCATTCTCGCCATACAGCCCGACCCCTCCCAGGCATTCGCATTCGCCGCCGCAATGGGCGTAGTGGCATTGCATGAGAGGAACACAAAGGCGCTGCTGATCGCCGCAATTTCTATCGGCACAGCGCTGGTCGCGATATGGCGCAACACGCCGCTGCCGCCAATTCCCCATGTCGAGCTGATTATCGAAATGGCTTTTGAGACGTCGTCCCTGCTCGGTTTTCTGCTGATCCTGCTATTGGCTGCCGGCGCCCTGTTCCCGGCGCTGCTGGCGCGTCAATCTGGCCGCAGCGAAGGGCTTGCCCTAACCGCATATCTTGCCGTTGCTACCATCGCACCGGCATTTGGCTGGTTTCCCGTTCCATGGGCGGGCGCAGGAATGAGCTTCCCAATCGGTATCTGGTTGGCTATCGGGCTGTTGCTCTCGGCCAGTAAGCCAGATTGAAGGATTGCGAATATGGGTTTCAAATGCGGTATTGTCGGCCTGCCGAATGTCGGCAAGTCGACGCTGTTCAATGCACTGACCGAAACACAAGCGGCACAGGCGGCCAACTATCCCTTTTGCACTATCGAGCCGAATGAGGGCGTCGTCGCGGTACCCGATGACCGGCTCGACAAGATTGCGGCGATTGCCGAGAGCAAGAAGGTCATCGCGACCCAGCTGACCTTTGTCGACATTGCCGGGCTGGTAAAGGGGGCAAGCAAGGGGGAAGGTCTGGGCAACCAGTTCCTCGCCAACATACGCGAAGTTGACGCCATCGTCCATGTGCTGCGCTGTTTCGACGATGACGATATCCAGCATGTCGACAACCGCGTCGACCCGATCTCCGATGCCGAAGTGGTGGAGACCGAATTGCTGCTCGCCGATCTGGAGAGCCTGGAAAAGCGCGTCCCCAATCTGCAGAAGCGCGCCACCGGCCAGGACAAGGAGGCGAAGATCGCCGCCTCGGTGCTGGCCAAAGCGCTCGACCTGCTGCGCGAGGGCAAACCGGCGCGCCTGACCGAACCCGCCGATGCCGAGGAGGAGAAGCATCTGGCACAGGCGCAACTGCTGACATCCAAGCCGGTGCTCTATGTCTGCAATGTCGATGAAGACAGCGCCGCCAACGGCAATGATTACAGCGCCACAGTATTTGAGAAAGCGAAGTCCGAGGGCGCCGAAGCGGTGGTCGTATCGGCTGCCATCGAGTCCGAACTGGTCGCCATGGAGGCCGAGGAAAAGCAGATGTTCCTCGAGGAAATGGGGCTCAGCGAGACCGGCCTCACCCGCGTCATCCGCGCCGGCTATGACCTGTTGAACCTGCAAACCTTCTTCACTGCCGGGCCGAATGAGGCGCGGGCATGGACCGTCGAACGTGACGCCAAAGCGCCGCAGGCTGCAGGCGAGATACACAGCGACTTCGAACGTGGTTTCATCCGCGCCGAGACCATCGCCTATGACGATTATGTCGCACTGGGCGGCGAAAGCGGAGCGCGTGAAGCGGGCAAGCTGCGCCAGGAAGGCAAGGACTATGTGGTGCAGGACGGCGATGTCATGCTGTTCAAGTTCAATGTCTGACGGCTTGCCTGCAAGAAGGCTTTGACCGAGCCGGAAACGGTTCGCCGCACACTGCTCTCAAACCATCCGGGCTGCTGGCGATTCTGCAACAGCCATTCACCTGCGAGAAAGCGTCACCGTAACATTGGGTGTCCAGTGGGGTGCGAGCGCGATAATAATCGCACAATTTTCCATAAAAATGCAGGGGACTGAGCTGCCGGACGTGCCTTGGCGCGACTGGCCCGAACAGTTTGAAGGAGCAGTATAATGAGTGTCATCTCCAAACGGCCGGCAGGTCTGTTGCTGGTCACAGCGCTTGCCATGGCAGCGCCCCATGCCCTGTCCGCACAGCAGCAGGACATGCCGGGGAGCGCATCTCAAACCACGGTATTCGGTACACCGCCTGCCGACCTCAGCGAACTGACTGAAGGGCCCGAAATCGAAGGCCTTATTTCGGCACGAAATGGCGACATGCTGCTGGTAACAAGAGAAGATGGCGCGGACGAGCAGATCCGCATCAGCGACGGAACCGAAATTCGCGGCACGGGCGGTTTCCTGGGCCTTGGTCGCGACAAGCTTGCCGCGGATTCGCTGCTCAACGGCCTGCCGGTGACAGTCAGGACCGTGGAATGGGGCGGTGGCCTCGTCGCCAGCCGCATCAGGTTCCGCAACAAGGATCTGAAGACGGCATCAATGATACGCAGCGGCACCGAACAGCAATTTGCGCAACAGGGCGCCGCCATCGACCAGAATGCAGCGGCCACCGAAGCCCTGCGCGGTCGGGTCGGCGATATCGACAAATACAACATCAAGCGGACGACAAATGTCTATTTCGATACCGGCAGGGCCGTGCTGTCCGCGCAGGACAAGGCCGAGCTGTGCGCCACCGCCAGCGAAGCCGAGGCAACCGATAACGCCCTGATGCTGGTTGTCGGCTATACCGATTCAACCGGAAGCCAGGAATTCAACCAGCAGCTCAGCGAAAAGCGCGCCAGCCGTGTCGTCAACTATCTGCAGCAGGCCTGTGGCTGGAAGCCCTATCGCATGCTGACACCGACTGGCATGGCCGAAGCCGATCCGGCAGCAAGCAACGACACCATCGAAGGCAAGGCGCAAAATCGCCGCGTTGCGGTCAATGTGCTTGTCAGCAAGAGCGTCGACGGCCTTTAAGCCCGGATTGCAGGCGACCTCGGTGCGACTTCATCCGCGCCGGGGCCCGGTGCCTATGATGATTACATCGCGCTGGGCGGCAAAAGCAGCGCACATTTATGCACAATGAAGATGGTTTGACGACTTTCGCTTCAGTGCTTCTGCAGATCTCTCTGCATCACCCCTGAGAATGTCAGAATCAGAAGTGATGTGATGACCCAGCCCATTAACTCATACAGCGCTTTGAAGAATCGCCAATGCAGATAGGGGTCTGGCTGATCGCTGTCTTCTACGTCCCTGATACGACATCTCTTCCGTTGATCCAGATCAAGTAAAGGGATAAACACATCGGCCGCGTACAAAAGGCTGTTAACGCCAAGGTTGCACGGTGACGCAGCAGCAATACCCGCGGCGCCAATTTGTCGCACGTCATCATTTATACCGGTATCATCACCAATTTGGGGTTCGTAGTGAACGTCCAATACCAGAACAACATCTTGGTCGAGCCTTGTCATACCGTTCTGGCCGGAGACCTCGTGCGTCAGTGCCTGCCAATCCGTGTCATAGGACCAGAAATCTCCAGTGCGCAAACCATGAACACAAAAAGCCCCTATCAAGAGGAAAAAGCCGAAAGTGGCCAAACCACGAGAGGGTGACAAGGCATATCGGAATCCATAACGGAATATATAGGCTCCGACGCCAAAGAAAACGGCAAAGAAATGATAGATCAGAATCAGGCCGAGCAAGGTGAAGATCATTATCTGCCAATTCGAAGCGGCAAGTTCCCAGGGAGTATAACGGTTAAGCCATTCAACTCCGAATTGACGCCACCCTATCGCATAGAAAGCAAATGATGATATCGCCAACCAGAACAGCGAGGCCAGGCTGAGAAAAGGGAAACGGACGCCAAACCATTCCGTCCGTATGATCGAAAAACCTTGCTCTTCCTTGACGGGCCTAAGGAATATTCGCGTCAGCATTGTCCTCAACCATGGGGAGCGTTTGGCTGAAAAGTCTTTAAACGCCAAAGTGTTCTCAATATTTTTCCGTTCCAGCAACAACTCCTGGGCTTCTTCATTTTCCCCTGCGCGCTGGTGTGCCGCTGCAAACATATTATAGGCATAGGGGACGAATTGGTCACGGCTGACATGGGTCATACGGGCTATCGGGTTGATGAATCGGGAAAACGATTTTTCCCTTAAAACGGGTTTGGGGCTATATTGATAGGCCAACCATTCTCGACGTTTTTTTCCAGCACCGCCCAAACTGGTGCCATTACTCGTTCCGTACCGATCAGTGTTACTACCGTTGTCTCCTGCATTTTCCCATATGAAGCTCGCACTCAAGGAATTGCTCCCAGGGTTTTCTCCAGTTGCCTCGACGCGGCCACAGGACAAGCCAGCCGCCTTCAGACGCAAGCCGGGCTGAAACCGCCAACCTAGTCCATTATTGTCCTTCAGGTAAGCACAGGACATGCTGGATAAATCCACCAGATAATCTGCATCACCGCGGTTGGGAATAATAGTGGCAATCAAATACTCATATCTCTTTGATACCGCATTCCGGCAACTGTGAAAAATGCCACATATATATTCCTTAGCCCTGATATATATATTTATCTCAGTAGATATAGTTCCAAACTTTGAATTTTTAAAAAGGTCTAGATTAGCAGTAACTACGCGCTCCCTTTCCTGTAAATACTTTCGTGCCGCCTTATCTTTCTCGCTCGGGATTTTATCACGGATCCCGGAAATCAATGTTGAATAAGTATCAACCAATGTCGATATTTGCTGGCGGAGTTTCGGAACGGTCAGGCTACTGTCCGTATAGCTATTTACGTAACTCGCATGATGAACTCGCGCTTCCCTGAATCCGAATATCTTTTTGGTATTTTTGACCTCATCAAGGCCCGCTGCAATCGCGGAATCTTCGACCATCTCGATCTTTCCGTCCGGATAAAGGTGGAAATTAGCAAGAAACAGAGCGTCTGCATAATGAACTATGCCTGTGTATTTCCACCCATTTAAGCTATCTGATACTTCGTCGGAATTTGTGCCTTGATTATCTGAAGAGATGGTAATTTCATCGGTGGTGGTGTCTTGATCGTCTGGACCATTTTCATATCCCGACGCTGCGTCAGCTTTTTCCTCGATTGGCCGCAGCTCGTCATAATATGCTTTCGCCTCCAATTCATTCAGTAGTCCATCTCCCAATGCGACCGCCTCGCCCGCACCGAGCTTGAATGCCAATATATAGGCCAAACGGTCGATATCGAGATGCTTGCCCGTATCATGTTTCAGCTTCTCCAGAATATCAGGCGGCATTTCCTCATGCTTCAACTCCAGCTTCTTGGGGCGGTTCTTGCCATCAAAAATGCCTTTATCGATGCAGTCCACAATATAGAAAGGTCCGCCCTGCCCCTCAACAATGCCACAAAAAAAGGATAAATAGTCGCGTCGTTTTTTGTCAGTATTCAGATCCAGGTTACCCGCTTGTTCATTCAATGAATGAATGAGAGCAGACTTTCCTGTTATTGGATAAAATTTTTCATCATATTCTACGTATTTTATAGGATCATCTTCCTTGCCAATTTTGCCAATTTTGGTTTTTTTGTAAAAGGAGAGTTCAGCGTGACTGACAGGCCGGCCCAATTGTAAATTGCGGTGCATTTCAGACCAAATATAAGCCTCGCTTGTATTTGGTTGATCACTCGCGGGAAATGTCCAGCGCTTGATGTCGATCAGCAACACGCCCTGAATATTGCATGAAGCAAGCTCGAGAACGGCAGGATCAAATTTGGGTTCCGATTCACCAATCCTGACTCCTTGCAATATCGCTCCGTTATCAGAATTGAGTTGATCTGTGGAAGGAAGGCTTTCTACCGACTGGCTAACTTTTTTATTGCTTCGACGTTGAAACGCACCCAGGTCGATCTCAATTCCGCTGAGGCGTAGATCTCCGCTTACTTTCATCCCCCCCATTATGACTGCGCCTTTAACGGTTGAGTTGAAGTCTGTAGAGGACCAGCGTGAGGATTTTGTCCCGATCTTGATATCGCCATCGATCTGTGCACCACTCAGATCGATCGCGGTGCATATCAAATAAGGGTTTTTGGCTAGACGAACTGTCTCGATCCGCCGGCACTTTATTGAAACCTCACGGCTGATTTCTGAGCGATTCAGCATCAGCGCGCCATCCAGATAGCTATGCTCACCAATACGGAAGCCGGTGTGCAGGCTTGACTTCCAGAGGTCGATGGCAGCACGCTTTCGAGGCCTGTCCGCCTGCAGGTTCAAGGCTGCAAAATGACAATAGCTAATGTAAAAGCGACGACCGGTCTTTAAGCCCTTCGCCCTAACGGTTAACCCGAGTCCGTAAAGATGTGCCTTGCCGTCTGCGTACTGTTTTTTCCGATCCACCAACTTTTCATCGAGATCTTTCAAAGTGCGGGCGGTGCAATCCCCTTCCGTCGCCTGCAGATCGCGATTGTCCGGTGTAACATGATTGAGAAACCATGGGCAAAATAACGATTCGCCGCGCTTGTCCGTACCTCTACGACTGATGCGATTGGCTGGTTCATAGCTGACATGATGGAACTCAACATTCTTGCCTATCGATGCGTTTTCAAAACTGATAACGCCGTTGGCCAAAACCCTGTTATGGGATTCTTCAGTTGTATACCCGCCAATGGTAATGCTCTGTTCTATATTTGCTTTTGGACACCAAATTGCAGTCGCGTCTCGCGATGTTCGACAAAGCACAGCGCGAGCCACCCAAATTTCCCGTGCCTGTATTCCTATTCCGAGAATGGGGCCACGGATAAGCGTATGATCAAAGCCTTCGCGCTTTGCACCACTCTCATTTTTACGAATTCCAAGCAGCCCACCGATTTTTGTGAGTTGCAGCCTGATTGCGGGACCGAGGTCGACCTCATTATCACTGGTATCTGAAGAAAATTCCGCATCCTCACCGCCACAAAATATTCGGGAGGATTTGAACCAGATATCATCATCAATATCCGCTGACGATAAATTGATTCCTCCGAGAACAACCGACAGCGAAAAATCGATACTATCCCGAACCTGTGCGTGGGACAATTCTATCGCATAGTTGATATTCCCCTCACTCGGAGAAAACGGGTTCTTCTCGACATGATTCCGGCAGAAATTGGAATTTTGTATATGGATCGAACCCAGAACCGTTGCTGCTCGCGCGTCTAATATACAAGGGCTTATCTGACATTTTTCTGGTAGAATATGCGGCAGGGGCAATGGGTCGTTCTGCTTTTCGTTAGAAGAACCCAACGCCTTGAACATATAATAGTCAGGGACAGTGGATTTATCCGACTTTCCTTCATCTTCAATTCGCTTGTTTTCTTTCTCGTCTATACAAAACTCGAAAATCTGTCCCGAAAATGGGAAATATTCCAACTGTTCCAGCCCGCCAATCTTATGGGGCGGCGGCCCGCAAAAACTAAGATTGAGTTCACCGGAAATGTGTGCGTCGCGCACGCAGACGCCTGGAAAGCGCGAACCATAGAAGGAGACCGAACTTAGCCTTGCCTCACGCATCGTAATGATCTGCTCGAAATCACACCACTCCAGCAAAAGAGGCGGAAGCGGCGCTCCGTCATCGGCAGTCAGATGCGCCAGGTCGAGGCAGCCTTTGATCGGGACGCGTGGCGCCGCCAACCATTCAGTAGAGTTGGTCGGGTCGGCATGCGGTATGCAGGTGCCATCGGATATTTTCTTTGCTGCCCCAATATGAATACCAAATGGTGTGAGTACAACATCCTCCAAACTTGGGCGCCCAGGCTGTTTTGCCAAGTTGAGGAGCAAATTTCGTATGAAATCCGCTCGGATGTAATCATCAGGATATGAACTCAGATACTCATGGTCAGGATTGAATTTTTGTCCACGTTCAACAGCATCGACGAGCTGTTGCTCAAGACTTAGTGGAATTTCCCTAGATGAAGATTCAAACGATCTTGGGATTATCGCCTGTTTATCTTGATGAAAACTCATTTTGCCCCCTATAACAGCAAAATTTACTATAATATCATCACACAGATTTCATATTATAATCAATGAAGAAATGCGCCGGAATAACCTGGCAATATCGCTCTATTCTGTGAATACGCGATCATATCGCACAGCCATTGAAATCGCTCGGCCTCGCGCTTTACATGCAACAGCCGGGTCGCTACCCGGTCGCGTGATGTTCGATACCGCTATCCAGACTTTCACATCCCCGGTTGTCCTGTTCTTCGTGCTCGGACTGCTGGCCGCCTTTGCGCGCTCTGATCTTGCCATTCCCGAAGCGATTGCCAAAGCGATGTCGCTTTATCTGATGGCGGCTATCGGCATTAAAGGCGGTGTCGCGGTTTCAAAATCGGGGTTCGATGCAACGGTGCTCTCGGCGCTGGGCGCAGGCATAGCCGCCGGGTTCCTGCTGCCCTTCTTCGCCTATGCGGTGCTGAAGACTTTCGGCAGGCTCGACCGGATTAATTCGGGCGCAGTCGCAGCGCATTATGGATCGATCAGCGTGGTGACCTTTGTCACTGCAGTGGAAATCCTCACCGGACAGGCACGCGAGCCGGGTGGCTATATGGTCGCCGTGATGGCGACGATGGAAGCCCCGGCGATATTGAGCGGGCTGCTGCTGGCGCGCGGCCTGGGCAGCAAGGATGGCGGCGCACAAAGCACCGGCGAGATGCTGCATGAGGTGCTCACCAATTCCTCCATCGTCCTGCTGCTCGGTGCCTTTGCCATCGGTCTGGTTTCGGGCGAGAGCGGCTTTGCTGCGGTCAAACCGTTTTTCGAAGTCGGCTTCAAAGGCGTATTGTGCCTGTTCCTGCTCGATATGGGCCTGATCGCGGCGCGCAGAATCATGGATTCCCGGGCCATCACCTGGCGTCTCACCGCTATTGCGATCTTCCTGCCGATTGTGAACGGGCTGGTCGGGACTGCGCTTGGTGTCGGTGTCGGTCTCGATACAGGGTCGGCGGCGGCACTTGGCGTTCTTTGCGCCAGCGCCAGCTATATCGCGGTGCCCGCCGCCATGCGTCTCGCCCTGCCAGAGGCCGATCCCGGCATCTATCTGACCATGTCCCTGAGCATCACCTTCCCCTTCAACGTACTTATCAATATCGGTGTCATCAGTGCATTTGCTGCCTATCTCAGCAGCGGCGCAGGAGTTGTCGGACCATGATCGAAACGGTTATCCGCAAACGGATTGAAATCCTCGCCGACAAGGCACTGCAGAAGCGCGTCACCGATGCCATTGACGCGGCGGGGATCACAGGCTGGACTATTGTCCCGGTAACCGAAGGCAAAGGGCGCGATGGCCATTGGCGTGAGGAGCGGGTCATGGGCACCGACAAGGTTTTCGTTCTGACAATAGCTGCGGAAGACAGGGCGATGGCGCTTGCCGAGGCCATTGCCCCGATGCTGACCAAATATGGCTTCCTTCTGTCGATGTGGGATGTCGAGGTAATCCGGGGCGAGCGTTTTTAGCTTCGCCGCCCCCCAACATTATTTGCATGATGATGGAGCAGTAACCGCCAATGATCCATTTCGAAGACATAGAAGTCGGCGCAAGCCACAGTTTTGGCCATTACCGGGTCACCCGCGAAGAAGTCCTCGAATTTGCGCAGAAATATGATCCTCAGCCCTTTCATCTCGATGACGAGGCGGCGGCCAAGACCCATTTCGGCCGGATATCGGCCAGTGGCTGGCATACATGCGCGATGGCGATGCGAATGATGGTGGAAAATATGAAGGTCAACCGCCAGGCGGGGCTCGGCTCACCCGGCGTCGACGAGATTCGCTGGCTCAAACCGGTCTATCCCGGTGATATGCTGCGCTGTGAGAGCACGACCCTTTCCAAACGACGCTCGCGCAGCCGCCCGGAAATGGGCAGCATGCAAGGCGAACTGACGGTGTTCAACCAGAATGACGAACCGGTGATGCGGATGAAATCCATCGGGCTGATCGCGGTACGCGATCCCGAGGCGCCGATCAGCGATGAGGATTAGGGTCCGCGCCTAAGCGCCACAGCTATAGCGGCCGCCTTCATAGACGGTTGTGCCACCCTCATCCTGCGATACGCTGAGCGAGGCGGGCCATTCCATTGTCTCGATGCCCACGGTCTCGCCTTCGCTGCTGGCGCGCTCAATGGTGACGCTGAGCGCCTCGCTGGCATAGACACCGCCCTGTTGCAGCGCCCCATAGCCGCCCAGTGTTTCGGCGGTCAGTGCCACGATTGTATCGTTGAGCTTGACGGCAGCGCTGGCGGCGCTGTCGGTCTCCGTAGGTGCCGAGGCCAGGAACAGCGTCTCGTTGTCAGAGTTGATATAGGCACAGCCAAGGCCCGCTTCGACGGCATCATCGGCTTCACCCAGCGCAATCGCCTGCAAGGCCGGGCCATCGCCTTCGGACTGTTCGGTCTCGGCGGCGGCCTGTTCGTCCTCCACCGGCGCGGTATCGGGCTCATCGGTGGTGGGGCTTGGCAGATCGGGCAGACGCTGCAATTCCTCCTCGGTAATCGGCTCCTGCTTGGCGCAGGCACCAACCAGCAGGGCACCGCCCAACACCAGAGTGATCGCCATAGTCCGCATCGTCATTTCCTCCCGAACAATTTCTCGATATCATCATGCGCCAGCTTGACCCATGTCGGCCGGCCATGATTGCACTGCCCTGAATGTGGGGTCTGCTCCATCTCGCGCAAGAGCGCATTCATTTCTGCGACATTCAGCACCCGTCCGGCCCGCACCGATCCATGGCAGGCCATTGTCGCGGCGACGTGCTCGATCCGCTCGTTGAGGCTGAGCATATCGCCCAGACCAGCCAACTCATCGGCAAGGTCCTGCATCAGCCGGGCAATATCAACCTTTTTCAGCATCGCCGGAACCGCGCGCACCGCCATCGCGGTCGGACCGAAACGCTCTGCTTCCAGTCCCAGCGCCGCCATATCCTCTATCCGCGCCTCAAGCCGGTCACAGGCTGTTTCTTCCAGCTCGACAATCTCCGGCACCAACAGACCCTGAGACGGGATGGTTGTGCCCTGTTTCGCCGCACGCATCCGCTCCAGCACCAGCCGCTCATGCGCCGCATGCTGATCGACAATCACCAGCCCGTCCTCGGCCTCGGCGACGATATAGGTCTTGTCCACCTGCCCGCGCGCGACACCGAGCGGGTGTTCAATCGCCTGCGGGACGGGCGCGGTGGACGGTTCGGCACGGCCCAGCGGCTCGGCATAGACATAGCTGTCCGGGTTCTCGCAAACGGCGCCATAGCCTGGCCCCTCCTCCTCAGAGGACGGGTTGGGATGGTGTCTTTCCATTTGCACCGCGCCTGCGGAACCTTCCCACCCCCCGGTCGTCTGTCCAGAAGGCGCAGAGGAGAAGAATGACGGATCAGGCGTGACAGGCTCGCTCTGCCATCGCTCCAGCGCACTTTCCGCAGGGCGCTGGACTGCACGGAAACCGTTTTCATCCAATGCCCGGCGCAAACCGGATACGATCATGCCGCGGATCATCGCCGCCTGGCGAAAGCGCACCTCGGTCTTGGCCGGATGCACATTGACATCGACCTCGCTCGCCGGAACGGAGAGATAAAGCGCCACCACCGGATGCCGGTCACGTGCCAGCATTTCGGCATAGGCGGCACGCACCGCACCGGTGAGCATCCGGTCCTTGACCGGGCGGTCATTGACGAACAGGAACTGGTGATCGGCGACACCGCGGTTGAAAGTCGGCAGTCCAGCCACCCCGGTCAGCGTCACGCCCTCGCGCTCGAGATGGATGGCAATGCTGTTCTCCGCCAGCCCCCGCGCGGTGAGCGCCGCGACCCTTGCCAGCTTGTCCTGATCCAGCTGGACATTGATCGCGGTGCGGCCCTCATGTTCGAGGCGGAAACCGATATCGGGCCGTGCCATGGCAAGCCGCTTCACAACATCGCTGCACGCGGCATATTCGCTGCGCGGCGTACGCAGGAATTTGCGCCGCGCCGGCACCTTGGCGAACATATCGGAGACGACAATCTCGGTACCCTTCATCGCCGCCGCCGGGCCATCGGCAATCTTCTGGCCATGGTCGATGGCAATCGTCCAGCCATCGCCTTGCGAAGTGCGGCTGGTCAGCTGCATTTTGGCAACGCTGGCGATGGAGGGCAGCGCCTCGCCGCGAAAGCCGAGTGTCGTCACCTGCTCGATCGCATCATCGGGTAATTTGGAAGTGGCATGGCGCTCCAGCGCCAGCACCATTTCCTCGCGCGTCATACCGCAGCCATCATCACGCACGGCGAAGCTCTCCAGCCCGCCACCCGAAAGACGAATCGCGATGTTCTTCGCGCCGGAATCAACCGCGTTTTCGATGATTTCCTTGAGCGCGCTGGCAGGCCGCTCAACCACCTCGCCGGCAGCAATACGGTTGATCAGCGCATCGGGAAGTTTGCGAATAGGCATATTGGCAAGTGTAAAAGGACGAATCGCCTCTGACGAGTGGTGAAAAGCCTTTCGTCCACCGCTTTTCTTTGGCATTGGGGCGCAATCCGTCTATGGGGCAAATATGTCACACGGCAAGGGTTTTGTCCTGCGGGATTCCTACCCTTGCTGTGCCAGCCCTTTCATCCGATTCTTGTTTACGGAAATGTCTATCCCATGTCGTTTTTATCCAGCCTTTTCAAATTCGGTTCGCAAAATATCGCCATTGATCTCGGAACCGCCAACACCCTTGTTTATGTCGAGGGACAGGGCATCGTCCTCAACGAGCCGTCAGTGGTGGCGATGGAAACCATCAACGGTGTGATCAAGCCCAAGGCCGTGGGCGACGACGCCAAGATGATGATGGGCAAGACCCCGGACAGCATCGAGGCTATACGGCCGCTGCGCGACGGCGTGATTGCCGATATCGAAGTCGCCGAACATATGCTCAAATATTTCATCACCAAGGTGAACGGCAAGAAAAGCATGTTCAACCCGCCCGAAATCGTGATCTGCGTGCCTTCGGGCGCGACTTCGGTCGAGCGTCGCGCGATTCGCGATGCAGCCTCCAATGCCGGCGCCAGCCAAGTCTATCTGATTGTCGAGCCTATGGCGGCGGCAATCGGCGCGGGTATGCCGGTGACCGAGCCGATTGGATCTATGGTGGTCGATATTGGTGGCGGCACAACCGAGGTTGCGGTGCTGTCGCTGCGTGGCCTTGCCTACACCACATCAGTGCGCACCGGCGGTGACAAGATGGACGAGGCCCTGGTCTCCTATGTCCGCCGCCACCACAATCTGCTGATCGGTGAAGCCACCGCCGAGCGCATCAAGAAGGATTTCGGTGTCGCCCGTCCGCCTGCCGATGGCGTTGGTCACACCATTCAGATCAAGGGCCGCGACCTGGTCAATGGCGTGCCCAAGGAAATCTCGATCAACCAGGCACAGATTGCCGAGGCCATGGCCGAACCGATCAGCACCATCGTCGAGGGCGTTCGCATCGCACTGGAAAATACGGCGCCAGAACTCGCTGCCGATATTGTCGATCAGGGCATTGTGCTCACTGGCGGCGGCGCCATGGTCGAGGGTCTGGACGCGCATATGCGCGATGAAACCGGCCTGCCGGTGATCGTCGCCGACGACCCGCTGAGCTGTGTTGCGCTGGGCACCGGGCGGGCAATGGAAGACCCGGTTTATCGCGGCATATTGCAGACCGCGTAACATAGCGGCCCATGCACTAGGGGATTGGCACAAACGCCGGTGACAGGCGTTTGCTCGACAAGGCTATTGAGTCCGGAAAGGAGAACAGAATGGCGACGCCCGACAAACGGCGTCTCGGCTTTAACCGCAAGGCCCATTACCGTGCCTTTACCGGCTATGTGCTCGCCATTTTAGGCGGCTTTACCGGGCTATTCCTGCTGGTCCTGTCCTATGTCGATCCAACCGGTTTCTCGGTGTTGCGCGGCGCCGCGTCCGAAGCCACGGCACCCGTCTCCGGAACCCTGGCCAGTGCCAGCTCGGGCAGCCGCAATAGCTGGCAGGAAATCGCCGCCTATTTCGATGCCGGATCGAAAAATGCCGCGCTGCAACGCGAGCTTGAAGACACGCGCAACCAGCTGGTCGAGGCACGCGCACTGAAACAGGAGAACCAGCGGCTGCGCAGGCTGCTCGACCTGCTCGAATCCGAACCCGAACCGGTGACACTGGCACGACTGATCAGTTCCTCGGCCACAAGCAGTCGGCGCTATGCCACCATGGGCGCCGGATCACGTCAGGGCGTCGAACGCGGCCAGCCGGTGCGCTCACCCAAAGGTCTCATCGGCCGGGTGATCGAGACCACCCCCAATACAGCGCGGGTGCTCCTGCTCACAGACCCGCGCAATGTGGTGCCGGTAAAACGTGCCAGCGATGGCGTCGTCGCCTTTACCGAGGGGCTGGGCAATGGCGATATCGCCATCCGACTGATCAATGTCGGGGTCAATCCATTCGAACAGGGTGACATATTGGTAACTTCGGGCAGTGGCGGCCTTTATCGCCCCAATATCCCGGTGGCGGTGATCCGCAAGACCACCAGTGACGGCGCGCTGGCGACCCTGCTCAGCGATCCGGCAGCCGCCGACTTCGTCATGGTGCAGCGGGTCTATCTGCCCGATATTGTCGATGCCGATGGCGGTGAAACCCCTGCCTCTGCCGATAATGACGATGCAGAAGAAACCACCTCCGGCAATGGCAGCCCCCAAAATCCCGTCGCCGATGGCGTCGGCCAGAGCGAATAATGGCGCGGCGCTATGAACCCCGGATCAACCGCCAGAAATCGGGCCTGAAGCTCCGGCTCTATCCGCTGCTGTCGGTGATTATTTCCAGCGCGCTGCCGATGCTGCTGCCGTTGATCGCCACCATGCCGGTGATGCCGCCGTTCGGCTTTATGCTGCTGATCGCATGGCGGATGCTGCGCCCCGGCCTGTGGCCGATATGGATCGGTGCGCCGCTGGGTCTCGCCGATGATCTGTTCAGCGGCCAGCCATTCGGCTCTGCTATCTTTATCTGGTCGGTGACTATGGTGTTGCTTGATCTGGCCGATCAGCGCTTCCTGCTTCGCGGCTTCTGGCAGGAATGGATTATCGCCAACCTGTTGATCCTCTTCGCCATTGCCGTGGGCTATGTTATCAATATGGTCAACGGCGCCCCGATCGCGCCGGTTTTCCTGTTGCCACAGATTTTGCTGTCCATGATCCTTTTTCCGCTCATTGTGCGCCTCACCGCCCGGATTGACGGCTGGAGGCAGCGTGTATGAAACGCTTTGGGGGCGGCCTGTCCAAAAACAATGCGCCCAGAATCATCTCGGCGGCATCGCAAAATATCACCTTTAACCGCCGCTCGCTGCTGATCGGTGGTGCCCAGGGTGCCATCGGCCTGCTGCTTGCCGGACGCATGGCCTATATCGCGGTGGCGGAGAATGAGCGTTACCAGACGCTATCGGAGAGCAACCGTGTCAATCTGACGCTGGTGCCGCCGCGCCGTGGCTGGATTATTGATCGCAACGGCAAGCCGATTGCCAGCAACCGCGCCGACTTTCGCGTCGATGTCATTCCCGACCGGCTGCTCGATCAGGACCGGACATTGGACGAACTGGCGCTGCTGCTGAACCTGCCCGATGGTGAACTGGCGCGCATCCGCAGCGAGCTGAAACAGGCGCGCGGTTTCCAGCCGGTAGAAATCGCCTCGGGCCTGCGCTGGGAGGATTATGCCGCAGTCAGCGTCCGCCTGCCCGATCTGCCCGGCGTCGCCCCGATTCAGGGCTTTAGCAGGCAATATCCCATCGGCGCCGCAGTCGGCCATCTGGTCGGCTATGTCGGTACCGCCAGCGCCGAAGAATATGATGCCGAACCCAATCCGCTGCTGATCACACCGGGCTTCAAGATCGGCAAGGACGGGCTGGAAAAGCAGTTCGAGCAGGAGCTGCGCGGTGAGCCGGGTGCCCGCCGGGTCGAAGTCACAGCCCGCGGACGGGTTGTCCGCGATCTCGACAAGCGCGACGACGTGCCCGGTGATCCGGTCAAGCTGACCATCGATTCCGACCTGCAGCATTATGCCGCACGGAGGCTGGGCGAAGAGTCCGGCTCGGTCATCGTCATGGATTGCCGCAATGGCGATATATTGTGCCTGGCTTCAATGCCGAGCTTCGATCCGAACAGCTTTTCCGACGGTATCGGCTTCGACGAATATGCCATGCTGCGCGAGGACGACCATGTGCCGCTGCGCAACAAGTCGTTGCTCGGCCTCTATCCGCCCGGCTCCACCATCAAGCCGATGAATTGCCTCGCCTTTCTGCAAGCCGGAATTGATCCTGAGGAAACCATTTCCTGCGGTGGCGGCACGCGCGTCGGCAACCGTTTTTTCCGCTGTCACAGCAATCATGGCACGGTGAATATGGACAAGGCCATTGCCCAGAGCTGCGACACCTATTTCTACAAAATGGCCCAGCGCGTCGGCATGGACCGGGTGGCGGCGATGATGCGCGACCATGGCCTGGGCGAGGAATATGACCTGCCCGTGCCCAACCAGTTTTACGGCACCGTGCCGGACCCGGTATGGCTTGAACGCAAATATGACCGGAAATGGACCCGTGCCGACACCGCCAATTCCTCGATCGGTCAGGGCTATGTGCTGACCAACCCCCTGCAACTGGCGGTGATGACCGCACGCATAGCCAGCGGCCAGAAGCTCGTGCCGAACCTGCTGGTGAGCAGCCGCAGAAAGCCGCTAACAGCGATGCAGGTTGATCCGGAGCATCTGCAGGTGGTGCGCGCTGGCATGCGCAATGTCGTCCATGGTGCCGGCACGGCCCGGCGCGCGCGGCTGCCGGTCGAGAATGTCGAACTGGCTGGCAAGACCGGGACCGCCCAGGTGGTCAGCCTCTCACGCGGCGACGGTCGCAACGTGCCGTGGAAGTTCCGCGACCATGGCCTGTTCGTCTGTTTCGCCCCCTATGACAATCCGCGTTACGCCTGTTCGGTGGTCATCGAGCACGGCGGCGGCTCGGGCGCCGCCTATCCGGTGGCGCGTGATGTCATGACCTTCCTCTATGACCGCCAGCGCGCGCTGGCCGATCTCGAGGCGATGGAGGCGCAATGGGGCGGCACCATCGAGCAGCGCGCAGCGCGCAAATTCGCCGCTTTTCAGGCACGCAATGCGGGCACCGCCGCCGATAGCGACGATGGCACCGACGAGACCGGATAGCCATGGACATCTCGATCATTCCCCAGCCGATCCGGGCCCAGCCCTGGGGCATCATACTGTTGCTGGTGGTGTTAAGCGGCTTTGGCTTCGCGATCCTCTATTCGGCTGCGGGCGGCTCTGTCAGTCCATGGGCCGGGCTTCACGCCGCGCGCTTTACCGTGTTTCTCATCATGGCGCTGGTCATCAGCTATATGCCCGAAAGCCTGTTCCGATTTTCCGCGCTGCCGGTCTATGTCATATTGCTGCTGATGCTGTTGGGGGTGGAAATTCTCGGCCAGGTCAGGGGCGGCAGCCAGCGCTGGCTGGAGCTCGGCTTTATGCGCATCCAGCCGTCCGAATTGATGAAACCGGGGATTGTGCTGGTGACGGCGCGCTTTTACGCCACCCTGCCGCGCGGCATGATCCGCGGCTGGGCCGCGATCTGGCCGCTACTGGTGATGATGGGGCTTCCCGCCGCACTGGTGTTGCTCCAGCCTGATCTTGGCACCACCCTCACCATCTGTATCGGCGCGGTCACCGTGGCTTTTCTCGCCGGCCTGCCGATGCGGCTGTTCGTCGGTGCCAGTGCCGCCGCTGCCGTCGCCATTCCACTGGCCTATCTGTTCCTGCTCGAACCCTATCAGCAGCGCCGGGTAAGCACTTTTCTCAACCCGGAGAATGACCCGCTGGGCTCGGGCTATCACATCACCCAGTCGAAAATCGCCATCGGATCGGGCGGCATTGACGGCAAGGGCTTCCTCCAGGGTTCGCAAAGCCATCTCGACTATCTGCCCGAGGGCCATACCGATTTCGTCTTCGCCACCATGGCCGAGGAATGGGGCCTGATCGGCGGGCTGGCGGTGATCTTCGCCTATTTCCTGCTGCTGCGCTGGGGCTGGCGGCTGTCGTTCAATGCGCCGAACCGCTTCACCAAGCTCCTCGCCGGCGGCCTCACCATGACCATCTTCCTCTATGCCGCGATCAACATGATGATGGTGATGGGTCTGGCCCCGGTGGTCGGCATTCCCCTGCCCTTTCTCAGCCATGGCGGATCGTCGATGATGACGGTGATGATCTGCATCGGCATGCTGATGGCCATAGACCGCCAGCTCCGGCAGCGACCGGGCACCAGCACTTTCAGCTAATTTGGGCCGCCATTAAAGAAAACCCTTTTCATCGGCGCAAAAATGCCTATTTACGCCGCTCTGCCCGACGAATCGGTAGCCCCGAAACGGGAACGCCAAGTGGATAAGGACGCATAGCTCAGTTGGTAGAGCAGCTGACTCTTAATCAGCGGGTCCTAGGTTCGAACCCTAGTGCGTCCACCATCTTTTCAATGACTTATGGGTGATCAACTAGTAGGTGCCTTATCGAACTACAACTTCTGACTATTAAGCGGCTAGCTGGCTACTACGATAGATGAACAGGGCTTTGCTAATTATCAGAGGATTATAAGTCGTCTGCCACCACTCAACGTTTAGCAAGCCATCGAAAATACAGGCCCGCCATGCGGGCCATGGCGGTGACCCCTCGCAACTCCAGACCGTCCCCAGCGAAAGATACCGGTCCTTTTGGTGTATTGAGATTTAGGCCGATACGGTGCGGACCTTTACTTACATGCTGATTGATCCCCAACACCTTAAACGCACTATTAAGCCGATCTGCCTCAGGGTGTGCCAGCTCAAGGCTAACAAACTCGGGGCCATCCCCTTCGGTTAGCGCCGCGAAACGTGATCGCCATTCGATGACATTCGGGCTAACGCTTAAAAAGCCTGGACCGATAATACCGCGCGTATAATCCGTTATAGTCCCATGGACCTCGTGGGAAACGGTCTGTACTCGCTCGACCGGAGCGCCGGCTGCCTTGGCCGCAGCTTCAAAACGCGCAAAATTATCAGTTGCCACATACCAGAAAAGCGGCTGTGGCTGCTCCAGCCGACGCACTATCTCGATAAACGGATTGAATTTCCGGTATTCCGGATTCGGTCCAAGTATCTCCAAAAAGCGACCGGCGCCCAGAGGCAACGATCCACTCCAATAAAACTGATCCGGCTCAGGCTTCGTCAAGACCGGTTTATAGCCCAAGACCTCGCCTAGCTCTTCGACGCCACGCTCGGTATCAGGAACGCCAATCGCTATATGATCGAGTGGTGTCCCGCCTCTGTCCAGCACATACCCCATAGCGTCCCCCTCACCTTTTTGCGACAATCAAGACCTCATTCTGGGCCACAAGGCCCCTGCATGTTTGCGATAATCATCGTAACCCTTGCCGAATTGCTCTTCCATCATTCGCTCTTCGCGCGGCAGCCGACTAAAATAGAGCATGGCCCAGACCAGTATCACGGGCGGCCCGGCGATCCAGTTCTGGAACAAGAGAGGCTGTGCCAGTGCATAGAGCCAGAGCGCGCTATACATGGGGTGGCGGATGCGTGCATAGACGCCATTGGTGACGAGCTGATGTTCCTCGCCTATCTGTAATGTTGCCGACCATTGTTTGCCGAGATCTGCATGGCTGCGATAAAACAGCCAGAGCGAAAAGATGCTGATAATCACGCCCATCACTGCGCTGGCTGATCCAAGCTGATAATCAAAGGTATCAAGCCAGGGCGTTACGAGCCTTGCTGTTGGTAACAGAACCATGGTGACAAACACCCCGAACATGATGATCAGATCAAGGCGGTAAACATAGTCGCGGCTAACCGTGACAGAGCCAGCCTTTTTGGCGAAGGGGCCGCGGATAAACATCTGGACCAATATCAGCACTGCGCCGATAATCATCGGCCAACGTGGCGCAAAATCGCTACGCCACAGATAAATAGCAATGGCGGACAGGATAATGATCAGCGGCACGAGTGGCGTCTGACTCTTCTGCGCGCCGATGATGGCAGTTCTTCCAGAAGCAGCATCGCTGCCTCCTGTTGCAGGCTGTGTAGCGGGGTCATCCATTTCGTGCTTGATCCGCAGTCATGCCAGACGGCCGGGTTATCGGAATGACTTTTCCTGTTTCGCGTGCAAGTCGTGATGTGCAGACCTCTGGCTGCGCGGGCAGCGCGGTATCAAAAGGACAGGTGCCAGCGCTCACATAAAGCTCGGCGTTTTCAGGATCGGGAGACAGCACATCGCCCAGTGCACGCAGCACTGACCAAGCGGCACATTGTAATGCTGTTGGCAGTCCATGCGGAATGGCGCGGCTGGTGTGGATATGCCCGGCGGAAGGCGTAAGGCGCAACAACAGCAACAACGCCCGCTCATCCCGCGAAAGAGTGGGGCTGCAGCTATAGCCAGGCTCCAAGATGCGGCCAAGCAGTGCCTCGGTGAGGCAGAACAGGCTTTCACAGGCCGAGCCCAATTCCGGCGCCGGTTTGAAAAAGGCAATGGCGTTATGCATTTCCGGCAGAGGATTGCAGCCCATGCTGCGCGCCGCCGACCAGCAGCGGAACAGGCGCACAATGATTTCGCTGCGATTGGCTTCAGTATTGCGTGCCATAGATCAAAATCTGCATGAGCGTGATTGCTAATGCGAATTATTCTCATATTTTCCATGTAAGGTCAAGCATCCCCGGATAAATCTATATATTCTGTTCTATATCAATAATTTATGACAGGCTTTGCAAGATATTCGGACTTTAGGAATTGCTGTCTGGCCATCGCTGGAGGACAAGAATATCTCAATATAAGTTGTTAATGCAACTCATTCTCGTTAGTGAAAGGCGAATCCAGAATATGGGAACTGGATTACGAGACGAGATTACGAGGGGGAAATTGTGAGCAAATCTTTGTGGGCTAGTCGGCCACACTGGCTGGGTGGGACGGCTATTGCTGCTATCATTGCCGCTGCGTCACCTGCGAACGCTGAGACTGCATCCAGTGATGCGGTCGCGCTTGAAGAACTTGATACGGCATTGGCGCAAACCAACAGCGAAGAACCCGAACCACTTCAAGACAGGGATAGAGACGACGATGATGTGGTGATCGTAACTGGCACAAAAACTTTCCAGTCTATTCAGAAGACCGAAGCCTCGGTCGCCGTCATCACCGAAAAGTCAATCGAGGAACAGGCGCTTTTCGATCTGCGTGATGCCTTGTTGCGTACTGCCAATGTCTCCACCCTGGGCGGCGATGCTATCAACCAATTGTCCATTCGCGGCGTCCAGCTTGGTGGCGTCGGCAATGCCGGCACCGGAGCTACAGCACAGGTTTATGTTGACGGAGCACCAGCGAGCTTCAACGCCAATCAGGGTGTATCCAACCTTTGGGATGTAGCGCAGGTAGAGATATTGCGCGGACCACAATCGACGGTGCAAGGGCGCAATGCCCTGTCCGGTGCTGTCGTTATCAATACCGCTGATCCCGAATATGATTTTGGTGCCAGAGTACGCGGTATCGTTGGCACACAGGATACTTATCAGATTTCGGGCATGGTGACCGGGCCTATCGTCTCGGATCAGGTCGCATTCCGCATTGCTGCGGATTATCGCGAGAATGATTTTGGCGTCATTGACCAGACCAGCGGACAACGCGCGCAGTTTATCGAGGCGCTGACCTTGCGCGGCAAGCTGCTGTTCGAACCGGAATTCGCCGAAGGCCTGCGGCTCGAACTGATCGCCAGCTATGCCGATACCAGCTTCGGCCAGTTCAATATTCTGCAGTCCCCAGTGCCAGTCGATGATCCAGCTTTTGCCGATTTCGACATTTTTGGCAGCGAGACCTTTCCTGCTGCATCTCGCCTCGAATTCAATGAAGTGATCCGTGGCATCGCTGACCTCAGCTATGACATTTCCGATACATGGTCGATCAACGCATTGGCGACAGTTGAGGATGTCAATCGGACCATCGACTTTGCGCCTGCTGGCGCGGGCGACAATTTCGACCGTACCTATTCGGGCGAGCTGCGCGCCAATTTCAACTATGGTGATGTCACCGGCTGGATCGGTGGCTATTATTTCGACACCAACACGACCAGCGATACATCATTTATAACGCCACTCTCATTGATTGGCCTACCGGTCGACCCACCTGACTCAGTAGTCGATCTGGCGATTCTGCAGGGCAGCGCTACGGAAAATTTCGCAATATTCGGTGATATCAACTGGGATATCAGCGACAAATGGACGATCAATATCGGCGCACGCTATGACTGGGAGACATTCTCGTCCATCGGGTTGCAAGGGTCAGTAACCGTCGACCCACCGACTTGCACTGTCTCGCCCGTGGTCCCCTTTATTGGCGGACTGCCCTGTGTGAATATTATTCCAGTCACCAGTGAACCGCCACTCGAAACCAACTTTGAGGCTTTCCTCCCGCGCGCTGCAATCACCTATAATATCAGCGATGATGTCTCGATTGCCGCGACCGTCGCGCGCGGCTATCGGGCTGGCGGCGCTGTGTTCTTTGCCCCACCGGGTGCAACGCCGACGCTGCTCGAATTCGGACCGGAATTTCTCACCAATTATGAGATAGCGTTCCGCTCGCAATTCTGGGACCAGCGCATCACGCTTAATGCCAACTTCTTTTATTCCACATGGGATGACCAGCAGGTTTCCATTCCCGATCCGAGCGGTCTGCCCTTTTCGGCACAAACGCTGAATGCCGGCCAGTCCGAGCTTTATGGTGCGGAGATCGATCTGTTGATTGAGATTGTGCCGGAGTTTGACGTGTTCGCTTCGGTTGGCCTGCTGAGCACGGAATTTGTTGACTTCCCGTTCGCGCAGGATGCAGACGGCAATCCGCTCAACCCGGACTTCCCACAATTCGCCAATCTCGCTGGAAATTCCTTCCCCGGCGCGCCCGAGTTTAATCTGTCCTTCGGTTTCAACTACACCAGTGACAGCGGGTTTTTCGTCAATGCCAACGGTGCCTTCTCGACCGAGCAATTCTCCGAAGTTGCCAATCTCCCGGAAAACCTGGGTGATCCAATCATGCTGGTCAATGGCCGCATCGGCTATCGCAGCGACAATTGGGAGATCGCGATATTTGCCAACAATCTGTTCAACGAACGCGCACTCACCCGGCCTCTGGTTTCAACGGTTGATCCGGCCACAGGGACGCCAACGCTCAATGATCAGCCCAGTTTCACCAGCACCGACAGAAGCGTGATCGGCATATCGCTGGGCTGGCGTCTGTGATGGCGGCTTCAGGTAACAGCCCAAACAGGAGGGATAGATGACGGTAGAAAAGAAGTTGGGTGGCACATTGGCGCTTTTGCTGATGCAGGCTGGTGGCGTTCTGGCACTCATCCTTATGGAAGTTATTCGCGGGGTCGAAAAAGGGGCGAATGATCTCTCAGTGCCTCCGGTATCAATGCTGGTCGGCCTGCTTTGCGTCAGCGCGCTGCCGATCATAGCGCTGTCGACAAGCCGTGCCGCATGGGCGCGCTGGTCGGCAATGGCAGTGGCCGTGTTGCTGGCGCTGTTTCATGCCTTGCACATTCTTGAGCACGCCATGGCCAGTGACAGCGAGCTCACCATGCTCATCATTTTTACGATGTTCCTGCCCTGTCTGCTCAGCGTGATCCTGTTGTGGCAGGCACGCCGGGCTGAAAGTGCGCAAACCCCATAGCCAGGCCAGAATTTCCGTCGCGTCGGATGAAATATGCGCAAGGAGAAGAGAAAGATGCCGAGTACATCCCAATCTGTTGTCGACAAGCTATGCTGGACAAAGCCACTCGCCGACATGTCGGAGGGCCAAAAAGCGCTGATCCTCGCATTGCGCACTTGTGTTCTGGCGAATGTGGAAGGGCGTTGCTGCTGCGGCCATCTGGCGCAATATCTCGGCAGTGCGCACAGCGTTGGCACATTCATGAATATGCTACGCACCATTGTTGCAGCATGGCCGGAATCTCTCATTGTCCACCGACCTTTTTGCTACACCACGACTTATGATGAAGTGCTGATCGTCGATCTGGTCACGGCAACGATCAAGAATGACAGCCAGCGCTTTCACGCCATGCTGCGCGACATGATGCCCAGGGCAGCAATTTTTTCGATCCAGCGTACGGTCCGGGAATTTGTCGACACGCTGCCAGGGCGTGACATTGCGCCCGCTGAATCCCCTTAATTTGCATCGCATAAAGGAAGATATGCATGAAAAAATCAGAGATGTTGAAATGTGGCGTAGCCACATTGGCCATATTGACCTGCCCATCGGTGGCGGTCGCGAGTACCGGTGTTGAGGGCCTCCAGCTGCAAGCTGCAGAGACAGCACCAAGCGAAGAAGCTGCCGATACAGATGACAAAAACCTTGTTATCGTGACCGGCGAGAAGCGGGAACGCTCGGTCCAGGATACGCAGTCAAGCATCGTCGTTGTTACCAGAGATGACATTGAAAGCACATATACGCCCAATCTGGAACAGTTGCTGGACCGTATCCCCAATGTGAACAGTGCCTTTGGCGATGCCGGCTTTACCATTCGCGGCATTGCGCAAAATGGCGTCGATGCTGGTCTCAACACCATCAGTTCCAATCTGACACTGACGGTCAATATCGATGACATCCCACTGACAACAACGCAGCAGAATCTGCTCTCTCCCACGGGCGCATGGGATCTTAATCGCATCGAGGTCTTTCGCGGCCCACAATCTACCGTGCAGGGTCGCAACGCATTAGCAGGGGCTATCCTGCTTTACAGCCAAGACCCCGGTTATGAATTTACCGCTGATGCACAGGCCGTTTTTGCCAATTTCGATACGCGGCAATATTCCGCTGCAGTCGGCGGCCCTATCATCGAAGACGTTCTCGCCTTCCGCATTTCCTATGACCATCAGGAGGCCGATGGTTTCGTCTTCAACCCGACGCTCGACAGCGATGAGGTTGCAGGGAATAACGACGAACTGGCAAGGCTGAAGCTGCTGTTCCAGCCGACCGGCAATCTCTCGGTCAAGCTAACGGGTATCTATGCTGACTCTGTGGGAACGGTTTTTCAGGGCTTTGAGTTGGACACTTTCGAAGCCACTGGTGAGCGGGTGAACAGTCTCGACAGCCCGCAGCGCCGCTTCGATGAAAGCTGGCTGTTTGGCAGCCGGATTGACTGGGACCCCAGCGATACTGTGTCGCTGAGCTCCATCACCAGCTATGTCGATTCTGAAAGCGGGCGTAATCAGGATGGTGACGGCACATCGCAGCCATTGGGTTTCTTCACCCAGGACAATGAAATCGAGTCCTTCACTCAGGAATTGCGGGCCGTCTTTACACCCGCAGATGACTGGAATGTGCTGCTAGGCGGCTTCTACGCTAACATCGATGCTGCTACAGCTGTGGTGGGAGAGTTTCCCGGTTTCATTTTCGGTGCCGCGCCAGATTCCATTATCAACATTGTCAGCAATACCGATGAGGCGACTGAAAACTTCGCGTTCTTCGGTGAGGTGGAATGGCAGGCAACAGATAATTTACGGCTGCTCCTCGGCCTGCGTTACGACAACGAAACAGTACGTGTGGCCACCAGCAGCGCCACGATTATCACTCCTGGCCCGACACTTACCAACCCGGATACATTGGCCGATACCGAATTTGACGCGTTCCTTCCCAAGGCGCAGATCGTTTATGATTTTAATGATCGTATTTCGGCCGGATTCACCTATTCGCGCGGTTATCGTTCTGGAGGCGCCGAACAGAATGTTCTTGGCAACACCATAACTTTTGATGCTGAGTTCATAAACAACTACGAATTCTCGCTTCGCACCAGCTTTTTGGATGGACGTATCACCCTCAATGCGAATGCTTTCTATCTCGACTGGACCGACCAGCAGGTGCAGGTGCCGTTGCTGGCTGCTTTTCCAGAGCTTGCAGGTCAGATCCCGGACGGTCTCGATCCCAGCACACTTTTTGCCACCGTCAATGCGGGGCAGAGCGAGCTTTACGGCTTTGAAGGCGAGCTTGTTATCGTTCTAACGGACACGCTGCGTCTCAATGGTGCGCTGGGATATAACCGTACCGAATTCCTCGATTTCCCTGTCGGCGACGGCACCAATCTGGCGGGTAACCAGTTCCGCTTTTCGCCGGAATTGTCGGGCTCATTGGGCGCTCAGTTTGAGCATCCTTCGGGTATCTTTGCCAACGCCAATGTGAATTACCAGAATGGGCAATTTTCCGATAATCTGAACTTGCCGGGACAATTCTCGGAGAGCTTCGCCGTGGTCAATGCGCGCATCGGTTATCAATATGAGAAGTTCAGCATTTCTGTCTTCGCCAACAATGCCTTCGGCAATGATTTCACCACTTTCGTCAACCCGCAATTCAATCAGGGTCAAGGCGGAACCGAGGGCGTTTACGGCGTGCAGATTCGCGCAGGTTTTTGACCCGACCCAATCGGCGAGAGAAGAGATACGACAATGTGCCTGCAACACAGCCGGGTTTCTGTGACAAAATAGCGACAGAAAGACGGCTGTGTTGCAAAAAGCATGAACAAGACATCTCTCCATTGTTATTGCAAATCATTCTCGTTATTAGCTTTACCGAATCGGGAAGGCCTTTGCCCTTCACGGCCGAGTGGGAATTTCTGGGGAATTGAGTGTGTCCAAATCTGTATCAACCAAGCGCAGCTACTGTATGGCTGGAGCAGCGATCATCGCGCTGGCCGGTTTTGCCGGGACGGCGCAGGCACAGGATCAAGCTATTACGCCTATTGCTGACGACCAGCCGCAAGACGAATTTGATGATGAGAATGTCGTTATCGTCACCGGGCAGAAGATCACGCGATCACTCCAGGATACTGCCGCTTCGGTAAAAGTTTTTGATGAGGAAACCATCGACGAGCAGAACTTTATCGATCTTGCCGATCTGTTGAATCAGACTGCCAATGTGAATACCGGCTTCGGTGAAGAGGTTATCACCATTCGCGGTATCCGTAATGCTGGTGCTGGCCTGGGGGAAACTACCAGCGATACGTCAACAGTCTATATTGACGGGGTCTTCATACCCAGCGCGCTGTTTACCGCTGGCGGCGCGCTCAACCTGTTCGATGTTTCCAGCGTCGAGATTTTTCGCGGTCCACAATCGACAATTCAGGGGCGTAATGCGCTGGCGGGTGCCATTGTTATAAATACGATTGATCCGGGCAATGATTTTTCCGGTCAGGGCCAGATTTCCTATGCCGAGTTCGACACCTTTCGTGGCTCGGCGGCGCTAACTGTACCGGTGGTGCAGGACTTGCTCTCGCTGCGCGTTTCTGGCGATTACACCAGCAGCGATGGTTTTATCTTCAACCCAACGCTGAACACCGATGAGTCTGACGCACAGGAAGCCGCAACAATCCGGGCCAAGGCGCGCCTTACGCCCGCCGAAGGTTTCGAGTTTATTGCCAGCTACACCTACATCGATGCCAATCAGGGCGAGGGGCGGATAGATGATACATTTTTCCCGCCTGACCGGCTGAATTTTGAGAATATTCAGAGTCTGACCGAAACCCGTGCCGATATTTTTTCATTTGAAGCCAATATTGATATCGCGGATGGCCTCTCGCTGACGGCAGTTACCGGCTATATCGAAAGCAGCAACATAACCTTTCTAGACACCTCGCGCGATGAAACCGGCGGCGATATTACGGTTGGCAACAACAGTACAAATGACGAGGTCTTCAGTCAGGAATTGCGGTTGTCCTATGTCAGCCCTGATGATCGTTTGACCGGTCTGCTGGGTTTTTACTATTTTGACAGCAGCAGCGCATTTGAGAATACCAGTTCTGCCGTAGTCGATACCGATTTGGCACTCCCTGATGCGGGCACCATTGCCAGCCTCTTGTTTCAGACACCGGCACCTAACCCAATTCAGATTGGCCAAGGCCAGTTTGTTCGAGATACAGCAGTCGCCAGTGTTCCTAGCTTTCAGGTCGATTTTGCCGCCGACAACCCCACAGATATTGAGAATTTCGCATTCTTCGGTGAGGTCAACTACAAGTTGACCGACCGCCTCTCTATTACCGTAGGTGCTCGCTATGATGATGAGAGCATCACTCAGTCCGTGCTCAATTTCACCGGCGTACCACCGATTGGCGAAACCGGCGTTCCCATTGTTGATGGCGCGTTGCAGCTGCTTGCAAGCCAGTTCACCAGCGCTGTCACGATCAATAATGCACAGAATAATTTCAGCGCATTCCTGCCCAAAGGCGTCATTACCTATGACTGGTCGGACGATGTATCCACCAGCTTCAGTGTACAGCGAGCTTATCGCGCCGGAGGTGTATCGGTTAACGCTTTCCGCGGAGCATTGCCGATACCAGGTGGTGGCGATGCAACCGACCAGGAAGTGCTGGAAGCTAATGCGATCATCAACACCTTTGATCCTGAATTTTCGACCAACTATGAATTCTCTTTCCGCTCACAATTTGCTGATCGCAAAGTGACACTAAACGCAAATGTCTTCTTTATCGATTATTCCGATCAGCAGGTCACGGTACAGCTCTCGGCTAATCCGCTCGACAACCTTACCGACAATGCCGGGGCATCGGAACTATTCGGCTTTGAAGTCGAAATGTTTGCCCAGCCAACCGATGAGCTGACCTTCAATGTTGGCGTCGGCTTTACCGACACGCAATTTACAGAAGCCCAGAGCGATCTGGGTCCAGTCAGCATAGACTTTACCGGCAACCAATTCACCTTTGCACCACGCTGGACCATCAATGGTGGGGCACGGTACACGCATGACAGTGGCTTTTTCGCCAATGGCCGTTTTCGGTTCACCGATGAGAGCTTTGCACTCATCGGCAATGAGCCAGATGCGGTAAATGACAGCAATATGGTCGTCGATCTGATCGTGGGCTACCAAACCGACGACTTCCGCGTTGAGCTATTCGGCACCAATGTTCTGAATGAGGAATTCCTTACCTTCAACAGCGTCGATACGGTTGTGGGAGCCGTCAATATTGCAGGTCCACCACAAGTGTTCGGTGTGCGCTTGGTCGGAGGGTTCTAAGGCCTGCCATGATGCTGCTCTTCGCCACTGCGCTGCTCTATATTGGCTGCTATGCCTTTTATCAGGCAGGCAAACACCGCACGACATTTCCTGCGCTCAAAAACTCGCTGGCGGCGCGACGCGCTGTGCATGCTGCCGGCTGGGCATTTGCCATCGCAGCACTGATGACGTTGGCCGAAATTTATGGCTGGGAGCTGGGCATCCCACTATGGCTGGCGGTTTTCGTGGTCGCTGGAATCTCCGGTCTGCTGATATCGGCGTTATGGCCGAAACTGCATTTTCCCAGCACAGTTGCATCGGCGGTGATCGGTCTGGCAACCGGTGCTCTGCTGTTCATGGGAGGCGCCGCATGAGCCCGGTGGTTATTGGCATTATCGCAGCGGTGGTTCTGGCACTCGCCTTCTTCACCTGGAAAGGCCCGCGCCTCACCGGTGCCATTATCTGGGCCTTCATCACGACAATGGCCGTCTGTTCGGCCTTTGTCATGATCGGCCCATGGGGATTTGCTGACAGGGTTCTGATCGTCGCGCTGATTTCCCCGTTCATCTGGGTAGGGTTACAGTTCTGGCTCTACTGGAACCCCTCAAAATGGCGGGTTTTGTCAGTAATGATTGGCATTAGCGCTATCAGCACCGCCATAATTTTGCTAAGTGAACCGCCAGTGTAATTCATCCGACAGACCAGAGGACCGTCCCCGCCATGGCCAATCGCGAACGTCAGATCCGTATTTACGACATGCACAGCTGGACCGGCATTGCGCTCGGTATCATGCTGTTTGTGGTTTGCTTCACCGGATCGATAGCGCTTTTCTACAATGAGTTCAGGGGCTGGGAAGACCCGGCCGCGCGGATTGAGCCGACCGAGCAACCGGTCATTATGCATGGCGTTTTCACCGAATGGCTTGCCGAGAATATGGACGGACGTGAAGTCACCTATGTCGGTTTCACAGCGCCGGGCAACCGCCATCAGGACTTTTTCGAGGGCTTTCTCAACCTGCGGGGCGAGGATGGCGAGATCGAATTTTTGCGCCAGCGCTGGGACCCGAATACGGGCGCGGCAATCGCGACACGCGAAGAAGGCGCCAACCGCTTCCTCTATGACCTGCATCGGGATCTCTCATGGCCCGAAGTGCTGGGTGGCCGCACTGTCGGACGCGCCATTGTCGGCATTGTCGGCATCGCGTTCATGCTGCTCGTGCTGACCGGGATCATCGCGCACACCAAGATTACCAAGGAGCTGTTCTCGCTGCGCTATCTCAAATCGGTACGGCTGAAATGGCAGGATACGCACAAGGTCTTCGGTCTTTGGACTGTGCCTTTCTCTTCGATGATTGCCTTTACCGGGGCTTATCTTGGCGTCATAGCATTGCTGGCACCCTTGCTGGCCGCAATCACCGTCAAGGGCGATACCGAAAAGCTCGTCGAGGCCATTGGCCTGGGCGTAGCGGAAAAAGCCGGTATCGAGGCAGAAATGATGCCCGTCGATCAGGCACTCACTATCCCTCATCCCGAGACGGGTGCAAAAGCCGTTTCCATCAATGTCGAGAATTGGGGCGACGCCAATGCCGCGTACACTATCAACTACCCGGTTGATGATCGTCTGGTCTATTATGATCAGCACAAGATCAGCGCCGTGGATGGCAGAGCGCTGCCCACGCCCGAATTCCTGTCTCCCACCAAGCCATTGCCCCGCACCCTGGCGGCACTCTCACCGCTGCATTACGGGATTTTTGGCGGTATCGCACTGAAGATCGGCTATTTCCTGATGGGCATGGCGATTGCTGTCATGGCCGCGCTGGGCAATATGATGTGGGTCGAACGGCGACTGCATGGCGGTGAAGGCAATAAGAGCGAGAAATTCTATCGCCGTCTCAGCGCACTGACCACCGGCGTTTGCGGCGGCATGCCACTGGCCAGCGTCGCTATCCTGCACTTTGACAAATTCTACTGGGGCGCGGAAGCCGGTCGGATGAGCAGCGTCATTAGCGCTTTCTTCATCGTCTGGCTGGCGACACTGGTCTTCGCCTTTACGCGGAGCAATCAGTATCGCACCGCACGTGAGCTTTTGGCGGCAACCGGTCTCACCATGCTCGCGCTGCCGATCAGCAATGGACTAGCCACAGGTGACTTCCTCTGGTCCGCTTTCGGTACCGCAGCCAGCGTATCAGCCTGGTTCGATCTTGCGTTCCTCATTTTTGGTGCGATAATCTGCGCCGTCGCAATGAAAATGCCGGCCAGCCGGCCGATCGATTTGCGCCGCGCCAAAAAGGCATCAGAAATCATCGAACCTGATGTTGATCCTAGCTTACAGCCTGCGGAATAACGTAAGTTCAGTAGCCATTTGATTAAGCTAAAAGCACCGCTTCACAGCGGTGCATGTTAGTTGTTTTAATAGAGACTATTGCAGGAAAGATGCTCTTAAGCCCTTCTAGTCGTGGCTTATAGTAGAGGCCTCAAACCGTTGTTAGCTATGCGCTTTATAGATGAAATGGTCATTTAGCACTTAGATACCGATCGGCGTTCTTCAGACTTTATCACGAGATATATCTGTGTCCTGCAATGGGTCTCTCTGGGGTCACAAACTCCTGAACTTGCCTGCTTGGACCTGAAAGAGCCTGCGACAAACTGCGCACCTCAACCGCATGATTTCTGAACGAAATGAGGTCATTAACAACAATATAACAAGAGCTTAAGCCACGCTCTTAATCAGCGCGTCCTAGGTTCGAACCCTAGTGCGTCCACCATTCTTCCATATTGCATCCTCTCCGCAGATCGGCTTCAATTACCGTTTAAGTCGATAGGCAGGGACGCGCGCTTATGGGGCAGGAAATTGACGACGCGGATTTCACCGCCGCTGACCGCGAGGAATTTCGCAACCGGTTGCGGCGCGAAACGGCGACGTTGAAGCAATGGTTTGACGAGCGCGCTTTTGATCAGGACGATGTGCCCACGGTCGGGCTGGAGCTGGAAGGCTGGCTGACCGATACCGATTGCCTGCCGGCGCCGCAAAATGCCGAATTCATCGCCACCGCCGATGACCCGGACATCGTTACCGAGCTTTCCAAGTTCAATTTCGAGCTCAACGCCCCCATCCGCACCCTGACCAGGGATATGCTGTTCCAGACCCAGAATGACCTGTCACTCAGCTGGCAGAAATGCGAGCGCGCCGGGCGGCCGCATGATCTCTCCCCGGTAATGATCGGCATATTGCCGACCATCCGCAACGAGATGCTGAAACCCGACTGGATGTCGGATTCCGAACGCTATCGCGCGCTTAATCGCGAGGTTTTCCGACGCCGCGACCATCAGCCGCTGCATATCACCATCAAGGGCTATGATACGCTCGATTATGTCGCCGAGGATCTGATGCTGGAGGCGGCGTGCACCTCATTGCAATCGCATCTCAAGGTAAACCAGGGTGATGCAGTGCGGCTGTATAATGCCGGTATTCTGATCTCTGGCCCGCTGGTGGCGGCGACCGCCAATTCGCCGTTCCTGTTCAGCAAGTCGCTATGGGACGAGACGCGCATCCCTGCTTTTGAACAGGCAACCAGCATGGACAATTTCCGCGAGCCCAGCGGCCGCAATGCCCAGCGGGTGACGCTTGGCACCGGCTATCTGAAAGAGTCGTTCCTCGAGCTGTTCCTGCTCAACATGCATTATGGCGACCTGCTGCCAGCACTGTCCGATGATGACCGCAAGCTGCCGCATCTGAGACTCCAGAATGGCACCATATGGCGCTGGGTACGGCCGATATTGGGCTTTGACGGTGCGGGATCACCGCATCTGCGCATCGAGCACCGGGTAATGCCCGCCGGCCCCAGCATCGCCGACACTGTCGCCAATCTGGCGCTGTGCCATGGCCTGATGCTGGCGCTGGCCGAAGCCGAGACTCCACCCGAGAGTGAAACCCCGTTCGAGGATGCGCGCGCCAATTTCTACGCCTGTGCCCGCCATGGCCTGCACGCCGATGTCCGCTGGGCCGGGAAGACGGTGAATGTCCAGGCGCTGCTGCTCGATCACCTGATCCCCATGGCCTGTGACGCGCTGACAAAAGCGGGGATCGACAAGGGCGATCTCAACATCTATTTCAATGACATATTGGACGACCGGCTGCGCAACGGCCAGACCGGCGCCGCATGGCAACGCAGTTTTGTCAATTGCCATGGCACCAATTATCAGGCACTGACACAGCGTTATGTCGAGATGCAGCGGACGGGCAAGCCGGTGCATGAATGGACGATCTGACCCGCCTGACCCACAAAGAATAATGCACCCTGATCTGATCGATTATATTCCGCCCGAACTCGCCAATATCGGTCCGCGCGATATCAAGCAGCTGTTCGAGCGCCCGACGCTGATCGCGCTGGAGGGCGGTCGCGACGAGACGCTGTTTATCTCCACCCTGCTGCACGGCAATGAGACCACCAGCTTTCAGGTGCTGCAATATCTTGAGCAGCGCTTTCGCAATGTGAAGCCAAGACGCAATCTGATGATCTTTATCGGCAATGTCGATGCCACTGCGGCGGGTGTACGGATGCTGGAGGGCCAGGAGGATTTCAACCGTATCTGGGCACATGGCACCACCGACTATCATGCGCTGGCGCAATCGGTGATCGACATTGTCCGGCGCGGCAATCTGTTCGCCAGCATCGACATTCACAATAATAGCGGCACCAATCCGCATTATGGCTGTGTCAATACACTGCGCCCTGCCGACTTGCATCTGGCCTCGCTTTTCGGACCTTTAAGCGTGTTCTACCGCAACCCCAGCACCACCCAATCCATCGCCTTTGCCGAACTGTGCCCGGCAATAACGCTGGAATGCGGCCAGAGCGGCGATGAATCAGGCCTGGAGGCGGCGATCCGGCTGATCGACCGGGTGCTGGCGCTCGATGCCTTTGCCACCACCCCGCTTGAGGAGCCGACCCGGCTGTTCGAGACAGTGGGCCGCGTGGTGATCGCGCCCGATTGCACCATATCCTTTGATGGCGGCGACAGCTACGAAGCCGCCGACCTCAGCCTGCAGCCCGAACTGGCAGGGCTGAATTTCACCCATTTGCCTGCGGGTCATGTCTGGGGCACCAGTCGCCGCGCACAATCGCCGCTCCGGGTGGTAGACGAACATGGTCAAGACCTTACAGAAGAATTTTTCCGCTATGATGGGGGCACGATCCGGCTCAGTCGCGACAGCACCCCGTCGATGATCAGTTTCAGCCACGATGCCATCCGCCAGGATTGTCTGTGCTATCTGATGCAGGCGATAGAAGCTTGATGTGCTGCGTGATAGAATAAGGCTGGCCTTTTGACAGCCAGGGGCGAGTTTTGTAGCGCCCTGACAGTCGCAACGCACCGCCCAAAGGGACAATGCCGTGCATCCCGAAATTCCCTATCTGCGTGAAATCATCGTCTTTCTGGTCGCTGCCGGACTGGTGGTGCCGCTGGTGCGGCGGCTCGGAGTCAGCCCGGTGCTTGGGTTTCTCTTCGTCGGGCTGGTTATCGGGCCCTATGGCGTCGGCCGGCTGGTCGGGGAGACGCCGGTGCTGGAATATATGGTGTTCAGCGATCTGGAGGGCGTGCGCCAATTTGCCGAGCTGGGCGTGGTCTTTCTGCTGTTCACCATCGGCTTGGAACTGTCGGTTGCACAGCTATGGGGGATGCGGCGGCTGGTGTTTGGCTTTGGTGGCGCGCAGGTTGCCGTCAGCGCGCTGGCTATTGGTGCCATCGCTTACTGGTATGGCAATGCGCTGGTCGCTGCGACGACCTTCGGCCTGTGCCTAGCCCTCTCCTCAACCGCGCTGGTGATGCAGTTGCTTACCGAAAGCCGTCGCCTCAGCACCCCGGCCGGTCGCGCCAGCTTCGGCGTTCTTCTGTTGCAGGACCTTGCGGTGGTGCCAATCCTGTTCTTTGTCGGCGTCGCCGGTGCCACGGTCGAGGGATCAATGGCGCTGGCTGCCGGCAAGGCCATCGGCCAGGCGGTGCTGGTCATCGCCGCCATCTTCCTGATCGGGCGGATGATCGTGAGGCCATTTCTGCGCTTTGTCGGCAGCACCGGCAGCCGCGAGGTGTTCATGGCCGCGGTCGTGTTGCTGGTGCTGGTCACCGCTGCGGTCACCGCCCAGGCGGGGCTATCGATGGCGCTCGGCGCATTCCTTGCCGGGCTGCTGTTCGCCGGGACCGAATATCGTCACCAGATCGCCGCCGATATCGAACCGTTCAAGGGCCTGTTGCTCGGCCTGTTCTTCATCTCGGTCGGCATGAGCCTCGATATCGTCGCGGTCTGGACCGATATCGAGATGGTGCTGCTCTCGGTTGTCGGGCTGCTGCTGCTCAAGGGATGCATTCTCTATGGCCTCGCCCGGGCGTTCCGCCTGCCAAAAGATGTCAGCGCCGAAACTGCCGTGCTGATGAGCCAGGGCGGTGAGTTCGCCTTTGTCGTCATCACCGCCGCGCTGTCGCTGTCGTTGCTCGATCCCGATGCGGCGCGGTTCATTTTGCTGGTGGTGGTGGTCACGATGTTCCTCACGCCGTTCCTCGCCATTGCCGGCCGGCAGTTGGGCGAAGCAATCCGCACGCGCAATGCCGATATGCCGGGCAGCGATGCCCCAATCGATGACGAGCATCCGGTGATCATCGGCGGCTTTGGCCGGGTCGGCAAGATGCTGGCCCAGCTGTTAGATGAGCAGCGTATCCCCTATGTCGCCATCGACAATGACCCGGCGCTGGTCGATCGTGAACGCCAGGCAGGAGCTAATGTCTATTTTGGCGATGCCAGCCAGCCCGAATTGCTTACCCATCTCGGCATCGAAAGCGCCGCCGCCTTTGCCACCACCATGGACCAGCCGGGTTCTGCCGCACCGCTGATAAAGACGGTCAAGGGCAACTGGCCGCATGTGCCGATCATGGCCCGCGCCCGCGATGTCGACCATGCACGCCACTTGCTCGACCATGGCGCAACCAATGCGGTACCCGAGACGGTTGAGGCCAGTCTGGAGCTGTGCGAACGGCTGCTGACCAGCATCGGCATCCCCGAAGATGCCGCGCGCAGCATTGTCGATGAGCAGCGCAGCGCGATCATTATCGGGCGCGAAGGTTAGGCATCTTCTCTGTTCACGGAGAAGTGGCTCGCAATAGCTTTAGCGAAGGCGAAACGGAGGGCCTCCAATTGCGCTGTGCAGGGTTGCCCGCCCCCTCTACCGGCTTTGCTGGTCCACCTCCCCGCGAGCGGGGAGGATAGCAGTTGCACGTTCTGCAACTCACTCTTATCCTTTCGCAACGGAACTTACCGCGCGCTGCCTCGTAATTGCCGTAATGCAGCGCCATATAAGCCTGCAACGGAGATATTGCATGTTCGATGGTCTCGACGCCCTGTTGCTCGCGCGAATACAATTTGCCTTCACCGTCAGCTTTCATTTCATCTTTCCCGCCTTCTCTATCGGTCTGGCGAGTTTCCTGGCGGTGCTCGAGGGGCTGTGGCTGAAAACCGGCAAAACGCTCTATCTTGACCTGTTCAAATATTGGCGAAAGATATTCGCCATCGCTTTCGCCATGGGCGTCGTCTCAGGTATCGTCATGTCCTATCAGTTCGGCACCAACTGGTCGGTATTCTCCGACAAGGCGGGACCGGTGATCGGACCGCTCATGGCGTATGAGGTACTCACCGCCTTTTTCCTTGAGGCCGGTTTTCTCGGCGTGATGCTGTTCGGCATGGACAAGGTCGGACGCAAACTGCACTTTACCGCAACGCTGATGGTCGCCATTGGCACCTGTATCTCCGCCTTCTGGATCCTCTCGGTCAATAGCTGGATGCAGACGCCAGTCGGCTATGAGATTGCCGAAAATGGCCAGTTCGTGCCCGGTGAGAGCTGGTGGGCGATCATCTTCAGTCCCAGCTTCCCCTATCGCCTGGTGCACACGGTGCTGGCGGCCTATCTCACCACCGCCTTTGTCGTCGGCGCGGTCGGGGCCTGGCATTTGCTGCGCGACAAGGCCGAACCGCATGCGCGCAAAATGTTCTCCATGGCGATGTGGATGGCGGCTTTGGTAGCGCCGATCCAGATTTTCGCCGGTGACATGCACGGCCTCAACACGCTGGAGCATCAGCCGCAAAAGGTGATGGCGATGGAAGGCCATTATGAAAGCCATGCAGAAGGCGCGCCGCTTTATCTCTTCGGCATTCCCAATGACGACGAACAACGGCTCGACTGGGCCTTTGGCATTCCCAAATTGTCCTCGCTCATCCTCAAACATGATCTCGACGCACCGCTGGAAGGCCTCGACACCATCCCCGATGACGAACAACCGCCTGTGGGCATCGTCTTCTGGTCGTTCCGTATCATGGTCGGCTTGGGGCTGTTGATGATGCTGATCGGCGCGGTCAGCCTGTTCGCACGCTGGCGCAAAAAGCTCTATGACTGGCCATGGCTGCACAAATGGGCGTTGCTGATGGGCCCAAGCGGTTTTGTTGCTGTCATTGCCGGATGGGTGACCACCGAAGTCGGTCGCCAGCCCTATACCATCTATGGTGCGCTCACCACGGCAGAAAGCGTCTCACCACTTGATGCACCAGCTGTCGGCGCATCACTGCTGGCGTTCGTGGTGACGTATTTCATCATGTTCGGCGCCGGTACCTGGTACATATTGCGCCTGATGCACAAGCCGGTGACCGGCAAGGAAGAAGTGGCCGAAAAGGGCCCGATCCGCACCGCTGGAATGCGCTCGGGCAATAATCTGGCGGGGCAACCGGCATGAGTAGTTGCCTACGCCATCAAAACCCGTTCGTCCTGAGCTTGTCGAAGGACTGTACTTACTCGAAAAAAGAACGGCACTTCGACAAGCTCAGTGCGAACGGTAATGAGAGGTATGTGCCTTGACCATTGACCTCTCGCTGATCTGGGCGTTTATCATCGCCTTTGCCGTCTTCCTCTACGTCGTTCTGGACGGCTTTGACCTTGGCATCGGCATTATCTTCCCGACACTGAAAGACAAAGCGCAGCGCGACAAGGCGATGAACTCGGTCGCGCCGGTATGGGATGGCAATGAAACTTGGCTCGTGCTCGGCGCAGGCGGGCTGTTTGCTGCCTTTCCGCTGGCCTATGCGGTGATCCTACCCGCCGTCTATCCGCCGATTACCGCGATGCTGCTCGGCCTGGTTTTGCGCGGTGTCGCCTTTGAAGGCCGTTGGCGTGACCCAGGGCATGAGAAGTTCTGGGACTTTGCCTTTACCGCCGGATCGCTGGTCGCGGCGCTGTGTCAGGGCATTACTCTGGGCGCGCTGCTCCAGGGCATTGAGGTTGAAGGCCGCAACTATGCAGGTGGCTGGCTTGACTGGCTGTCGCCCTACAGTCTGCTCACCGGTGTCGGCACGACGGTTGGCTATGCTCTGCTCGGCAGCACCTGGTTGATTATGAAGACCGACGGCCCGATACAGGAGCGCGCCTATTGGCTCAGCTGGCGGCTGTTTCCGGCAACGCTGCTGCTGCTCGGGCTGGTCAGTCTCACCACGCCATTTCTTGATGCGGAATATTGGCGGCACTGGTTCGATTTCCCGAACATCATCTTCACCGCGCAAGTGCCGTTGCTGACGCTGATCATCACGGTACTGCTGTTTCGCGGCCTCAAAAAGCGACAGGAATATACCCCTTTCCTGCTCACGCTGGCGCTGTTCCTGATGGGAATGATCGGTCTGGGTATCTCGATGTTTCCCTATATCGTACCGGAGAGCATCACCATCTGGGATGCCGCCACCGACCCCAGCAGCCAGCTGTTCATGCTGGTCGGTACGGTCATCATCGTACCGGTCATCCTGGCCTATACCGGCTGGGCCTACTGGGTGTTCCGCGGCAAAGTATCGGACGCGGGCTATCATTAGAAAGGTTCTGATATTGCACGGATCATTAGCCCTCTCCCTCGAGGGAGAGGGTTGGGTGAGGGTGTGCCATGCTGATGGCCAGGACGCTCACCCCGACCCTCTCCCCGTCAGGGAGAGGGAGAAGCAGGCGAATCTTGCAATCTCGGAAACGCTCTAATGGCTAAACGCAATACCCCGCTACCCCCCGACCCCGCCGCCAATACGCCGCTGTGGAAGCGGCTGGGCTGGATGGCATTGATCTGGGGTGCCAGCGTCACGTTTATCGGCGTGGTGGCCTATCTGATCCGCTGGTGGATCAACAGCTAGTCTATCCATCCTCAAATCCCTCTGGACATTGCTGCCAGCCTCCCGCATTCTCCAGTTTAATCGAACGATTAAATGCACAAAAGAATCAGCAGGAGAGCATTATGTCCAAGCCGAGCGAGGCGGAGCTGAAGGACTTTGAGGCCCAGGCCGATGCCTGGTTCAAGGAGAACACCGTCACCGATCCCGGTTTCATGCTGCCGCTGACCTTTATGGAAGTCAGCACCGATGAACAGTTTGATTTCCTCTGCGACTGGCAGCGCAAGGTCTATGAAGCGGGTTATCTCGGCACCAGCTGGCCATCCGAATATGGCGGCCATGGGATGCACCCGGACTTCCAGCGCGTCGCCACCCGGGCGATGAAGAAATATGACGGCCCGATCATCCTCAACGCCATCGGCATTGGCTGGGCCGGACCGCTGCTGATGGATATCGGCAGTGAGGAAGATAAAAAGAAATATATCAAAGGGATGTTGAGCGCAGAGGACATCTGGTGTCAGGGTTTCTCCGAGCCGGAACATGGCTCCGACCTTGGCAGTGCGCAATTGAAAGCCGTGCGGGACGGCGATGAATATGTCCTCAACGGCTCGAAAATCTGGACCTCGCTCGGCGACCGCGCCAAATATATGATCCTGCTGGCACGCACCAGCAATGACGGCCCGAACAAATATGCAGGTCTAAGCTTCTTCCTGATTCCGATGAAAATCCCCGGTATCGAGACCAGGCGGATCAAGAAGCTCACCGGCGAATATGGCTTTGTCCAGACCTTCTTCACCGATGCCCGCGTGCCCGCCGAAGGGCTGGTCGGCAAGGAAGGTGATGGCTGGATGGTGGCGATGAAAACGCTCGAATATGAGCGCGGCGCCAAGGTCAATCCGGCGGGCGGCTATTATATCAAGGAACTCGACGCGATGGGCGTGGTCGATCTGGCGCGTAAAGCGGAACGCGCGGGCAAGCCTTTGCTCGACGATCCGGTGATGCGCGACAAGATGGTCGAGCAGATGATGGAAATCCAGGCGCTCAACCTCAACAACCAGCGCCGCCGCATGGCGCCGCTCAATCAGGACCGGCCCATGGGTCTGGCGATGATGAACAAGCTGGCGCGCACCGAAATGATCCGCGATCTGACCGAATTTTCTCTGGCCTTTCAGGGAAGCAGGGCCGGCTATTATGTCGGCGACGAGAATGCGGTCGATGATGGCTATTGGCACCGCAGCTATTTGAACAGCTTCTCCGCCACCATTGGCGGCGGCACATCGGAGATTCAGCGCAATATCGTCGCCGAGCATGTGCTGGGCCTGCCCAAAGGGCGCTAAAGCAAGAATCAATCGTCATTGCGAGGAGCGAAGCGACGCGGCAATCCAGTGAACCAGGCGCAAGCGACTCTGGATTGCTTCACCCTCCGGGTTCGCAATGACGGCAATAAGAATAGAACAGAGGATATCATGGAAAATCTAGGGTCTATCGGATATTCCGAAGAGCAGATCGAGCTGATGAATGTCGCGGCCAGCTTCTGCGCCGAGAAATCCCCCATCGAAAAAGTCCGCACCCTGCTCGACGATGCACAGGGCTATGACGGCGATGTCTGGCAAGAAATTGCCGAGCTCGGCTGGCTCGCCATCGCCATCCCCGAAGCGCAGGGCGGCGTGGGACTGTCACTGGGCGAGGTCGTGCCGATTGTGGAGCAAATGGGCCGCCGACTGATGACCACGCCCTTCGCCGACACCAGCTTGGCCGCACAGGCACTGGTTGCAGGTGGCACTGAGGCGCAGCAGGAAGAATATCTGCCCAGGATCGCAGAAGGCGCAGTCGCGACATTGGCGCTCAATGAAGCGCATGGTGACTGGGACCTGCACAATATCACCGCCAGCGCCAGTCAGAGCGGCGACACTGTCACGCTCAGTGGCGAGAAGCTGCTGGTGCCCTATGCCGCGCAGGCAGAACTTATCATCGCCTCGGTAACGCTGGATGGCGCGCCGCGTCTCGTCATCATCCCGCAAGACGCGCTGCCCGACAGTGCGCTGCGCCGCGAGACCATCATCGACGAAACCCGCCGTACCTATGCGCTGAAGCTGGATGGTATCACCCTGCCCGCCTCTGCGCTGCTTGACGAGGCCAAAACCAAAACCAGTTTCGAGCATATCCATCTTACCGCCGTGCTGCTGCAAGCGGCGGAAATGGCGGGCGGCACCCAGGCAGTGATCGACTACACGCTGGATTATCTCAAAACCCGCAAACAGTTCGGCAAGACCATTGGCGAGTATCAGGCGCTCAAACACCCGATCACCAATGCCTATGTCGATTATGAAAAGGCGCGCAGCCATGTCTATTCGGCGGCGCATTGCTTCAACGATCAGGGCATGGGCGAGATCGCGACGCGCATGGCCAAGGCGGCGTGCGACAAGGTCTATGGTTTCGCCGCAGACCGGGCAATCCAGTTCCATGGCGGCTTCGGCTTCACCCATGATTGCGATGCCCAACTTTATCGCCGCGCCGCCATCTGGCACGCCTCGCAACATGGCGACGGTGCCTGGCACCGTGCCAAGCTGGCCGATTTGCTGTTCTAGTACACATCGTCATCCCGAACTTGTTTCGGGATCTGGTGCGTTATGTGAGGAGATCCTGAAACGAGTTCAGGATGACGAGATAAAAGAAGTTAGGAGACCTCCAATGTCTGAAGTGCTTACCGATGAGCAGGACGGCGTCCTTGTCATCACCATCAACCGCCCCGAAGCCAAAAACGCCGTCAACAAGGCAGTAGCCGAAGGCGTACGCGCCGCGATGCAGCGGCTTGATGACGATAATGGTCTCAATGCCGGGATCGTCACCGGTGCCGGCGGTACCTTCTGTTCGGGCATGGATCTCAAGGCCTTCCTCAAGGGCGAAGTGCCGTTTGTGAAGGATTATGGCTTTGCCGGCTTCGTCCAGCAGCCGCCGGAAAAGCCATTGATCGCCGCGGTCGAAGGCTATGCGCTGGCCGGGGGCATGGAGGTCGCCATTGCCTGCGATCTGTGCGTCGCCAATGCCAAGGCGCAGTTCGGCATTCCCGAAGTCAAGCGCTCGCTGGTCGCCGCCGCCGGTGGCCTGCTCACCCTACCCTCGATCATCGGCAAGCGCATGGCGATGGAGCTGGCGCTGACCGGCGACTTCATCGATGCCCGGCGCGCCTATGAGGTTGGTTTCGTCAACCACGTTACCGAGGGTGCGGCCATCGACGCGGCTATGGAGCTGGCCGCGCGCGTCGCCGCCAATGGCCCGCTGGCGCTGAAAGCCACCAAGCGGATCATCAATGAACGCCCCGACTGGACCAGCGACGAGATGTGGGACAAGCAGGCGGCGATCACCAACCCGGTCTTTGCCAGCGAGGACAGCAAGGAAGGCGCGCGCGCCTTTGCCGAAAAACGCAAGCCCAATTGGCAGGGGAAATAGTCGACACGATTGATCACTCCTGTTAAGTTGCATTTTGCAACTATAATAGGAGAGTTTCCATGCCAGCGATCGAAGCGATCAACCCGGATACCCTGCCCGATGCCCCTTCCATGGGCTATTCCCAGATCACCACCGTAACCCCGGGCAAGATGATTTTCATCTCCGGTCAGGTGGCGTGGCAACCCGATGGAACACCGCCACCTGCGACGCTGACCGAGCAGGCCACAATTGCTGCGAGCAATCTCGGCAAGGCACTGGAGGCGGCAGGCGCTACCCCGGAGAATATCGTATCCGCACGCATGTTTGTCGTCGATTTTACGCTGGAGAGAAGCCAGCAGGCATTTGGCCCGATAATGGCTCTGTTCAACGGCCATAAGAGCGCCTTTACTGCTGTGGGTGTCACTTCGCTGGCAGCACCTGATTTAATGATTGAAATCGAGGCGATTGCTGTTGTCTAGGAGCCGAACCTATCAAATCCATGGGCCTCTTTATTGTCATTTGACTGTCTATGTCGCCGGTCCCGCACAGGCGGAGCTGACGAAACATAGTGTGAGGACCAATGGGTTCTGAGCCTGGACCATGTGCCATATAGCGGCGCCCAATCGTTGCAGCAGGGAACAAAAGCCGTCGGCCATCATTGGCTGATTACTGACTCACACGCATGAAAGGCGCATCGATGACCCATCCGGCCCCCGCCGCACCCATATGGCAGGACTATTTGCGCGCATCGCTGCTAATCATCGGCGCGGTCGGGCAGATGCTGTTTGCCTTTTTCCCCGAGCTGGCAGGCCTGGGCGAAACCATCACCAGCCGGTCTCGCGCCAGCGATACGGTGCTTATCCCGGCGGGTTATGCCTTTGTCATCTGGCTGCCGCTCTATTTCGGCTCCATCGCCTTTGCCGTCTATCACGGCCTGTCCCGCAATCTTGCCGACCCGATGCTGCAGCGGATCGGTTGGTATGTCACCGCCTCCTATTGGGCCAATCTGGTCTGGGCGATCCTCACCCCGGCACTGGGGCCAGGCTGGCTCAGTTTCATCCTGCTTGAGCTGATATTACTGCCGTTGCTCTTCGCCATCTACCATCTGCGCTCGGCTGCTGCGCTGTCGAGAGCCCGGCAATGGGCGCTGGCTCCGGTCTATGGACTGGCGGGCTGGCTGACAGTCGCCTCGCCGGCGGGTCTGTCGGTCGCGATCAATTTCGAGCAGCCCAATATCTGGATGCAGTCGGCGATGACGCTGGCGCTGGTGATCCTCGGCATATGGGCGGTGCTGGCGGTATTTGCGACGCGTTTTTCGCGCTCATGGGTCTATGCCGGCGCTGTGTGCTGGGGTCTGCTCGCGGTAGCGCTGGTCAATGTCGCGCGCGAGGAGGACATATTGGCGGTTATCGCCTTCACCCTGTTTGCCCTGATCGCGATCAGCGCCTACACCAGCCGCAGAGCCGCAATCCAGCCGGCCTGAGGACAGGCTATTGACCGACCAGACCCGCACCGTCTCTATTGTCCAGGCGGGCAGCGACTCGTTCGATACCGATACCACCATCGCAAAATTCGGTGACTGGCTGTCACAGGCCAAAGTGGTGGGCAGCGAATTGGCGGTCTTCCCTGAGGCCTTTATCGGCGGCTATCCCAAGGGCGTCGATTTCGGCGCCCGGGTCGGGTCGCGCGATGCCGCCGGGCGGGAGCTGTTCCGGCTCTATGTCGACAATGCGGTGGAACTGGGCAGCGAGCGGTTTCAGGCGCTGTCCGAGGCCGTGGCCGCCAATGACGTGGCCTGCATCACCGGGGTGATCGAGAAGCGCGGCGGCACGCTCTATTGCTCGACCTTCGGTTTTGAGAAAGACGGCAGCCTGCTCGGTGTCCATCGCAAGCTGATGCCGACGGCGATGGAGCGGCTGATCTGGGGCATGGGTGACGCGAATGACCTTCCGGTAATGGACAGCAGCGCCGGGCGGCTGGTCAGCGCGATCTGCTGGGAAAATTATATGCCGTTGCTGCGCAACCATTACTATGCGCACAACCCGGATTTCTATTGTGTCTCGACCGTTGATGACCGACCAGTCTGGCTGCCCAGCATGCAGATGATCGCGCTGGAAAGCCGCAGCTTCGTTCTTTCTGCCTGCCAATATCTGGAGCGTGGCAATATATCGCTCAGCACAGAGCAATTTGACACCATTCAGGGCAACACGCCGGAAACCGTGCTGATCTCCGGTGGGTCCTGCATCATCTCCCCCATGGGTGAAGTATTGGCCGGGCCTGTATTTGGCGCGGAGACCATTCTCACCACTGAGGTCGATCTGAATGATCGTACGCGTGGCCAGTTCGATATGGATGTTGCTGGTCACTATGCGCGCCCGGATGTGTTTGCTTTTCAGCTGCGTGACTGAATAGGTTTACCGTCAGACTCCAATAATCCCATGGACTATGATGGTGCGTTGCGGCTTGGCCAAGAAAGCGGCTGGCCCCATCAGAGAATTTTCATCCCAGAGTTCGCGCTTGGGCAAAAACAACAGAATGAAGGCGTCATACCAACTAGCCGTGATATTTGCCGGAGCACCATCTGCCGCAATGCCATCTTCCCAGATCGAGACTGCAAAGGAAGGTGACAGATCCGGTTTTCTGATAGTATAGACAGCAACAACCAGACCGACGAAGCCGCATCTCAAATGGATTATAACAGCTCCCAGAAAATCATCGCCGAAGCTCTGGGTACGGGGCTGCTTCTCGCTACGATTGTCGGTTCGGGAATAATGGCGGAAACGCTGTCCTCGGGAAACATCGCATTGGCTTTGCTTGCCAACGTCATCGCCATCGGAGCCATGCTCTACGTGCTTATAACCACGCTTGGTCCTGTTTCCGGCGCGCATCTCAATCCAGCTGTCAGCACCGTTTTCGCATTGCGGGGCGACCTTCCATGGAAAATGGCAGGCCTGTTCATTGTTGCACAGATTATTGGCGGCATAATCGGCACTTTGACTGCCCACGCAATGTTCGATCAAGCAATCATCCAAGTCTCCATCGAAGATCGCTCAGGGGTTCCGCTTATTTTCTCGGAGGCGGTCGCAACCTTTGCTTTGATATTCACAATCCTGATGACATTGCGGGCACGACCTGCCGCAGTTCCGGCAGCCGTGGCCCTTGTTATAACCGCCGCTTGCTGGTTTACGGCCAGCACGTCTTTTGCAAACCCGGCTGTCACCATCGCCAGAATTTTCACCGACACCTTTACCGGAATTTCCGCCACAGATGCGATTCCGTTTGTCCTGATCCAGTTCGTCGGGGCAGCCCTAGCATGGTGGCTGGCCGACAGAATTCTAGCACCGGGCAAGACCAAATGAACGCGATCTTTTGGCAGCTAGCGGTGAAAGTAAGAACTTTTTTGAAAACGCTGACAATAATCATCACCACGCCCATGGTACCCGCCATGCAATAAGCCTGGCGGAACACCATAATGGGCTGGATGATGCAGCTTGACCTTACGCTGCCTTGAGGAATCCACCCAGACGCTGATTGATGATCTCTTCGGCCTCGGCCATGATCCGGTCGATTAGCTCCTGACAGGTCGGGATATCGTTGATCAGCCCGGCGACCATGCCGCACGACCAGGCACCCTTGTCCATCTCGCCTTCCATCATGATCGAGGGATAAACGCCCGCCACCTGCTCGATGATATCGGTGAATTGCAGGTCGGCGCCCTTCTCCTTCTCGATCTCCAGAAGCTGTTCGACCGCAGCGTTGTTGAGCACGCGTTCGGTGTTCCGCAGCGGTCGCATGACGAGGCGGGTATCGAGCTCGGATGCGGCAACGATCGCCTGTTTCACATTGTCATGCACAGGGGCTTCCTTGGTGGCGATGAAGCGGGTGCCCATGTTCATGCCATCGGCCCCCATTGCGAGCGAGGCCACCAGCGAGCGGCCATCGGCCTGCCCGCCCGAGGAGACGAATGGAATTTCCAGCTCATCAGCAGCACGCGGCAGCAGGATCATGTTCGGCACGTCATCCTCGCCCGGATGACCGCCGCACTCAAAGCCATCAACGCTGACCGCGTCACAGCCGATAGACTGTGCCTTTAGTGCATGGCGCACACTGGTGCATTTGTGGATCACTTTGATGCCCGCGCCCTGCAGCGGCGGCAGCACCTGTTGCGGGTTGTTGCCGGCGGTCTCGACCACCTTGACCCCGCCCTCGATAATTGCTCGCACCATGCCTTCATAGTCCGGCGCATTGACCACCGGCAGGAAGGTCAGGTTCACGCCAAACGGCTTGTCGGTCATGTCCTTGCATTTGGCGATCTCGTTGGCGAGATCGGCGGCGGACTTCTGCGTCAGCCCGGTGATGATCCCCAGCCCCCCGGCATTGGAGACCGCTGCCGCCATTTCAGCGAAACCGACATAGTGCATGCCGCCCTGGATGATTGGGTTCTTGATGCCGAACATCTCGGTAATGCGGGTTTTCATGATGGGCTCCTCCCTTATGTCCTGTCTTTTCCGACTCTGCGCTAAACGAACAGTGCTACCGACTGCATGCCGGTCATGACCGGTTCGAGGCGGCTGTTGCGCACTGTCATATATTGGCTGCTGGCACCATTTTGCGCGTGATGCGTCTCAGAGGTCAACAGCCACCAGCCATCTTCGGTCTCGGGTGTGTCGGTGAGCAGGTTGACCTGCCAGTTCATCGAGCTGACCGGACCGGACTCGGTCATCAGTCCCATGGCCGAAGGCGGCAGCGCGTCACCAATGCACAGCAATTCGGTCATCACGTCATGATCAGCGTCATCGCGCAGCCGGTGCCATGCCTCAAGTCGGCTGCTGCGCTTGCTGAGGTCGAGCCGCTTGTCGGGATAGTCGAAATGATAGGTGAAAAACTCTTCCGGGCCATTGCGAAGCTCGTCCGCTGCAGGAATCGGCGGCACCTCGCTGCGATCCAGCCCGTGATATACGACATGGCTGGCGCGCGGATTCATGAAGATGAAACTGGTCATCATACCGACGCCCGCATCCGATGTGGTGCGGGCGCTGACAAAGGCGGTGTTCTTGCCCCGGCGCAGCAGTTCCACGCTGATGGTGCATTCGCCGGCAATCGGGCCGACAAAGGCGATCTGGGCCGAGCGTAGCGGCGGTGCATCGGGAAGGACCTGGCGCGCGACATGATGGCCCAGTGCAGCGGACAGGCCGCCATAGCTGGTGCGGCCCTGCATCCAGCTCGACGGTACGGTCAGGGTCGCGGCGCTGTCGCTGACGCGGACAGTCTGGAGAAGATCGGACAGTTGCATGACGCCGTTTAAGCGCAGTTTTGCGCCCTTGGCCACGGCTTTTTGTGGCCGGGCAGAGGCAGGCAGCAAGCCGTAGCGTCAGGCTGTGTGGTGAATGTCCGCCCTTGCTTTCACCCCGTGAAGCCGTCATCCGACTCCGGTAGCGCAATATGGCTGCAACATAGCGCGCGTAACGCCATCGGCATGAACAAAGGGGTTCCATTACGGTGACAGATGATCGCAACAAACGGCTGGAATTGAGCCGCCGCCACGCGCTGATGACATTTGGCAGCACAGCCATTGCCGGACTGGCGCTGGTCACGGGAACGCGTGCCATCGCATCGCCTACCTTTCTCTCCTATCCGTTCCAGTTGGGGATCGCTTCGGGCGAACCTGAAGCCGATGGATTCGTGATCTGGACCCGGCTCGCGCCCGAGCCGCTTGCCATCGGCTATGGCATGCCCGCTGCCCCGGTCGAAGTGGAGTGGGAAGTCGCCAGCGATGAGCGGATGCAGGGCGTGGTCGCAAGGGGCACTGCTGTCGCCAGACCCGAACTTGGCCATGCGGTCCATGTCGAAGTCACCGGGCTCCAGCCCAATCGGCCCTATTGGTATCGCTTTATCGCCGGACGCGAGCGTAGCGCCATCGGTCACAGCAAGACGACCCCTGCTATCGGACAGCCAGTCGACCACCTCCGCTTCGCCGTCGCAGGCTGCCAGAATTACGAGCAGGGCTATTACACCGCGCACCGCTATCTCGCCCGTGAGGAGGCCGATTTCGTCTTCTGCTATGGCGACTATATCTATGAAGGGCGCGGCAGCCGTTTCCGCAACTATCGCGAAGGCCCGGTAGAGACAGTACGCCAGCATTTTGGGGCCGAGATATATTCAATCGACGATTATCGCCGCCGTTATGCGCAGTACAAGATGGATGTCGACCTGCAGGCGGCACATGCCGCCGCACCCTGGTTTGTCACATGGGATGATCATGAGATCGACAATAACTGGGCCAGCGATGTCGATCAGGACACGACACCGCACACCATTTTCAAACTGCGTCGCCAGATGGCAATGCAGGCCTATTATGAACATATGCCTTTGCGCGCGTCAGCGTTGCCCATCGGCGCCTGGATGCAGCTCTATCGCCAGGCCCGTTTCGGCAATCTGATTGACTTCAATATTCTCGACACAAGGCAATATCGCACCAACCAGCCATGTAACGACCGATGGGGCATGGTCTGCGACGACACCTGGAATGAGGGCGCCGATATGCTGGGACAGCAGCAGGAGCGCTGGCTGTTCGAGAAACTGGGTACGTCGAAAAGCAAATGGCAGGTTCTGGCCCAGCAAGTCATGATGATGGACCTTGACCGGTCACCGGGCCCTGACCTTACCGAGAATCTCGACAGCTGGGCAGGCTATCGCACCCCGCGTAAAAGGCTGTTGGGGCAGCTGCGCGATCTGAACCTCGACAGCGTCGTTGTCCTCACCGGAGACGAGCATCAGAATTATGCCGGTGAGTTGCACATGAATGGTCAGCGACCGGAACCAAAACCGCTCGCGACCGAATTCGTCGCCACCTCGATCACGTCAGGTGGAGACGGCGAAGACCAGCGTGGAGACACAAAAGCAATACAGGCTGAGAATGAATGTCTGAAATGGCACAATGCGCAGCGCGGCTATGTGATCTGCGATGTCACCGCCGACCTATGGACCACAGAGTTCAAGACGCTCGACCGCGTCAGTTCACGCGGCGGAGCAATAGCCACACGCAAACGCATGGCGGTTGAACGCAAAGCGCCAGGCTCGCTCGCTAAAGCCTAGCCCCCGTTCGCCAAAGGACCGGTCTATCTGGAGGGGGATGATGGTGGGCGTAGGAAGAGTTGAACTTCCGACCCCTGCGATGTCAACACAGTGCTCTACCACTGAGCTATACGCCCACATGAATCATCACGGCCGTCGGGCCGGGCTGCGTCTCTAGCCAGCGCCTGCATGCTTGGCAAGCGCCTTTTTAGTTGTGTGGACCGCTTGCTGTCAAAGCGCGGACGCTAGAGTCCACTGGGGTCCATCTTGTCCAGCGCCCGGTCGACCTCGAGCACCAGATCCTTGAGGTGAAACGGCTTGGACAGCACCCGTGCATCGGGTGCCGCCTGCCCGGCTTTGAGGCTGACTGCGGCAAAGCCGGTGATGAACATCACCTTGGTCTTGGGCGAAACCCGGGCGCAATGCTGCGCCAGCTCAATCCCGTCCATTTCGGGCATCACGATATCGGTGAGCAGCAGATCATAATATTCCTGCTCGAGCAGCGGTGCTGCAGCGGTGCCGCGATCCACATCGGTGACATGATAATCGGCCTTCTCCAACGCACGCTTGAGATAGGCGCGCATCGCATCCTCATCTTCTGCCAAAAGGATTCGTTCCATGCCAACCCCGGATATCATTGCAAAATGCCGCACAATCAGGGTTGCGCGGCCCAGCCCTTATATGCCGGGACCGGTTAATTTTTTCCAGCCACAGCACGGCTTTTTCACCATCGCCGGACACAGTTTCAGCACCGCCCCTTGATAAGCACCCTGTGCTGGGCCATGTCGCTATCAATGGCCCTGCAAAGATACAGCTTTTCCGGACAAAACAGCTATTGGCGCTCGACCGACGCCGGTTTTGCGGCCGAGCGCTCACCGGTACTGCTTTCGGTGCCGCATGCCGGACGGCGCTATCCCGACGCGCTGCTCGACAATCTGCGCATCCCTGCTCAGGCGTTACAGAAGCTCGAGGATCGCTATGCCGACCTGCTGATCAGCGAAGCGCTGGAGCAGGGCGAGGAGGCACTGGTGGCCATGGCACCGCGCGCATGGATCGACCTCAATCGCCACCCCGATGACCTCGATCGGCGCGCGATCAGTGGCATCGCCGCCAGCGCCGCCATCGACCGGGTCAAAGGGACGCGGCGAAAAGCACCGAACAATCCCTATGGCAGCCAGCGGCGCGCCAGTGTCGGCCTCGGCCTGGTGCCGACACGACTCAACGATTATGGCGATATCTGGCGCAATGGCTGGACCATGGCCGACATCACCCATCGTATATCTGCGGTCCATGCCCCCTATCATGAGGCAGTGACCGAGCGGCTGGAACAAAGGCGGGCGATGTTTGGTTGTGCAATTCTGCTCGACGTGCATTCAATGCCCAGCCTGCCCGCCGAAGCCGGGCGACCCGATTCACCGGCACAGATCCTTTTTGGCGATCGCTATGGATCCAGCGCCCCCGATGCATTGGTCAGCCGGCTGGAACAGCTGGCGCGCGATCACGGCTTTCGTGCCGACCGCAACCGGCCCTATGCCGGCGGCTATATTCTCGACCGCCACAGCCACTGCGATGCCGCAGTCTATGCGGTACAGGTTGAGGTGGACCGGGCGCTGTATCTCGATCGAGAGGGCGTACCCGGTCGCGCCATCGAATCTGTGCGCAGACTGATCGCGGCGCTGTCCCGGGCCGCAGCGGACTATGCCGGCGGAGTGGAGTGGGTCGAGGCCGCCGAGTAGTTTTTCTATTGATAATCATTATCAGTTATGCCATCTCTTGATCCTCACCACGGGACAGGAGACAGCATCATGGACAGGCAGATCAATGACAACACCGACAGCGACGCGGTGACTGCAAAAAGCATTGCACAGCCTGACCCAGCCAGCGCGGACTATTATGTCGGCAATATAATGCTCGATGGCCTGTCGCCGCTCGAACGGCGGCTGCTGCTGGCCTTTCGCTTTGCCATCATGGCGGGAAAGCGTGATCTTGACGGTGTCAGGATGCTGCAGATGCGCACCGGGTCGCTGGAGACCGCAATTCAAATGAACCGACTGGTGCGTCGCCTTGGAGATCATTGGGAGGGGCCGTTCATGATCGCCCCGCCCTGCTATCAGCAACTCACTGTCGATGAGGCGGTGGTCGCACAGATGCTGCGCGCCGCCATGGCCAATGACCGCACCGCATTCAATACCGCTTTGCAACCCATGTTCAACGACCCCGTGATTACCGGTTTCTGGTGGGTCACCCGCGCCATCGCCAGAGCGGCACTCGACGCGGTCAGCTAGTCCTGCGCAGCCAGCGAGAGGGAGCAGTCAGCAAAAAGGCGCTACCGCAAGCGGTAGCGCCTTTTTGCTGTGCAGCTTAGATTAGTTGAGCTGGGCGTCGCCTGCGGTCGGTGCGTTTGTCACCTGCGGCACCTTGCCTTCGGCAACCTGCTGGGCGAAAACTTCACGCATTACCTGCAGCGAAAACAGATGCGCATGGATCAGCGGCAGCATACCGTTCTGGTTGATCTTGCGCAGCTCATCCCCACGCAGCTCGCGCAGCTTTTCCTCGCTGACCATCTGGAAGCCGCGATAGATGAACGGCTTGTCATTGCCTGTCTGCTGGATCGAAACTTCGCCGTCCATGAGCAGGTCATATTTTTTCAGCTCGGTCATGAAAGCACCGGTGCGGGCACCGGCTTCCTCAAAGCTTTCACAGAATTTGAGGATGTTTTTCGTGGTTTCGGTGGTGTTGCCGTCATCATCGAACAGCGCGTCACCATCGTCAAATTCCCCAACTGCACCGCTCGACGGATCAAAGCACAATGACAGCTCCTGCGAATCGGGCTTAAGCTTGGCAAGGAGGAATGGATAGCGGCGGATATAGGCCGGCACATAGACCGGGTTCTTCATCCTGCCATCTTCGCCCATGTAAACGTTGACACCCTCATTGAGACCCATCAGCGCCAGTGGAACCGGGTTTTCACCAACCGTGAAGATGATCGGATAATGGCGCTGCGCCTGCGGAAATTCTTCAACCGTCAGCGGGATGGCATGGGCGTTTTTCAGAAACTCGGCATTGTCTATGCCACGCACCTTCCATTTGGCGTGGTCTTTACTGCTGAGCGGAACAAGTTCCTTGAAGAAAAGCGGCAGATTTGAGGGCTGTGGCTGGCTAGCCATTATCATTCTCCGAAAATGCGATGAAATATGGCTTGGGCCTTAAGAGTTGTCGCCAGAAGACGCAAGGGGAATGAGTTTGCCCGGGTTCATTATATTGTGCGGATCGAGCGCGTTTTTGATCGCCGCCAGCGCATAAAGCCGGGCCGGGTCGCCAAGGCGCGCCAGCTCGTCGCGCTTGAGCTGACCAATGCCATGTTCGGCCGAGATCGAGCCGCGCCATTGCTGCACCTGATCATAGACCCAATGGCTGATGTCATGCGCCGGACCGGCATGCCAGCTCTCGGCATCGCTGCCGGACGGGGCGAGCACGTGAAAATGGACATTGCCATCGCCCATATGGCCAAAGGCAACGGCGCGGGTGCCGGGGAAGCGCTTTTCAACCTCGGGACTGATACTGCTGATGAAGCTGGCCATATCGGCGACGGGCACGCTGATGTCATGCTGTACTGCCGGGCCGGCGGCGCGTTCTGCTTCGGCAATGGAGTCGCGGATCTTCCAGAACGCCTCGGCCTGTGCCTCGCTGGCGGAAAGCACGGCATCGTCGATCAGCCCTGACTGCATCGCCGCAGCCATCACTGTTTCGGCACGGTCGGCCGAGGCCATGTCCGCGTCATCATCGCGCACAATCTCGATCAGGCAGTGCCAGCGATGCGCAACTGCGAGGGGGGCACGGGTGTCGGGGATATGCCGTACTACATTGTCGATACAATGCTGCGGCATGATCTCGAAGCCTTCCATATAGGCCCCTGCTTCGCGCTCCAGAAACAGCAGCAATGCCCGCGCCGCCTCGGGGCTGTCGACACCGGCCCAGGCGACAGTGCGGTCGATTATCGCCGGACTCAGCCGCAAGCGCGCGGCGGTGACAACGCCCAGCGTACCCTCGGCCCCGACCAGCAAATGGTTGAGATCATAACCGCGATTATCCTTTTTCAGTGCCTCCAGGCCCTGATGGATACTGCCATTGGGGAGCACTGCCTCAATCCCGGCGACCAGCGCCCGCATGGTGCCGTGGCGCAGCACTTGCGTACCGCCAGCATTGGTCGACACCAGTCCACCCACCGTGGCTGACCCCTTGCCGCCGAGGGTCAGCGGGAAGCGCAGGTCCATGTCCGCAACATGCTCATGCAATGTCTGCAGGATCACCCCAGCTTCGGCAATCACCGCGCGTTCGTCGGGCAGGTCGATGCGAATGCGATTCATCCGCCGCATCGACAGCAGCACTGCAGCGCCGTCGGCATCGGGGGTGGCGCCACCAACCATGCCGCTATTGCCGCCCTGCGGTACCAGCGCCACGCGGTGTTCCGCCGCCTTGGTCACCAGCCAGGCAGCCTCTTCGGTCGAGCGTGGCGCCAGCATCGCCGCAGCGCACCCATGAAACCGCCCGCGCCAATCGGTAAGCCAGGGCGCCATCGCTTCACGATCGGTGGTAATATGCGGCGCAAGATCGCTGGCGCGCAGCGCGTCGAGAAAGCCCCCTACCCTGTCTGTCACGATGGATTCATGCTGGTTCATTGTCTCATTCCGGGCAAGCGTTGCAGCGATGCAACAGTGACCCAACAATCTGAGTCACGGGTTAATCACATGTTCAAATGGCGATAGTAAAGCAAGCCGATAGTGGATGGGTAGAGCATCAAATGGCTTTTTCGGCAGCTTTGCTGCTTTTTTTCGGACTCGGAGCGGCAACAGACGAGACTGCGCCGGCGGACGCGGAAACACCACTCGTCCCCGCAGCCGAAATGGTGCCGACCGAACAGCCAGAAACCGACACCGGGCGGCAGCAGTGGCTCGAATGGATTGCCGAATGGAAGAATAACCAGCGCGCGATGCAGGTGCGGATCGAGCAGCGGGTGATTATCCGCATTCCGCGCACCAGCCGCCGACGCCTGCCCGCTGCAGACCTGCGCGCCGGGCAGGTCAGTCAGGACTGGCAGGAACGCAAGATCGGCAAATGCCTGCCGATGAACAGCATTGCCGGGGTGCAGATCGGCCGCGACGATCAGATGCTGCTCTATCTGCGCGATCGGCGCATCATCCGCGCCCAGCTGGAAAAGGCATGCCGCGCCCGCGATTTTTATTCAGGATTCTATCTCGAACAGAGCAATGATGGACGGCTGTGTGTCGACCGCGATGTGCTGCAGGCACGATCAGGCAGCAAATGCGAGCTGACGCGTATCCGCCAGCTGGTACCGAAAGACGACTGACGGGGCAGTCGATATGCCCGCCCTGCCACTGCTGTCTGCTGCGTAACAATTGACTTTTGCGCATTTAATCCGCAAAGCCCGCAACTGTGTTCGCATGCGCAGCAACTTGCCGCGCCCGATACCCATTTTTTCGGCCCATTTTTCCGGATAGACTATGAACTTCGCCGATCTCGGCCTTTCTCCAGAGTTGCTCAAAGCCGTGGATGACGCCGGCTATAGCGAGCCGACGCCGATCCAGGCACAGGCCATTCCCTCGGTGTTGATGATGAAGGATCTCATCGGCATCGCCCAGACCGGTACCGGCAAGACCGCGTCCTTTGTTCTGCCGATGATCGATATATTGGCGCAGGGCCGTGCCCGCGCGCGCATGCCGCGCTCGCTGATCCTAGAGCCGACACGCGAACTGGCAGCGCAAGTCGCCGAGAATTTCGAGAAATACGGCAAATATCACAACCTTTCCAAGGTATTGCTGATCGGCGGCGTGTCGATGGGTGATCAGGTCAAGGCACTGGAAAAGGGCGTTGATGTGCTGATCGCGACGCCGGGTCGGTTGATGGATCTGTTCGAGCGCGGCAATATCCTGCTCACCGGTTGCGATCTGCTGGTTATCGACGAGGCTGACCGGATGCTCGATATGGGTTTCATTCCCGATATCGAGCATATCTGCACCAAATTGCCGGCAACGCGGCAGACCATGCTGTTCTCTGCGACCATGCCGCCACCGATCAAGAAGCTGGCGGACAAGTTCCTCAACAATCCCAAGAATATCGAGGTGGCACGCCCGGCGACTGCCAATACCTCAATCGCCCAGGCCAAGATTCCGGTGACGCAGCGCGGCAAGCGTGCTCTGCTGCGGCATTTGCTCGACGCCGATGACATGCGCACAGCGATCATCTTCTGCAACCGCAAGACCACGGTACGCGAGCTCAACAAGAGTCTGAAACGGCATGGTTTCGATTCAGGCGAGATCCATGGGGATATGGATCAGTCCAATCGTCTTGCCGAACTGGACCGGTTCAAGGCCGATACCATCAACATCCTGGTCGCCTCCGATGTCGCTGCGCGCGGCCTCGACATCAAGGGTGTCAGCCATGTGTTCAACTTTGACGCACCCTGGCACCCGGACGACTATGTTCACCGCATCGGCCGTACCGGACGCGCCGGGGCAACCGGCAAGGCGTTCACTTTCTTCACCGACGAAGACAACGAGAATATCGCCAATATCGAAGGCCTTACCGGCCAGCAGATCGAGGAAATCCCCAACCCACTGAAAAACGCGATGCGCGCGCCCGGGGATGCCCCCAAAGGCAAGGGGCAGGACCGGGACAAGCCAAAATCCAAAGGCAAACCGCCGTCAGACGAAGCCCCATCCAGGCCGAAGCCGGAGAAGAAATCGCGCAAGCAGCGCAAGGGCAAGACAGGCGATGACTCCGCGCAACAGCATGACAGTGACGCAGATCAGGATGATGGCGGCTGGAACGGGCCGGTGCCGGACTTTCTTTCGATCCCGTTTAAGCAATAACGGTTAGCGAAATCAGGAAGCGCAAGCGCTGTTCTGCGGCGCCATCATATCGCTTTCGTCATCCAGGCACGATACCACAGAGATTGAAAGAACAGCTGCGGTGCGCCGAAACCGGCGGCCTGCAACAGCGCGGCTGTCCGGTGTGATGAGATTATCGGCATGGCCTGTATGATTCCTGGACCTGCCTCAACTTCTTCTTCAGCTAGTCCAGCAAGTGCACCATAGCGTCGAAAAACGGGCACAATCGTTTGGAAATCCTCGGCATTATCAAAGCTGACATCAGCATGCAGCAGGACTGCACCGGGTTTAAGCCGTTCTCTGATGGCATCACAATAGGCGCGCTTGCCATCAGCACCGTCATCATCTTGGAGAAAATGCATCACCAGAAGTGATGTAGCGGCATCAAAGCGGGTATCTGTAAGCGGCAAATCCGCTACCGTTCCCGTGACCAGCTCTATACGCGCACGCTGTTGGCAAATACTGGCATAATAACGCGCAATTTCGAGCATCTGCTCCGATGGATCGACACCGGTTATGGCGTAATTGCTCTCGCTCGCACCTAGATTCTCGATCTCACGCCCGCCGCCTGCGCCGACAACAAGGACTTTCGCGGCTAAAGGCAAATAGGTTTCCAGCTGGGCGCGGCAGAGTTGATAGAGCGCATCGGCTCCCGGGAGAGCCTTTTGCATTTCTCTGTAGCGTTGGACTGCAAAGGGGGCGTCATCATAATTCATGACAACACCCCCTTTGCCAGTGGCCTTAGAAGCTGACCTTCGCCGAAACCCGGAAATCACGACCGGCCAGCGGTGCGAAATCTTTGGTGAAACTTGCTGCACGACGACCGACAACATCGAAAATATTGTTGGCCGATGCCAGCAGTGTCACAGCGCCGTCGGCGCCCAGCGGCTTCCATGCAACCTGGGCGTTGACCAGGGTGAAGCCGTCGGTCTCGGTTTCGAAGGTGGCGTTGCGGTTCTGGTCATCAAACCATTCGACCTCGACACGACCGTTGAGCGTATCGCTCTGGGCTTCCAGGCCACCGAGCAGCCGCAGCGGCGGGATGCGCGGCACCGGCCCCAGACCGTCAAGCGAGGCCCGGGTATAGTCGGCAACGCCGTCGACCACGAACTCGAAGCCGCCAGAGCGGGCAAATATAGCCGAACCCTGAGCTTCAAAGCCGTAAAATTCGGCGTCGTTCTGGATGAACTGGAACACCGGCAGGCCATCTTCTTCCGCACCGGTCGGTATGTCGATGATGAAATTGTCGAAATCATTATAATAGGCGGTAATGGCGAACTGCCAGTTGGGCTGGTCAACCCGCAGGTAGATCTCACCGCCAATGCTGCTCTCGGTATCGAAATTCGGGTTGCCGATTTCAAATGCCTGGGTCGCGATGTGCGGGCCGTTGGAGAACAATTCTTCCGGTCCGGGCGCGCGTTCGGCACGCGACAGGTTGACGCCAGCCTTTACGCCCTCGGCAAAGTTGTAACCGGCGCCGATGGCGCCCGAAACGCTGTTGAAGTTGCGCTCGATACCCAGAACACTTGAATCGCTGTCTACGCGGTCATAACGCAGCGCACCCTCAATATCCCAGTCGCCGGTACTGATTTCCTGCACCGTGAAGATACCAAATTGCGACGTCAGGTTAGGCGGAACAAAGGCTTCCGCGCCAATGGCGGAGAAGTCGCGGAAGCTGTACTGGATACCGCTCGCGCCACGCCATCCATTGCGCTCGCGCTGGATCAGCTCGGCACGCGCCTCGATACCCTCATTGCTGAACACGGTACCGACTTCATCACCTTCAAATTCGATCTGCTCGAAATTGGCATAGGAGGTACGCAGGCGCAGTTTCTCGAAAAAGCCCGACAGATAGACCTCGCCGACAAAGTCCACCTTGACCTGCTCCAGGCCGATGGTGACGGGGCCTTCTTCTTCCTCTTCCTCACCTTCCTCTTCTTCGCCTTCTTCATGGGCGTGTTCGGCGCCCGGACGCTCGGGCACACCATAAAGGCTGTCGAAATAGCTGACCGACATGCCGAGCATACCGCCATCGCCAAACCAGCTCAGACCGCTGCCGAAGCTGTAGGTCTCGGTGGCGGTATTGGGGATGCGGTTGCGCAGTTCGGCCAGTTCCAGCGCTTCGGCGGCTTCGTCGAGATTGCCTTCCTCGGTTTCTTCGGCCGCCACTTCGAGCTGTTCTGCACGCAGTTCCGGCGACAGCACAAAACCGCCCACTTCCAGGTCGTCAGTGTTGCGATAGTTACCATCGACATGGAGCACGAGATTGTCGGTGATCGGAAGGTCGAGCGTTGCACCAATGCTGCGCTCATTGGCGGCGGTACCATAGCTGCCCAGAATATCGACGTGCAGATCATCGGGCACAGCGCGCGGGATACGCTTGTCGAAGCTGTTCACCGCACCGCCAATGGCATTACCGCCGTAGAGCAGGACTGCCGGGCCGCGCAGTACTTCGATGCGCTCGAGCAGCAGCGGCTCCACCGTCACGGCGTGGTCGGCCGAGGTCGTCGAAACGTCGACAAGACCGACACCATCGTTGAGCACGAGGATGCGCGGTCCCTGAAAACCGCGCAGCACCGGACGAGAAGCACCCGGGGTAAAGCTGGTTGCCGAAACACCCGGCAGCTTGGTCAGTATCTCACCGATTTGCGGCTCGAGTTCCTGGGTCAGATCATCGCCTTCGATAACCGATGTACCGGCGAGAATGTTGAGGTCGTCAAGATAGCCTGCGGAGACAATGATGTCGGGCAGGGTATGGATATCATCCTCGTCAATGTTCCTGGAACGGTCACTGCCGGGCTGATCTTCAGCAGCTTCCGGAGCGGCTGGCTGTTCCTCGGCAAATGCCGGTGTGGCAAGCGCACTGGACGCCAACAGCGCAGTAACAAAGAGAGAATGTGTGCGACGCATGGTCTGACCCCTTCAATACGGATATTTTTACAGTGGGTGTGGCGTCTATTTTTAATGTTATACTATATCAAGGCCAATTTATCGCTTTCCGATGAAAGGCGATCATATTACGATAAAAGGCGCGATATTCCGCGCCTGATGTCACCATTTGGCAACAGGCTCAAAAGCGCGACAAACGCTCGCTGCTGTCGTCAATTTCAGGATATTCGCGTGCCAATTCACCGGCCAATGCCTGCTCTATCCCCTGCCCCGCTTCGGCCAGCTGATAGAGATCTTTCAGCGCCGCAATAGTAGCGGGGGAATTGGCGATGATCTGGGTGCAGCGTTCTTGTACCAGTGTATCAAGCGCCGCTTCATCGGCGGCAGCTTCATTGGTGAGACCGATAGCGGCGGCCTCCTCGCCCGACAGCGTCCGCGCGGTGAAGGACAGTTCGCGGGCGCGCCGTACCCCGATGGCCCGAGGCAGGTTCTGCGTCATCCCCCAAGTCGGGCGGATGCCGAATTTCGCATGGGTATCGCCGAATTTGGTGACTTTGGTGGTGAAGATCATGTCGCAATGCAGCGCAATCTCCAGCGCCCCGGTAAAGCAAAAGCCATGTACCCTGGCGATTACCGGAAAGGGTGCTGCGCGCACTGCGGCGCCGAATTCGGCGCTCGGCCGATCGAAGACATCACCAATCTTGCCCGCCTCCGGCTCGATGCCCTGAAGCACCTTGAGATCGACGCCGGCGGAAAATGCCCTGCCTGCTCCGGCAATCACCGCCACACGCACATCGGACCCCGCCTGCGCAATCGCGTCGCGCATCGCTTCGAGCATTTCGGGGCGAAAGGCGTTGAGTGCATCGGTGCGGTTGAGGGTCAGCTTCAGTACACCATCCTCGTTATCGATCAGCACCATATCGGTCATCCGCCTTCTCCCGCTGTCCCGAGCCTCTCAAGCACCCGTCGCAACGCATGATCTATAGGCACCGGCCGACGGTTTTCACGGTCGACATAGACATGGGTGAACGCACCATGCGCCGATGCCTGCGGATCATCATTAGTGAACAGCGCCACGCCATAGCGCACCGCGCTGGTACCGATATGCTCGACCCGCACTCCGGCGAATATCCGGTCAGGAAAAGCCATGGGCTTGTGATAGGAACAGTGCGTTTCCACCACCAGCCCGATGGTCTCGCCGGCATGGATATCGAGCACGTCATGGCTGATCAGCAGCTGGTTCACCGCGGTATCGAAATAGAAATAGGCCACCGCATTGTTGATATGGCCGTAAATGTCATTGTCCGACCAGCGTGAGGTAATTGTGACAAATTCGGCATAATCGCTGCGCTTTGGCGGCTGCGGGCGCGCTTGCCGTTCGCCAGCTTCACCAGGCGGCATCGTAGATCTCCCGCGCCGCGTCGCGTGTCATTTCACGCGGATTGTTGACGAGCAGCCGCTCCTGCAGCATCGCGTCGTCGGCGAGCCGGTCGAGCGCGGCTACCGGAATATCGATATCACGCAGCCGCTGTGGTGCTCCGGAATCGCGCGATAGCGCTTCCAGATAGCCGATAAAGCTCTCCGCCTGCGCCGCGATCCCTACAGGTGCCGCCAGACCAAGTGCCAGTGCAAGCTCAGCATAAAGCGGCGCTGCAACCTCGAGATTGAAGCGCAGCACATGCGGCATCACCAGCGCATTGGAAAGGCCATGCGGAACATGGAAGATACCGCCTAAAGGATAGGCCAGTGCGTGCACCGCTCCGACGGGTGAATTGGCGAAGGCCTGACCTGCCAGCATCGATCCGCGCAGCATCGCCTCGCGCGCCACCATGTCATCACCATTCTGACAGGCCTGTACCAGATTGCAGGTGAGCAGCCGCAGCGCTTCCCTTGCCAGCATGTCGGACATCGGGTTTTTCTTCAGTCGACCGGTATAGGCCTCGATCGCGTGCACCATTGCGTCAATGCCGGTCGCAGCGGTGATCGCCGGTGGCAAGCCGCGGGTCAGTTCAGGATCGAGAAACGCCGCATCGGCATAAAGGCGCGGTGAAACGATCCCGGCCTTGCTGGTCTCGCCTGTGGTGAGAATGGCGATTGGTGTCACTTCCGAACCGGTGCCCGCCGTGGTCGGAACCATGAACAGCGGCAGCCGCGACGAAGTGACATTGCCGACACCATACATGGTGGAGAGTTCCTGCGGTTCAGGCCCGGCAAGCACCGCAATCACCTTGGCGCTGTCCATCGGGCTGCCGCCGCCAAGACCGATCACCGCATCGGCACCGAAATCACGCACCCTGTCGGCCATGGCGAGCACCACATCTTCGGGTGGGTCGGCAACTATGCTGTCGAACACCGCCGGTTCGCACCCGGCAGTCCGCAGCACTTCGCACAATTGTTCAACAGTGCCGGTGGCGACCAGGCCTTTGTCGGTGATGATGGCGGGACGGCTCAGCCCGGTCGAGGCAAGATGGCCACCAAGCTGGTCCGTGGCACCGCAGCCAAAGACCAGCATCGGCACCGTCTGGAAAGGAAATGAATCGGTCATGGCGCTCTCCCTGCCCCGCAAAGGCCGAAACTGTCAAAGATATTTGCACGGCCTAAAGCGCAGGGTGAGCAATAACGAAATTCCATGCAACCATGGCCCGAACGATGCGTAAGCCGGATCAGCAGCAGAAATTTCAACAGGCGTCGCAGCATTATTGCGGCGTGGCGCAACATATTGCACCGCAGCAATTCCTGCCTTTACAGGATGTAATCCGCCTGATTTAATGATGACCTTCAACACCGGCGGCTAAAGTGTGGGGGAAGCAGACGTGTATGACGAAATGTTCGGATCGGACGACACGCTGCGCGCTCCCTATGCTGACTATCAACAATGGTTCGAAAATGAGGAAGCCGACCGGCTGAAACGCAAATCGCGCGAGGCGGAGGCCTTTTTCCGCAAGACCGGGATCACCTTCAACGTCTATGGCGAGGAAGAGGCCGATGAGCGGCTGATCCCGTTCGATATCGTACCGCGCATCCTGACCGCGCGCGAATGGCGCAAGCTGTCGCGCGGCATCGAACAGCGGGTACGCGCCATCAACGCGTTTCTCTACGACATCTATCACCGTCAGGAGATATTGCGTGCCGGACGCATCCCGGTCGAGCTGATCGCCCAGAATGAGGCTTTTCTGCCGCAGATGATCGGCGTCGATCCACCCGGCGGCATCTATACCCATATTATCGGCACCGATATCGTCCGCACTGGCGATGATGCATTCTATGTCCTCGAGGACAATGCCCGCACGCCTTCGGGCGTGTCCTATATGCTGGAAAATCGCGAGACGATGATCCAGATGTTCCCCGAGCTTTTTTCTCAGGTTCCGGTTCAAGAGGTCGGCAATTATCCGCGTGACCTGCGCCGTTCGCTCGCCGCTTGCGCGCCTGCGGCCTGTAACGGCAAGCCAGTGGTCGCGGTTCTGACCCCCGGCATTCACAACAGCGCCTATTTCGAGCACAGTTTTCTCGCCGATCAGATGGGTGCGGAACTGGTCGAGGGCCATGATTTGAGCGTACGCGATGGCCGCATCGCCATGCGCACCACCCAAGGCTATCAGCCGATCGACATACTCTACCGGCGTATCGATGATGATTATCTCGATCCGATGAATTTCAAGCCGGAATCGCTGCTCGGGGTCCCCGGCATACTCGATGTCTATCGCGCCGGCGGCATCACCATCGCCAACGCACCGGGCACCGGTATTGCCGATGACAAGGCGCTCTACTCCTACATGCCGCAGATCGTCGAATTCTACACCGGCGAGAAACCGCTGTTGCAGAATGTCCCGACCTGGCGCTGCAGCGAACCGGACCAGCTGGCGCATGTACTCGACAATCTCGACCAGCTGGTGGTCAAGGAAGTGCATGGGTCGGGCGGCTATGGCATGCTGGTGGGGCCGGCCGCCAGCAAGCGCGAAATTGCACGTTTCCGTACCAAGCTGAAGAAATATCCCGCCAATTATATCGCCCAGCCAACGCTGTCGCTCTCCACCGTGCCGATCTTCACCAATGCCGGGCTGGCACCGCGTCATGTCGACTTGCGTCCCTTTGTGCTGGTGTCCCCCCAGGGAATCAGCATCACCCCGGGCGGGCTGACCCGGGTGGCGATGACAAAGGGTTCGTTGGTGGTCAATTCGAGCCAGGGCGGCGGCACCAAAGACACCTGGGTGCTGGAGGAATAGCTATGCTGGGGAAAACCGCTGGCGGCCTGTTCTGGATGTCGCGCTATCTCGAGCGCAGCGAGAACAGCGCGCGGCTGCTCGATGCCGGTTTCCGCATCGCCCTGACCCGCTCGCAATCCGCCGCTGATGAATGGGGCTCGGTGCTGACCACGGTCGGCGCGCGCGACGCCTATGCGCAAAAATATGACGACTTCACCTCGAAACAGGTGATCGACTTCCTGCTGCGCGACGCCGGCAATCCGGGCAGCGTCCTGTCGATCACAAAATTGGCGCGCGACAATGCGCGGCTGGTGCGCACCGCGCTGACCCGCGAGGTGTGGGAGGCGACCAATGAATGCTGGATGACATTACAAGACTTGCTGCGGCGCCAGGTGCGCGAACAGGATCTGCCCGATGTGCTCAACGTCATTCGCAAGCAAAGCGCGTTGGTGCGCGGCGCGGTTATGGGCACGATGATGCGCAACGATGCGTTCAACTTCTCGCGGCTGGGCACCTTCATTGAACGCGCCGACAACACCGCGCGCATCCTTGATGTGAAATATTATCTGCTGCTGCCGACCAGCGCCAATGTCGGCTCATCGCTCGACAATGTGCAATGGGAGACGATCCTGCGTTCGGTCTCGGCGCAGCGCAGCTATCGCTGGCTCAACGGACCGGACACCAACCCGGTCCAGGTGGCGGAATATCTTATCCTCAACCAGCAAATGCCCCGCGCACTGGCCTTTTGCTACAACAAGATCGACGATAATCTGGGCCATTTGGAAGGCAATTATGGCGGAAGAACCGGGGCCAGCCAGATGGCCGACGACATATGCGAAGAATATATGGACCAGCCAATCGAGACGATATTCGAAAATGGCCTGCACGAATTCCTGCTCGATTTTCTCAGCGCCAATAACCGTCTCGCCGCACAGATCGAGCGCGACTACCGTTTCCAGCCATCGGGAGGCTGAACCATGCTTCTCCATATCAACCATGTCAGCCGCTATCATTATGACACCCCGGTACATTATGCGCTGCAACAGGTGCGGCTGACTCCCAAGCGCCGCCAGGGGCAGAATGTCATCGACTGGTCGGTGGAAATAGAGGGCGGCAAGAAGGAGCTGAAATTCGAGGACCAGCACAGCAATACCGTCGATCTGATCAGCACCGAGCCGGGAACGCAGGACATTGCTGTCATCTGCACCGGCACCGTCGAACTGACCGATGGCAGCGGTATTATCGGCCATCAGGGCGGTTTTGCGCCTTTATGGTATTTCCAACGCGCCACCGACCTGACCCGGCCCGGCAAGGCAATCCGCAAGCTGGTCAGCGAAGTGCGCCGGCAGGACCTGTTCAGCCTCGATCAGGCGCATGCCCTTTCCGCCATGATCCATCAGCGCGTGGCCTATGCTGCCGGCGAGACCCATCCGCGCACCACTGCCGAAGAAGCGCTGAACCAGGGCGAAGGCGTGTGCCAGGATCACAGCCATATCTTTGTCAGCGCGGCACGGCTGCTCGGCCTGCCGGCGCGCTATGTCTCAGGCTATCTGATGATGAACGACCGGGTCGATCAGGACGCCACCCATGCCTGGGCTGAGGCGCATATCGACAATCTCGGCTGGGTCGGTTTCGACATTTCCAACGGCCATTCGCCCGATGAGCGCTATGTCCGCGTCGCTACCGGGCTGGACTATAAGGAGGCGGCACCGATTTCCGGCATGCGCTATGGCAGCGGCATGGAAAGACTATCGGTGGAATTGCAGGTGCAGCAGTGAACCGGAGCAAATGTCAGCTGGTGCTGGTCACAAGTTTGGCATCGGCTCCGATGCCAAGACCAGCCATGACATTGTCGATTTCCTGATTGAGCTCAGTAACAACCGGCGCAGTCCATTCTTTCTTGCCACCATTATTGCCCGTTACAGGCCTAGCGCCTGATTTTACGTTACTTTTCATAATGAAAAAGCCTTATAATAGAATAAATATACAAATTCTATTGTAATAATATTTGCCCGTCAGTCAATTGCCTGACTGAACTTTTACCATTGCTAACATTTGATTTTGCTGGCTTTCCATTGATATTTCGACATCCGCACCTGCACTAACCGTTATCGGCTCAAGCACCCTGTTGGCAATCATATTGCGGCAGGACGTGTGTCCGACACCGTTATTCAGCACCGTGCCGTCCGGAAATCGCATCTCGAGCCAGCGCAGCAGATAGTGGATTTCTCCAGCCGCAATCGTCGACACTGTCGTGCTTTTGTCGAAAGCTTGCGGATCGAATGTTCTGCGCAAGTCGATATCCGCGATGGCAAATGGGTTCGTCAGCGGCTTTTCTGGCAGAAATTCACGTGGGTAGGTGACCTGATGCGAGGCAAAGATCGACATCGGCGAAAAATCGAACCCATGCACATCACGATAATCCCGGGGCGCGAGGTTGCGCTGCGCATCGATATACATGCCGCACATGGTCAGAGACTCCGGCAGAAACAGGGCATTGTCCGTCAAAAGCGTATCACGGCAATAGTCGAGCAGGTGATGAATATCCTTGGACAGCGGTTCAGGCCAGATAATGTCCTGCACCACCAGATTGCAGCGCTCGGATATGTCCTCGCCCAGCCTGACATCACGGATATCCTTGCCGATAACCGTGATACGGTCAGCATAGCCGTTGCGCGCAACGATTTCACGCGCTGCCTCGGCCACCAGTGGTTCGATTTCAACAGCATAGACATGTTTCGCCCCCGCCCTTGCCGCCAGCAATGACAACAGGCCGCAACCTGCTCCAACATCCAGAACGATTGTTTCGGGTGTAACGAGGGCGTTAAGGGCCCGCTCATAAGCGGCGTTGCGCTCCGTGTCATTGAGGCAGGCAAAATGCCAACCGGGAACCGCCTTATCGAGCAGCTTGCCGGTCAGCTTCAGCACCACCGGATCATTCGGCGCGAGCCGACGCACCGCTGTTGCAAAATTATTGGCATCTGCAAGTGCCAGCTTGTCGCTCAGCACCACAGATATTTTTGCCGCCGCGCGGGCATAGTCGGCACGCCCCTCTATCGCCTTGAGCAGAGGCACGGCCAAAGGCGGTACAGTCGAAAGATCAAGATAGGGTTCTGCCATCGCCAAGCCTTGAAACACATTGCGCCGATGCGCAACATAGCCATGTAACAGCAAAATTATTTGCAGTGGAATGCGCCGTCGCGGGGCAAGGCCGGGCCCGCATTTTCTGCTAGGCATTTGCGTATTGAGAATCACTTCCGCCAGGGGACCGGAGACATGACATATTGTGTGGGTATGCGGCTGGATCGCGGGCTGGTGTTCATATCCGACACCCGCACCAATGCCGGTGTCGACAATATCTCCCGCGTACGCAAGGTGAAGATATGGGAACAGCCGGGCGAACGGGTGATCACGCTTCTGTCGGCGGGCAATCTGGGCACCACACAGGCGGTGGTCAGCCTGCTTGATGAACGCTCCAAGGCACCGGAGGAGCGCGACCCTTCGATCCTCGGCGATCCCAGCATGTTCGAGGTCGCCCGCCGAGTCGGCGCAACGCTGCGCGAAGTGGTACGCAGCCATAGCGAAGAGGGGCAGGAAGCCGCCTCCCCCTTTGGCGCGACACTGATATTGGGGGGCCAGATCAAGGGCAGCGAGCCGAAACTGTTCCTGATCTACCCGGAGGGTAATTTCATCGAGGCGGGCGCGGACAACCCGTTTTTCCAGATCGGCGAATCCAAATATGGCCGGCCGATACTAGTGCGCGCCTATGACCCTGCCATGTCGTTCGAAAATGCCATCAAGCTGTTGCTGGTGTCGTTCGACTCCACCATCCGCGCCAATGTCGCGGTCGACCTGCCCTTCGATATCATGGTCTATGAAAAAGACACGCTGCAGGTCGGACACGAACAGCGCATCGAGGCAAATGACCCCTATTTCGCCCAGATATCCGATGGCTGGGGCGAAGCGCTGAAACTGGCGTTCAACGCCCTGCCCAACTTCACTTTCGAAGACTGATCAGCGCTTTGGCGGGAACTGGCACTGCGCCGTAGCCTCATAGGTTGCACGCCAGGTGGTGTCCGTCGCTTTAAACGAGTTGGTCGGTACACTGTTGACCCGCAGCACCTTGCCCCCGGCATTTGTGCAGCGGTCACGCGCGTTTCGCTCGGCACTGCTCCGCGCCTGATTGCTGGCGGCAGACGAGCTCGACATCAGCCCCGATGTTGCCGAGGCTTTGACAAGCTCCATCTGGGGCCGGTAATCAGCCGCATTCTGCCCGGCATAACCGGCATAGCGCGCCGGTACGCGACCCGCCGCCCGGACAAATTGCTGCTGCGGTATCTGATCGGCCTTGCCTGTTGTCACAGCCGCATCGATGGCCACCATATATTCCTGATCGTCAAAGGTGGAGGTGTCACCGCTATCGAGCGAACGCGATGCGATATCCACCGCACGCACAAACTGCCCGTTCATCATGGCCGTAGCATAGCTGTCCCAGGCTTTCCGGTCCCTGGCCCAGACGGGATAGCTCTGCTCATAAGGCTGGTTGGTGATGGCATTGAGGAAATGCTCGGCGCGCACCAGTCCTTCCGGATGCATCTCCACCTTGCCATGCGGCACGGCACATCGCCCGATTTCCTCGACCATGTTCTTGACTTCCTTGTCTTTGGCCATATCGCGACTGGCAAAATCCTGCGAGACCGACATGAAGATACCACGCCATGCATCGCCATTGGCATATTCGGTGACGAACTTGTTGCCATAATGGTGGAACTGATATTGGGTATAGCCATAACCCAGCTCGCCATGGGCATAGGCAAGGTTGATGTCATAGCTGCCTGAATTCATCCCCGCCCAGACGGTGTAGAGAATCATGCAGCGGATATCGCTGTTTATGTCCGAGCGCCCATAATGGCTCTTCTTCTTGCCTTTCAGATAGGCCTTTCGCACGTCGGACGATTTGATCTTTGCCTCGACTGCAGTTGGTGCAACCACTGACGTCAGTGCCAGCGCGGCTATGATATGACGGTATTTCACTCTGCCCTCTCCCGATTTGCTCCTCAAGGAGCAAGATAACGGTTGCGAGAGACAAAAATTGTAAGAACCAGACAAATCCTGACTGGCCTGCCAGCCGAAGCTTTGGTGAATGATGGTGGACAGGGCTGGATTCGAACCAGCGTACGCTCACGCGGGCAGATTTACAGTCTGCTGCCTTTAACCACTCGGCCACCTGTCCATCAGGGGCGACTCCCGCAGTGCCGGGATCGCTCAGGCAAGGGCGGCTCAATGGCGAAAAGCGCGGGCTGTGTCAATGCCGGGAAACACTGTTTTGCCGCGCTGGCCGATCATGATTGGCATGGCGGCATGAATATGCCACAGCAAGCGCCATGAAACGGGGAAGACAGGCACGGCAAAAAAAGGCATCGCGCCAGCGCGGGCGTGGCGGATCGGCGATTGCGCCGCGCTTTTGGGGGCATCATGCGGTGGAGGCGGCACTGGCCAATGCCGACCGCGATGTGCGCAAGCTGCTCGGCACCCGTGCGGCGCTGGCGCAGTTCGATATTCCCGAGGCTATGCCGGTGCAATATTGCGAGGCCAGCGACCTGGCACTGCTGGTACCGCCCGATGCACCGCATCAGGGCGTCGTTGCCGAGGTTGCGCCGCTGGAGGATATCGGCCTGCCCGAATGTCTCGACCGCGCCGCTGGCAAGCCTCTGGTGGTGCTCGATCAGGTGACTGACCCGCGCAATATCGGTGCAATTTTCCGCTCGGCGCTGGCCTTTGGTGCCGGAGCCATCATCACCCAGGACCGCCATGCGCCCCCCGAATCCGGAGTCATCGCCAAGGCCGCATCTGGCGCGCTCGACCGGCTGCCCTGGATCCGCGTCGTCAATCTGTCGCGGGCGCTGGAGGAGATGGCCGATGCCGGTTACTGGCGCGTCGCGCTGACCGGCGATGGCGACAAGGTCTATGCCGATGCCGTGGGCACTGGTCCGGTGGCGTTGGTGCTCGGCGCCGAGGGCGAAGGTCTTCGTCCCAATGTCATGGCGCATTGTGATATAGCGGCCTATCTGCCAATCGATACGGCGATGGAGAGCCTGAATGTGTCCAATGCCGCTGCAGTGGCGCTTTATGTCCTGAGCGCTCGCGAAACCAGTTGAACGCCGTTTGCGGCCAAGAGAGGGGAGAAACAAATGACAATACGCTGGATAGCTGCACTGATGGCAGCTCTGCTCGCCACCGGCTGCATGATAAGCCCTGGCACCTTCACATCGGAGCTGATGCTTGACAAAAGTGGCCGTTTCGAATTCGCCTATCAGGGAGAAATCTCGATCCTCGGTTTCAGCAATCTGCTCGACATGGCGGCCGCTGCAGAGACCGAGGATTTCGAGGGCGAATGCATGGATGACAATTTCGAGGAACGGCCCTGTACCGAAGCCGAAGTCGAGGAACAGCGCGCCGCCAAGGCCGCCGAAAATGCGCGTGATGCAGAGATGTTCAAGGCCATGCTGGGCGGGATCGACCCGTCAAGCCCGGAAGCCATCGATACCTTTATCGAGCGGGTATCGCGCCAGAAAGGCTGGAACAGCATCAGCCACAAGGAAAATGGTGTGTTCGATGTCGATTTCCGTATTACCGGCATGGCCGATCAGGGCTTCACTTTCCCGCTGATCGAGAAGCTGCAGGGGGTCAATCCCTTTGTCACCGTCATTGCGCGCAAGGACGGCAAAGTGCGGATCGAGGCACCGGGCTTCGCCTCCGGCGAGCAGGGGGCAATGGGAATGGGTTCGCTGGCCATGCTGGCAGGCATGGGATCACCTGAAACTGGCGGCCCTGATGTCCCACCCAAACTGACATTGCCCAATGGCACCTTTACCGTGCGCACCAATGGCAGCATTCTCACCAACAATACCGAGGAAGGCCCGATGACGGAGGATGGTGAGTCGGTACTGCGCTGGGAGATCACGCCCAGTACGTCACAGCCGCCCGAAACGCTGATCGGGCTCGACTGAACCACAGCCGCTGGCAACTGCAACCGGAAGGACAAGGTCTATGCTGATCCGTATCGCCGCCACATTGCTCGGCTGTCTGCTGCTCGCAGGTTGCTTTCTGATACCCGGCGAATTTGAGGCCTATCTGGCGATAGACCCGGATGGTCGCTATCGCTTCGCCTATAAGGGACAGATGCAGCTGGTGCTGCCCGATGACCGCGAATTGCGCCCGCCAAAGCCACGCCAGTTCAACCCGGAAAATGAGGTCTGCCGGCGCAGGATCAACCGCAAGACCGGGGAGATTGATAATCCCGAAGCAGATAATGGCGGTGTAGAGCTCGCAAGAGACAGCATTGCTGTTGAAGTCGCGACAGAGCGGGGCGAATATGACGAAAACGGCGTCTATCAGCCGCTCTACCGCTATGAAAATCGCGAGTGTACCGAGACTGAGCTGGCGAAGCGCAAGGAGCGGGTCGACCTGGAAAACCAGGCACGGCAGGCGCGTTATGAGGAGCGTGTCGCGATGCTCAACGCGCTATTCGGCGGTACCATTCCGGGCGATGATGCGAGCATGGAGAAACTCGCCGAAAAACTGCAGGGCTATGCCGGGTGGAACAGCGTCGCCTATCAGGGCAATGATATCTTCATGGTCGACTATAGCGCTGAAGGACAGATTTCCGGTGGCTTCAGCTTCCCGCAACTGCCCGATGCCGCTATCTCCATGCCGTTCGTTCAAATCCTGCCAAAGGATGAGGGGCGCTATGAGATTATCGCCCCGGCACTGGGCGGCAAAGGCAGCGTCGCAGCCTTTTCGGCGCTCGACAAGGGCATGTCGCGGCGAATGGGGGAAAAGGCAATTCTCAAGCCTTCGGGTAGCTTCACGCTAACTACCAGCGGTGAGCTGCTCGCCAATAACAGCCAGAACGGGTATCGCAGCGAATATGGCCGCAAGATTGTCGAATGGACAGTCATCAAGGGCATGGAAAGTCCACGCGCGCTGATCGGCCCGGCACAATAATAATATGACGATACAGGGTAAAATAAAATGGAGCAGGGTTGCCCCTGCTCCATTTGGATGTCCGCGAAACCATATATCGCCGCGCCAGGGCGGCGATATCATTACTTGTTTACGGCGTCTTTCAGGCCCTTGCCGGCCTTGAACTTCGGCTGGGTCGAAGCCTTGATCTGCATCGGCTCCCCGGTGCGCGGATTGCGGCCTGTCGAAGCCTTGCGCTCGGTGACGGAGAAGGTGCCGAAACCGACGAGACGGACTTCACCGCCCGAGCTCAGGGTAGAGGTGATGGAATCGAATACGGCCTCGACGGCCTTGCCGGCGTCGTTTTTGCTGAGGCCACTGTGATCGGCGACTGCGCCGATAAGATCATTTTTATTCATGTTACGGGTATCCCCCCTTGATGATTTTTGCACCTGATTCGCGGGATCAGATGAGATTGCTAACCACCTTTTGGCTGTGTCTGTCAAAGGGAATCGCCAGCTTTTCCGCCAGTTTTTGCCTTTTTGTTGCGATTCTATAACACTCTTTACAATCAGTGCGGCAACTGCGGATCGCTATTGTCGGCGGCAAAGCCCGCAGGCCGCGCCGCCAGCTCGTCAGCCTCGGTCCAGTCGATCGCCTCAAGCGTTTCGATCAGCGCCTCACTAAGCACCGCATCGACATGCGACACCGGGATAATCTTCAAGCCTTCGGTAATATTATCGGGAATATCAGCCAGATCCTTTTGATTTTCCTCGGGAATCAGCACAGTGGTGATACCACCGCGCAACGCCGCAAGCAGCTTTTCCTTGAGTCCGCCAATCGGCAATACCCGACCGCGCAGCGTTACCTCGCCGGTCATGGCAACGTCCTTGCGTACCGGAATGCCAGTCAGTGTCGAAACCATCGAGGTCACCATGCCGACACCGGCAGACGGGCCATCTTTTGGCACTGCGCCTTCAGGAAGGTGGATATGTACATCCTTGCGATTGAAGATATCCGGTTTGATGCCATAGGACGGCGAGCGCGCCTTGACATAGGACCAGGCGGCCTGAACCGATTCCTGCATCACCTCACCCAGCTTGCCTGTAGTCTTGATCTGTCCCTTACCCGGAACGGTGACCGACTCAATCGTCAGCAATTCACCACCGACCTCGGTCCAGGCCAGCCCGGTAACGGCACCGATCTGATGCTCTTCCTCGCCTACGCCGTGGCGGAATTTGCGCACTCCTGCAAAGTCGGCAAGATTGTCCGAGGTGATAATCACCTGTTCGTCCTTGCCTTCGATAATCCGGCGCAGTGACTTGCGCGCCAGCCGCGCAATTTCCCGCTCAAGCGTGCGCACGCCGGCCTCGCGGGTATAGTAGCGGATCAGGTCGCGCAGCGCGCCGTCCTCAAGGGCAAACTCGCCTTCTTTCAGGCCATGCGCCTCGATCTGCTTGGCAAGCAGGTGACGTTTGGCGATCTCGACCTTCTCGTCCTCGGTATAGCCTTCGAGCCGGATGATCTCCATGCGGTCGAGTAGTGGCTGTGGCAGGTTGAGCGAATTGGCTGTGGTAACGAACATGATGTCCGAAAGGTCAATATCGATCTCGAGATAATGATCCTGAAACTTGCCGTTCTGTTCGGGATCAAGAACCTCAAGCAGTGCCGAAGCCGGATCGCCGCGAAAATCCTGTCCCAGCTTGTCAATCTCGTCGAGCAGGAACAGCGGATTGGATGTGCCTGCTTTTTTGAGGTTATTGACGATCTTACCCGGCATCGAGCCGATATAGGTGCGTCTATGGCCGCGAATTTCCGCTTCATCGCGCACGCCGCCCAATGACTGGCGCACAAATTCTCGTCCCGTCGCCTTGGCTATCGACTTGCCGAGCGAAGTCTTGCCGACACCAGGAGGGCCGACGAGACACAATATCGGGCCTTTCAGCTTGTTGGTGCGGCTTTGCACCGCCAGATATTCGATGATGCGTTCCTTGACCTTTTCGAGCGCGAAATGATCGGCATCGAGAATATCCTGCGCCTTGCTGATATCTTTTTTGAGCCGCGACTTCTTGCCCCAGGGCAGGCCAAGCAACACATCGAGATAGTTGCGCACCACCGTCGCCTCGGCCGACATCGGCGCCATGGAACGCAGTTTTTTCAGTTCGGCCTCGGCCTTGGCCTTGGCGTCCTTGGACAGCTTCAACTCGCGGATTTTCTGCGCCAGCTCAGAAAGCTCGTCGCCATCTTCACCATCGCCGCCGCCCAGTTCGCTCTGGATCGCCTTCAGCTGCTCGTTCAGATAATATTCGCGCTGGGTTTTCTCCATCTGGCGCTTGACTCGACCGCGGATTTTCTTCTCGACCTGGAGCACACCGAGCTCACCCTCCATAAAGCCGAACAGCAGCTCAAGCCGCTTCACCGGATCGAGTTCCATCAGCAGCGACTGCTTGTCTGCCACCTTGATGTTGAGGTGCGCCGCCACTGCGTCACCCAGTGCGCTGGCATCATCTATTTCCGATAGCTGCACTGCGGTCTCGGCAGGCATCTTCTTGTTAAGTTTGGCATAGTTCTCGAACTGCTCGACAACCGAGCGCATCAGCGCGGCGACCTCGGTGCCGCTTACACTGGCCTGATCCTGCGGCTTGACCTCGGCAAGACAGACGCCTTCTTCCATGCGCAGCGCCTCCAGGCTGGCGCGACGCTGACCCTCGACCAGCACCCGCACCGTGCCATCGGGCAGCTTCAGCATCTGCAGCACCGTGGCGACCACGCCCATATCATAAAGGTCGTTCTGGTCGGGATCATCGCATGCCGGATCGAGCTGGGCGACAAGGAAGATTTCCTTGTTCGCGGCCATGGCCTGTTCCAGCGCCGCGACCGATTTGTCGCGACCGACAAACAGCGGCACAATCATCTGCGGGAAGACAACAATGTCGCGCAGGGGCAAAAGTGGGTAGGTCTGGTTCATGGGGTCTCTGTGCAATCCAAATGAATAAAAAAGTTCTTCTGCAATATTGGCATTGGCCGATTGCGCTTCAACCATGGCCCGGCGCATTAGGCCCCCGAAACAGGCCCAAACGGGGGGAATATGCCCGCAGGATCAGCTGAAAGGCATTTTGAAGCCCGGTGGCAGCGGCAGAGTCGAAGACATTTTGGACATTTCCTCCTCGCTCACCTTGTCCGCCTTCATCCGTGCGTCGTTGAACGCCGCAGCAACCAGGTCTTCCAGCATCGCCTTGTCATCAGGGGTGATCAGACTGTCATCGATCGCAACACTGAGGATGCGGCCCTTGGCCGTTGCCCTGACCTTGACCATGCCGCCACCCGAAACGCCTTCGACCTCCAGCGATTCGAGCCGCTGCTGCGCCTCCTGCATCTGGTCCTGTACCGTCTGCGCCGCCTCCTGCGCCGCTTTCATCATTTCTTCCATGCTTTTCACGCGCGTAAACTCCTGTCCGGGCGGGCTCCTGACCCGCTATTGTCGCCGCTATTATCCTCGCCATTCTGCTTCAACTCGGCATCGGGAAATGCCTCCAGCGCGGCCTGCACCAGCGGTGTCTGCAAAATCGACGCCTTGCGCGCCTCTGCTGCCGCCAGTTCCTGTTCCCTTATACTCGGTTGGGCATTGCCCTCACCTTTTTCAACCTGCCAGCGCTGCCCCGTCAGACGCAACAACGCATCGCGCAATTCGGCATCGAATGCCGGGCCGACTTCGCGCGCCAGCTGATAGAAGATGCGACCCGGCGCATAATGCACCAGCCGCAGCTGATCGTGCAATATCTGCGCCAGCCGCAGGTCACCCTGACGATCAAGTCCCTGAATTATATCGACAAAGCCAAGATCCAGCATCGCCGATTCCGCAGCTTCATTAGGTGCTTCTGGCTCGGATGACGTCGGTTCGGCAACCGGAATCTGGCCAGACTGAGCGGCGCTGGCTGCCGGGCCTGTGGCCGGGGCACTGGTGCCGGGCGCGGCCTGCTCGGCGCTGCCACCGCCCTGCTCCACTGCCTTCGCCACGGCACCCGGATCGGGCAGCGAGGCGGCATAGACCAGCCGCAGCATAGCCATATCCATCGCTTCACGCGGATCAGGCGCTTCAGCGATCTCGCCATGCGCCTTGAGCAGCATCTGCCATAGCCGGTGCAGTGTGCCATGGCTCATCTGACTGGCCAAATCGCTCAGCATCGCCTGTTCTTCGCGGCTCAACCCGTTACTACCGGCCGATGATCCATCAATCTTCGCCAGAGTGATGGCGTGCACCATGTCCATTAGCGAGCGCAGCTGCGCCAGCGGTTCGACACCCAGGTCATGCTGCTGGTCGAGCAGCGTCAGCATCGCCTGATCCTCGCCGCGCAGCACATGACCCAGCAGTTCGCGCACCACAGTGCGGTCGGACAGGCCGAGCATGGCACGCACAGCAACGGCAGAGATGTGCGGCCTGTCGCCATCGCCGCCCTGCTCATCCAGCGCCATGTCGGCATGGGCAATTGCCTGGTCCAGCACCGACAGGCCGTCACGCACCGAGCCATCCGCGGCACGGGCAATCATCGCCAGGGCATCCTGGTCGGCATCGACCGCTTCTTCAGTGCAGATGGACGCAAAATGCTCGACCAGCATTTCGGCTGGAATCCGTTTTAAATCAAAGCGCTGGCACCTTGACAGCACGGTGATCGGGACCTTGTCCACCTCGGTAGTAGCGAACAGGAATTTGACATGTGCCGGTGGCTCTTCAAGCGTCTTGAGCAACGCGTTGAATGCGTTTTTCGACAGCATGTGCACTTCGTCGATAATGTAAATCTTGTAACGCGCCGAGACGCTGGCATAACGCACCGCCTCGATAATCTCGCGTACATCGTCGACGCCGGTATGGCTGGCGGCGTCCATCTCGATCACATCGATATGCCGCCCCTCGGCAATGGCGACACAATGTTCGCATACCCCGCAAGGGTCGATGGTCGGGCCGCCCTTCCCGTCCGGGCCGATGCAATTGAGCGACTTGGCGATCAGCCGCGCCGTCGAAGTCTTGCCGACACCCCGCACACCGGTCATCAGAAATGCATGCGCCAGCCGGTCACGCTTGATCGCATTGCTGAGCGTCTGGACCATCGCCGACTGGCCGATCAGCCCCGAAAAACTCTGCGGCCGGTATTTGCGCGCCAACACCCGATAAGGCGTGCTGGCTCCTGCGGCGGCGCAGCTGCCGTCACCATCACCCTCATTTTCCTCTTTTTTTACAAGTCGTTGTCCCGTTCGCGATTCGTCAATGGGTATGTCAGGCGCTGGCGACTTCTTCTCATCGACGCCGGATTCAGATGCTGGCGCACCAAACAGCGCCGATTGCCCTGCCTCTTCCAGTTCGGCGGCGCTGGGCGGCGTATCCTTGTCCGTCTCGGCATCCCGGTCAGGGGTGCCGGCGGTGACATGGCCGGTGTCTGAATCGCTCATTCTGGCAGTTATAGGACGCTGCCGGCGCACCCGTCGATAGCCATTGCAAATTAGCTCGGGATAAGATACCTCTGAAGGACTATCAGAGGTATAAAGAAAACTGCCGCAAAATTTGTGCGGTCGTGACTGTTGCATGATGACCTGATCGATTTTGGCAATAGGGGCAAACCGGGTCGTCATGAGGGACGGAGACAGGATCAGATGAAGCGGCGCTATTTTGACACGCGAGCAGCGGTGCATATCACCGGCGTCAGCCGTGCGCGGATCGACCAGATGATCTCGAAAGGCCTGGTAGCTCTGCGCAAGCCGCCAAAAACCGGGCATGCGCGGCAATTATCGATGAACGAACTGGCGGAAATCATGGTGCTCGACCGGCTGACCAAGCTCGGCCTCGACGTTGCCGGACATAATCTGCTGCACCATATGCCGCTCAAGCTGGTCTACCATGCGCCTGATCCGGCACTGCTGATCGCGCGGCTTCACGTCATGGCTGAAGAGGATGACAACCGCGCCGCCTCTCCCGGCTTTCAGACGGTGCAAAGCCTGCGCTTCACCACTGTAACCCATGCCAGGGAACTGCTTGAGGACCCCGATCTGATTGGAATCACCATCATTCCGCTAAAGGAAATACTCGATCATATCGAGCGCGCGGCAGAGGAACTGGGGATTTTGTGAAAAGGAGCCGGGCGACCCGTAGAAAAATCGTTGTGGCTGCTTCCTTCCGGACCTGACCAGGTTGGCGAAGACCACGTCCGCCCGACTCCCAAGGGCCATATGGCGTCGTGCGCAGCAAAAAGCAAGCCTGGCAAATGGCTCAAACGCGGGCGATCCGCTCGGCCGCATGGGCCGCTACTTCGGCGATCGCGGCGCTGGCCGCATCATAGCTGACAACAGCCCTGTCACTATAAATCACTAATATATAGCCTTTTTCCGGCGTTTCGAGAAAGGCGATATCGTTCACTGCCTTGGCCTCCGGATAGCCGGTGCCGGTCTTGTTGCCGACATGCCAATGCTCGGGCACACCGGCACGAATGCGGTCGGCGCCAGTCTTGCTGCCGGCCATCAGCCGCTTCAACTCATCGCGGGCATTGCATCTCAGAGCGGTGCCGAAGCAGAGATCCGCCATCAGCCGCGCCATGGCAAAGGGGCTGCTGGTATCGCGTGGATCGCCGAGGGCATTTTCGTTGAGCTCAAGCTCATACCGGTCAAGCCGGGTGACGCTGTCACCCTTGCCACGATAGAAGCGCGTCAGCTTCTGCGGACCGCCATAGACCTTCAGCAGCGCGTTGGTGGCGACATTATCGCTCAGTTGCACCGAGGCTTCGAGCAATTCCACCACGGTAAAATCGCGCTGCGCCAGCCGTGGCTCGACATAGGGCGCATAGGTCACCAGATCGTCGGCGGTAATCGTGAGCAGTGTGTCGGCGCGCAGCTGGTCAGCACCGATTGCTTCCAATATTGCCGCCGCCAGCGATGCCTTGAAGGTGGAGCACATGGCAAAACGCTCGTCAGACCGATGCAGCATCAGCGGCTTGCCGGCTGCATCAACCAGCGCAACGCCCAGTCGACCGCCAATACGCTTTTCGATGGTGCCCAGCGCCGGTTCGCCATTGGACGAGGTTTGTGGCAGCGCCGCGCCAAAGCCCGGTCCGGCGATTGTTCCTGCAAGAAACAGCGGTGTTGCGGTCACCAGTCTCCGGCGGCTGAGGAAAAATGGCCTTCTCACCCGGCTTAAGCCCCGGTCATATCGCGCACTTCGGTGGGGATTCGCACCGTCATGCCGTCCATGTCTGGCGACAGCACGATCTGGCATGACAGCCGGCTCGTCGCGGTGACTGCGCTCGCGAGATCGAGCATGTCCTCCTCCATCTCGCTTGCCTCAGGAAGCTGCAGAAAATCTTCTTTCTCCAGAATGACATGGCAGGTCGAACAGGCCATCTGCCCTTCGCATGTGCCTTCGAGCGGCTGGCCATTTGCCTGGGCCAGGCCGAGCAGCTTCTCGCCGACAATGCCGGTAGCGACCTGCTCCTGCTTGCCATCGGCGCTGACAAAGCGGATCGTTACCATGTCTGCATTGTCGCTCACATCATGCTCCTGCATCATTGCGCGTCGGCGGCGGCGTTGATCAGCGCGGCTGCGCGGATAACCTCATCATCGCTTGTATAACGCCCAAAGCCAAGCCGTATCGACGATGTAATCTGTTCGCGCGGCAATCCCAGCGCGCTCAGCACATGGCTGGGCCGTCCCGAACCGCTGGCACAAGCAGAACCGGCAGAAAAGGCGACTTGGCGCACATCGGATATCAGTCGCGCCACATCCAGCCCGTCGCGGCGGATATTAAGATTGCCCGGATAGCGCGTGTCGGTGGCGCCGTTGATCGTCCAGCCGGCAAATTGCGTCCGTGCCAGTTCTGCCAGATCCGCGACATGTTCCGCATCCTCATCACGCCGATCCACAGCCAGCTTTGCGGCCACCCCGAAACCGACGCACAATGCCGGCGACAATGTGCCCGAGCGTACCCCCTGCTCCTGTCCGCCACCATGGAGCAGCGGTGGCAATTCGATCCCGTCGCGCAACCATAGCGCGCCAATACCTTTGGGTCCGTGTATCTTGTGCGCAGAAATTGCTACCATATCAACGACTTCGGGAATATCGATCCGGCCATAGCCCTGTACTGCATCGCACAGCATCAGCGCGCCGTGATCATGCGCCAGCGCCGCCATTTCGGCGACTGGCTGGATAGTGCCAATCTCGTTATTGACCAGCATTACCGCCACCAGCGTATAGCTCTGGTCAATCATCGCCTCGGCTGCAGCCAGGTTGAGCACACCATCGGCACAAACCGGGATAATCGCGTGTTTCGCTCCAGCCGTATGGCCGTGCACCGCATCGATCACCGCAGCATGCTCGATGGCGCTATAGGCGGCGCGGCCATCATCGCGGCAGACGCCATGCACCGCCATGTTGATCGCCTCGGTGGCACCGCTGGTGAAAATCACCTGGCCGTCCGACGGCATCAACGCCGCAACACGGTCGCGCGCCCATTCGACCATCGCCGCCGCCTCGCGTCCGGCGCGGTGCGCACTGTGCGGATTGGCATGCTTCTCGGATAACCATGGCAGCATCGCCTCGAGCGCCTCGGGCGCCAATGGTGTCGTCGCCTGATAGTCGAGATAGATGCTCGCAGCCATGATCAGCTATTGGCCTTATGCATCGGCGCGTGCCCTGGCGGCGATTTGCTGCCACATTTCGAGGAAACGATAGATGCCGGCACGGCTGGTATCCGGGCCGAAACTGACACGTATTACCTCACCCGCAGACTTTTCGTCCCAGCCCATGGCACTCAGCACATGGCTGGTCTTGAGCGTGCCCGAAGAGCAGGCGCTGCCCGCGGAAACCGCAATTCCGGCAAGATCGAACTGTATCAGCTGCGCATTGGCGCTGACGCCGGGCATCTGGTAGCTACCAATGGTCGGTAGCCGATCAGCCTGTTTCGCGACCACCTTGCCACCCGCCGCCTCCATCTGGCGGTCGAGCTGATGGCGCAGATCCTGAATCCGCTGATGCCAGGGCGTCGGCTGTTCGAGCGCAGCAACCATCGCCGCCACGGCCGGCAGGTTTTCAGTACCCGCACGATAGCCTTTTTCCTGGCCGCCACTGGGATGTAACATTGCGAGATCCCTGACCAGCAGCGCGCCGATACCTGGCGGACCGCCAAATTTATGCCCCGACAATGTGATGAGATCGGCATCGGGTAGCGGCAGCTTGCCAACGCTTTGCGAGCAGTCACAGAGCCAGGCGCCACCATGATCATGTACCAGATCACCGATCTCGGCCAGCGGCTGGATCACCCCAGTCTCGTTATTGACGCTCTGCACCGCCACCAGCTGCGACCCGGCTCCGTCTTCCAACGCCCGGGCGATGCTCGACAGCACCACGCGCCCCTGCAGATCGACCGCGAGCTTCACCGCATCGGGCACCGGACGCAGCACCGCATCATGCTCGACCGGGCTGACAATGTGCCGGTCCCATTTGCCGCCCAGCGCAATTGCTAGCGCCTCGGACGCGCCGCTGGTGAAAACCACCTCGCCATCCCATAGCAGCAGCTCTTTCAGGCGTTTGCGCTGCACCTCGAGCGCCTGTCGCGCGGTGCGGCCGTCGAGATGTGGCGAGGATGGATTGGCCCAGGCCTCAATCGCCTCCGCCATCGCCGCGCGTGCCGCAGGGAGCACCGGCGTTGTCGCCGCATGATCGAGATAAAGGCGTTGGGATACAGGCATATTCGGCTCTTTAGCGTCGCATTTTCCAACTGCCACGCATTTTATTGCGTTTTTCATGTACAATTTTGTATAGGCATGCAGTTTCCAATCGAACCGGAGCGCATGGACCCAGTGTCAGCAGCTGGGGCCGGGCACCGTTTGATTATCATTTCTAGCTGGACCAGAGTTTATGCCCGAAGTTATTATTTCCGGCCCGGAGGGCCGTCTTGAAGGTCGTTTCAGCCTCGCACCGCGCCCGCGCGCTCCGGTGGCGATCATCCTCCACCCGCACCCCCAGGGCGGCGGCACAATGAATGATCGCATCACCTTCGATCTCTACAATAATTTCGCCAAGCGCGGCTTTGCCACATTGCGCTTCAATTTTCGCGGTGTCGGCCGAAGCCAGGGCAGTTTCGACAATGGCATTGGTGAGCTTTCCGATGCTGCTGCCGCGCTTGACTGGGTGCAGAGCGTCCACCCCGAGGCCGAGACCACCTGGGTTGCCGGGTTCAGCTTCGGGGCGCTGATCGGCATGCAGCTGCTGATGCGGCGACCGGAGATTCGCGGCTTCATTTCGATCGCGCCGCCGGCGAACATGTATGATTTCAGCTTTCTCGCGCCCTGCCCTGCCTCGGGCATCATCATCAATGGTGCCAATGACCAGATCGTCGCTCCGGCGGCGGTGCAGAAGCTGGTCGACAAGCTGCGCACGCAAAAGCACATCACCATCCATCATGACCAGGTTCCACGCGCCAACCATTTCTTCGAAAATGAAATGGATGACCTGATGGCCGCGGTCGACACCTATCTGGATATGCGTCTGGCACCGGATTCACCGATTCGTTAATTCTGCGCTACAGCCTCCACCGGGGCGATGCCCCGGTCGTTGGGCAAAGCCCAGATCGCGACATTGCCAAACATGATGCCGGCCAGCACCAGCATCAGCACCGGCTTGCGCGTCCAGCCTTCACGGCGTGACAACACGAGCGCGCCGATAACCAGCGCAAAGGCCAACAGCATCATTATCGAGAGAATGGTCGCCACCATGGCGGTGGATCAGCGCGCAATGGCGGATATCAGATTTTCCCGCTGAGCGCGCGCATCAAGCGCCAGATTCTGCCGGTAAATCCCGATCAGCAGCTTGGCATCCCATTCGGTGATCTGGTTGGTCGCCTGTTCATAGCTGAAGGCCTGGAGTATCGATTCGGGGCTGATCCCCGAAGGCCATGCAAACTCGGCCATCCCGACATAGGCGGCAAAGTCCGACATCGTACCGATCGACTTGCCGGCGAGCGTGGTCCTGTCAATAACCACCGAGGCATAGGTGATATCGCGTCTGTCCTCACCCTTGATGTCATAAAGCCAGAACACCGATGCACCGGAATTGGCGATCTGCTCCAGACGATTGATCGGCATATTGTCGAATAGACGCTTCTTGGTCGCACGCAGCCCGGAAAGGGTGCGGGCAAATTCGGAGGTCAGGTAGACATTGTAATTGGCGCGGCATTTTCCGCTGGCAACCGGAGCACCCACTGCCTGGGCCACCTCCCTCACACGCGCTTCGACCTGATTTGCCTGCTCGTCTGTAAAGCCATAGGCTTTCGGGCATATCGGCGTTGTCCAGCGCGCCAATGTCCGGCTTTCATTGAACAGCCCAGCCTGTTTGACCATGGCGCGCGCCTTGGCAACGCGATCTTCCTCTTCGGACGCCGCACTCACCGCAGTCTCGGCACTATCCGATGTCTGCGCCACAGCCGGTGCGGCAATGCCTGCCGCAAGCAAAGTCGATAAAAGCGTTACAAGCGTCCGTCGCACCATAACCTCCCTGTGCATTACCCTTTAAACTTGGAAATTAGCCTAAGCTCCGGGCGACCGCAAGCGGTGTACCGTCCTGTATCGGCATCGGTTTTGCGCTGAAAAGCAAAGAATTTTCGGGCTATTGACATTATAGTCTCAATTGATACATAAATGTCTCATGCAAGATTCGTTGCGCCCTCCATCAAAAACCGCCCTGATTGAGGCAGCCTTTGCCGTGCTCGCCGAAAATCCCGTCGCGTCGCTCGCCGATATTGCCGAGCGCGCCGGTGTCGGACGCGCGACGCTGCACCGCCATTTTGCCGGCCGCGATGACCTTATTCTTACCCTCGCCCGCACCGCGCTCGAGGAGATGGATATAGCGGCGGAGCAAGCCTGTGCCGATGTCGCAACCCATGGCGAGGCGCTGTACTATACGCTCGATGCCCTGATCCCGCTTGGCGACCGTTATCGCTTCCTGATGCGCGAGCCGATTGGCGACCATCCCGATATCGCCGCCGCGATTCAGCGCCAGGATCGCGAGACCCATGCCATGGTCGAAGCGGCCAAGGCCGAAGGTCTGTTCGATGCCACCATACCGACAGAATGGATCGTCCACGCCTATGGCAGCCTGCTCTATGCCGCCTGGGAGGCGGTGACGGCACAGGATCTTACCCCCGCACAGGCCAGCCGACTGGCATGGCAGACTTTGATATCCGGACTGGGACAACAGCAAGATGAACAGTGAAACTGTCGCACAATTGGCCGAATCCTTCGAGAATGGGTTCTACCTTATCGGTATCGTCATGCTGCTGATCGAAATCGGCACGCAGCTGCTATCGGGAAGCTTCAAGGGTCGCAAACTGCTCGACATCATCGCCAGCTTCTCGACCCAGATACCGACCGTACTGGCGGAGACCTTCCTGTTGTCCTTCGTCTATACCGGCTATGTCCTGCTCGACGAGACGCTGATCGGCTGGACCATGCCGATCAATGTCTGGACCTTTGCCCTTACCTTGCTGGCGGCGGATTTCATCTATTATTGGGAGCATCGCATTGCCCATGAAGTCCGGCTGTTCTGGACCCAGCATGCGGTGCATCATTCCTCGCGTCACATGAATGTCGCGGTTGCGATACGCTTTGGTCCCCTTGAAGGTGTTATCTCCGCCATATTGCACCTGCCCTTGATAGTGATCGGCTTCCCGGCAGAACTGGTCTTTGCCAGCATCATCATCGTGCTCGCCTATCAGGTGTGGATCCATACCGAGATGATCGGCAAGATGCCGCTGCTTGACGGTTTTCTCAACACACCGGCCAATCACCGGGTGCATCATGGTTGCGATGCGAAATATATCGATAAAAATTATGGCGGCATCCTGATCATCTGGGACCGGATCTTCGATACCTATCAGGCCGAAGAGGAAACCCCGCGATATGGCCTGAAGCGCGATTTCGACAGCGTCAATCCGCTGGTCATATGGTTTTCCGAATGGCCGCAACTGCTGCGCGATCTTGCCGGGGCGCGTTCGCTGCATAATGTCTGGATGCATCTCTTTGGCCCGCCGGGATGGACGCCGGACAAGCGCAAAACCCCGGCAAAGCGGAACCCCGCCTGATCGCTCATGCCCTTACACGACCGGAAACTGTCCATCGCGTCGCTGATGCGCGTCTTCTGGAAACAGGTGGCGGTCACAAATGGCCTGACCCTTGCCGAGACTGCGATGCTGGCATCGCTGCCACTGCTGCTGGGCTGGTCGATTGACGGGCTGCTCAACAATGATTGGACCGCCTTTATATGGCTTGCCGGCACCATGGGGCTGTTGCTGCTGCTCGCCATTGACCGGCGCGTCTACGACACCCGCGCCTATGGCACTGTCGGTGTCGAGCTGGGCATGGCGGTGGTACACAATACCCGCAAGCAACCGGTATCCACCATCAACGCCCGGCTGGATATGAGCCATGAACTGGTGACCTTCCTGGAAAATGAAGTGCCGGTCGTGCTCACCGCAACGGTGCAACTGGTGGCATCATTGGCGGTGCTGTTCGTCTTTCACAGACTGCTGGCAGCCATGGCTGGAGGTGCGATCCTATTGGTGCTGGCAATTTATGCGCTGTCGGGCAGCCGCTTTTTCGCACTCAACAGCAATCTCAATGAACAGGCTGAACGACAGGTATCTGTGCTCGAAAATGGCAGTGGCACCGCCATTCGTCACCATTTGTCATTGCTGCGCGGGCATGTTGTGCGACTCTCCGATACCGAGGCAATTGTCTATGGTGCAATTTTCGCTGTGCTGCTGGCGATGCTGGGGGTCAATTTGTGGTTCGCCGCAACCCAGATAACCGCCAGCGCCGGACAGATATTTGCGATTGTGGTCTATTCCTATGAAATGATCGAGTCGGCAGTCATCCTGCCCGCCGCACTGCAAAGCCTGACCCGCATTGCCGAGATAACCCGGCGGATAAACGGCGACAGCGCCTAGAGCGTGTCCTGAAGAGCCAGGTACGTTGGCACGGAACCGATTTTGGCCCAGAGCGAGGCGCGAGGAAGGAGCCATGCCACAGCATAGTGACTGACGAGTAACGAAGCACTGGGCCAAAAGCAGCCCGCCCCGCAGGGGGTCGTATCTGGCTCTTCAGGACACGCTCTAGGAAGGACAGCTTTTGCCGCTGGCACTATTATTTATGGCGGCCCCCGTTTCAACAAGAGCACAGGCCAGATCTTCTTTCTCCCGGCCAAAGACACACTCAGCCAATCTTGGGGCGTCCTCGCCTATTGGTGCGGATGTGACCGTGCAATCTATTGTGGCACCGCTTACGGGGATGAATGTTGTACCTTGGGCACCGCTTCGCACAGGTCGCGTGCTTCCAGTCCAGCTGAGCAGTCTGGCCAGTTCTCTGCGCGCCTCTGCGCCGGACATCTCGGGACAGCTATCAGGGTCATCGCAGCGATTGTCCAGCGATCGGGTGATGACGTCGGAAAGGCTGAAGTCATCAGCTTCAGAACATTTGATCGGGCCAGCAGGGCCATAAACCGCCACGGGCGTGCAGGTAAAAGTCTCTTTTGCCGCAATGCTGACCTCTTCGTCGGTACCCCCTGCTCCACCTCTGTACCCTCGTCGCTATCCTGCCAGAGCGTGCTGATAATCCAGGCGGTTGCCAGCACAGCAATCAAAAGCCCGGCACCTGCCAAAACAGGTTTGCGTTGCACCCAGGCCATAAAGTCAGAGACTTTTGTTTCGGCCCCGGAATCGAGACCTGCAGAGGCATGCGGATCGTTATTGGGCGGGCCGGGTTGCCGCCAATTTTCATTGCCTTCGGTTACGGAAGTCACTGTATTCGACAGGCTGGACTTGATGGAACTTTGCGCCGTTTGAATGGTGCTCGCTGTGTCCCTGAAGCCCTTCATGGCCGTCTGCTGTAACGCATTGAGCTGTCTGGAAAGATCGCCGTAGAGATTGACCAGCTCAATATGGCGTTTGTTCTCTGCATTTTCCGAAAGCATCTCTTGAAAATGGGCAGCAGACTGCTTTTCTGTTTTCAGATTGGAAGTCAGCTCGGCATTGTCGGACTGCAGCTTCGCCAGCTGGTTTTGCAACGCGGAAGTCGCTTCTACCTGTTGCTCATAGGCGGTGTTGGCTGCAGCAACACTATCCTGCAGTTTTTCAAACGCCCCGGGTAGTGTCTTCAATAAAGAACGCGTGAAATCAACGGTTTCCATCTTGCGATAATCATGTCTGCTGGCCGTTGCGCCGTCAGATAACATGATAAGCAAGCGCGGTGCGGACATATCTTTTCGGGAAATAAACTGCGCCTGCAAAAGGAAAGCGCATAGCTTGCTCTGGAAACGCTCATGACCGGTATCGAGATGATAAACGACATCCTTTGTAAGAGAGGATTTTGCCAGTGGCAGGCCGGCCAGCGGCTTGGGCAGGCGGCTTGCAGCGATACAATAGCTCGGCAGTGCCCCGTGTAGCAGATCATCCGCCAGAGCAGCAGCACCGGTAAAATTGCGCTTCTCTAGAGGTGGGAAAAACTCCTTGAGCGCCAGATAGACATAGTCCGGTGCAGTAATCGACTGGTTCAGCAACCAGACGCCAATGCCTTCATAATTCTCGCGATCACCAAATTGCGCATCGATCCCGCCGATATGCAGCCCCATCCATGTGACACGGCCGGCCGGCATCTCGAAACGGATAAATTCTACACAGCTGTCCTCACCGGATAGTCTGTATTTCTGCGGTAACCCTACCGCATCGATCGGCGGTGCCCAATCAGGCCGGGCGATATTGGGCAGCACCTGGCCTTTCAGACCCCCGTCATAATAATGATATTCCAGAAATGCCGTGGGTGGCGATGTGCCGCTGGTGGAATCCTGAGCCATCTTAACCGCCCGAAAGAGCGTCTAGCGCCTTTTCAAAAAACCGTATGAGTGCTGGCCTGCGTGGTGGTCTGGGAAATGGACTGACCGGCGTTTTTTTCCTGGTCTCGAGGGCGTGCTTATAGAGCCATATCCACATTTCTTCAGGATAGGAGTCAACGACATCCTTCTGATCCGACCCCTGCTCCAGGGGCAGCAAGCCATTCTCGTCCATGACACCGGAAATATAGGCCTGTATACGCCAATGCTTTTCTGAAACAGGAAGGCCCTGAAGCTCGGAATAGGCTTCGTTATAATATTCCTTGAAAAACTGGTATGCAGCCCCCTCATCCTGGGCAAGAAATTCCGGATCATCTATCGGAGCATTGGTTTGCTCACCTCTTTTCCTCGCATCCCATTTGGTAATCAGGGTGACAAAGCGATCCTTTTCACGAGAAAATTTTCTTATTCTTTCATAGCTTTTAAGAACGCCCACCAAAGCTTCGGAAGCACTTTCCAACCTGTCAATGTCACGCCCGATCCGTGCCGGCCCATGCACCCTTTCCTGGGTCGCGGGTGCGATGAAGATAAAACTGATACCGCCGCGAAACTCGCCGACAAACTGTTCGATTTCCTTTCTCATCGCGGGATAGAGTTTTTTCACACCGGTCAACTCGGCACCGGGCTCGACCAACGGGCGATACCATTCGCCATTACTCTCCATAAAAGCAAAGCGAATATTTTCTTCTTTTTGTGGTCGAAGCTCTACGGGTATGAAAAACGGCAGCTCGAAGCGTGTCACCGGAATTTTCTCGCGCCTCATGAAAGCCTTCGTCTTGATTTCGAAGGTGTGCTGGGCCTCTTCATAGAGCAGCCCGCCCGTCTCGGTATTATCGTCGAGCAGCGGCTCGCACAGAACCAGACCGGCTTTCAGCCTGTCGGCTTCATTACGCAATATGGAAAATAGCGACATCAGCAGCGCAGTCTTGCCACTGTTGTTGGTGCCAAAGATTACCACAGGGTGATAACCCTGTTCCTTGACCGACATGGCTTTCGCCAACTCCATACCCAGCCTCGAGACATCGATATCGGGCGTTTGCTGATCATCATCGGTATCAGCTCCGTCGAGCCTCCCGGCAGACCATGGTTTACTCCCGAACGTATCCGATGCGTTGCTTCCACCTGAAGGCGAGTCATCATCTTCATCGCCTGGCGGCAAGCCGGAACTATATATGGTGTCGCCCGATTTTGGTGAGGCTGACGCGGACTCATCATCGTCGAGCGGTTTGGGCTTGAACGGTTTTGGCAGGTCTTCGTCTTGCATCAAACTATCCTTGGAATTGCGGTGGTAGTTTGACACGGCTGACCTTGTTGGTTCTCACCAGCTCAAACAGCGAAACGAGAAGAAAATCAAAGCCTGCGGCCAACAGCAGATAGGCCCATGTCGAGAGATATTCTATGCGGCTCCAGATCAGCCCGGGCAGTTTGTAGATATTCCCCAAGCTCTTGGCCGCCACGATGGGGAGGGACGGCGGAATGGAACCAATATCAGTCTCTTTGCCGAGCTTTTTGCGTGTCTTGCGATAAACCGCGTCGGCATCTTCCAGGATATTGACGAACTGTTTGAGCTGTAATGGCGTGTAGCCCGACGAGACATCCTGCCGCAGATTCTCCATCTCGTTTTGTGCGCGTAGCGACACTTCCAGCACGTCCCTGAGGTCACGATTGTTCCACGACGCCCGATCCAGAAGCAGCGAGATGCGTGTATTATAGTCGGCAATGACGGGTTCAAGGTAGCTGCAATCCTGCCCCCTGCGCTGACTCCTGCCGCTACTGACGGGTCGAAACTCGGGCAGCTCATTGCGCAACTGCGAGATAATACGCGCAGCCTCTGGCCCCTCACCACAATTTCGCGGGTTGCGCATTTCACTGAAAAGCGCATCTTTCAATGATTCTATTTGCCCGACACGCTCTTCTATGCCGCTGGTCTTCAACTCGGTTTCTGCAGAACCCTCCAAAACCGCGAAAGCATCCTCTGATTCCGTTGCAGCATCAGCAAGAATTTGCTCGCCTTCAAATTGTAGCATCAATGTATTGTAGATACCGGCAGCGCTAACAATGAGCAGAACCGCCATCAGAAACCAGTTTTTGCCGCTTTTGAACGCGCCATCGGGTGTCAAACCAATGGTGCGAGCAAGCAAAAAGGCAAAACCTGATATCGCAAAGCCAATGACTACAGCGACAAACCACCCGAAGCCAAGAAACAGATTTACGTAACCGAATGTAATTCCTGCAAAAAACAGAAAAGAGAAGAGGAACAGCATGATCTGCATCCCCCGATATCGACTTATATCCTGCTCTCGTTGAGTATTCATGACTTTCCCCAGTTGTCAAAAGCCATCGCTGCCCAGCGGCCCATGAAGAGTCAACGCAGATAGAAGCCATATTAGTATCAGTTATCTATCGCTATAATTTTATGGCGATATAATGGTGTAATATCTGATGCTTTTATTGAAAACTCCGTGTTCTAAATATCGGACACTATTGAGAGAATCATGCGATCGGATGTCGAAACCAAAAAACATCCATTATGGATATAATGATATTATCGGGCTCTGGGGGCGCGAGTCTTCAGCAGGCGGCGATGAAGCCCAAAGCCAAGCCATGGCAAACCATGGGACTGGACGGCACCAGCAACCATGAGCGCTGCTACGCTTTGCCTGTTGTGGAAGGGATAATCTCACCAAAAAAATGGTACGGGTAGTCGGACTCGAACCGACATGTCCTAGGGACACCGGATTTTGAATCCGGCGCGTCTACCAATTCCGCCATACCCGCATCATATGGTCTCGGGCCAGATGCCCGCAGACGCGCTCAGATAGCGGAGCATGCTGTCTGTTGCAATCCGCTTATTTCTTCAGTTCGCGCTTGATCGTGGCCCAGGTTTTCTTGCCATAGGGTGGCTTGAACCCGGCCATGCCCGCGACATCCATGCTCGCCTGCTTGTAAACGGCGCGCATATGGCTGAATTCCCTGAAACCATCAAAGCCGTGATAATGGCCCATGCCCGAGGGGCCGATACCACCGAAAGGCAGGTCTTCCATGGCATTGTGGAAGATCACATCATTGACGGTGACGCCGCCGGAAATGGTCTTGCCGAGCACCCGCTCCTCCTCACCGCTGTCGCTGCCGAAATAATACAGGCCAAGCGGCCGGTCATTTTCATTCACATAATCAATGGCTTCATCGATGGTGTTATAGGTTTTGACCGGCAATATGGGCCCAAAAATCTCTTCCTGCATTACCTTCATGTCGTCATTGACATTGCGCAGGATGGTCAGCGGCATTTTATGGCCGTTGGAGCTGGAGAAGTCCTCATCGCCCGGATTGACTTCGATCAGCTCCGCACCCTTTTCCTTGGCATCATCAAGATAGCCCTGCAACCGATCATGATTGCGGCCATTGACCACCGAGGTGTAATCATCATTGCTCAGCAATGTCGGGTACATGGCTGTTGCCGATTGCGTGACCGCGCCGATCATCTCGTCTTCCTGCTCTTCGGCGACATAGAGATAATCGGGCGCGAGGCAGATCTGCCCGGCGTTCATCATCTTGCCCAGCGCAATACGGTCGGCCGCCTTGGTTTTGTCGGCGCTGCGGCCGATAATCGTCGGGGATTTTCCGCCCAGCTCGAGCGTCACCGGCACCAGATTTTCCGATGCCGCGCGCATGATATGTTTGCCGATACTGGTGGCGCCGGTGAAAATCATATGGTCGAAGGGCAAGGACGAGAACGCCATGCCGACTTCCGGTCCGCCGGTGAACACCGCCATTTCGGTCTCGGCGAAATATTTCGGGATCACCTCGACAAACAGCTCGGAGACCCGCTCGGTAAATTCCGACGGCTTGACCATGGCGCGGTTGCCCGCCGCCAATATACCCGCCATCGGCACCATCACCATGCCGACCGGGAAGTTCCATGGCGCAATAACGCCGACCACGCCCTTGGGCTGATAGGCTATCTCTGCCTTGGCCCCAAGCAGGCCGAGCGGAAATGTCGGCTTGCGCCGCTCGCCACGCGCCCAGCTGCTGAGATGCTTTTTGGCATGTTTCAGCGCCGAGATGCTGGGGACGATATCGGTCATCAGCGTCTGTTCTTCACTGCGATGGCCGAAATCCTCGCTCACCGCTTTGGCGAAATCATCGGCATGATCGACCAGCAGGGCAATGGCGCGATTGATCCGGTCGGTCCGCACCGACAGCGCCTCGGGCATGGAGGCGGTGAAATCCGCACGCTGCTTGTCCAGCACGGTGTGCATATGTGCGGCAGGGTCGTCCTGTTTAATCGCGGTGGCCATCTATCCTACTCCTTATATTTTCATATCGGCTATAGAACTCCTCCGTTCGCTCTGAGCCAGTCGAAGGACTGTTCTTCACTTCCAACCAGGAAAGTACAGGGCTTCGACAAGCTCAGCCCGAACGGAATTTGGTTGTTCCATAACCAAGCTTTACCGGCAGCATAGCCAAACAGGTAGCGTTTTGAAATGGGTTTCAGGAAAACAGCGCAGGAGCGTCCGCAGCGAGCAATATCCAGGCCGGGATCGCCATCAGCGTCCCGAAGGGGAATTGCGACGTGCCTGTCATGTCGCGCCCGCCGATCATCGCCACCAGCGCCAGGATCAGGCCAAGGCTGGCGGCCATGAACAGCAATACCGGCAGCACCTGCCAGCCAAGCCACAGGCCGATGGCAGCGAACAGCTTGGGGTCACCTTCGCCCAGCCCGTCGCGCCCGCGCAAGGCGCGATAGCCGATGCTGACCAGCGCTAGCAGGGCAAAGCCGCCAACGGCGCCGACAAGACGGTCGGCCAATGGCGGCGGGAACGATCCGGTCGCAGCGATGGCCAGACCGCCGAGCGCCAGCACGATCACCAATGGGTCGGGCAGCCAGTAATGGCGGAAGTCGAGCCAGGCCAAAGGCAGCAACAGCCAGCCGAACAGCGCCAATGTTACGCCCTCCCATCCGGGTGCGATAATCAGCGACAGCGCCCCGACCAGCGCCGCGATGACCTCGATGCTGATAGCGTCCGCCTCGATCGCTGCGCCGCAGCGACGGCATTTGCCACGCTGGATCAGATAGGAGACAATCGGGATCAGCTCATGCGACCGCAGTTTTGCACCACAGGCATCACAGGTCGAGCGCGGCTCGAAAATGCTGCGATTGACCGGCCAGCGGCTGACCAGTGCCGCGATAAAACTGCCAAGGACGGCGCCGAGAATGGCAGCAAACAGCGGCGCATAGACCGGGTGGGTGAGGAGTTGGTTTAAGATGAGAAGCAGCCCCTCCACTCATTACCCCGAACGTGTTTCAGGGTCTATTTCGCTACCCTGATGCCAGTGCTAGCTGCTGAACAGATGCTGAAACAAGTTCAGCATGACGAACCGTTTGACGGTATTTAGTCGTCAGCAGCGGAAATCTCGACCAGCGCCATACCTTCGCTGACCTGTGCGCCTTCGCTGGCGGAGAGGCTGGCGACGGTGCCATCAAACGGCGCGGTGAGCGTATGCTCCATCTTCATTGCCTCGAGCGTCACCAGCTTGTCGCCCTTGGCTACGCTGTCGCCCTCGCTAACGGCAACGGCGATAATTTTCCCCGGCATGGGGGAGAGGATGGTGCCGTCGGAGGCAGATTGACTACCTTGACCATCAGCCCCCCTGATTGAGAAAGCATATGTCTGACCACGCTCAGTTACAAAAATATCGTTTTCAGTGGGCATGGTCGCGCAAACGCCAAAAATATGTTGGAAGTTAGTAGTATCTCCAGAGACGGCTTGGCCCTTTGTATAAAGAGTGACCGACTTTCGTACTGGGGCATTCAGGCGAAAACCAAATTGCTTCTCTTGCAGACTGTTGTCACGTGTGAAAAGTTCTCCCATCCATCCGGTGGGTTCACGACGATAGCACCTTGCGGCTGCATCTATAGCTGACTGGCTGGGGATTTCGGCTGGCAATAATTCTTCCGCCTTAGTGCCTATAAGCCCCGTGTTCAGCTCTGCATTTTTGAATTCGTCGAGTGCGAGGCACTCATAAAGGAAACCCTGGTTGGTACTGAGTGGCGAGACATAGCTAGCCTCTAGCGCTTCCAATAGCTCCTCAATAGTTGCATCTCGCTCGTCTTGATGCGCTACCAATTTCGCTATCATCGGATCGTAAAAAGGGCTGACAAAATCCCCTTCTTCGACACCCGTTTCGATCCTTATACGGTCATCCAGCGCCAAGTCGTCAATACGCCCGGGACTAGGAAGAAACCCGCTTGCCGGGTCCTCAGCATAAAGCCGTGCCTCAATCGCATGACCTTGTATGCTCAAATCTTCCTGCGCCACCGGGATCGGCTCGCCACCAGCGACGCGTAACTGCCATTCGACCAGATCAACCCCGGTAATCTCCTCAGTCACCGGATGCTCGACCTGCAGCCGGGTGTTCATCTCCATAAACCAGATTTTGTCGGCGCTCAGCCCCGCCGAGCCATCGGCGATAAACTCGATCGTGCCCGCGCCTTCATAGTTTACCGCTTTCGCCGCGCGCACTGCGGCGCCGCAGACAGCCTCGCGGGTGGCCTCATCCATGCCGGGTGCGGGGGCTTCCTCGATCACCTTCTGATGGCGGCGTTGCAGCGAGCAGTCGCGCTCGAACAGATGGACGACATTGCCGTGACTATCGCCGAAAATCTGCACCTCGATATGGCGCGGGCTCTCAATCCATTTCTCGATCAGGCAGACATCATTGCCGAAACTCGCCATCGCCTCGCGCTTGCAGCTGGTCAGCGCATCGGCAAAATCCGCCGCTGTATCGACCTTGCGCATGCCTTTGCCGCCGCCGCCCGCGACCGCCTTGATCAGCACCGGATAGCCGATACGCTCGGCCTCGCTGGCGAGGTGGTCGGGGTCCTGATTATCACCGAGATAGCCCGGCGTGGTCGGCACACCGGCCTCATCCATCAGCTTCTTCGCCGCATCCTTCAGCCCCATGGCACGGATCGAGTCCGGCTTGGGTCCGACCCAGATCAGCCCGGCTTCGAGAACCGACTGCGCAAAATCGGCATTTTCCGAGAGGAAGCCATAGCCCGGATGGATCGCCTCGGCTCCAGTCTCTTTGGCAGCCGCAATGATCTTTGCGCCCACCAAGTAGGACTCTGCTGCCGGAGAAGGCCCGATATGCACCGCTTCATCCGCCTGTCGCACATGCAGCGCCTTGGCATCGGCATCGGAATAGACCGCAACAGTGCGGATACGCATATCGCGCGCAGTGCGGATGATGCGGCAGGCAATCTCGCCGCGATTGGCGATAAGCAGGGAAGTTATCATGATGGCTCGCGGCACTGGTTTACACGGACGGAAAAGGCGAGATTGGCGATCTTCCAGACGCCATCCTCACGCGTCAGGCTGAAATGGTTGACACCGCAATGGCTGAACGCGCCATTGCGTTTGAAGGTATAGAAGCCCCAGACCATGGCGATATTGCCGTCAATGCCCATGGCGGGGTCGGGCATGATCTCCTCATATTGGTCGGTCGAAGCGGCAATCTGCGCCGCCCATTGGTCGAAACTGATGCGCCGGACCTCGTTTGACCGTCCGGTTGCGATGGTGATGGTCGCGCCATCCTGAATATATTGGCCGATCCCCGATGTATCACGCGACGCCAAAGCCGCGAACAGCGCGTTGATGGGTACCATGATCGCATCAACCTGCGCTTTGGCATCGGGAACCTCTTGTGGCGGTGGTGGGGATTCCTGCGCGATTGCGGGCGCGGCGATCAACAATGCGGAAAGAATAACGATATATTTGGCAATATTCATGGTTATCACATCCTGAACACCCCGAACCGGGGCGCCTCCTCTACCGGGGAATTCAACGTCGCCGCAAACGCCAGGCCCAGTACATCGCGGGTCTGCGCCGGGTCGATAATGCCGTCATCCCACAGCCGCGCGGTGGCATAATAGGGGTTGCCTTCATCCTCATATTTCTGGCGGATCGGGGCTTTGAACGCTTCGGCCTCTTTCTCGCTCCATGTGTCGGCATCGCGGTGGACGGTGGCGAGGACGCTGGCCGCCTGTTCGCCGCCCATGACCGAGATGCGGCTATTGGGCCAGGAAAACAGGAAACGCGGCGAATAGGCGCGGCCACACATGCCGTAATTGCCTGCACCGAAGCTGCCGCCGATCAGCACCGTGATTTTCGGCACGCTGGCGGTGGCGACGGCGGTGACCAGCTTGGCGCCGTGCTTGGCGATGCCTTCCGCCTCATATTTGCCGCCGACCATAAAGCCCGAGATATTCTGCAGGAACAAGAGCGGGATACGCCGCTGGCACGCCAGCTCGATAAAATGCGCGCCCTTTTGCGCGCTCTCGCTGAACAAAATACCGTTATTGGCGAGGATCGCCACCGGCATGCCCCAGATATGGGCAAAGCCGCAGACCAGCGAGCTACCATAGAGCGCCTTGAACTCGTGAAATTCACTGCCATCGACCAGCCGCGCGATGATCTCCTTCACATCATAGGGCGCGCGGACATCTTCGGGCAGAATGCCGTACAGCTCTTCGGCGTCATATTTGGGGGGGCGGGGTTCATGCAGATCAATATCCGGCGCGCGGCTCTGCGGCAGATGGCTGACAATATCCCGCACAATGGTCAGGGCATGCTCGTCATTCTCGGCGACATGATCAACCACACCCGATTTGCGGCCATGCAGATCGCCACCGCCCAAATCCTCGGCGCTAATCTCCTCACCCGTCGCCGCCTTCACCAGCGGCGGACCGCCGAGAAAAATCGTGCCCTGATTGCGCACAATCACCGTCTCGTCAGACATGGCGGGGACATAGGCCCCGCCCGCGGTGCAGCTGCCCATGACGCAAGCGATCTGCGGAATCTGCTTCGCCGACATATTCGCCTGGTTGAAGAAGATACGGCCAAAATGCTCGCGGTCAGGAAACACCTCATCCTGATGCGGCAGATTGGCGCCGCCACTATCGACCAGATAGATGCACGGCAGATGATTCTGCTCGGCAATTTCCTGCGCCCGCAGATGCTTTTTCACCGTTAGCGGATAGTAAGTGCCCCCCTTTACCGTGGCGTCGTTGCAGACGATCATCACCTGCCGCCCCGAAACGCGGCCAATGCCGCAGATTAGCCCCGCACCAGGCACCGCATCATCATAGAGACCATTGGCGGCCAACTGGCCGATCTCGAGAAACGGCGACCCCGGATCGAGTAACCGCTCTACCCGCTCCCGCGGAAGAAGTTTCCCGCGCGACACATGCCGCTCGCGCGACTTCTCGCTGCCGCCTTTTGCAGCCTTGGCGACCTTGCCCCAGAGCTCATCTTTCAGCGCAACATTATGCGCCGATTGTGCGCGGTAAACTTCTGATTGTGTGTCAATTTCTGTCGGCAGCACAGGTGCGGTCATGATGGTTCCTGTTCAAGGCTGAGCCACAATCTCAGCAGATGGCGCATGCGGCTCTTTTCGGGCCAGTCTTCATAGGCGGTGCGCGAATGGATCGTCACATGGTTGGAGATAAACTGCATATCGCCGCTGGCCAGATCCATGTCGAGATGAAATTCCGGGTCCATGGCGAGCGCATCATAGCGGTCGAGCAACGCCGCGCCCGTTTCATCGAGCGGTGGCAGCCCGTCATGGCGATAGGCGGAGCGGAAATAGTCGCTGTGCCAGAAGGTTTTTAGCTTGCCATCCGCATAACAGCCCGGCTGCATCGGGAAGACCGGAGCCTCGCCTTCGGATTCCTCACCCCGACGATCAACCAGTATCGGTTCAAACATGCGCTGAGCGAGATCGGGATTATCGCGCAGCAACCGGTTGAAGATAGAGACCGAGGATGCAATGCGGCTCTCCCCGCCCTTGCGCGCCGGATAGAGACAGAGCAGACCGACCACATCGGCGGCATCGCAGTGAAAGGCAATATCGCCCGCGGTACGATAGCGGCGGACATTGGGGTCGGCATCCTCCTCGCCATAATCGCGCACATGGCCGAGCAACTCGCCTTGCGGATTCTGCGCCCCGGGGATACCGAGATGATGGCCAATGCCCCAATAGGCGCGTGCCGCCTTTTCCTCGCCCCATTGTTCGACCGGCAGGCCCGAAACCAGAACAAAGCCACGCCCGTTCATCAGCGTATCGCGCCAATCGGCAATGCGCTGCTGCAATTGCGGCAAGGGGAAATTGCTGCGGCTGATCTCTTCCATCGGCAGTTCAGACACCGCGTCGAGCGCCTGCTCGAGCTCGGCCAGATCCGCATCGCTCAGATTATATTGCCAGCTTTCCGGCGCCGCGCGCATGGCATCGGCATCCCAGGCCGCATCATGGGCAATGGGCGCAGCAGCAACATCCTCATGCGGCCGCATAAAATAATGCAGCGCCTGCGCACGAAAATCGCGATATTCGGGCATGGCATTCTCTCCTATATTTGATGCGATCCCTATTTTGACGCTATTCAGTTGGCCCCGATCAACTCCCGCCCGATCAGCATCCGGCGGATTTCATTGGTGCCGGCGCCGATATCGAGCAGCTTGGCATCGCGCATATAGCGTTCCACCGGCCAGTCCTTGGTATAGCCTGCACCACCCAGTGCCTGCACCGCTTCGCCGGCAACCTTGAATGCGCTCTCGGATGCCAGCAGAATCGCGCCTGCTGCATCAAAACGGGTCGTATTGTCGACATCGCACGCCTTGGCGACGGCATAGACATAGGCGCGTGCGGAATTGAGCGCGACATACATATCGGCGACCTTGGCCTGCATTAGCTGGAATGAGCCGATGGGCTTGCCGAATTGCTGGCGCTCGCGGACATAGGGGACGACGCAATCGAGACAGGCCTGCATCACGCCGAGTTGCAACCCGGAGAGCACTACGCGCTCATAGTCAAGGCCGCTCATCAAAACCCCGACACCGCCGCCGACCGGACCCATGACATTGTCTTCCGGCACTTCGCAGTCACTGAACACCAGCTCGGCCGTTGGCGAGCCACGCATGCCGACTTTCTCGATCTTCTGGCCAATGGAGAAGCCGGGCATGTCCTTCTCGATCAGGAAGGCGGTGATGCCGCGCGATCCGCCGCCGGGGTCGGTCTTGGCATAGACCACCAGTGTATCGGCATAGGGTGCATTGGTGATCCAGAATTTGGTGCCGTTGAGGATATAGCCACCCTGCACCGCCTCGGCCTTCAGCTTCATCGAGACGACATCGGACCCCGCATTGGCTTCCGACATGGCGAGCGATCCGACATGCTCGCCACTGACCAGACCGGGGAGATATTTGGCTTTCTGTTCGGCATTGCCCCAACGGGCGATCTGATTGATACACAGGTTGGAGTGTGCGCCATAGCTCAACCCAATAGAGGCGCTGGCACGGCTGACTTCCTCGACCGCGACGACATGCTCGAGATAGCCGAGGCCGAGTCCGCCATCCTCTTCCGCAACAGTGATGCCGTGCAGACCGAGTTCGCCCATTTGCGCCCATAGCTCTTCGCGCGGGAACCAGTCTTCGGCATCAATCTTCGCCGCCAGCGGCGCGATCTTGTCGGTGGCGAAACGGCGCGTGGTATCGCGAATCTGGTCCGCCATTTCACCCAGCTGGAAATCGAAATCGGGATAGGCGCTCATTGCTCATGTCTCCTGGGGATGCTGTCGGTCATATTGCTGGCGCTTGTGAAAGATTATTTCGCGCTCGCCAAGAGCGTTTTCTTTGAAATCTGCTTTGCGAGGCACTACGACTAAGGCATATATTCCCAACAATCGGCAGAGGCTATATCGACCAGACCGCAATCCCCAACGGTTAAGGTCGGCCGCAAGCCAATCTGCACAACAAAAAGGACACTCCCCATGGCAGCATTCTCCGAACAGGACCCGGTCGTTATACTCTCCTATGCCCGCACCCCGATGGGAGCGATGCAGGGCGCACTCGCCGATGTGAGCGCCACCGATCTGGGCGCCACCGCGGTCAAGGCAGCGGTCGAGCGGTCGGGCGTTGCCGGTGAGGATGTCGACCGCATCTATATGGGCTGCGTGCTGCCCGCCGGCCTGGGCCAGGCTCCAGCGCGTCAGGCAGGGGTTAAAGCCGGTCTGCCCAAATCGGTGCAGGCGACCACGGTCAACAAGGTCTGCGGCTCCGGCATGCAGACGGTGATTATGGGCACTGAAGCCATTGCTGTGGGCAGTGTCGACACCGTAGTTGCTGGTGGCATGGAGAGCATGACCAATGCGCCTTACCTGATGAAAAAGCACCGCTCGGGCGCGCGTATCGGTCATGATACTGCCTATGACCATATGTTTCTCGATGGTCTGGAAGATGCCTATGAGGAAGGCCGCGCCATGGGCACTTTTGCGCAGGATATGGCCGACAAATATCAGCTGACCCGCGAGGCACAGGATGATTATTCCATCGAGTCGCTGCGCCGCGCCAATGCCGCGATTGAAAGCGGTGCCTTTGCCAAGGAACTCACCACCGTCACCTATGCCACCCGCAAGGGTGAGCAGACAGTCGATGTGGATGAAGGCCCCGGCCGTGGTCGCCCTGACAAAATCCCGTCGCTGCGCCCGGCTTTTGCCAAGGACGGCACAATCACCGCCGCCACCTCAAGCTCGATCTCTGATGGCGCCGCCGCCGTTGTGCTGACCCGTCAGAGCAAGGCCGAAGCCAATGGCCAGAAACCGGTGGCGAAGATTGTCGGCTATGCCGCGCATGCGCAGGAACCATCGGAATTCACCATCGCCCCGGTCGGCGCGATCAACAAGCTACTCGAACAGACCGGCTGGAGCACCGATGATGTCGATCTGTGGGAAGTGAATGAAGCCTTTGCCTGCGTCACCATGTTTGCGATGCAGGACATCGGCATCCCGCATGAGAAGATCAACGTCAATGGCGGTGGCACCGCGCTCGGTCACCCCATCGGCGCCAGCGGCACCCGGATCATCACCACCCTGCTCGGCGCGCTGGAAACCCGCGGCCTGAAACGCGGCGTCGCCAGCCTGTGCATCGGCGGCGGCGAGGCTACCGCTGTGGCGGTGGAGCTGGTCTAGGCAGCCACTAAAGAATCAAGGTTCTCCGGTGCCGAACAAATGTTCGGCCCGGACAAAGCCTGAACGACCGTTGACATCAAAGCCGCACCAGCCACTTTCGGTGCAATCGCCCAGCTTGCCGACAACGCCGGGCTCCAGCCGCCAGGCAATCTCCGCCTCGGCGCTGGGTGCGGTGTGCATGGCCCGGATCTCGCCGATAACCATCGCGGTGCGGGTGCGGCTGAGCAGCCGGGCATGCATCCAGCCCTGCGTGCCGTCCGGATCCTCGATCTGCCGCCACACGCCATAACGCTTGATGATCTTGACCGGCAGATTCTTGCGCTCATAAACCCACATGATCTTATATTCGGTGCTTGGCCCGGTGCGGGTGCGCGCAACATCTTCATCGATCGAGGCCCAATAGGGCGGCTGGCTGGTCTGGGCCGATCCACTCACAGGTGCCGCCACCATGGCGCACAGGCTGAGCATAAGGGCGATGGATTTCCCCCATGCGCGCCGATATATCGCTTTCTGGCTCATGATGTCTGACACTCCCACAATCGGGTTGACTATCAGCACCGGACGTCTGTGATCAAGCGGGTTAGTTGACATCAGCGACGCTGCAGCGAAATTTTACCATTACACCATCGATACGAACCGCAGGGCCATCCAAGCCAGGGCTTGACCTTTGCCGGTGATCGCGCAAAGCCATGGCATATGTCGAGCAAACCAAAAGTCATTGTCACCCGGCGTCTCGCACCTGCTGTCGAGGAGCGTATGGCCGAGCTTTTCGATGTCGAGATCAATGCCGACGATAGCGCCATGGATAGCGAAGCGCTGGCCCGGGCAATGCGCGAATGCGATGTGCTGGTGCCGACCGTCACCGACGATATCGCCACATCCCTGTTCGAACAGGACGGCATTCGCACAAAGCTGATCGCCAATTTCGGTGCCGGGGTCGATCATATCGACCTGAAAGCAGCCCGCACCGCCAATATTATCGTCACCAACACCCCGGGTGTGTTCACCGATGATACTGCCGATATGACCATGGCGCTGATCCTCGGTGTGCCGCGCCGGCTTAGCGAAGGCTCGAAACTGTTGCGGTCCGGCAAGTGGCGGGGCTGGTCGCCCTCGGCGATGCTCGGTCATCGCATAGGCGGCAAGACGCTGGGTATAATCGGCATGGGGCGGATCGGTCAGGCAGTCGCGCACCGTGCCCGCGCCTTTGGCCTCAACATCCGTTATCATAACCGCAGGCGATTGCCCGAAAGCCTCGAACAGATGCTCGGTGCGAGCTATGAGCTCGATCTCGATACGCTGATTGCCGCCAGCGACATCATTACCCTGCACTGCCCGCACAGCGAAGAAACGCACGAGATGATCAACGCAGAACGGATCGCGTCGATGCGCCCCGATGCCTATCTGATCAACACCGCACGCGGCGAGCTGATCGATGAGGAAGCACTGATCGAAGCGCTGGAAAATGACCGCATCGGGGGTGCGGGTCTCGATGTCTATACCCATGAGCCGGCGATCAATCCGCGACTGCTCGAAGTCGATAACACCGTCTTGATGCCGCATATGGGCAGTGCCACCTTTGAAGGGCGCGAGGCCTCGGGGATGCGGGTGGCCGCCAATATCCGCATCTGGTCCGACGGCCATCGCCCGCCCGACCAGGTGCTGGAAGGCTGGGCCTGATCGCCCGCCTGTTGATAAGACAGCTTTTGCAGCTTGCATTAACCGCAATTTGTAGAAATCCTGTCATGACCATTTACATGCGTGGGTGATGCCGGACGGAACCGGTACAGGGGCAGGACATATCAAGATGATTGCAAAGGGTGCAGTGACACCGAAACTCTCTGTTGCGCGGATGGCCAAGACTGTGATCGGCTGTTGCGCTTTGTTCGGTGCCGGTCAGGCCATGGCCCAGGCACCGCTCGATCCGGTGCTGATCGACCCCAGCGACAGCGGCGATACGGCATGGATTCTGACCGCCAGCGCGCTGGTGCTGCTGATGACACTGCCTGGCCTTGCCCTGTTCTATGGCGGACTGGTGCGCGCACGGCATTTTCTTTCCGTGCTGCTGCAATGCGGCGCGATCGCGGCGATGGTATCGTTGCTCTGGGTGGTGGTCGGCTATACGCTGGCATTTGGCGCGGTGACCAATGGGATTATCGGTTCGGGCAACGCCTGGATGCTGATCGGTCTCGGCAATGTGCGCGAAGGGCTGACCATCCCGGAGAGCAGCTTCGTGGTGTTCCAGATGACCTTCGCCATCATCACCCCGGCGCTGATGGTCGGAGCCTGGGTCGAGCGCGCCCGCTTCGGCTGGGTTATTGCTTTTTGCGCGCTTTGGAGCCTGATTGTCTATGCCCCGGTGGCTCATTGGATCTGGGGCGGCGGCTGGCTCGCCGATATGGGCGCGCTGGATTTTGCCGGCGGCATCGTCGTTCATACCACCGCCGGGGTTTCGGCACTGGTCGCTGCGATCATGCTCGGCAAACGGCAGGATTGGCCCAAAAAACTTCGACTGCCGCACAGCCCGGCACTGACTGTTGCCGGGGCCGGGCTGCTCTGGGTCGGCTGGTTTGGTTTCAATGGTGGCTCGACACTGGGTGCCGGCGATGATGCCGCTGCCGCGATCATCAACACCCATGTCGCCGCCAGCGTCGCCGCATTGCTGTGGCTGCTGATCGAAAAGATAAAGGCCGGCAAGCCTACGGCGGTTGGTTTTGCTACCGGCGCCATTGCGGGGCTGGCGACAATCACACCGGCGGCAGGCTATATCTCCCCCGGTGCCGCGATTATCATCGGCGCGCTCGCCGCGCCGGTCTGCTATTATGCCATTGGCCTGGTCAAGAATGTCTTCGCCATTGATGACTCTCTCGACGTCTTCGCAGTGCACGGCGTGGGTGGCATTTTGGGCAGCCTGCTCGTGGCAATCTTTGTCAGCACCCTGTTCAATGGTGTCGGCTATGCCGAGGGCAGCGGCATGATCGGTCAGCTGGTGATTCAGGCCACCGCCATCAGCGCGGTCGCCATCTGGTCGATCATCGGCACGCTGATCATCGGGCTGGCGCTGAGCATGGCACTGCCGATGCGGGCGGAAAAAGACGACGAGCAGGAAGGTCTCGACATCACCCAGCATGGCGAACGCGCCTGGGAGCTGGATTAACCCGACGCGCTAAAGCGTCAGGTGCAGAAACTGGTTGAACTCGGTCCTTACATAATCGGCAAAAGCCGGTCCATTTGCGAAACCGCGTTTGCGATAAAGCGCCAGCGCTGGCTCGAACGGCTCGCCTGACCCGGTTTCGAGGCTCAGCCTCTCATAGCCTCGCTCTTTGGCGACGGCGATGATATGCTCGAGAATATCCGCCGCCACACCCCGTCGCAAAAAGATCGGATGGGTCCGCATCGACTTAATCTCGCCATGCACGGTATCGATCTGGCGCAGCGCGCCGATGCCGCTGAGATGGCTATCATCCCATGCGCTATAGACGCTGACATCAGGCGTCTTCAGCGCCGAAGCATCGAGCGCATGGACCGAGCCCGGCGGCGAATATTTCTGCATCTCGGAGAGATGTAGCGCCAGCAACTGAGTCACTGCGGCGCTACCCAGATCATCTTCACGGATATGGCGCATCAATTGCCTGCAAAAGCGCGCCAGGCGGCATAAGCAAGAAAAGGCAACCCGGTCATATCTGCGACAGCGATTGTCCGCAGCGATGGTGACATGCCGTTCATCGCGTAAATTGCGAGAAAACTGAGCACCGACAACGCCGTCACCACCGCCGCGAGTTGTCGGACCGAAGGGTCGAATGTCGCCCAGGCACAGGCGATCACTACACACCCGAACAGCGCCGCACGATGATGCAGCAGCGGGAAAGCCCCGCTGCCCGGCGCGACTGCATAGAGCCGTTCGATCATCGAAGGCGCGAACAAAGCCGCAAAGGGCGCCAGGTGGATCAGCGCCAATACACCCCAGCAGATCCGCTCGGCCATCAGGCTCAATCCCCTGTCAGGATGCGATCCACGAGTTGCTTGACCGTCGGGACAAAGCCGTTGGAGTAAAAGGGGTCGCGGCCGAATTCATAGGCCGAATGCCCGGCAAACATCAGATTCTGATGCACATCGCCACCATGGGCGATGTCCTGCAGCGATTTCTGGATGCAGAAGCTGCGCGGGTCGGCCAGACGACCAGTGGTGAAATTGTCATGGTCTTTCCATGACGAAAAACCACAATGCGACAGACATCCCATACAATCGGCCTGGTCCTTGCGGATGGTGGTGCGCTCTTCGGGCGTGACAAAAACCACGGTATTGTCCGGGGTTTTCAGCGCAGTGGTAAAGCCCAGCGCATCCCATTGCCGCGCACGTTCCAGATCGGCCGGGGCAACCCAGAAATTCTTGCCCTTTACGCCAACATCGAGCTGCGCGGTATGCTCGCCCGCCATTTCGGTCGAAAACGGTATCTGCCGCTCCGACCGCGCCTCGAGACTGCGCAGAAACGCGTTGCGCACCGCGCTCGAGTAAAAGCCGGTCGGGCTGAACTTGTGCAGCAGCACATCGCCTTCCTCGATCCTGGTCAGTTCATCCTTCCAGACATCGGGGATCGGGCTTTCCTTGGTCAGCAACGGCCGGGTGCCGAACTGGAACGCGATCTGGCCGAGCTCGGGATTGTCGATCCAGTCTTCCCAGTCGCGCAGATACCAGACGCCACCGGCCATGATGATCGGCACATCATCGGAAATACCCTGATCGCGCATCGTTTCACGCAGCAATTTGACGCGCGGATAAGGATCTTGCGGCTGTTTCGGGTCTTCGGCGTTGGACAGGCCATTATGCCCACCGGCAAGCCACGGGTCTTCATAGACAACAGCGGCCATCAGGTCGGAAACCTTGTGATAGGCGCGCTTCCACAAAGCGCGAAAGGCACGTGCCGAGGAGATGATCGGCAGGTAATTAACGTTATACTGTGCCGCGATCTCGGAGAGCTTATAGGGCATGCCGGCACCACAGGTGACACCCGCGACCATGCCCTTGGTCTTTTCCAGCACGCCGTGCAGCACCTGCTGGGCGCCACCCATCTCCCACAGCACGTTGATGTTTATCGCGCCTCGCATGCCATTTGGGCCGCTGGCCATGTCATAGGCGCGGCGTACCTGCTCAACCGCGCCGTCAATGGCATAGCGGATCAGTTCTTCATGCCGCTCCTCACGCTTGCGACCATGATAGACCTGCGGGATAACGTTGCCGTCGGCATCATAGCTGTCGGCATTGACGGCCGAAACGGTGCCGATACCGCCGGCGGCGGCCCATGCGCCCGAACTGGCATGATTGGTGGCGGATACGCCCTTGCCACCTTCGATCAGCGGCCATACCTCGCGGCCATTATACTGGATAGGCTTGAGACCTTTGAACACGCTTCGCTCCCCGGTTTATCTATTTTCGCTATAGGAGAAGTTGCGATGAAAATCGCGGGAAAAAACCCCAGCATATTCAAGCAATAAGCTGTTTCTTTGCTTCTCCGGCGTCATCAAATACGCCATTTTCCGTCATTATACCGTCACATAGCGCCGCTGCGGCACCATTGTTCAGGATGCTTCGCGCCGCGGTTTATCGGTGCGCTGTCCCTGGGCATTGCAGGCGTGAATCTCATCCGGCTCCGGCTTGTCGCCACCCGGAACGAAACGGGCGAAATAGCCCTGAATGTCGGGACGCTGGGCAAATTCAACAAGCTCGAACCCCACCGCCTCGAACTCGCAGAATACCTGTTTCGGGGAAATGCCATGGCGACCATTGGGGCGATCGACATCGACAACGATGATCTGCCCGTCCTCGGCTAGCGCATCATGCATCCGCCAGACAAAGGCATAGGGTTCGGTCACCTCATGGTACATATGCACCAGGAATATCCGGTCGAAGCTGTTGGCCGGAAGCCGGGGATCGGCAATCGCACCGGGTTTGATCGAGACATTGTCGAGCCGGTCGCGCGATACGCGCTGGCCCAACCGCGCCAGAGCATCGGCATCGATATCCTGTGCCAGCACCCGGCCGGTCTCGCCGACACGCTCTGCCAAACGCACAGTGTAATACCCTTCGCCAGCGCCAATATCGGCTACCGTCATGCCTTCGACAATGCCGGCAAGGTCCATCACCGTTTCCGCCTCATTGCGATTGTCACGCGCGGTCTCGGTAGAAAACTGGTTGCCCACCACTGTGGGGACGTCGCGCTCTGCACGGGGAAAGGCGCGGGCATCTTCGGGCCGGTCTTCATCCAGCACAACCGGCTTGCAGCCGGTGAGCGCCAGCATTGCCGTAGCCACCAATAGGATACCCGCTTTCATGCCTTTTGCCCTGTGCCGTTGCGCCATCATGGAATCGGCAATGCCCGCATGCCGCCGACAAAGACATTAAACGGCAAATCGCCCTGACGCCATGGCGATTGACGGCCATCAGTCTTCTCATTCACCTCGATTGCGGTCTTGCGGAACGTCTCATCCAATGACTGACGGCGCTTGATCTGCTGTGCGAACACTGTGGCAAAAGGACTACCCTTGCCGGGGGTTGCGCCATCTTCGGCGACATTGCCCGGATCGGTGGAAAAGAACACAACTGCCGACAGTCCGCGCAAATTGCCGAGCTGCGCAAGACCGGGACCCGCATTGGCGACATCATAGAGCGTAATCGATTCTGCCGAACGCGCTGCACCCGCAATATTGAGCGCCAGCGACCGTTTTGTCGACTGCGCCTGCTGCGCGGCCAATGGGTTGTTGCGACAGGCATCGACAATCACAATCGCGCCCCGGGCCTTTTCGGTGAGTCTGCGGATAAGATCTTCCAAGGGTATCAGTGATACGCCATCGGCAGCGAGAAAATAGTTATGTCCTTCAATCTGGAAACCATGGCCGGCATAATAGAGCAGCGCGATATCATCGGGTGCGAGGGAATTGACGAACAGGTCAAACTCGCTTTCCCAAATCCTGGCATCCGGCTCTTCGAGCAATGTCACTTCGGTCACTGCCGAGCGTTTCAGCGATGCGGTGACCATGCGTGCGTCAACCACCGGATTGGCCAGCGCCAAGCGTGGATCATCCGCCTCAATATAATCGGTGCCGATCACCAGAGCATGAACATCCGCATGGGCATGCGGCGTCACAGCAAAGATACCGAGCAGAAGGAAAAAAATGCGCTTGAACATTATAGCCGGAATGACACTCCGATATTCACACCATGATTGACGCGAGCATCGCTGAAATTGTTCTCCCCCGATAGCGGAAAAAACAGGACAGCACGATAGCGCACATCAAGAGCGATGGAGTCGGACAGTGCAAATTGCGCACCCACCGCAATATCCGGTCCGAAACTGGCTTCTTCGCCGCTACGATCGACGAAAGGCGGTGCCAGTGTACCATCGGGCTGTACCACGCTCGTCCTTGTCCTGAAGTCAGGCTGATAGCTGGCATGCACCATGCCATTGAAAAACGCTGTACCCGTCTCGGAAAACGGAACAAACGCCGTCACACCGGCACGTATGCTGAATGTTTCCTGCGTCGCCGATTCCCGCAGCATCTGCGGTGGGGTTTCTTCCGGCACCAGCGGCGGCGGCGGGTCCTGGCCGAAGGCCTCGGCCAGTCTTGTCCCAAGCAGATTATCCACGTTGAAGGTTGTGTTGAAATTGAACGCGATGGGACCGGATCTCTCCAGGCGTTCATAACGCGCACCTGCAAAGAACGCGAAGCGCTCGCTCGTCCGGCGCTGCCAGGTTACTTCCAGATCGTAGCGGTTATAATCGAATTCGCCCGTGGCCAGGGCATTGCCGAAGTCGGTTGCTGTATCATTCTGGATGGCTAGCCTGCGGCTGATCGCAATGGTCTGCTCGATACCGCCTGAACCTTCGCCATACATGCCAGTGATCGTGAAGCGGTCGCGATCATCACCGAAGTTGATCATCGCCCCCACCATCGGGATGGCGATCTGTTCGGCCAATATCCCTGTGCCATCCTGCTGCGAGCGAAAATCAACCTCGCCGGGAAAAAGGTCCTGCGCCAATTCCAGCGCTTGCTGGTCGATAAGCCCGCCCTCTTCCACCTGGCCGCCCTCGATTGATGAGGTACGCAAATTGCTATTGTCGAAAAAATAGGAAAATCTGGGACCAATAACGACATCGGCATGGGCAAGGGATGGCACCAATGCCGCCACAGCCGTGACGACGCCCGCTGCGGTATATCTGCCAGGTGGTTTAATCGACATCCTCGACCTCCACCTGCTCGCCGGTAACCCGCTGCGACAATGCTGCGGCCATGAACGGGTCGAGATCGCCATCAAGGACATCGGAAGGTGCCGAGGACGTCACGCCGGTGCGCAAGTCCTTCACCATCTGATAGGGCTGCAGGACATAGGAACGGATCTGGTTGCCCCAGCCAATATCCGATTTGCTGGCATGCTCGGCCATGGCGCTTTCCTCGCGGCGGCGCAGCTCCTCTTCGTAAAGCCGAGCCTTGAGCATCCGCATCGCCTCTGCGCGGTTCTTGTGCTGCGACCGGTCATTCTGGCTCGCCACGACAATGCCGCTGGGCACATGGGTGATGCGCACCGCGCTGTCGGTAGTGTTGACGTGCTGACCGCCTGCGCCCGAGGCGCGGTAGGTATCGATCTTGAGGTCGCTTTCATTGACATCAATGGCGATGTCATCGTCGATCACCGGATAGACCCAGACGCTGGAAAAGCTGGTATGTCGCCGCGCCGAGCTGTCATAGGGTGAGATACGGACCAGCCGGTGCACGCCGCTTTCGGTCTTGGCATAGCCATAGGCATTCTCGCCCTTGATCAGCAAAGTCGCCGATTTGATGCCCGCCTGCTCACCAGCATGATAATCGACCAGTTCAACCCTCAGCCCACGGCGTTCGGCCCAGCGGGTGTACATGCGCTGTAGCATCTCGGCCCAGTCCTGGCTCTCGGTGCCCCCGGCACCGGCGTGAATTTCCAGATAGGTGTCATTGCCATCGGCCTCACCCGCCAGCAGCGCTTCGATCTTGTCCTTCTCGGCGCGCTCGGCCAGTTTGGCCAGTGATGCCAGCCCTTCGCTGATGATCTCATCGTCGCCTTCGGCTTCGCCCATCTCGACGAATTCGACCGCGTCGTCTTTTTCCTGACTGATCTCGTTGACCGCCGATATCGCGGCGTCTAGCCGACGCCGCTCACGCATTACCTCTTCCGCCGCCTTGGGGTCATCCCACAGCGTCGGATCCTCGACACGCGCGTTCAGCTCGTCGAGCCGGCGAAGCGCCTTTTCCCAGTCCAGGAATTTGCGCACCAGCGCCAGCGCGGCGTCAATCGTGTCAACATGGGCCTGCCCTTCGGCACGCATAGTTTTTCTCCTGCCCTTTAAGGGTGTTGTCTGCGATTAGGGATTTCGCCGCCAATGTAAAGCGGGCGCTGTGGATGGTTGGGCCGGGACAAGCCGGTAAATCAGTAAATACCGCCCTGCTGTTCCAGGAAGTCATTGTCATCGCGTGGCCTTTCGGTCCGGCGCTGCCGGGTGCGTGTCTCGGCCTTGTTATGCTCGACCACTTCCTCGACCCGCACCGATCGGCGCGGCTCGGTTTCCGGCTTGAACGCTTCCCAGATAATCGATGCCCTGGGGTCGCTGGTTGGCCATTGCCCGAAAACGCGACGCCCGCTGCGTCGTTCGATCCGCACCATGCGAATGCCACGCGGCGCCACAAACTGGCGCACCGGCATATCGGGCAGAACCGCCCGGGCGAATTGCTTGAAGATCGGTGCGGCCAGCGTGCCGCCCTGGGCATAGCCACCCATGTTGCGCGGCGTGTCGAAACCCATATAAACGCCGGCCACCAGATCCGGGGTGCCACCGACAAACCACACATTGGTCGGGCCGTTGGTGGTACCCGTCTTGCCGAATACCGGGCGGTCGAGGTCGCGCAGCGTCTGCGCCGTGCCGCGCTGGACCACACCCTGCAATATGTGGATCATCTGGAAGGCGGTCATCGGATTCATCACCTGCTTGCCTACCGGCTTGAGCCGCGGCATGGGCGAGCCATCATATTCTTCCATACGGCAACCGTCGCAGACGCGATTATCGGCACGATAAATCACCTTGCCATTGCGATCCTGGACATAGTCAATCACCGTCGGTGTCAGCTCACGCCCGTGATTGACAAGGATAGAATAGGCATTGGTCATCCGCTCAACCGTGGTTTCCCCCGCACCCAGCGCGAAGGAAAGATAAGGCTGGTAATCACCGATGCCGACATCGCTGATCGTTTTGACAACATTGCGCATGCCGCTGTCGCTGGCGGCGCGCACCGTCATCAGGTTACGCGACTGCTCGATCCCCCAGCGCATGGTCTGCGAACCGGCACCGCGCGAACCGCCGAAATTGCGGAAACATTTGCGCGCTCTTGCCGCACCGTCATAGACGCAGAAAGTACCGTCGACGATCTTGGTCGCCGGAGTCATGCCATTGTCCAGCGCGGTGGCATAGACGAAGGGCTTGATCGTCGAACCCGGTTGACGTTCGGCCTGGGTCGCGCGGTTGAACGAGCTGACACCATTGTCGAAGCCGCCCTGCATCGCCAGAATGCGCCCGGTATGCGGGCTCTGCACCACCATGCCACCGGATATTTCGGGCACGCTGCGCAGGCCATAGACATTGTCACCGCGCTCCAGCGCCACCGCAATGACATCGCCTGGTTTCAATGAGGAGAAAGCAGTGCCGCCACGCCCGCGGCGCGGCATGCTGGCGGCAGAGGCGGGCAGTGTACCGTTGTCGCCATTGGCGAAGCCGATCAGCGCCTCGCGCCCTTCCTTGCGCAGCACCACCGCGATGCGCCAGTCCTTGTAATTGATGGTGATATTGGCGGAATCGAGAATACCCGACCAGTTCTCGCCAAGCTCGACGGTGTTCACCGGACCAGACCAGCCACGGCCACGGTCATAACGCACCAGCGCATCACGCAGCGCCTTGGTCGCGGTCTGCTGCATGCTGGTGTCAAGCGATGTGCGCACCCACAGACCACCGGAATAGACGCTATAAGGATTGCGGCCGTCATCAGAGCTCTCGCCATAGCGCTCGATCAGCTGACGGCGAACCTCTTCCATGAAATAGCCACCGGCGCTGGCATAGCTGGTGCCACGACGCGGGCGGGTGCCAAGTGGTTGCGCCCGGGCTGCCTGCATCTCCGCTTCGGTAATCCAGCCATTTTCCTGCATTTCACCGAGCACCCAGTTGCGCCGGTCAAGCGCGGCCTGGGCATTGGTTTCCGGGCGGTAATTGGATGGTCCCTTGGGAAGAATTGCGAGATAGGCCGACTCAGCCAGTGTCAGATCACCGACATCCTTGTGGAAATAGGCCTGCGCCGCCGCCTGTACGCCATAGGCATTGCGGCCGAGGAAAATCTCGTTGAGATAAAGCTCGAGAATCTCCTCTTTGGTCAGGGTGTCTTCAATGCGATAGGCGAGGATCGCCTCGCGGATCTTGCGGGTGATCGCATATTCGTCATCGAGCAGCAGATTCTTGGCAACCTGCTGGGTGATGGTCGATCCGCCCTTGGCTCTCTGACCGCTGCCGATCTTGCTGACATAATCGACCACCGCGCCGACAACGCCGGGATAATCAAGCCCGCCATGGGTAAAGAACGTCTTGTCCTCGGCGGCGAGATAGGCGTTGACCAGCTTTTCCGGAAAATCGACATATTGCAGCTGCACCCGGCGCTGGCGCGCAAAGCTGTTGACGATCTCGCCATCGACGCCGCGCACCATGGTCGGCACCGCCGGTTCATAGTCGAGCAACGTTTCCACCGATGGCAGGTTACGGGCAAATATCAGCCAGAATATCAATATGCCCAGCAGAATCAGGCCGAGCAGATAGACGAGCCAGCGCACCGGCCGTCGCTGCCACAACAGCCCCAGCCGCTCGCGTGCTCCCATGGCCTGCCGCTTGAGGCGATAGGCAAAATCCGATGTATCTTCGCCCCCGGGGCCGGGAGCAACAGCACCACTCTCACTCATGCGTCGCCGATTAGCACAGCCAATCTGAACGTTTCCAGCATGAATACGGATACAACCGATAAATCAGGGAAAGTTTTTACGCTACCGCCCTGTCAGCGCGAGGCCGACCACAGCCTCAGCGCATGGCCAGCTGGCGTGCGAAATAGACCTGCACTGCACTGGCGACCGACTTTGCAATCTGCGTCTGACCTTCTTTGGACTTCAGCATGCGCACATCGTTGGCATTAGTGAGATAACCGGTTTCGAGCAGGATAGAGGGCACGTCTGGAGCTTTGAGCACAACAAAAGATGCAAAGCGATGTGCTTCTGAACGGAAACGCATCCGATCGCTGCCTTCCCGCACCAGCAGTTTGGCGAAATCTGCCGACAGGTTCATGGTCTCACGCTGGCGCAGATCAATAAGGATCGGGCTCACACTTTTCGGAGTCTGAGCAAGATCAAGACCGCGTATGATGTCTGCTTTGTTCTCCCTCGCAGCCAGCTTCTCTGCTTCGCGGTCAGACGCAACCTCTGAGAGAGTATAGACCGTAGCGCCGCGTGCCCCTTGATTGCTGGCAGCGTCGGCATGAACCGAGATAAACAGGTCTGCACCCAGCCGTCGCGCAATGCTGAAGCGCTCGCTAAGCACGAGATATTTATCGCTATCCCGGGTCAACGCAACTCTGAAGCGGCCCGACGCAAGCAATTGTTCTCGAATAGCAAGCGCAATTGTAAGCGCGACATTCTTTTCATATGTGCCATCATGCGGGCTGATTGCCCCCGGATCATGGCCACCGTGACCGGCATCGATAACTACTAAAGGACGGCTGCTATCTCTGGGCCCAAGCACATCAGGTAGATCTACTTGCGATTTGGATGCAGGCAACGCGACCGTAACGCTATAAGGCTTGCGCACAGGTTTGGCGCGAAAACCGATTGGTGGTGAAAATTCTTGCGTGTTGGGCAGTTTTGCAGCCGAAGCGCCCGCATTGCCATTGCGTGCAAGTGACAGGTGCAGCTGCCGTCCATCCGACGAAAAATAGCCTGAGCTGATTACCGCTGGTACATCGAGATCGAGCACGATACGTGCGGTGTCCGGCTGGAACTGCGCTGCACGAACCGAGCGCACTGTACCTTTGGCAGTGAAGTTTTTGCTCCGTGTCGTCGCGCCGCGTACATCAATGGCAATACGATCAGGGCCGCGCAGCGTGAAACTACGGGCATCGACCACCAGACCGTCAAAGCTGATGGTCAGCTTGTCACCGCGTAGCGTTACATCCTCAACCTCACCGCCATGTGCAAGCCCCGGAGTTAGTAATGCCAATAATGCAGTCAGGATAACCATGGCTTGACCTTTATGGCGCATGGCATCGCTTTTGGTCCAGTGTAATTTCACCGCAATCCCTTCCTCGAACACGATGAAAACGCTGTTAAGCAAAAGCCTGTAAGAAGCTGTCAAATGACACGGTTAACGGCGAATTCACCGTGTTTTCCAGCTGCAGGCACCGGCGAGCATTGGCGCAAAGAAACCGCTTTGCAGGCGTGTCATTTTTGTTGCGGGACGGCATTTGTGGTGCTAGCAAAATTGTCAGGGGATGTATCCGGATACCACAAGTGTTTTGGCCAAGCCCCTCATAACGCCCTGTTTTCCAGAACGGGGATAGACAGGTTGACGCTGAATGACACTTCCCGCCCACCGCCAGCAATCGCGCTGTAATGCAGCGGCGATGATGCTCGCGGGCAGGCATGACGGCACAATGCCGGGAATGGATATTCAGGCAGACACACAGCCCCGGCATCACCATGCCGGAGATTTCCGAACCACGATCCGGCCTTTTGCCCATTTTTACCGGCGGCCGGAGATTGCCAACAGAACATCGCGCGGCAGCGTGGCAGGTCCACCTGCCGCCGCGATGTGGAGACTTTATCATGACAACGCGTATGCTGATCGATGCGCGCCACCAGGAAGAAACCCGGGTGGCGGTAATCAAGGGAAACCGCATTGAAGAGTTCGACTTTGAGTCGGCTGAACACAAACAGATAAAAGGCAATATCTACCTCGCCAAAGTGACCCGGGTAGAGCCCTCGCTTCAGGCGGCCTTTGTCGATTATGGCGGCAACCGCCACGGCTTTCTGGCGTTTTCCGAAATTCACCCCGACTATTACCAGATTCCCAAGGAAGACAAGGACGCGCTGCTGGCCGAGGAAGCGGCGCATGCCGCCGAGGAGGCCGCCTTGCGCGCCGCCGAGGAAGAGCGCGGCGAGACCAGCGAGGATGACGAGGGTGATTACAGCCGGGCCTTTGCCGATGAACTGGCGGAAGATCACGGGCCACTCGATGAAAAGGCGGAGCAGGCGCTGAGCGACCCGGAGGCACCGGAATTGCCCGACGACGATGAGGATGAAGACGAGGACGAGAACGAAAGTGGCGATGACGGTGCAAATGGCGACGCCGAAGCATCGGACACTGCCGATAGCGAAGACAGCGATAGCGGCAAGAAAAAGCGCCGTGGCGGTCGCTCGCGTCGCGGCAATCGCCGTGGCAAGGGTGCCGCTCGCGCCAGCGATGAAGTGCGCAGCAAGCGCATGGCCCTGCGCCGCCGCTACAAAATCCAGGATGTGATCCATCGCCGCCAGGTCGTTCTGGTGCAGGTGATGAAGGAAGAGCGTGGCAACAAGGGTGCGGCACTCAGCACCTATCTGTCGCTTGCCGGACGCTATTGCGTGCTGATGCCCAACAGCGCCCATGGCGGCGGCATCAGCCGCAAAATCTCCAGCGCCAGCGACCGCAAGCGGCTGAAAAGCATCATTGCCGAGCTCAATCTGCCTAACACCATGGGCTGCATTGTCCGCACCGCCGGCCTGTCGCGCACCAAGACCGAGATCAAGCGCGATTTCGATTATCTCGCACGGCTGTGGGACGGCATTCGCGACAAGACGCTCAAGGCCTCTGCACCGGCGCAGATTCATAGCGACAGCGACCTGATAAAGCGCGCCATCCGCGATATCTATAATCGCGAGATTGAGGAGGTGATGGTCGAGGGCGATGACGGCTATCGCGCCGCCAAGGACTTCATGAAATTGCTGATGCCGAGCCATGCGCGGCGGGTGAAGCATTATTCCGACCCGATCCCCCTGTTCCAGCGCTATGGTGCCGAGGACCAGCTCAACGCCATGTATGAGCCGGTGGTACAGCTCAAATCGGGTGGTTATCTGGTGATCAACCCGACCGAAGCGCTGGTCTCGATCGACATCAACTCGGGCCGCTCGACCCGCGAACATGGCATCGAGGCAACGGCCGTCAGCACCAATCTGGAAGCCGCGCGCGAAATCGCACGTCAGTTGCGGCTGCGCGATATGGCGGGTCTAGTCGTCATCGACTTTATCGACATGGAACGCAGCGGCAATATCCGCAAGGTCGAGAAGGCGATGCGCGATGCGCTGAAATCGGATCGGGCACGAATTCAGGTCGGTCGGATTTCCGGCTTTGGCCTGCTCGAGATGAGCCGCCAGCGATTGCGCACGGGTGTCCTTGAGGCATCAACCCGTACTTGCCCGCATTGCAACGGTACCGGGCTGGTACGCACCGCCTCGTCCTCGGGACTTGCTGCGCTGCGGATGCTCGAGGAAGAGGCCGCCAAGGGCAAGGGCTCGCAACTGGTGATGCACACCAGCCAGGAAGCCTCGATCTATGTGCTCAACAACAAGCGCGCCGGTATCACCGATATCGAGCAGCGCTATGGCGTTTCTATCGAGATCCTGCCGACCGGCGATGCCGAAGGCGCCAAGATGACGGTCGAGGTCAGCGGACCCAAGCCGGGTATTACCGTGGACTATGCGCCCATCATCGATACCGATGAGGAAGAAGAAGCGGCACCAGAAGTGCGCGACGATGAAGACACCGAAGATCGCCCCAAGCGCAAGCGTCGCCGCCGCAGCCGCCGTGGCAAGCGCGGTGGTCGTGATCGCCGCGAGGACAGTGCCGATAACGCCCAGTCGCAGGAATCCGAAGACGCTTCGGCCGAGGCACAGACTGTCCAGGAGGATGACGAGGCACAGCAAGAAAAGCCCAAACGTCCGCGTCGCAGCCGCCGCCGCAAGAACGATGATGCGCCCACAGCGGAAGAACAGGCCGAGAGTGGTGATGGTGAAAAGGCCGCAACCGGGGGCGCTGATGACCCTGAGGGCGAAGAAAAGCCGAAAAAGCGTACACGCCGGCGCAAAAAGGCCGACAGCGATAGTGGCGATATAATCAGTGATGAGGGCGCCAAAGCGGAAACCGCCGAGGAAAAACCCAAAAGGCGGCGGCGCAAAAAGACCGACAGCGACGCTGAGACGAATGGCTCTGCAGAGGCAGCCCCTGAGGCGGCCCCAGAAACAACCGAGGAAAAGCCCAAAAAGCGGCGCACCCGCAAGAAGGCTGCGGCCAAGAGTGCCGATGACGAAACCGGAACTGCCGAAGTTAGTGGCGAAAAACCCGTCGACGACAAACCCGCAACCGCCCCGGCGGCCAATGACGCCAATGGCGACAGCAGCGATGCCGATGGCAAGCCGAGAAAAGGCTGGTGGCAGCGGACTTTCGGCAATTGACGCAAAGGTAACGCTATCCTGCTTTCCATATCTGTCGGAGCGTGATCGCGCTTTGCTTAACCGTCATTGCGAAGAGCGAAACGACGCGGCAATCCAGAGCAGCTGCGCGCCGCTCTGGATTGTTTCGCTATGCTCGCAATGACGTGGAATATGTAGTGCTGTTATAGCTACTGCGCCGCCATCGGCGCGGCTCTGGTGGTGTAATAGGCGCCTGCGATCGCGTCCATATCGGCTTCCAACTGAGCTGCAATCGCTGCGTCATCGAGTGTTGCGAGCCGCACCATTTGCGGCATCGAAAGACCAATGCGCAGCGTTCCGGCATGACCGCCTTTGGCTATCTTGCGGCAACGCACCGGCTGGCCGAGCCGAACGCCACGTCGCATCATGCCCTGATGGATCACAGTCGCTGCAGCGAAGTCGATGCGCGCATTATCGTGATCATCGGGACCGCCATTGAGATCGAACGTGACCAGTGTCTGCATCTCAATCGGATGGGTGATCGCGTCGAGCTGATGATGCGGGGCATAGGCGAGAATCCGGTGTCCTTCTATACGGTCGATCAGCGATCCCGTCGCCTTTTGGAATATACCGACCATGCGCATAATATCGGCCATGGCAAGTTGCTGGAAACGTGTCAGTTCGAACAGTGAGGCACTGAGCCGCAGCACCAGGCCGAGATTGCCGCTGTCCGGCAATATGTCACGCCCCGGCCACGCGGTCGGCCATTCGGCACGATGGAAAATCCGGGCATAGCCCTGTGGCATCGGCGCCGCCTTGGCCATCAGCAAGGGCGGCACGACGGCAAAGCCGTTAAACGGCGGCCCACCCATGAATTTCGACCCAGTGAGCAACACCAGCATGTCGCGCTCAAGATAGGCCTTGAGCGCCGCAGTGGTAATCCGCGCCTGACAGGCATCGACGACAAAGGCAATGCATTCGCCATAATCGGCGCGCAACGCATCCACATCGTCGAGCACCGGCAGGATCAGCCCGGTCTTCGACCCGTGCACGACATGCAATACCGGCTTTTCGCCGCGCGCCAGCGCCGTTTCTACAGCCTTGCGCATTGCGACGGTCATGGTCGCGCTGTCATGCGCCAGACCATCCGCATCACGCACCGGGATTTCGCTCATCGTCACCGGCGGCAGCCCTTCGACTACATCACCCTTTCGACTGGGCAGGCCGAGTGACGTCTGCGCCGCGAAATACTGGCCCTGAGCGCTGTAGATACAGCCACTGCCGACCTCATCGGCACCGAGCAGGATATTGTGCACCGGGGCACGATCCGCCCCTGCCGCCACCAGCAGCGCAATATATTCGAGATCGGTGCCCGAAGCGGCGAAGATCACCTGATTGTCGTTCCCCAGCTGATAAGCGGCGCGCAATTCGGTGCGAATGCGCTCAAGCTCATGCGCATATTCAACACCATTGACGGTACTGTCTTTCGTGACCTGCGGCCAGCGTGACCGCAGATAGCGCCAGGCATCGCGGCTGATATCGTTCGCTGTCGACGAGGCATAGGCAATGGTGTCACGCGGATAAGGCGTGGCGAAATAGCGATTGGTACCCGTCTCCGGGTCAACCGTAATCCGTTCGTCGCCGCCTTGCGTCAGCAGATATGCCAATGGCTCCATAATGATTCTGCCCTTCTTCCGGTCCCAGTCCCGCCCTGTTAGACCGGGCGCACGGGCGAAACAATCTTCTGCGGACATAGCGACAGGCTTTCGCGATGGCCGGTATTTTCCCAAATTGCACTTTGCGCAAAAGACTCTAAATGAAGGTCCGAGGGCCGCATGCAGAATACAGCTTTACGTAGCGACCCGTCCCGATTCTGACGGAGAACATTCGAAAATGACCAGCTATCCGCAGCCGCTGCAGATCAACCCGGAAGTGCGTGAGCGCATTCGCCTGCTGTTCATCGCCAAGCATGCGCTGGGCGATGGTAGCCTGCATGCCGAAGATGGCAATCATGCAGTCTATCACCATGAGGTGCGCACCATTCTCGAAAGGCTGTTCCCACAGCTGCTGCTGGCCAACAGCTATGATGCGCTGTTCGAGAAGCCCGAGGCGGATTTCCTGTTCCCGCTGCTCAATCGTGGCGGCTTCGTCAACAGCGAGATGTTCCTGCCGCTGCTGTGTCAGCGTATCGGTCTGCCCTATCTGGGTGCAAGCCCGATCCTGCGCGGTCTCTCCGACGACAAGCATCTCAGCAAGCTGGTGGCGCGCAATCGCGGTATCCCCACCGCCGACTGGGCGATTTACCGCCATGGCGCCCCTGTCGAGGAGCGCAAATGCCCGATGGCCGAACGCATGGTGATCAAGCCCAACGCTTCCTCCGCCAGCTGGGGGGTGCAAGACGCGCATGACTGGCCCGGGGTGAAGGAAGCCGTCGCCAATATCCATGGAGAGGGCCATGACGCGATTGTCGAACCTTTCCTCAACGGCAGCGATGTCGAAGTGCCGGTGGTCACCATCAGTGACCAGCCGGTAATCCTGCCGATGATGCTGTTCGAGCAGACCGACCCGGAGCATCTGCGTACCTATTGGGAAAAGCGCGACTTGGTCGAACGGGGCCATAAATACCAGCTGGTGCATTTTGAAAATCCCGATTTCACCGCACCGATTGCGACCCATACCCTGAACCTGGCGCAGGAATTCCTGCCCTTCGACTATGGCCGTTATGAATTCCGCTTCGACGAAGCCACGGGAACGCTGAACTTTCTCGAGCTCAACCTCAATTGCAATTTATGGTCGGAGAAGGTGTTCGGCCAGTCGGTCAAGCGCGCCGGCTGGAGCCAGGAACAGCTGATCGAGACCATTGTTGCCGAAAGCCTGCGCCGCAACGGTCTGTTATAGCCGTCCCATGCCGCTACGGCGCGCATATGCGATGGCCGAGCCATGCCGATGATACGCAAAATGGGCTGGCAAACAGCGACAATTCGCCTTAGATAGCGGTCACGGACAATAACGGCAAAACCGTAGGTGACCGGTGGTTCTGCACCGGCGGAAAGACTGAGGGATCATCATGGCGACCTTTACATTGCCCAAGAACAGCAAGATTTCCGGCAAGGGCAAAAGCCATGCCGCAGGCGGCGATGGCAAGAACACCAAGATTTTCAAAGTCTATCGCTACGATCCCGACAGCGGTGAAAATCCCCGCTATGACACATTTGCCATCGATCTCGACGAATGCGGACCGATGGTCCTCGACGCACTGATCAAGATGAAGAGCGACCAGGACTCGACCCTGACCTTCCGCCGCTCCTGCCGCGAAGGCATTTGCGGCTCGTGCGCGATGAATATCAATGGTCGCAATGGTCTTGCCTGCACCACCGCGATCGAAGACTGCAAAGGCGAAGTGCGCATCACTCCGTTGCCGCATATGGAAGTGATCAAGGACCTGGTGCCCGACTTCACCCATTTCTACGCGCAATATGCCTCGATCAAACCCTGGCTGCAGACAATGACGCCGGAGCCTTCGGGCAAGGAACGGCTGCAGAGCCCGGAGGACCGGGAGAAGCTCGACGGCCTGTATGAATGCATATTGTGTGCCTGCTGCTCGACCAGCTGCCCCAGCTATTGGTGGAACAGCGACAAATTCCTTGGCCCGGCAATATTGCTTCAGGCCTATCGCTGGCTTGCGGACAGCCGCGACGAGATGACAGGTGAGCGGCTCGATGAGCTGGAGGACCCGTTCCGGCTCTATCGCTGCCACACCATTATGAACTGCGCCAATGTCTGCCCCAAGGGCCTGTCTCCGGCCAAGGCCATTGCCGAAACCAAGAAAATGGTGGCCGAACGGCATATCTGACCCAGATATGTGAGGCGCATATGCAAGACGCCACGGCGAATATCGAAGACGATCAATGGTTTATCAGTCAGCCTGTGCCCGATCGGCCGGGCTGGTCGACTTGGGCTCCGCGCGACACTGATAATTACAACGCGTTTCTCGGCATAATGCACAAGCGCGCCGGAGGTGACGGCCTGCCCGACACCATGGCGCGGGTACGGATGTTCCCTGAACGCCGGCACCGCAATCTTGGTGATGTTGTGCATGGCGGCACGATGATGGGCTTTATCGATTGCGCACTGTTCGGTGCAATGCGGGTGCTGCGGCTGGGTCAGGCGGGACCATCGGTGACTGTCGAATTGCAGACCCATTTTGTCGGCCCAGCACAAATGGACAGCCATCTGGAAGCACAGGTGGAAGTGATCCGCGAAACCGGCAGCATGCTGTTCATGCGTGGACTGGTTGTGCAGGGCGAGGATGACAGGGCGGTGGCCAGCTTCTCCGCAATCGTCAAGAAAGCGGGCGCCAGGAAAACAGACCAGAGCATATCACGGCAATCGGCATGAGGGATGCGCCGGTCTCCATCGATGCGCAATATCGCAAGATGCTCGACAATGACGAGCTGAAGCCCGATCCCGACCAGCAAAATACTGTTACTTCACTCAACCGCTTGCAGCAGGAACTGGAAGCTGTGCCGCCGCGCGGATCAATGCTGTGGCGGGTATTCGGCAAGAAACCCGAACCATTGCGCGGCATCTATATGTGGGGGGGAGTCGGGCGCGGCAAATCAATGCTGATGGATCTGTTTTACGACAGCCTCGCTATTGAACGCAAACGCCGGGTACATTTTCACGAGTTCATGCAGGAAATCCATGGCCGGATTAAGGAACAGCGCAAAAAGGCCGAGGGTGATCCGATCGTGCCGGTGGCCGAAGCGCTGGCCGGGGAATGGCGGCTGATCGCCTTTGATGAGATGGTGGTCAACAACAGCGCCGATGCGATGATCATGTCGCGGCTGTTCACCGCGCTGATCGAAGCCGGAGTCACCATCGTCACCACCTCCAACCGGCCACCCGATGATCTCTATAAGGATGGCCTCAACCGCGAGCATTTCCTGCCCTTTATCGCCCTGTTGCATGATCGGCTTGAGGTGCTGTCGCTTAACGGCCCGACCGATTACCGGCTCGACCGTATGGCCGGCAGCAAAAGCTGGCACAGTCCGGCGGACGACACTGCCACAACCGCATTGCGCGAGACCTTTTTCCGCCTCACCGACTATCCACCCGAAGATGCCGCCAAGGTGAAAACCGCAACGCTGGATATTCCTGGCGGGCGAACCCTGCATGTGCCCAAGTCGCTCAAGGGTGTTGCGGTATTCTCGTTCAAGCGGCTGTGTGGCGAACCGCGTGGCGCTGCGGACTATCTGTGTATCGCGCGGCATTATCACACGGTTCTGATCGTTGGCATTCCCAGGCTGGGGCCGCAAAATCGCAATGAGGCCGCCCGTTTTGTTACCCTGATCGACGCGCTTTACGAGCAGCGGGTCAAGCTGTTCGCCAGCGCTGCAACCGAGCCGGATCAGCTCTACACCGAGGGCGACGGCAAATTCGAGTTTGAACGCACCGTTTCACGGCTGATGGAGATGCGCTCGGACACTTATTTGGCGCTCGGCCATGGCAGCCGCGAGACGGCAGAGGTGGCCTAGATGGCGCTGGCCGAGACCATCAGCCGCAATTTCGGCAGCTGGCGCGGTTTCGGACGACTGATACTGTCCTATCCGCAGGCGCTGGTGCTGGGCCATGGCCTGTCGAGCAAACCCGAAGATGTGTCGCGGCTGGTATTTGTTTGCCATGGCAATATCGGCAGCAGCGCCTTTGCCGAAGCGGTGTGCCGCAAGCGCGGAATCAACGCCGCCTCTTTCGGCGTTGCAGCAGCAGCGGGGGAACCTGCCGACCCGGTGGCACAGAAAATCGCCCGCGACGATTTCGATATCGACCTGATCTGGCACCGTGCCAGCGACACCCGTTTTCATGCCCTGCCCGGCGACCTGCTGCTGGCGATGGAGGTCCGACAGCTCAACCGCATTGCCAATCTGCCTGCCCTTTCCATCCCGCCGCGGGCGCTGCTTGGCAGTATCATCGGCGTGCCGCATATCCATGACCCTCTGGGCAAGCCGGAAGACTATTATCGCATCTGCTTCAACCGCATTGTCAGAGCGGTTGACCGGCTGGAAACGCGCTTTCCCGGTTTGAAGGCGAAAGCGGCGGCAACACCAGTCTGAAGAGCAATATCCGAGCCCTGAAAGTGTATCGGTACAAACAGGCTATGGCAAGTAATTGCTATTAGTTCTCATTATTAATAACCGCTGTAAATTAGCCATTTTGATGGTTGAAAATCCACACAATCAACAGTAGGTCGGCTATATGTTCCAAACGGGCAATCGCCCGCAAACCGCATCATTCTGCAAAGCTGTAGTTTCTCTCTGTTTTATCCCGTTAAATGAAAGGCATAGACATGGCCCGCAACAAAATCGCGCTGATTGGCGCTGGCATGATCGGCGGCACCCTCGCCCACCTCGCCGCAATGAAGGAAATGGGTGATGTCGTCCTGTTCGACATTGCCGAGGGCATGCCAGAGGGCAAGGCGCTTGATCTGGCCCAGGCAGGCCCGGTCGAAGGTTATGACGCGAAGCTGAAAGGCACCAATGACTATGCCGATATCGCCGGTGCCGATGTCATCATTGTAACCGCCGGTGTGCCGCGCAAGCCGGGCATGAGCCGCGATGACCTGCTCGGCATCAACCTGAAGGTGATGAAGGCCGTTGGTGACGGCATCAAGGCGCATGCGCCGGATGCGTTTGTCATCTGCATCACCAACCCGCTCGACGCCATGGTCTGGGCGCTGCGCGAATTTTCCGGCCTGCCGCACAACAAGGTGGTCGGCATGGCCGGCGTGCTGGACAGTGCGCGCTTCCGTCACTTCCTCGCCGAGGAATTCGACGTATCGGTCGAGGATGTCACCGCATTCGTGCTTGGCGGCCACGGCGACACCATGGTTCCGGTCCCGGCCTATTCAACGGTGGCCGGTATTCCCATTCCCGACCTGATCAAAATGGGCTGGTCGACCCAGGAGAAGATTGACGCGATTGTCGCGCGCACCCGTGCAGGCGGTGGAGAGATCGTCAAACTGCTGGGTAATGGCTCGGCCTATTATGCTCCAGCGACGAGTGCGATCATGATGGCCGAGAGCTATCTCAAGGACAAACGCCGCGTACTGCCCGCCGCAGCGCATCTCACCGGTCAATATGGCGTCGATGATCTCTATGTCGGCGTTCCGGTGGTAATCGGCAAGGACGGCGTGGAGAAGGTCGTCGAAATCGAACTCGGCGACGAAGCGAAAGCCAATTTCCAAGTCTCGGTTGATGCCGTCAAGGAACTGCTTGAGGCGTGCAAGGGGTTAGACGCGAGCTTGGCATGATGCGTTCTGCAATAGCTGGTCTGCTGGGCCTCTTTCTGCTGTCGTCGCAGGCGTCGGCACAGTTAAGGACGGCTCCGCTGCCGCATATATTTGAGAGCTATAATGCATGCTTTGCAGCGACACCGCAGAGCGGCTTGGACCCGAAAGCACTCGAAAGCCTTGGCTGGAACAGAGCAACGATTGAAGCCGACGGAGAAAAGCAGGAAACCGGTCTCATCATTTTTGGTCATGCCGAATATGCGCCATTGATCATTCTGAGCGCTGAAAGTGGTAGCGGGATATGCTCCGTAACGGCCAAGCTATCCGACGCTGGCGATTATGACCAGTTCCTCGCAGCCTTTGGCGACGCTTTGCCCGAGGCTGACAAGGATGGGAATATAACCTTCAGAGCCCAGGGCCATTTGGTTCAGCTTGCCCGAACCGGTTCTAGAAGTGACCCTGCCATGCGGGCCATAATCCTGACACCGGAGGCAAATTGATGCCGACCCTCGCAAACCGGAACAGCAAGGTCTTCACACAGGAGGCGGCAGGCAATATCGCAACTGAAACTTGCGATGGCGTGGAGGTGAGGCTGGCGTGAGCCTGACTGCCGCTCTTTTGCTGGCGACCAGCACGCCATTGGCGGTCCAGGATGTGGCTGACCAGCCATATCCGCTGGATGCGGTATTGCAGGCTTTTGCCACGGCCTGCGCCACTGTCGAGGACCCGGCTGTCAATATCGCTGCGGTCAAGGCCGGTGGCTGGGAAGCCTATACGCCGGAGAGCGACACGATAATGGGCAGGATCATCGCCTTTGGCCGTAACGCGGTCGAGAATGAGACACTGGCAGAAGGTGAGGAGCCGACAGAAATCCTCGATAACGGGGTGTATCGCCAAGAAGTGGCAGGCCGCTCCCTCCATCTCGTCCTGTCGGGCGCGAAAGTGGGCACTGTCACCACCACCGGATGTCGCCTCTATGATTTCGAAGCAACTATCGAACCCGAAGCAACAGCCCTCGAAAGATGGGCCCGCCGCGCACCGGATGCGGAGACCCGCCCGATCGAGAACATGGCGGTCTGGACATGGAATGGCGGCATGAAACCGGGCCATTTCGACATGCAGATCTATTTTGTACAACCCGGCGCAACGCTGCCCGGAAATTTGCCGATAACGGGGCTTGTTCTCACCGCAAGCAGCATGGAGATTGAAGGACTATGAGCATCATCCGTGCTTTCCTAATCTCGCTCGTTGCGCTTGCCCTGGTTCCGGTCACATCGGCGCTGGCACATCCCCAGGGCCATCGCGATACGCGCCTTGTCGTGCTCAATCGCGCCGGTGAGAATTGGGATGACAGGGAAGAGGCCACAGAAGAAATCAACCAGCATGCCGCTATTTATTTCAGGCTCGCTGCAGAGGGCCAGATCGTTGTTGGCGGCAATCTCCGCGGCGAATCGCCGCTTGGCATTTCGATCTTCGCAAAAGATGTCGATCGCGAGGAGATACGGGCCATCCTCGAAAGCGATCCTGCGGTCCAGCGCGGCATTATCGCGCTCGACTTCCGCGAATGGGACATACAATTGGGTGAATTTCCGCAAGAGGAAAAGGATAAGAAATGAGCATTCTCGTTAACAAGGACACCAAGGTCATCACCCAGGGGATGACCGGCAATACCGGTACTTTCCACACCGAACAGGCGCTGGCCTATGGCACGCAGATGGTCGCCGGCGTGACCCCCGGCAAGGGCGGCACCGAGCATCTGGGCTTGCCCAATTTCGACACCGTCGCCGAGGCGAAAGAGGCTACCGGTGCCGATGCTTCGGTCATCTATGTTCCGCCACCCTTTGCTGCCGATTCGATCCTTGAAGCCATTGACGCTGAAATCCCGCTGATCGTTGCGATTACCGAGGGTATTCCGGTGCTCGATATGGTCCGCGTCAAGCGCGCGTTACAGGGCAGCAAGTCGCGGCTGATCGGCCCCAACTGCCCCGGCGTCCTCACCCCGGATGAATGCAAGATCGGCATTATGCCGGGTTCGATCTTCAAAAAGGGCTCGGTCGGCGTCGTCTCGCGTTCGGGCACCCTCACCTATGAAGCGGTCCACCAGACCACGGCGGTTGGCCTTGGCCAGACCACTGCGGTCGGCATTGGCGGCGATCCGGTCAACGGCACCAACTTTATCGACGTGCTCGAGCTTTTCCTCGCCGATGATGATACCAAGTCGATCATCATGATCGGCGAGATCGGTGGCAGCGCCGAAGAAGAAGCCGCGCAGTTCCTTGCCGATGAAACCAAGGCGGGTCGCTCCAAGCCGACTGTCGGCTTTATCGCCGGTCGCACCGCACCTCCGGGACGCCGCATGGGTCATGCCGGTGCCATCGTATCCGGCGGCAAAGGCGGCGCGGAAGACAAGATTGCGGCGATGGAAGCTGCTGGCATCCGCGTTTCGCCAAGCCCGTCCGAACTCGGCACCACACTCGATGCGATGCTGAAAGAGACGGTGTAACGATGATTTCCTTCTCCCTTCAAGGGAGAAGGATAGGGAGCCTCGGCCGCCGTAGCTTTAGCGTAGGTGGCTTAGGTGATCTTGGATGAGGGTGTACGATATCTCAAACACCGCACACCCTCTCCTAACTGCGACTAAGACGCTTCGCGTCTAAGTCTTCGTATTCCTCTCCCTTGAAGGGAGAGGAGAAGCAGGTTGGAAGTGAAATGACCGATTTTGAATGGAATGGCACCCAGGAACCCGAGCCCGGCCCAAGCTGGGAACGGAGCCATTGGCCGCTCGACATGGATGATGATCTGACCTCTGCGCTCGACCCGACGCAGATGGAAGCCATGGTCAAAGCCTCGGCAAAAAAGTCCGGGGACAGCATCGCATCGGCGGATCTCGCCTATGAAGCGGAAAAATCCATTCGCGCCATGATGCTGATCCGCACCTATCGCGTGCGCGGCCATCTGGCGGCCAATCTTGATCCGCTCGGTCTGTCCAAGATCGAACTGCCTGCCGACCTGACGCCCGAATTTCATGGCTTCAAGCCCGACGAGCTTGACCGCCCGGTCTATCTCGGTGGTGCCATGGGTTTCGAAAAAGTCACGGTCAACCAGCTTATTGCGACGCTGCACGCTAATTATTGCGGCAATGTCGGCCTCGAATATATGCACATATCCGATATCGAGGAGCGGCGGTTCTTTCAGGACCGGATGGAGGGTGCAGACAAGGGCATCGAATTTACCGCCGAGGGCAAGAAAGCCATTCTCTCCAAGGTGATCGAGGCCGAGCAGTTTGAGAATTTCCTCGGCAAGAAATATGTCGGCACCAAGCGTTTCGGCCTTGACGGTGGCGAGTCCATGGTCCCGGCGCTTGAAGCGGTGATCAAATATGGTGGCCAATATGGCGTACGCGAAATCGTCTATGGCATGCCGCATCGTGGCCGATTGAACGTGCTCGCCAATGTGATGGCCAAGCCCTATCGCGTCATCTTCCATGAATTTTCCGGCGGCAGCGCCAATCCCGATGATGTTGGCGGCTCGGGCGATGTGAAATATCACCTCGGTACCTCGACCGACCGCGAATTTGACGGCATTTCGGTGCATATGTCGCTGGTTCCCAACCCGTCGCATCTCGAGGCGGTGAACCCGGTGGTGCTCGGCAAGGTACGGGCACAGCAGGTCCAGCGCGATGACATTGATGACAATGATGAAGTGCTGCCCGTTTTGCTGCACGGCGATGCCGCTTTTGCCGGACAGGGCATTGTCTGGGAGTGCCTCGGCTTCTCAGGCATCCGCGGGTACAATACCGGCGGATGTATCCATTTTATCGTCAATAACCAGATCGGCTTTACCACCAGCCCGCAATTTGCGCGCTCCTCGCCCTATCCTTCCGATGTGGCCAAGGGGGTTCAGGCGCCGATCCTCCACGTCAATGGCGATGACCCGGAAGCGGTGACTTTTGCCTGCAAGCTGGCGATCGATTTCCGCCAGAAATTCCACCGCGATATTGTCATCGACATGTGGTGCTATCGCCGCTTCGGCCATAATGAGGGCGATGAACCGAGCTTTACCCAGCCGCTGATGTACAAGGAAATCCGGCAGCACCCCAAGGTGAGCAAGCTCTATGGCGACCGGCTGATCAGCCAGGGTGTTATCGACCAGCAGTGGATGGATGATACCGCCAAAGCCCAGACCGACGAGATGGAAGAGCAGTTCCAGGCCGCTAAGAGCTATAAGCCGAACAAGGCCGACTGGTTCGCAGGACGCTGGTCCGGGCTGAATATTCCGGCCGACCCGGAAACCGCGCGACGCAATGTCGAAACCGGCATCGAGAAGAAACTGCTCGACAGTTTGGGGCAGACACTGACCACTATCCCGGACAATGTGAACGTCCACAAGACACTGGCACGGATTATCAAGGCCAAGGGAAAGATGTTTGCCGATGGTGCCGGCTTCGACTGGGCCACCGCAGAGGCTCTGGCTTATGGCTCGTTGCAGAGCGAGGGCTATAATGTCCGCCTGTCGGGGCAGGATTCCGGCCGTGGTACTTTCTCCCAGCGCCATGCCGTCTGGGTCGATCAGGAGGATGCCAGCCGCTACATTCCTTTAAACAATGTGCCGCATGGCGATTTCGAGGTGCTCGACAGCCCGCTGTCCGAATATGGCGTGCTCGGCTTTGAATATGGCTATGCCATGGCCGATCCCAAGACGCTGGTATTGTGGGAGGCGCAGTTCGGCGATTTCGCCAATGGCGCGCAGATCATGATCGACCAGTTTATTGCATCGGGCGAAGCCAAGTGGCTGCGTGCCAATGGTCTCGTCCTGCTGCTGCCGCATGGTTATGAGGGTCAGGGACCGGAGCACAGTTCGGCGCGTCTGGAGCGTTTCCTGCAGCTCTGCGCCGACGACAATATCCAGGTGTGCAACATCACCACCCCGGCCAATTATTTCCATGTGCTGCGGCGCCAGATGCACCGCAATTTCCGCAAACCGTTGGTGATCATGACGCCGAAATCGCTGCTACGGCACAAAATGGCAGTCTCCAGCGCTGAAGAATTTACCGGCGACAGCCATTTCATGCGCATCAAGTCGGATACCAGCCCGCCCAAGGACGAAGATATCAAGCGGCTGGTGCTGTGTTCGGGCAAGGTCGCCTATGACCTCATCGAAGCGCGTGATGCGTCGGGTGACACAAACACCAGCATCGTTCGCATCGAGCAGCTCTACCCCTTCCCCGGCGAGCCACTGGTGGTACGTCTGAAGCGCATGAAGAATCTGGAAACCGTGGTCTGGGCGCAGGAAGAACCGAAAAACAATGGCGCATGGAGCTTTGTCGATCCGCTGATTGAGGAGTGCCTCGCCGAGGCCAAGGTCGGACCGGCCCGGGCAGTCTATGCCGGCCGCGCCGCTTCGGCTTCGCCGGCGACGGGACTCGCCAAACGCCATGCCGAACAACAAAAAGCGCTGGTCGCACAAGCTCTGGGCCATGCAGCGCCGCAATAATCGCCGCCATAAGGAAAGACTGAGCATATGAGTATCGATGTTACCGTCCCCCAGCTGGGCGAATCCATTACCGAAGCGACTGTAGGCGAATGGCTGAAGCAGCCCGGAGACGCCGTTGCCGCCGATGAACCGGTGGCCAGCCTCGAGACCGACAAGGTCTCGGTCGAAGTCCCCGCCCCGGCTGCAGGGGTGATGGGTGAACACGCCGTCGCCGAAGGTGATACCGTCGAAGTCGGCGCGCTGATCGCTACCATCGACACCGATGGAAGGGCTGCACCCAAAGCGGCTCCGGCAGCAGAAAAGACGGCAGCACCTGCCGCTGCTCCGACAGAGGAAGCACCTAGCGGCGAAGTTCCCACCCTGTCCCCGGCGGTGCGCCGGCTGGTATTGGAGCATGGCGTTGACCCGACCAAGATCAAGGGCACTGGCCGCGATGGCCGCCTGACCAAGGAAGATGTTCTCGCCGCCGCGAACCGGGCCGATGACCCTGTCCCTGGCGGATCGGCAAATGTCGCAGTAACCGATGTCGGCAATCCGCCGGACAAGCCCGGGGCCAAGCTGCGCGAGGTTGAGCGGGTGCGCATGACCCGTATCCGCCAGACCATCGCCAAGCGACTCAAATCGGCCCAGGACAATGCCGCACTGCTCACCACCTTCAACGATGTCGACATGACCGCGGTGATGGAAACGCGCGCCAAATATAAGGACCTGTTCGAGAAGAAGCATGGCGTCCGCCTCGGCTTTATGGGCTTTTTCACCAAAGCTGCCTGTCTCGCACTGAAGGACGTGCCTGCGGTCAACGCGCAGATCGAGGGCGATGAGATCGTCTATCACAATTATGCCGATATTTCGGTCGCGGTCAGCGCGCCCAATGGCCTGGTCGTGCCGGTAATCCGCAATGCCGAGAGCCTATCCTTCGCCGACATTGAAAACACCATTGGCGATTTCGGCAAGCGCGCCAAGGCGGGCACGCTGAAAATGGAAGAAATGCAGGGCGGAACCTTTACCATTTCCAATGGTGGCGTGTTCGGATCGCTGATGTCGACCCCGATCATCAACCCGCCACAATCTGCCGTACTCGGCTTGCACCGCATCGAAAAACGCCCGGTGGTGATGCCCGACGGCTCGATCGCCGCACGGCCGATGATGTATCTCGCGCTGAGCTACGACCATCGCCTGATTGACGGCAAGGAAGCAGTGACGTTTCTTGTGCGCATCAAGGAAGCAATCGAGGATCCGGCGCGGCTGCTGATTGATTTGTAAGGACCAGCACTCATGCAAAAGCTCATCAAGGCATCAACTCTCTGCGCGATATGTGCGCTTTCCCTGACGGCTTGCGGAGAAGAATTCTCCAAAGGCTTCAAGGAGGGAGCCTTGCCTGCTTTCGTTGAGACATGCACGACCGAGGCAGTAAAAGCCGGAACCCCGAAGCCAGTCGCCGATGCGCTCTGCCAATGTACAGGCGAACGCGCGATTGAAGAACTCGATATTTCCGATTTCATCACCGGCGATGAAGACAAGTTCATGCCCTTCATCGAGCAGTGCACAAGCGAGCTGTTTGATGAAGCAGGCAATTTGAAGGCTGCCAATTGATTTTGAATTTCATGTCCCAGCTCGGGCTGAGCTTGTCGAAGCCCTGTCTTTCCTGGGGATATGATGAAAAACGGCCCTTTGACAGGCTGAGGGCGAACGGAGTTAGAGATGAGCAACGAATTCGACTATGACGTACTGGTAATCGGTTCTGGCCCAGGTGGTTATGTCGCCGCTATTCGCGCTGCACAGCTTGGCCTGAAGACCGCCTGTGCCGAGAGCCGCGATACTCTGGGTGGTACCTGCCTCAATGTCGGCTGTATCCCGTCCAAGGCGTTGCTGCATGCATCAGAGCTTTACGAAGAGGCGCATAGCGGCGCGCTGGAGAAATTCGGCATCAAGTTGAGCGGCGCCAAGCTCGACCTGTCGCAGATGATGTCAGAAAAGGACAAGGCAGTTGGCGAGCTTACCGGCGGCATCGAGTTTCTGTTCAAGAAGAACAAGGTGACCTGGATCAAGGGCCTGGCCAGCTTCGAGGATGCTCATACCGTCAAGGTGGGCGATGAAACGGTGCGGGTGAAGAATATCGTTATCGCCACCGGCTCGTCGGTGACCCCGCTTCCGGGTGCCGAGATCGACAACGCCAAGGGCATCGTCGTCGACTCCACCGGGGCACTGTCGCTGCCCAAAGTGCCCGAGCATCTGGTGCTGATCGGCGGCGGGGTCATCGGGCTGGAGCTCGGCAGCGTCTGGCGGCGTCTGGGTGCAAAGGTCACCGTAGTCGAATATCTCGACCAGATCCTGCCCGGCATGGACGGCGAAGTCCGCAAGGAATCGGCCAAGATTTTCAAGAAGCAGGGCTTTGATATCAAGACCTCGACCAAGGTCACCGGTGTTACCATCAAGGGCAAGAAAGCCACGGTGACGGTCGAACCGGCCGCTGGCGGCGATGCCGAGGAAATGACCGCCGATGCGGTGCTGGTGTGCATTGGCCGCAGCCCGAATACCGAGGGACTGGCGCTGGAAAAGGCCGGTCTGGCTACCAATAATCGCGGCCAGATCGAGGTCAATCACGATTTCGCAACTTCGGTGCCCAATATCTACGCCATTGGCGATGTTATTCCCGGCCCGATGCTGGCGCACCGCGCCGAAGATGAAGGCATTGCGGTGGCCGAGAACATCGCTGGCCAGACCGGCATCGTCAATCACGACCTGATTCCCGGCGTGGTCTATACCCACCCGGAAATCGCCAATATCGGCAAGACCGAGGAAGAGCTGAAAGAGGCAGGCGTCAACTACAAAAAGGGCAAATTCCCGTTCATGGGCAATAGCCGCGCCAAGACCAATCGCGACACTGACGGCTTCGTCAAGGTTCTCGCCGATGCCGAAACCGATCGGGTTCTCGGCGTGCACATCATCTCGTCGCTCGCCGGCACGATGATCGCCCAGATAGTGCAGGCAATGGAATTCGGCGCGACCAGCGAGGATATCGCCTATACCTGCCATGCCCATCCGACGCACAGCGAAGCGGTGAAGGAAGCGGCCATGGCAGTCACCGGCAAGCCGATCCACATTTAGGCCCGATGCCATCGCATAGACATTGACATCTAGCCCCTCTAGTGTTTTACAACACTAAATCACTAGAGGGGGTTGTCATGCAATCTGTCTATCAGGGCGCTGTTGCCATGCTTCTGGCGAGCAGCATAGTCTTTACTCCCGTGTCGCTCGCAGCAGTTGAGCAACAGGCGCAGGAGCCATCACTCGGGAGTGATGTAGATGTCGCTGCACTTGCTGCGGCGGCTGGCAAAGTTGCGGAACAACCCAATGTCGGCGGCGTTGCCATTGGCGTGATCCGCAATGGCAAGCTGGTGCATACAGCTTATGCTGGCGAGGCAGCACCGGGCGTAGCGGTAACCGGGGATCATTGGTTCAACACCGCATCGGTCGCCAAAACCCTGATCGCGGAGACCGTTCTGCACCTCGTCGCGCGCGGTGCCATGGGCCTTGATGATCCGATTGGAGAGCATTTCCGCCATCCGCACCTCACTGATGATCCGCGCTACGACCTGCTGACCCCGCGCCTCATCCTGTCGCATCAAACAACACTCAGAAACTGGCCCGATAGCTATGATGACAACCGCCTCGCCTTTCTCGGCCAGCCGGGTAACGGCAAGATCAGCTATTCCGGCGCCGGGATCGAGATCCTCATGCGCTATCTCGAAGCGCGGTTCGGAACGACTTACCCCGAACTTGTAGAAACGGAATTGTTCAAGCCGCTTGGCATCACCGGGATCAGTGTTGGCCGTAGCGCCGCCGTCGAGGCCAATGTGGCGCACGGCGTCAACAGCGATGGTGAATGGCAGGATGCCTTTCGCCGATCACAGGGCGGCAGCATCATCGAGGTGGATGACTACAGCGCTGCCGACAATATGTACGCCACCGTTCCCGGCTATGCCTCGCTGATCTCAGCGCTGGTCGCAGGAACCGGATTGCCACCCCATCTCATTGCCGAGCGTCAGCGACTGCTGTCTTCGGGCTCCGAACGCGATCTGGGCTATGATTGTCCCCCCGATATCGGCTTTTGCCCGGACCGTTTCGGCTATGGCCTGGGCTGGGCGGTTTTCGAGCATGACGGCCTGACCGTACTCAACCATGGCGGCAATGATTTCGCGGAACATGCTCAGGTCTATTACAATCCGAAAAGCGGTGATGGCCTGGTGCTGTTCGTGACGGGCGGCAATGCTTTCCGGCATGGGCTGGAGATCATTGCCGCGGTTGATCCGGAGCTGCCAATGTACCGCTATTATCGCGCATTGATCGCCTCTATGCAGGCGCGGCAGGGCGGCTGACAATCGCGGCACAGCCGGGTAAATCAGGGCTGGATTTCTGGCGTCGGGCGCTTAACAGGGCGCCATGGCAACACCGCTTCCCTCCACCGAGATTATCGGCCCAATCCTGACCGCGCTCGACCTGTTCGGCATTGCGGTATTTGCCGCTTCCGGCGCGCTGGCAGCGGCGCGCAAGGGTCAGACACTGGTGACATTCAGCTTCTTCGCGCTGGTCACCGGTGTAGGCGGTGGCACCATTCGCGACCTGCTGATTGGCGCACCGGTCTTCTGGATTGTCGACAGCCGCATATTGATCGTCATCTTTGCCGTGGTCGCGGCGATCTGGATCACCCCCGAACGCTGGTGGAAGGGGCGGATGCTCGACTGGTTCGACGCGGCGGGGCTGGCCGCCTATGGCGTATTCGGCGCGGCCAAGGCGCTGGAATATGGCATCGCGCCATTGCCGGCCATGGTGATGGGCGTGGTTACCGCCTGTGTCGGCGGCGTGATCCGCGACGTGCTGGCAGGTGAGCCATCGATCCTGCTTAAGCCCGAGCTCTATGTCACGGCCGCAGCGCTGGCCGCCAGCCTGTTCGTGCTGCTCGAAAGCCTGGGCGTAATGGCCCCTGTGGCCGCGCTGATCGCGGCAATATCCGGCTTTGCACTGCGCGGCATTGCCATCCAGTTCCAGCTCGGCCTGCCACGCTATCGCGGTGGCGAAGCCGAACAGGACGGCTAAAACTCTTCCGCGCTGTTGCCGGTGCCGATCTGGACATAGTCGATCTGTCCGGCGGTGACACCGCACAGGAAGCTGTCGCGGCCATTGGGATAGGCCAGCAGTCCCTCGACCCGCCAGCCATTGCCGTCGCGGGCAACAGTGGTGATGCGGTCGATCCGGGCGTCATTGCCCGCCTGTCCCTGCACTGCAAAGCTGCACTGGTCAGCCGCCTCGCTAAGCTCGCTCGCGCCCGAACGCCGATCATCGAAGCGGCGATCATCAAAGCGCGGATCAATCCGGGGATCGGGGCGCGGCACTTCGCGCACCACGACATCGCGGTCGCGACGGCGGTTATTGTTGCTGGCGGCACTGGCAATGGCGACAATGCCACCCAGGATCAGCGCCCCCGCCAATATGTCGCCACCGCGCACACCACGGCGGCAACGACCCCAGCCGCAACGGCGCCCGCGACGCCAGCGGTCGGCGGTTTCGTCCGACGGATCCCATTGCGCGCCTTCAATCGGGTTCTGGCGCAGTTGCTGCAGGTCATAGGACTGCTGTATCCCGGCACTGACCGGTGCGGCCTGGGCCGGCGCAGCCATGGTAACCGCCGCCGCCATCATCAGTCCGCCACTGAGTGTTTTGGTAATCATAATCTCTTCCCTGTTGTCATGCCGGGGCCGGAACCGGCCCGCATTGAACACGCCCCATGGGGCAGCTTATAGCCGAACGGGGCTGGCTCTTACATGAACCAGCCCCTGCCCCCGGCCCCGTGATCTGCACGCCGCTATTGGCCATATCAGCGACCATTCCCCAAGCGCCGCAGACGGACATTGCTGACCCGGTTGCCATCGATGCGGCAGGTAAAGCGGCCGCGATCAAGGTTGCGGAAGCCGCGGAAATTGTCCTGCACGACGATGCGGCCACGGATGCGATAGCCGAAGCGGGTGCGGTCGACATCGCGGATCTGGGTCACATTGGCCGGACCGAAGATACGACCGGCGCGACGCTCTGCGGCGCGGACACAGCGGTTGATTGCGCGCCGCGGACCGATAAAGCCGCGGTTGAAACCGCGATGGCCACGGCGGAAATCACCGCGGAAGCCGGCACGTTCAAATTCATAGCCGCGGTTACGGTCGCCATCAAAGGCACCCGCCAGCGCGGCGATACCGCCAATCACCACGGCACCGGCAATAACCTCTTCCGCACCGATGCCGTCATCGGCAAAAGCGGGGGTTGCGGAAACGGCCATCGCAGCAGCAGCGGCAGTTCCAGTGAGGGCCTTGATCATCTTTTTCATCGTCAATGTCCTTTCCTTCGCCGCTCGAGAACCATTTCCGAGCTTGCAATCAGGGTTTAGTTCATATTCGATGAGGTTTTCCTGAACATCAATGTTGCCGATTGTTCAGGTTTATGGACTTTTAGATGAACACTCCCCCAGCCTAAAGTGACAAAGGTGACACCCTGTCACCTTCAGGCATTCCGACAGGCTGCTGTAATTACAGTCGTTTTCAGCCGAATTGGGAAGTTGGCACCATGAAGCGCCCGAAAACCCTCCATGCCGGTCAGGGCATCAGCAGATTTTTCCTCAAAACCGCATGGTGCCTCTTATCACCGCTGTAGGACAGGTTGCGGGATGAAGTTCGCCGCGCGCCCCAGCAACCGCGTCAGTCGCGATAGGCGCTGGTGGCGACATAGCGGTCGCTGAAATGGGCCAGCACATCATCGACCATGACCAGACGCCATAAAGACGCGCTATATTGCGGGTCGGGATTGGCGCTGTCGATCAGCGCTATGCGCATCTGCGATTCGAAACCGGCGCTATAGGTACCGGCGGAGAAATATCCCGTCTGGGTTATCTCGCGCGGGAAGCTGCGCTGCGCCAGCACCAGAAAGGCATCCTTGCCCTTTTCCTTCGCCAGCCTGGCCGCGCCATAGACCACCATCTCCTCGGCTACGACGCGCAGCGACTGATCACTGCCATAACGCACCGTCCAATGGTCCTCATCCTTGTGATAGCTTTTGCTGAAACCGCTGGCATCACCGAAGATAAGCTCCGATCCGGCATTTTCGAACAGCGGCCGCATCGGCGCGGTTTCCGCCTGGGGCAACAACCTGACCAGCGTTTCAACATTGACCGCCGATGCCTTGCGGATGCGCTCCTTGATCAGTTCCGGGATCGCCGCCAGCGCCTCTTCCGCCTCGGGATTGTCCTTGTCCGAAGTCGTGGCCGGCAGCAACAGCAGGTCAATCGCCGCCATGCGCGGCAGATTCTCCGTATCGTTCACCATTTCGCCAACCGCTTCCATCGGCATCGTCGCCGCCTGGTCACGCAGCACCGTGGCATCGCGCCAGCCCTGCACCGTGCGCTGTGCCCGCTCGACAAAGGGCAGTTGCCGCTTATAGGCCTTCATCGCCTTGCGGCTGGGCTTTTTGCGCCGCCCCTTTGGCTTTGGCTCGGTGGCCAGCTCGGCAAGCCAGTCCTCAAGCTCGGTGAACACCGCTCTTGCTTCCTCGACCTTGCCATCGGCATGCAGCGCATAGGCCGATGCACCGCCAAAATCGCTTTTCCTGATGATGGTCTGCAGCTCACGCAGGGCGGCATTGGTCATCCGCCAATTGCCGCGCATCGACGGCTCGACGAAGAAGAACTGGTCGCGATATTCCGCTGCACCGGTGACCTGATTGCCGACAAAATGCAGCCAGAACACCACCGGCAGGATATCGGGATCAAGGATCGCCTGTTCTCTCAGACTGGCCGCATAATTGTCAAAATCGTCCACATCCTGCAGGCCCATGAGCATGAACGCCGCCTGCACTGTCGGTGAGTAACGACGCACATCCCTGAGCTCGGCAAGCGTCGCCATCGCCTCTTCGGTCTTGAACTGCTCGAGCAGAATATAACTGCGCAGCATCGCGTTGGTCAGGGCCACCGATTCATCAAATGCCTCCTGCTCGGCACCGCTCAGGGCGCTGCGGACTGCATCCGACTGGGCAAAACTAGCCAGCGCCTCGTCATATTTGCCGCGCGCGGCCAGATGGATCGCCTTGCCCTGGTAAAGACTGGCCCGGCGCAGATGAAAATGCGGCTGCAGCAGCGGGTCCGCCAGCGCCTTGTCGCAGGCGTCGATGCCGGCACCGGCCTGGAATGACCCGCGCTTGGCATCCTTGGTCGTGGTACCGATACCCAACCAGCCGGATGTTACCGACAGGCCGTCATCCTTTTTGCGTGGCGCCTGAAAGCCGTCACATTCGAAAAAATGCCGTGCTGGCGGGTCTTTCTTGGCCAGCGCAGGTTGTGCCCCCGCCAGCATGGCAAGGCCCAGCCCCCAATAGAGATATTTCATCAACGCCCCCTTTGCGTCGTTACTGGTCCCCGGTATTTACCTCCAGCCCGGTATGGTGCGCCAGAAACGCATAAATGTCGGAAAATTCCTCGATGATCTTCTCGGTCGGTTTGCCCGAGCCATGGCCTGCCCGGGTTTCGATGCGGATGATCTTCGGTGCCGTACCGGTATCCGCCGCCTGCAACGCCGCAGTATATTTGAAGCTATGCCCCGGCACCACACGGTCATCGGTATCGGCGGTCGAGACGATTACCGCCGGATAGTCGGTGCCGTCCTGAATGTTGTGATAGGGCGAATAGGACAGCAGGTTTTTGAAATCGGCCTCGCGGTCGGGATAGCCATAATCATCGACCCAATAGCGCCCGGCGGTGAAGCGGTCGAAGCGCAGCATATCCATCACCCCGACAGCCGCATGGCCGGCGGCGAACAGGTCGGGCCGCTGGTTGACCACCGCACCGATCAGTAGGCCGCCATTGGACCGGCCCTCGACCGCGAGCTGGTCCTTGCCGGTAATACCCTCCCTGATAAGATATTCACCCGCAGCGATGAAGTCATCGAACACATTCTGCTTGTTGAGCAGGCGTCCGGCATCATGCCATATCTTGCCATATTCACCGCCGCCACGCAGATTGGCCATGGCGAACACGCCACCCGACTCCATCCACGCCATGCGAGTCGGCGAGAAACCCGGCGTCAGCGAGATGTTGAAGCCGCCATAGCCATAAAGCAGCGTCGGCGCGCCTTTGCTAAGGTCGATATCGCCGCGATGAACGATGAACATCGGTATCTTGGTGCCGTCCTTTGACGGGTAGAAGACCTGACGGGTGACATATTCCGCCGGATCGAAGGCCAGATCCGGCGCGGTGAACAAGGTGCTCGCGCCGGTATCGGTATCGAGCCGGTAAATCGCACCGGGCTGGGTAAAGCTGGAAAAGCGGTAAAAGGTCTCGGGATTGCCGGGCTTGCCGCGAAAACCGGCGGCAGTGCCGATGCTGGCCAGATCGATCTTGCCGACCTCGCGTCCATCGAGCGAGTAAAGTTCGGCCAGCGATTTGGCATCTTCGAGATAGCTCACAATCATCCTGTCACCGACAATCGAGGCCGCCGACAGCGTTGCTTCGCTCTCAGGGACTATCTCTGCCGGCGGCTTGCCGGTATCGGCCATGTCAAAGCGCACGACACGCAGCCGCGGCGCGCCGCTATCGGTGATGAAGTAGAGCTTCCCGTCGACGGAATCGATCAGCTGCCAGTCATGCTCGAAGCCGCTGATCAGCCTGGTCGGTGTCCAGTCATTCTTGCCGATGGGAATGACCGTGATCTCATATTTCTCGTCGGTGCCCACCGAAGAGGTGATCACCACCCATTGATTGTCCGAAGTGGTCGCGGCGCCATGTCCGGTCTTGGGTGTATCGGGGGTGGAATAGACCAGACGGTCTTCCGCCTGTGGCGTGCCGACCTTGTGATAATAAACCGCCTGATTGAGATTGAGCGACTGGAACTCGGCGCCTTCCTTCGGCTCGGGGAAGCGCGAATAGAGAAACGCATCATTGCCGATCCAGGCCATGCCGGAAAATTTGACCCATTTAATGGTGTCTTCAAGCGTTTCACCCGTGGCGACGTCGAGCACTTTCACCGTGCGCCAGTCCGAACCACCATCCTGAATGGCATAGACCAGCTTCGATCCATCCTCGGACGGCCACCAGCCGGCCAGCGCCGTGGCCCCATCATCGGACCAGCTATTGGGATCGATCAGCGCCCGCGCCTTGCCCTCCAGACCGTCACGGACATAAAGCACCGACTGGTTCTGCAGGCCGTCATTGCGGCTGTAAAAATATTTGCCATCGCGTGCGACCGGCAGACCGAAGCGCTCATAATCGTAAAAGGCGGTCATCTTCCTGGCCAGCGCCTCGCGTCCGGGCAGCACGTCGAGATAGGCATTGGTCACCGCATTTTGCTGTTCCACCCATTGGGCAACGGCGGAATCCTCGCGAACGTCATTTTCCAGCCAGCGATAAGGGTCGGCGACATCGACACCGAATTGCGGCTCCACGACATCCACTGTCCGAGTCTCGGGATAGTCGAGCTGGCCTGAGAGGATATCGATCGCCGGGGCTGTGGCGGTATCGTCATTGATGCTGTCATCATCGGCGCGCGCTTGAGACGGCGTGGCGATCATGGCAGCGCTCCCCAAAATCATGGCAAAAAAGCGTGTCGAACGCATATCGGACTCTCCTGTTTATGTTTGGGCAAAGATTAGGGCTGGGCCATGCCAAGCGCAAGGCCATGCTGATACCGACAGGGCCGGACCAAGGCTCTATCTTGATCATTTTACGACTGGTAGATGTGCGTCATGGCACAGCCCTTCATCCCACCCTGTCAGGAGAGCCGCATCAGGGCTGAAGACTGCCCTCGCGCCGCCAGGCGTGAGCCGGGACGGCGAGTGCGTGCGATCACCCTCACCGCCTGTATCCTCGCCTCTTCCATGGCGTTTATCGACGGCTCGGCGCTGACCGTGGCGCTGCCGCAGCTCCGGACCGAATTTGGCGGTAATATCACCGCCGTTCAATGGGTGCTCAACGGCTATATATTGGCGCTGGCCGCGTTCACAATGATCGGCGGCGCGCTCGCCGACAGCTATGGCCGCGCCCGGATGCTGATATGGGGTTGCGCCGCCTTTGGGCTGGCATCTTTGGCCTGTGCGCTGTCGTCCGGTGCCGCCATGCTGGTCACGGCGCGCATCTTCCAGGGCCTCGCCGCCGCGATTGTCACCCCGTCCAGCCTGGCGCTGATCGGCGAAGTCTTTGCCAGGCAGGACCGCGCGCGTGCTATCGGCATATGGGCCGGGGCATCAGCGCTGACCACGGCAGCGGGGCCGGTACTCGGCGGCTGGCTGACCGAGACGTTCAGCTGGCGCGGCGTGTTCTGGATCAACCTGCCCATTGCCGTCGCCGCGGTATCACTGCTGCTCGCAACGCGGCGCCCGGCGCTGACCAATGCCAGAGCGTTCGATGTTGCCGGGGCAGTATTGCTGGCGCTGGCGCTGACCGGCCTGGCCTATGGCCTGTCGGCACTTGGGCCGGGCGAAGGCGGGTCCGGTGAGCCGCCGGAGATTAGGCTGGCGCCGTCGGCTCTTTCGGGCTTGCTGCTTGGAGTGTTGCTATTTGTGGCATTCCTGTTCTGGGAGCGCCGCGCAACGCAACCGATGGTCCCGCCCGGGCTATTCGCTTCGCGCTGCTTTTCCGGGCTCAATCTGGCAACACTGTTGATCTATATCGGCCTTTCCATCACCTTCTTCTTGCTGCCCTTTCATCTGATCGAAAACTATAACCTCACCGCAACCCAGGCAGGCATGGTGTTCCTGCCCTTTACCCTACTGGTTGGCGTGACCTCGGGCTATTTTGGCGGGCTGGCCGACAGGATCGGCACCAAAGCTTTACTGATCGCTGGACCGCTACTGGCGGCGGCAGGATTTGCACTGTTTGTCGTCAATGCCGGACTAGATCTGGTCTATGCCGCCTTGCTGCCCATGGGCGTGGCCGGGCTGGGCTTTGCCGCGATTGTTGCGCCGCTGACCTCAGCGGTGATGAACAGCGTCGATGGGAGTGATGAAGGACTGGCCTCGGGCATCAACAACACCGCCAGCCGAATCGCCCAGATGGTCGGGATAGCGCTGGCGGCGCTGTTCGTCACGGCAGGTAGCGGCTTTGTCACCGGCATGGCCATTGCCGCAACGCTGTGCGCCGCCGGAGCGTTGGTCATCCTGCTCACACTGCCGGGGCAGAGGCAGCCCGACGCCGGACAAGCAAAAGGGGCGGAAGGATAGCCCTCCGCCCCTGATGCAATTTTCGATATTTCAAAGCCGCTTACGCCTCGGCATATTCATCTATGGCGTTCTGGTCCGGACCGCTGTTTTGACCCTTGGCGTCTTCGTCGCGATCCACCAGTTCGATCACTGCCATGGCAGCGCTGTCCGAAGCGCGGAAACCGGCTTTCAGCACCCGGGTATAGCCGCCCTGACGATCAGCATAGCGCTCGGCCAAAACGTCGAAAAGCTTTTTGAGCTGTTCATCGTCTTTGAGCCGGGCATCGGCGAGACGGCGGTTCGACAGGCCACCCTTTTTGGCCAGGGTGATCAGCTTCTCGGTATAGGGACGCAGTTCACGCGCCTTGGCCAGCGTCGTGGTGATCTGCTCATGCTTGATCAGCGCCGCCGCCATATTGCGCAGCAATGCCACGCGATGCGAAGAGGTGCGCTGCAATTTGCGTTTGCCGATTTTGTGCTTCATCTGTCTTTTCCTTCGTTCGTTATGGGCCCGTATCAGGTAGCCCGTAGCTGGCGATCCTATTCAGGCGATCGCCTTTTCCCAAAACCTTCTCTCCCCCTCGAGGGAGAGAATTTATCTTAACCCAGCAGCTCCTGTTCGAGCTTCTTGGCCATTTCTTCAATGTTTTCAGGCGGCCAGCCTGGGATATCCATGCCGAGGCGCAGACCCATGCTGGACAGGACTTCCTTGATCTCGTTCAGCGACTTGCGGCCGAAATTCGGCGTGCGCAGCATTTCGGCTTCGGTCTTCTGCACCAGATCGCCAATATAGATGATATTGTCGTTCTTCAGGCAGTTGGCCGAACGCACCGACAGCTCCAGCTCGTCGACCTTCTTCAGCAGATAGCGGTTGAGCTGGTTTGCGTCGCTTTCTTCCTGGCTCTGCGCGCCCTGATTGGCAGGGGTTGATGCTGCCAGCGAATCTTCGAAATGGACGAACAGCTGCAACTGGTCCTGCAGGATGCGTGCAGCATAGGCAATCGCGTCCTCAGGGCTCACCGTACCATCGGTCTCGATGGTCAGCGCCAGCTTGTCATAATCCAGTTCCTGGCCAACACGGGTGTTTTCCACCTTGTAGCTGACCTGACGGATCGGCGAGTAGAGCGAGTCGACGGGGATCAGACCAATCGGTGCATCGGCCGGACGGTTGGCGACAGCCGGAACATAGCCCTTGCCGATATCGGCGGTCAGTTCGGCGTTAAGCGACGCACCTTCATCAAGGTGGCAGATCACCAGATCCTTGTTGAGCACTTCAATGTCGCCGGAAACAGCAATATCACCAGCCGTGACGGTCGCCGGTCCGGTAGCGGAAAGCTGCAGCCGCTTGGGACCACCATCGCCTTCCATTTTCAGCGCGATCTGCTTCACATTGAGCACGATATCGGTGACGTCCTCGCGCACACCGGCGAGCGAGGAGAATTCATGCAGCACATTCTCGATCTTGATCGAGGTGATCGCCGCACCCTGCAGCGACGACAGCAGCACCCGGCGCAAGGCATTGCCCAGCGTCAGGCCGAAGCCACGTTCCAGCGGTTCGGCTACAAAAGTCGCCTTGCGGTTGGGATCGCCGCCAGCTTTCATTTCGAGGCTGTTCGGCTTTTTCAATTCCTGCCAGTTCTTGATGTTGACAGTCATGGACTTCCCCTAAATTTGGGCGGGAGCGGATAGCTGAATATCGGCACGTTCAGCGCGCTCCGGCCAGAGACAAGCAGGAATGGCACGTCTGCCATCCCGTTGGGACAAAGGCTGGAGGTTAGACCCGGCGGCGCTTTGACGGACGGACACCATTATGCGGGATCGGCGTAACATCGCGGATCGAGGTAATGGTGAAGCCCTCAGCCTGCAATGCGCGCAGGGCAGATTCACGTCCGGAGCCGGGTCCCTTAACCTCGACTTCCAGCGTGCGGACACCATGTTCGGCCGCCTTGCGGCCGGCATCAGCCGCGGCGACCTGTGCGGCATAGGGCGTCGACTTGCGCGAGCCCTTGAAGCCCATCATGCCTGCCGAGGACCAGCTGATCGCATTGCCCTGGGCATCGGTGATGGTGACCATGGTGTTGTTGAAGCTGGCGTTGACATGGGCCACACCAGAAGAAATGTTTTTGCGCTCGCGCTTGCGAATACGTTGCGGTTCACGTGCCATAATTACTATCCTTCATAGTCGAAGGGGGTTTTGCCATTTCCGTTTTGCCGTGAGGAAAGCTGCCTCCGGCGGAGAAGAAATAGACAAACAGTCCCCCGGACTGTCTGTTTTCCTACTTCTTCTTGCCAGCGATCGGCTTGGCCTTGCCCTTGCGGGTGCGGGCATTGGTGTGCGTGCGCTGGCCGCGAACCGGCAGGCCCTTGCGGTGGCGCAGGCCACGATAGCAGGCAAGGTCCATCAGACGCTTGATGTTCATCGCGGTTTCGCGGCGCAGATCGCCTTCAACCGTATGATCGGCGTCGATGGTTTCACGAATCTGCAGAACTTCCGCATCGGTCAGATCCTGAACCCGGCGCGTATGGTCGATACCCAGCTTGTCGGCAATTTCGACAGCCTTGGTACGGCCAATTCCGTGAATGTAGGTGAGCGCGATGATTACGCGCTTATTGGTGGGGATATTGACCCCGGCAATACGTGCCACTTAACTCGTCTCCTGCTCCACAGGCGAGGCACCATTGCCACGGCCCATCTCATAGCGTTCCATAAAAATGCAAAATACCAGCGGCGCGCAGACGCACGGGCTGGTTGATTCGCACTGTCATGTAGGGCGCGCATAGGCCGCGTACAAGGGTCTGTCAACTGCAGGCAGAATGATATCTTGTCGACGCTACAGTGTCTGGTTCAAAACGGACCTTTTCCCTTGCGAATGTGAAGGACTGTATGGTCGCACTGCCTCCCGCGGGGAATTTGTTACAGGAGATCGCCCAGAAGTTACAGGTTTCAGGCGCTTATGGTAAATATTGGTTAACCCGGAACACATATTTTTGCCCGGCTATGCGTATTATGGGCACGATATTGGCAGTGTTCGCGGCAGTCATGTTGCTGCGGCCGGACCCGGCCTATGCGGGGCGGTTGGAGGCCGGAACCTATACCGCAGGCAATACCCTGAGCGGGCCGCGCGCGCCAACCCGTATCAATTTTCAGCAAAATTTTGACACGGTTCCTGTCGTCATTGCCCTGGCTGACTCCCAGGGCAATAATTCCGCTTCCATTCGCATCACCAATATCACCACAACCGGTTTCGACTCACTCATTCTGGAACCCGATAACTGGGATGGTCGGCACATTTCGCAGATTGTGCACTATGTTGCGATTGAGCCAGGACGCCATATCCTGCCGGGTGGCACGGTTATAGAAGCCGGTCGCACCGACACCAGTGCCGTTCAGTTCGGGCCTGGAGTCAGCGGCAGCGCGAGCTTTACCAATGTCAGCTTCTCCCAACCGCTAAGCGGTATCACGACAGTGATTGCCCAGATACAGACAGCAAATAGCGAAACCCGTAACGTGCCCTCGCAAAGCTCGCGTCCGCATATTACCGCGCTCACCGTCAACCAGAACAGCAATGGCTTCCAACTCGCGCTGGAACGCAGCCAGTCATCAATTGGCACCGTCCTTGTCGAAACGGTCGGCTGGATTGCCTTCCCCGCTGGCGCGAGCGACAATTTTGAGGATATCGCCGGAAATACTATCAGCTGGGGTGCGGATAACAGCGGCAATGTGGTGCGCGGCTGGGATGATGGCTGCTTTTCGGTCGTCCTGCCGATCACATCGGCAAGCCGTGTCGTCGTGGCCAAGAAGCGCAGTCGCAACAATGGCGATGGTGGCTGGTTTCGCTATTGCAGCCTGACATCGTCGACAATCTCCCTTCGTGTCGACGAGGACCGCGCAATTGATAATGAACGCCGCGTAGCCGCTGCGGATGCAGAATCAGCCGCGATCATCGCCTTCTCCCAACCCTTTCACGCCAACCTTCGCGGTGAAATACAGGTGACCAAGACGAGCGTCACTATCGCTAATGCCGTGAATGAAGGCTTTGCCATTCCCGGCTCGACTGTGGAGTATCTGATAACCGTGGAAAATATCGGCAACGCCCCGGTCGATCAGGGCTCGCTGATCATCTCTGATCTGCTGTCGCAACACACCGCCCTGTTGGTGGGCGATATCGCCGGTACCGGTTCCGGACCGATTGAAGCGAGCGGGAGTGCCCTTGCGCTGGGGCTTGGCTATACATTTCTGGGGCTTGGTTCGGGCGGAGACAATATCGATTTTTCCGACATATCGGGATTTGGCTACACCCCCTCGGACGGCGGGGATGGCAGTGACAGCAATGTCCGGGCCTTCGTCATTGTGCCATCAGGCCATTTTGAAGGCGACAGGGGCAGCGGCGCGCCGCAGCTAAGCCTGCGCTATCGCGTGCTTATCGAATAAGCGGTCATTGCGGTCGCGCGACGAGCACCTGCCGCATCGCCGCCAGCCATTCGCTGCCATGTTGCGCTGAACCTGCAGGCGATGCGGCAAGCCCGGCGCATTCCAAACACTCTGCCTGAACATCCTGCACCGATACCAGTCGCTCCAGATCGAGTGCCAACCGACCGAACTGCATATATTGGCGCTGCGACAGTTGACCAACGACGCCCAGCGCCTCGCCTTGTGCAGCATTGTCATTGCGGAACAGGCCAGACACAAACTGTGCGAAAGGATCGGGCACAGGATCCAGATAGACCGGATGGTAATCACCATCAATACCGGCAAGTTTAGCAGCTTCAGCGAGAGCATCATCCATGCCGCCAAAGCGGTCTATCAGGCCAATTTGTCGTGCCGTACCGCCGTCCCATATACGGCCCTGGCCGATGGCATCGATCTGATCGACGGTCTTGTTGCGCGACTGCGCCACCAGACCGAGAAAACGGTCATAGGTGCTTTCGACACCGGCCTGAATCAGCGTGTTCACGCTGTCGTTGAAGCCGTTGAAGATATCGGGCTGACCGGACAGTGGTGTGGTTTGCACGCCATCGGCATTCACGCCGATATCGGCAAGCGCCCGCTCGAAGCTCGGCAGCACCGCAAACACGCCGATCGACCCGGTAATGGTCGAAGGTTCGGCAAAGATGACATCACCCGGGGTCGCGACCCAATATCCGCCACTGGCAGCGACATTGCCCATGGAGATCACCACCGGCAGGTCGCGCTCCTTGTAAAGGTTGATCGCATTGCGGATGCGCTCCGATGCCAGCACCGAACCACCGGGAGAGTCGACGCGCACCACCAGCGCCTTGAGGTTCTTGTTCTCCAGCCCTTTGTAGAGCTGGTCGGCAATGCGCTCGCCCGCGGCAACGCCCGGCCCTGCCTTGCCATCGACAATCGTTCCGGCAATGGTGACAACGGCAATGGCTTCGCCGCTGGTATCGGGGGCATTGGCCGCAAGCCAGACATCCAGCCTGGTGGCATTATAGCTGCCCGGTGTGTCTTCCTTCTCCACGCCAACGGTCTCGGCGACATGCTCGCCAAAGGCTATGCGGTCACCCAGCGTGTCGACCAGCTTGCTCTCCAACGCCGCCTTGGCAAGATCGCCCTTTTGCGATGTCGCATAGCCGGCGGGGTCCTCGGCCACGGCCTGCACCAGTGCCTGAGATCGTGCGGCTTTCACATCCTCGAGATACTGTTCCCACAAAGCATCATAGACGGCCTGCAACGCTTCCTTGGCTTCGGGCGACTGGTCCGAACGCGCATAGGGCTCGACCGCGCTCTTATAGGTGCCGACCTTGTAGATATGCGCGGTAATTTTCAGCTTGTTGATCAGGTCGGCATAGTAAAGCCGGCTGCCGCCGGGGCCGGCAAAGGCGACCCCGCCCAGCGGATCGACCCAGATTTCATCGGCATGGGCGGCAAGCTGATAGGCGTCATCGCCATAGGCCGTGGCAAAGGCATAGACCGGCTTGTCCGATGCACGCACCGCATCAAGCGCATCGCCAATCGTGGTCAGGCTGACCTGCCCCGCACCGAGAAAACGGTCGAGATCGAGCACCACGGCCTTGACGCGATCATCATCGACCGCACCCTTGAGCGCCCGGACAATGTCGCGGCGGCGATATTCCTTGATCGGCGGTGTCGCGCTGGTCAGCGCTGCAAAGGGATCAACCTCGGACTGTTCTTCGACAATGATGCCGTCAATATTGAGCAGCAGCGCGCCATCCTTGACCGCTGCAACATTGGGGCGACTGTTCAAAATGCCGAGTAGTGCAGCAAAGAACAGCAGCAACAGGAGCAGCACCAGCGCGTCCTTGATGCCCACCAGTATTTTCCAGGCGCTTTTGAAAAATGCCACGATAATTATTCCTGAATATGCGGGTATTCTACCCTGTCCCTGTTGGCGCAGATGCGCTTCGTCGCAATTTACGTGGTAATCGGGTCGGTGCAAGGCAAGAAAAAAGGGGCGAAAACGCCCCTTCCTTCGACCGATTGCACCGCCCTGGACGCGTGGAAATGCTTACCAGCGCAGAAGCTGCGGCACGATCAGGCGACCGGCAATGGCGCTGATCACCACTGCAGCGGTGTACCAGGTACCAATATAGACAACCGTATTGATCGGGCAGTAAATGCTGTAGGCAGCAGCGCCAAAGCCGCCTGCGGCGAGGCCGACAAGCCAACCGGCGCGTTCGGGCGCGGTAACCGCACCACGACGCAGCCACAGCACAATGCCGCTGCCGACGATCAGTGCTGAAATACCACTATACGTCAGGCATTCGCGGGCAACAGTGCGGGTGTAAAGCATTCGGTCGAGCTGATCGGCCGAGGGAATATCGGAAAAGATATTGACCAGCGCCAGCAGCGGGAACAGCGCCGCTATACCCAGCGCTGCGCGCCATGCCACGGTTTCCGTAGCGCGGCGCGTGGCATCGATTGCAGGACGCGCCATAGACATTGCAGCATAGCCGCTGACCCCGCCAACAAGCAGCAGTGCAGCCAGACGCATCAGGTAAATCGTCTCGATCCGACCCGAGGTCAGTCCATTGCGCAGGCCAAGGAAGAAGGAAATGCCGACGCCGACGAACAGGGTCAGCGTCAAAGCCACTGCCATGCCGTCGCGAATGCGCAGCGGATTGACCGGCGTCAGGTCATCGACCAGCTCGCTCAGGCTGAAGCCGGTATCGACCGCAATGGCACCTTTCTGTGTTGTTTCTCGATCAGACATTACGCGTATTTACTCTATCAGTTGCCACAGTTTCAATCCCGCATTGTCATCGCACATATTCCGCTGACGCGGCGCGCAGAAACACGGACTCACACTCAATTCGCATCCCCTGCATCGATGGTTACACCCATGCTATATTTTTTATCACTGTCATGCAGGCCATGCTCATGACAGCCTGCCTTATTCCGAACTTTCGACCAGCGCGTTCATCTTCTTGATGCCACGATGGATATTGACCTTGACCAGCGATTCCGACTGGCCGCTCTTTTCTGCCGCCTCGATGATCGACAATCCCTGGATTTTGACCATGCGGATCACCACCGCCTGTTTTTCCGGGATCATGTCGAGCAGACGTTCAAGGCTGACCCTGGCCGAGACCGTTTCTTCCTGCGGGTCAGCAACCAGCTCTTCCTCCAGCCCCGTCTCATCGGCGCGATAGACTTTGCGCAGCTGGTCGATCCAGCGATAGCGTGCAATCGCGGCGAGCCAGGGCAGGAAAGCGCGCGACGGATCATAGCTGGCGCGTTTGCGGTGCAGCGAGATCAGCGTTTCCTGGACGATATCCTCGAGCTGCGACGGCGCGATCTTGCGTGCATAATAGCGCCGCAGCCAGATCTGGCACTCCTCCAGCAACCGGGCATAGGCGCGCTTGTCTCCCTGTTGTGACAACGTCATCAGGTGCCGCAATTCTTCTTCGCGCGATGCCACTTGGTTCAGAGCCTTTGCTATTTCGGGAAAAACTGCCTGCTTTGGAGGCTAAAGGTCAAGGGCTAATAGATTTCACGGGCCGCGCAAGACACATTTATGTTGTTACGATAGCGCAACATTTTTGCCTTCTCAAGGCAGTCACAAAGCCATGCACACCGCTGAATCAGCCCGACACAGCAAGGGGCAGACTGCAATCAGCAGCGCCTGCCCCTTACCGTCCTGTCGCGTTTCAGCGAAGCCGGAAAGGCGTTACTTCCAGACCAGCTTGTCCGCCGAAAGCAGACCACCACCATGGGCAATCAATATGCCCGCCAGCGCGAACCAGTACAGGTGCACGGTCCAGAAAGCGTCGGGGAAGACCATCTGGATCACCAGGGTCATGACGAACAGTCCGGCAGCAGCAAAGCGTGTGCCCAGGCCGAGGATCAGCAGGATCGGGAAAAGATGTTCGGCATACATCGCTATCGGCGCTGCGATTTCCGGGTAGGGCATGCCAAATTCATTTTCGAATATCAGCACCTGCACATCGTTCAGCGTCAGCAATGTTCCCTCTTCCACCTTGGTTCTGGCCGAAAACCAGAAGGGTGCGGCAAGGGCAATACGGGCACCAAGCAGGGCCAGGGCTTTGACAAACTGGTTATCAACCAGTGCAATCAGCTTGTTGATCAGGTCTTTCATGTCGGTTCTGCCTTTATCTCTATTCGTGTGTATCGAACCACATCGTGCAGAGCATATTCCCACCTAGCCCGATATGCTGCGCTTCAGGGCACCGGCCCCGACCAGAGCAAAAATCTGCTCCAACGCGCTGTTCTCGCTGAACTGTTCGCAAGCCGTTTCGAGAAAGTTACGCATCCTTATCGATTTTTTTGCAATGGCAAAAGCCGCTTGTGCAATAGCGTCCTGCGGGTGCAACAGAACCTCGGCATCGGGACGCACCAGCAGCATCGCTTCAGCCGGATTTTCACTGTCGAAGCCGGGGCCAAGCTCGGGCGCTATCGGTGCAGACAGTCTGACATGCTGCACCGTCGGATGAAAGTGCAGCGGCAGGTCAAGCAGGCTTTGTTCATCAAGTGCGGCAATATCCTGCATTGTCAGATATTCGGCCTCGGCGGCATGATAGCTTTGCAGCCAGGCCCATTCGATGCGCGCCAGATCAGCGCTCGCGGCGTCGCTGCCATGATCGCCGATATAATCGCCAAAGCCTTCTCCGATATGGTTGAGCGGACGCGCCACCACATCATCGCGCTCGACAAAGGCGCGACTGACCTGGTTGAACGCATCATCGCCCAATCGTTCGCGGGTTTTCGGATAAGTGTCTTCCAACGCTACTAGCCGTGCATGGGAAATGGTGTTGGCATGGGCCTTGAGTCCGAGCAGTGCCCGCGCATCGCTGCCGGCAAAGACGCCATCGGGAAAAGCCCCCGGCCCCTTGCGCAATACGGTCATGAAATCACGCTGATCGGCGCTGTAACTGAGATCCGATGTGTCAGCCATGGTCAGGCGGCGTTGTTTTCCAGCGCCGGAGCGGCATGCTGCGCCATGATCGCCGCTGCTGCTTCAGCTTCGGCCATCAGCACTGCATATTCAGGAATATCGGTATCCCATTCAATCAGCGTCGGCTTGGGGCCAGCACGTTCGATGAAGCGGGCATAGAGCGACCAGCAAAGGTCATTGACCGGACTGCCATGGTCATCGATCAGCAGCGGGCCGTCATCATGCTGTTCTCGAGCATGGCCGGCCAGATGGATTTCGCCGACCAGCGCCGGATCGATGCGGTCGATATAGTTCTGCGGCTCCGGCATGGTGGTCACACCATCCAGAACGGCCATATTGGTGGCGCTGACTTCGACATTGTTGATGTCGAACAACAGGCCGCAGCCAGTCATGGTGCAGAGGCTGTGAATGAAATCGATCTCGTCCATCTCGTCACCAGCAAAGGCGAGATAGCGCGACGGGTTCTCGACCAGCATCTGCCGGCCGAGACGGGCCTGCACCCGGTCAATCTGGCGCGCCAGATGATCAAGCGCAAATTGGGTATAGGGTATGGGGAGAAGATCGGGATAGCGGTCATCCGCCTGCCCGCTCCAGCTGATATGGTCGGAAACGCTGGCGACGTCATAGCGTTCACACAACCGCGCCATGCCTTCCAGATCATCCTCGCTCAGGCCATCGGCCGAGCCGAGCGACAGTCCGACACTGTGCAGACTGAGAGGGAGATGGGCATTGATCGCGGTCAACCAGCGATGCGGTGGCCCACCGGCACCAAAATAATTTTGCGGATGAACCTCAACCCAGCCCGGAGCCGTTCCATCTTCCATGGCGGCCAGCACGTCGCGATAATGCTGCGACTTGAGACCAATACCCACCGATGCCGGCAGGCTGGGGATTTGCATGGAAGATGCTGCTCCTGTCGAGCTGACCTGGTTCATCCGCAAAGAATAGCCTAATTAGCCGCGACGCGGAACCGGCTTCTTATTGCCTTTACGAGCGGTCAGCGAACCACCCATTTTGACGCAGCTGCCCTTGTTGACATATTTCCAGGCATTGCCTTGATAGTCGACGGTCGAGGTGCCGGCGCATGAGGTACCCGGACCTGCAGCGCAGTCATTCTTGCCGGCGAGCGATACGCCATAGCATTTTTCCTTGGCGCCGGCAGCAGCGGCCGGAGCGGACGCCATCGAAGCAGCGGCGGCAATTGCAGCAGCGGCAGTGGCAATGCTGCCGATCTTGGTCATTGTCTTGGACATGGTCTTTCCTTTCACAGTAAGAAACGGGGAGTGAAATCAGCATCGACGCCGCGCGTCATTGCCTACTCTCTCCACCGTTCGTCCGCGAAAGGAGCAATGTTACAAAAGTCTGAAATTAATCCCGCCAGTCGGGGACTGGTGGGAGGTTGCTATCATCGGGCTCCAGCGCCCCGCCCTGCTGTGCACATTCGCCCAGCCCGACATATTTCCAGCTATTGCTCTGATAATCGATTACCGCCGTGCCGGCACAGCTTGTTCCCGGTCCAGCTGCACAGTCATTCCGGCCCGCCAGAGCAATTCCGAAGCATTTTTCATAGGCGACAGGCTCTGCTTCATATCCCTCGACGACATAGTCATCATCCTCAAGCGCCCCGCGCCACGGTGCGTCATATGACATTTCCCCGCTCGCTTCCGCTGCGGCGGCAGCTTCAACCGCCGCAGCCGCAGCCTCGGCTGCCGCTTCCGCTGCCTCGACAGCACTTCTGGCATAGTCATGGTCAGGATCCGGCAACGCCCCGTCCGCATAATCCCTCCGGCGCGGTACACGCTGCCGGTCGCGCGGATCGATATGCCCATATTGCCTTGCGCACTCCTCAGCCGTCACATAGCGCCAGCGATCAGGCTGGTAATCACGCGAGGCCGTGCCGGCACAGACTGTCCCTGGCCCGGCGGCGCAGTCATTTTCTGCCCTGCGGGCGATGCCATAACACCGAACCATGACATCCGGATCGAAATAGGGGCTGGGCCGGTCGCCATCACACACGCCGCGCACAGGACCAGTCAGGCAATCCCCCTGCTGCGCTGAGGCCGCTGCGAGCAATGTTGCCGCCACTGCCTGAATATAGGCCATTTCCCGCCTCTCCTGCTACCTGTTTTAGAACAGTACCGAGCTGCAGATTTTTTGGCAATTACGGTGTTGACGCAGCCTGAGTCTGCACCATATAGGGCGCCGCTAGCACTCTTATTAAGCGAGTGCTAACACAAGCATTTCGCAACACACTTAAATTCAGAAAGGGTAAGTTCATGAACTTTCGTCCTTTGCATGACCGGGTTCTGGTGCGCCGCATCGAAGCCGAAGAAAAAACCGCTGGCGGGATCATCATCCCCGACAGCGCCAAGGAAAAGCCGTCTGAAGGCGAAGTCGTCGCCGTTGGCGAAGGCCTGAAGGATGACGATGGCGATCGCATCGCGCTCGACGTCAAGGCTGGCGACAAGATCCTGTTCGGCAAATGGTCCGGCACCGAGATCAAGATCGACGGCGAAGACCTGATCATCATGAAGGAAAGCGACATCATGGGCATTCTTGCCTGATCTGACGCTTTTCCCTCCCCACACAATCAACGCTAGAGAAGGAACAATCTCATGGCAGCAAAAGACGTTAAATTCGGCCGCACGGCGCGCGAAGGCATCCTCAAAGGTGTCGATACCCTCGCCGATGCCGTAAAGGTCACCCTCGGCCCCAAGGGCCGCAATGTTGTGCTCGACAAGAGCTTTGGCGCACCGCGCATCACCAAGGATGGTGTTTCGGTTGCCAAGGAAATCGAACTGAAGGACAAGTTCGAGAATATGGGCGCCCAGATGGTCAAGGAAGTCGCTTCCAAGACCAATGATGTTGCCGGCGACGGCACCACCACTGCCACCGTATTGGCGCAGGCCATTGTCCGCGAAGGCATGAAATCGGTTGCCGCTGGCATGAACCCGATGGACCTGAAGCGCGGCATTGATCTGGCTGTCACCAAGGTTGTCGAAAACCTCAAGGGCCGTTCCAAGGACGTTGCCGGTTCTTCCGAAATCGCACAGGTCGGCGTTATCTCTGCCAATGGTGACAAGGAAGTTGGCGAGAAGATCGCTGAAGCCATGGAAAAAGTCGGCAAGGAAGGCGTCATCACCGTTGAGGAAGCCAAGGGCCTCGAATTTGAGCTCGATGTTGTTGAAGGCATGCAGTTCGACCGCGGTTACCTGTCGCCTTATTTCATCACCAACCCGGACAAGATGGTATCCGAACTGGATAACCCCTACATCCTGATCCACGAGAAGAAGCTCAGCAACCTGCAGGCGATGCTGCCGATCCTCGAAGCGGTTGTGCAGTCTGGTCGTCCGCTGCTGATCATCGCCGAGGATATTGAAGGCGAAGCCCTAGCTACGCTGGTGGTCAACAAGCTGCGCGGCGGTCTGAAGATCGCTGCCGTCAAGGCTCCTGGCTTTGGCGATCGTCGCAAGGCGATGCTCGAAGACATCGCGATCCTGACCCAGGGTGAAATGATCTCCGAAGACCTGGGCATCAAGCTGGAAAACGTCACTCTCGGCATGCTGGGTGAAGCCAAGACCGTCACCATCGACAAGGACAACACCACCATCGTCGACGGTGCAGGCAATGCGGACGACATCAAAGCCCGCGTCGAAGCCATCCGCACCCAGATCGAGAACACCACCAGCGATTATGACCGTGAGAAGCTGCAAGAGCGTCTGGCCAAGCTGGCCGGCGGCGTTGCTGTGATCAAGGTTGGCGGTGCTACCGAAGTCGAAGTGAAAGAGAAGAAAGACCGCGTTGACGATGCGCTGCACGCAACCCGTGCTGCGGTTGAAGAAGGCATCGTCCCTGGCGGCGGTACCGCGCTTCTCTATGCCACCGCAGCGCTGGACGGCGTTGACGGCGACAATGACGACCAGACCCGCGGCGTCGACATTGTTCGCCGTGCGCTGCAGTCTCCTGTACGTCAAATCGCCGAGAATGCAGGTCATGACGGCGCAGTCGTCGCTGGTAAGCTGATCGACGGCGGCAATGAGAGCCAGGGCTTCAACGCCCAGACTGACGTTTATGAAGATCTGGTGGCTGCCGGCGTGATCGACCCGACCAAGGTTGTCCGCGCCGCACTGCAGGACGCAGCCTCGGTTGCCGGTCTGCTGATCACCACCGAAGCGGCTGTCGCAGAAATCCCCGAAGACAAGCCGGCTGCTCCAGCCATGCCTGACATGGGCGGTATGGGCGGCGGCATGGGCTTCTAAGCCAACCGCTTTCCAACCGGAAAAACAAAGAGGCCGGGGCAGCAATGCTCCGGCCTTCTTCGTGTCCTGGGCAGTCGATGCGGCCATTGGCCTGAATGTTCATCTCATAGCAAGGGTCTTTAAATTACCCGTAAAATCAATTAAAATATCTATGGTCGCGCAGAATTGGCAGGGATGCGAATATGGCGGCAACGGCTTCAAACACAGCAGGGGATTCCGGTTCGGGCGAGCGCTATGTCCGCCCGAAACAGTCGGCCATTGTCCGGCTGGGCAAGCGGTTGCGTGCGCCGATGAACCGCTTTCTGGCTCGCCAGTCGCTGACCTCGACCGAGCCGGTGATACCCGCCGGGACACTTCCCGGACTGGAGAATCTACAACGCAACTGGCCCATCATTCAGGCCGAGGCGCTGGCGCTGCTGCGCGAGCGCGGCAACATCCCCGCCTTTGGCAAGATATCCCCCGATCATCGCCGGATCGCCAATGGTCCGCAATGGAAGAGTTTTTTCTTCGAAGGCTATGGCTTTCGCTCGCCGGGCAATTGCGCCCAATGCCCTGAAACCGCGGCGTTGCTGCGCCAGGTGCCGGGTCTGGTCGTCGCCTTTTTCTCGATCATGGAGGGCGATACCCATGTGCCGCGGCATAAGGGACTGACCAAGGCATGGCTCAATTGCCACTTGCCGCTGGTGGTGCCGCGCGCCGAAGGACGCTGCGAAATGCGCGTCGATGACAGCATCACCGTGCGCTGGAGCGAGGGCGAATGGCTGGTGTTCGACGAAACCTATCCGCATGAGGTGTGGAACGAGACTGGCGAGCCGCGCGTGGTGCTGATGTTGCAGGTGCGGCGACCCATGCGCTGGCCCGGGCGAGCACTGGCAAGGCTGCTCTACGAAACAGTGCGACGGACGAGCTTTGTCCAGGATATCCGCCGCGCCATCGGGGCATAGCCGGTATCTGACACCACTTGCTTGCCTCATAATCTTTTGCGTGTTACCGTTATAATACGGTAGATCATGTAGAAGGGCTTAACCCGTGTTCATTCCCTTTACCCGCCTGATAGCCGCTGCTTTGCTGGGGTTGCTATGCGCGGCGATACCATTTGCAGCCCGGGCACAAATATCCGCGCCTGCAGCCGAACTGACCGCTGAACAGGTCGCCGCCGATCTTGACGAATGGCTGCAATGGACACGCGCGACTCATCCGGACCTCGATTATTCGGCGTCTGCGCAACAGGTCGATGCCGGGGCAGCAGCGATCAAGGCCGATCTGCCCGAACGCATGAGCCGCCGCGAGGCCTGGCTCCAGCTCGCCAGGCTCAACCGGTTATTCAATGATGCCCATATAGGCCTGATGGCCCCCGATGCGCCCGATACCGATGGTGAAACAACGCCATTGGGTATCACCCTTTCGGACAAAGGCGTCTCCGTGGTCAACGGCGCGGGACTGGTTCCCGATGGCACCACCCTAACCCGGCTCGGCCCGATGACTACCGATGCGGTCATGACCCGGTTGCTGCCGCTTATCCGGGGCGAGAGCGACAGCCTGCGCCTGCGCATATTGGAACTGCGGTTCAACGCCTATCTCGACTTGCTGCTGCCAGGAGAAGAGCTACGCACCCTGACCTATCGTGATGCCAGCGACGTGGAAACCAAGATCGCGCTGACTGAAGCGGTTCGCTTTGTTCCGGCCCGTTCGGCAGACTACGCTCTGCGCTGGCAGGGCAACACCGCCATTCTCGACATACCCAGCTTCGCCCGCGACCGGGAAGAGGCGTTTGCCCGCTTTCTGCCATCGGCCTTTGCCGAGATAGCGACGCGCAATGCCGCCAGCCTGGTCATCGACCTGCGCAAAAATGGCGGCGGCGCGCATGACCTGTCGGACAGGCTGATGGCTTATCTCACCGACAAGCCTTTTGCCTCGACCTCGGCCGTGACCGCGCGCATAACAGCCGCCAATCAGGCACTGATACCGGGCAGCACCATTGGCGATGTGGTCTCGGTGCCCTTCAGTGAGACGGTGACCCCGCCCGAAACTCTGGCGGATCGTTTTACCGGTGATGTGTCGATCCTTATTGGCCCGCAAACCTATTCGCAGGCGATCGTATTCGCGGCATCGGCACAGGACAATGCGGTGGCCCGGCTTGTCGGGGCACCAACACAATCCCCGGCCAACCAAACCGGACAGGTACAGACACACAAGCTTGGCCATAGCGGCTTCACCGTGCGCGCGCCAATCTACATCATATACCGCCTATCGGGTGATCGCAGTCGCAAGCCGCTCATGCCTGACCGGGAAAATACCGAAATTCGCTGATCACTTACAGCACCAGATAGAGCAGCATTGCGCCCAGTGCGAGACCGCCGAAAAAAGTACTGAACGCACCGATGGCGCGCGCCGCGACAAAAAACCTGTTGCCAGCATCGCCATGCGAACCGGTAAGCGAGCTGAAACCGATGGCGTGGAGCGCGCGGCCAATGACAAAGACCAGTGCAATCGTCATGACGAAGCCACTCGGGGCGCCGATAATCTCGGCAAGCGCGAGCGCAACGATGAATATCCCGGCATTTTCGGCGAGATTGCCGTGCCGACGCGCCTTGCGTTCGAGATCACGATCGCCCTCAAGGCCGACAAAAACCCCGCTTTTGGTCCGATGCAGGCCGACAGCAACCATCAGCATGAGTTGCAGAATCAATATGGCTCCTGCGGCAGCAGCGGAAATAAGCGGTAATGTCATGGTGCAGGCTCCTTCATCGCGCACACATGATAAAATGCAGAAACGCACCTGAAACCCAGTTATTTTGCACATTATAGTTGCATATACGCACCACATATCTGTGCAAATCCTGCTAACAGGTAGCATGGACTGGGAAGATATTCATGTGTTCGAGGCGGTGATAAAGGAAGGCACCGTGCGCCGTGCCGCAGCTGCACTGGGTGTTCACCACAGCACCGTCAGCAGGCGTATCGAGAGCCTGGAACAAACCATGGGCACGCGTCTGTTCGACCGCAGGCCGGAAGGGTATAGAGTGACCCGCTCGGGTGAGGAGCTGGCGGCAGCGGCGACCCGCTTCTCCGACGACCTCAACGATGTCGCCCGTCATATCGCCGGTCGCGACACCATGTTGACCGGCAAAGTCACGCTAACCATGGGAGAGCCTCTGGCATCGCAGATTATCGCACCGCGCCTGGGCGAATTCTGCGCCGAATATCCCGGCCTCGAAATCACGATCAAAGAAACCTATGACCTGCTCGACGTCGCTCGCCGTGAGGCCGATGTCGCGATCCGCGTTGACAACAACCCGCATGAGACACTGGTCGGCAAACGGCTTTTCCCTTATTTTCTGTCGGTCTATGCGACACCCGATTATGTCGAGAAGCATGACCTGCATAATCATCCGGAAAATGGCCGCTGGATCGGATGGGGCGAGCAGGAAACGCCCTTCCCGCCATGGACTGCAGACACCGATTTCCCGAGAGTTCCGGTCTGGGGTGGATTTCCCAATCTTTCGACGCAGCTTGCATTGACAAAGGCAGGCGTCGGCATCGCAATGCTGCCCTGCTTTATCGGCGATGGTGAAAATAGTCTGGTGCGGATCACCGACCGACCGCCCCAGCCTTCGCGCGATATCTGGATATTGACCCATAACGACCTGCGCCGCACCGCGCGCATCCGGGCGGTGATGGACTTCGCGGAAGCCGTGTTGCGCGAGAACAACGCTGCGTTTCTTGGCAAGAATGTCGCAGAACTGTAATAACAGCAGGATAGATTGTCATAATTGCGTGCTATTACTGTTCTGCAATTTTAATGGTTGTGAATTTTGATTTGTCTTCAGTTTTCAATAAATATCTATAATAACTTTACATGATTCGGTCATGTAAATCATTTGTGGAGATTGAAATTGAGCCATTTTATTCGTATGATCGCCATAATTATCTCTATATCACTAGCTGGGACACAGTCATATGCCCAGACTACCGAAGATTACCAGCTGCGTAATTTCATGGAACTGGAACTGCGGGAATTAAGCAAGAAATGGGTAAAGAACTACAGATATGACAGTGCCGGATTCCCTGTAGTGACCGAATTATCGGATGATGGATTCTCGGCGGTAATCAAGACAGATTATCTTTACACCGATGGTAAAACAGATACCATCTGGATGACTTACAGAAATGGCAAAAGAACATGCCTTGCGTATAAATATTGGGGCGAATATTGTACGCTGCAAGGCAAGAAGGGTGGTAATGGTGCTAAAGAAATAGCAATTGCCGGTGGCATATTAGCCCTTCTGGCAATTGGTAGCAGTATGAGCAACAGTAACAACAGCAATGGCAGTAAATCAAAATCCGGCCAAAACTACAATGATGAACCTACTAACCGGGAAAAACTTCGTCAGTGCACTCTTAATGCCTCAAATGATCGCGAATATACTAACTGCCACAACAAATATGGTTATTAGAGAATATCGCGCCAGCAAATTCTACATATGATTTTAGTGATAAAGTGCAGTAAAATTAGCCAGTTTGCATAGTGTGAGCCAGCCCTGATCGCAGATCGTTCCTGCTGTATCGTAACCCCGGATTAACCGTGCTGTGCGATGAAGGTGAAACTTCCGTACAGCATGGATGCAGTATGACCGAGAAGCTGGCCATTACCAATATGTCGCCCATCCGCCAGATATGGGTGATCTCGGCCGTGGCGGTGCTGTCATCCTTCACCCTTACAGGGGCATTTTATTACAGCTATTATGGGGTGGACGACCGCTTCTGGGAGGCCATGGCCATGGCGCTGATCGTGCCCTGGGGCATCGCCATACCGATCAGCTGGTATATGATCCGCCAGCGCCAGAAGCTGGTGGATCTGACCGGTCAGCTGCGTCAGACCGAAGAGGAGCTGCTTCGGGTCAACAGCGCGCTTGCACACAAGGCGAGCTATGACGCGATGACCAACATGCTCAATCGCGATGCCTTTTTTGAGCGGCTGGCGGAAATACGCAGCCCCGACAAGCCGCACATATTGATGATTGTCGATGTCGACCATTTCAAGAAAATCAACGACAGCTTCGGTCATCTGACCGGCGACCAGGCGTTGATCCTGCTCGCCGATGCATTCCGCCGCATCCTGCGCAAGAATGACATGATCGGGCGTATCGGCGGCGAGGAGTTCGGCATCTTCCTGCCCGATACCAGCGCCATCGAGGGCCAGGTGATCGCCGAGATCATCCGTCACGAGATCGAGAGTACGGTGTTCGAACCGCATCCCGGCTTTCGTCATGTCATCACCGTCAGCATTGGCATTGCCGATGCCAGCGCCGAACATGACCAGTCGAACGTCATGCGCAATGCCGACAATGCTCTGTTCGCCGCGAAAAATAGCGGTCGCAATCAGGTGGTGCAGTTCGAGCCTGGAATGCGCGGCAAGCCCCGGCCTGTCTTCTCCGCCGCCCAGTCGGCAAGAGCCGATGGCCAGATCGACAACCAAAAGACCGCTACCAGCCTGTAAACAATACCAATAGACCGGCAGCACGTCTGTTGCGCCGTCACTCAGGCTGCTGCGGTGATACGCAATGCGGAATTGCCCATTTCGGCACGGTTGCGCCCCAGTTCCTTGGCACGGTACAGAGCATCATCGGCAGCGTTGAACGCGCTGGCGGGGTTGGTGCCATCGATCATCGCTACGCCGAAGCTGGCCGTTGCAGGCCGGTTCAACCCGGTAACATCCTGCCACAGAAAGGTCTCGAAATTGAGCCGCACCATATCGGCGAGGATCATCGCCTGGGCCGGCTCGCCTGTATTGATGATGAGGGCAAATTCCTCGCCGCCAAGCCGGTAGACGCTGTTACACCATTCCTCCGCCGACAGCGCCGCCAGCCGATGACCAATGGCCCTGAGCAATTCGTCGCCCTTGTGATGGCCGTGATGATCATTGACCTGCTTGAAATGGTCGAGATCGGCAATGATAAGCGCGCCGCCGGTACATTTGGGCAGCATCGCATCAAAGACGCGTCGGTTGGCGATCCCGGTCAGGCCATCGGTATCGGCCAGGCGTACCAGCTCCTGCTCGCGCAGCCGCGCAATGTCGCGCTCGCGCCGGATCGCCATCACCCGATAGGCCACACCACAGGCAGTGACAATGACCTCGATCGCAAGACACAGATAGAGCGAAAAGTCAAACTCTGCCGGCAGCAAATAGACATCCAGCCCGCGCAGGATGCGGTCGATCGCCGCAACCCCGGATAATATCCATCCGCCGGCAAAGAACCAGATCACCCGGCTGCCATTCTTCATGCCATATATCCCTGCCAGCAGGAATGCCGCGATAGCGGGCAGATAGGCCGCATGATAGATATTGCGTGCAAGGAACGGCAGATAGGGGCCGATGAATACGATAAATACCGCATTGGCCAGCAGCAGGTTACTCGCACCAAGCACCGCATAGCAGACCCATTTCGGCAGAATATCGCGTTCGACAAAACTGAGCAGGAAATAGCCTGCCAATCCGACAGCCACGCTGAGCGAAGAATAGGACGCCAGCATGCGATGCCAAAGGGTCAGGTCAGGTACGAAATGGAACAGCAGGCTGGACGAGCACAATGTGTAGAGCAGGAAGCCCGAGGCCATAGCAGCATGCCACATCATGAACGGGTATCGCAGCGCCACGAAGAAGGCGAGGCTATAGATGATCGGGACCACACCGAGACCGAGATAGATGGCGAACAACAGGCTGCGGTTGAACCGCTCGGTCTGCGCCCGCTGCTGTGACATGATTTCCACACCGTTGACCGCCAGCCGTGACCATGGCCGGTCGATACCCAGCCAGAGGGTTTCGCTGCGGCCTTCTGCTGTAGTCAGCGGAATGGAAAACCGCGTACCGGCTGTCCATGCCCGCATCACGTCATCAGGCAGTATCAAGCGCGACTGCAAAGTCGCCGCGGCGTCGCGATGCACGATCCTGAGCAGGGTAAAGGGCGCGCTATCGCCTTCCAGGTTGAGCAGACCGGAGGGAAGATGCGCTTTCTCCATCGGAATCCTCAGCCACAGCTGACGGGTATCCGAAGCAATGGAATAGCCATTGCACTGAAAGCGGCGCTCGCTATCGGCCAGTTCCGTTGCGTCCATGATGGTCGGACTGGCGAGTACGCAGCCTTCGGTTCCGACGTGCAGCACCGGGCTGTCATGCCGCTGGCCGAGCGACAATCCGGCGATGATCAGCATCGCCATCAGGATCGCGGCAGCAACAGCAATGGCAACCCATCCCGATAACCAGGATGTGGTATCATCCGGCTGCTGCCGGTCCGCCGCCATCTGACCGCTTGTCTGCACCCGTCAAAGCCTCGTTCAATGTCCGCAAGGGACGCTCCCGACAACAGCGGTATCAGTTTGGATTTTACAGTCGGTTAACATCGTTTGCATGGCTGGCATTCTGCAATGCAAACTGTCGTGTTTCGCCTGTCGTTCGCAATGCTCACCACATATGGAGTCATCGGTCGCCAGACGCTTTTCCGAAAGCGCTCTCCACAGCCTGAAACATGGCAGGCATCAGCCGGTGACGCCCTCACCCAACATTGCTATCCCTGTCATCATGTCTGAACAGAATCATCTCTATCTGGTCGATGGATCGGCCTATATCTTCCGCGCCTATCACCGTCTGCCGCCGCTCACCAATCCCGAAGGCACTCCGGTCGGTGCGGTTTATGGTTATACCACCATGTTGTGGAAGCTAGCCGATGAGCTGAACAAGGCTGATGGCCCAACGCATCTTGCCGTGGTGCTCGACAAGTCTTCCAAGAGCTTCCGCAACGAGATTTACGATCAGTATAAGGCCAACCGCCCGCCGCCACCCGAAGATTTGCGGCCGCAATTTCCGCTGATCCGCGATGCCACCCGCGCTTTCTCGCTGCCGCTGATCGAGGAGGAGAATGTCGAGGCCGATGACATGATCGCCAGCTACACCAAAGCAGCACAGCGCGCCGGGTGGAAGGTGACGATTGTCTCTTCGGACAAAGACCTGATGCAGTTGATCGAACCCAAGGACGACAGCGCTGTCGATATGCTCGACACGATGAAAAATGTCCGCACCGCGCGTGACGGCGTGGTCGAGAAATTCGGCGTCGGACCGGAGCTTGTGGGCGATATGCTCTCGCTAATGGGCGACAGCGTCGACAATATCCCCGGCGTCAAGGGCATCGGTCCCAAGACCGCGAGCAAATTGCTGCTGGAATATGGCGATCTGGAGAGCGTTCTCGCCGCTGCGCCGGAGATGAAAAAATCCAAGATGCGCGAGAACCTTATCGAATATGCCGAGGATGCAAGACTGTCGCGGGTGCTGGTAACGCTCAAGGAAGACTGCCCGCTGCCGATGGAATTGGACACGTTCAAGCTCGGTGATATTCCCCCCGACCCACTGGCGGAATTTCTCAATGCGCATGGCTTTTCCAGTCTGCTGCGCAAGCTGGGCGCAGAACCGGCAAAACCCAAGGCTGGTGACAGCTACGGCAAGGCGGAGGCCGGACAAGGCACCACTGCTCCGCTGCCGCCGAAAATGCCCGAGATTGACCGCAGCGGTTATGCCTGTGTCACCGATGCCGAGACGCTCGATCACTGGATCGCCCGGGCGCATGAAACCGGGCATGTTGCCTTTGATACCGAAACCACGTCGCTCAACCCGATGCAGGCCGATCTGGTCGGGTTCAGCATGGCGGTTGCGCCGAATGAGGCATGCTACGTCCCGCTGGCGCATGGCGGCACGGATTTGCTGGCGGAGAAGCCCGAACAAGTGCCGCTAGATGTGGCACTGACGAAACTCAAGCCGCTGCTCGAGGACGGCAGCGTCCTCAAAATCGGGCAGAATATCAAATATGATATCAACGTTTTGGCGCGGCACGATATCGCCATCGCCCCGGTCGATGATACCATGGTCATCAGCTTTGCGCTTGATGCCGGGCGGACGCAAATTTCCGGCGGTCATGGCATGGACGAACTGGCGCGCCAGCATCTGGGGCATGAGTGCCTCAGCTATAAATCGCTCACCGGCACCGGCAAATCGCAAATCGGCTTTGGCGAGGTGCCGCTCGACAAGGCCACCGAATATGCCGCCGAGGACGCCGATGTGACACTGCGGCTGTGGAAGCTGCTCACACCGCGGCTCAGCGCCGAGGGCGGCACGCGGATTTATGAAACGGTCGACCGCCCTACCATCGCTGTGCTCGGCCAGATGGAACGGCACGGCGTGCATGTCGACCGCGAGGTGCTGGCGCGGCTATCGGGCGAGTTTGCCAGTGAGATGCAGCGGCTCGAGGGCGAAGTGCATGACATTGCGGGTGAAGAATTCGCGCTGGGCAGCCCGAAACAGCTGGGCGAAATCCTGTTCGGCAAAATGGGCCTGAAGGGCGGCAAAAAGGGCAAGTCCGGGCAATATTCTACCGATGTCACGGTGCTGGAGAAACTCGCGCGCCAAGGCCAGTCCATTGCCACCAAGGTGCTCGACTGGCGGCAGATGGCAAAGCTAAAATCAACCTATACCGATGCGCTGCAGGCGGATATCAACCCGCGCACCGGGCGGGTGCACACCAGCTACAGCCTGACCGGGGCTCAGACAGGACGGCTGTCCTCGACCGACCCGAATTTGCAGAATATCCCGATCCGCACCGAAATGGGTCGCCAGATCCGCTTCGCCTTTACCGCCGAGCCGGGCAATGTGCTGCTCGCTGCCGATTATAGCCAGATCGAGCTGCGTCTGGCGGCGCATATGGCCGATGTCGATACGCTGAAAACCGCCTTTGCCGATGGCGAGGATATTCACAACCGCACCGCGCAGGAGCTGTTCGGCGCAATCAACCGCGAAACCCGCGGCCGCGCCAAGACGATCAACTTCGCCATTCTCTACGGCATCTCACGCTGGGGGCTGGCCGGGCGGCTGGAGGTTGACCCCGATGAGGCACAGGCGATGATCGATACCTATTTCGAGCGCTTCCCTGGCATCAACCGCTATATCTCCGACACGCTGATGCAGGCCAAGGAAAAGGGCTATACCGAGACGCTGTTCGGCCGCAAAACCCATTTCCCGCGGATCAACGCCAAGAACCAGACCGAACGCCAGGGCGCCGAACGCGCCGCGATCAATGCCCCGATCCAGGGCACCAGCGCCGATATTGTCAAGCGCGCCATGACCCGCATGACCCCGGCGCTGCGCAACGCCGGGCTCGACAAGGTGCGCATGCTGCTACAGGTGCATGACGAGCTGGTGTTCGAACTGCCCGAAGGCGATGTCGAAGCGGCATCGGCCATCATCCGCGAGGTGATGGCCAAGGCGGCGGAGCCAGCGGTCAAACTCTCGGTCCCGCTCGGCGTCGATATCGGCACCGGCCCAAGCTGGGGCGAGGCGCATTAACTCCTAATCCAGCAAGATCAGTCCGCGTGACAGCGCTCTCAGGCTGGCCTTGATACGGTCATTGACCTCCAGCTTTTCGAATATCCGCCGCAAATAGGTGTCGACCGAGGCGTTGGAGATGGCGAGGATGGTGGCGATGTCGTTGCGCGACTTGCCGGCGATGACCCAGCTCAGCACCTCAGTCTCGCGCATCGACAGCTGGGTACCGTGGTTGATCTCCTCAAGCACCAGATGCGCGGTGCGCAGATGCGTGGTCTGGGCGACTTCGCGGATGCGCCGGATCAGCGGACGGTCTTTCTGGGTAAATGGCCGTCCGATGGCAAAGGCGCTATAGGCATCGCGTCCGCCCGGTCCATAGACCGGAATGCCGATGCCATCGAGCAGATCAAACTCCGCCAGTTCGGCGCGCCAACGCTCGGCCCGTGTCCTGTTGGGACACAGCGCCAATGCCCGCTCCCAACTCATATAATCATGCTGGGCCATGATGATGTCGGGGATCGGATCGCGCTTGCGAAATTCCGGATCATTATATTTGCGCAGCCACGCTTCGGGAAAACCCAGAGAATAGATGATGGTGCGCTCGGAGGTCTGCGAATGGAAAGGCGGGGTGAAATGGTAGCTCATGCGGATGACGCCGAGATCGAGAAGGATTTGGCGCGCCATGGCATGCACAACATGGACGTCATCTTCCTGCGCCATGATGTCGACACAGTCGGGATCGGTCTCCCGCATCAGCATAAATCTGGCATCCGCCATAGCGTGCCCTGCCTTTTCTGTCGGCATTTCACCGACACACTGATGATACAGCATGGCAATAGCATATGACAATGGCCGCGCCGGATACTGCTTGCTGCAGGTGTAAATGCGAGTTGGTTCTTGTCACGCACTAACGGGACTACCGCTTTCAATAGAGCATACCTATTTCGCCTGCGTATCGAATAATCGGTCCGACATGACGGGGCGGTTTCGACGGTGGGAGTCCATGATGCTGAAGAGAATTGGGCGTATATTCAGCCCTTTACTCCGCTACCGCGTCGCACATGCGGGCGCGGCACAGCACTTTGACGGCTCCACCGTCTGACCCCAAATCGATGTAACTGAGCGCAGCATCCTGCTGGACCTGTGGATTGCTGCGGATACGGGACAAGCCATGAGTAAGGACAGATTGAAACAGAGCATCAAACTGGATGGCAACGAACATGATGTTGCCATCGACACGCTTGTCCGACTCGAGCTGGTCACCGAATGCGAACGCTCGGAGAACCATGTCACCTATTGCCTGACTGATAAGGGCAAGGCGCTGATGCAGAAAGTGTTGCGCTACCAGCGGGACTAGCGCCCGGGGCAAGGGTCTAGCCCCGCTCTCTTGCGCGCGGATAGCTGCCGAGCAGCCGGACCCATTTGCTGTGAAATGCCAGTTCCTCAAGCGCCCGGTCGACAGCCGGATTGCCCGGCATGCCCTCAATATCGGCGTAGAATTCCGCTGCGGAGAATTTCCCGTCGCGCTGATAGCTTTCCAGCTTGGTCATGTTGACATTGTTGGTCGCAAAGCCGCCCAGTGCCTTGTACAGCGCGGCCGGTATGCTCTTCACCTCGAAGGTCAGCGTCGTCATCACCGGGCCGCTATCCTCATCGGGCATGGTGCCCGTGCGTGACAGCACAACGAACCGCGTCATGTTATGATCGGCATCCTCGATATTCCTGGCGATAATCTTCAGGTCATAAAGCTCTGCCGCCATTTCCGGCGCGATCGCGGCCAGGCCAGCCTCTTGCGATTCCGCAACCCGCGCCGCTGCCCCGGCGGTGTCGGCATAGGCGATAGGCGTCATGCCGTGCTGTTTGAGATAATGTCGGCACTGGCCCAGCGCCTGGGGATGGCTCAGCACCTCATGATGCGGCCCGGCACTGCGCGCCATCAGGCAATGATGAATAGGCAGGAAGCTCTCGGCGATGATCGACAATCCGGATTCGGGCAACAGGAAGTGAATATCCGCGACCCGGCCATGCTGCGAATTCTCAATCGGGATGATGGCGCGGTCGGCGTCGCCATGCTTTACCGCATCTATGGCATCGGCAAAGGAGAAACACGGCATCGGCAGCGCAGCACTGTCATAGCGGCTGCAGGCGATATGCGAATTGGCCCCGGGCGCACCCTGAAATGCGACAGCGCGCGCCGGTTCTGCTGCGGCCATCGCCGCCATTTCACGCACTTTTTCAAGCGCAATTCCCGGATAACTTTGCATATTCTTTCCTGTCATCACGGCGATAGGCGAGCCGCCCCCCGGATGCCAAGCCAAAATGCTTGCACCCGTGTCTCTGGCGCATTAAGTGGCTCCCGTGATGGTGGCCCATTGCGACCACCATAGCAAAATTTCAATGGCATAGTTCGTCACGACAAAGGTTTACAAGCGCATGTCCGATAGCAGAAACACGATTTACGGCTGGGTTCTGGCTGGTGCCGCAACCGCACTGGGTCTCAGCATCGTGAGCGGCAAATATTTCCATGCCGGCAGTCCGGAAGCGCCTGAAAAACCCGGTTTCTTCGTTGCCAGTGCTGGCGGTGGTGCAGGCGGCGGCGAGGAAGAAGCGGTCTCGATCGGCGACATGATGGCGCTGTCGAGTGCAGATGCCGGTGCCAAGGTGTTCAGCAAGTGCAGCAGCTGCCACAGCATCGAAAAGGGCGGCGCTACCGGCATCGGCCCGAATCTCTATGGCATAATGGGCAAGCCGCATGGCGCTGCTGCCGGTTTTGCCTATTCGGATGCCATCAAGAGCATTTCCGAACCCTGGGGCTTTGAGAATATGGACGCCTGGCTGACCTCGCCCCGGCGCTATGCCGATGGCACCAAGATGAGCTTTGCCGGACTCAGCAAGGCCGAAGACCGGGCCAATATCATCGCCTATCTCAACCAGAATTCAGACAACCCGTTGCCGCTGCCCGAGCCGACGCCTGCGGAAGCCGAAGCCGAAGTGGAAGCGGCTGACGCCGCCGATGAGGCCGATCTCGAAGCAGGTGAAGATACAGCAGCGGAAGCCGCGACCGAGAGCTGAGTCCGGTTTCGCCATTTCATGTCAGTCTGGATGATAGTGCCCCACTGAATTGTGTCGCATCGGGTTGGCGCCTGATCGGTATCAACGCTTGAACAAGCTGCGCCTGTTGATAGACTTCGCGCATCTTGCAGAAAGGATATCGACTATGCGCGCCGCTTTGTTTCTGGCTCCCTTGCTACTTCTCGCCTCACCCGTCATGGCCCAGGAGTCCTGGCCGGAACTGTCAGGCCCCTATCTCGGGCAACAGACGCCGGGCATGGAGCCGGAAGTCTTTGCGCCGGGCCTGATTTCGCTCGAAAACGAACGCGAACTGAATTCCGTCTTTTCGCCTGATGGCAAGATTTTCATGTTTTCGCGCATCGTGAATGGCGTTTTCAAAATGTTTTACAGTCGGCTGCGCGATGATGGCAGCTGGCAAGAACCGGGCCTCGCCGCTCCGTCGAAAACCTATCCCGGCCATGCCGATGTCGACATGATGTTCTCACCCGATGGCGACTGGCTCTATTTCATATCCGATCGGCCGCTGGCGGGATATTCGCTCGAACAATTCAATATATGGCGCAGCCGGATCAGCCGTCATGGCCTGTCTACTCCCGAACCGCTAGGCCCGGAGATCAATACCCCCGGCCATGACCTCTATCCGATGCTGGTGGCCGATGGCAGCCTCTATTTCTCCGCCAATCGCGACGACAGCATCGGCGCGCGCGACAGCTATCGCGCGCAATATACCGATGGTCGCTTCGAAACGCCGGTCAATCTGGGGCCGGGAATCAACAGCAAGATCGACGAAGGCGATATCTATGTCAGCCCGGATGAGAGCTATATCATTCATGTCTCCGCCGCGCGACCGGACAGTCTGGGCGGTGCCGATCTCTATATCAGCTTCAAACAGGCAGACGGGTCATGGGGCCAAGGTGTCAATATGGGGCCACTGATCAACACGCCGGAGACCGACTATTGCCCGATGGTCACGCCGGACGGCAAATATTTCTTCTTCACCCGCGGCAATGACATCATGTGGGTGGATGCGGCGATTATCGAGACCTATCGGCAATAGGGATTGGCCTCATGGCCTATTCGTCGAGGACAAGGAAATCGCGGTCGATATGGATGTTCTTCTCGGCCAACCGGACCTCGAACAGAAACAGAGACAGGCCGATAATCACAAAGGCCATGGCCAGGATGAAACAGACCGAGATGGCGATCGTCAGGTCGATCTGCGCCAAACCGGTGACGAACAGCATGGCGATGACGATGCCCACCGTGATTGCACCGCACACGCCCATAAGAATTGCACCATTGACCACCGTCATCCGCCGGTCGAGGCCGCGCAATTCACAGACAATGCGTCGCCGACCGTCATCACAGCTATCGGCATGAGTGCGTGTCAGTTCGCGTGAGCGGTCAACTACCCGCCCCAGCCGTGCCGAAAACAGCTGCAGCATCGCGCCAATAGCCACCAGCAGAAAAGCCGGGGCCATGGCGAGCTGGATCAGGCTGGCAATTCCTGAAATATCGGCATTATCCATCATGGAACGGGCGCTCCGGTTGCTCGGTAACTGCCCGCGGCTATAGATCATCCCGGCTGTGCGTCAAAGCCAGTTGCCGGACCTGCCCCGCCACCAGGGCGCTGTCGGATTGCATGGCGCGTTCCAGCAATCGCGCTTGCGCCTGCGGCTCATCACTTAGATGCCGGTGCAACGCGTCGAGCGCGACACCGCGCAACCGACCGCTCGGGTGCAGGTGCAGCACCGTCTCCGCCAGTTCCAGTCCTTCATCCAGTTCTGCTTCCACTGCCAGCCGCAGCAACACATCGCTTGCGCCATGGCTCACTATGCCGTCGATCCGGTCGCTATCGAGATCATGGCGATATTGATCATACCAGTGCTGCTCGGGTGCGGTGAACATCAGGTTCAGCGATATCGACAATTGCTCGGGCGGATATTGGCAATGGACATCGCGATGTTTGCGATAATACAATATCCGACCCTTGTGCAGCGCCGAGCGCTCGATAAAGCGCAACCGCGCCGGCTCACCACGATAACCCGCCAGCGCGTCATAATCTTGCTCATAATAATCGCTGACATAGCCGGGGCCGTGATAGCCGATGGTGAGAAAGTCGAAATTATGGTCATGCGCCAGACCATAGGAAAAGGCGGTATCACCGCTGGCGCGAAGGGCATAGTCCGACTGTGCCGGCCAGATATTGGCGCGCAGAAACCACCCCGGTCGTGGTTCACCCAGCATCAGCACCTGTGGACCATAGCGCCGGTCAGCGAGGGTGCCGCTTTTGGCATTATCGCTAGCGCCATCATCGATCATCCGGTCATCAGTAAAGCCCTGTTCGATTTCTGCCAGCGCCGCATTGGCGACACATTCGCGATCGAGCGCCAGCCGCGCCATTATGCCCGCCGCGCGATTGCGCGTTTCCTCGCTTCTCACCGATGGCGGATCGGCATCAAACGCTGCCAGCACGTCGTCGAGGCGCATCATGCTGTCGGCGGCGCGGCTGATATCCAGCGCCATCAGGCGGCATCCGCTGCGGCGTTATCCGCAGACGACGTGCACTCCGCCATCTGCTGCACCAGTGCTCCTGCCATGGCGCGAATTCGGGTATCGGGATCATGATGCGCCATCTGCTTCGCCCGGGGCAATACCGCCATCACATCGGTAGCGGCACATTCGCGCAGCGCCTGCCAGCGCAGCGGTGCCAGCGGCTGGCCAGTCATGGCCAGCATGGCAGGCATAGCGTACTTTGCCTGCAGCGCGCGCAAGGCCGAGAGTGCCAGCATCTGCCGGGTGGTCTGCGAGTCCGCAGAAGTGGTACCCAGCGGACGTCCATCGCTCGCGGCATAATGGCGCTGGCGCAGCCCGTTACTACCCTGCGGCACCCATGTCAGCCGCAAAAGCAGCTGCGTCTTGTCTGTGGGATGGAGCTGGACCGAGCAGCGGTCAGTATCGATCACCCTGGCCCTATCACCCAACGCAATCGGTTCGCCCTCAGGCACGGCGCATAAACCCTCCGAAGCGCTGGTCTCGCGCCAGCTCTGGATCATGGTGGCAGCATCGTTGACCGGGGCAAAGGCCGACGCGCCGGGTGCGAAGCTTATCGGGGCCGTAGCATCGCCATGCTTCTGGCCCGGAAGGCTAAGCAGCGAGAGCGTCAGCGACCCCTTGCGATACAGCATCGCCGAAGTGCCCTGCGCCCCCATATGCACCGATAATGCAGGAACCATAAGCGGATCATCGCGGATCGCCGCCGTCCAATGTATCAGAAATGCCCTTGCAAGCGCCCTGTCCTCAACAATCGGTGCCGCCCTGCACAGCGCGGAATATCCATTGTCCGTCCTGGCCGCAGCGCCGGTTTCGTCCAACAGCTCCAGCCATGGCGTCAGCGCCGGATGCGTTCGCCATGCCTGCATATGTTGCCGGGCCTTGTCTCCCAGAGCACGTCGCCATGCCGCATCCGAGGCATAGTGCACCAGTTCTTCTTGGCGCTGCATCGCGCGACCAGTCCGGCTCAATTATGCTCGAACACATAGATTGCGATGATGATCCAGATATCGTCACCTGCAAGCATGTTCGCGCCCTCGCTTGCCATCGTGCCATAATTTCCGACAAGCTCGGGAAATTCGGGAATATCCTGCAATGTCATCATGCTGCTCCTTTGCCTTTCGCTCTTTCAATGGTCCGTTTGTGATAAACCGCTTGGATTTGACCCGGATCAGGATATGAGAGCGAGGCAATGGCGCCGAATGAACTTTGCGTCATGAATGTGAACGGCTGGCGGCTTGAAAGCCTGCGCCACGGGGAGGAAGGCAGTGATGGCGGACGCGAAGAATGGCGAGTTCGACCCCAGATTGTTTACCGAAACCATCTCCAGCCATGGCCATGGCGGTCATATCGGCCTAGAATATCATGACCATGGCACGGGTTGGGTTGAGCTGAAGCTTCCCTGGCGCGAGGAGCTGGTCGGCGATGTCGAGACCGGCATCCTCGCCTCCGGCCCGATTATCAGCATGATGGACAATGCCACCAGCCTGTCGGTGTGGACCAAATTGGGTACGTTTCGGCCGCAAGTCACGCTCGATCTGCGCGTCGACTATATGCGCGCAGCAAAACCCCGCGCCACCGTTTATGGCCGCGGCGAATGCTATCAGGTCAAGCGTTCGATCGCATTTGTCCGCGGTATCGCCCATGATGGCGACCCGGACGACCCGGTAGCGCATGTCGTCGGCACCTTCATCAATCTGGATGTCTCCGCATCATGACCCAGCATGACATGACCGAACACGACCCCGACATCGACAGCATCATCGCGATGCTGCCGCCCTTTGCGCAGCATATGGGTATGACTGTTTCCGGGCTGGAGGACGGTCTGCCGGTGATCAGTTATGATTTCGGCCCCGGTGTCACCGGACGCCCCGGTTTTCTGCATGGCGGAGCGCTTTCGGGTCTGCTCGAAATCGCCGCCTATTCGGCCCTGCGCACGCGCATTGCCCAGGACGGTGCCAAAGCACGGCTCAAGCCGGTCAATATCACTGTCGATTTCATGCGCGGTGGCCGCCAGCATCGCACCTTTGCGCTCGGCAAGATCACCCGACTGGGCCAGCGGGTTGCCAATGTCGAAAGCATTGCCTGGCAGCTCGACCGCCGCAAGATCATCGCCGCAGCACGGTTGAACTTCCTGCTGAAGCGCGAGGGTTAGGCCGGCGCGTAAAGGCTGATAATCAGCGCATCCTGATCCTGCTCGGCCCGCACTGTCTGCGCCGCTTGTATGTCCGCCGCCAGCACCATCGCATCGGCGCGTATTCTTGCCTGAATCTCGGCCATGACATCGCCATGCAGCAGCACCAGATCCGCACCGGCCAGCAGTCGCGCCTGGCGCAATGTCAGATCATCAGGGTCGTGGCTGGTCAAAAGAATATCATATTCGCCGCCGCTGCTTCCCGGTCCGTCCTGCCGCATCCAGCCGACAATATCGTCCGGGCCGGCATCGCCAAGCGGATCAAGCGTCCCGCCTTCGCTCAATGCTGCGTCGATCACTCGTCGTCGTGCCAGACCATCGGGCCAGCGCAGCTTCATCGCGCTGCGCGCTTCGGCCAGAGCTGCCGCCAGGCGGCCCAGACCTTGTGGCAACATCGCCTCGAACCGCTGGCGCAGCGCCTTGGCCAATCCGGCGGACGCGCCGCCAGTGCCGATGGCGATAGTCACGGGGTTGCGATCGACAATGGCCGGGGTGGTATAGTCGCACAGATGCGGGCGGTCGACGGCATTGACCAGCAGCCCGCGCGCCTTCAGCCGCACCACCGCCGCTTCCGCCTCGGCATCGTCCTCCAGCGCGACTACGGCAATTTTGGCACTGGCGGTCTCGTCATCGGTAAACACCGCTCCGGCGCGGGCATAGAGTCGCCGTTTGGCTTGCGCTGCCTCGCCGGTGCCGAGCAGGATCACCGTCTGTCCCTCAAGCTCGAGAAAGATCGGAAAGCTGCGCATCACACCGGCCGGATCAACCCCGGCGTAGCCATTCGGGCACACGTTCGGCAGCCATGATTGTTGCCGGGTCAATGCGGTCGGCGACCAGCGCATGGTTGCTGCCATCGACCAGCACCTCCGGCACCAGCGCACGGCTATTATAGGTACTGGCCAGCGTCGCGCCATAAGCACCTGCGGTGCGGAAAACTGCCAGGTCGCCAGCCTGCACGACATCTATCTCGCGGTCGCGGGCAAAGGTGTCGCCAGTCTCGCATACCGGTCCGACAATATGCGCCATCATGGTTTCGCCCGTCGGCTGCACCGCAACGAAATCATGCCAGGCGTCATAAAGGGCGGGCCGCGCCAGATCGTTCATTGCGCCATCGACGATAACGAACGGATGGCCCAGCGCCTGCTTCACCCGGATCACCCGGGTCAGCATCACCCCGGCATTGCCGGCAATGACCCGACCCGGCTCAAACATCAGCGTCACATCCCAGTCGCGCGTGACCCGCGCTACCATCACGCCGTAATCGGCAGGCGATGGCGGTATTTCGCCCGGAGCATAGGGCACGCCAAGCCCTCCGCCGAGGTCGATATGACTGACGGTCAGGCTCTGATCGCGCAGCGCGCCTATCATCTCGCCCAGCTTGCCGAACGCCTGTTCCAGCGGATCGAGAGACAGCAGCTGGCTGCCAATATGCACCGCGACCCCACGTACATTGAGCGAAGCTTCCCGTGACAGACGGGCATAGAGCGCCACCGCCTGGTCGATCGGCACGCCGAACTTGTTTTCTGCCTTGCCAGTGGAGATTTTGGCGTGGGTGGCGGCGTCGACATCGGGATTGACGCGCAGCGCCACTGCCGGCCGCAATCCCGTTTCGGCGGCGATGGCGGCAAGCTCAAAGCCCTCTTCCGCTGATTCGATATTGAACTGGCCAATGCCCTTGGCCAGTGCGTGGCGAATTTCATCACCGGTCTTGCCCACACCTGAAAACACGATATCACCGGCCGGTACCCCGGCTTCGAGCGCACGGTTGAGCTCTCCGGCGGAAACGACATCGGCACCATAGCCTTCATCGGCGAGGATATTGAGCACCGCCAGATTGGGATTGGCCTTGACCGCAAAGGCACAATGCACCCGCCCCGCTGGCGCCAGTGCCTCACGGAAGACCCGGGCATGGCGGCGCAACGTCGCGGCGGAATAAATATAGACCGGCGTGCCGTAAATCTCGGCAAGCGTGGTCAGCGGGATATCCTCGGCGTACAGCACGCCGTTGTTGAGCTGAAAATGGTCCATAAGCGCCTATTTCGGGGGCAGATCGAAGGGATCGTCCTCACGCACCTCCGAACGGCGCCTGAGTTCGACGGAGCGTCCGGGCCGCGCCTGCGTCGAGGGTGTCAGCAGGTCGTTGGCGGTGGGCGTTTCTTCCGCACCATAGGGTTTGGGCGGCAGCATCGAGTCGGGCGCCGGTGTCAGCTCATTCTTTGCAGCCGGGCGCAATTCACGCTTGGTGCCACAGGCGATCAGCAGAGCCGGAAGTGTCAGCACGGCGATGGCCTTGAGGGCGGCATGGGAGCGATGATGTGTCATGATGCGATCCAAGTTGCGGGCCATGTTGCAGGCGGCGAGTCAGCCTGATTGCAGCCGCGTCCGGGCAGCTGCAATCTGTTCCCTTACGCGATCCGGCGCGGTTGCGCCATAGCAGTTACGGCTGGCCACCGAGGCATCGAGCGACAGCACCGAGAATAACCGCGCATCGATACGGGCATCAATGGCCTGCAGCGCCTCAAGTGACAGCGCGTCGAGCGCCACGCCTTCGGCCTCAGCCAGCCGCACTGCCTCTCCGGTGATATGGTGTGCCTCGCGAAACGGGATATCGGCCTCGCGCACCAGCCAGTCGGCAAGGTCGGTGGCCGTGGCATAGCCGCGCTCCGCCGCTGCGCGCATCGCCTCGGGCCGGAAGCTCATGTCGCGCATCATGCCGGTCATCGCCGCGAGCGACAGCGCCAGCAGCCCCTCGGCCTCGAACACCGGCGGCTTGTCATTCTGCATGTCCTTGGAATAAGCGAGTGGCAGGCCCTTCATGGTCATCATCACCGCATGCAGGCAGCCAGTGATTCGCGCCGAATGCGCCCGCACCAGCTCGGCGGCATCGGGATTGCGCTTTTGCGGCATGATCGACGAACCGGTGGAAAAGCTGTCGGGCAGGGTGACAAAACCGAAGGGCTGGCTGGCCCAGAGGATGATTTCCTCCGCCAGCCGGGACAGGTGCAGCGCGCACTGGCTTGCCGCCATCAGATAATCCAGCGCGAAATCACGATCGGATACGCTGTCGAGCGAATTGCGCGTCGGTTTATCAAAGCCCAGCGCCGCAGCGGTCTGCTCGCGGTCGATCGGGAAACCGGTGCCGGCCAGCGCCGCCGCGCCAAGCGGGCACTGGTTGAGTCGGATACGGGCCGCGGCGAACCGCGAACGGTCGCGGTCGATCATCTCATAATAGGCCATGAGATGATGGCCGAGCGTTACCGGCTGAGCCGATTGCAAATGGGTGAAACCGGGCATGATCGCCGCAGCATGCTCCTCGGCACGATCGACAAGTACGGACTGGAACACCGCCAGCGCGGCATCGGCCTGATCAATGGTATCACGTACCCATAATCTGAAATCGGTCGCGACCTGATCATTGCGCGAGCGCGCTGTGTGCAACCGGCCGGCAGCATCACCGACAATCTGCTTCAGCCGCGCCTCGACATGCATGTGAATATCTTCCAGTGCCCAGTCCTCGGTGACACCATGAGCGGCAAACTCCTCGGCGATCTGGTGCAGGCCGGCGGTAATGGCCTCGGCATCGGCGCTGCTGATAATATCCTGTTTGGCGAGCATCGCGACATGCGCCAGCGATCCCGCGATATCCTGACGCCACAATGCCTTGTCGAACGGGATCGATGCATTTATCTCCTGCATGATGGCGGACGGCCCTTCGGCGAACCGCCCGCCCCACATGGTGTTGGAGCCCTGATTCATGTTCACGTCCCGTTTCCCGTCATTGTCGCGCATATTCTCTGCTGCCCTGTTGCCGACGCTGCTGCTGTTGCTCGGCGCCTGCGATACGCAATCGCCCGGCGGGGAGCAAGAGACCGCCGATGCAGTGGCTGGCGAAACTGTCCCGCCGCCGCCCGAACTCGGCCCCAGCGGCAAGCTCGATATCTCGAAGCGCGGCACACCGGCACCGGAAGGCAGCTTTACCGCGCCCGATGGCAGCGCGGTGTCACTCGCCGATTTTCGCGGCAAGCCACTGCTGGTCAATCTATGGGCAACTTGGTGCGGCCCCTGCGTGTTCGAAATGCCAACCCTTGACAAGCTGGCTGTCCGCGAAGAGGAACGGCTGCAGGTGTTGGTGGTGTCACAGGACAATAAGGGCGCCGAGGTGGTCGGGCCGTTTTTTGCCGAAAGGGATTTTCAGAAGCTGCAGCCCTATCTCGACACCGAAAACACATTGGGCTTTGCCATCGGCACCGGGGTGATGCCGACCACCGTGCTCTATGATTCGCAGGGGCGCGAAGTGTGGCGCATGCTCGGCGGCATGAACTGGTTCGGCAGCCGCGCGGCGACGATGCTCGAGGATACACTAGCAGGAACAGAGGCTGGGGCCGGAGCTGACGCAAAAACGGGCTGAAGAGCCGCTTCCGGAGATAGCGCAGCGGCGATTACGCTGGCAAAGGTGCATATATCGGGGAAAGATGGTGGGCGATGACAGGCTCGAACTGCCGACCCTCTCGGTGTAAACGAGATGCTCTACCAACTGAGCTAATCGCCCATCTTGCCAGCAAATGCCGGAACGAAGCCGCGTATTTAGGCGTTTTGACGCGCCGGTCAAGTGTCAACCAATAACCGAAACAGATTAATATCCGATGATGCGCATCGGTGAGGTGATTCAGATGCCGGGCAGTGCCCCCGGTTTCTTGCCATTGCCATTGCCGGGAGTGCGCGAGAAATAGCCCTGCATCGCCCCTAGTGCATCAGCGGACAATACCACATGCACCCGGCGGCGGTCGTCGGGATCAGGCCGACGTTCGAGCAGGCCCGAACGGGTCATCAGCTTGACCCAGCGCAGCGCGGTTGTCGGCGGCACCGCAGCGGCAATGCACAGGCTCGACACCGATACTGCCAGCTTCTCCAGATATGCGGCGTAGAGATCAAGCAAGATATCCCATGCCGGATCGGCGAACAGGTCGCCGGGGAAAAACGCATCACGCATACGCCTCTGGGCAATGATCTGGCGGATATCAGCGGCACGCAAGCCGCGCCCCGGTCCACTCGGCAGGCCATGGGCATAATCGCTGTCGGGGGCAGCGAAGGACTGGTCGGGGCTGGCCAGGCGCGGTGGCGATGCCCTGCCCGAAGCAAGCCCGTCCACGGCATCGCGCATCTGGCTGATCTGCTCGGCAAAACTGGCAATCTGTTCACCCAGCCGGCGCAGCTGCTCAGCAGTTTCGTCGCCTTCCTCGCGCAGGCCGGTGCGTCGCGCCAGCGTCGTCAGCGCCATGATGCGCTCGGCCGAGTCGGGTCCGACCAGCACATCGGCCTCGAGCGATTCGGCAAACAGGAACAGGTCATCGAGCGTTTCCAGGCTGCACTGTACGATCAGCGAGGGTCGTGCGGTGATCGGCTGTTCCGCAAGGGCCGAAAGTATCTTCACGCCATCGACCAGCCGCTGGTCGCATTGCAGGAATATCAGATCATAATCGCCCGACAACATGCTGGAGGCAGAGGCGTCAAGCGCGGCGCGCGCCGGTTCGGTGCCGAACACCGTATCGATATCCGAAGCTACGGCATCGCCCATAAGCGAATCATCGCTGAGCAGCAGCGTCGACAGTGCACGTGAGGCCGGAAATCTCTGCCATCCGTCGCGCGGGGAAGCGATAAGGGAAACCATATCCAACTCCTGGTGTTCTTGCCTTGTTCCGATTCTTTATCATTGGAACAAAACAAGATCAAGGATATGTTGGATTTACGGAACTGGTGGTCCTGTCAGCCACGCCCCCGATAGCCGGGTACCTCCTGTGGCGGCAGCCAGACATTGGCGGGTGGCGAGCCCGACTGCCAGAACACATCGATGGGGATCCCGCCGCGCGGATACCAGTATCCACCGATGCGCAACCATATGGGCTGCATCTCGCGGCTCAACCGTTCGCCAATGCCCACGGTGCAATCCTCATGAAACCCCTGATGGTTGCGAAAGCTGCCGAGAAACAGCTTGAGCGATTTGGACTCGACGATGGTGGCATCGGGCACATAGTCGATCACCAGATGCGCGAAATCGGGCTGGGCCGTCACCGGGCAAAGCGAGGTGAATTCCGGCGCAGTGAACCGCACCATATAGGGATTGTCGCGGCGCGGATTGGGCACATAGTCAAGCACTGCCTCATCGGGTGATGCGGGAAGCGGCGTTTCCTTGCCCAAAAACTGGGGGCTGTTCGATTGCGGGTTCGGGCTGTCGGTCATGCTGGCAGCCTTTAGCGTGACGCAAACGATCTGTCATCATCCGCAAGCAAGAGACGAGATCGCAAGCGCAGGACCGGTGATGACGGCCCATTCTCTCGTCTAAGACTAATTGAGGGGCTGCCCCCATCGCCTGTGGCGCTCAGAATATCCCGGCCGCAGCAACTGACACAATTTTGATCGCGATCAAGGTTACGACGGACAATGGCATGTAGATTGCCGATGCAATCAAGGAGAGGAGAGAGATGTTATGAACGAGATGAGCCAGATAAAGGCGGAATACACATCGCCTTTCAAGCCCCGTTACGACAATTTTATCGGCGGCGCATTTGTTGCTCCGGTCAACGGCAAGTATTTCGACAACATCACCCCGATCAGCGGCGAAAAGGTCTGCGAAGTCGCACGTTCGGATGCTGATGACGTTGCACTGGCGCTGGACGCCGCCCATGCCGCCAAGGATGGATGGGGCAGTACCAGTGCTGCAGAACGCTCCAATATCCTGCTCAAGATTGCCGACCGGATCGAGGCAAATCTTGAACTGATCGCCACCGCCGAGACATGGGACAATGGCAAACCGATCCGCGAGACCATGGCCGCCGATATTCCGCTGGCGGTCGACCATTTCCGCTATTTTGCCGGCGTATTGCGGGCGCAGGAAGGCAATATGTCGGAAATCGACGCCGACACCGTGGCCTATCACTTCCATGAACCACTCGGCGTGGTCGGCCAGATTATCCCGTGGAATTTCTCGGTGCTGATGGCGGCATGGAAACTGGCCCCGGCGCTGGCGGCCGGCAATTGCGTGGTGCTGAAGCCCGCCGAGCAGACACCGGCGGCGATCATGGTGCTCGTCGAGACCATCGCCGATCTGCTGCCCGATGGTGTGCTCAATATCGTCAACGGCTATGGCGGTGAGGTCGGCGCGGCGCTGGCCCGTTCCAACCGCATCGCCAAAATCGCTTTTACCGGCTCGACCGAAACCGGACGCAAGATCATGCGGGCGGCGACCGAGAACCTTATCCCGGTCACGCTGGAATTGGGTGGCAAGTCACCCAATATCTTCTTCAGCGATGTCATGGCCCAGGATGACGCTTTTCTTGACAAGGCAGTCGAAGGCTTTGTGCTGTTTGCCTTCAATCAGGGTGAGGTTTGCACCTGTCCCAGCCGGGCGCTGATCCAGGAAGATATTTACGAGGAGTTCATCGCCCGCGCGATCAAGCGAGTCGAGGCAATCAAACGCGGCGACCCGCGCGACATGGAGACCATGGTCGGCGCCCAGGCCAGCCGGGAGCAGCAGGACAAGATCCTCTCCTATTTCACCATCGGTGTCGAGGAAGGGGCCGAAGTGCTGACAGGCGGCAAGCTGGAAACCGTCGCAGGGCTGGAAAACGGGTTTTATATCCAGCCGACGATCCTCAAAGGCCATAACAAGATGCGGGTCTTCCAGGAGGAAATCTTTGGACCGGTCGTCTCGGTGACCACCTTCAAGGACGAAGAAGAGGCACTGAGCATCGCCAATGACACCATGTATGGCCTCGGCGCCGGCGTGTGGTCACGCGATGCCAATCGCTGCTACCGCTTTGGCCGCGCGATCGAGGCGGGCCGGGTCTGGGTAAACAATTACCACGCCTATCCAGCGCACGCAGCCTTTGGCGGTTATAAACAATCGGGTATCGGGCGCGAAACACACAAGATGATGCTCGACCATTATCAACAGACCAAGAATATCCTGATGAGCTATAATCCGAACAAGCTCGGCTTTTTCTGATTGGCCTGACGGCGGTTCACTACGACATGGCTTGAGCGCCATGTCGGTGCTGTCATGATGTGAAAGGGCGGTCGGTAAAGATTTCTGATCTTACCAACCGCCCGCTTCATGTCCATGACAGGTACACAACCCCGGCGGTCACAAGCACGGCGCCTGCAATTTTGCGGAAGGTTATCGCTTCACGCAGCGCCACCACACCCAGCAAGGCGGCAAATAATATGCTTGTCTCGCGCAGCGCCGATACGCCGCCCAAGGGGCTTTCGCTCATTGCCCATATTGCGATGCAATAGGCCAGAGTCGACAATATCCCGGCAACGACGATCATGACGCCTTCCCTGCCCCGGGGCATTACCGGCCTTCTCCGCCTGATGGCGATGAATGTCAGAGGAATCAGAAAGCCGGCGACAACAGCTTGCCAGGCGGCATATCCGGCAGCGCTGCCTGCGAGACGGACGCCCAGTCCATCGACAACCATATAGCTGGCGATGAATGCACCAGCAGCCAGCGCCGAAAGCAGTGACTGTGTGTCCGCGCGGTGGTTGCCAATCGCCAGGGCAAATATGCCGAGCGACACCAGAGCAATACCGGCCAGCCCATAGGTTCCCGGCAATTCACCGGCAAACAGCGCTGCTCCGACAGTGACAAGAAGCGGCGCGCTTCCCCTGGCAATCGGATAGACCTGCGCCAGATCACCATGATCATAAGCCCGCACCAGAAACAGGCAGTAGCCAATCTGGAGGCCAGAGGAGAAAGCAATATAGGGCAGGCTGGCCGCCGCTGGCGGCTGGAGACCAATGGCGAAGGGCAAAGCCGCAATCGCGCCGAACAGGGAAATCACCGCTATCGACCAGAGGCGGTCTTGACCGCTTTTGACCAGTGCATTCCATGCCGCGTGGATGACGGCCGATGCAAGAAGCAGCATGATAATCAACGGCGACATGACTGTCCGTCATTCCTCGTCAACAAGGCCGCTGCGATCACGCAAGAATAGTGTTCATGCAGGTTCGGGCGAGCATCTTTGTAATTTGTGCAAACGGCTCTTGTGGCAGATTGCGCAGAAACGCAATCCGTCTGTGCCAAGATGTGCGCGATCAGCCTGCTTCAGACCACCAGCCTGTCGCCGACCAGCTCTTCACTGACCTGCCACAGGCGTTGTGCGACCGCTTCGTCAAGCGCGCGCGGTTCGACATAGCTGTCACCCACCGGGCCGCGCATGTCCATCAAGCCGGTCGGGCCATAATAGGCACCGGAAATCGCCTCATCACCCGCTGCGGAAAGAACGGTGGGATAAGCACCAAGTTTGCCCGGTTGCGCCATCAGGGCGTTGGTGAATTTATAGAGTGCGTTCAGAAACCCTGTCGGCCCGGTGCTTTGCAGCTCGGTGTCGGAATAGCCGGGATGGCACGCCACCGATTTGATGTGCGAACCTGAAGCTATAAGGCGACGGTGCAGTTCCTGGGCAAACAGCAGGTTGGCAAGCTTGCTCTGAAAATAAGAGGCGCTGGGGTCGTATGATTTATCGAGCATCAGATCATCAAAATGAATTTTGCCATATTTATGCGCAATGCTCGAGACAGTGACGATGCGTCCTTGCGCCGGGTCGACCTGACCGATCATCAACGCAGTCCAGAGGAAATGGCCGAGATGGTTGGTGCCCAACTGCATCTCGAACCCGTCCCTGGTCTGCTGCTTGGGGGTCTGCATGATACCGGCATTGTTGATCAGCGCGGACAGCGTGCCAAAGCGGGGCTTCGCCTCCTCTGCCGCCGAGCGGATCGAAGTCATGTCCGCCAGATCGATCTGCAGCATCTCAGCGCTACCAGTTCCCAGTGACTCGATCGCCGCCACGGCGGTCGCGCCCTTGGTGGCGTTGCGCGCGCCGATAACCACATCCGCATTGCGCTCGGCCAGCATCTTCGCCGCTTCAAGGCCGATACCGGAATTTCCTCCGGTGATAAGATAGCGCTTCCCTGTCAGATCAGTCAGGCGATCTGGAGTCCAGTTCCTGACACCGGTGGCGTTTACGAGAGGCATGTGCAATTCCTTGTAAGTGATATGTGTCTTTGCGTAATTGACACTTTATGCATAATATGTCAAGATTGAAATATGGATCGATCAGAAGACCTCAAAGAAATTGTCCGTGTTTTCGCGCAATATGGCTTTCGCAAAACCTCGATGCGCGATCTTGCCGATGGGCTCGGTATCTCGCGTCAGGCGCTGTACAATCGCTTCAGTTCCAAGGAGGAAGCCTTTGGCTGGGCTGCGCGCTCGCTGATCGAGCAGAGCTGTGAGGATTGCCTTGCAAAGCTTGCGGATTCGGGGGCCTTGCGCGAGCGCATCGTGAACGCGGTCCATAGCTGGATCGGCCAATATGTCGATCTGCTGAAGGCGGCGCCGCACAGCGCCGAGATCGTCGCGATGGTCAGCGATGTGTCTAGCGAAGAAGCGGATCTGGCGACAGCACGCATCCGACTGGCCATGACCGATGCGCTGAACCAGGCCCTGCCCGATATATCGCAGCAGCAGGCAGAGACGCTGGCCTTTACCATCCATATGATCGCAAAGGGGCTGCTGGGCGCTGCCGGCAGCAGCGCAGAATATCGCCAGGAACTGGAGCGGATTATCGGTGCGCTGCCGCTGGACTGAACATTCGGCAGCTTGAGCCGAAAGGCCATGCCATCGGTCAAACCGGAAATCTTGTTGATTATGCAGCCCTTTGCCGCGTGACGCGTTAGGCGCTTTATGAACAATAAAGTGCTTATTCCCGTGCTGGGTGACCAGCTCAGCCATGATCTGTCCAGCCTGGCCGGTGCCGATCCGGAACACGGCATCATCCTGATGATGGAGGTCGCCGACGAGACCAGCTATGTCAAACACCACAAGGCCAAGATCGCGTTCATCCTGTCGGCGATGCGGCATCATGCCGAGGATCTGCGCAAACGCTGCTGGACGGTCGATTATGTGACGCTCGACGATCCCGATAATCGCGGCAGTTTTTCCGGTGAGGTCGCGCGCGCCATTGAGCGCCATGGCCCTGATGCCATCCGCGCCACCGAACCGGGCGAATGGCGTGTGCGTGAAATGATGGACAATTGGCAGGACCAGTTCGGCCTGCCCGTCACCATCTGCCCCGATGACCGTTTCCTCGCCACACACCAGGAGTTCGAAGACTGGGCCGAAGGCAAGAAGCAGCTGCGCATGGAATTCTTCTACCGCGAGATGCGGCGCAAGACCGGCATATTGCTCGATGAAGATGGCCAGCCCGAAGGTGGCAAGTGGAATTATGATGCAGAGAATCGCAAGCCTGCGCCCGCCAAAAACGGGGAGCGCGACCGGATGATGCCGCAGCCGATCCGCTTCCAGCCGGATGCCATCACCAGCGAAGTGCTGGATATGGTGGCGACGCGTTTTGCCGATCATCCCGGCAGCCTCGACCATTTCCACTTTGCGGTGACACATGAAGAGGCGCTGCGGCAGAAGCGCAATTTTCTCGATCATGCCCTGCCGCAATTTGGCGACTATCAGGATGCTATGCTGACCGGCGAGCCGTTTCTGTGGCACTCGCTGTTGTCACCCTATATCAACGCCGGACTACTCGATCCGGTGCAGCTCTGCCGCGAGGTCGAAGAATGCTACCATCAGGGCAAAGTGCCGCTCAATGCCGCAGAGGGCTTTATTCGCCAGATCATCGGCTGGCGCGAATATGTCCGCGGCATTTATTGGCGCGAGGGTCCGGACTATGTGACCCGCAACCATCTGAACGCGACCCGCGATCTGCCTGCTTTCTATTATGATGGCGACACCGACATGCATTGCCTGTCGCAGGCCATCGGCCAGACTCTCGACCACGCCTATGCGCACCATATCCAACGGCTTATGGTTACCGGCAATTTCGCGATGCTTGCCGGTGTCGATCCGGAGCAGGTGCACCGCTGGTATCTCGAAGTCTATGCCGATGCCTATGAATGGGTCGAACTGCCCAACACGCTCGGCATGAGCCAATATGCCGATGGCGGGCTGCTGGCGAGCAAGCCCTATGCCGCCAGCGGCAACTATATTCAAAAAATGTCCGACTATTGCGGTCATTGCCGCTATGATGTGAAGGCCAAAACTGGTGAAACAGCATGCCCGTTCAACGCGCTTTACTGGGATTTTCTGGCGCGCAATGAAGCGATCCTAAGGGGCAATAACCGCCTCGCCATGCCTTATCGCAACTGGCTGCGGAAAGGCGATGCCGAAAAACAGGCCCTGCGCGATCAGGCACGAGGCTTTCTCGAAACCCTCAATTGAGTCATGGAAAGACGCATTTCTTCTCTCGACGCCCCGGTTTCGAGTCACTAATAAATCAGAGAACACAATTCATCCGGACCAGAAGCGCGCCGCACAACCAAGTGTATGATCAGCGTGAAATTATGGGGAATATTATGGACTTGCTCGTATCTACCGAATGGCTGGCCAATGAACTCGGTGCCACCGACCTGCGCATTGTCGATGCCACCAAATTCCTGCCGGACAGTGGCCGCAACGCAGCTGCGGAATATGAAGCAGGGCATATCCCGGGCGCCGTGTTCATGGACCTGGCCGAGCTGGTCGATAACAACTCCCCGATCGAGAACACCCTGCCGCGGCCCGAGAAATTCGCCAGCCGCATGCAGTCACTCGGACTTGGTGATGGCAGCCGGATCGTGCTCTATGATGACAGCCCGTTGAAATCCTCAGCCCGCGCCTGGTTCATGCTCACCATGTTCGGCGCGCATGAAGTCGCGATCCTCGATGGCGGCATCGCCAAATGGAAGGCCGAGGATCGCCCGCTGGAAGGCGGCAAGCAGCAACTGCGCCACCGCCATTTCACTGTGTGGAAGGACGACAAGAATCTGCGCGACAAGGCGGCAATGCTGGCCAATCTGCACAGCAAGGACGAGCAGGTCGTCGATGCCCGCCCCGCCGCCCGGTTCAGCGGTGTCGAAGAAGACCCGCGCCCCGGCATTGCCAGCGGTCATATCCCCGGCTCGGTCAACGTGCCGCATATGGCACTGTTCAACAGCGACGGCACCTGGAAAACCGGCGATGATCTGCGCGCCGCCTTTACCGATGCCGGTGTCGACCTTGAAAAACCCATCGTCACCACCTGCGGCTCAGGCATGACCGCCTCGGTACTGGCCTTTGGCGCCACGCTGCTCGGCAAGGGCGATGTCGCACTTTACGATGGTAGCTGGGCCGAATGGGGCGCCGATGCGGATACTCCCAAGGCAACCGGTTAATATAGACCGTTAGCCCTGAGCCTGACTGTTAAGAATTTGGCTGAAGACAAAACACCATCCAACCAAAGACCCGCCACCCGTGCAGTCACAGCCGGGCGGCGAAAAGGCTGGACCGGGCCGGTGGTCAACACCCCGATATGGCGTGCCAGCACCCATCTTTATGACAGTGTTGCCGATCTGCGCGACGGCCCCAAGGCCAATGAAGATGGCCGCTTTTTCTATGGCCGTCGCGGTTCGCCCACCCAATGGTCGCTGGCTGATGCGCTGACCGGCATGGAACCTGGGGCACACGGCACCATGCTCTACCCCTCAGGTGTTGCCGCCATTGCCGGATCGCTGCTCGCGGTGCTGTCACCCGGCGATGTGCTGCTGATGAGTGACAACAGCTATGACCCCAGCCGCGGCATGGCCAATAGTCTGCTCAGGCGCATGGGTGTCGAAACCCGGTTTTTTGATCCGCTTGCCGGTGCCGCCATTGCCGATCTGGTCTGTGAGCGAACCCGCGCCATCTGGATGGAAAGCCCGGGCAGCCTGACCTTCGAGGTCAGTGATATTCCGGCCATGTGCCAGACGGCAAAAGCCGCCAATCCCAAAATCGTCACCCTGCTCGACAATACCTGGGCGACGTCGCACTTTTTCACCGCGATCGAAAAGGGTGTCGACATTGTGATGAACGCCTGCACCAAATATATTGTAGGCCATTCGGATGTGATGCTGGGCGCAGCAACTGCCAATGAGAAACACTGGTGGCGGCTGCGGCGCACTGCGCAGGCACTGGGCCATGTAATCTCACCCGATGATGCCTATCTCGCCGCGCGCGGCCTGCGCACGCTTGATGTCCGGCTGGAACGGCATCAGGGCAATGCACTGGCGCTCGCCCGCTGGCTGGCGGAGCAACCCGAGATAGCGCATGTGCTTCACCCCGCCCTGCCCTCTTGCCCTGGCCACGATATCTGGGCGCGTGATTTTACCGGTAGCAGCGGCCTGTTCTCCTTTGTCCTCAAAGGCGGCAGCGCTGCGGCGCGTGACGCACTGGTCGATGCACTGACGCTGTTCGGAATCGGCTATAGCTGGGGCGGCTATGAGAGCCTGGCCATCCCTGTCGATCCGACACCGGACCGCAGCGCAACGCCATGGCCACCGGCGCACTATGATCCGGGCGACCGGCATCTGGTGCGGCTGCAGGTCGGCTTGGAAGACCCGGATGACCTGACCGCCGACCTTGCTTCCGGGCTTGAGGCGTTTAGACTGGCTCTATGATGGACCAGATTACCACCCAGTTGCGATCAGCAATGATCGATTCGCCAGGTGACATCATTTATGTTCAGGGGGTTATCGCCGCCATACTGGTCATTGCCGCACTGGTTGTTGGTTGGCTGGTAAGCCGGTCCATCGGGCCCCTGCTCGGCAAATTATGGGAGCACAGGGCCGGTTATGAAAGCGAGCTGGCACAGCGGCGCATTCGCAATATGTGTCGCCAGGCCGTTGTCTTCATCCTCGCCAGCATATTTCTGTCGGTCTATAGCTGGGAAGTCATCGCCCATGTCATTTTCGCACTGACAGTGGCAATAACGGCCGGACTGTTTTCCAACAATCTGGTTCGCGGTGTGCGCATGCCCAACTGGCTTGGTACGGTGGTCGGCATCATCATAGCGCTGGGCACCGGCTTCGCGCTGGTCGAAGAGATACAGGAAATCTACATCGCGCTGGAAAGCGTCGGCATCAACATCGGCACACGCCGGATTACCCTGTGGTGGGTGGCCACCATATTGGTCACCACCGTAATTTTGTTTGCCATTGCGCGTGTCATCATCCGCGTCGCAGGTCATGTCATCAACACGACTGATACGCTCGACAGCTCGCAAAAAGTGCTGGCGCAGAAGCTGGCCACCGTAGCGATACTCGCTGTGGCTTTCGTCCTGGGCCTCAATGTCCTGGGCATCGACCTGACAGCACTGGCAGTCTTCTCGGGTGCCTTTGGCCTCGCCATCGGCTTTGGCATGCAAAAGACCGTCGGTAACCTGATTGCCGGGATCATCCTGTTGATGGACCGTTCTATAAAACCGGGCGACATCATCGTCGTCGGTGACAGCTTTGGCTGGGTCAACAAGATCGGGGTGCGCGCCGTTTCGGTGCTCACGCGTGACGGCAAGGAGCATCTGATCCCGAACGAGAATTTGATGACTACCGAGGTTGAGAACTGGTCCTATTCCGACCCCAATGTGCGGATGAAGATCCCGGTTGGGGTCAGCTATGACAGCGATATGAAGCTGGTACAGAAACTGCTGCTCAAAGCGGTGAACGAGTCGCCCCGGGTGCTGAAAAACCCCAAGCCGGTCGCGTGGCTGCTGGAATTTGGCGACAACAGCGTCAATTTCGAGATCCGCGCCTGGATCAATGACCCGCATAAGGGCGTCGGCAATGTCCGTGGCGACATCATGATGCGGGTCTGGGACCTGCTCAAGGAAAATGAGGTCGAAATCCCCTTCCCGCAGCGCGACCTGCATCTGCGCTCGGTCGATCCGGGCGCGGCCGACACGCTAATGTCAGCGCGTGCGGCGCAACAGGACCCCGACGCGGAATAAGATCTGCCGTTTTCTTTACTGGCCCTTACTGGCCACGATATCGACTTCGGTCGCGCCACCCTTCAGCGTTCGCAAAAAGATGACATAGGCTCCGTTATCGCTGTTACGGATGCCGCCCAGCATATGATCGCCATCATCGCGAACAAGATATTGCGCCGTATAACCGCCGCGCTGTGCCTTGGTGAAATAATAGTCGACAATGTCCTTGATACCGGCCGGTGAGGTGAAGCTGACGGCGCGCAGATCGCATTGGCCGTTCTCGACACCCGCTGCCTCGCGGACATTGGCCTGGGGATAGACATTGAATTCGGGCGGCATGCGGGTGGCCCATTTGGCATCATATTTCAGCTTGGCATCGCAACCGCCCTTACCCTGCTGCATTGCCGCCTTGGCACCCAGCGTCACGCCGCTGCGGCCGCCGTCACAGCCACGGCAATCCTCATCACTGGCCTTGTCGGGCCTGGGCGCGCCAAGCATGCCCTCTTCGGCAAATTCGGCATTGGCTGCTGCCACCGCTGCGCGGCTGTCGGCAGCGGTCACCGGTACCGCGCCGCTATTGGCACCCTGAGGATCAAGCGCATTATTCTGGTTCGAGCTTTCGGCAAGATCGGGATCGACCAGCAGCTCGTCTTCCAGCGCGCCTGCTACCGCCGGGTCACGTGCCGCATCGGTTTCCTCTTCGGCCTCATTGCCGACACCACAGGCCGAAAGCAGCAGCGCCATGGCACCGGCCATCAGCAGCGAGCGCAGCGGCAATGCCGGCCCTGTAGCAAATGCTACATTCCTGTCGATCATGATAGCTGTCATCGTCTCGCTCCCGGTCCGCGCTCACGGGCTACCCGATTCATCCCTCCAGGGAACAGCCCGGCGCAAAGATTAATTTTGCGTTATCCATGGCACTCAAAGTGTTAAATTACTGTTAGGCAAAATGGTTAATCTGGCGAGTAAAATCACGCAAATGTCCCATATCGGGAGGAGCAGGGTTCAGGCAAAGGCGCCGTCGGCGCTGAGTCCGTCAGGCATCTCGCCGCAGCGGATCAGCCGTGATGTTGCCACCGCCGCCTGGCGGTTGACCACTGCATTGCGGTAATCGGGATCGGTAACCATTTCGAGAAACGCCGCCGCGGCCGGATAGCGGGCGATAAACACCGCATCCCAGCGCTCTTCGTTCGGCCCGATCAGCATCGTCTCGAACGCACCGCGCCAGATGATACTGCCACCGACACGCTGGAATATCGGCGCGCTTTCCTTGCCATAATGCGCATAGGCCTCGGCCCCGCTCAGCCCCTCAGCAACGCGCGGATGATCATCGGGATAGGCAGCATGCTCACGGAAACGCAGCATGTTGATCATGTTGATCGGGGTATCGCGCGGCAGGTCCTTGAAGGCGGTGAACAGCTCGCGGCCGGGGTCGACATAATGCTCATCGGTCATTGTCCTGCTCCTGCAAAGTTCTGGCGATTGGCGCGCCATTCATCGCGTGTCTGTTCATAGCTGTCGACACGGAAATCCTGCAATGGCGGCGGCAACCGGGTCGGCCCCTTATTGGTCGAGCCCAGCCGCTCAGCCAGCTTGATCGAGGCAATGTTCTCCGGATCAATAGTGTGGATAACCTTGTCCCATTTCAGCAGATCGAAGACGAAGTCCATACAGGCCACAGCCGCTTCGCGGGCATAGCCCTTGCCGACATGCTCCAGGGCAATGCCCCAGCCAATCTCCTTGTCCGGCCAGCCTTCCGGCTCCCATGGACCGATCCGGCCGATCCACTGGCCATCGTCGCGCAACAGCACCGAGAACATCGAAAATCCGCGCAGATGCCAGGCACCCGCCATACCCGCCCAAGCGCGCCATGCCGCGCCGCGTTCCAATACCCCGCCAATGAAGCGCGTGGTTTCCTCATCGCTGGAGAATTCAGCAAAGGCTTCGAAATCTTCGGGCGCAGGCGGTCTCAGGATCAGCCGCTCGGTCACGAGTATCGGACCGTTGATCATCATCATTCCCCTTCGCGATCACAGCATTTCGGGCGGCCCGATCACTATCGCACCGCCCGATGCAGAGAGGAATGACAGAAAAGCCGATCAGCGGCAACGATATCCGTCGCGATCAATTTCACGGCCCAGAAACGCGCCGCCAACCGCGCCCAGCAGAGTGGTCAGCGTCTTGTCGCCGCGCCGGCCCAGCTCATTGCCGATCAGCCCGCCCACCACGCCGCCGATCAGCAGGCCGGTGGTGCCGTCATCGCGGCGGCAGCGAAAGCGGCCATCGCGCCCGCGCCAGATGCGGGTGTTGCGACGAATGCGCTGGTCGCGTCGGAAACGGCGGCCCTCGCGAAAACGGCGCCGGTCGCGACGATCCCAGCGGTCATCGTCATCATACCAGTCATCGTCGTCAAATGCCTGCTGCGCCATCAGTGGCAAAGGTCCGAAGGTGGCGACGCTCACAGTTTCGGCCGTCAGGCTGTGCGATGCAGGCGCAATCGTCATATCAGCGGCCTGCGCGCTCATGGGGACTACAAAAAGGGCTATCGGTGCCATCAGCCTGGGGATCACAGTCTTCATATTGCATACTCCATCGATCAGCCCTGTTCTCAATCGCCCCACATGTTCATGTTTAGCAGTATTATTATGAACAATCAGCAACTATGGCGTCAGTTTTCCGTCAAGTTGCACTTGCATCTCAGTGTAACACTGATATAATACAGCAATGCTCAATCTACTCTCCATACTCATCGGGCTTGTTGCCCTCGTTCTCGCCATTCCGGCGTTCCTGCCCTTTCTGGGCGCACTTAACTGGATGATCGTACCGATCGCGCTTTTCGGTACGCTGATCGGGGCGCTGTCATCGCAAAATGGCGGGCGCAATTTCTGCCTGATCGTCACCGCGATCTGTATTGTCCGGCTGTGGCTGGGGGCGGGAATTTTCTGATCATCTGACTTTGGGCTGCAAGAGATTATCTTGCGTGCAATATCTCTCGCAAGCGCCTAGATGGCGCTCATGGCGCGCGATGACACCCCCATAGAAACAGCGGTAGAGACCGAAGACAATTCGGCGCGTACCGGACTGGTCCATGCGCTCGCCGCTTACACCATCTGGGGTTTCATGCCGCTGTTCTTCAAACAGCTGGTGGAAATCTCCGCGCTCGAAGTGGTGGCGCACCGGATCATCTGGTCAGTGCCGCTGTTGCTGGTGATATTGTGGCTGCGCAAACGGCTCGGAGAGTTCGGCCGGGTGATGCGTGATCCGAAGACATTGCGGCTGATGCTGATCAGCGCGACGCTGATCGCGACCAACTGGCTGATCTATATCTGGTCGATCTATCATGACCAGATACTGGCCGCGAGCCTAGGCTATTATCTCAACCCGCTGCTCAATGTCGTGCTCGGCTATTTCTTCCTGAAAGAACGGTTGCAGCCGATACAGTGGCTCGCCGTCGCCATGGCGGCACTGGGGGTGGCGGTGCTGGCGGTGGAAACGCTGGAATCGATCTGGATCAGCCTGGCGCTGGCGGCAAGCTTCGGCCTGTACGGCATGGTGCGCAAGGTCGCGCCGGTGAAATCGGTACCTGGCCTGACCGCAGAAACGACGCTGCTGCTCCCCATCGCCGCTACGTTTGCCGGCTGGGCATTTCTATACGATTCCAGTCCGGGCATGGGCTATTCCCTGCGCACCGACATCTATCTGGTGCTGGGCGGTGCGATCACCGCGACACCTTTGCTGTTCTTCGCTTCAGCGGCAAAAAGGCTGTCGCTGGCGACTCTCGGCTTTGTGCAATATATCGGCCCGACCATCCAGTTCCTGCTCGGCGTCTTTCTCTATCGCGAGCCGCTGACCATGTCGCACCTTATCTGTTTCGGGCTGATCTGGACCGCGCTGATTCTCTATTCGGGCAATGCGCTGCTCATGGCGCGCAAAAGCTATCGGGCACGAACCGGTTAGGTGGCAAATTCCCAATCAATGGTATCGCCGGCATGAAACGGCACCACCACCGTCCCCGCAGCAGGCAACCCTTCCATCACCGTGACGGCTTTCCGGTTCAGCGTTATGCTGTCTGTGTTCCTAGGAAGGCCGTAAAAATCCGGGCCGTGAAAGGAAGCAAAGCCCTCAAAACGGTCGATAGCGCCTTCCTCTTCAAACACCGCCAGATAGCTTTCCAGCGCATAAGGCGCGCTGAAGATACCGGCACAGCCGCATGCCGACTCCTTCGCCTCGACTTCATGCGGCGCGCTGTCTGTGCCAAGGAAAAATTTCGGCGAGCCCGAAGTGGCGGCACGGCGCAGTGCCTTGCGATGCTGTTCGCGCTTGGCCACAGGCAGACAATAGGCATGCGGCCTTATGCCGCCTTCGAACATGGCATTGCGGTTGATATGCAGATGATGTGCGGTGATCGTCGCCGCGACATTGGGTCCTGCGGCTTTGACAAATTCCACCGCATCCTCGGTGGTGATATGCTCGAACACCACTTTGAGGTGCGGCAGTTCCTCGATCAGCGGACGCAATATCCGCTCGATAAACACCTTTTCCCGGTCAAATATGTCGATATCTGCATCGGTGACTTCGCCATGCACCAGCAACGGCATGCCGATATCCGCCATCCGCGCCAGCGCACCCTTGATATGGGCAATATCCGTGACCCCTGAATCCGAATTGGTCGTTGCCCCGGCGGGATAGAGCTTGGCCGCAGTATAAATGCCCGCTTCAAAGCCATACGCCATGTCGTCGGCATCAGCATTATCAGTCAGGTAGCAGGTCATCAGCGGCGTAAAATCCTGCCCTTCATCGAGCGCCGCGATGATCCGCTCGCGATAAGCCGCAGCCATGGCGCTGCTGGTCACCGGCGGCGTGAGATTGGGCATCACGATGGCGCGGGCAAATTGCCGCGCGGTATAGCGCGCCACCGCCTGAAGCATCGCGCCATCGCGCAAATGCACATGCCAGTCATCAGGGCGGGTAATCGTCAGTGTTTCGGTCATGACAACATGAATTGACACGAGACAGGCGAAAGTCAACTTGCATTGACGCAGTTGACGATTACTTATTCGGCATGGCTGCAACACATCTTTCCGAACGGGCGATCATCCGCCTCACCGCCAATGGCGATGACGACAATGTCGTCGAATTCCTCCAGGGACTGGTGACCCAGGATGTCGGCAAGCTGACCGCCGGTGAACCGCTCTGGTCGGGGCTGCTGACGGCGCAGGGCAAGGCGCTGTTCGATTTCATCCTCTGGGTCGATGGCGACGATGTCCTCGTCGATTGCGAGGCCGAGGCACGCGACAATCTGATCCGCCGCCTCACCATCTATCGCCTGCGCCGCGATATCAGCATTGATGCTGATGACAGCCTGTCGGTGCATTGGAGCCTCGATCCGCGCGACGGTGCTGTCTCTGATCCACGCATGCCGGCCTTGGGCTGGCGCTGGCTCGCCCCGGCTTCTGAAGACAGTGACAGCGCTGATGCGGCCTGGCACACCCATCGCCTTTCGCTTGGTGTTACCGAGGGGCGGGTCGAACTGGGCGATGACAAAACGCTGTGGCTCGAATGCAATGCCGAGGAGCTCAACGGTGTCGCCTATGACAAGGGCTGCTTTATCGGGCAGGAAAACACAGCGCGCATGCACTATCGTTCGCGGATCAATCGGCGGCTGGCCGTTGTCCCGAGCGACATGGCCGAGGAAAAACGGCTTCGTCACAGCCATGAAGACCATGGCCTGTGTGTCGTGCATATGCGCGTCGAGGATCTAACCGACCTGCCCATTCCTGCATGGCAGAAACAGGCGATCATCGATCACGAGCAGAAAGCGGATACCGGCAAGACCGAATCCTGAGCGTTATTTCGCAGTTGCACAAATCTGCATCCTGTGTTGCAAAAATGATAATTGATAAATACTCTCATTTATCATATAACTGTCGTATGACATTAGGACGGCAATGTGTGGAGTGCGGGACAAACCCGCCGGACACGCACCTTCTATGCATGCCGGGGGCAGTACGCGCAGGGAGTTTGCGCAAGGGAGTAATACATGCCACGTCCACAAATTGATCCTGACAAGATCCGCAACGAAATCATGGAAGCTGCGGAAGACCTGATCCGCCAGCGCGGTGCTGTCGACTTCAACATTTCCGAAATTGCCACTGCCTGCGGCATGTCGCAGTCCAATCTCTATCGCTATTTCGAATCGAAAGAGGCCTTTTACGAGGCCATGGCCGGGCGCTGGTTTGAAGAACTCAACACCATCATGGAAGAGGTCATCGCCTCCGACATGTCGGCCAAGGAAAAGATGTTCGCCTTCTTCTCCCGCCGCCTCGGGTTGAAGCGCAGCCGCTTCGAGGCCGATCCCAAGCTGTTCGAGAGCTATATGGAAATCGGGCACCAGCATTTCGAAGTCATTCGCGGCTATATCGACCTTGCTGATCACTATCTTTCGGTGATCGTTGCCGAAGCCATGGCCGAAGGTTATTTCCGGGACATGGAAATTGACCATGTGGTGTCGCTGATCAACCTGATGCTCCAGCCATTCTGCAATCCGGACATCATGATGAACATGTGGAATACATCGACCGACGCCAATCTGCACATTGTGCTGGATACGGTATTTGACGGTCTGCATGGCGGCCAGGACAAACCGGGGTTGAGCCAGCCCGATCTCAGAATCGCGTCCTGATCATTCCTCCTCCGCCGCCGCATCGGGCGGTAGCCAGTCAAGCAACAACCGCCCGGGTTGCGCCCGGCCGCGGCCGGTATAACGCGCGGTAACACCTGCCGCGCCTAACCGTTCGACCAGCGTTCGCGCAGCAGCGCCATCGCCGGACACCGCCACCGGCGCATCGATGCGCTGGATCGCCCATAAAGCCAACGCATAATCCTGCGGATCGGGCGTCGGCGGATCCCCTGCGGTCAGCAGCAATTCGGGCAACGCCGCTGCCGGCGGCTCAATAGTCACAGCCCAGTCGGGCTTCATCGCCGCCAGCCGCTGCTCCAGCACATAATAGCTGCCCAGCCCGGCATTGGGTAGCGGCTCGGCCTTGACCACCGCGCGCTTGGCAGTGCGATCGACCAGCACCTTTTCCGGTGGTACACCGGCGACCATTGCCATTGCGGTGACCAGACCGCTGACACGGCGGTCTTCCTCGATATTCTGTGCCTGCAAGCGGGCCGCGGCCAGCTCCGCCGTCTTCACTGCATCGTCATTGTCAATGCCGACACGATACTGGTTGATCACCACCTCGAACGGTTCGCCCAGCTCGTTGCTCAGCAGTCGCTGCACCCGCTCGCTGACATCGGGTTGCAACTGCGGGGTCAAAACGGTGGCGTTGATCCGGGTCGGATCGCTGATGAAATCGAGATCGATCTGGCTCACTCGCGCCTTGTCGCCAAACTGGTCCGCGACAACAGCGTTGGCACGGCGATAGGCATTGGCTTCCCAGGCGATCTGCTGCAGCGACAGGCCCAGAGGCACTGCGAGCAACAGGAAGATGCCGACCACCACCAATGACTGCCACAGTGTCTGCTGCGACGACAGTGACGAGCGAAAACCGTTGAGCCGTGCCATGATCGCTGCGGTGAGCGCGATGGTCATCAGGTTGGTGAAGAACAGCAACAGCGAGCCGCCCAATACCACGCCGTTTCCGGTGGCGAGACCAAAACCGACCACGGCCAGTGGCGGCATCAGCGCTGTCGCAATGGCAACGCCGACAATCGTGCCCTCGCGGCCCTTGATCATCGCATAGGCACCAGCCAGCGCCGAAAAGAATGCAACGCCAAGGTCGAACAGGTTGGGCCGGGTGCGTGCGGCGATTTCCGGCGTCACGGAGTCGAGCGGACTGAACAGTACGATGAAGGCGCAGAACAGAATCGACAATATCGTCCCTACCAGCAGCGCCCAGCAACAGGTTTTGAGCCATCGTATATCGCCAATCGCCAGTGCGAAGCCGGCGCCGATGATTGGACTCATCAGCGGTGACAGCAGCATTGCGCCGATGACTACCGCCGGCGATGACAGCAACAGTCCGAGAATGGCGATGCCAGCCGACATTGCGGTCATGAAGATATAGCGCCCGGTAATGCCCGATTCCGCCTGTACCTTGTTGATCACTGCAATGTGGTCGATTTCCTCAACCGAATCCTGCCACCAGTGCAGCAGCCAGTGCCAGGCCTCGCGCAACGGATCGGGGGATCTGTCCCGCTTGTCCTTGTGTTGCGAAGGCGCTTCTTTTGGGGTGTCAGCCGAAGCAGCTTGCAAATCCTGGTCAGCCACAAGCGCACCCATGACAGGGTTTCAGCCTGTATTCATGACAGAGCGTAGATCGCTCGTTGTAACGGGTGCATATCATTCGGCATGGATAGACCAGCGCCAAAGCGAAGGCCAGCCATTGCCGCAACGACATGTCGAATATTGGTATTTATGATTTTCCAGGGGAGGAAATGGTAATGACCACAGGCACAAAGCAACCTTCGAGCGGCAATGAGGCCATTGATTTCAGGCAATGCCTGGCCATGACCTTGGGCAGCGCGCTGCTATTGCTGATGGCGTGTACCGGGCAAGCCGAGCCGATCACATCTGCCCCGACTGATAGTTTGCGTGCGTTTCAGTCGGAAGAAGAGCTGAGCGAATTTCTCACTAGTCAGCGCAAAATGCGCGAGCGCCGTGCTGCAAAGTACAACTATGATTTCGAAGACGCCACGGAAGCGGCTGCAGATGCCTCAGCCCCCGCCGAGGAAAGCATTACCAACAACCAGACAGCGGGTGTCGATGAAGGCGGTATCGTCAAACGCAAGGGCGATATCATGGTCGTGCTGCGCCGTGGCCGCATCTTCACCATTTCGACGGCGAACGGCGATATGCGCGCCATCGACCATATCAATGCCTTTCCGCCTGATGCCGATGGCCGTGGTTCCTGGTATGACGAGATGCTGATCTCCGGCAATCGGGTCATTGTGATCGGTTATAGCTATTCGCGTGGCGGCACCGAGATTACACGCTTTACGCTGAGCGATGATGGCAAGCTGACCTATGAAGATGCCTATCATCTGCGTTCCAATGACTATTATTCGGCAGAAAACTACGCCTCACGCCTGATCGGCTCCGAGCTGATTTTCTACACACCGCTCGACCTTCACTATGGCGAGCAGCCTCTTGATGCCCTGCCCGGTGTCCGCCGCTGGGGTGGCGACAATGGCAAGCGTGCCTTCAACCGGATTGCCGGACCAAAACAGGTGTTTATCGCAGGCGACCTGTTCGATGATCCCGACGACAATGTCTCGACCCTGCACAGCGTCACCCGCTGCGATGTAGCCAGCGATGATTTCGACTGCGATGCCACCGCCGTTATCGCAGGATGGTCGCGCGAATTCTATGTTTCGGGAGATGCTGTCTATCTCTGGATGATGGACAATAGCCGGAGCAGGCAGGGTGATGATAACAAGGGCAAGACCAACGCCCATCTCTATCGCCTCCCGCTTGATGGTTCACGCCCTCAGGCGATCCGCGCACAGGGTATGCCGGTCAACCAATTCTCCTTTCTGGAAGAATCCGACAAGCAGCGCATCAATGTTCTGGTCACCAGCGAGAGCATCGATCCGGCAATCGAGATTTCGCGCGGATCGGGCGGCGTTGTCAGCCTGATCCAGTTGCCGCTTGATGCGCTCGGCGATGGCTCGAACAGCATTGCCGCCGACTATTACCGCGCCCTGAGCGATGCCAATGGCTATTATTGGGAGATGGAGAACCGCTTTGTCGGCAACCACATCGTCTATGGCCATGGCCGCCAGCAAGGCTATGGCCGCGAAACCAGACCGACCGCCTATGTGGCCTCTTTAGGCGGAGGCGATGCCGTCCGCATTCCGGTGAAACATGGCATCGAACGGATTGAAAAACTGGGCAGCGATGCCGTGATCATCGGCAGCGGCACCAGCGATAATCTGGGTTTCAGCGCGGTTACGCTGAACGGCGCAAAGCCGCATATCTCCAATGTTTTCACCATGCCGGCAGCCGGTCAGGGAGAGTCGCGCAGCCATGCCTATTTCTACCGCCCGGACAGGGACTCGTCCGATGGCGCCTCAGGGACGCTGGGCCTGCCCATTGCCCGGCAAGTGGAACGTCGCTTCCACCAGCAACTCGGGTCATCGGCGGCGATGCTGTTCCTGCGCCGCGACAACCGCCAATTCTCAATGGCGGGTGAACTCGACGCTGATCCCGGGAAATGGGTCGATGATGGTTGTCAGGCAAGCTGTGTCGACTGGTATGGCAATGCCCGACCGATCTTCCTCGGCGACCGCATCTTCGCGCTGATGGGATATGAACTGGTCGAAGGCCAGATGCGCAATGGCCGGATACGGGAGGCGGCGCGGCTCAACTATACGCCACAGCGCTATGGCCGTAAGGAACGGGGCCTGGATGGGCCAGCACTTAGCCCTTATCCTGTAGATTGAAAACCTTCCAGCTATGCCATAATCATATTCCTCTCCCCGGCGGGGAGAGGTCAGGTGAGGGGGAGTGAGGCGCAGCCGAGCGTCCAAGCTATCAGCTTTGTACACCCCCATCCAACCTTCCCCCTCCAAGGGGGAAGGCTATGGCGCAACTTCAGGGTAATGCAGTCTAATCGCGACGCGAATACAACCAGGCCGCCCAGAGCCATCCGGCGATAATCAGTGTACCGCCTATCGGCGTGATCGCCCCGAGCCATGTCGGTGCACCAAGGGCCATGGCGTACAGGGTCAGCGAGAAAATAGCCGCGCCAACCAGCAGCATGATCGCCGGACCGCGCGCTGCACGCATCACCACCAGCGCTGCGACGGCATGAATCAGCTGATAAAAACCGCCAGTCCGCAGCCATTCCGCTTCCTGCTCCCCCGCTGCGCCATGTGCCCCAAAGGCACCGGCGGCGACGGCGAGGGCCGCGGATAAAGCTGCGACTAGACCGATCATTACCCCGCCAGCTTACGCAGAACGTAATGCAGGATGCCGCCATTGCGGAAATATTCCATCTCATTGGCGGTATCGATGCGGCACAGCGTCTCGAATGTCTCGGTGCTGCCATCGGCGCGGGTCATGGTGACGGTGACCGTCTGACGCGGTTCCAGATCAGCGACACCGGTGATGGTGAAGCTTTCCGTACCGTCAAGATTCAGCGTATTGCGGTTGACGCCTTCGGCAAATTGCAGCGGCAGAACGCCCATGCCGACCAGATTGGAGCGGTGGATACGCTCATAGCTTTCCACGATCACGGCTTTAACACCGAGCAGATTGGTGCCCTTGGCCGCCCAGTCGCGTGAAGAGCCGGTGCCGTACTGCTCACCGCCGATGACCACCAGCGGCGTGCCATTGTCCTTATGGCGCATCGCGGCGTCATAGATCGGCATGATCTCGCCATCATATTTGGTGTAGCCGCCTTCCTTGCCATCGGCCATCTGGTTCTTGATGCGGATATTGGCGAAAGTGCCGCGCATCATCACATCATGATTGCCGCGACGCGAGCCGTAAGAGTTGAAGTCCTGACGCGCGACCTGGTGGCTGGAGAGATATTCACCGGCCGGGCTGTCCGCCTTGATCGCGCCTGCGGGCGAGATATGGTCGGTGGTGATGCTGTCACCGAGCAGCGCCAGCACCTTGGCATCGTTAATGTCGCTGATCGGTGCCGGGGTCATCTCCATTCCCTCAAAATAGGGCGGATTGGCGACATAGGTGGACCCGGCACGCCACTGATAGGTGTCCGATCCGGTGACGTCGATGGCGCGCCATGCATCATCGCCATCATAGACATTGGCATAGCGCGCCTCGAACATTTCACGGCTGACCGCGCCCTGCATCGCCAGCGTGATCTCGTCATTGCTCGGCCAGATGTCTTTCAGGAAAACCGGCTCGCCATCGCTGCCAGTGCCAAGCGGAGTTTCATACATATCCTCACGCACCGTGCCTTTCAGCGCATAGGCAACCACCAGCGGCGGCGATGCGAGATAGTTGGCGCGCACATCCTGGCTTACACGGCCTTCAAAGTTGCGGTTGCCCGATAGCACCGAGGCGGCGACCAGATCATTGTCGTTGATCGCCTTGGAAATCGGCGCGGGCAGCGGGCCGGAGTTGCCGATACAGGTGGTGCAGCCATAGCCGACCAGATTGAAGCCGAGATAATCGAGGTCATCCGACAGGCCCGCCTTATCGAGATAATCGGTCACAACCTGCGAACCCGGAGCCAGTGAAGATTTCACCCATGGCTTGCGCTGCAGACCCTTTTCGCGCGCCTTGCGCGCGACCAGGCCGGCGGCGATCAGCACATTGGGGTTGGAGGTGTTGGTGCAGCTGGTAATCGCGGCAATGGTGACATCACCATGGCCAAGATCATAATCCTCGCCCTCAACCACAACGCGCTTGTCGGGATCGGAAGAATCGAACACCTCGGTAATATCGTTGTTAAAGCCTTCGTCCAAGTCTTTCATCGAGACGCGTTGCTGCGGCAGTTTCGGACCCGAAAGCGATGGGACAACGCTGGCCATATCGAGCTCGAGTGTCGCGGTGTAAATCGCCTCAGGCGCATCGTCGAAGCGCCAGAAGCCCTGTTCCTTGGCATAGGCTTCGGTAATCGCAATCTCGTCTTCGCCACGGCCGGTGAGGCGCAGATAGTCGAGTGTCTTATCGTCAATCGGGAAGAAGCCACAGGTCGCGCCATATTCAGGTGCCATATTGGCGATGGTCGCGCGATCCGCCAGCGATAGTGCAGCAACACCCGGGCCATAAAACTCGACAAAGCGACCGACAACGCCAACTTCACGCAGCATCTGCACACAGGTGAGTACCAGGTCAGTCGCGGTGATGCCCTCGGCGAGTTCACCGGTGAGCTTAAAGCCAACCACTTCAGGGATCAGCATCGACACCGGCTGACCCAGCATCGCTGCTTCCGCCTCAATACCGCCCACGCCCCAGCCAAGAACGCCAAGACCGTTGATCATGGTGGTGTGACTATCGGTACCGACACAGGTGTCGGGATAGGCGACTTCGGTGCCGCCCTGATCCTTGCTCGACCAGACCCCGCGTGCGATATGCTCGAGATTCACCTGGTGGCAAATACCGGTGCCGGGAGGAACAACCGCGAAATTGTCAAACGCCTTGGAACCCCATTTGAGGAACTCATAGCGCTCCATATTGCGCTGATATTCCAAGGCGACATTGTTTTCAAAAGCCTGCGGCGTGCCGAATTCATCGACCATCACCGAGTGGTCGATCACCAGATGCACCGGCACCAGCGGGTTGATCTTCTGCGGATCGCCACCCAGCGCCTTGATGCCATCGCGCATCGCGGCGAGGTCCACCACGGCAGGAACGCCGGTAAAGTCCTGCATCAGCACACGGGCCGGGCGATACTGAATTTCAGCGGTCGATTTGGCCTGTTTCTGCCAGTCAACAACCGCCTGCGCATCCTCGGCCGAAACAGTCTCGCCGCCATCTTCAAAGCGCAGCATATTCTCCAGCAGCACTTTGAGGGTCATCGGCAAACGCGACACATCACCCAGTTTTTCCGCCGCCGCTGCCAGTGAATAATAGGCAATCTCCTTGCCACCGACAGTCATCGTCTTGCGGGTGCCAAGGGCGTCATTTCCAACAGCGGTCATAGGGGTTCTCCATCTGGGGGCCGTTCGTCAGGGGGATGCCAGTGCAGTGCGCTGCGACAGACGAAAAGCCGGAATCGTGAAATCTGAGCGCGCTTTACCGCAAGGGTGTTGACCGCGCAACGGAAAGCGGCGGCAAATCCGGGCAAAATTGGCGAGAGGTGACGGCGCTCTTTACCAATGGTTAACCATGAACACGGTAAAACCCGGATAGCCATGGGTCACAGACCCAGCCACATGAAGGACCAGATCATGTCATCGAGCCACAAGCGTCGCAAATTCGTGCCATCGGCCAATACCCTGTTCTATGCTGTAGCACTGGCTACCGCAGCCGCCACCGGCAGCCTGTTTGCCGTCAGCAGCGCGCAGGCCCAGACCGGCACCAATGTCCAGACCACCAGCGAGATCAAGATCGAGCGGGTACAGACCGACAGCAGCGGCCGCGAAACCAGAGTCCTGACCAGCCCCGAAACCGCACCTGTGGTGCCGGGCGATACCGTTGTGGTGATCAACAGCTATCACAATGTCGGCAGCGAGCCAGCCACCAATTTTGTCTCGGTAAACCCGATCAACCCCAATCTGGCCTTTGTCTCGGTTGCCGAAGACTGGGCCGAAGTCTCGGTCGATGGTGGCAAGACCTGGGGTCAGTTGAACCAGCTGACAATTCTGGCCGATCCGCCGGAGCAGGACGAAGCCGGACCGCCGGCAGCGTCACCGCCAACACTGGTACGCCGCTCTGCATCCGCTGCCGATGTGACCCATATCCGCTGGCGTTTTCCCCAGGCCATTGCGCCTGGCGAGAAGGGCAAGCTGTCCTTCCGCGCCACTGTGCGGTGATATTCTGACCGGCCCGGTCCGGCTCAGCCGGAAACCTGTCCGTCCAGCGTCTCGGGTTTCTGGTGTTCATGCGGCTGGCTGCGGGTGGCGAGATAGCAGCCCGCAACAATCAGCAGCGCCCCGACAATCACGCTCTCGCTCAGCGGCTCGGCAAAGAACAACCAGCCGAACAGCGCCGCCCATAGAAACATGCTATATTCGATCGGCACCAGTGCCTGGGTCTCGGCGCGGGCATAGGCCCAGCTCAGCAGCAGCACCGACACAATCGACAAAGCCGCCCCCAGCCCGATGAGCGGCATCGCTGCGGTAACCGGGAACACCGCAAACCATGGCGCGAACAGCACCAGCCAGAAGCTGACAATGCCATTCTGGAACAGCGCAATCTCCTCCGGTCGTGCAATCTGGGCCTGTTGCCGTTGCAGCACCAGATTCCAGGCATAAAGACAGGCCGAGACCAGTATCGCGGCTATGCCCAGCTGTGCCTCATCGGAGAAATCCTCGCCCAGCTTCCCGGCAACGATCACCCCGACCCCGGCAAGGCCAAGCAGCGAGGCGATGATGGCATAACGGCTGATCCGCTCTCCCAGCACCACCGCGGCGAGGTAAAGCGCGATCAGCGGTGCGATAAAGCTGATGGCAACCGCCTCGGCCATCGGTGTACGCGCCAGACCCCAGAAAAAAGTGAAGGCCATGACCGCGGTGATGCTGGCACGGATGACGTGCAGCTTGAGCGCACGGCCACGCGGCATCGGCCCCGGGCGCAGTAAAAACAGCAGTGCCGCCATCGCCGCTGCCGCCAGACAGCGCCACAGCAGCGCATTATAAGTGCCAATGTCGAGCGACAGCGCCTTCATCACCGCGTCCATTGCGCCAAAGGTCATGATGCCGCCGGCACAGGCGATAAAGGGGAGCAGTTTTGCGGCCGGTCGAGTCATAAGGGCGCATTACGCCCTTCGCCAGCCAAGTCCAGAAAATAGCAGTGCCCACTGGCCGGTTGCGCCGTCCCGCCCGATGGCCAGGTCGCACCGATAATGAACCGGTATTTTTACAATAGCCCCCTTTACAGACGATCTGCGGAATATATTCCGTTTTTCGGGGAGTTATTCATGAAGTCCATGATCAGGTTCTTTATCATCGTCGCTTTGTTGCTGCCGCTGTCAGCATATGCAGACGAGCCATCGGAAAGCGCAGAGCAGGCGCCAGTAACCGTAGAATTCATACCTGCTGAAGCCTTTGCCGCGCCGCAACATATTGTCGGCCCACAACTGTCCCCCGACGGCAACAGCATGGTCTATCGCGAGCGGCTCAAGGACAAGTCTTATCTGACAATCCACAATTTCGAGACAGCAAAGCTGGGCCGTCTGTCGGTACCGGAGAAGAGCCACATCAAATGGTATCGCTGGGCAGGTAATGACCGGATATTGATGAGTATCAGGCAAATCGAGATGTGGAAAGGCGACGAGCTGGCCGCAACAGTGCTGTATTACTACCAGGTATCGACCGGCAAATTTCACGAGATTGGTGGCAGATTGCGAGTCTTCGACAACGATAATGTGCTCTATGTCGCGCGCGACGGCAGCTACATGATCCAGTCGATCCGCGAGTCCTTCTTTGATTATCCCGGTGTCTATCGCGTCGATATATCCACTGGCGAAGCGACCGAGATCGTCAAGCCGCAAAAGAAGATATGGAAATGGGTCACCGATAATCAGGGCGTGGTACGAATGGGCATCTCCTACGGCCCACGCCGGGCGAAATATTATTATCGCAGCAGCGAAGGGGAAAAATTCGAATTTGCCGGCAAGGTCAAAACCAATGCCGAAGAGGACGAACGCGAGGAAGCGATAACCGATATTGTCCATGTCGTCAGCGGCAAGGATGAAGGCTATGTGCTGTCCAACAAGGAAACCGGGCGCTTTGCCCTATACCGGTTCAACTATCTCACCAAGGAAACCGGCGAAATGGTGATGGGGCATCCGGAAAACGACATTACCGGGTATAGCCTGAACGATGATGGGACGGCACTGGAAGCCATCTATTACACCGATATGCGCGACCGGGTGAAGTGGTTCGACCCGACAATGCAAAAACACTATCGGGGCCTGGAAAAAGCGCTCCCCGGTCGGGAAGTTTGGGTTGTGTCGCGCAGCCGCAACAACGCACGGATGATCATTTTCACCACATCGGCACAGGAACCGGGCAGCTATTATCTCTATGAACCGGCAAAACGCGCGATGCAGCGGCTGGGGGGGATCAATGATGCTATTGATCCGGCGCAGATGGCCGACACCCGATATGTCAGCTATGAAGCACGCGACGGATTGCGGATTTTCGGCTATCTCACCCTGCCCAAGGGGCGAGAACCGGAAGACCTGCCGCTGATTATATTGCCGCATGGCGGCCCGTTCGGCGTTCGCGACACGCTCGATTTCCACCCCGAGGTCCAGTTCCTCGCCAATCGCGGTTATGCGGTATTCCAGCCCAATTATCGCGGTTCAGAAAGCTATGGCGAGGATTTTTACAAAAGCGGTGAAGGAGAGATTGGCCGGGCGATGCAGGATGATCTGGACGATGCCATGGACTGGCTGGTGGCCGAGGGGATAGCCGACCCGGATCGTGTCTGTCTGGTCGGTGGGTCCTATGGTGGATATGCAGCACTGTTCGGGGTTATCCGCAATCCGGAACGTTACCGCTGTGCGGCAAGCTGGGCAGGTGTGACCGATTGGGGCAAAATACTCAAATATGACAAGAAATTCTTCAAAAGGAGCCGCCATTTCCGACAATGGCGGGAAAAGATACGCGGCGAGGACGGATTTGATCTCGACGATGTCGCCCCGGCGAGACTGGCTGACCGTCTGACCCGACCGGTGCTGCTGGCACAGGGCAAGCAGGACACGATCGTGCCCTATAGCCAGTATGAGAGGATGCTGGACGCCGCAAAGCAGGCGGGGAGTGACCGGCTCATAGAAACGATGGTCTCAGAGGAATCGGGGCACAGTTTCGACGGACCCGAGACAGAGGCCGAATGGTATAGGCGGCTCGAAGCCTTCCTGACCAAGCATAACCCTGCATATGTCGAGCAAGAAAGCTATAGCTCAGCAAAATAGGCAAAAATATCATCCGCATCGCGGCTGGCGGCGTTGCGCCAGCTCTTTGCGTCTTCTGCCGAGTTGCGCAGCGTGCCGTCAGGGGTAACGATCAGCACATTGGGGGTGCCGCTGATATTCTCGACACCAAAGCGCGCGGCTATGTCGAGATTGCGTCCTTCATTCGTCTGTGGGCTGCCGATATCGACATAGACCAGCTCATATCTTGCCGCGATCATTGGCGCGAAGCGCGCGCTTTGCAGATGCCCGGCAAGGCCACGGCTGTCATGGCACCAGTTCGCCCCCATGATGATCAGTGTATCGACGCCACGCATGGCGGCGCGTGCCAGCGCCGCATCGACATCGGCCAAGGCATCACGTCTTTCATCATAGGGCTTTGCTTCGGGATGCGCGTCTTCGCTGCTTTGCGCTGTCTTGGAATGGGCGCTATCCGAAAGCTCCACCCTTGCTGACGCATCGAGCGGTGATGCCACGCTCAGCGAAGTAGCAAACAGGGCAGAGAGCAATGCAGTAGCGATGACGAGGCTCTGGTCTGACATAGTGCCGGGTTCCTAGCGTCGATCTGGCATAGGCCGCAACCGAAGTGACGCCGCGCAGCCCAAAGTCATTCCGCCTAGACTGTCAGTCAATCCTATCCAGCGATTTACGCAATCACGCCGCTTCCAGCGCGTGGGTCTGCGGGCCCCAATCGGGGAAGGGATCGTCGAGATGCGCCCATTGTTCGGGCACATAATCGTCCTCATCGACCAGACAGGCATCCAGCCGCTTGCGGATCAGGGCCTCGTCCATATTGATACCGATAAACACCAGAGACTGGCGCCGGTCGCCCCATGTCTCATCCCACTGGTCAGCGACATGCTCTTCAAAGCTGCCATCATGGGGCCACTGGTTTTTCGGCACAGCCGCCCACCAGCGGCCAAGACGCGATGTCACGGTCTGGCTCCCGGCAACCGCCAGATCACCAACCCACCAGGGCCGCGTCGCGAGCCAGAACAGACCCTTGGCGCGCACCACATTGTCCATGCCACCCTGAGTCAGGAAAAAATGAAATTTGCCCGGATCAAAGGGGCGACGGGCACGATAGACAAAACTTTCAATGCCATATTCCTCGCTCTCCGGCACATGGTCGGCAAAGCCATAGAGCTCCTTGAACCACAGCGGGTGTTCCTGCGCCTTTTCCTCATCGAACAGGCCGGTGTCGAGGATCAGGGACAGTTCGACATCGCTATAATCGGTGGTCACGATCTTCGCACCTGCATTGAGCGACGCGACCAGCTTCTTCACAATCGTCAGTTGTTCAGGCGAAACCGCACTCGCCTTGTTGATGACCACGATATCGGCAAATTCGATCTGCTCGACCAGCAGCCCGACCAGCGACCGGTCATCGTCATCGCCGAGAGATTCGCCGCGATCGGCGAGAAAATCCTGGCTTGAATAATCCTTGAGCAGATTGATTGCATCGACAACCGTCACCATGGTGTCCAGCCGCGCCACATCGCCGAGGCAATCGCCTTCCTCATCGCGGAAAGAGAATGTCGCTGCGACCGGCAAGGGCTCGGAAATGCCAGTGCTTTCAATCACCAGATAGTCGAACCGGCCTTCCGCAGCGAGGCCACGTACCTCTTTCAGCAGGTCATCGCGCAAGGTGCAGCAGATGCAGCCATTGGTCATCTCCACCAGGCTTTCCTCGGAGCGCGACAGCGCTGCCTCGCCGCCGCGAACCAGCTCGGCATCGATATTCACTTCCGACATATCGTTGACGATCACCGCAACCTTGCGGCCCTCGCGATTGGCGAGAATGCGATTCAGCAGCGTGGTCTTGCCCGCGCCCAGAAAGCCCGAAAGGACGGTAACCGGTAGGCGATTGTCATTCTGCATCGCGATACGCTCCTCTGTTCAGCATGAGATTTCCAAATGATATACTGTATCATTGCGCATATGGATAGGGCCCAGGCTGCGGTCAAGGGCTGGAGGATCGATCGGCAATCCTAGCCGTGGCGCATATTTTCATCCGCCATGGTCAGCATGGATGCTGCATGGCGTGCCGCGACCTGGCGCTGGTCATGGCCATAGCCACCGCCCAGCGCACTGGCGACAGGCAGGCCGCGCCGCCGCGCCTGATACACGACGAAACGGTCGCGCGCCACGAGACCGGCATCGCTCAACGCCAGCCGACCAAGACGGTCATCCATATGCGGGTCGACACCGGCCTGGTAGAAAATGAAGTCGGGCCGGAAATCATCGATAATCGCCGGCAATTCACGTTCGAGCAGCGCCATATAATCACTGTCGCCAACGCCGTCGGGCAGGCCGATATCGCGATTGGACCGCGCCTTGCGCACCGGGAAGTTCTTCTCCGCATGCACCGACAGGGTGAACACATCCTCCCGTCCCGCCAGCAGCGAGGCCGTGCCATCGCCCTGATGTACGTCGAGATCGATCACCAGCACCCGGCGTGCATCACCCTCGGCGATCAGCCGGTTGCTGGCGACCGCCAGATCGTTGAACACGCAATAGCCCGCGCCGGTATCGTGCAGCGCATGATGACTTCCCGCGGCGCTGTTGGCGGCATAACCGTGCTGCATCGCCAACTGCGCCGCAGCCCAGGTGCCGCCATTGGTATGCTGCACGCGCGATGCGATATGCGGCGTCACCGGGAAACCGATGCGCCGCTCCTTGTCATAAGGAACGCTGGCACTGAGAACCTCGTCGACATAGTCCGGGCTGTGCACCGCCGCCAGCCAGTCGCGCGGCATCGGCTGCGGCGCATGTTCGGTAATCGGCGCGCCGCTCTGGCGCAGTTCTTCCATCACCAGATAATATTTGTCGAATTTGAATGTGCCGCGTTCTGGCCGGGGCGCCATATAATCGGCATGATGAACGACATGGAGCATATCGGCTATTTAAGAACCCCGAGCCACTTCCACCACCCTTCCACCTCCCGATTATCCATGCGCGTGCAGTGATAGCTGTCATGCGCCGATAGCAAGTCCGTTCTATACAATAACCGCAGAGTAAATAATTGCATAAGCATCGTATCGATTCGCGAAAACATGAACAATTACTATCATTTTTGATGTTTTGTCTGTGTCGCATCGATGTTGAGACGCCCTGGATGCGCCTCGAACAATAAACTCCGGTCGCAAATCAATGTGATGGCCTGCAGCCGTTCAAGCGCCAAGCCCCTGCTTGCGCCTGCAATAGGGCCATCTGGATAGAACAGGAGGAGAGAATGACTTTGTTGAACAACCCCATATTGCACCACACAATATTCCATGACACCCTGATCGCCGATCTGGTGATCGATCGGCGGATAGGCTGGTTTCGCGACTGCAAGCCGAGAATATTGATCGTTGCCGATGGCTCACTGGGCTTTGACACCAATGGTTTCGGCCTCACGCGCTTTATCGAAGCGCTGACCGTGCACAACAGCACGACCCTGCAACCGACGATCAAGCTGGCGCATCGCGGACCTGGCGCGGACACCAGCGTGACCATTGCCGGCACCACATATGATCTTGACCGGGACTTTGATTTCGCCAGTGCCTCACCATCGGTCACCACCGGCAATTATGACCAGATATGGATGTTCGGCATCAGCACCTCGGCGATCAGCAACAGCGAAGTCGAGACTATCGCCGAATTCATGAACGCTGGAGGTGGCGTCTTCTCCACCGGCGATCACGCTGCACTGGGTGCCGGCATGGGCAACCGTCTGCCACGCATCCGCCATATGCGTGAATGGGCCGGCGTCCCAATGGGTACCGAGACCCTGCCGACCGCGCTCAACCGTATCGATACCGTTGTCGACCCGGGTGCGAACGATATTTATGAATTCTCTGATCAGGGCGATGATATTCCCCAGCGTATCTACCCCAATTATTCGGTTACGGGACCCGGCGGCTCTGGTGGCTGGACGGCGACCGTCCACCCGTTATTATTGCTCTCCGGTGCTCCCTTGAGCCGTCTTAGCGGTGACCCGGCGCTGTTTTCCAACGATATGGATGTGCTGCCCGATCACCCGCATGAAAGCGAATGCTATGCAGTCACCGATCCCAATGTGCTGGACGATGACTATACCGAAGCCGGCATGAACTTTAAGGAGTTCCGCCGCCGGGCCGGGTCAACAGACCGCGTTGGCAGCGAGATCGTCGCCTTTGCCGTGTCGGGCGGTCGGTCGGTATTCAATGGTGTCTGGAAGCCGCCGGTCACACCGCGCATGTTCGGGGTGATTTCTGCTTATGACGGGCATCAGTGCAACCCCTATCCCAACCAGAATGCCCGCCCCGGTCGTATTGTCTGCGATGCGACATGGCATCACTTCGTCAATGTCAATCTGGAAGGCATGGGGACGACCGTCGGCGGCAGCTTCATGCCCGATATCAACCTGTCGAAAATCTATCGCTATTATCAGAACACAGTGAAATGGCTTATGCCGTCCAATCGGCGGCGCTGTTTCATTTTCACGATCCTGACCGCAACCCGTTTCCATTTCGAACTGATCGAGGAGATCACGACGATCGGCAAGATACGCGAGATGGAAGACCTGCTGACCATCGGTGCAGGCGCGTTCCAGATTATCGAAAACGCGATCGGACCGGGCACGGCGGAGAATATGGTCGCCGAACTGCTGCGGTCCGATGAATCGACTGCAGAAATCGGCGACCGACTGGTTTCCGCAACAAACGGCCTTGGCGCCGATGACAAAAAGCGCATCGTCGACATGACGCTGGGCAATGCAGTCGCCATGCTGGTCGAGGCGATGCCGGCGCATGACGACGAGCGTACGCTGAAGCTGATCGGAGGCGATGCGGCCGAGGAGATGGAAGAGAGGCTGCAAAAGCAGGCGGTCAAATCTGTCGAAATGGCGGTCAAGGTCAGTCGCGAGCGGCTTGAGGCCCGGGCCAAGGCGCTCGAACGGTTTGCAGGCAAGAAAGCGCGATAAAGACCTGCCGCTACGCTCTGACCTTCTCGGATCGAGCCATAGCGGCAGCAACAAATCCGGCAGCAGCGGCCAACCGCGCGATAGCGATCAGGCCGCTGCTGCCTTTGCCTGTTGTGCCTGCATGATCAGCTTCGGGATATTCTGTGCCGCCAGCCCGCCATATTCGCGGAAACGCTTCATGATTTCGGTCTTGTCCTGATCGTCCGGGCCAATGGCAGCGATGGTGGCACTGAAGCCATCGAGACGGCTCCCGAGCATCCAGTCGCGGATTTTGCCCTCCTGGGTCCAGTTCATCTGGTTGACCAGATTGCCCATGCACGCGGCGGGATACTGATCCATGGTATCGGGCAGCGGCACCGGCATGGCGAGGCGGTTACGCTCCGCATCATCTTCATAATTGGCCTCAATAAAGGCACATAAAGCCGCGCTGAATGCCGGTTGCGGAATACGCGCCATTTGCAGCACGATTTTGCCCGGCTGGTACATCGGCACGGTGTCGCGCAATTCGACAGCGGTGGCGGTACAGTCGATATAGAGGGTATCGGCGGGCATGGGGTGCCGTTCGCCATTGGCAAAGGTCAGGCCATCGGCATCGACGCTCGCCACCCGGCCCTTGCGGACGACATCGGTGATCCGACGCAAGATATCGACTTCGCCCTGCGAGATGGTGGCATAGTGGAACATGCCCGGCTCTACCCCGGGGTCGATGCGTAGCATAAAATTGGCGGCTTCGAGCCGGTGGAACAGATCGGTAATATCTTCGGCCTCGGCCAGTGCCTGCATCAGCGATGCCTGACCACCTATGGCGCTGTCGAAGAACTCGATCCCTGGCTGGGTGCAGGCACGGTTGAGCAGCCAGCTGTCGCGCGGCACCACCCAGCTGATCTGCTCGGGCGAAGCACCCGAATTCATCAGCCAGACGCCGACATCCATCGCCGTCTTGCCCGCGCCGACAATGCAGAAATGCGACGGCACCGCATCCGGATCCTTCCAGAGCTGCGGCAGATCATTGGGCGGGATACATCGGACGCCATCGGCGACACCATATTTGCGATCATGGGTCGAGGGCACCGAAGTGCCATAATGGGTGGCATCAACCAGTTTCTTCCGCACGGTAACCGACTGCTTTTCGCCCGAAAGCAAATGGGTAAAGCGGTGATCCGCACCGTCTTCGGGCCAGTGATATTCGCTCATCGGGAAATAGCGCACCCGACCCGATGGTATCAGCCGCTGATGCATGACCTTGTAGAAATAGCCGCTGACCTCGGGCCCGCTCGCAAGCTCATAATAGCCCTTGTTATAGCCCGCCTCGTCGATGCGGTTTGTACCCAGATCCATCGAATTGACACCGTAAAAGGCCGAGGGCTGGTGCAACGCAACAAAGCTGTAGGCATCATTCCAGTGCCCGCCCGGCTCACCATGACGGTCAACGATAATGATATCCGCGTCAGGGTCTTCCTCGATCAGGGTATCGGCAAAGGCAAGGCCGACAGCACCCGCGCCAATGATAAGATAGTCGGTTTCTAGAGTGGTCATGGTTAAAGCCCTGAATGAGGTTTCGCTTTGCAACCCATAACCGTAACTGGCGAGTCTGTCGAACGGCGTTTATCGCTTTGTGCAAACCTGGTTAAAAGCTAATCTACGAGGCATGCGCTCTCGTCTTCGGTTTCAACCGTCTCCGGTACAAAACCGCAGCGCAGGGCAAAGAGCAGGTCATCGACTTTCGGATTGTAATCATCGAGCGGGGACAGCTCGAATACAAAGCTGTTTTCAGGAATGATATTATAGCATTTGCTGTCATCGCTATTGAAAGAGTCACAGGGCCAGACCACGGCACGGCCAGGTTCCGAGCCGATGACGATGGAGAAGCTGTCATATTCGTTGAGATTGGCAGGCTCCAATATGTTGTCTTCGGCACATGCCTGAACCACGGCTTTGCGGACGGCTTCCATCACCGCGGCTTTGTCCAGAGTGCTGTCATCAAAATCGTTGACCGCATAGAAGCGCATTTCCATGTCAAAGCTGCACGCCTCGCGGGATGCGCTGCCTTGTGACTGCACGTCATCCTGCTGCGCCTGCAGCGCACTCGGGCATTGGCAGAGCAGCAACAGTGCAATCACCGCCTGTATCAAACGCATCGAAACCTCATTGATTACTATACATAATCGCCGACTTTATCGCTGGGAAGCTGACCAGAAGATTACTGTTCGGTAAGAGACTGGACCTCGAGCCGGTCGACCCGCAGCCGTCTGACATGCAGATCATCAATCTGCGCCTTGCGCAGCTTCAGCCTGCCGATGCTGAGCCGTCCGATAGCCAGCGCGCCTATGGCAAGCACTCCCAGTGCCACTGCACCGATGGCCAATGCGCCGATAGAAGTTGCGCCCTGCGCAACCGCATCGGTTGCACTTGCGCCCATGGCTTCCGAGCCCACCTTGACTTTAATGGCAGAGATTGCCGGCTGAATGACTTCGGTTTTCTGTTGTTCCACCATAGTCATGTCCATGTGCTGTTCACTCCGCCGCTTCCACCTGCTTTTGCGGTTCGGCATGGGGGTCAAAAGCTACGGCCTCGCCGGCCTCAATCGCGGCGGCCTTTTCCTCGACCAGCCTGACGATATGATCGAGCATATCGCCATCCTCGACCGTGTGATCGGTGATGCCGGAGAGATAGACCATATGCTTGCCCTTGCCGCCCCCGGTCAGGCCGATATCGGTCTCGCGCGCCTCGCCGGGGCCATTGACGACGCAGCCAAGGACCGAGAGCGACATCGGCGTGTTGATATGCTGCAACCGCTCTTCCAGCGTCTGCACCGTGCGGATCACGTCAAAGCCCTGCCGCGCGCAGGACGGGCAGGAGATAATCTTGACGCCACGGGTGCGGATGCCGAGCGATTTGAGGATTTCATAACCGACGCGGACCTCGTCCTCAGGCTCGGCCGAAAGCGAGACGCGGATGGTGTCGCCAATACCGGCCCAGAGCAGATTGCCCATGCCGATGGCGGACTTGACCGAACCGCCGATCAGGCCGCCTGCCTCGGTAATGCCGACATGCAGCGGGCAATCCACCGCATCGGCAAGCTGACTGTAAGAAGCGACCGCAAGGAATACGTCCGACGCCTTCACCGCCACCTTATATTCATGGAAATCATGGTCCTGAAGCAGCTTGATATGGTCAAGCGCGCTCTCGACCAGTGCCTCGGGGCAAGGCTCGCCATATTTTTCCAGCAGGTGTTTTTCCAGTGACCCAGCATTGACGCCGATGCGGATCGCACAGCCATTGGCCTTGGCTGCATTGACCACCTCTTTGACGCGGTCATCGCCGCCGATATTGCCCGGATTGATGCGCAGACACGCCGCGCCATTATCCGCGGCTTCCAGAGCGCGCTTATAGTGGAAGTGAATATCCGCCACTACCGGCACCCGCGCGGCACGGGTGATCTGCTTCATCGCCGCGGTCGATGCCACATCAGGGCAAGAGACGCGGATAATGTCCACTCCTGCCTCTTCGCAACGGCGGATCTGGTCCACTGTGGCTTTGACATCATCTGTCGGCGTGTTGGTCATGGTCTGCACCGAGACCGGCGCATCGCCACCCACGGCGACATCGCCGACCATGATCTGACGGCACTGGCGGCGCTCGATATCGCGCCATGGACGCAATGAAGGATTTCCAGCAGACATTAAAGGCAACCTTTGTTCAGTGTTACGCGTTGCCTCCCATATAGCGGATAAGAAACGGATATTCGAGACTAAAGCGGTCTGATTAGCGATATTGAAGGAGACTATCATGGCGACAGTTTTGATCACAGGCGCCAATCGCGGCATCGGTCTGGAGCTGGCAAAGCAATATGCTGCGGCGGGGCATGAGGTTATCGCCACCGCGCGCAATGTGGATGCAGCGAACGAACTGCGCGCGACCGGAGCGCAGCTTGAACAACTCGATGTCAGCGAGAGCACAGGCTATGCCGATTTCGTTACTAGGATCGGTGGCAAACCGATTGATATCTTTATTAACAATGCCGGTATTGGCGGCGCAGAAGGGGATGACCCTGAGGGTTGGCTCAACACCTTCATGGTCAACACCGTCGCCCCCTCCATGTTGGCGCAAGCGCTGAAAGCCAATGTCGCCGCCAGCGATCAGAAAAAGCTGATAGCGATCAGCTCCACTCTAGGCAGCATTGCCATGAATGATAGCGGCGGGATGCTGCGCTATCGCTCGTCCAAAGCAGCGCTCAACGCAGCATGGCAGTCGCTTGCCATCGATATGCGCGATGATGGCATCACCGTTGCGACGCTCCACCCCGGCTGGGTGCAAACCGATATGGGCGGGCCCAATGCCAGCATCACCACACAGGAAAGCGCAAGCGGCCTGATACAGGTGATTGATGTCCTGACATTCGATGAGACCGGCGCGTTCAAGGACTATACCGGCAAGACACTGCCCTGGTAACTCAACAAATAACCATACCATAAAGGAAACCGTCATTGCGAGGAGCGCAGCGACGCGGCAATCCAGAGTCTCGCACGAAACGCTCTGGATTGCTTCGCTTCGCTCGCAATGACGCGGTTAATTTGACCGATCTCGCTCGTATTTGCAGCACTTATTGCCTGTGCGCCAATCAATGCTAGACCTGTCTCTCACAAAAGGGAGTCGTGTTTATGCGCATATATTTGATCATTATGCTCGCCTGCGTCGGGCTGGTTTCTCCAACACTCGCGCAAGAGACGACAAGCGCCGCGCCTGAGCCAGAAAAACGCTGGTCGCTGGTGATCCATGGCGGCGCGGGCACCATAGCGCGCGACCGGATTACGCCGGAGCAGGATACCCGCATCCGCGATGCACTCAACCGCGCGCTTGAGGCTGGCTCTGCAATATTGGCGGAAGGCGGCGATTCCACTGATGCCGTCACCGCGGCCATTACCGTTCTGGAAAATGATCCCAATTTCAACGCCGGCTTTGGGGCGGTGTTCACATGGGACGAAACCAACCGGCTCGACGCCTCGATCATGGACGGTGCCACCCGCAATGCCGGGGCGGTGGCCGGGATCAGCGCCACCAAAAACCCCATATTGCTCGCCCGCGCAGTAATGGAGAAAAGCCCGCATGTGATGCTTGCCGGCGCCGGCGCCGATGCATTTTCGCGCGAACAGGGTCTGACCCAGGTCGATCCGGGCTATTATTCCACCCCTGACCGGCTGCGCGCGCTGCGCAAATTCAAGGCAAAGCATGCCGAAGACACATCGGTGACCGCGCTCGATTATGACCGCAAATTCGGCACTGTGGGCGCAGTGGCACTGGACATGCAGGGCAATATCGCCGCAGGCACCAGCACCGGCGGCATGACCGGCAAGCGCTATGACCGTATCGGCGACAGCCCGATTATCGGTGCTGGCACCTATGCCGACAATCGCAGCTGCGGTGTCTCGGCCACGGGTTCGGGCGAATATTTCATCCGAGTCGGCGTAGCACAGGAAATCTGCACCCGCTTGCGGCTGACTGCGGAGTCCAACGTCCTGGCTCTGCTCAATCAGGCTGCTGCGCGCAACGCAGAACCGGATCCGGAGATGCTTTCCAGCCTGCAGCGCAACCCGCTCAGCGGTGATGAGGTGCAGGATATTGCCGACAATGTGATCGGTGAAATGGGGAACCTTGGCGGTTCTGGTGGCATTATCTATCTGACCCCCTGGGGTCATGCGGGATACAGCTTCGACACACCGGGCATGTATCGCGGCATGGCGACCAGCAGTGGCTCACACAGCGTCGCCATTTACGGGGATGAATAAATATTGAAGGGAACGGAATATTTCATGCGCACAGTTTTGACCTTGTTTGCAGCCACAGCGCTGCTCGGCACCACCGCCTGCAACAAATCGCCCGGTGAAAGCGCCGCAGCCGAAGCTTCAGGCGATGCGGCCGAAGCCACCGCAGAAACCGCAGCGCAGGACCCCGGCACACCGCTGGCAGTGGGTGCCGCAGCACCGATGTTCACCACCGAGGGTGCGCTGGCGGGTGAAGCCTTCACCCTGGATCTGGCAGCGCAACTGAAAAATGGCCCTGTGGTTCTGTATTTCTTCCCCGCCGCCTTCACTTCGGGCTGTACCCTGGAGTCGAAGGAATTTGCCGATCGCAATGATGACTTTGAGGCGATGGGAGCAAAGGTCTTCGGTCTGTCGGGCGATGATGTGGAGACGCTGGCGCGTTTCTCCACCGAAGCCTGTCGCGACAAATTTGCCGTAGCGCAGGCAACACCAGAGATCATGTCAGGCTACGGCGTCGCGCTCGACCCGGCGAATCTCATCACCGCCAGCCGCACCAGCTATGTCATTGGTCAGGATGGCAATGTCGCCATGGTGCACAGCGAGATGGATTATCGCGATCACGTGCGGCTGACCTATGAAGCAGTGGAGAAGATGAAGGCGGAAAGCTGATCAGCATGGCAGGACAGAGATGACCACCAACCACTCTCCCCAGCCCAATTTCTGGGACCGGCATGTGGTGCCGCGGTTGATCTGTTTTGCCTGCGGCCAGCCGCAAATCATGAAGCGGCGCAGCCAGATCGTGCCGCTGGCACGCGGCAAGGTGCTGGAATTCGGCGCCGGCGGCGGCATCAACGCGCAATTTTACGATGGCGACAAGATCGATCATATCACCGGCATCGACCCGTCGCCGCAACTGCTTGACCGTGCCCGTGCCAATGTCGCGGCAGCACAAATCCCTATGGACCTGGTTGGCGGCATCGCCGAGGCTCTGCCCTTTGCGGATAATAGCTTCGACACTGTGCTGATCACCTTCACCCTGTGCTCGGTGCAGGATCAGGCCCAGGCGCTCAAAGAAGCACGCCGCGTGCTGCGACCCGATGGTCAGCTATTGTTCCTCGAGCATGGCGCCGCGCCCGACCCCGGCGTCCATCTCTGGCAGCGCCGGGTCGAGCCGATATGGAAGCGCATGGCCGGCGGCTGTCACCTCACACGCCCGATCGCCGATGCGGTGCGTCAGGCCGGTTTCGCGGTCGACAATCCAACCGGCGAATATATGCCCAAAACACCACGCATCCTCGGCTGGGTGGAGAGCGGCGTGGCACGGATGGTCAGCTAGTCCCGCCCACCCAATTCACAGCCGCGCGCCTTCAATATCGGCAGCATTTCACGATAGGCTGCGGGTGTCTGGTAGAGCGGGATATAGGGATGGAGATGATGCACGATATGATATTGCATCCCCATCGAGCCGATATTGCCCAATGTCGAGCGCCAGCTGCGCGTATCCTTATAGCGGCCCTGGCCTTTGCCCTGATGCGGTGCCCAGCTCAGGAAAAAGATGATGTAGCTATAGGCAATGCTATAGGGCAGCCACCACAGAAAGAAGGCCTCCAGCGCATAGCCGTTCCATGCCAGCGCAGAGAGAATAGCGATATAACCGAGTTGATAGGCCAGGGCCACAAGCAGCAGGTCTTCACGGCCTGCACGCACCAGCGCAGCGACATAGTCACGGTTGCGCTTGGCATTCGGCTGACGCCCGCGAATGGTTGCCCAGATGGCAGACCATGGCCCCGGCGCGTGGGATTCGATATCGACATCCAATTCCGGATCATTGGTGTGTTTGTGATGCTCCATATGGGTGATGCGCAGCACCTGAAACGGATAGATAAGCATCCAGCTCGTTGCATGGCCGACCAGTTCATTGAGCCAACGCAGCTTCTGGCCCGGACGCGCGATAATGTCATGCTGCGCATCGTGCGTTGGCAGATAAACCAAAGCCATGTTGATGGTGGCAATGATGAAACCCAGCCATAAGGGGATGATATCGAGCATCACCAGCGGCCACAGCGCCAGCCAGCAGACCATATTGGCAAAACCCCAAATCACGATCATCCACGGGAACATCCCGGAATATTTGCGCGCAATTTTGAGCTCCATCTTTTTCAGTTCAGCCTCGGTGAGATCGCTCAGATTCTCGGGCACGGTCACACTCTGGTGCATATTCATATCCAGCGCCCCTTAATCTGCGCGAACAAGCCCCAGCCACCGCCGACGATTAGCGCAAAAACCAGCGCCGTCAGACCGAATGGCGGTGTGATCTCCAGCGCCAGCATCATTTGCATGATCAGCGGTACCAAAAAGCCAAAAGCGAACAGCAATGGCAGGATTTTGGCAATGAAATGGGCAACGGATTGCATGGCTCTAACCTCTTCCTTCACAGGCCGCTCTATTTGTGGCTTCATCCTCTTCGAGCGCCGCCAGTTTTCCCAACAGGCTGGCGCGAAAATCGGGTGCGGCATCAGCCGCCAATACCAGGTAAAAACCGCGAAGCTGACGGCGGCGCATTTCCTGTGGGCTGATCACGCCATGGGCCCAGTCGCGCAAAGGCCCGCGATAGGAAATAAACATCTGCAGCCCAAGGATTTCGGGCGAAAGAGTGCCTTGGAGCATGCCTTTCGCCAAGGCGGCGCGGCAAGCGGTAATCGCCATTTCTGCTGAACGCTGGCCGGCTGCACCATGCGCAAAACCCATATCGCCGCGCGCGGCAAAAGCACCGGGAATTTCTTCGCTGGCGATGACGGTGGCCCGAACATAAGCCCCGTCGGTCATGATCTGATCGTAAACGGTGTCGATGATATGGTCCGCCATATCCGATGGCGATTCAATCGCTTCAAAGTCCAGTTCTGCCCAGACCTCTTCAACATTCTCGTTGATCAGCTCGCGGATGATATCCTCTTTGCCGCCGATCAGATTATACAGTGTCGGTGCCGTGACATTGGCGGCGGCGGCCAGGCCGCGCGTAGTCAACCCTTCCACCCCTTTCTCGGCAATAATAGTGCAAGCGGCCTGCAGAATACGCTCGCGCCGTTCCGCCATATTGCTGGCGCGTGTGTCCACCATGAGATGCCGTCCCTTTCTGAGTCGCACATAAGGTAAAACAAATCCGATAACTTTATCAACGATAAAATTTTATCATTGATAAAAATTTGAACCTCTTTCTCATCTGATTGGTACTTTTCCCGTTGGCGTGGCTCGGTTACAGCTTGGGCATGAGTTGGGAAAAAGAACTGGAAGAGCTGCGTTTTCGTCAGGATGCAGCCGAGAAAATGGGCGGCACTGACAAGGTCAAGCGTCAGCATGGTCGCGGCAAAATGGATGCGCGCGCACGGCTTGATGCGCTGGTCGATGCCGACAGCTTTCGCGAGATTGGCAAGATTGCCGGACGCGGCGAGTATGACGAGAGCGGCCAGTTGATCGACGCCTCACCTTCCAATTTCATCTTTGGCCGCGCCGATATGGATGGCCGTCCGGTGGTCGCCAGCGCCGATGATTTTACCGTGCGCGGCGGCGCGGCGGACGCGGCGCTGCATCGCAAATTCGTCCAGTGCGAGGCGATGGCGCACGAGATGCGGCTGCCGCTTATCCGGATGATTGACGGCACAGGCGGTGGCGGATCGGTCAAGATGCTGGAGGATATGGGCTATACCTATGTGCCCTATGTCCCCGGCTGGGATGATGTCATCCGTAACCTCGAAACGGTGCCGGTGGTGGCACTGGCCTTGGGACCGACTGCGGGCCTTGGCGCGGCGCGGACGGTGGCCAGCCATTATTCGGTGATGGTCAAAGGCCTGTCGCAACTTTTCGCTGCTGGTCCCGCAGTCGCTGCCGCGATTGGTGAGACGGTCAACAAGGAAGAGCTGGGCGGATCGGATATCCACACGCGCAATGGCGTGGTCGATGAGGAAGTCGCCAGCGAGGCCGAGGCGTTCGCGGTGGCGCGGCGGTTCCTCTCCTATCTGCCCTCTTCCATCGATAGTCTGGCCGCGCGCATAGACAGCACCGACCCAACGGACCGACGCGATGAAGCGCTGCTCTCTGCGGTGCCGCGGGAGAGCGATCAGGTCTATTCGATGCGCCGAATTATCGAGAGCGTGTGCGATACGGGTAGCGTGTTCGAGATGGGCAAGCGCTGGGGGCGCGCGGTGATCACCGCCTTTGCCCGGCTGGATGGCTGGCCGGTGGCGGTGCTCGCCAGTGACCCGAGCTATCTCGGCGGCTCATGGGAAGCCAAAACCTCCGAAAAAGCCGAGCGCTTCGTCAAACTCGCCGACCAGTTCCGACTACCGATTGTGCATCTGGTCGATAATCCCGGTTTCATGATCGGCAGCGAGGCTGAGAAAGCGGGCACCATTCGCTATGGCGTTAATGCAATGAACGCGGTCTATCGCGCGCAGGTGCCGCTCGCCTGCGTCATTGTCCGCCGCGCCTATGGCATTGCCGGCAGCGCGATGAGCAATGCGGAGAGCTTCCAATATCGCTTCGCCTGGCCCTCGGGCGATTGGGGCTCGCTGCCGATATCGGGCGGGCTGGAGGTTGCCTATAAGGCTGAACTGGAAGCCGCCGAAAACCCGGAATCGCGCTTGCAAGAGATAAAGGCACGGCTTGATGCCGTAACGTCGCCCTTCCGCACCGCCGAGAAATTCGCGGTCGAGGATATCATCGACCCGCGCGATACGCGGCCATTGCTGTGCGAATTTGCCGATCTGGCGTGGCGGAAACTCCGGGGCTGAGCCGGAACAAAGCCCAGCAGTCTGCGTTATCTGCGACATTGGATATGCCCATGAAACCGGGCAAAAAGTGACAATAGAGGGCAAAGCGTGAGCACAATAACGACCAACAACAATAGCGAACGCAAAAAGGCCATCGTTATCGGTTCGGGCATTGGTGGCATTGCCTGTGGCATAAGACTGCAAAGCCTTGGCTTTGATACAACCATCGTCGAAAAGCTCGATGCGCCAGGCGGTCGCGCCTATGTCCGTAAGGCTGAGGGCTTCACTTTCGATATGGGCCCGACGGTGCTTACCGTACCCTATTTTATCGAAGAACTGTTTTCGCTTGAACGGGATTGCGCTGCCCTCGGTGATCCCGACTTCCCACCAGAGATTATGGGCGATAATCAGCGCATCACCATTGGTGTCAGTGGCGGGCCGAATACCAGCAAATATGTCGAAATCATCCCGGTGCTGCCTTTTTACCGGGTGTATTTCGATGATGGCACCTATTTTGATTATGACGCCGACCCGGACAATCTGCGCGAGCAAATCCGGAAGCTCGCCCCGGAAGACCTTGAGGGCTATGAAGAATTCCACAAGGCGGCGCGCGCTATTTTTGATCGCGGCTTTATCGAGCTTGGCTATACCTATTTCGGCAATGTCGGTGCGATGCTCAAAGTGGCGCCCGATCTGGTGAAGCTGAAGGCAGTGCAACCACTGTTCAGCCTGGTGAAGAAGTTTTTCAAATCCGACAAGATGCGCCAGGTGTTCAGCTTTGAACCGCTACTGGTCGGCGGCAATCCGCTCAAAGTGCCTGCCATTTATGCAATGATCCATTTTGTCGAGCGCACCTGGGGCGTGCATTTCGCCATGGGCGGCACCGGCGCGCTGGTTAACGGACTGGTCCGCAAGTTCGAGGAGCTTGGCGGCACATTGCGGCTTAACGCCGAGGTCGAGCGCATTGATGTCGAAAAGGTAGATGGCAAGCGCACCGCGACTGGTGTGGCCTTGAAGTCGGGTGATGTTCTCAATGCCGATCTGGTGGTGTCCAATGGCGATTATGCCAGCACCTATCTCAACCTGGTCGACAAGAAGCACCGCAAGATCAACCGCGATGCGCTGGTCAAATTCCGCAAGCAGAGCATGTCGATCATGGTCATATATTTCGGCTACAAGAAAGCCGATGGCGACCCGGATTTGCGGCACCACAATATCATTTTGGGGCCGCGCTATGAGGAGTTGCTGACCGATATTTTCGACCGCAAGATCCTTGGCCCTGACTTCTCGCAATATCTGCATATCCCGACACTGACCGACCCCAGCCTCGCGCCTGAGGGCCATCATGCCGCCTATACGCTGGTGCCAGTGCCTAATAATCAGAGCGATCTCGACTGGGACGAGATCGGCGAGGAATTCTGTGAGACGGTGCTGCGCTTCCTTGATGAACGCGGCCATATCCCCAATTTGCGTGAGCGGCTGGTCTATAAGAGCTTTGTCACGCCCAATTATTTCCAGCAGACGCTCAATTCGCATATGGGCAATGGCTTTGGGGTTGAGCCGGTGCTGACCCAGACGGCATTCTTCCGACCGCACAACCGCAGCGAAGACATCACCAATCTCTATCTCGTCGGACAGGGCACCCAGCCGGGCGGCGGCACCCCGTCGGTGATGATGTCGGCGAAAATGACAGCCCGCGAAGTCGCCAAGGATTTCGATGTTCCCGATACCATCGTCAATGGCAGCCCACGCGGCATCGATGGCGAAGAAGTACCGCCTATCGCTGCGGAATAGTCCGGCACCTAATCGGCATCGTCAAATTTGTCGGCCCGCCTCTTGCCGAAGCGCATACCGCTTTCGAGGCGCTGGCGCAGTTGGGTATAATAGTTTTCAAGGAAAGCGCGTTCATCGCCCTCGCCCGGCTCCCAGCCCAGCTTGTTGCAGATAGTGACATAGACGGTGCGCTCACTCTCTTCCGAACCATCACGCAGCACCTGTTCCAGAGCCTGCAACTCATATTCGCCGTAAATGCCCAGCTCTTCATCGGTAAAGCGGTAATCTGAACCACGCGCGGCGGCAGCCACCATGGTTTCGCGTGGTGCCACCACCTCGGTCAGCTTCTGCTTCGGCGCCATTACCACCCACGTCCCTGCCAGCAGGTCGCCACAGCGCAGCCGGTCGCGATTGAACAGCAGAAAGGTGGCGAAGACCAATACCCACAAAGTACCGGCGATCAGCGTGAAGGTGCTGCTGTCCTGCTCGGTTGCCAGCACGATGAGGAACTGCATCGGCAGGAATATCTCGACTTCGCGTATCAGGTTGCGCGCAATCACCGCCTCGGGCGCCAGCCGCCCACCATCGCGCGCCGCCACCCGGATGCCGATAATCCGCTTGCCCCAGGTGGCTCCGCGCGGACCCAGTTCAAATGCCAGAAAATAGCCGTTGCGCAGGAGAAACAGGAAGATGATCGAGATGACCAGCAGAAATTCGACAATGCCGCTCTCGCGATCATTCTCAAGCCCCAGGCCAAAGACCAGCGCAAAAAGCCCGATCAGATAGCCGATATAGATTGCGGTGAGAAAGGTAAGGTCGAGCAGCAATGCTCCGAGGCGCGCGCCAGCACCGGCAACATGGATGTTGAGCGTCACGCCTTCGGGCGTCACCAGCCGCCGCTGTAATTTGGGCGAGAGGCCGGCAGACAGCCGACTACGTATTACAGCTGCACCCCCGATAGCCGGATCAGAAGCCATTGTTCGTCTCGCTTGCTTCACGCCGGGCCAGCATCTCGCTGCGCCGTCCGGCAAAGGCAAAATAGCCGGCCCACAGCGCCAACAGGCCATAGCCGATGAAAAAACGCGCCGATGTGCCGGTGATAAGCTGGCGTGCGTAGCCTTCGAGCAACCCGGCGAGCACCAGCATCAGCACCACCCCGGTCATCACCATGGCGCTGGTCACCCCGGCCTGTTGCAACGCTTGGAGATAGGTTTTGCGACCGGGAAAGGCCATGGCACGCCCGATATGCAGTCCGGCCGCGCCCGCAAGCGCGATGGCCAGTAATTCGGTGGTACCGTGGATTGACAGCCAGCCGGCAAATTCAACCCCCAGCCCGGCATCGTTGAACACCCAGAACATCGCCCCCAAAAGGGTGAGGTTATGGACCACCAGCAACACCGAGGGGATACCGAAGGCAAAGCCCAGCGCGAACGCAAAGATCGCCACCTGGGCATTGTTGCTGAACAGATAGGCGGCGAATACCGACATCGCCTCACTCGCTCCCTCGGCGCCACCAATAGTCTGGCGCAACAGTTCGGGATCGGCACCGGGCACCCGCCCCCCGGCGAGTCCACCGGGCACCAGCGAATAGAACCAGTCATTGTCCTGATCGACCAGCAGATAGCCGACCAGCGCCCCGGCGACCATGACCACCAATATGACAAGAATATCGAGCCAGATCGCGCGCACAGCGCCACTCCAGCCACCGGCGAAAAAACCCGCCAGCCAGCGTATGAAACCGGTGCGCGGACCATAGACCTGATAATAGGCACGCGCGGTCAGCGCCTCGAGATAGGCGATCAATCCGGCATCTAGTGAGCTTTCGCGTGCAATCGACAAGGCCGAAACGGTCTTGCGATAGAGAGTCGGCAAAGCCAGCGCATCGGCATCGCTGACCCGACGGCGACGGCCTTTTTCCAGATCGGTGATGATCTCGTCGAGCCGGATCCAGTCATCTTCACGCTCAAGGCGGAAACGATCCGAACGCAGCAATGCCATGTCGTCAAGTGCCTGTTGCGCACCCATCACCATATGCTGTTCAACCTGCAGTTCCGCCATTACAGCGACCCTCTTTTCTTGATGCGCAGATAGGCATTGAGCAGGCGGGTACCGATATCCTGATAGGGCGCCTCGATAACATCGACCCCCATGTGCCGCAGCCGGGTTATCACCAGCTGTTTCTCGGTGATCAGTGCATCGGCGGTCACGCTCTCGGCCAGACGGTCGATATCGCGCGGCGCATGTTCGGCAATGTTCTCCAGCGTCGCATCCTGCATCACCACGAACAGCACCAGATGCCGATCAACCAGCCTTCCCACTGACTCCAGCATTAATTCAGCACTGGTGGTGTCGGCAAAATCGGTCAGAATGACGATCAGCGAACGCCGCTTGAGCCGCGCCGCCAGTGTTGCCATTGCAAGGGTGAAATTGGTCTCCTGATGGCGATATTCGATCGCTGCAGCTTCGCCCTGAAAGCGGTGAAACTGACGCGTGCCGTTAACAAAGGGAGAGAAGATTTCGGGCTTGGCGGCAAAGGCCATCAGCGCCGCGCGGTCACCCGATTTCAACGCGGCAAAGGCGGTCAGCAGCGCCGCCTGCACCGCCCGGTCGATCCGTGCCAGCCCGTCAATCGGCTCACACATGGCATTGCCGCAATCGAGCGCGAAGACGATCTGATTGTTGCGCTCGGTGTCATATTCCTTGGCCAGCAGCCTTGTGTGCCGCGCCGAACCTTTCCAGTCGATGCTGCGCCTATCCATGCCTGGCTGATAGTCGGCCAGTGCGTCGAATTCGGTGCCCTCACCGCGGATCTTGCGCGCCACTATGCCATAGAGCGCATCGCGCAGGAACAGCTGCACCGTGGGGCTGCGGATCGGCGATACATCGGGCAATATCCGCACTTCGCGGTCGCATTGCCGTTCCTGTTGACGCCAGACCAGACCCAGCGGTCCGGTCCAGCGCGCACCGATATGGCTGACCAGCCCCGGTCCCCGGCGGTTCGGCGTCAAGGTGACAGTGGCAGACCAGACATTGCCGGCGTCATCCTCGACCGGCAGTGCTGCGAGATCATGATCGAGATCAAACAGTGCCCGACCACTGGCATCGACCCGACTGTCGACACCAATGAAGCCCTGCATTGTCCGATGAACCGGGCGCGATGCCAGTTCGACCTGCATCTGCGCCTCCAGCGGTTGGCCAACCTCGCCAAATCCGGGGATGTCGATGCGCATCGTCCGCATTTTCGGGATCAGCAAAGCATCGGCGAGCATCAGCAACAGGATCGTCCCCGACCAGGCAAGACCGATGCCCCAGGCTGCGGGCATGAGCGTGGCAATGACCAGCGCCAGCGGCGCGCCAGCGGCGACCAGAACAACCGCACGCTGGGTCGGCGCAATCAACGCGGTGCTTCCGTCTGTTCGATCAGGGTGTCAACGATATCCTCAATCTGGCGGCCCTCTATCTCGGCACCCGGCGACAGCATGATGCGGTGGCGCAGCACCGAGGCCGCCAACGCCTTGACATCATCGGGGATGGCATAATCGCGGCCATGCAGCACCGCGCGTGCCCGCGCCGCATTGGCCAGCATCACCGCGGCGCGAGGGCTGGCACCGTTTTCCAGTGCGCTGTCATCGCGGGTCGCACGCACCAGCCGGACGATATAATCGACAATATCGTCGACCAGCCGCACCTGGCGCACCGTATCCATGGCAGCCGCGAGCCTGGGCTTGTCGACAATCGCCTCGACACCCAGATCATTGGGTCGCTGCACCCGTGCCCGCTGGCCATAAGTCGCGACGATATTGCGCTCCTCTTCGGCACCGGGATAGCCCACCACCACCTTGAACAGAAAGCGGTCGAGCTGCGCTTCGGGCAGTGGATAGACGCCCTGCTGCTCGATCGGGTTCTGAGTCGCCACCACCATGAACTGCTCGGGCAGAGAATAGCGCTCGCCATCGATGGTGACCGCACGTTCCTGCATCGCCTCGAGCAGTGCCGCCTGTGTCTTGGGCGGGGTGCGGTTGATCTCGTCAGCGAGCAGCAACTCGCAGAAAATCGGCCCCCGTGTCAGGGTGAAACTGCTGGTCTGGAAATTGAACAGATTGGAGCCGAGAATATCCCCCGGCATCAGATCCGGAGTGAACTGGATACGACCATATTCGAGCGACAGCGTGGCGGCAAAGCACTGCGCCAGAAAGGTCTTGGCCGTTCCCGGAGGCCCTTCGAGCAGGATATGGCCGCCGGAAAACAGCGCGATCAGCAGGTGATCGATAACATCATCCTGGCCGACAATCGCCTTGGCGATCTCGCTGCGGATATCCTGTGCCAGTGCCTGCACCGCGGCGGTATCGGTCATAAATAGTCCTTCTTCCATGCATGGAGTTCCGCCGCAGCTACGGCGATGTCTTTGGGCTTGCGTGCCGCCAGCAGCCGGTCACGGCGAACGCTATAGGGCATCACGTCATCAGGAGTCTCGGCATCGAGCCGGGCAGTGATAGCATCGGCATCCATGGTTGGCGGCAGCCCCAGACGCCGGATCGCCATGCGGCGGATCAGATTGGCATAGGGCTCGCGCAGCAGATGCTCGCGCCGCAACAGCCGCATTGTCGCAGCGCTGTTGCTGACCAGCGTTTCCTTGCCGAAATCGATCACCCTTGCCGCGAGCATGGGCGGGGCAAAGCGGGTAAAGGCGACCCAGCCGACCATGAATGCAGCGACAAGAAAACAGATGGTCGCCGCGAGAAAAGGCGGACGAAATGCCAGTGTCAACAGATTGTCGGCGCGGCCCAGGCCATTGGCTGTGAGGTCGAAGACAATCGGCAGGTCATCGTCTCGATCAAGCGCCTCGAACAGCCGCAGCGCGTGCAGCGCTGTTTCCTGCTCGGCCAGCCCCATATTGTTGAAAAGATCGGGATCGGCAACCAGCACCACCGGCCAGGCGTCGTAATATTCATATTCCTCGGGGTCGCTGCCCGATGGCGGCGGCGCATGCGGCTGCAGCGTGTTGAGCCAGTCAAAACCGTATGTATCATCGACATAGCCGATTACCGGCTTCCCTGTCCTGGCATCGCTTACCATTGGATGGACGTCATCGCTGTCGAACGTAGCCAGTTTCTCCGGCGTTTTTGGGACCGCCCCCAGTCCTGTCATCAACCGGCGGTTACGGCTGTCCGCCTGGGATATGGTGGTGGTAAAGCCGATCTCATCATTGGTGATTTGCTGCTCCAGCGTATCGACGAGGCGGACCCAGCCACGCTCCAGTTGACGATCGCGCATAACGATCCATTTGGGCAGGATAACAAGCGTCGGCCCGTTAAACCGGTGGCGCGATATCAGGCCACCAACCTCTTCCCAGTCGGCGCGAAAGTCTGGTGTAACCACCAGCAGTGAATAATCACCTGCCGCCGCCGGTGTGCGCGACAGCGACACATCTGCACCGGTATCCCGCAACAGGTCGACCAGGCCATGATAGCCGATCAGGCTTTTCGATGCCGCATGACCGCTGTCACCATCCTGGTTGGAAAGCGGATTGCCAGCGCCGAGGCTGTACAGCATCGCAAGAAATGCAAGACAGCCGACAAGCACCATGGCAAGCAGTGTCGGGCGCGTAAACGGTGCCGCTACACCACCATCGCCAGCACCGGAAGTTGGGGCAGAAGCAGTTGCCTCACTCATCGCGCGTCTCCGGCAATGGCAAAGCTGTCATAGGCGCTGCGCGCTTCTTCCCAAGCCTCGCGGCCCAGCGACTGGCCAGCGAAGATGCCGCGCTCGACATGACCGGCGATCATGGTGAACACATTGCGCGCATGATCGGACAATATGGTGAAGCGGCTGATCTCGCGTGCGGTATTGGAAGGGATGATAGCGCGTGGCTCGGCCTTGGTGATATCCTCGATCGAGCGCCACAATATCAGCCTGATCGCCTCGGCAAACTCGCCTTTTGCCGCCAGCGCATCGGCTTCTTCAAGCAGCGCCCGGGCAGCCTTGGCATCGGGTCGCCAGCCGGTATCGACTGTGGCATCATCCAGCTTGCGCCTGTCGGCAATGATGTTGCTCCCGATATAGACAATCAGCGCAAACACCCCCACCGCGAGCAGCGCCAGCAGGACATATTGCAGTACCGGCCAAATCCCCGTCAAAGCAGCGCCCAATCCAGCAAATGCGTCACTGATTGATTCGCCAGTAGCTTTCAGCCATTCGGGTGTTTCAAAGGGCGGATCAGGCGGCTCGGGCGGCGGCGGCTGGTCGAACTGTATCGAACTGTCGTCACGGACACCGCGCCATGCGGCAACCGCTTCCTGGGATGCGCTTCCCGCTGCTGCACTACCCTCTACCACGCCATTATCTGTTGCAAAATCCAGTGTTGGCAGCAAGCGCTTTATCCCGCCGGACCACAGACAACAGCGGCATTTTACCTCTTCAGCCTGCAACAAAAGCCCGATAGGAGCAGCGCATGATCAGAATTACATGCGTATAGATGCGCAAGTCGGGGGCGCACATCGCCATATTGATCAGCCGTGCGTCAGAACGCTAATCGGCTTTCGTTTTTGCCGTGATGAAACCGGCAATGCTGTCGGCGACACCCGGCGCCAGAGGCATATCCGGATTTTGATAGCTCATCAGATTGGCGGCACGGTCACCGTCCGGCACAGCTTTCAAGACGTGGTTGACATCGGGCAATATGATCAGCTTCGCCCTGTCGTTGGCGGTTTTGAGTAGCTCTCCCTCTTCCTGCGTGACCTGGATATCACTGGTGCCATATAGCAGCAGCACCGGCTTATCGGTATCGGCGATAAGCGCCTGAGGGTTATAGCGCATCATGTCGATCAGGAAGGGCTGTACGCTGCGGTTGAACAGCGGTAGCAGCCCAGGATGCAGGCTGCTGTCATCAAAGGTCTGTCCAGCCTCCAGCGTATCGATAGCCTGCATTGCCTGGTCGAGTATCGGAGCATTGGCCGGATTGGCCCTCAGCTGATCGCGCAGCAAAGCGCCAATTGTCCGCCCCGGCGTTGCCACCAGCACCAGGCCACATATGCTGGCTGACCGGGCTGCGGCAAGCGCAATCAGTCCACCCTCACTATGCCCCAGCAGCCAGGCACATGGCCGCCCCGAGGACGCCATATCCTGTTCCGCAAATGCCAGCGCATCGGCGGCATAATCGGCAATGGTGACGGCGTTGGCATCTGCAATAGCCCCTTTACTGGCGAACATGCCGCGTTTGTCATAACGAATGGTGTCGATACCCCTTTCCGCCAGCGCCTCGGCCAGCAATTTATAGCTCTGCGCCCGCACTCCCAGCGGGTTGTTGCCATCGCGGTCCGTGGGACCGGATCCGGGGATGATGATCACAAGCGGCGCATCTTCGGCACTGCTGGTCGTAAGGCTGCCGATAATCGGCGCTTCAGGCCCGTCAATGCTGACCTCGCTTTGCCCCGCCTGTTTATCCTGCAGCGCCATAGCCGTGGTACCGGACAATGCCAGCACCAGCGCAATCACTCTTCCCGCCCTGATCAACATGGTCTCATCCTCCTGATGCGAAATGGACTCAGTCGTTCCAACGCCAGCGCCAACCGCCTTCGGTACGGCTATGGACAATCCGCAGCATCAGCACCGAGACAATGATCAGCAGGGCAATCCCGGCGAGAAACCGCGCTCCCCCCGAAGCCATCAGCCCTTGGGCAATGCCGATCACCACCAGCAGATAAGAGGCCATCAGCACCCAGCCCTGCCATTTGATCGGCCAGCCGGCACCATAGCCATAGCTCTTCTGGCGGAACCATTTTTCATCACCGGTAAACAGGTGGATCATCCTTTGTCTCCTTTCGCATCATCGCTCTTGCGAGATGGGCTTTCAGGCGGGTTTTTCGGTGGGCGACCACGTTTGCGCTTGACCGGCGGCGCCAGCTTGACCCCGCGCCGTGCCAGCGCATCGCGAAGCAGCACCTCTATTTGCGCGTTGACGCTGCGCAATTCGCTCGCCGCCAGCCGTTCCAGCGCATCATGCAGTGCCGGATCCATCCGCAGGGCGAATGCCTTTTTGGCCGCGAGCTTGGGTTTGTCGGGCACCGATGGCCGCCTTCCGCAAGGTTATTGATAGAGCGAGCCGGTATTGACCACTGGCTGGGTATCACGCTCGCCGCACAGCACCACCATGAGGTTCGATACCATCGCCGCGCGGCGCTCATCGTCCAGTTCTACCACATCTTTATCGCTCAGCTTTTCCAGCGCCATTTCGACCATGCCGACGGCGCCATCGACCAGCCTGGTGCGCGCCGCAACCACCGCTTCGGCCTGTTGCCGCCGCAACATTGCCTGCGCGATTTCCGGGGCATAGGCGAGATGTGTCAACCGGCATTCATCAATAATCACGCCGGCCTGACCAACGCGCTCCTGCAACTGTTTTTCCAGCTCATGGCTGACTTCTTCGGCATCGCCGCGCAACGTCACCTCATCATGCTCGATATCATCATAAGGGTAGCGCGCACCGATGACGCGCACCGCACTTTCGATCTGGATGTCGACAAATTCCTTATAGTCTTCGACATCGAAAAGCGCCTTGGCGGTATCGGTGACGCGCCACACGACGTTAGTGGCGATCTCGATCGGGTTACCACGCAGATCATTGACCTTCACCGTTTCCGAGGTGACATTGTGCACCCGTACCGAGATTTTCCTGCGGCTGAGCCAGGGCAGCCGCCAGCGCAATCCGGTATTGCGATCGGTGCCGCGATAGGCGCCGAAAAGCTGGATCGCCGCAGCTTCATTGGGGTTGAGCAGGTAAAAGCCAACGGCAACGAACAGAAAGGCAAAGGCCGATAGGACCACGCCGAGGACAAAAATGCCGCCGCCATCAATATTGACCAGGCAGAACAGCAACGCCGCCAGGAACACCAGCAGCAACACCAGCATACCATAGCCATTGCTGGTACGGGCCCGCATCTCGACTGTCGCCACCAGCCCGGTATCGCGCATGTCACTCATGCGAATCTCCTCTCCGAAAATCCAATAAATTATGATATCATAATTATATCATTTTCAGAATTTTGCAATAGCGATAGGCTGACCGGCACGAATGGAACCGGCCAGGACTGTCAGAAGGGCCCATGGATTGGCTGTCAGCAAGACAGCGCGCAGGCTTAGATATCCCCGAAATGCTTGAGCGCCGCACGGGCAATCGGCTCGCCCCATTCCTGCACGAAATGGCCGCCATCCTCGATAATCATCGGTTCGGCACAGCCTTTTATATATTTGTGCAGGCCCAGCATCGCCTCGGTGCCCAGTACCGGATCCGCGGCGCCGATGGCCATAAAGCTGGGGCCTTCAAAATCCTCCGACCAATAGGCAGCAGCCTGTTTGGAGACATCAACGCCTTCCATATCCGGCTCGACCGGCACCAGTGCGGGAAACACCTGCGCTCCGGCCTTGTAGCTGGCATCGGGGAACGGTGCATCATAGGCGGCAATCTCGGCCTCGCTGAGATGCGGTGTACCGCGCGCGATCAACGCACCAATGGGCAGGTCGGGCGTCGATAACGCATAATTCTTCCATGCCTTGAACCCCTCGGTCATGCCGCGCCCCAGCCCCAGCCCGGTGTTCATCACAATCAGCCGTGAGAAGCGCGCGCGGAATTTGGCATCGACCGGCAGCGTCAACCCCAGCAGCCCGCCCCAATCCTGTACCACCAGGGTGATGTTCTTGAGGTCGAGCCGTTCGACCAGCGCCAGCAGATAGTTACGGTGGAAATCGAAGGTATAGTCAGACTGTTCCGCCGGCTTGTCCGAGCGGCCAAAGCCAAGCAGGTCGGGCGCGATCACCCGCGCCCCGCTTTCGAGAAAGACCGGGATCATGCGGCGATAGAGAAACGACCAGCTAGGCTCGCCATGCAGGCAGAGAAAGGTGTGCTCCGCGTCTTCCGGCCCGGCATGCACATAGGCGATGCGCAACCCCTCATAGCCCGCCAAGTCATCGACATAGCCGACCGGATAGTCAAAATCGGGCAGATTGGCGAAACGCTCTTCGGGGGTGCGCAGGGCCTTGATGGTCATCGGTAATCTCCTGAAACGTGTTTTTCAGGAGACTGTCAGCCCGGCAATGGCCGGTCAACCGATTCCGGTTATTCGCCGTCCCCACCTGCGTCCGACTGTTCAGGAATGTCGGGCAGATATTCCGGCTTCAAAGAGAAATAGCTGACCCCTCCACGGCGCCTGATGGCCGCGCCACCGAGCAATGACACGGTCGATGGCTGGCTTGCTACCAGCGAGAATTTCTCCTTCATCTCGTCATCGGTCTCAAACTCGCCTTCATCATCGGCACCCGAAAGGTAATCGTGATATTTCACATTGGCGCTGTCCACGGTGAATATATCACCGTTCAGAGTGCCAGTTTCGAGGTCATATTTCTGCATCCACAGACGCAGTTCGATGCGGGCAAAAGATCTGTCATATCCCGGGATCTTTTTGGCCTTGCGCAGTCCGGCACCCACTATGACAAAGCGCTCGGAAGGCCCGCAATCGGTATCGACACCGTCCTGCACCACGCCGTTGGCAACATCGATATGGCCGGTATTCACATGATGCGTATTGCCATGGCTGAGCTTGAAGCATTTGGTAGGTTTTTCAAAATTTTCGCTGCCATCATCGCCGATGGTGACGGTTTTGATGTCGCTGTCCGAGAGCAACGCCCCTGAAAGCACGTTATCGATAGCGGCGAAATGGAGCCTGAGAGAGACCGACTTTACCGGCCTGTCCACGCCCAGAAGGGTATAGGTTGCGTCGGCCTTGACAAACTCCAGACCGATAACGGCGCAGCCATTGTCTGCAACGGCTTTGCCCTCCAGCGCGTAAGTCGAATAGCTATAGGTCTTATAGGACCCATTGCTCTGATTCTCGGGGTCGCGATAGTCGGTGGTTTCGCAGCTCTCTTTCCAGCTGAGAACATCGCTCCCAGATCTGTCCGGTTCCCTTGCCGCGCTGCTGTCGAAATCCCTGTCGACGCTGTCACTTTCGGCGATAAACGCAAAGCCATTGTCGCGCAACGTGTCGAACATCTGGTCGAATTTGTTGGTGTAGCCATCGGCCAGCTCACCATCCCATTCATCGTTGATCATCGCCTCGATCTGGTCTTGGGTAATCTCGGGCTTGTCGGTTTTTGCCCGCCATTCATCATCGGGAATGTCGCCCTGATTGTTGCGGTCGATCTCCATCATATAGCGCGCGACAAGGTTGCACTGTCCGCGTTTCACGATGTTGAGGGCATCGTTCCAGAAAAGCTGGGCCGCATAGCCCTGACTCTGGGTCTTGTGGTCGTTTGACAGCGTGTCGCAATAGAGCGCCAGCAGCGATCCGTCGGGCGCATCGGGATCGAAGCTGATCTTGTCATGGAAGTTGCGCAGATTATCCAATGCGCAACGCGATCCATCCATCTGCACGCTGGTCAGCCACTTTTCGATTTTCTGCTGGCTGGTGGTATCTTCTGCTGAAAAATCCAGCCCTGTCAGATCCTTGAAGACATTGTTGATGTTGTTGACATAGGTCTCCATCAATCCCTGTTTCTGGCCGAACAGGATCTGGTTCATGATCTGGCCCAGCGCAGCCATTTCCTCCTCATGATAGTTTTTCAGCGTGTCCATCAGCTCGGCATGACGCCTGGCGCTCTGGATCGCGCCATAGATGGAGATGCCGACCGAAACCGCCTTGAACGCCCAGCCTGCATAGGTGGCGGAAGATGCCGCATCGGCAGCGGCATTATCCGCCGCATCACCGTCGCGAAGCGATGTCATAGATGTGTTCATGTAAATCTCCCCGGATCCAAGGGACCATTTTTCCTCATAGTTTGCAAACGCGATAATTTTCGCCGTAACGCAAAAAGGCGAGCCGCAATGGCCCGCCTTTTCTTGCTTTCCTGCACTAATATTGCAGTCGTCAGCGGCTATGCCATGGCCAGGGTAAGAAAGGATGCGCCGGTTTTCAGGATAGTGGGTGTCATTTATCTGCCTCTCCAGTTTATCGCGATACTCGCGCGAAGGAAATTGCAGGGAGACTTACCCAGAAACGCGAGCCAAGGCAAAAACCGACGGCTGAACCAATCGAAATCCTGAGGACATTGGTCGATTATGTCTGGAAAAAGCCCTAATCGCCTGGCCGCTCGGCGAGCAGGCTGCGCACCAGCGGCTGCATTTTCTCGTCGAAACGTGCCAGCATCACATGTTCTTCGGCGGTCTGGATATGGCTGATCAGCTGGCGACCGTTCCACCAGTGCAGCGCATAGGATGGCGGGTCGGCAATGATCATGTCACGGCCATCAGGCTGCTCCGGGTCGATGTCCGCCAGGTTGAGCGCCACCTGTGGCGCGCTGGACGGGCAGACAGCAATCGGTATGCCATGCCAGGACGATTGTATGGTGCGATGAACATGGCCGCACAGCATGGCGACGATATTGGGTCGACCATCGAGGCACTCGCCGAGCCGCGCCACCCAGGGTTCTTCGGGATGGGTGTTCATCCAGGCAATACCGACCTCGACCGGCGGATGATGCTGCACGATCACCGTCGGTGTCTCACTGTCTTCATCAAGCCGCGCATTGAGCCAGCGCGCACGCGTCTTGCAAAAGGCACCGCCATGGCGACCTTCTTCCAGCGTATCGAGTACCAGCAGCCGCAGCGGTCCGGCTTTCACCTCATATTGCAGGAAACCGTCTGCGAATGCCGGTTTGGGAAACTGGGCAATATAGGTGGCACGCATGTCATGGTTGCCGAGCGCCATGTGCACCGGGAACGGGCATATGGAAAAGGCGTTGGCAAGACGACGATAGCTCTCGGCATCACCGCGATCGATCAGGTCGCCCGTTGCCAACAGCATGTCGGGCGGCGTGTCGAGTGACAGCATATCCTCAAGAATCCGGTCCAGCCGCTTGCGGTTGAACTCGGCTGGATTATCGGGGTCGAAGCCCAGATGAATATCGGTGACCTGCGCGATCAGCATCTGTATTTCCTTCGGTCGCCCATATAATCGTCCTTGCGCCCGGTCATCATCTTTGCGCCACGGTTTTTGGTTCCGGTCCGGTTTCGCGCCTTTGCCGTTTCTGCTTTTCCTTCTTCTGCTGGCGCACCAGCCAGGGGGCACCACCATCGGCATGATATTCATGACACAGCGCACATGTCGAGGGCACATCCTTGTCCGATGCCTCACCGCCATGACATTCGCGGCAGGTGGCAATGCCCGGCAGCAACAGGTCGCTGGCCTTGTCGGACGTTGTCGCCTTGTGGCATTCGGTGCACTCTTCTTCCTCATGCGCATCATGGGCGAACCAGCCCTTGGCCATATAGCGGTCGGTCTGCGTCACCGGGTCGATACTGTAATTCAGGCCGCCCGTCGCGTTGACGCCGTGGCAGTCGTAGCAGGCACCGCCCTCTGAGAAGACAGCCTGTATCGCCTGGCTTGCCCGGGTCGGGCGGAAACGCACGGCGCGGGCATAATCGGCTGCGGTGCGCTGGCGGTTGACCTCACCGGGGCGCTGGCGCGGCAGACTGCCAAGGTTAAGCGGGCGCGCGGGACCGGTTGAGCGGAAATAGGCGCGCAAATCGGCTTTCACCAGATCGGGCTTGCCATGCGGCAATTGGCGGAAGGTACCGTCAATCTCGTCATAGGAGAGGCTGTGGCACATGGCACAGTTTTCTTCCATGTCGACAGGCTCGAAGCGGACCCCATTGGGGTCGGGCGTGTGACAGTCAGCGCAATCGAGCGCATCGCCAAAGCCATAGCGTGCCGAGAGCCGCCGTCCCATTTGTGCCACGCCGCCGGTGCGGTCGAGATGCAGGTCGTGCGGGAATTTCAGGCCATTATCCTCACTCGGCATGCGGTCGAGCGAGATGCGCCGGCGCGGCGCCTTGTCGGGATCATTGCCCTCGACCGCTTTGATCAGCACCGCCGGGCGGAACTGCGGATGCGCCTTGCCGAAATCGGCGGCATTGAGAATCTCGGTATCGGTCAGGCGGGTATCCAGTCCGTCATGGCATTCTGCACAGAATCGTTGCGCAGTGGGTTGCATAGCACCGGCGCTTTCATGCTCGGTGTGACATTCCACACAGCGGCCCTGGGGTTTGTTGAAGGCGCTGGCTACAGCCCGCTGAAATGCGGCAAAGCCTTGGAGCTCGCCACGGGCACCGGCCAGCCGCGGCTTGGGGGCGTGGTCATGCGCATCATCGTCATGACAGGTCATGCAGGCCCGGTCACGCACCGAGACAAAAGCATCGACATGGCAGGCCTGGCAGTCATCCCTGAGACTGTTATGCGCCAGGCTGAGGCTGCCCGAACTCCAGAACTGATCGCCATGCAGATCGCCCGGACGCTTGGCATCTTCATCATAGGCAAGGTCGCGATAAGTCGCCCAGGTATAGACCGGCCAGGCAAGACAGGCGATCAGCACCAGCGCGACAAAACCCCAGGCGCTGCCACGCTTGCCGGGCAGCTTGCCCATGAGCGAGTAAATCTCGCGCTCGTCCTTCTCTTCCTCGCTGTCAGCAACGGCCTCGGTGCGTCGCACCGTCAGCGTTACCGCCGCACCATCGGCATCTAGACCAACAGCTATGCGATGGCCGCCAAAGCCCAGCTCGGCACCACGGGTCAGCTTGACGGTCGCGGTCGTGACGTCAATGCCGTCGACCTGAAATGGCTGGCCGGAAACCGCTTCGACAATGACGCTATCGTCACCATCGCGGCGGATGCTGGCATGGACCGGATTAACCGCAAGGTCGGGCAGATGGATAGCATTGTCGCTATTGCGACCGATGGTAATCTCCGCGCCCTCTGGCGTGGTTTCGCGGACAATCTCGCTGCCATCGGCCTTGAGTGCGATCTGGCGGACAATGAATGACATGCTCTATTCGCCCCGCCTCACCAGTAGAAAAACACACTGACAATATGCGCCGACAGCGCCGCGAGCAGCGCGAAGGTCATCGGTACATGGATGTAGAGCCAGATCTGCAGCAGCCCCTTGATCTGCAGATGCTTGCGCAACCGGCCCAGCGTCGCCTCCTTGCGCTCGAGCAGATTGTCGATCTTGTCGAGCGGATCATCGCCCATGCGCGGCTGATAGGCGCGGGCGCGGCGCAATTCAGCCTGGGCCGCGCGGGTGGCGCAGCCGGGATATTTGTTGGTCAGCCGCTGGACCAGCCCGCTGGCAAAGGGGTCCTGCTCGAGCGAGGACTGAACCAGCGCGGCTGCCTCGGGATCAAGTGGCTGCGCGGCATCGTGCAGCTGCCGGTCAAGCGAGCGCAGCGCCTCGATCATCTGCGTCTCGGTCATTTCATCGCGATTGCTCGACAGCGATTGTGGCAGTGTCGCATAGGCATAAATGCCGTAAATCCCGGAAATGATGACGACCATCATCAGCGCCCAGGCCAGCGTATGGACATTCCAGCCAAGCTGGAAACCGGTGTGCAGCGTACCGATGACGATCAGCGACAGGCCGAGATAGACATGCGCACTGGTCCAGGCCTTTAGCGACCATCCACCCGGCGTCATCGCGCGTTTGCGCAAGCCCAGCATGGTCAGCCACAATATCAGCAGCGCACCGATGGTGCCCAGCGTATAGCCATACCAGCTGCCGCCATTATGGCGCGGCTCGACATCGATGAGAAAATAGCTAACCAGACACAACAGGCACAGAAAAACCGCGATCTTGAGCCATTTGAAACCGGCATGGCCGAGAAAGCCGACATGCTGGCTCTGGCGCTGGCGGCCGGTGCTGGCCCGACGCGCGGGTTTTGCTGCGCTGGCCATTATTTCAACCTTCCCAAAACCAAGCCGTCCGTGTCGAGCGCAGTCGAGACACCTTTGCCTGATTGCCTGTCTCTCGACTGCGCTCGACACGAACGGTTCTGGGAGGTGGTGTTAAAACCCATCACGCATCCTCCCCTTCCAGCCGAGCGACGGTCAGAAACTCATCCGGCGCAACGCGGATTGCTGCGCCCGTCGGGCAGGCGCGGACACAGGCCGGGCCACCATTGATCCCGGCGCACATGTCGCATTTGATTGCCTTTTTCGGTTTCTCGACATCCGGGTCGCTGTTCGCACTTGCCCAGGCCTTGTCGGGTTCGCCCGGCCCCGGCCCCCAGCCGAGGAACAGCCAGCTTAGCAGGTTCGGCTTTTTCGGCGGCACCTTGTCCATACGGATCACGCCATAGGGGCAGTTGCGCTGGCAATTGCCGCAGCCGATACAGGTATCGTCAATATAGACCTCGCCATCGGGGCCGCGATGGATAGCATTGGGCGGACAGTCGGCCATACAGTGCGGATGTTCGCAGTGACGGCAGCTGGTCGGCACATGCAGATGCGCATAGGTCTTGCCCGCCTCGCGATCGAGCCGCGACAGCCCCTCATGGCTGTCGGCACAGGCCTTTTCGCAATTGTCGCAGCCGACGCAAAGATTCTCGTCGATCAGCAGCACATCAGTGGCTTCACCAATGCCCTGATCGACCAGGAAGCTGGCAACCTCGGAATACATGTCGACAACGCCGGAAAAGCTGTCCTTCTTGGCTTCTACGAAAGCGTTGACGTCCTGACGCGAGGCCATGTCGCGCTTGGCCTTTTCCATCAGGTCGGGATGCTGCGCCAGCACCTTGGCGAAAGCATCGCCATTGATCTTGATCACTTCCGACTTGATCGCCGCCTTTACCGTTGCGGTGCGCTGGCCGCCAGCGATCAGCGACATCTCTCCGACATAGGAGCCGGCGGGCAGATAGGACAGGAACACCGGCTTGCCACCGATCAGCTTCTCCACCACCATCGAACCGACGCGAATGACATAGATGTCATTGCCCTCTTCACCCTCGGTAATGATCGACTGCCCCGCGCGCACCGCGATAATCTCGCTGGTTTCCACGACCTCTTCAATGTCTTCAGGTGTCAGGCCCGAGCCGAACATCTGCAGCAATTGTCGTTCGGTCGAAATGCGCTCAATGCGTTTCTTCGCCGCCTCGGACTGCGATTGCAGCTTGAGCGCGGCAAGCCGCGAGATCTCGACACAGATGGTGTCCTCGGCAGCAACGATAGTGGCACCGCGCTTTCGCCCGGAGATCAGGCCAACCTCACCGAAGATCGAACCGCTCTCGATCGGCACCGTGATCCGTGGGTCATTCGGATCGACCTGCACATCGACCAAGCCATCGGCGATGGCAAACAGCGATGACCCGGGCGCATTGCGTTCAAATATCACATCGCCACTGCGGTAGAATCTGGCATCGCTGTCGAGCATGAACTCGCGCATCTGCAGTGGGTTAAGCCCATTCAATATGCGAATGTTCGCACGCAGAAATTCGAGCCATTCGGCAACGCTTTTCTGCCCCGGCAGATCGGCAAACTTGGCCTCGAGAATCGGTTCATCCGCCGGTTTCAACTCGGTATTGCCATTGATGAATTCGATGACATCATGGCCCTGATTCATGCAGTGCTTGATCAGCGGATAGCCTGCCAGTGCACCGATGACGAATATCCCGGGGGCGGTGGACTCGAACACGGGCGAAAGCTCGGGAAAAGCGGTACGGTCAGGCCCGGTAAAAGCAATACCACATTCCTCGACAAACATACGCGGCGGGGCAGAGCCGATACGGGCAATCACGCGATTGCAGGGAATACGCTCCTCGCCATCGCGGGTATTCAGGGTGATAAAGCCTTCCTCGATCTTCGCCGTCTCGGTTTCAAGCCGTATCGTCAGCTTACCCGCCTCATGATCGGCCTGCAGCGCCTTGACATTGGCGTCCTTGGCGGTGGCGAAATCAACCTTGCGGTTGAGAATGCTGACGGTATTGCGCTGTGCCGGGTCTTCGGCGAGGCCACGCGCATTCTCAATCCCCGCATCCCCGGTTCCGACAATGACAATATGCTCGTCAATATATTCGGTCGGGTCATCGAGTTGATATTGCACATGCGGCAGGTCGGCCCCTTCACAGCGCATGCGATTGGGGTTGCCCTGGGTGCCGATGGCCAGCACGACATTTTCTGCAATGATCGTCTCGCCATTGGTCAGCGTCAGTTCATAAGGCGGTTCATGGCGCTGGACTTCCCTGGTTTCCTTGGTCCCATCACGCTTGCGGATTTCGATGACATGGACGCTGCCCGATATCGCCGGGCCGGTGCCTTTGATCGCCTTGACCTCGGCATTATATTTCACATTGACTTTGAGCGCGGCGGTCTGCTCATCCCATGTCCCGAGTATCGCCTCGCGTTTGCCCGCCTCGAAATCCATGTCGGAGCGCAGAATCAGCTGCGATGGCGTCGCCATCACATGCTTGCCCTTCTGGTATTTGTAGATGGTATCAGACAGGTGGTCGGTCTTTTCCAGCAGCACATGGCTCAGGCCCAACTCAGCGGCGCGCCCGGCAGCGCTCATCCCCGCCGGCCCCGATCCGATAATGGCTACTTTAAAGGTTTCGCTCACCGGTTCGCTTTCCCCCAAAGCCCGGCGCACATCGCGAAAAGAAAGAGATTTTTGCGGTCTTGACGCTCACCGCAAATCCACTGGCCCTATCGCGTTGCGCGCTCAAAATGCGCTGCTGCGGTCTTTGTGCCGCATCATCTCGCGAACCCTCGCACGGACATTACGCAATATCTGTGACGATTGCCACAGGCTTTTGGCAAAATAACTGCATTACTCAGACACATGGCCCGTTGCGGGATTATTCGCGCCAGTGGGTTGCGCGGCATGGCCCGGACACGATAGGCAGTAATCGAGGTAGCACCTGTGACAGGAGCGGGATGAGGATAGCGGCAAATGGCGCAAAAGCAGGATGAGCAACAACCAGCCCAGTCCGGCGGGACGATGAGCCGCTGGATCATGGTGGGTGCAGGGGTTATCGCCCTGGCAGCCGTGGGGGTAACACTGATGCGTCCGGATGGCAGCGACAGTAATACGCAAGCAGGCGACAGTGCCGTCACCGCTGCAAATGAACAGGCACCGCCGGTAAGTGAAGTCATTGCCGCACTCGAGCAGAAGCTCCAGGAAAATCCCGATGACGCGCGCGGCTGGAGCATGCTCGGCTGGTCTTTCTTCGAGACCTCTCGCTTTGCCGAGGCGGCAACCGCGATGAAACGGGCGGTGGCACTCGAGCCCACCAATGCCGAATATCATTCGATGCTCGGAGAGGCACTGGTGCTGGCGAGCAGCGAGGGTGATATCCCCGCCGATGCACGCTCTGCATTTGACGAGGCGTTGAGGCTCGACCCGAAAGATCCACGCGCCCGCTATTTCCGCGCTGCGGCAATGGACATGGACGGTGAGCATGAGGCGGCGATCAATGCCTGGTTCGCGCTGCTTGCCGAAACCCCGGCGGACGCCCCCTGGGCTGAAGATGTGCGCAATGTCATCCGCAATGTCGCGGCAGAACGCGGCATCGATGTCGCGACGCGACTGGCCAGTGCGCAATTTGCACCGCCCACGGGCGGCGTCAAAACCGATGGCGCAGCGGTCGCCTCATCGGCCATTCCCGGTCCCAGCCGCGACCAGATGCAGGCGGCCGCCTCGCTACCCCAGGGGCAGCAGGAAGCCATGATCCGTAACATGGTCGACGGACTTGCGGAGAAGCTCAAGGCCAATCCGGACAATGTCGATGGCTGGATCATGCTGATGCGCAGCCGGATTCAGCTCGGTGAAAGCGGCAAGGCGGCAAAGGCGCTGCAAGATGCCAGTACCGCTTTTCGCAACGATGCCGACAAACTGCGGAAAGTGCGCGAAGCGGCTGCTGCACTCTCGGTCCCCGGAGCCTAGCCGCACTATTTCAACGGCTTGATTTCCTGCCCTTCGGCACTGGTGAAGGTAAAGGCCGATATCTCCGATTTCGCCAGCAGATTGACGAAGGCTTGCGCCTCGCGCTTGCTACCAAATGGGCCGGCCAGCACCCGGTTGGTGCGGTTTAGCGGCGTGGTCCAGCCTTTCTTCCCGGCAAAGGCCTTGGGTGCTGCTTTCACCAGCCGCCGCCATTCGCGGCTGAGTCCGGCAACATTGGCACCGCCCGCCACCTGGACCCAGTGACGGCTGGGATGTTTCGGTTCCTTCGGCTTGGGCGCGGGCTTCGGTTTCGCCTTGGCGGGGGTGATGCTGGTGATGTCCACCGCATCCTCATCCGGAGCCATTTCGGACTCGGGAACCGCGATATCCGCCATCAGGCTGGCAAAACTGGCCGGTGGTGATGTCTGCGCTTCGGCTGTGTCGGCCTCTGCCGCAACACTGCCAGCACCTGGTGTGGTATCAGTGCTCGCAGCACCATTGGCATCAGCCAGATCAAAGCTGCTGGTGGCCGGATCGCCCAGGCTTTCAAAGCCCGGTACCGGCACGGTTTCTTCGGCACTGGCCATAGCCTGGTCCTCAGGCTCCGGCAGCAGATTTTCAATCGCGCTGGACGTGCCCGGCGCATCGGTCGATACGCTTTGCGTCAGCGTCTCACTATCCTTGGCAGCTGCTGTCTGCTCGGGCGCAGCGATGACGTCGGCAACCACAACCTTCTCCTGCGGCGCATTCTCCCCAGCGGCTACAGCCTCGGCAGCACTGGCAGATACCCGGCGCTCGGCGGGGGAGGAGCCGCGTCCAGGGCGGCGGCGCGGTGCCCTGTCGACAACACGCGCCGGCTTCTCCCGGGCAGCATTGCCACCTCCCAGCGGTTCGCCGACCGGGATCAGTCCGGCATCGGCACGGCTGGTGCGCCTCGATGATCGCGCGCTACGGCTGGCAAATTCAGCATTGCGCGGATTATCCCGCCCGATATTCGCTTCCTGTGGGAAATGACCGAAATGCGCTGCGGCGGCCTGCTGGCTCGGCGTCAGCCTGGGGAAATAGCGCAGGAACGGACGGATGGCACGGGCACCACGCGGCTGCATAGTGGCGTCGGATATCGCAATCGCGCCGTCAATATCCTCATTGATTGCCAGCACAAAGGCACGGATGCGCCAGGCATCGACATCACGCCGGTTCAATAACGGCGTCAGCAGCGCCTCGGCTTCTTCGCGCTGGCCCGAAATGCCGAGCGACAGTGCATAGCGGCGGGTGACCTCGTCACTGCTGCGACGACGCAACGCCAGCTTGTAATCCTGTTGTGCCAGATCCTGCTTTCCCACCAGATCATAGGCGAGGCCGCGATCGGCGGCGACACGGCTGTCAGACACTCCCAGCGCCACTGCCTGATCGAAAAGGCGCAGCGCCTCATAAGGGTTCTCGCTGCCCAATACTGCCGAGGCCAATCCGGCCTTTACGCGGCCATTGCGTGGATCGATTTCGTCGGCACGCGCAAAAAATCCAATGGCTGCAGTCGGATCACCGAGCACCAGTGCCGCATTGCCGGCATCGATAAGCGCATTGAGATCGCGCGAATTGCGTGACAGGCGGCGCAGTGCATCGCTTAACTCGCGGGTGCCTTCAGGGGATTTTACCTCCAGCGAAGACTGCGCACGGCCCTGTGCTGCGGCACTGTCAAGCTGTGCCACAGGCAGCAACAGCGCGCCGACCGCCAGCGGCAGCCACGCCTTTGACAGGCCCGCTACATAGCTGCGCCCATATCTGCGTCTGTACTTGCCGGAAATATCCGCGAAAAACTGCACCATTGCCCCTATCCTATCGCAATCATGCCGCCACGGCGAGCAAAAGCACCGCCTTTTGTCGCAATTGCTGCACATTCAGGGGAAAGTGCAGGGCGTCTGGCGGCAGCATCATGCGGATATAGCAATAGTGAAGGGGCGGACCACAGCCATGCCGCGCCCGCCCCTGCCTGTCCGGTAATGGCCGATTACTGGTTGTTCTGGCGATTGAGAAAACGCGGGATATTGAGCGGCCCGCTGTCATCATCACCGTCGTCCTCTTCAGCGCGTTCACTGCGCGAAAGATTGGCCATACGCTCGAACAGCGTGCCACCGCCACTGGCAATGCGGGGCGGCTTCTTGGCCAATATATCATCGCTGCCGCTATCATCTTCATCGCTGGCCTGGGCAGCGGCTTCAGCAACCGGCGGTGTCTCCTCGACAGCATCTTCAATCGCCGCATTGTCGAGCAGCAACTCCTCGTCGCCAGCATCGGCAGACGGTGTTTCAGGAACACCGTCGCCATAGACCGCGACCGGCTCAGTATCGGCCTCGATGCTGGCTTCGGGTTCTTCGGGTGCCGCTTCCTCGCTGAGACCAAGATCAAGCGGCGTCGCCGCATCGTCGGTCAGGCTGTCATCGCCCGAAGGCGTGACCAGCGGCATCTGACTGTCTTCGGCAGAGGTTTCCGGCGTCTCCACCGGAGCGGCTTCAACCGGGGTGGCGGTCTCTGCCGGCGGAGTGCTGCGGGCGAAGGAGAATGGCCGCGCATTGTCGTCGCTGACGGTGCCATCGCTGTCGATACCGGTGGCCACCACCGAAACGCGAATCTTGCCGGCCAGCTTGTCGTTGAAGGCCGACCCCCAGATGATGTTGGCATCTTCGTCAACCAGCTCGCGAATATGATTGGCAGCCTCGTCGACCTCCATCAGACGCATGTCTTCGCCACCTGTGATCGAGATGATGACGCCCTTGGCACCCTGCATCGACACGCCGTCGAGCAACGGGTTGGCGATCGCTTTCTCGGCTGCCTCGAGCGCACGGCCATCGCCTTCGGCCTCGCCCGTACCCATCATCGCCTTGCCCATTTCGCGCATTACCGAGCGAACGTCGGCAAAGTCGAGATTGATCAGACCGGGCATCACCATCAGGTCGGTGATAGAACGGACACCCTGTTGCAACACCTCGTCGGCCAGGGTGAAGGCTTCCTTGAAGGTGGTATCGGCATTGGCGATGAGGAACAGGTTCTGGTTCGGAATGACGATCAGCGTATCGACATTCTTCTGCAGTTCCTCAATGCCGGCTTCGGCGGCGCGCATCCGGCGCGTGCCCTCAAAGGTAAACGGCTTGGTGACGACGCCAACAGTCAATATACCCTTGTCACGGGCAATCTTGGCGATCACCGGCGCGGCGCCGGTGCCGGTGCCGCCACCCATGCCGGCGGCGATGAAGCACATATGTGCGCCCTCAAGCGTCTTCTCGATCTCGTCGATCGTCTCTTCGGCGGCGGCACGGCCGACCTCGGGCCGCGATCCTGCGCCCAGGCCCTGGGTGATGTCCGGACCAAGCTGAATGCGCTGTTCGGCAACCGAACTGTTCAGTGCCTGTGCGTCGGTATTGGCGATGATGAAATCGACACCTTCCACCTTGGCCGCAATCATATTGGCGATGGCATTGCCCCCTGCCCCGCCAACGCCCACGACGGCAATGCGCGGTCTGAGCTCGTCCATTGCCGGAGGACCAATATCGATACTCATAGTCTTCACTCCCTGATCGCTGTTCTGCGATGCCCTTCTATACTTTCTCATTGCACAGAATGATTCGCCGAATCACGTAAAAAGTTAACCTTTCCCCAGTTGAGTGATCTTTGCCTCTGTCAACCGGGCATATTACTTCAATATTCCTCTTTCAACGCCCGCCACAGCCGGCGAAATGCGGCTAACCCCGAATAGCCATGCACCACCTGCTGTTTGGGCAGCATCACCCGAATATCGCGCGGATCACGGTCGGCATAGCGCACCAGCCCGGCCAAAGTGGCAAAGGCCGGGCCGCTATGCGCCTCGGGCAGCCCCTGCATCTTCAGCGGCGTGCCGATACGCACCGTCTGGCCAAATACGCCCTGGGCGTAATCGGCAATACCCTTGAGCTCGGCACCGCCGCCGGTAAGCACCACCATCTTGCCGCGCGGCGCGGAGAAACCCAGCTGTTTCAAGCCGCTGGATACTTCACCGAGCAGATAATCGAGCTGTTGCACGATCACGCTCACCAGCTCGGCACGTGAAATCCGGTCATCGCTGGCGCTGTCATTGTCGCTGCCGGTACCGGCAATACCCGCCACCGAGCGCTTGATCGGAATCATTTCGCGATGATCGGCGGGACTGGCAATGGCCGAGCCGTAAAAGCATTTGAGCCGCTCCGCTTCGGCGCGGCGGATGCCAAAAGCCGAGGCGATGGCATCCGTCATGTCCGAGGCGCCATAGGGAATGGAGTGCAAGCCGACCAGCATGCCTCCTGCATAGAGCGAGATATTGGTTACTGCGGCACCCAACTCGACCAGCGCCACACCCAGTTCACGCTCTTCGACGCTGAGACAGGCGAGACCACAGGCAATCGGTGCCGCAACCACAGCGCGAACATCGAGATGCGCGGCGCGCACGCACATATCGATATTGCGCACCGGTGCGCCATCGGCGAGCACGACATGGATATCGACACCCAAGCGATCGGCATGCAGACCTTTGGGTTCTTTCACCTTGGCCTGGCCATCGAGAGTATAGAGCGCGGGTTCGGCGTGCAGTACCATGCGGCCATCGGGCTCGATCGCGTCGCGGCCATGGCTCAACAGATAATCGACATCATCCTGCTCGATCCGCTCGCCATGCAATTCGGTCTCGACTGTGGTGATGCGGCTGAGCAGCCCGCCCGAGGTGCAGCCGACCCAGATCTGGTCGACATTGAGCCCGGCCATGCGCTCGGCCTGTTCCACCGCATTGCGCACTGCATGTTCGGTACGCTCGACATCGGTGACATAGCCGCGCTTGACGCCCTCGCTGGCATGCTGACCTGTGCCGAGAGCGATCAGCGCCCCCTCTTCATTGCGCCCGGCGATCAGCGCACTGACCTTGGACGAGCCGATATCGAGCGCGGTATAGACCTTGGTAATCGGTGGTGGATTGCTCATGGCTGCGCCTCTTTCCCAGCACCGGCATTGTCGCGCGGCAGGCGGAAATAGGCGCGATCCGGGTCGCGCAGGTCGAAATAGGTCACGCCCTTGCCGAGCAGCCGATTGATGCCCTCCATCCGCGCGAAGGTGACATAGGCCGCTTTCGATGCCTCCTCACCTTCGGGCAATGCCAGCGTCTCGCCCGACTGGAACACCAGGTCCCAGCGGCGATTGCCGACCCATTTGGCTTTGGCCACCATCGGCTCGAGCGCCGGGGCCTCATTCATCAATTCATCCAGTGCCGCTGCCTTTTCATTGGCATTCTCGCCGCTGATCAGCGGCAGATCGATACCGCGCGCATCAGCAACAACCTCGAGCACCCTGCCTTCGCGGTCAATCATCGCCAGCCGCTTGCCATTATCCCACAGTGCATGGGGCTCGCGCTCGACAATATCGACGATCAGCGTGTCAGGAAGCTGGCGCGATACCCGGGCATCGCCGATCCAGCCAAACTGCATCAGCTCGTCGCGGAGCGCATCGAGATCGACCAGCGGCATGGCACGGTCCTTTTCCGCCAGCACGATCTCATAGACTTTGAGCTCGTTGACATTATCCAGCCCGCGCACCTCGACATGTTTCACCTCAAACCCGGCCCGCCCCGCCATCTCGGCCATTTGCTGCCCGGCCCGGTCGGTGAGACCGGCAACCTTGGCAATAGCAAGCGCGCCGAGCAGAACGCCGGTGACGATGGCAAAGGTCATGGCGCGTTGCACCTGCGCCGGGGTAAAGGGCAACACCGCCAGCAGCCGATCGAACATGCTCTTGCGCTTGACCGTACGCCTGCGCGGCGCCGATTTGCGTGCCTTTTGCGGTTTACCGCGTTTTGTCTTTGCCGCCGTCATAAGGCTGCCTCCACTATCGCTTCGACCAGTGCGGGATAATCCATGCCCATTTGCGCTGCCTGTTCGGGGACGAGGCTGAGCGGTGTCATCCCCGGCTGGGTATTGACCTCAAGCAGGAACAGCCCATCCGCGCCCTTGCTGTCATCCCAGCGATAATCGCTGCGCGACACGCCCTTGCAACCGAGCAGGCGATGCGCTTCGAGCGCATATTTCAGGCACAGATCATGAATGGCCTGCGGAATATCTGCCGGACAGATGTGCTCGGTCAGGCCATCGGTATATTTGGCGTCATAATCATAGAAACCCGATTTGGCGCGCAATTCTGTTACCGTCAGCGCCCGGCCGTCATCGGCATCGCCGATCACCGCCGTGGTCAGCTCCCGGCCTCGAATAAAGGGCTCGGCCAGCAGCTCGTCAAATTCCTTCCACGGCCCGCTGCTGTCGCGCGAAACGGGGTCGCCATAATTGCCATCCGCCCTGATGATCGCGACACCGACCGAGGAACCCTCATTCACCGGTTTCAGCACATAGGGGCGCGGCAGCGGATCGGCGCTGTAAAGGCTCTCGCTGTTGACGATCTGGCCGTGCGGCATCGGGATACCATGCGGCACCAGCGCATCCTTGGTCAGTTCCTTGTCGATGGCGATAACCGATGTCGCCATGCCGCTATGGGTATAGCGGATCTGCATCAGGTCGAGCATGCCCTGGACCCGGCCATCCTCGCCCGGCGTGCCGTGCAGCGCGTTGAACACCATATCGGGCCGGATATTCTGCAGCACCATGGCGACATTGCGGTCCATATCGACGCGCGTCACCTGATGACCCAGGCTTTCCAGCGCCTCGGCAACGCCCTCACCGGACATCAGCGAAACCTCGCGCTCGGATGACCATCCGCCCATCAGCACAGCAATATGAAGTTTGGCGAGGGTCATTTAATTGATCCCATCAGATCAAAATTAAATCCGTTCATGTCGAGCGTAGTCGAGACACAGCTCTCCGCATGTAAAAGCCTCTCGACTTCGCTCGAGGCGAACGGAAGGGGAAATGCATTCATGGCTGTCTCTCTCCCACGCGCTGGATTTCCCATTGCAGGTCGACACCCGTCTGCGTTTTCACCCGCTTGCGTACCTCTTCGCCCAGCGCCTCGATATCGCTGCTGGTCGCATCACCAGTGTTGATCAGGAAATTGGTGTGCTTCTCACTCACTTGTGCACCACCGACAGTCAATCCACGGCAGCCAGCAGCATCAACCAGTTGCCATGCCTTATGGCCTTCCGGGTTCTTGAAGGTCGAACCACCGGTTTTCGAGCGTAATGGCTGTGAATCCTCACGCGCCTTGGCGATGCGGTCCATCTCGGCCTGGATCGCATCGCGCTCGCCCGGCGCAGCGCGAAACAGCGCGCTGACGACAATCGCACCTGCGGGCAATGCACTGTGGCGATAGCTGTAATCAAGCTCGGCCACATCGAGCGTCGCCCGCTCACCCGAGGGCAGAACCACACCGCAACTTACCAGCACATCGCTGACTTCGCGGCCATAGGCGCCGCCATTCATCCGTACAAAGCCGCCCACCGTGCCGGGAATACCGCGCAGAAACTCCAGACCCGCCAGACCGGCATCGCGCGCCCTGGAGGACACCAATATGCCCGAGGCCCCGCCACCGCAGCGCAGCATATGTTCTCCCGCAGCTTCGACCGTGGCAAAAGGCTTGCCGAGGCGGACCACGACGCCGCGCACCCCGCCATCGCGGATGATACAGTTGGAACCGAGGCCGAGCGGCCATACCGGCAGCGCGCCATCAAGCTGGCGCAGGAAATCGGCAAGATCATCGGCATCTTTCGGCTCGAACAGCCAGTCGGCCGTGCCGCCCGACTTGAACCACACCAAGGGTGCCAGCGGCGCATCCGCTTTCAGCTTGCCGCGTACCGATGGGAGGGTGAGGCTTTCACTCATTGCATTGCCTCCGTCACCGCATCAGGCAGACCCGCCGCCCATTTGGTGATATCGCCTGCACCGAGGCACACAATCATGTCATCGGCGCGAACGATATCAGCAAGCACGCGCGCCAGTTCATCGCTGTCGACAACCGTCGCCGCCTCGCGATGGCCGCGCTGTTTGAGGCCCGCGACCAGCGCTTCGCTGTCGACGCCTTCAATCGACTCTTCGCCGGCTTTGTAGACCGGCGTGACCAGCACGATATCGGCGTCGTTGAAGCAACCCTGAAACGCCTCCATATGATCGCGCAGCCTTGTATAGCGGTGTGGCTGACACACCGCGATTACGCGGCCCTTTGCGCCCTCGCGCGCGGCGGAGAGCACTGCCTGTATCTCGACCGGATGATGGCCATAATCATCGATCACAACCGCTTTGCCGCTATCGACCGATATGGTGCCGACTTTGGTAAAGCGCCGCTTCACCCCGTCAAAGCTGTCAAAGCCATTGCGCACAGCATCATCGCTCATGCCCATTTGCAGCCCTACCGCGACGGCGGCGAGCGCGTTCTGGACATTGTGCCGGCCCGGCATTGGCAGAGTGACGCCTTCAATGGTCCGTGTCTCGCCATCACGATCGCGCACCACCACATCAAAGCGGTTGCCGCCCGGTATCGGAGTGACATTGTCGCCGCGAATATCGGCCTGAGCCGAAAAGCCATAGGTGACGATCCGTCGATCCTTCACCCGTGGCAGCAGCGCCTGCACCTCGGGATGATCGACACACAATATTGCCGCCCCGTAAAAAGGGACATTTTCGATGAACTCGACAAAGGCAGATTTGATCGCATCGAAGCTGCCATAATGGTCAAGATGTTCGGGATCGATATTGGTGACGACAGCAAGTGTGCCATCGAGGCGCAAAAAACTGCCATCGCTCTCATCGGCCTCGATCACCATCCATTCGCCAGTGCCAAGCCGGGCGTTGGAACCATAGCGGTTGATAATCCCGCCATTGATCACCGTCGGGTTGATCTCACCGGAATCGAGCATGCAGGCAACCATCGAGGTGGTCGTGGTCTTGCCATGCGTTCCGGCAATCGCAATGGTCGATTTCAGCCGCATCAGCTCGGCCAGCATCTCGGCCCGGCGCACTACCGGAATACGGTGTTCGAGCGCATGGGCGACCTCGACATTGGTACGGCGCACCGCCGTTGACGTCACCAGCACCGCCGCTTCGCTGACATGTTCCGGATCATGACCGATATGCACGGTGATGCCCTTGCCGCGCAGCCGCTCCACCGTCGGGCTGTCGGCAATGTCGCTGCCCTGCACGCTATAGCCCAGATTGTGCATCACCTCGGCAATGCCCGACATGCCGATGCCGCCAATGCCGACAAAGTGTATGGTGCCGATATCGGTGCCGACCGCCTGCATCAGACGCTCTCTTTCTTGTCGGTGCTGTGCGCCAGCGACTCCTTCGGCCGCACCGCGCCCTGGGCGGCAGGGCGGATGCGGATGGCATCGCTGAGCGGATCACCACCGGCACTTTCAACCAGATCGGCCAGATCACGGGTGGCATTGGGATAGCCGCATTTATGCGCTGCGAGCGCCGCATTCTCCAGCGATGCCGGGTCCATGGCGATCTTCTGGATCTGCTTGCACAGCTGCTTCGCCATTTTCTGATATTCATCGGCCTGCTGTTTGCGCAGGGCATTGGCCTTGTCGCCGCCCAGCGCATCGGGATCACGGGTGGTGATCTTTGGCTGGACAATCGCGCGTGCACCACCGGCGTCAACCATCTCGCGGGCATTGGCGGTCTGATGATCATCGGTGGCGAAAGGCAGCGGCACCAGGATCGCTGGTCGCCCGGCGACGGTCAGCTCGGCAATGGTCGAGGCCCCGGCGCGACCGATAAACAGATGTGCCCAGGCCAACCGGTCGGGCAGGTCGTCAATATAGGTGGCGAGTTCCGCCGGTATCTCATGCGCGGCATAACGCTCACGCACCAAGTCGATATCTTCCTCGCGGCATTGCTGCGTTACCTGCAAGCGGCGTCGCAGATGCGTCGGCAGCATGGCAAGGCCATCGGGCACCATTTCGGACAGCACCTTTGCACCCTGGCTGCCACCGGTCACCAGCACCCGGAAAATGCCGTCGGGCAGGAAAGGCGGGAAATCCTGGGTGCGGATGTCGAGGATCGCCTGTCGCACCGGATTGCCCACGACATGCACCTTGTCGGCATATTTGCTGTCGAGCCGTTCGACCTTTTTATAGGCAGTGGCAATCGCCCCTACCTTGCGCGCCATAAGACGGTTGACCCGGCCGAACACCGCATTCTGCTCATGCACGATGGTCGGCAGCTTCGCCTTGTTCGCTGCCAGCAATGTCGGCAGCGCCGGATAGCCGCCGAAACCGACTACCGCGGTGGGCTGAAAGCTGTCGAACAGCCGCAGCGCCATTTTGCGCCCCTGCCAGATGCTGCGCAGCCCCTTCAGCCTTGCCAAAGGTCCGCCGGAAAGCCTTGCGGTCGGCAGGATGTGCACCTGGCCTTCCTCGAAAATACCGGGAATCTTTGCGCCGCGCTCATCGGTGAGCAGCGCCACACGATGGCCGCGCCGCATCAGTTCCTCGCCCAGCGCATAGGCCGGAATCATATGCCCGCCCGTGCCTCCGGCGGCGAGAACATAGTGGCGGTTGATAGTGGTCACTGTTGCCAGCTCCTGTCGAATGAGGAGCGGTCAAGATAGGGGTTTCTGCGGCTCAAGGCGAGCAGCAAACCGGCCGAGAAACACAGCGCCAGCATCGAGGACCCGCCATAGCTGATAAATGGCAGGGTCATGCCTTTGGAGGGGAAAAGCTGGAGATTGACGGCAAGGTTGATCATCGCCTGACCTCCAATCTGCGCCGCGAGACCAGTGACAGCGAGCGAAAGGAACAGATTCTTTTCCTCCTGCAACCGCAGCAGCACCCGTGCGATAAACACCAGATAGAGTATCGCGATGGCGGCGCAGGCGAGCAGGCCGAATTCCTCACCGATGACCGAGAAGATATAATCGGTATGCGCCTCAGGCAGGCGGAACTTGGCGGTGCCCAGCCCCGGCCCGGCGCCAATAAAGCCACCATTGGTCAGCGTATTGTGTGCCAGCGCCACCTGGTCATAGCTCTCGCCGCCAAACAGCCAGGCATTGATGCGCTGGGTCGCCACCGGATAGAAGAGATAGGCAGTGGTCAGCCCGCCAATCCCGGCAACAATTGAGCCAGCGATCACCTGGAAGGACAGCCCGGCGAGCAACGCCAGCACGAACCAGATGCCGAAGAAAACGATGGTACCGCCAAGATTGGGCTGGGCCATCAGGAAAAAACCGACGATGCAGGTGATGCCGAAGGTCACACTCATAACCGGCAGTTCGGGATCACGCGCCTTGAGCGACAATATCCAGGCAATGGTCACGGCAAAAGCGGGCTTGAGAAATTCCGATGGCTGAATGGTCAGGCCATAGCCGATCCAGCGCTGTGCGCCGTTCTTGGTCTCGCCAATCACCGGTACCAGGATCAGTAGCATGCCGAAAAAGACCATGGCGGCAATCGCCAGCCGCCGCGCCTGGGTCTTGGGCAGCATCGAAATGACGATCATCCCCGGAACGCCGAGGATCAGCCAGCGCAGCTGGCGATAGAAAAAATAGAGCGGGTCGAGCGTGACGCTGTCGGTCGAAAGGCGTGCCGCGGTAGCCGGAGAGGCGGCAGCCACCGCAATCAGTCCAATGGCCATCAAAATGCCGATCAGGGTCAGCGTCACCCGGTCCAGCTCCCAGAACCAGATCGCCAGTTGTGAGCGGTCCGAGCGGCCGAGCCTCCGGTTGAATCGCTTCGACAGGCCGCGTGCGACAATAGCCGGCGCAGCAGATGCCGGTGCGTTGCCCTTGTCGCTGACCGTCTGTTCGCTCATGCCACCTTCTCTCCCTCACTCTTTGTTTCAGCGATAAGCTTGTCGACCATCTTGCGGAAACACGCGCCACGCGCCTCGAAATCGCGAAACTGGTCAAACGAGGCACAGGCCGGCGAGAGCAGCACCACATCGCCCGGAACTGCGCGCTCAAAAGCCTGTTTCACCGCATTGCCCAACATCTCCGAACGGCTGATCGGCATGTGCGGCGCCAACAGCTCGGCATAATCCGGCCCGGCCTCGCCGATGACATAGGCATGCTTGATGCGGTCAAAATAGGGCGCGCAATCATCAAGCCCCTTCTCCTTGGCCAGGCCGCCAGCGATCCAGTGGATATCGCGATAGGCGGCCAGCGCCGGCGCCGTCGCAGCCGGATTCGTCGCCTTGCTGTCATTGACAAAAGTGACGCCTTCAAACTGGGCGATCACCTCCATCCGGTGTGAAAGGCCCTCAAAACCGGCAAAGCTCGCGGCAATGGCGGGGCTGCCAAGGCCCAGCGTTTCGCCAATCGATATCGCGGCGGCGGCATTCTGGCGGTTATGCGGCCCGGCGAGCGCTGGCCAATTATCCTGACCTGTGACTGAGACTGCATCGAGAAAGCGCACCATCAGGTCATCCCGGCTGCCGATCACGGCAAATTCATCCTCGGTGGCGCGGTTGACCACTGCGTGACGTCCGGCCGACTGCATCGCGAACAGCCGCGCCTTGGCGGCAGCATAGGCGGCAAAATCGTCATAGCGATCAAGATGATCCGGGGTGATGTTGAGCAACACCGCGACATCGCAATCGAGCGAGAGGGTGAGATCGATCTGGAAGCTCGACAGTTCGAGGACATAGACCGCCGGGCCTTTGTCATTCGGCTGTAGCGGCGGCTGCGACAGGATCGGCAGGCCGATATTGCCCCCCATCAGCGTGCTGTAACCGGCATGGCGCAGCATATGGTGCACCAGCGCCGTGGTCGTCGACTTGCCGTTGGTGCCGGTAATGCCGACAACCTTGTGCACCGGCAATTCACCCCGCGCCATGGCAAACAGTTCGATGTCGCCGATCAGCGGCAGGCCGAAGGCCCGCGCCCGGTCGGCAATGGGATGGCGGTTGATCGGTACCCCAGGCGAAACGATAATCGCGTCATAGCCGGTAAGATCGGTGGTCAGCGGATCGCCAAGCTGCACACCCTCGGGCAGGTTGTCGCGCGCCGCCTCTCTATTGTCCCAGGCCAGCACCTCGGCCCCCGATGCCGACAGCGTCTCTACTACGGCGCGTCCCGACCGGGCCAGCCCGAGTACGGCATAGCGTTTTCCGGAAAAGGCGCGCGCGGTAATCATCTCAGTTTCAACGTTGCCAATCCGGCCAGCGCGAGCACCAGAGAGATGATCCAGAAACGGATCACCACGGTGGATTCCGGCCAGCCAAGCTGTTCGAAATGGTGGTGAATTGGCGCCATGCGGAAGACACGGCGGCCGGTGCGCTTGAAGAAGAATACCTGGATGATCACCGACAGCGCCTCGAGCACGAACAGACCGCCGACAATCGCCAATACGATTTCATGATGCGCCGAAACCGCGATAGCGCCCAGCGCCCCGCCCAGTGCGAGAGAACCGGTATCGCCCATGAACACCGCCGCCGGCGGCGCGTTAAACCATAAAAAGGCAAGGCACGCACCGATCACCGCGCCGCAGAAAATCGCCAGCTCACCGACGCCCTCGACATAGGGAATGCCGAGATAGCCGGAGAATACGGTGTTACCGACAAGATAGACGATCAGCAGGAAGCTGCCGCTGGCGATGATTACCGGCATGGTTGCGAGCCCGTCCAACCCGTCAGTGAGGTTGACCGCATTGCCAGCACCGACGATCACAAATGCGGCAAACGGATAATAGAGCAGGCCGAGCTCAAAGGCGAGATTGCTGAAGAAGGGGACATAGAGAAATGTCCCGGTCTGGTTGAGGATCAGCCAGGTTGCAGAGCCAGCGATGACAAATTCGGCGAGCAGCCGCACCTTGCCCGATACACCTTTGTGGCTGGCCTTTCGCACCTTGTCATAATCATCGAGGAAACCGATGGTCCCGAAACCCAGCGTGACGAAAAGACAGGCCCAGACAAAGATATTGCTGAGATCCATCCACAATAGCAGCGAAGTGGTTAGCGCAATCAGGATCATCAGCCCGCCCATGGTCGGCGTGCCGCGCTTGGCCAGATGGCTTTGCGGCCCGTCCTCGCGGATAGGCTGGCCCTTGCCCTGCCGCATGCGCAGCATCATGATGAAGCGCGGCCCAATCGCCATGCCGATGAACAGCGCAGTGACAATGGCGGCGCCCGAGCGAAAGCTGAGATAGCGGATCAGGTTGAACACGCCCTCAAATTCCATCAACTCGGCGAGATAATAGAGCATTATGTTTCCCCGTCGGTGAGCGCCCGTACTACCGACCCCAGATTAACGCTGTTGGAACCCTTGATCAGAATGGTGTCACCATCGGCCATGATAGCCTTGAGCCGATCAAGCGCTACGGACGCATCGGCCACATGGTCGAAACCGCCCTGATACTCAACCGCAGAAGCGAGCCTTTTACCCAGAATCTGCATCTCCTCACCGACTAGGATGCAATGATCCACACCCGCATCTGTTACTGGCCCGGCAAGTTCAGCATGGTACCTTTCGCTGAAATCACCCAATTCTCCCATCGTTCCCAGAACGGCGATTTTGCGGCCTGCGGCTTTATCTGCGAAGGTCTTGAGCGTTGCCGCCATGGATGCCGGATTCGCATTATAGCTTTCATCGACGAGACGGACGCTGCCGCCGTCCTTCAGCTTGACATCATGGGTAGCGCCACGCCCGGCAAGCCCGGGCAGTTCGGCCATGGCCAGTCCGGCCAGCGCCAGATCGCCACCAGCGGCATGGACAGCAGCCATCACGCTCAAGGAATTCATCGCCCAATGCTCGCCCGATTCCGCGACACGATAGACCAGCATCCGGTCCAGCAGCCGCGCTGTCACCAAAGTGCCCCCCTCCATCGCAGGGACAGCATCGATCAGACGGATATCGGCCTCTTCATGCCGGCCGAAGGTCAGGATGTGCGTTGCGCAAGTTTCCGCCTTGGCACGCAAAATGGGATAATGCGGATTATCGATCGGGATGATCGCAGTACCATCCGGCTCGAGCCCTTCAAAAATCTCCGCCTTTGCGTGAGCAATACCGCTCTCATCGTCAAAATGCTCGATATGTACCGGCGCGACAGTCGTAATAATCGCAATATGCGGGCGGACAATCTGGGTCAGCGCGCTCAGTTCAGCGGCATGGTTCATGCCCATTTCGAACACGCCATAATCAGCCGCCGGGTCCATCCGCGCCAGGCTCAGTGGTACGCCAACATGATTGTTATAGCTTTTGACCGAACGATGCGCGCTGCGCGCCGGGGCACGATCGAGGCTGAGATAGAGCGCTTCCTTGGTACCGGTCTTGCCCGCCGATCCGGTGACACCGATGATCACCGCCCGGCTGCGGGCGCGGGCGGCATGGCCGAGCGCGTTCAGTGCGGCAAAGCTGTCTTTCACCAGCACATGCGGCGCATCGCCGAACGGTTTTTCGCTGATCACCCCGGCAGCACCATTGTCGAGCGCTCCGGCGATATAGTCATGGCCATCGGCCTGTTCGCCGCGCATCGCGATAAACAGATCGCCGGGACCAACCTCGCGCGAGTCAAAAGCGACGCCGGAAATAGCAAAATCGCCATGCGCCGTGCCGCCTGTCGCTTCGGCAATTTCTGCAGCGGCCCAGATTGTGCTCATACGACCGCCTCCCCGGCCACTTGCCGCGCAACCTCGACATCATCAAAGGGTAGCACCCGTTCCTCCTCGCCACGACCGACAATCTGTCCCTGTTCATGCCCCTTGCCCGCGAGCAGGATGATGTCGTCAGGCCCGGCCAGCTCTATCGCCCGGGCGATAGCGGTACGACGGTCGCCAATATCCTCGGCGTCCGGGGCGGCGGCGAGTATCTCGCCACGGATCGCCGCCGGATCCTCGCCGCGCGGATTGTCATCGGTAACGACCACCCGGTCGGCATTGTCATGCGCAATCCTGCCCATTTCGGCGCGCTTGCCGGTGTCGCGGTCGCCGCCGGCGCCGAAGACACAGATCAACTGCCCTCCAACATGCGGACGCAGCGCGGCAATGGCTGATGCCAGAGCATCGCCGGTATGGGCATAGTCGACATAGACCGGCGCACCATTGGCGCAGATAACCGCGCGCTCGAGCCGGCCACGCACCGGCTGCAACCGGGCGACATGGTCGAAAACCTGCTGCGGCTCGCCACCCGAGGCCAGCGCAATACCAGCAGCGGTCAGCGCATTGGCCGCCTGATAGGCACCGATCAGCGGCAGCGCGATGCGATAGGTCTTGCCCTCATACTCGACCATGAGCACCTGACCGAGCTGGGTCGGCGTGCGCGACTCCAACACGATGTCGTCTCCGGCTTCGCCGACAGTGAGCACCTTCAGGCCGCGTGCCTCGCAGCGTTCCTGCACCTCGATTGATTTGGGATCATCGGCCCAGATCACAACGCTGCCATCAGCATCGACCACCTCGTCGAACAGCCGCATCTTGGCCGCGAAATAAGCCTCCATGGTGCCATGATAGTCGAGATGGTCGCGGCTGAAATTGGTGAAGGCGGTGATTTTTACCGACAGGCCTTCGGTGCGATATTGCGACAAGCCATGGCTCGACGCCTCGAAAATCGCATGGCTGACACCCTGTCGTGCGAGGCCGCTCATATTGCTGAGAAAAGTCACGATATCAGGTGTCGTCAAACCGGTGCGGTTCTGGTCGAATGAGGTGGTGACGCCCAGCGTGCCGATCGACGCTGCACCATGGCCCGCCATGTGCCAGAGCTGGCGCGTCATCTCTGCGGTCGATGTCTTGCCATTGGTCCCGGTAACAGCCGCCACGGTCCCCGGAACCGGACGGAAATAGCGCGCCGCCCCTTGGGCAAAGGCCCGGCGCGGTTCATCATCGGCGATATGGGCGACACTGGCAGGCACCGGTGCATCGGGCGCAGCGACCACGGCAATCGCTCCCGCCTGGACCGCGCCTTCGATAAAATCTTCACCATTGAAGCGGCTGCCGCGAAACGCCCCGAATACCGTGCCCGGCGCGACCTTGCGATGGTCGATGGCAAAGCCGGTGACGGGCTGCTCGGCCAGGGAAGCCGGAACAGCGGAGAAGATCGTACCCAGCTTCATCAGCTTGCGTCCCTGGGCGACCAGAGCAGTGGCGTCAGTTCGGAAATGTCGACATCGCGCCGATCATCGGGGACCACACCAAGCATTGGCCCGATGCGCGGTACCAGACGGCCGACCACCGGCGCTGCGGTCCAGCCGGCGGTGCGCTGGAACGATGATGCAGCGGTTCCTTCCGGCTCGTCGAGCATGGTCACCACGACATAGCGCGGATTGTCCATCGGAAAGGCGGCGGCGAAGGTGGATACCAGCGAGCTGCGCTTATAACCGCCTTCATGCGGCTTTTCCGCGGATCCGGTCTTGCCTCCGATACGAAAGCCCGGAGCATCGGCCTTGCGCCCGGTGCCATGAACAACGATCATCCGCAGCAACTGGCGCATGCGGGCGCTGGTCGCTGCCTTGAACACGCGTCGTCCGGCGGGCACTTCATCGGCGTTGAGCTTGCGTACACTGGCGGGGCGCCAGATGCCGCCATTGACCAGCGCCGCATAGGCCGAAGCCAGATGCATCGGAGTCACCGCAATGCCATGGCCATAGGCAACGGTCATATTTGTCGCCCTGCCCCAGCTCTGCGGCCAGAGCGGCTGGCCGCGCTCGACCAGTTCGATCTGCGGCGGCGCATCGAAGCCGAGCGAACGGATCATCGCCTCCATCCGTTCACGGCCGAGATTGTCGGCCAGCCGCGCGGTGACGATATTGGAGCTGTGCACCAGCGTTTCCGGGACATTGAGATAGCGTCGCTGCGGATGATCATCGCTGATCCGGAAGCGACCGACCTGCAACGGTTCTGTGGCGTCATAACGGGTGGCGAGGTTGGTCACCGTACCGGCGTCAAGCGCCGCGGCGACAGTCAGCGGCTTGAACGTCGAGCCCAGCTCATAGACATTATAGGTAACATCATTGGTCTGGCGTGGAATGTCTTCCTTGCTGATCTTGTTGGGGTTGAATTCGGGCAGCGAGGCCAGCGCCACCACCTCACCATTATTGGCATCGAGTACGATCCCGGCCGCCCCCTTGGCCTTATAGGCCCGCATCGCCGTGCCCAGCTCATGCTCCAGCGCTGCCTGCACCCGGACATCCATGGCAAGCCGCACCGGTTCGGCGCGGCGGCCATCATCGACCAGCCTGTCGTTGAGCACCCGCTCCATGCCCATCACACCCTTGCCATCGGCATTGACATAGCCAAGCAGATGCGCGCCGAGGCCATGCTGCGGATAGAAGCGCTCATTTTCGCGCGGAAATTCAAAACCGACCTCGCCCAGCGCATGCACCTGGTTGGCAAAATCGGGCACCACACGGCGGCGCAAATAGGTCGGACGCTTGCGATTGAGCTTATCGAGGAAATCACTGGCGCTGGTGTCGGGAAAAATCTCCGCCAGCTGGCGCGCCAGCTGCGGCTTGTCGCCGATAACCCGATCCGGCACAACGCGAATGGCAAAGGCCGGAATGGTGCGCGCCAGCGGCACACCGTTGCGATCAACCAGGTCGGCCCGAGGCGGGATGTAAAGGGTGCCGGTATCGCGTGCGACCCGATGCTCCTCAAACACGCCGAGATAGAATAGCCGCGCGATCATCACCAGAACCGTGAAGCCGAGCAACAGCAGCACAACCAGTGCCCGTAAATGGGCGACGGAAAGTGCATGGGCCGACAGACTGGCGAGACGGACACGTTCCTTGCCCTGCGCAATGGCCATCATGGTTGCGGATCTTCCTTCTCGGGAGACTCATCGGTAGCGGCGGGGATTTCGGGCTCGCTGCTGGAAGAGACATTGCTGGCTTCGAGCAAGTCCTCAATAGTGGGGGCGTTGACCGGCATGGCGATTGCCCTGCCCGCGCTTGCAGTTTCGCTATCGGAGCCGGTGGTTTCAGCTGCTGCTTTGGCCTCATCAACGTTATTGGCAGCAGGGATGGCAATGCCGTCGCCAAAGGGGGAGCCGATACTGCCGGCAGCATTGTCGACGCTGACCATGGCAACCTCGACAATGTCACGCATATGTTCACGCCCCTTGCCGATATTGGCCAGCGCGCGTTCGCCGCTGATATATTGCTCTGCCTCGGGGGCCTGATAGCCATAATCCAGCGCATTCCACAGCTCGAGCTGGCGCATGCTGGCACGGGTGGCGAATTCGGTTTCAAGATAGCGCAGTCGGGCCTTGGCGGCGACGATATCGGATTCGGTACGCGCGAGGTCGCTGCGCAGCGTGGCGACGCTGAGCGACAATGGATAGAGCGAAATTGCCACCACCAGCACCAGCGCCAGCCAGCCAAGATTTTTCAGCCTTCTAATCGCGAGTTTCATGCCGCCTCCTTCCATGCCGGAGCGGCAGTACGGATGGCCGCGCGCAGAGTTGCCGAGCGGGCACGCGGATTGTGGACGCATTCGGCCTCACTGGGACGCACCGGCTTTGCAGGCTTGTCAAAGCTGGGCGCGGCGCCGGCATCAGCGACCGGCAGATGGCGCGAGCCACCGCCCTGCCCGCCAGAGCGGGTGCGCAGAAACTGTTTGACGATGCGGTCTTCCAGGCTGTGAAAGGTAACAACTGCCAGCCGACCGCCAGGTCTGAGCATGGCTTCGGCGGCGGTGAGACCAGCGCGCAACTCGTCCATTTCGCCATTCACATGGATGCGGATCGCCTGGAAGCTGCGCGTTGCGGGATCCTTTTTCATGCCCGGATGATGGCCCAGCGCCTTGCGCACCACCGCCGCCAGTTCCCCCGTGGTCTGCAACGGGCGCGCAGCGCAGATAGCGCGGGCGACCCGACGCGACTGACGCTCCTCGCCGTAAAGATAAAGGACATCGGCGATGGCGTCGGCATCGGCACTGTTGAGGAAATCAGCTGCACTGGTACCGCTTTGCGCCATGCGCATATCGAGCGGACCATCCTCCCGAAACGAGAAGCCGCGCTCGGCCCGGTCGAGCTGCATCGACGATACGCCGATATCGAAGACGATACCGTCAATCGTCTCGACTCCGGCCTGACGCAATATGCTGGCAAGCTGCGAGAATTCCGCCGGGTGGAAGCGGAAATTCTCGCCATACTCGCCAGCCAGCGCATCGGCAAATGGCCGCGCATCCGGGTCGCGGTCAAAGGCATGGACCATGCCACCCGCCGTGAGCATCGCCCGGCTATAGCCGCCGGCACCGAGAGTGGCATCGACATGCCGCTCACCCGGGTGGATGGCGAGGGCTGTCAACACTTCATCGAGCAACACGGAGATATGAGATGCAGCTTTGGGCGCGGCGGGGTCGCGGGTCATCTGCGCCCTCCTGCCTCTTCGGCAAAATGCGGGATCAGCATCTTGGCATCGAGCAGGCGCGGAATATCGGTATCATAGGCCAGCAGCACATCGGGATCCCATATCTGGAACTGGCTGCCGCTGCCGATAAACAGCGCCTTGTCGGAAATCTTGGCAAGAATGCGGGCATGCAGCGGAAAGATGAAACGCCCGGAAGCATCGAAACCGGTCTCGAACACCATGGCCGAGCTCGACAATTCGGCTACCTCGCGATCAAACATTTCGCCGCGCTGTGTTGCCAGCTCTTCCTGACGGTCGATTTCGTCGTCAATCTCGTCCTGGCGACTGAGGCCATAGCCGACAAGACAGGGGAAACGGGTGTCACGCGACAGGCACAATAGACGCTTGTCGCTGCTCTCGGTAACGGTCTTGCGGAAATCGGCGGGCAGGACAAAGCGGTCTTTCTCGCCACGGGCGGAGAAATATGTGCCCCGATACCGATATTTCGGCTTCCCGCTCAACGTCCTCACCCCAATCGTCCGGTCCCAGCGACCCAGGGCAAGCGCTCCCGTTCCGGCAAGCGCCATGCGCCAGCGGTGCTGCGATCAGCATCTGGAAACAATCCACCCTATAGTTAAGGATTTCCTAACAGCGTCTGCTGCGGGATGGAAGAGGGAATAGACGGGATTTTACGGGCTAAAAAAATATAATACTGATTTTAAATAATAATTTTACTCTGCCTTGATCGATAGTGTGATAATTCCGTAGTGATATTCTATATATGTTCTCTTCAAAAGTCTTTTTGATGCAGAATCACATGGTTAGATGCTGCTCTTTTCGAAGATTGTCGCTGCGACAAAAGCCGTGAAATCACGGGAACCCGGCCGATGACCGGGCGCGCACCATTATCCGGCGTCGTTCATCAGGGCTCCTGCCCTTCCACCGGCATCTCTTCACCAGTCCCATCGGGGGCAGCCGGGAGGTCGGGCAGGTTATCCTCGGTCAACACCTCGTCAGGGTCGGCAAGGCTCTCTTCGGGAGCAATATCGGGCACCACGCCGAGATCGACCAGCGGCTCATTAGGCTGCGCATCGGCCTCAGCCGCCTTGGCCTCATCGGCCGTGCCCTCGGTAACGGCGATATCATCCGGCATCTGGTCGCTGGCGCTGTTGAGGACGAGACTGGCCATCGCCACCATTAACAGCACCGCTATCACTCCGACCGAACCGATCTGCAGGCGCTGCAGCACGTGATTGTCGCTTTTCAGTCGGATGCGCGGCTGATCCATGATCGTCTATTCCTCTCCACCCGCCAGCCAGGGAAAAACCGGCAGGCCCTTTGTCCGCAGCCATTCGGGATTATACAGCGTCGACAGATAACGAAAACCGGTATCGCACAATATCGTTACCACCTTCGCGCTGCTGCCGCGCTCCTGCGCCAGCTGCTTGCCCAATGCTATCGCACCGGCGACATTGATGCCCGATGAAAGGCCGAGGCACAGCCCTTCTTCGGCGAGTAAACGGCGCACCCAGAGCAGACCTTCTTCATCCGAAATGCGATATTGGGTATCGATCGGCGTACCCTCCAGATTGGCGGTGATCCGACCCTGGCCAATGCCCTCGGCCACCGATGAACCTTCCGATTTCAGCTCGCCATGGGCAAAATAATGATACAGCGCCGCGCCATGCGGATCGGCAAGGCCGATCATCACCTTTTCATCGCGCTCTTTCAATCCCAGACCGACCCCGGCAATGGTGCCGCCAGTGCCAGCCGCGCAGATAAAGCCGTCAACGCGTCCTCCGGTCTGGGCCCAGATTTCCGGTGCCGTACTTTCAATATGGGCCTTGCGGTTGGCGATATTGTCGAACTGGTTGGCCCAGACGGCATTATCCGTCTCCTCGGCCATGCGTCGCGAAGTGTGCACGAAATGCCCCGGATTGGCATAGGGCGCCGCCGGCACCGTCACCAGCTCAGCCCCCAGCGCGCGCAGCGTATCCATCTTCTCCTTGGACTGGGTCTCGGGCATGACGATAACCGATTTATAGCCGAGCGCATTGGCCACCAGCGCAATGCCGATACCAGTATTGCCGGCGGTGCCCTCGACAATCGTGCCACCGGGTTTCAGCAGGCCGCGCGCCTCGGCATCGCGAACGATCCACAGCGCCGCCCTGTCCTTCACCGAAGCGCCGGGATTGGCATATTCGCACTTGCCGTAAATATCGCAACCTGCGGCTTCGCTCGGGCCTTTCAGCCGCACCATCGGGGTATTGCCGATCAGGTCGAGGGTCGATGCCAAGACCGCCGGAGAAGATGCTGTATCACTCATAGCACATGACATAGGCCGCGATAGCGGACACGGCAAGAAACTAAGCCTTACCTACCATCAAGCGCGGCTGTTGGTACGTGGTGAACCAGCGCTGGAAATCCTTGCGCTGCTTTTCGCTCATATGCAGGCCGCATTTGGTCCGCCGCCAGAGAATATCCTCCGCCGCGCGTGCCCATTCCTGGTCGATCAGATAGCGCACTTCCGCCTCGCTCAACCCGCCGCCAAATTGCTCGCCGAGCTGGTCTTCACGGTCGCAATTGCCGATGATGCGGTCAATGCGGGTGCCGTAACAGCGCGCCATGCGCCACAGCATGTCGCGCGGCATCCAGGAATAGCTTTGCTCCAACCCGGTGAAGAACGCGTCAAAATCCGCACCGGCAATATCGCCGCCGGGCAGTGGGCGAAACGCCGTCCAGCCCGGCTCTTCCGGACCGCTGCCATCCTCCAGCCCCAACGGCTCGGCCAGCTTCTCCAGCGCATGTTCGGCGAGCTTGCGACAGGTGGTGATTTTGCCACCAAAGATTGACAGCAAAGGCGCTGCACCTTCGGGTGCGTCGAGGTCGAAAACATAGTCGCGGGTCACGGTCGAGGCATTGTCAGCCTTGTCATCATAAAGCGGCCGCACCCCCGAATAGGTCCAGACAATATCCTGTTGCGTCACCGGTCGGGCGAAATACTCGCTGGCAATGGCGCAAAGATAGCCGGTTTCTTCGGCGGAAATCTCAGGCGGCCCGGCGGCAGGGTCATAAGGCGCATCGGTGGTACCGATCAGGGTGAAATCGCGCTCATAGGGAATGGCGAAGACGATCCGCTTGTCACGGTTCTGGAACATGTAGAGATGATCGCCATCATAAAGCTTGCGGGTCACGATATGACTGCCTTTGACCAACCGGAGATTCTGGCGGTCACTGCCGGGAAAGGCGCTGTTCCAGATATCGTCAACCGCAATACCGGCGGCGTTGACCACAGCGCGCGCCTGATAGCGCTGCGGCCCGGCCTCCCCTTCGGTATCGATCATCCAGTGCGCGCCCTGGCGCACCAGCCCTGTGCAGCGGGTCCGCACCTTGATATCGGCGCCGCGTTCGGCGGCATCGAGCGCGTTGAGCACGACCATCCGCGCATCATCGGTCCAGCAATCGGAAAAGGCAAAGCCCTTGACCAGCCGTTGCTTGAGGATTCCGGCATAAGGCGGCCGGTTCAGCTTCACCGTCTCTGCGCCGGGCAGTATCTTGCGGGTGCCCAGCCAGTCATAGAGAAACAGCCCGAGCCGCAGCATCCAGGCCGGGCGCAGGCCCTTGTCATGCGGTAGCACGATGCGCAGCGGCCAGATGATATGCGGTGCGGTGGTCAGCAGTGTCTCACGCTCCAGCAGCGCTTCACGCACCAGCCGGAACTCGAGATGCTCGAGATAGCGCAATCCGCCATGGACCAGCTTGCTCGAGGCGCTGCTGGTGCCGCCGGCAAGATCGCCGTTTTCCAGCAGCAGCGCCTTGAGACCTCGCCCGGCAGCATCACGGGCGATCGCGGCACCATTGATACCACCGCCGATTATCGCGAGATCATATGTCGGTGACGTTTTTTCGGCCATAATATTCAATCCCGCGCCGCGCGGATGGCGGCACCGGCGGCAATCGGTGAAATCGCCACCAGAAACAGGCTGACCGCAGCAAGCAGCAAATGGCCATTGTCACCACCCTGGACATTGCTGCCGGCACCGAAGATCAGCATCGGCAGTGCCAGCGGCAGGAACAGCAGCCCGCCAAGCGCCGTGCCCGAGCGCAGCCCGGCCATCACCGCCGCGATAAGCACCGCCAGCGCTGCCAGACCCGGGGTCGCCAGCAACAGGCCAGTGATCAGCACCACCAGTTGCGCGCCACTCTGGCCAAGCAGCGTCGAGGCAATCACCGTGGCCAGCAGCAGCGGCGGCGCAAAGCTGAGCCAGTGGGCGATGATCTTAGCCACCATCACCCATTCCTCGGCAAGCCCGCGCACCGCATAGAAATCATAATGGCCCGATTGCCGGTCGGGCAGCACCAGCCGGTCGATCGGCAGGATCGCCGCCAGCAGCGCCGCGACCCAGATCACTCCGCCCCCGGTGCGTGCCAGCAGCGGCGCATCAGGGCCGACGGCAAAGGGGTAGAGAATGGCGACAGTGAGGAAGAACAGCACCGGTAACAGGAAACCGCCCTGCCCGCTGTCACCTCCGCCCAGGCCATAGGCGCGCGCGACATCACGGCGGATCAGCCGCAGGATGATGGTGGTCAGCCCCGGCTGGCTCATAGCGTCTCTTCCACCGGACAATAATCGCCGACATTGAGCCTGGCCGCACCCAGCCCCGGCAGCGGCAGGTGCGAGGCAGCTAGGATGATACCTCCTGCCGAAAGATGCGCGGCGAACAGCTCATCGAGCAGCGCCAGCGCCACCTGATCGAGGCCATTGGCCGGCTCATCCACCAGCCAGATCGGGGCATGCCCCATCGCCATCAGCGCCAGTGACGCACGGCGGCGTTGTCCGGTTGAGAAAATCCGTACCGGTATATCGCTCAGCGCCTCCAGCTTGAGTGCCGCCAGCGCGGCATCGCGGCGAGCATCGCTGACACCATCCAGCCCCTGCCAGAAGCGCAGCGCCCGAAGCAGAGTCTGGTCGCCATCGAGCGGCAGCCGGTCATCGCACAGCGCGACAGCACCCGATATGTCCAATTCTCCGGCAAAGACCGGCAACAGCCCGGCAATCATGCGCAACAGGCTCGACTTGCCGATGCCATTTGGCCCGGTCAGGGTCAGTGCCTCGCCCGGTTGGAGCACAATATCGAGACCGCGAAACAGCACCCGGTCGCCACGGCGACAACCCAGGCCATGGCCTATCAGCCCGTGGCCTTTGGTGCTGAAATTGTGCAGATCCGCCATCATGCGCCGGGGCATGGCGCAATGCCGGTCAAAGCTCAAGCCTGTTGCTGATGGCGACCCGCCAAAAAGCGGTTTATGGTCGCCACTTGATCGATGATTCGTCTCCAATAGCCCAAGGAAGAGTGATATGGCCGAAATCAGCACGCTGAGCGAAGACGAACGCAACACCGCCCTGCGTGATTTGCCGCAATGGAGCTATGACAAGGACAGCAAGGGTATCCGCCGCAGCTGCGCCTTTGGCAATTTTGTCGAGGCGTTCGGCTTTATGACGTCCGTGGCTCTGCTGGCGGAAACGGCCGATCACCATCCGGAATGGTCGAATGTCTATAACCGTGTCGAGATTCTGCTCACCACGCACGATGCCGGCGGCCTGTCGGAGCGGGACATTGCTCTGGCCAAGCAGATTGATGCGCTGATTTAGGTTCAGGCACGGGTCATATACATAACCGTTCGTGCTGAGCCTGTCGAAGCACCGCTCTTGTTTTTCAAAGAGAAGTGCAGCCCTTCGACAAGCTCAGGGCAAACGGTTGAGGGTTTCTCAATTCCCGCCAACAACATCGCCGATATTCGCCAGTTCGAGCTGCTGCTTGCGCAGGCGGCCGGGCATCCAGCGCGACGCGAACCATAGCTGCTTGGCCATTTTGTTGACCGGGGTGTGCACCTTGTCGCCATGCACCGCGGCCCATGCGGCAGGTCCGATAATCTCCACCGGGCTGACCTCGACGCCTGCACTTTCCAGTCGCTGCTTTCCGGTCTCATTGGTGCCTTCGACAACCTCGCCGATAATCGCGGTATCGATAAAGCCCGGCATCAACGAACGCGAGCGGATGCCATATTTGCGCAGTTCGATATCATGCGCTTCGGCCAGACCGCGCACCGCAAATTTTGTAGCGCTGTAGACACTGAGATCGGCGACACCGTAAATCCCCGCAGCCGAAGCGGTGTAGAGAATGCAACTGTCGTCGCTGGCCTTGAGCAGGTCGAAACAGGCCCGGGTTCCACTGATCACACCGGTCAGGTTGACCGCAATCTGCTGGTCGATATCGGCATCGTCCATATCCTGGATCGGCCCACCGGCGCCAATGCCGGCATTATTGAACAGCACATGCATCCTGCCGCCGGTCTTCTCGGCAAATTCCGCCACCGCGCGTTTCCACTGCGCCCGATCGGTGACATCAAGCATATGGCTGGAGCTCTGGCCTTGGGGGATCAGCGCAGCGCTTTCCGCCAGCCCTTCAGCATTGATATCGGCGAGTCCGACAAACCATCCACGCTCTCCGAAATAGCGCCCGACCTCGCGGCCGAGACCCGAAGCACCGCCGGTGATGAAGATTGTTTTCTGTGCCGTTTCTTTCTGGGCCATTCTCGCTTTCCTCTCGTGCAACTCGCATTCCTGACATTTGTGTCAGTAGCTATAGACTCGCAGAGGGAAAAACAATTGCGTTCTATGAGGCGTCGCTGCGTTTCAGATCGATTTTCTGTGACGCGACCGCACCGGCTTTCACGGCAACCGGATAGCATCTTTCTATCTGTTTACCGCCCTGTATGGTCCATTGCGCTTTCAGCACCCGCATACCCGGCGAAACACCTTCAAATATACAGTTTTCCGGCACATTTTCAAAGTTTAGCGCATTTTCACCAACGGACAGCGTCAGACCATCAACCGCGCTGTCACCATTTTCCAGCTCGACCTGGATCAGACCCGGAGCATTGGCCTGGCTGTGCAGGCTCTCGGCATGCAGCATTTCATTCAATTTCTCCTGGGTATGCTGCTGCTGCTTGTCGATTTTCTCGGTCAGGGCCTGACGCGATGCGATGACGTCATCGCCCCATTTCTCAGTCTCCTGCAGCACCAGCTTGTTGACCTCCGACAGCGTCGATTTGAGCAACTCTATCGCCTCGGTCGCGACCACGGGATTGACGATATCCCCGGTGAATTTGAGTTCGATTATCGCCCAGTTCAAATCCAGTTCCTCGCAGGCGGATTTTATCTGATGTGCCACGCTCGAGCGCTTCACCCAGTTTCTGGAAAACAGGAAATGCCGGTCGAACAACATGGCTACCCCAGCAAGAATGGCAGCAAGATAGGCCCATCGATAGGCATCTTGCGAGAATTGCTGGAACCAACCCGTGTCGGCTTTCACAAGTCCGGAAAGCGCCGGAGAAATCAGTGAAATGGCCAACAGGACTATAGCGATAAGAGCTATGACATTGGCGTATTCTTTGGCCGATTTCTTGTTGGTCTCATAGAACAGATAATGCCCTGTCAGCAAGGCTTTGGTTTCATCTTTCAGCCGATTGAGCGATGTACGGGAAAGCGGGTGATCAGAAAGGACATCATGCAAATCTCGTAATTGCCGGTTTGCGGGCGCGGTCATCGTCAGCCTCCTTGAGCGATGCAAACAGTAACAGAAGCGACCGTCTTTGCATTACTGTATCACAGAAATAATGATTTCGGAATGTGCCTGAAATCCTGCATTGCGTTCTCGGTTTTTGTGCAATTCTTCATACCAAAGCTATGGAAAGACGAAGTGCATCGCTGCGGCTGGTCATCGGTGTATTTTCCCGTCTATACCGGGGCCATGTCAGTTTCGACCGAAGCTTCATCCGGGCCAGATCGGGCACCGCATGGCACCCGAATGCGCGGTCCGGCGCTGGATTATCGGGACATTGCCAAATCCTATGGCGCGACCATCGCGGTCGACCGGCTCAACAAGCGGATCGAACCGGGCGTTTTCGTGGCGCTGGTCGGTGCCTCGGGCTCGGGCAAGTCGACCCTGCTGAAAATGACCAACAGGCTGATCGAACCCAGTGCCGGACGCATCCTGATCGATGATGCCGACATTACCGCCCAGGACGCACATCAGCTGCGCCGCGCCATCGGTTATGTGTTTCAGAATATCGGCCTGTTCCCGCATATGACTATAGCCCAGAATATCGCTATCGGGCCGAAACTGGCGGGCACCGAAAGGCTTTCCGCTGCGGCGATTGGCGAATTGCTGGCGCTGGTCGACCTGCCCGAGGATTTCGCTACCCGTATGCCCGACCAGCTGTCCGGCGGCCAGCAACAGCGCGTGGGTGTCGCACGGGCGCTGGCGGGTCAGCCAGGGCTGATGCTGATGGATGAACCCTTTGGTGCGCTCGATCCGGTGACGCGTGAACTGCTGGCGCATGAATATCGCCGCCTGCATGATGCTATGGGGCTGACCACCATCATGGTGACGCATGATATGGCCGAGGCGCTGCTGATTGCCGATCGCATCTGGGTGATGGCGGGCGGGCGCATTGCCGCTGATGCCACACCGGGCGAATTGCTGGCAGGGGGTTGCGGGCCAGAAGCCGAGGAACTGGTCGCCGTACCGCGTGGTCAGGCGGAAAAGCTGGTCGAAGCTCGGCACGCGGCATTGGCTAATCGACAGGCCGCATCATGAGTGATCTGTTTGGCGAGGCTTTTATCGAGAGCTTTGGCCGCGTGCCCGATTTGCTCGCCGAGCATGTTCAACTCGCCTTTTCCGCACTGGCGCTGGGACTGATTATCGCGCTGCCGCTTGCGGTATGGGCCGCGCGCAATCCGGTGGTGGCACGGATAGCACTCAGCTTTGCCAGCCTGATCCAGACCATCCCGGCGCTGGCGTTGCTGGCGCTGTTCTATCCGCTGCTGCTCGTTCTCAATACACTGCTCGGCGATATCATCACACCGCTCGGTTTTCTCCCATCGTTGCTGGCGCTGATCCTTTATGCGCTGCTGCCGGTCCTGCGCAATGCGGTCACCGGACTGCATGCGGTGGACCCTGCCCTTACCGAAGCCGCTGATGGCATCGGCATGACCTCGGCGCAGAAATTGCGGCTGGTCGAGGCACCGCTGGCGGCACCCACCATCATGGCAGGTATCCGTACCGCCTCGGTATGGACCATTGGCGCCGCAACACTCTCCACCACCGTTGGTCAACCCAGTCTGGGCGACCTGATCTTCGCCGGACTGCAGACACAGAACTGGTCGCTGGTGCTCGCCGGATGCCTGTCCTCCGCCGCGCTGGCGATCCTGGTCGACACGCTGCTCGGCGCGGTGGAGACCGGCATCGCCAAGCGTCGACGCTGGCAGATATGGGGCGGCCTCGGCCTGCTGGCGCTGGGCCTGGTGCTGGCGCTAGTGCCACGCGGCGGTAGCGATGAAGACGCCATCGTCATCGGCACCAAGCGCTTTTCCGAGCAATATATCCTCGCCCGTGTCATCGGCCAACGGCTGGAGGAGGCCGGCTATGCGGTGCAATATCGCGAGGGACTGGGCTCGGCGGTGCTGTTCCAGGCGGTGGCCAATGGCGATGTCGATATCTCGGTCGATTATGCCGGCACCATCTGGACCAATGAGATGGACCGCACCGACCGCAAGCCGCGTAGCGAGATGCTGGCGGAAATCGGCCAGTGGGTAGAGGCGGAACATGGCACATTGCTGGTCGGCGCGCTGGGGTTCGAGAATACCTATGCCTTTGCGGTGCGTCCTGAGGATGCCGAGCGGCTGGGGCTGGAGAGCCTTGACGATCTTGCGCGTGTGTCACCGCAATTCACCTTTGGCACCGATCTGGAATTTCTGGAGCGGCCTGAATGGAAGGCGGTCAAGGCCGCCTATCCGCTGCGCTTTGCCGAGGAGCGCGCCTTTGAGCCAACCTTCATGTATCGCGCCCTATCCAGCGGTCAGGCCGATGTCATTTCCGCCTTCTCTTCCGATGGCCGGGTTGCCGCCTATGATTTCGTGGTTTTGAGCGATCCCAAAGGCGCGGTGCCGAGCTATGATGCCATGCTGATGCTTACCGGCAAACGCCGAAATAATGCCAATCTGCTGGCGGCGCTGGAACCGCTGGCCGGGGCCATTCCGGTTGAGAAGATGCGCGCCGCCAATTATCGCGTTGATCGCGATTCGGACAAACAAAGTCCCTCCGAAGCCGCACGCTGGCTCAGGCAGGAATTGGGGTTGTAGTAAAAGGAATAATCGTCATGCTGAACTTGTTTCAGCATCTGCTTCTCCGTTTTCGATGCCGTGTCAGATAGAGGAACAGACCCTGAAACAAGCTCAGGGTGACGAAAGAGGGTAAGCCATGATCGCAATCAGAACTCTCATCCTATTTCTCATCGCACCGCTGCTGCTCTGGGCCAGCGCGGCGCAGGCCGCCGTCACCATCACCTTTTACAGCCATGATTTCGGCAGCCGCTTCCCGCACGCCTTTGTCGTGCTGCAGGGCACGGTTGATGAGACAGGCGAGGTGGTCAATACCAATTACGGCTTTACTGCCGTCAATGTATCGCCGGGAATATTGTTCGGCTCGGTCAAAGGCAAGATCGAGACCAGTAAGGCAAAATATATCGCCAAGAGCGACCCGCATTTCTCGATGGTGCTGAGCGATATGCAATATCGCGCGGTCATCGCCAAGATGGTGGAATGGCGCGACCGCCCCCAGAAAAGCTATAATCTCAACAAACGCAACTGCGTCCATTTCGTCGGCGAAGTGGCGACATTGCTGGGGCTGCAGATCAACCCGAAGACCAAATACTGGAAAAAGCCGAAAAGCTTTCTGCGCGAGGTGCGCAAGCTCAATCCCGGGGTGCAGGTTGCGCCGGGTGCGCCGGACTAGCACTCCGGGCGCAGACCAGCCTCACAACGCTGCATTGTTATAGCAATGCCAGGTCAGGATCGCGATGCTGCCGCGATGCGGTGACCAGCTTTCGGCCAGTGCGCGCGTTGCCTTTTCGGACGGCCGCTCATCGAGCTTGAGGATCTTGCCGATGCCTGCCTGCACCGCCAGATCGCCCGCTGGCCAGATATCCGGACGCCCGACGGCGAACAGCAGGTAAATCTCCGCCGACCAGCGACCAATGCCCTTGATCTGGGTTAGCTCGGCAATCGCCGCCTCGTCATCATCCGGCAGATGATCGAGATTGACCGCGCCTGACAGCACCAGTTCTGCCAGCGACCGGGCATAGCCCTGTTTCTGGCGCGACAAACCGCAACCGCGCAAGGCATCGAAATCCTGCGCAATCAGCGCTTCGGCGGGACAGCCCTCGCCAAGCAGGCCTTCCAGCTTGTTCCATACCGAGCTGGCAGCGGCGACGCTGACCTGCTGGCCGACAATCGTTCTGAGCAGCGTTGCATAGCCGGTGGGCCGGATGCGCGGTTCGGGATAGCCGGCGAGATCGCGTACCCGGGCAATCTCCGGCTCCATCGCCGCGACAGCGTCAATGCCATGGCGCACCTGATCCGCAGTCAAACCCATTTCCCGTTCCCTTCGCGCCATCGGGTGATCACGATATGATCACACCCTTGCAAAAACCCTTGCGGAGCGACATATCGGCGCGACGCATGTTTGCCGAAAAGATAACGGGGTAACCAGATTATGCCACAATTGATTGTTGTCGACAGGGCCGGAAACGAAAAGGCCGTCGAGGCCGAAGCCGGACTGTCGGTGATGGAAGCCATTCGCGACAATGGCTTTGACGAACTGCTCGCCCTGTGCGGCGGCTGCTGCTCCTGCGCCACCTGCCATGTCCATGTCGACCCGGCATTTCAGGACAAGCTGCCGACGATGGACGAAGATGAGGACGACCTGCTGGAAAGCTCCGACCATCGCAACGACCATTCGCGGCTGAGTTGCCAGATCACCATGACCGACGATCTGGCCGGCCTGAAAGTCGCGATCGCGCCAGAAGACTGAGCGCCACTTCCGCTACATATTCAGTCCAGCATCTGCTCTGCCGCCCCGACAATCGCGGCGAGCGGGTTCTTGCCCATTTCCACAGCAAATGACTCTGCCATTTCGCGCGCCTTTTGTTGCGGTGCCTCGGCCTCGTAAAGCTGGCGCACGCCCTGGCCAAGGGCTTCGGCATTCAATGCACTGAGCGAGACATAGCCACCCGTGCCCATGGCGGCGATACGCTCGCCGGTGAGCCGCTTCTCCAAGTCATAATAGGTAACGATCTGCGGCAACCCGGCCAGCATCGCGGAGCAGGTAAAGCCATGGCCGCCATGCGACAGCACGATACGCGAACGCCGGGCTATATCGGCAAATGGCAATGGCTCGGGCTCATAGGCAAAGCCGCGATCAGTGAGCGCACGTGCCATGGCCGGTGACAGGCGCGGGATATGCACCCGCACCGGCAGACCCGAGCGCTGCAGCCCATCCCATAAGGAGGTCGCGGTCATCGCCCGCTCAAAGCCATAGACGAAAATCTCGTCACCCGGCCCATCATCATGCGGTTGCGGCACGGGATGCGCGACCGAGGGCGGATTCAGCGGACCGGTGCGGAAGGCCCCATAAGGGTCGAGCCGAGCAAATTCACCGGGCATTTGCTTATCGGCGGCAAAGATTGCGGGCAGTGCCTTTAGCGCCGGTTCGCCAATAGCCTTCAGCCCGTCATTGCTGCGCGACAGTGCCTCTGCTTCATCATGCACCGCCTCATTCGCCGATAGTGCCGGGAAATGGTCCATATCCGATGGCGGCACGGTAAAGCCGGTGCCCAGCTGGATTACCGGCATGCGGCCACGCGCGGCGACGCCGAGTGCCGGAGCAAAATCCCCGATTACCAGCTGCGGCCGGAAGGCGGCGAACAGCGTGTGCCAGCCCGCCACCAGCCCTGCCAAAGCCAGTGGATCATCAAGACCGAGACGGTAGAGAATATCGCCCATGGTCTGGGCTTCCCGGGGATAGGAACGCGCCGTGCTGGCCAGGAGACGCGGCCATAAAGGCGCCTGATACAGGGTGAAACTGCCAAAGCACGCTCGCGGCATCAGGCTCAGATCCTGCAGCGCCAGCGCGACCTCATGCCCCTGATCTGCAAGCGCGTCCGCAAGGGTGAGCAGCCGGACAATATGCCCGCGATTGGCCCCCAATTCCCAGCCGAGCAATATGCGCGCCATGCTGTTCCTCTCTCTGGCGACGTCTCCAACGCCTAGCGCAGATTGATGCCGCCTTCGGTCACCGGATAGCCTGCAGTATCGAGCCGTGCGGTGAGCTGCTCCACACATTGCGCCAGTTGCGCACTATCGGTGGAGCGGACCACGAAATTGGCACCGACCCGCCCGTCACGGAAAAACGGATAGCTGCCAATCTGGCAATCAGGATGGGCCGCAACCACTTCGCCAAGCAGATCGGCAACCTCGCTCTCCGCAGTCCAGCAGCCCAAGGTCTCGGAGATCAGCGGCGCACCACCTTCGAGCGTGCCGGTCAGCGCATCGAGCATGCCGGCCATGATATGTGGTACCCCGGCCATGATGAAGATATTGTCACGCCGGATACCTGGCGCCCCCGACATGCGATTCTCGATCAGCTCAGCGCCATCGGGTACCCGCGCCATGCGCAGCCGCGATTCGCTGATGCCGCCCTTGTTGGCATAGTACGCTTCCAAGACTGCCCTGGCCCGGGGATGCACCACGACATCGACAGCCAGCGCCGCCGAAATCGCATCAACGGTAATGTCGTCATGTGTCGGGCCGATGCCACCTGTGGTGAACAGATAATCATTGCGCGCGCGCAGCGCGTTGACCGCCTCGACAATCGCCGCTTCGTCATCCGCCACTACCCGCACCTCGGCCAGCCTTATGCCCTGCACATTGAGCCACTGCGCCAGTTGGGCGACATTCTTGTCCTGGGTCCGGCCGGAGAGAATTTCGTCACCGATGACCACCATCCCGGCGGTCCATATTTTTGCATCGCTCATGGCCCTGTCTTAGACGACACAATCCCCCTCGCAAAGCCGGATATAATTCTCTATATCCTTTTCCATGACACAATATGCCCAACTCGCCGCGGACGGCCCTGCACCTGTCCGTGATGGCACCATAAAGCTGCACGATGCCGCCGGTTTCGATGGCATGCGCCGCGCCGGCCGACTGGCTGCGGAGATTCTCGATGCGCTCGCCCCGCATGTCGTGCCCGGCATCACCACCGGTGAAATCGACGACATGGTGCGCGAACATATGCTTCGCGAGGGCGGCATCCCCGCAACTTTGGGTTATCGCGGCTTCACACATAGCTGCTGCACCTCGATCAACCATGTTATCTGCCATGGCATTCCGGGCGACAAAAAGCTGAAAAACGGTGATATCGTCAATATCGACGTCACGGTGATCCTCGATGGCTGGCACGGCGATACCAGCCGCATGTATCTGGTCGGTGATGTGCCGCTGAAAGCCCGCAAGCTGGTCGATGTCACCTATGAGTGCCTGATGCTGGGCATCGAGCAGGCTAAACCGGGTAACCATCTCGGCGATATCGGCCATGCGATCCAGACGCACGCACAAAGGCATCGCTATGGCGTGGTCCGCGATTTCTGCGGCCATGGTCTGGGACGGGTGTTCCATGACGAGCCCGAAGTGGTGCATCTGGGCAAACCAGGCACCGGGCCGGAGCTGAAATCCGGCATGTTCTTCACCATCGAACCGATGATCAATATCGGCAAGCCGGCGGGCAAGATCCTCAATGACGGCTGGACCGCAGTGACCCGGGACAAGTCGCTATCGGCACAGTTCGAACACAGCATCGGCATTACCGAGACCGGCTGCGAGATATTCACCAAAAGCCCTGCGGGATTGCACCAGCCACCCTATTGATGCACGGCCAATAGGCTGCACGCTTTAATCGCCCGGCTAAATTCCCTCTGGACCTTGCTCCTGTCCTCGGCATAGTCTCCCGTAAAAAGAAAACGGGAGAGAACATAATGTCAGGGAAAGGCTTGATGCGCCTGTGTGCGGTCGCCATGGCCGTGGCCATGCCGCTGAGCGGATGTGGCGATCAGACGACCAGCGACAGCGAAGACGCCAAGATCGGTGCCAGCGCCATTGACGGCGAATATCTCAAAACCGGCGGTGACGGCAGTAACTGGGCCGCAATCGGCTTCAGCTATGATGAACAGCGCTACAGCCCGCTTGACCAGATCACCACCGAAAATGTCGGCGAGCTGGGTCTCGCCTGGTATGCCGATCTGCCCGATGCGCGTGGCCAGGAAGCCACCCCTGTTGTGGTCGACGGGGTCATTTATATCTCCACCGCCTGGTCCAAGGTCTTTGCCTTCGATGCAGCGAGCGGCAGGCAGTTGTGGAGTTTCGATCCGGAAGTACCGAAATCGGTCGGCGTCAATGCCTGTTGCGATGTCGTCAATCGCGGTGTCGCAGTCTATCAGGGCAAGGTGTTTGTCGGCACGCTCGACGGACGGCTGATCGCGCTCGATGCCGGCACCGGAGCGCGGCTATGGTCGAAACAGACCACCGATCGCAACCGCCCCTATACCATCACCGGCGCGCCGCGCGTGGTCAAGGACAAGGTGCTGATCGGCAATGGCGGCGCTGAATTCGGTGTGCGCGGCTATATCAGCGCCTATGACATCACCACCGGCAATATGGAGTGGCGTTTCTACACCGTGCCCAACGCCGATGGCGAGCCCGATGGCGCCGCCAGCGATGAGGTAATGCAGCAGGCCGCCGCACGCACCTGGTCCGACAGCGGCGACTGGAAGGAATCGGGCGGTGGCGGTACTGTCTGGGACGCCATTGTCTATGACCATGAACTCGATCAGCTCTATATAGGCGTCGGCAACGGCAATCCGTGGAACCATGGCCTGCGCTCCAATGGCGAGGGCGACAATCTGTTCCTGTCTTCGGTGGTCGCGCTGAAACCCGATACCGGCGAATATCTCTGGCACTATCAGGAAACCCCGGCCGAAACCTGGGACTTTACCGCGACCCAGCCGATTATCCTCGCCGACCTCGTGATCGAGGGTGAAGAGCGCAAGGTACTGATGCAGGCGCCGAAAAACGGTTTCTTCTTCGTCATAGACCGCACCGATGGTTCGCTGATCTCGGCCGAGCCGTTTATCGAGGGGATTAACTGGGCCACCGGCTATGATCTCGAAACCGGACGTCCGGTCGAAAACCCTGAAGCGCGGTTCTACAAGACCGGTGAGCTGTTCATCTCGCTGCCCTCGGCGCTGGGGGCACATAACTGGCACCCGATGAGCTATAATCCGGGGGCCGGGCTGGTCTATATTCCGGCGCAGAAGATCGCATCGGGCTATCTCGCTCCGATCACCGAGCTTGATAGCCAGCGCAAACCGATTGGCTTCAACACCGGCGGCAGCAATGAGGGCGTCTCGATGCCCGACGACATCAACTTCATGAAGGCCGCCATCGCCGCGACCACAGGCCAGTTGGTCGCCTTCGACCCGGTCAGGGGAGAGGTTGCATGGTCTGTGGACCATCAGACACCGTGGAATGGCGGCACCATGACCACCGCAGGGGGTCTGGTATTCCAGGGTACATCGCTGGGCGAGATGCGTGCCTATAATGCCGAAACCGGAGAGCAACTCTGGTCATGGGACAGCCAGTCGGGCATTCTCGGTGGTGCATCGACATTCCTTGTCGATGGCGAACAGCATATCGCCTTTCTCACCAGCAAGGGCGGCGCCTTTCCGCTGGTCGCCGGTGCCGCCGGTGGCGCGGCCAATCCGGTGCCCAATATCCCGCGGCTGATCGTGATGAAGCTGGGCGGCAGTGCCAGCCTGCCCGATCTTCCTCCAACCGAGGCACCCGACTGGACCAGCGTTCCGGAACAGTTCGCCACCGAACCGCAAATCGCCCAGGGCCGCCAGCTTTATCTGCGCTATTGCCTTGTCTGCCATGGCGACAATGCCGTGGGTGGTGGCGTGCTGCCCGATCTGCGTCGTTCCGCCGCGACAGGCGATGCCGGGACGTGGAAGTCGATTGTCCATGACGGCGCGCTGAGCGAAAACGGCATGGTCGCCTTTTCACCGGTGATGAGCGAGGAAGAGATCGCCACCATCCGCGCCTATGTCATCAACCGTGCCGAATGGGGCCGCACTGTCGCAGAGGCGGAACAACAATAGCACCAGCAAGGTCATAACAGGCATCGGAATAAGCAATAATAGTGCTAGGCGGCACGTCAAAATGGGGGAATAACATGATAAACAGGGCCTTGGTTACGCTGGCGGCAATATCGCTGCTTGGCGGCTGCACCGTTCAAAGCGAGAAACCGGTATCGGAAGAACAGCCGATTAAGCCGCTTCCATCCGACACAGCCTCGGCACTTCGCGATTTCCAGGCCAAGCCGAGCCGCGAAAACAAGCTGGTTTTCGAACGCGGCAGCGATGGTGATTTTGCATCACGGGTTGAGCCGGTTGCCAAGGAGTTGCCGCTGGATCCTGACATCATGGCGGCCTATCCCGGCATTGTGATCTGCTATATCGGCGATCAGACCATGACACTTGTTCTCAACGATGTAGAAATGGGGACGGCATTGTGCGCCGGGGTCGCGCAACGGATGGAAATCTATATCTTCCCGAATGCCAGCAGATAACTCGCTTGCCTAGCCAATGGCTCTGCCAATATCACAACGGAGCCAGATGAGAGGCCAGTCTGCCTATTCTTGTGGCACTGCCAAGACGTAGAACGCCCAAAAAATAGGCAGGATAAGGATGACTCTGCTGTTAGACTAAAGCAATTCTGGCGCTTTGCCATTTGGCACGGTAATTGTTTGTCTAACCTGTGAGGGACTCGCCTTTTTCCGCCGCACCCTTGAAAGCCAAGTGAAAGCCAGATGAAAGATTGCCCATGAAAAAAATCGAAGCAATCATCAAGCCGTTCAAGCTCGACGAGGTCAAGGAGGCGCTGCACGAAGTCGGTGTTTCTGGCATCACCGTCACCGAAGCCAAGGGGTTTGGCCGCCAGAAAGGGCATACCGAACTCTATCGCGGCGCCGAATATATCGTCGACTTTCTGCCCAAGGTGAAGCTTGAGGTGGTGGTCGAGGATGGCCTTGCCGACCGCACCGTCGAGGCGATCGCCAATGCGGCGCAGACCGGACGCATCGGCGATGGCAAGATTTTCGTGACCGCGATCGAGACGGTTTTGCGTATCCGTACCGGAGAGCGCGATGCCGACGCGCTGTAATCGCGCCTCGGCAAATACCCAGCGTCACAGATCCGGAATATCTTTCGCCTAACATTCGAACCCCAAGCAATCACAATGAGGAAAGCCCATCATGGCCAAAAGCGCAGACGAGATACTGAAACAGATTGCAGAGAACGACATTGAATGGGTTGATCTGCGCTTCACCGATCCGCGCGGCAAATGGCAGCATCTTTCCATGTGCGCCGATGTCATCGACGATGATGCGCTTGAGGACGGGCTGATGTTCGACGGTTCGTCAATTGCCGGGTGGAAGACAATCAACGAGTCCGACATGATCCTGCGGCCCGATCTCGACGCTGCCTATGTCGACCCCTTCTCGGCGACACCGATGATGGTACTGTTCTGCGACATTGTCGAGCCCGGTGACGGTTCGCTCTATGCCCGCGATCCCCGCTCGACCGCCAAGCGCGCCGAGGCCTATCTCAAATCCACCGGCATCGGTGACACCGTCTATGTCGGCCCGGAACCGGAATTCTTCATGTTCGACGATGTGCGCTATGAGGACGGCTATGCCGGATCGGGCTTCCGCATCGACGATATCGAGCTGCCGACCAATACCGGTCGCGAATATGAAATGGGCAATATGGGCCATCGTCCCACCGCCAAAGGCGGCTATTTCCCCGTTGCACCGGTCGACAGCGCCATGGATATCCGTGGCGAGATGGTCTCGACGCTGATGGCCATGGGCCTGCCGATGGACAAGCATCACCACGAGGTCGCCGCGGCACAGCATGAGCTGGGCCTGACCTTTGGCGAGCTGGTCGAGACCTGTGACCGCATCCAGATCTACAAATATGTCGTCCATCAGGTGGCGCATCAATATGGCAAGACCGCGACCTTCATGCCCAAGCCGATCAAGGACGATAATGGCTCGGGCATGCATACCCATATGTCGATCTGGAAAGAGGGCAAGCCACTCTTCGCCGGCAATGGCTATGCCGGACTGTCGGAAACCTGCCTGCATTTCATCGGCGGTGTCATCAAGCACGCCAAGGCCTGCAACGCCTTCACCAACGCCACCACCAACAGCTACAAACGGCTGGTCCCGGGCTTTGAAGCACCGGTTCTGCTCGCCTATTCGAGCCGCAACCGCTCCGCATCGTGCCGCATCCCCTATGGTTCGGGTGAAAAGGCAAAGCGTGTCGAGTTCCGCTTCCCCGATGCCCTGGCCAACCCCTATCTTTCCTGCTCCGCACTGCTGATGGCCGGTCTCGACGGCATTGAGAACCGCATCGATCCGGGCGAGGCTATGGACAAGAATCTCTACGACCTGCCGCCGGCGGAGCTCGCCGAAGTGCCGACCGTCTGCGGCTCGCTGCGCGAGGCACTGGAAGCGCTGGAAGAGGACCATGAGTTCCTGCTCAAGGGCGATGTCTTCACCCAGGACCAGCTGGAAGGCTATGCCGAGCTCAAATGGGAAGAGGTGATGCGCATGGAAACCACACCCTGCCCGGTCGAGTTCGATCTCTATTATTCGAGCTAAACGAGAAGTCTCCCTCCCCTTCAGGGGAGGGGTTAAGGGAGGGGGCTATCAGCTAGCGCCGCGCTTGCGGAACGCCCCCTCTCCCTTCGCCGCTTCACGGCTCTTCCCTCTCCCCTGAAGGGGAGAGGGCATTATTAATCACTAAACGGATCGCGCACCAAGATGGTGTCATCACGCTCGGGCGAGGTTGAGACCAACGCTACCGGGCATTCGATCAGCTCCTCGATACGACGAATATATTTGATCGCCTGTGCTGGCAGATCAACCCATGAGCGGGCACCAGCCGTCGTCTCCTGCCAGCCTTCCATTTCCTCGTAAATCGGCTCAACCCGCGCCTGATCGGCGGCATGGGCGGGGAGATAGTCGAGCACCTTGCCATCGAGGCGATAGCCGGTGCAGATGCGCACCGTATCGAAGCCGTCAAGCACATCGACCTTGGTCAGGGCGATGCCGGTCACTCCCGACACCGCGCATGTCTGGCGCACCAAAACCGCATCAAACCAGCCGCAACGCCGCTGACGTCCGGTGACGGTGCCGAATTCATGCCCACGCTCGCCCAGCCGCTGGCCATCGGCATCGTCCAACTCGGTCGGGAACGGGCCGGAGCCGACACGGGTGGTATAGGCTTTGACGATGCCGAGAACGAAGCCTGTCGCCTGAGGACCCAGACCGGAACCACCCGCCGCGGTGCCCGATATGGTGTTCGATGAGGTGACAAAAGGATAGGTGCCATGATCGACATCGAGCAAAACGCCCTGCGCGCCTTCAAACAATATCCGCGCCCCTGCCTTGCGCACCTTTTTAAGCTTGCGCCAGGCCGGATAGGCAAAGGGCAGCACGAAATCGGCAATACCGCGTAGTTCTTCCAGCAGCGCCTCGCGGTCCACCGGCGGCTCGCCAAATCCGGCGCGTAACGCATCATGATGCGCGCAGAGCCGGTCCAGTTGCGGCGTCAGTTTATCGAGATGCGCCAGATCGCACACCCGGATAGCGCGGCGACCGACCTTGTCCTCATAGGCCGGACCGATCCCACGCCTTGTAGTGCCGATCTTGCCCTTGCCGCTGGCGTCCTCACGCAGCGCATCAAGATCGCGGTGCAGCGGCAGGATCAATGCACAGTTATCGGCGATGATCAGCGTTTCCGGGTCAACCTTCACCCCCTGCCCTTGCAGTTTCTCCACCTCAGCTTTCAGCGCCCAGGGGTCGAGCACCACGCCATTGCCGATCACCGACAATGTGCCGCTGACAATGCCCGAAGGGAGGAGCGACAATTTATAAGTGGTGCCGTCAATGACCAGCGTATGCCCGGCATTGTGACCGCCCTGGAAGCGCACCACCGCATCGGCGCGCTCGGCGAGCCAGTCGACAATCTTGCCCTTGCCCTCATCGCCCCATTGGGCTCCGATCACAGTTACATTGGCCATGCTGCATATCCTCTGGATGGATGACAAACGCAGGTTGCGTAGGGGCAAGCAGCGGCAAGGTCCAGTGGGGTTTTGAAGAATTCTTCCTCCCTGCTTGCGCGGAGGATTTATATCGCCTCTGGCCCATCCGCGCCGAGCACATAATCGCAGCACAGCGCCCGTGGATCATCGCTGCTGTCGAGCGCCGCAATGGTACGCCAGCCTTCGGCACGCAATGCCATGGCGGCGGCCCGGTCATGGCCCAGCGGCAAGAAGATGCGCTTGTGCGTCACCTGACCAATACCGGCGGCGACCAGCGCATCGGGATAGAGCGAAAAGCCGGTGGCGACTTCATCTTCGCCATGGGTGACCGAGTTTTTCTGCGACCGGATGGTATAGGTGCCGCCGCGGCCCAGTGCCGAAGGGAAGCCTTCGGCATAGAGGGTGAAGCCGAGCCAGCTCTGATATTCAAAACCATGCAGTTCGCTCGGGTCGAGCATCAGCGTCACATCGTCTGCCAGCGGCGCTGCTATCTGCTGCAGCGCCTCGATACGGCTGGCCAAGGCACCTCCGGCATCTATTGCATCAAGCCGTCCCAGTGCCTCGTCAAGCGGACCCAAGGCATAGAGCAGCGGGATATAGGCTTCTGCATCCAGCGCCGCGAGGCCACCGGCATCCTTGGTATCGAGTTCGCGCTGCACCGCCGCGACACTTCTCTCATCGGCCAGCGGAAATGCTTTGGCCGCCAGTGTCGGCACCAGATCCGGCAGGGTGAAGTCGACAGTGATATTCTCGAGCCCCACCGCTTTCAGCGCTTCGACCGCGAGGCTGACCATCTCCACCGCGGCGGCAACGGTGTCGCGGCCGATCAGCTCGGCCCCAATCTGGAACTTTTCGCGTTCGGGGTGCAGTTGCCCGGCGCTCAGTGTCATCACCGGCCCGGCATAGGACAGACGCAACGGTCGCGCCCGATCGGCCAGCCTGGTGGTCGCAATCCGCCCGACCTGAACCGTCATGTCCGAGCGCAGCGCCAATGTGCGCAGCGATTTGGGATCAACCGCGCGCACCATCCGGTCCTTGGCATAGCCATCAGTGCGGAAAGCGAGCGAACGCTCATATTCCATCAGCGGCGGTGCCACCCGCTCATAGCCATAGGACGCCAGAACGGCGAGATAACGCTGAGTCAGCAGCGCCGCTGCCTCGGCATCGGGCATCAACCTGTCGCGCAAGCCTTCGGGGAGAAGATCAGGATTCATGGCGCAGTCCTTACTCCCCCCCTGAGCCAAAAGGCAACTCTCTCACTCTAAGCGTCATTGCGAGCGTAGCGAAGCAATCCAGGGCAACACGCACCCGCTCTGGATTGCCGCGTCGCTTCGCTCCTCGCAATGACGGATTAACCAAAGCTCAGCGCTTTGACCTCTTTCACACCCGGAATCTGGCAGACATTCCACAGCACCGGCTCTTCGACGCGATTGTCGATCGAGAGCAGCAGCGCCGCATCACCGCCGGGCTCTGCATCGCGGCGTCCCAGGTGGAAGGTGCCGATATTGACATTGGCCTCGCCCAGCGTGGTGCCCAGCCGCCCGATAAATCCCGGCTCGTCGCGGTTGACGATATAGAGCATATCACCGGTCAGATCGGCCTCTACGGTTACGCCGAAAATCTCCACCAGACGCGGCCGGCCATTACCGAACAGCGTGCCGGCAACCGATTTGACGCCTTCATCGGTGGTGACGCTAACGCGCACCAGCGTGTGATAATCGCCTTCGCGGTCATGCCTAACCTCGCGCACATCCAGCCCGCGATCCTTGGCGAGGAATGGCGCATTGACCATGTTCACACTGCTCGAATAGGCGCGCATCAGGCCCGCAAGGACAGCAGCGGTGATCGGCTTCTGGTCAAGCTCGGCCGCAGCGCCCTCGACTTCAATCGAAACGCCCTGCACCTTATCGCCGAGCAACTGTCCAGCCAGTGCGCCGAGCGCGGTTGCCAATTCCATATAGGGTTTCAGCTTGGGCGCCTGTTCGGCCGACAGGCTTGGCATGTTGAGCGCATTGGTAACACCGCCCTTGACCAGATAATCCGCCATCTGCTCGGCCACCTGCAGCGCCACATTGACCTGCGCCTCGCTGGTCGAAGCTCCAAGGTGCGGGGTGCAGATCAGGCCCTCGGTGCCGAAAAGCGGGTTTTCCTTGGCTGGTTCCTCGGCGAACACATCCAGCGCTGCGCCGGCAACATGGCCCGATTCCAGCGCTTCTTTCAAAGCCCCCTCATCGATCAGGCCGCCTCGCGCGCAATTGATGATCCGCACGCCCTTTTTGGTCTTGGCCAGTGCCTCGGCATTCAAAATGCCGCGCGTCTGGTCGGTCAATGGGGTGTGCAGAGTGATGAAATCGGCGCGTTCCAGCAGTTCGTCGAGCGTGACCTTCTCGATGCCGAGTTCCACCGCGCGTTCGGGCGTCAGGAACGGGTCATAGGCGATGACCTTCATCTTCAGGCCCAGCGCGCGCTCGGCGACGATCGAGCCGATATTGCCTGCACCGATCAGGCCCAGCGTCTTGCTGGTCAATTCGACGCCCATAAATTTCGACTTTTCCCATTTGCCCTCTTGGGTTGAGGCATCAGCTTTCGGCAGCTGACGCGCCAGTGCGAACATCATTGCGATGGCATGTTCGGCGGTGGTGATCGAATTGCCAAACGGCGTATTCATAACCACCACGCCTTTGGCCGAAGCGGTGGGAATGTCGATATTGTCGACACCAATCCCGGCGCGGCCAATGACTTTCAGGTTGGTTGCGGCTTCGAGAATATCCGGCGTAACCTTGGTCGCGGAACGCACCGCAAGACCATCATAATTGCCGATAATTTCCTTCAACTCTTCCGGCGTCTGACCGGTGATAACGTCAACTTCACAGCCATTTTCACGGAAAATATCGGCGGCTTTGGGGTTCATTTTGTCAGAGATTAATACTTTGGGCATGATGAAATCCTTTTTGGGATTTCGTCATCCCGGACCTGATCCGGGATCTCGGGCGTCTGGGCTGAACCGCTCCATAATGTCGCACGAGATTCCGGCTTTCGCCGGAATGACGAGACTATGGGGAATTAGGCGGAAAACTCGGCCTGGACCTTGGCATAGGCCCATTCGATCCAGGGCAGCAGACGCTTGATGCTTTCATGGTCCACGGTCGCACCGCACCAGATGCGCAGGCTTGGCGGCGCATCGCGATAGCCATTGAAATCATAGCCAATGCCCATCTCTTCGAGCATCGAAACGATTTTCTTCGGCACTGCGGCCTGATCTTCCTCGGACAGGCTGTCATACCAGTCGCCCTGAAACACCATGCAGACACCGGTATTGGTGCGTTTGGCCGGATCAGCCACCATGTTGCGCAGCCAAGGCGTCGCCTCGATCCAGTCGAGCACGACCGCAGCATTGGCATCCGCCCGCGCATGCAGCGCTTCAAGGCCGCCGATGGATTCCGCCCATTCGAGCGAGGCGATATAATCTTCGGTCGCCAGCAAGGACGGGGTGTTGATTGTCGCGCCTTCAAAGATTGCTCGATTCAGCTTGTCGCCCTTTTTCAGGCGGAACAGCTTGGGCAGTGGCCATTCGGGATCATAGCTCTCAATCCGCTCGATAGCGCGAGGCGAGAGGATCAGCATGCCATGCGCGGCCTCAGACCCCATGACCTTCTGCCAGCTATAGGTGGTGGCATCGAGCTTGGGCCAGTCCATAGGCTGGGCAAAAACAGCGCTGGTGGCGTCGTTGATGGTGACACCTTCGCGATCCTCGGCGATCCAGTCGGTATTCGGGATTTTTGCGCCCGATGTCGTGCCGTTCCAGGTGAAAACGATGTCATCGCCCTTGTCGATGGTGGTCAGGTCGGGAATTTCGCCATAATCGGCATTCAGGACGGTCAGATCCTTCAGCTTGAGCTGTTTGACCGCATCCTGAATCCAGACATTGCCGAAGCTCTCCCAGGCAGCGACCGTCGCCGGACGCGCCCCGAGCATGGTCCACATGGCGCATTCCAGCGCACCGGTGTCCGAACCGGGCAAAATGCCGATCAAATAATCATCGGGAATGCCGAGGATTTTCCGGCTCAGGTCAATGGCGTATTTCAGCCTGCCCTTGCCGGTCTTGGAACGGTGCGAGCGCCCAAGCGATTCGGTCTTCAGAAGGTCAAGCGACCAGCCGGGGAATTTGGATGTAGGTCCAGAGGAAAAAAAGGGTCGTTCAGGGCGGAGCGTCGGCTCCGCCGGTACAGTATTGCTCATAATATTCTCTCCTTGCAGAGAGCACGCGCGGCGTTGGGACCGCGTGGCCCGTTGACGGCATTAAGCGTCTGCGGTTGCGGGGGCAAGGAGGAATTTTATCACTGCGATGCGTTACAGCTGATCACGTTGGTTAAGACAGATTTACCAACATATAAAGTATTTGGTCATTCCATGATGATAGGGCGACAGATGCAACCCCGGGATTCACATCCCCCGAACAGGAAAATGAAACAGCAATGAAGCGGCTCACGCGCGAGATTCTCAGCTATTGGCTGATAATTCTGCCAGCATCGGTGCCGTTGGTTGTCGAGCAGAATCTTTACCGCCAGACCCTTATCCAGTGCCTTTACATTGCGCTGGTTACCGCCATCATTGCAATGATCCAGCGTCGGCGGATTGCGGAAAAATATCGGCGCCAGCGCAGCAACCAGCAGGCAATTCGCGCGGTCAGCCTGATCGAGGATTTCGAGCGGCGCGGCCTCGGCTGGTTCTGGGAGACCGACCGGCATGGCAATCTCACCTATATCTCGGCCCCGGTGGCGGAAAAGATCGGCAAGACTGCCGATGAACTGATCGGCCTGCCGTTCAAGGACCTGATCGCCAAAGACGTCACACATGATGACGATCGCGAGGAGCGGACGCTGGGCTTCCACCTGTCCTCGCGCACTTCGTTCAGCGACCTGTCGCTCAAAACCGCATCGGATGCAGAGCGCTGGTGGTCGATTTCGGGTAATCCGATTGTCGACAGCTATGGCAATTTCCGCGGCTTTCGCGGCAGTGGTACCGACCTGACCGGCATCCGCGAATCGCAGGACGAAATCCAGAAGCTTGCGCGCTATGACACGCTGACCAGCCTGCCCAACCGGTTGGAAATCAACCGCTCGCTCGAAAAGGCACTGCGTGGCCCGATGGGCAAGACTGCACCATGCGCGCTTTTCCAGCTCGATCTCGACAGGTTCAAGCAGGTTAATGATACACTGGGTCACCCCGTCGGCGATGAACTGCTGAAACAGGTAGCAGAACGTCTGCTCCAGGTGGTGGGCAATGACGGACAGGTCGGACGCCTGGGCGGTGACGAATTTCAGGTGGTGGTGCCGAAGTACAACCATCAGAAGCAGCTGGCGCAAAAGGCCGATGCGATCATTGAAAAGCTGTCCCAGCCCTATAGCATCTCGGGCAGCCAGATACGTATCGGCGCCTCTATCGGCATCGCCATATCGGACGAGAAATCGAATACCGCCCCGGCGCTGGTGCGTAATGCCGACCTGGCGCTCTATGCCGCCAAGGATGCCGGCCGCGGCGCCTTCCGCTTCTATGAGTCGGACATGCACAGCCGGGCGTCGGAACGCCAGGCACTGGAAAATGACCTGCGCGAAGCGCTGAACCGCAACGAGCTGTTCCTTGTGTATCAGCCGGTGATCAACGTCGCGACCGAGACGATCAGCGGCTTCGAGGCATTGGTGCGCTGGCGGCATCCGGTGCAGGGAATTATCAGCCCCAAGAAATTCATCGCCATTGCCGAGGAAGCCGGGCTGATCTCGCAGATCGGGGAGTGGATCATCCGCACCGCCTGCGCCCAGCTGGCGCTATGGCCAAGGGATATCCGCGTTGCTATCAACGTTTCAACGGTACAGTTTGCCACCGGCAATCTGCCGCTGGTGCTGACCAACGCCCTGGCCGCAAACAAGATACGCCCCAGTCAGCTCGAGCTGGAAATCACCGAAAGTGTGTTCCTCGACGAACGCGAGAGCAACATCGATACCTTTAACCGTATCAAGCGGCTCGGTGTGCGGCTGGCGCTGGATGATTTCGGCACTGGCTATTCAGCACTCGGCTATCTGAAGCGCGTTCCCTTCGACAAGATCAAGATCGACCAGAGCTTTGTCCGCGGCGCAACCCAGCGCGGCAATATGAACTCGGCGATCATCACCTCAATCGTCTCACTGGCCAATGCGCTGGATATGGACACCACGGCGGAAGGCGCGGAGACGCTCGACGAGCTCGACCTTGTGCGTGAACTGGGCTGTTCGCACATTCAGGGTTATATCTATGGCAAGCCAATGCCGGGCAAGGACGCCACGGCGCTGTTGGCCAAAGAGGGTCGCAAGCTCGAACCGCAGGGCTTCCGCACCAATCGGGAAAAACGCCACCGCACCTATCGCAATATCCGCATCTGGCATGACGGCATGGAATATCCGGCTCTGGCGCGCAATGTATCACGCCACGGCATCATGGTCGATGGCGGGCCGGTGCTCGATACCGGGGATGTCGTCACCGTGATTTTCGATGAAACGCTGATGCTCGACGCCGAGGTGCGCTGGTCAGAAGGGATACACAACGGCCTCGAATTTCACGGCGTCCTCGACCTGTCGAAGCTCGGCAAGGAACAGCAACCGCTTACCAATGATCTGGGGGTCAATATCAAGGACCCGCACATGCGTCGGCTGCGCGGGGTGTGATCGGCAGTCTGATCTGCTCAGGGCGTTAGTCGGCCTTGCGGAACAGCACCTTGCCGCCGCGCTTGGTGACCAGCAGCTTCTCCAGCGTCACCGGATGAAAATAGGCTTCGACACGATCACCTTCGGGCGTGGTGCCATAAACTTCGTAGCAGCCGCCATCGACCTTCGACTTGCGCACCTGCCAGCCCTCCGCCTTGAGCTTGGCCTCCAGCCGCTCGCGGCTGGTCCATCCGGATTCGGGGCCGGCTTCGCATTTCATCTTGCCGGTTGCGTGCGCGGGTTCGCTCACAGCGACCTGCATCGCGGTCGCGGCTGCCACCGCCATCATCGCCTGGGTAAACTTCATAATCTTCCCTCTTCCTTCGGGCTCGTCTCCGTTTTCAGGCCGACATATTCCCCTGTCGCCATGAACCGGAATTGAACCGCCTCTTTCTCCAGCTAAGCACAAGCCTGGCGATTTCCAATATCAATAGTGGAATAAAATGCGCCGCCGCAGCGCGCCACTCATTATCGACAAAGACCCAGTGGATCGCGACCAGAATCGCCGCGCCATAGACCAGGCGCTGCAAACGCTTCCAATGACGTTTCATGATTTTTTGTGCGCTATTGTTGCTGGTCAACGCCATGGCGAACATGATTGCAAGGGCAGCATAGCCGGTCCAGATGGAGAATTGCGCCGCATCTTCGATCACCAGGTCGATACCGCCGGAGAATGCCTCGAAATCGATCAGATAGACCATCAGGTGCAACGCGCCATAACCAAAAGCAGCGACTCCGATGGCGCGACGCCGCTGCATCAGCCATTCGGTCCAGCCTCGGCGACCGAGAATCGCCCGCAACGGGCTGACCGCCATCGCCGCGATCATCAGTCGTACCGACAATTCGCCGGTACCATGTTCGAGATCAAAGGCTAGTGCCGGATCGAAACCACTGGCGGTGAGACGCCACAGATAGATCATTGCGGGCACCGCCAGCAGCGCCCAGAAGACATGGATATTGCCGATCAGCCTGCGCATCGGCGCTGCCTAGGGCATAATATGCGGTTATGCCAGAATTTGATCGCCACTGACCGGTTCAAAATCCCATGCAGCTGCAGGTTAACCATATCCGCTCGGCTGGGGTTAAGGCCAATATGGTTAAGAAGGCGGTGATGCCGTTACGACAATCCCATATGCCGCACCCGCATGGACGCATGATGCTGCTCGCACCTTTGGCGGCGCTGCTGCTCGGCGGCTGCGGCGCCATACCTCAGGTCGCAGGACGCAGTCAGGACGCGCCGCCACGCCCGGCCAGTGCCTCGGCACCGTCGGCACCGGCAGCGCGTATCGCTGCCAGCGGGCCGCTGCGCCAGTGTCACAGTGAATTGCAGAAGGCACAAGTCCAGTTCACACCGCTGCCTGATCGCTATCTTAATGGCGGCTGCACCCAGCTGGGCGCAGTGCGTATGGCCAGCCTTGATCTCAGCCGCTTTGTCCGTGGTGCCGGACGGCTGAATGTTGCCAATCTGGGCCCGGTCACCTGTCCTATGGCGCAGCGCTTTGCGCGCTGGGCGCAATATGGCGTCGCCCGCGCCGCACGCCAGATTCTTGGCAGCGATCTGGTCGAGATCGAGACCTTGGGCAGCTATAATTGTCGCAAAATTGCCGGTAGCCTGCGCCTGTCGCAACATGCCCATGCCAATGCCATCGATGTTGCCGCCTTTGTGCTGGCCGATGGTCGCCGCATCACGGTGAAGAATGGCTGGAATGGCAGCCGCGCCGAACGCAAGTTCCTGCGCACCGTGCATGGCAGCGCCTGCAAGCGCTTCGGCACGGTGCTCGGTCCGGAATTCAACGCTGCCCACCGCGACCATCTGCATCTCGACATGGCCAAAAACAAGAATTTCTGCCGCTGAATATCCTGGTCAGGGTCAATCGGTCATTGCCCAAAGCGCCGCGCGCGCCTAACTGATGCGCATGACAAAAAAGGATTTGCACGAGCGCCGCTTCCGCCGCGCTGCCGAAGACGCCCGCAGCGCCGATGAGGTGCTCTCTACCCCGCAAACCAGCGATCCGGCCTATATGCTGGCATTTCGCGACACCGATTTTCTGCTGCGCGAGGAATTGCGCCCGGTGCGGTTCCAGCTCGAACTGCTCAAACCGGACATGCTGCTCGACGAGGCAGGTATCGGCTCGACAATGGTATTTTATGGTTCGGCGCGAATTCCCGAACCATCCAAGGCTGAAGCCATGCTGCGTTCGGCCAAGACGCCGCAGGAAACCCGGGTTGCCGAGAGACTGGTAGAAAAAGCAAAATATTATGATGAGGCGCGCCAGCTGGCACGACTGGCCAGCAATTGCGAGCAGACCGAGGACGGCAAGCGCCAGTTTGTTGTCTGCTCCGGCGGTGGCCCGTCGATCATGGAGGCCGCCAATCGCGGCGCCGATGATGTCGGCAAGGAGTCGGTCGGCCTCAATATCGTGCTGCCGCACGAACAGGCCCCGAACAGCTATGTTACACCGCATCTCTCGTTCCAGTTTCACTATTTCGCGCTGCGGAAGATGCACTTTTTGCTGCATGCCCGCGCGGTGGCCGTATTCCCCGGTGGTTTCGGCACACTGGACGAGTTTTTCGAGCTGTTGACGCTGATCCAGACCGGCAAGATGGAACCGATACCGATCCTGCTCTATGGCAAGGATTTCTGGAATCGCATCGTCAACTTCGAAGCGCTGGCCGAGGAAGGCACGATTTCCCATCGCGATCTCGCGCTGTTCCAAATGGTCGAGACCGCCGAGGAAGGCTGGACCATGATCCGCGAATATTACGGGCTGGATTGCAGTTAGGGCCTAGCAGAACTCGCGCGCCATTTCTTCGTCGCGCGCCGTCGCTGCAGCCAGTGTTTGCGTGACCAGCCGCACCAGCGCCTCGTCCTGATCGAGTATATTCAGCCCAGCGCGGGTCACCCCGCCAGGGCTGGCGACCTGGTCCGCCAGCATGCCCGGATCATATTCCGAGCCCGCCGCAAGCTGCGCCGCTCCCTCGACCATTGCCAGCGCCATGCGCTGCGCCTTTTCCGGAGCGATGCCTGCCGCCTCGGCGCCCTGGCTGAGGGCATCGATAAAGCGGAACAGAAAGGCCGGACCCGATCCCGCCAGCGCAGTGGCAGCGTGCATATCGCTCTCCTGACCGAGCCAGTTGAATTGGCCGAGATACCGCATCATCACCGCCACCTGGGCACGAATGGCATCGTCATCGCCATTGCCGATAAAGCCGGTGCTGACCGATTTGCCGATGCCCACTGCCATATTGGGCATCACCCTAACCACTGCTCTTGCCTCTGGGAAACGCGCCGCAAGCGCCGCATGCTTTACTCCGGCGAGGATCGAGAGAACCACCGTATCCCGCCCGGCCAGCGCCCGGACCCAGTCGGCGACTTCGCCAAGTTTCTGCGGCTTGACGCCCAAAAGCAACCATTCGGGTAGTGGTGTGTCATCGGGCCATTGCCGATGCACCGCAATATCGCCCGGCCCGTAATCGCGGTTCGGGCTGATGAGCGTCACCCGCTGTTTCGGCAGCCCGGCATCGAGCCAGCCGCGCAGCATCGCCCCGGCCATATTGCCGCAGCCGATGAATCCGATTGAGCGGGGGAACGGGTCGGTAAAGGGCATGCATACCTCCGATACAGCGAAATCCGGAAGCTGTTTACGCTTCGCCCATGGTATCAATCAGTGCATTGGCGAGCGCTTCCTGCGGGCTCTTATCACCCCAGAGAATGAACTGAAACACCGGGTAGAAACGGTCAAATTCGCTGAGCGCGGTTTCGACCAGCGTCTGTGCCTGTTCCAGCTCGAGCAGGCCGTCATCGCCGAGCATCAGGCCATGGCGATAGAGCAGCATGCCGTTATTCGACCAGAGATCGAAATGGCCGAGCCACAGCTGCTCGTTGATCAGCCCCAGCGCCTCATAAATCGCTTGCCGCTTGTCATCGGCGATCTTGAGTTCGGGGAGCAGCAACAGCTGCAACACATTGTCTTCCTCGCGCCAGATCGCACGCAGCGAATAGCGCGTCCAGTCGCCCTTTATCTCCGCCGCGATTTCATCATCGCCATCGCGCTCGGTCGGCCAACCGCGCGCCTCGAACAGCGCGACCAGCATCTCCATTGGCGGGGCTTCCTGGCTGTCGAGGTCGATCTGGTCGGAAATCATCATAAGGTCATCCAATTGGGGAGTGTGACGACACATTGGGGCCTTGGCCTAATCATGGCTTAACCATGCGCCGGGATAGGACACAAAGGCAAGCCGTCCGGCAATTTCGCCGGGGACAACTGGAAAAGGCTGTTGAAAGGCTGTTGAAAAGCTGGGGCTGTTTATACGCTAAACGGTTCAGCTATCGCTCTTTTTTGCCGCGGTGCTGCGGCGGGCAGCCTTGGGCTTGGCGGCAGCCTCCAGTTCGGCGACGCGTTGCTTCAGCGCTTCGGCCTCTTCGCGAGCGGTTGCCGCCATCTGCTTGACCGCGTCGAATTCCTCGCGACTGACAAAGTCCATGCCGGCAAACCACTGTTTCGCCCGCTCGCGCGCGCCTTCACTGGCCTCACGCCCCATGCCGGCAAATGTGCCAGCCGCACCGTTCATGATACGGGCGAAATCGGCGAATAGCTTGTTGTCACTCTGCATGGGATCGGTCTTCCGTCATTCGATTGATCTCGTCATTATATGGGCAGGTCAGCGTTTGAAACAAGCCATATTGACGGGTGAGCCGGTTGGTTATTGCGGCGGTGGCAATGATTGTGATGGCGGCAACGCACCACCGCTCTGACTGGCTGGAACGATCAGCGTTTCGGCATCGGGATTGAGCGTGTCAATCTGCTTGTTGAGGATCGAAGCAAAGCAAAGCCAGGCGAGATAGGGCACCATAAGCCACGCCGCCAGCGCCCGGATTCGCCCGAACATCAGCGTCGTGATCATCGCCAGCACGAAGATCGCCAGCAGCAGGTAAAACGCGCTCGTTACCTGGTGCATGCCGAAAAAATAGAGCGACCAGAACAGGTTGAGCGCCAGTTGTGCAACCCAGAAGCCGACCGCGACCCAGCGCATCGGCGCATTGCGTGCATTCAGCACCAGCGACACAGCAAAGCCGATCATGACATAGAGCACGGCCCAGGCCGCGCCAAAGGCCCAACCAGGCGGCTGGGCATCGGGCTTGACCAGCGCCGCGAACCAGGGATTATCCTCGCCCGTCCCGGCAATCTGCGCCGAGGCAAAGCCAAGCAGCGCTGTCAGTGGCACGATGAACAGCGCCCAGCGCCAAAAGGCCATGCGCAATTGCCCCGGTGATGCCAGTTCGTTCATATCCGTCCCTCATCCACGCATATATACTTTCATTCGGTCTTAGGAAGAACCGAGCGATTGTGCCAGTTTGCTAAGCATCTTTTCCCGTGCCTTGTTTCCGTGCCGCGACGAGAAACTCGACATTGCCGCTGGGCCCAGTGATCGGGCTGGTGGTTACCCCCGCCACCTCCCAACCATGATCCTCCAGCCAGGTGCAGACCCGGTCGCAAACAGCCTGATGCAAGGCCACATCGCGCACCACCCCACCCTTGCCGACCTGGTGCCGTTCAACCTCGAATTGCGGCTTGATCAGCGCCGCCGCCCAGCCGCCCGCACGGACAAAGCCGAGCGGCACCGGCAATATCTTTTCCAGCGATATGAAGCTGGCATCGCATACCGCAATGTCCAGCAGCTCGGGAATATGCTCACCAGTCAATATCCGCGCGCTGGTCTGCTCATGCACGATCACCCGTTCATCCTGACGCAGCTTCCACGCCAGCTGGTTGGTGCCGCTGTCGACGGCATAGACCCGCTTCGCCCCGCGCGACAGCAGCACATCGGTAAAGCCACCGGTCGATGAACCGATATCGATCGCGGTCATGCCGGTGACATCAAGGTTGAAATGATCAAGTGCATGATCGAGCTTGAGCCCACCGCGCGACACCCAGGGGTGATCACGCCCACGCACCTCCAGCGGTGCATCCTCAGGCAATTGCTGGCCCGGCTTGTCGATGCGCTGCTCGCCGGAAAACACCAGGCCTGCCAGCAGCAATGCCTGGGCCCGACTGCGGGTTTCGGCCAGTTCGCGTGCCACCAGCATCTGGTCAACGCGCTGTTTCCTGATCTTGGGGGACTTTGCCATGGTGCCGACGCCATGGGCACATATCGGGGCAAAGTTCAAGCTTGAGAGATGATCCGCAAAGCGCCATCATATGCCCATGATCCGCGCCCTGATGCTCTTCACCTCGCTCTCCGTCGCCGCTTTTGCCATGCCACAGGCTACGCCCGAAGCGATATCGCAACCCGAAGCCGTACCACAATCGGCAGGGACACAAACCACGCTGCCCGAACCGCCCGCCGACTGGCGCATCTGGCCGCGCGTCAATGGCGCGTGGAGTTTTGACAGCCGCAAGGCGGAACTGACCGACGGTATTGGTCGCGCCGTCATCACCATTCGCTGTGACCGACAGGATGATGCGGTTTACCTGACGCGGCATCTGGTGATCGGCGACGGCAATGCGCTGACACTGATGACCAGCTTCAACGAATGGACCATCGCCGGGACCCGTGAAGGCCATGACGACGATGCCGATATCCGCATCAGACTGCCAAAAGATGACCGGTTGCTCGACCAGATTGTCTATAGCCGCGGCTATTTCGGGGTGCGGACCCCGGCTAATCAGGCGGTGCGTATCCCCGCCGCGCCGGAGATAGCGCGCATCGTCGAACAGTGCCGCGCATAGTCACAGCCTAAGCCATTGCGAAGATTGCAAAAGTCGCAGTTTAGCGGCGTTTTTCGGTTTTGCGGAAGATGCGTTTCGGGTTCAATCAGCGCGAATTCCGATTATTGTCCGCAAAAAAAATTAAATCAAGTCTTGTTGTCTGACTCGCAATGATTCACCTTGAGTCTTGTCAGGCAGTAGCGGTCCAAAACGGACGATTAAAGCGAGGGCAAGGCAATGGTTTCCATACAAGCGAAAGGAGGTGATCCGATGTCTCATGGTTCAGCAAAGAGGTCGGAGAAGTCCATTCGTGGAGATGCCTTTTAACCGGTCTTTCAAGGACCAAAAGGCATAGTCACGAAGGCGGCACTTCCGGCCGCTGACCATGCGATGGGCCGTGCGCTTGTTCCTGCAGGGACGAGTCACGGCCCCTCTCATTTTGGCTCGCAGGAAAGACGGCCGTTAGCCATCATTGAGCATACAGACAGAAGGCTCTGGCAGCAGGCCATTTTCCAGAAAGCCCTGCACCGACGCGGTAAAGCATTTTGGTGCGGTCATCAGGATGAAATGCGGCGCGCCCTTGATGGTGGTCAATCGGACTCGGCCGACAGCCCCGATGCGCCTCACATTCGCCTGCGCGCCGGGATAGGCGGTTTTCGGGTCGAGATCACCGTGGAGAACAAGCATGGGTGGTATACTCCCCGGCAATCGGGCAAAATACTCATCGCGGTCATAGCTCGGAATCCCGCCTGCAAGCAGCAATGAGGGCAAGGGACTGGCGAAGAGATAGGCCGCTTCCTCTGTTGCAATCTGCTCTGCCGTCAGGTCCGGGCGCGGATTATTCTCCGAGCGGCTGATCAGGCTGACCAGCGGCACCGAGGAAAAGCCCTGCTTAAAGGGGGCAAACTTCGCGCCAAGCCCGGCAAGCCGCGCCTTGGCATGTTCCAGCCATGCCGGATCACCAACACGCAATCCGGCAATGACATAGGGCAGCATCGCCCGGGTCTCTGGCAGGTCGAGCAGGCTGGAAAGGGTATATTTGGGCTTCGGACCGAGCATCTCCACCACTGCCGGATCGGCAAGCAGTGCCTCTAATTCGGTCACTACCGGGCCGGCAAAAAGTTTGCGGCACGCGTCGTCCTGCTCGCAATCGCTCAGCGCCTGCCGACCGACCATATCGGTCACGGCCGAGCGATGGCTGAGATCCCATTGTGTGTCATCTTCGGGCGGGATGACGGAATCGAGGATCACACCGTCGAGATTGTCCGGCGGTGCGATGGCCAGCGTCCGCAGCACCAACTGGGTGCCATAGGAGACGCCATAGAGGTAGCGCTTCTGGCCATTGTCGTGACGCGCCATGAGCAGTCTCAGATCATGCGCCGCATTGGAGATGGTGAAAGCCTTGGTGCGTGCGGCATTGGCGTTGAGGGCACCAAAGCAACTGCCCCATTCTGCGCCTGCCAGAGCCGAGCCGCCATCGCTTTCGGGGTTTTCTTCCTCGGGGCACAGCCGGGTGGAAAAGCCAGTGCCGCGATGGTCGGGAATGAACAGATCAAAGCCCGGCGCCGCTGCACGGATGGTGTCAATAAAGGGATAGAAGGATGCACCCGATTCTCCCGGACCGCCGGCCACCAGCCAGAGCTGACCCCGGGGATGGCCATCGGTCGGAAATTTTCGGACGAAAAGCCGGATATCCTCATCGCCACTCCTCTTATGGTCCAACGGAACCGTCACGGTGGCGCATAATGTGCCGTTTAGTACCGGATGTACTGCGGCATCTTCGCAGACGGCAAAATCGCTGGGGGCCGACACCGGTCTATCATCCTGGGCGAAGGAAGCCGGGGCGAGAAAAAGAGCAAAGGCAGGCACCATAAGACGCATGAGCGGTTTCATGAGCTTCTCCGGATTTGATATAGAAATAAATCAGTCAACTATGGAATGAGGATAGAATTCAGCGGTCGCGCAGCTTCTCGCCGAGATCGCTGACCAGTTCGCGGTCCTCCTCGGGCACCAGCCCTTCGAGCACACGCCAGAAACCAGTGACGCTCTCCTGCCCCGCTGCGGCATAGGCGCTCGACAGGCGCACGCGCAACGCATCGAACAGCTCAGCCTCGAGCCGCTCACCCTCAGCTGTCAGCCGCAACAGCTTCTGCCTGCGATCGACAATACCCGGACGCGTCTGGATCAGGCCGCGCCGCTGCAGCTCGGTCAGCACCCGGCCGAGCGACTGTTTGGTGATCGCCAGCAGCCGCAGCAAATGGCTGACGGTCAGGTCCGGCTCGCGTGCGATGAAATAGAGCGCCCGATGATGCGCCCGGCCCAGGCCCTGTTTGGCAAGGCCTTCATCGATGGCGCGGGTCAGCCGGGTATAGCCGAAATAGAGCAGCTCCATGCCGCGACGGATTTCCTCCTCACGCAGGAACATGGGTGAAGCGGCCGGGGCAGCAGGTGCCGGAATACGGGCAGATGGGTCAGTCATATTGACGTAATCTGCCAGCGCGCATAGAGGATTGCAACCTCAAGCGGCGATAGCCAATTGCTATGATCATGCAACGGCGATATGGCTTCGCTAAAGGCATAATCCTGGCACTAAAAACCACCCGTCCACAGGCCGCGGCCTGCAAGGAATACGGGGCAGAAGGAGCAGGACAGATGGCGCAACAGCCCGATTTTACCATTCACCCCAATAGCGACCCCATGCCTGCCGCAGAGCGCGAGGAGCGATTGAAGAATCCGGGTTTCGGTACGCTGTTTACCGATCATATGGCGCTGGTGCGCTATACCGAACGCAAGGGCTGGCACGACGCCGAGATCAGCGCCCGGCGGCCGCTGTCACTCGACCCGGCAGCGGCGGTGCTGCATTATGCGCAGGAAATCTTCGAAGGCATGAAAGCCTATAAGCAGGTCGATGGATCGATCGCGCTGTTCCGCCCCGAACAGAATGCCCGCCGCTTCCAGCGCTCGGCCGAACGCATGGCGATGCCGCAATTGCCCGAGGAGATTTTTCTCGACTCGATCACCCGCCTGACCGAAGTCGAGCGCGACTGGATCCCGCCGCAGGAAGGCGGGGCATTGTATCTCAGGCCCTATATGTTCGCCAGCGAGGCCTTTCTCGGCGTCCGCCCGGCAAAGGAATATCTCTATCTCGTGATCGCTTCGGCGGTCGGCGCCTATTTCAAGGGCGACGCACCAGCGGTCACCATCTGGGCCTCGCAAAATTATTCGCGCGCTGCGCCCGGCGGCACCGGTGCCGCCAAATGCGGTGGCAATTATGCCGCCAGCCTGCCGGCCCAGGCCGAGGCGATCGCAGCGGGTTGCGACCAGGTGGTGTTTCTCGACGCCGCGGAAAAGCGCTGGGTCGAGGAACTGGGCGGCATGAACCTGTTCTTCGTGTTCGATAATGGCGAGGTCATCACCCCGCCTCTAACCGGCACCATTCTCCCCGGCATCACCCGTGATTCGCTGATCCAGCTGCTGCGTGACGAGGGGCTGACGGTGCGCGAAGAGCCCTATGCTTTTGAAGACTGGCGCAAGCATAGTGAATCCGGGCAACTGGTCGAGACCATGGCCTGCGGCACCGCGGCGGTGGTAACAGCCGTCGGCACCGTAAAATCGGTCGATGGCGATTTCACCATTGGCAGCGGCGGACCGGGGCAGATCACCGAGAAAATGCGCGCCCGGCTGGTCGATATCCAGCGCGGATCGGCCCCCGACCCGCATGGCTGGGTGCGCCAGATCGGTTAGAACCGTATTGACGTGAAAATCGGCTGATCGGGGTCTTGCCCCTGTGACACAAAGCCGATAAGAGCGCGTTCACCGATGGTTATGCGCGGTTGCGACGGGCCATCTGCCAGCCAGATACAAGGCTGGCTGCTGGGGTGTAGCCAAGTGGTAAGGCAGCGGTTTTTGGTATCGCCATTCGCAGGTTCGATCCCTGCCACCCCAGCCATTCTTTCCTGAAACTGACACTGTCCGCAAGCGGAGAATATTTACCCCACAAAGGCCCGTTCAATCACGAAATCGCCGGGCTTGGAATTGGCGCCTTCCTCGAAGTTCAGTCCTTCGAAATACTCCGAGAACTGCTTGATCATATCCATACTGCCGCACATCATGATGCGGTCATTCTCCGGGTCGAATTGCTTGTCGCCAACAGCGAACAGCGTGCCGTCTTCGATCAGCTTGTCGATGCGGACAGTGTTGCGGAATTCCTCGCGGGTCACGGTCGGGACATAGTGGAACTGGCTTGCAGCCTCTTCCGAGATCAGCGGATCGTCCGCCAGCCGCGATTCCAGCTCGTCATAAAAGGCTAGATCGCTGACCTGACGCACGCTGTGGGTCAGGATGATATGGTCGAAACGCTCATAGATGTCCGGGTCACGGATGATCGAGAGAAACGGCGCCAAGCCGGTGCCGGTGGAGAGCAGGAACAGCCGCTTGCCGGGGCGCAACGCCTCGGACACCAAAGTGCCGGTGGGTTTGCGGCCAAGATAGAGCTGGTCGCCGGGCTGGATATTCTGCAATCGCGAAGTCAGCGGGCCGTTGGGCACCTTGATCGACAGGAATTCGAGCTCTTCAGCATAGGCTGGATTGGCCACCGAATAAGCACGCACCAGGGGCTTGCCATCAATCGGCATGCCGATCATGACAAACTCGCCCGAACGAAAGCGAAAGCTGCGCGGACGGGTGACGGCGAAGCTGAACAGCCCCTCATTCCAGTGCTTGACCCACAGAACTTCGACGGTTTCAAACGCCTTGGACTCGGGGATCAGCATCGGCGTTCTGGTTTCCATATCCATTTTTTCTTACCTGCACGCATATTATTCGGAATCGGCTTTGCGACGCTGCATATAGTCGCATTGGCGGCAAAAGCGATTATAAATATTCTACGCCCGCCCATGGCGCAGCTTTGTAATGCTGAGAGGGACAACCAGCTTGGCAGTCCTATATATTAGGGCAAGGGCTCGCCGCGACTGGCGACCAGCACATCATACCATTGGTCGCGAGTCCATTGCATCGACAGCGCTCTGGTCACATCGGCAATACGCTTGGCATTTTGCGATCCGATAATCGGGATCACTTTCGCCGGATGTGCCATCAGCCAGCCCATGGCGGCGGCGGCGACTGAGACGTTCTGGTCATCGGCAATGCTTTGCAGTGCCGCAGTGACCTCCTGTTCGTGCGCTGTTTTCGGCTGGATCAGCCGCCCACCAGCGATAGGCGACCAGGCCAGAACCGCGATACGGTGCTGCATCGCCTGGTCAAGCTGGCCGTCCTCTATCGGCTGCAGGTGCAGCGGCGAGAATTCGGGTTGCGTTGTCACTAGTGGAGCATTCAGAAATTCGCGCAGCGCATTGATCTGGGCTGTGGTGAAGTTGGAAACGCCAATAGCGCGCACCCGACCGCTGGCCACCATCGAGTCGAGCGTAATAGCCAGCTCCTGGGGGTGAGTCAGGATATCCGGGCGATGGATCTGGTAGAGATCGAGATAGTCGACATTGAGCCGTCTGAGCGAGGCATTGAGCGCCTTGTCGAGATAGTCGCGCGAGCTGTCATAAGGCACTGGCGGGGTGATGCCGCCCTTGCTGGCCAGCACCATGCGCTGGCGCAGTGAAGGATTGAGGGCAAAGACCTGCCCCAACAACTCCTCGGCCGCACCGAAGCCCTGCTCGCCAAAGCCGTAAATATCGGCGGTGTCGAACAGGGTGATGTCGCTGTCCAACGCGGTTTCCACCAGATGCTGTGCCTGCTCCACACCCTGTCCGGCAAAGCGCCACATGCCCCAGGCCATTGGGCTGACGGAAATATCTGTCCCTGTGAGGGTGTAGGGTGCGCTGTCTATGCCGAAATCTATCATGTCCTTGCGATGCCGACAGTCCTGGCCGCCGTCAAGGGATCAGACTAGCGGCTCCGCTTTGCCTTGGCGGTGCAGTTTGTGCATAACCATCGCGATGCTTAGGGGAAGCAGCCTTGTTCTTGGTGCCGTGTCTGCACTGCAGATAGTGGCCTGCCCCGCATTGGCGCAGGATGATCCAACAGCAACCGATGGCGGTCTCACACTGTCGGGCGAATATCGTATCCGCGCCGAGGGGCTGAACAACCGTTTCCGCGCCAATGCCAGTGACGATAGCGGGATTGTCGTCCAGCGTACCATCGTAGCAGCCGAATATCGCAGCGGTGATTTTGTTATCGGCGCCGAACTGATGGACAGCCGCGCGCTGATCGCCGACAGTCTCGTCCCGATTGGTAATGATGATGTCAATCCGCTCGACCTGTTACAAGGCTATATCGGCTATCGCGGCAGCGACGTTCTGGAGCGCGATGACAGGCTGGCGCTCACCGCCGGGCGCATAACGATGAATATCGGCAGTCGCCGCCTGATCGCGCGCAACGGCTTTCGCAACACCATCAACAATTTCACCGGGCTGCGCGCGACCTGGGACCGCGCCAATGGCAACCGGGCCGAGATCTTCTATATGTTCCCGGTCAATCGCCGCCCCGGAGACCCGGCCCGGCTGTTCGACAATGAGCTGGTACTCGATGAGGAAAGCGGCAATCTGCGCTTTTACGGCGCGCGCTATGTCGCCGGGCTGGATGCCGCGAACACCGATCTGGAACTGTTCGCCTATGGCCTGGACGAGGAAGACAGCGTCGCACGCGCCAGCCGCGACCGGTCTATCTGGACCCTGGGCGGCCGATTGCACCGCGCGCCCGCTCCCGGCAAGGTCGATTTCGATATCCAGGCCGCCTATCAGTTCGGCCGCTCGTCGCTTTCCGCTGCGGCAGCCACGCCCCGGCTCGACCATGATGCCGGCCTGGTCCAGGCGATTATCGGCTATAGCTTCGGCGATGGCTGGAATAGCCGCATCGGCATCAGCTATGATTTTGCCAGCGGCGACAACGATCCGCTCGACAATCGCAACAACCGTTTCGACACCCTGTTCGGTGCGCGCGGGCAGGATTTCGGCCCGACCGGCATTTACGGCCTGTTGGCACGCAGCAATCTCAATGCACCCGGCATGGTCATCACCACTCATCCCGGTAAGCGATTGCGCCTTACAGGCCGCTATCGTCCAGCATCGCTGGCATCACGCCGCGATGTTTTCACCACCGCCGGCGTTGCCGATCCGAGTGGCGCGGCGGGTGACTTTATCGGGCACGAATTTATCGGGCGCATTCTGTGGCGACCCTTTGGCGACAATGTACAGATCGAAATTGGCGGGGCATGGCTGAGCAAGGGCCGGTTTCTAGAACAGGCCCCCAATGCACCAGCACAGGGCAATGTCGCTTATGGCTTTGGCCAGATTCACTGGACCTTTTGAAACGATATCGAAACGACTTGCCAATGCAGTAGCGCAACTGACTTGTAGAGCAAGGCAGCAATGTAAATGCATGTAACGCAAAATGTAAATGCTGGTAACTTGCAGTGTTGCTGGCTGGATTCGCCACCATGTCGGGGTGTAATAGAGTATATAGAGCAACAATAATTTACATCATTTAGGACGAAAGACCTGATCCATGCGTATTGCCATTGCCGATGATGATCCGGAAATCATTACATTTTTATCCAATATCATTGAGGATATGGGTCATGTTTCGGTCTCTTTCTCGGATGGCGACAAACTTGCTTCGGCACTATTGCGCGACACCTTCGACCTGATTCTCGTCGATTGGAACATGCCGGGCAAGACCGGCATCGAAATTGTAAACTGGGTGCGCGACTCGATGGATGAGCCGCCGGCGATCATCATGATGACCAGCCGTTCGGCCAAACAGGACATTTCCGATGCGCTCAACGCCGGGGCCGATGACTATATCACCAAGCCCGAGGACGAGACCGTCATCGCCGCGCGCATTGCCGCGATCTTGCGCCGCTCGGCACCCGCTAATGCCATGGCCAAGACGGTGACCTATGGCCGTTACACCTTTGACCGCATGGAGCAGGAAGTCTCGTTCGACAGCGAGACGGTCAAACTGACATCGAAAGAGTTCGACCTCGCCGAATTGCTGTTCCGCAACCATGACCGGACATTGTCGCGCGCCTATATCATGGAGACGATCTGGCGCACCAATGCCGATCTCGCAACGCGCACCCTCGACATGCATATTTCGCGGTTGCGCTCGAAATTGTCGTTGCGTCCGGAAAACGGTTTTCGGATTTTCACGGTCTTCGGCTATGGTTATCGTCTGGAGACGATGAAAGAGACCGAAACGGTGGGCACATAAGCAAGATGCAATTTGCTGTCATGAAATCCATCCATCCGGGCGACGGGCCTGCAAGCTGATGCAGTTGCGGCTGCCCCATGTGCTGATCGTGCTGATCGCGCTGCTGATAGCGATCATTCCCCTGGCGCCCAGCTTTGCCAAGGGCGATGCCGGCAGTGACGACAGTGTTCGCTATACTGTCGAGCCCGGCGATACGCTGATCGACCTGGCCAGAGACTATTTTCGCCAACCACAGGATTACCGGGCGGTGCAAAAGCTGAACCGTATTGCCAATCCGCGGCGCATACCTGTGGGGATGATACTGACCATTCCCTATGATCTGCTGAAATATCGTCAGGAGACGGCACAGGTCGCAGCCTTTCGCGGCATGGCGCGTATTTCCGCTGATGGACAGGGCGCACGCATGCCTGAGCTGAACCAGACTATCAGCGAAGGTACCGGACTTGCCACCGGTGCCGCCTCTTCGCTGTCGCTGGCGGTTAGCGATGGCTCGATCCTGACCATGCCATCGAACAGCGTGATGCGCATTACCCGCTTGCGCCGGATCATCCTTACCGACAGCCTTGACTTTGAATATGCCCTGGACAAGGGCGCGCTGCGCTCGATAGCCGCGCCTGCCCGCAACAGCGAGGACCGCTTCCGTGTGCGCACCCCTTCGGCGGTCTCTGCGGTCCGCGGCACCGATTTCCGTACCCGCTTTGACGATGGCGCCAACCGGTCCTTCGCCGAACTGGTCGAAGGCGGCCTTGATGTTTCCGCCAGCAGTGGCGACAGCGCCCGTCTCGAACCCGGTTTCGGCGCCACTATCGGCGCCGCCGGCCTCAACACCGAGCCACTGCTGACAGCACCAGAAGTTGCGCAAGGCAGCGGCATTCAGCGTGATCCGCAACTCACCTTCCGCGTCGATACCCTGCCCAGTGCCAGCGCCTATCGTCTGCAGATCGCGCGCGACAGCAGCTTTATCGATATTGTCGAGGATGTGCAGTCAGATGGGACCAGCTTCACTCTGGATGCGCTTGAGGACGGCAACTATTTTGCCAAATTCACCGCAATTGCCGCCAGTGGCCTTGAAGGGCTGCCGGCCAATATCGCCTTTCGCCGCCGACTCAACAGCGTCAGCGGATCGGCAGGACCAAGCGATGACGGTTTTCTGTTCCGCTGGCTTGCCCTGGGCAGCGGCGAGCGACGCTATCGCCTGCAGATATTCGCCGACAATGACGCGGCACAGGCGCCAATTGTCGATGAGGCAGGTCTTGTCGAAAGCGGTATCAGCCTGTCCGATCTGCCCGCTGGAGAATATCGCTGGCGCGTTGGCACGATCGCATTTTTTGAAGGCGAAAGTGAACAGGTCTGGACTGAATTCCAGACGCTGCGCATCGATGCCGACTAGGCACAGTAACCCCGGACAGAGGCTATCGACAGCAATGTGCGGTAGCGCCGATCCGGGCTACAGGCTATAGCCCGCTCGCCATGACACTGCGCACCCGCCTTATTGCCGAATGGCTGCTGATCGCATTGTTTTCCAGCCTGCTGGTAACGGTGCTGATCCTTGGCGGATGGACCCAGCGGCTCGACAATCTGTTCTATGATATCGGGCTTTCCTTTCAGAGTATCGATCCGGCAGACGAAATCATTGTTGTCGCCATCGACGAACCCAGCCTGGCGCGTGAAGGCGGCTGGCCCTGGTCACGGGACCGCTATGTGCCGCTGCTCGATACGCTGGGTGAAGCCGGTGCCGCTGCTGTCGTCATCGATGTTCTGTTCACCGAACCCGACAGCAGTGTTGGCATCCCCAATGACGCTGCAGACCAGGGCACCCATCCCGATCAGCAATTGGCCGACGCGATGCGGCGTAATGGCCGGGTGCTGCTGCCGCTGCAGTTTTTGCGTCCGGGCAGCAATGGACGGGACCAGGACCGGATAGAACCGGTCGAACCGATATTCGGTGCCGCCGCCGGTACCGGCCATGTCGAACTGCCCACAGACGATGATACGGTTGTCCGGCGCGTCGCCCTGTGCCTCGATAAAAATGCAGACCGAAAGACCCGGCACCTCATGGTCAAAGCGCTCAACCTGCTGCGCAGCGATAGCGGGCAAGCTGCACTCGACCCGGCCTGTGACAAGACAGTTGCCATGCCGTTCCTGCCGGCATCGGCGTTCCGCACCATATCGTTCGGCAACGCTGCAAAGGGCGAAGTACCCAATGCCTTTTTTGCCGACAAGATCGTGCTGGTGGGTGTCACCGCATCGGGTCTGGGTGACCGGCACCGCATACCTGCAGTTCGCGGCGAACTGGCCCCCGGCACCATCGTCATGGCCAATGCGCTCAACGCGCTGATACAGGATCGTTTCATTGCCCCTGCTCCGGTCTGGGCCCAGATCGGACTGGCACTGCTACCCTTGTGGATATTGCTGGCGATGCTGTGGCGCGCCCGGCCCTGGACCATCATCATCCTCGCGCTGGTACTGCTCGCTCTGACGCTCGCGGCCAGCTTCGCGCTGTTGCAGATGCAGATATGGTTCGCGCCGGTGGCAACGCTGTTCGGGCTGATCCTGGTCTATCCTTTATGGGGCTGGCGGCGGCTGCAGGCCGCAAGCGACTATATGGGACGCGAGCTTGACCGCATGGACGATGGTGTCGCCGAAGTGCCGATCATCGACCGCCGCTTCCGCCCTGCGGATATCGTCACCGAACAGGCGGAGAAGCTCGCCAATGCCATTGCCCGGTTGCGCGACATGCGCCGCTTTGTCAGCGATACGCTGGCCAATCTGCCCGACCCGATGGTGGTGATCGACGAGGATGCACATATCGTCATGGCCAATGCCGATGCCGAGCAGATGCTGGGGACCGGGCTGGTGGGTGAGGATGTGCGCCAGCGGCTCACCGTATTGGCGCGAGCCGATGCGCGGCAACCGCTACTCGACCATATCGCCTCGGCCGAACAAAGCGATGAGGAGAGCGTATTCGAATTCCGCACGCGCCAGGACCAGCATTATGCGATACGGCGCAGTCCGGTGCTGTCCGACAATGGCGAACAGCTCGGTACGATCTTCTATTTTGCCGATATCACCGATATCCGCCGCGCCGGGCGCGAACGCGAAGAGGTGCTGCAGCTATTGTCACACGATATGCGCGGACCGCAGGCGGCTATCCTTGCCCTGCTCGACCAGAATCGCAGCCAGACGCCGGATACATTGCGCCACCGCATTGCCCGTCAGGCGCGGCGCACCCTCTCGCTCGCAGACAATTTCGTCGATATTGCGCGGATGACGGCACAGCCCTTCACACCGGAAGACATATTATTCGCCGATCTGGTAGCCGAAGCGAGTGAGGACCTCTGGCCGCTCGCCTCGGCGCGTGGCATCCGCTTTACCCTTGACGACCAGAGCGGCGCCGCCTTTATCGCCGGTGAGCGTGCCAGCCTGTCGCGCGCCTGCATCAACCTGTTCGACAATGCGGTGAAGTACAGCCCGGACAATGGCACTATCCGCGTCACCATCGACCGTATTGCCATTGGCACGATCGATCACGTCCGTTGCATCATCGAGGATGAAGGCGAAGGGATTGACAAGCCGATCATGGACCGGCTGTTCACTGCCTTTGCCAGCACCGGCGATACCGGCAAAGCTGGTAAGGTGACCGGCATCGGCCTGGGCCTGCACTATGTCCAGACGGTGATATTGCGCCATGGTGGCGAGGTCTCCGCCGACAATGCAACCGATGGCGGCGCACGCTTCACCTTGTTACTACCGATGCTGGCCGAACAGATGGAAGAAGCGGCCTGAGCCTGAATTTTCGCGGCTATTGGCTATTCCACACCCTTGCGGTGAACCACTCTCTGGCCACCCGGCCGACCGAAGTCCGCAAGCGCTGCAGCGACAAGGTGCGGCATGCTTTCGGCAAGCCCGGCCTTGCAATGATGTTCGGCGGCACTGCCGTTATAGGCCGTGCTGCCATCACTCTGGCGCAGCAACGATATGGTCAACCGGTGCTCGACATCCTCACAGGATTGCAGAAATTCCTGTTCCTTGGGCGTTGCGATCGTACGAGCGGTGTCATCGCCGACTGCTTTGAGACCAATGGCTGCCGACCGCTCTGACAGGGTCACCAGCAGCATATAGTCCGCTGTTTCATCGCCATGTTGCCAGCCCTGTCGTGACAGGCTGGCAATCACTTGCTGCTGCGCTGCATCCAGCATGGGAACAGTGTCGCCCGGAGCCTCGGCCAGCATATAGCGCCCCTGCTCCGGCAACGCCTCTGCACTGCGGCTGTCGATCCGGGTGGCCACCGGCCCCGCACAGCCGGCGAGCATGGCCGTGACGATAATCGTGGTTCCCAGCGTGCGTATCATGAATTGTCTCCTGCTGCGGCAATGACAATCTGAAGCCCGGCATCGAGCCCCTGCATGAATGCCTCGCGCTCGACATTGAGATATTCGTCCAGCGCATGGGCACGACCGCCACCGCCACCTGTGCCGATGGTAATCGAAGGAACGCCCAGGCTCATGCCGATATTGGCATCGGTCGATGACGCAACAAACCTTACATTATAGCCCGAAGCCAGCAATATGTCGCTGGTCTGCGTTACCAGCGGATCGGTTTCGGCGGTTCCCCCGGCAGGCCGGTCGCCAATGCGTTTTTTCTCGGCGCTGATCTCACCGGCACGATTCGAACGGGCGAGATTCTCCGCTGCTACCGCCTCATCGACTATGGCGAGAAACTGTGCTTCCAGCGAGGCCAGTTCTTCAGGATCGGGCGAGCGCATATCGACCAGCAGAACGATGCGATCGGGAATGGTGTTGACCGAGCGCCCACCATAGACAACGCTGGCCGAATAGGTGGTCTTCGGGTCACTGGGCGGTGCAATGCGATAGAGCCGCTGAACGGTATCGGCCATCGCCACCATAGGGTTGACGATGCCATAGGCACCAAAGCTGTGTCCCCCCGGCCCGTTAAACGCAATCTCATAGCGTTTGGACCCCACGGCCCGGTGCACCAGTCGTGCCACATTGGCACCGTCGACCGAAATAAAACGCGATATGCGCCCGGCATAGGCGCCCTTGGTCATCAGATGACGTACTCCGCGCAGATCACCGCGCCCCTCTTCACCAACCGTACCGACGAACAATATCGGCCGGTCGGTTCCGACATTGCCGGCATCCAGTGCACGAATCCAGCCCAGCAGCGCTGCCAGACCAAGGCTGTCATCGCCAATGCCAGGGGCCAGCAGACGATCGCCCTCGCGACGCACCGTTACGTCCGTATCCTCCGGAAAGACCGTGTCGAGATGGGCTGAAACCACCAGCAGATTGCCGTCAATGCGGCCATTTCTGTCCGGGCGGATACCGGTAACATTACCCTCGGCATCGGTGGTGACATCGCGCAGACCCAGCCGCGCAAATGCCTCGGCCAGATGACGCCCACGCTTTTCTTCGCCAAAGGGCGGCGCGGGAATCTCGGTAATGGTGATCAATTGCTCTACAATCCTGTCATAGTCACCCGCGAGCGATGCGCGCGCTTTGGCTTGCGGATCATCTGCCGCATGGACCGGAGTGCCGATCAGTGACAGCAGGACAGCGAGAAAAACAAGACCATGCCGCATGACATCACCGCGTAAGCAGAAAATAGATGATGTAGAACCAGCTGAAAAAGCCATGGATGATCGCCCAGAGCACCGACTGATGCGTGGTATAGCTGATGGCGATGGCCAATGCGCTGCCGAATGACAGACCATTACGCACCACCTCTCGCTGCACGATTACACGCCGTTCCGACATATTACCCTCCCCGGTTAAGCGGCCTCACGGGTGCGGACATGCATCTCGTCATTGAGCATTTCGGCGAGGGTAAAGGCCAGCTCCAGCGACTGCCCGGCATTAAGCCGCGGGTCGCAATGGGTGTGATAGCGGTCCCCCAGCGCATCATCGGTGATCGCCACCGCACCGCCGGTACATTCGGTGACATTCTGCCCGGTCATCTCGACATGGATGCCGCCGGCATTGGTGCCCTCGGCGCGATGCACTGCGAAGAATCCGCGTACCTCGGCCATGATCCGTTCAAATGGTCGGGTCTTGTAGCCGCTTTCCGACTTGATAACATTGCCGTGCATCGGGTCACAGGACCAGATCACCGGATGACCCTCGGCCTTGACCGCACGCACCAGTGCCGGCAGGCCCTTTTCGACCTTGTCATAGCCAAAGCGAGCAATCAGCGTGATCCGGCCCGGAATGCGTGCCGGATTAAGCGTGTCGAGCATCTTCAGCAGCGCATCGGGCTCGAGCGAAGGGCCGCATTTCATGCCAATCGGGTTACCGATGCCGCGCATGAACTCGACATGCGCCGATCCCTCAAACCGGGTGCGGTCACCGATCCACAGGAAATGCGCCGATGTGTCATACCATTCACCGGTCAGCGAATCCTGCCGTGTCATCGCCTGTTCATAAGGCAACAGCAGCGCCTCATGGCTGGTGTAGAAAGACGTCGCCTTGAGCTGCGGCACGGTGTCGGGATTGATGCCACAGGCCTCCATGAATTCGAGCGCCTCGCCGATACGATCGGCCATGGCGGCATATTTCTCCGCCCACGGGCTGCGTGCCATGAAATCATGGGTCCAGCCATGCACCTGACGCAGATTGGCATAACCGCCACTGGCAAAGGCACGCAACAGGTTGAGCGTCGCTGCAGCCTGGCTATAGGCACGCAGCATACGGCTCGGATCAGGCTCACGCTGGGCAGCATCGAAATCAATGCCGTTGATGATGTCACCGCGATAGCTTGGCAGCTCATGCCCATCCTTGACCTCTACCGGCGAGGAACGCGGCTTGGCAAACTGGCCCGCCATACGCCCCAGTTTCACCACCGGAAGCTTTGAGGCATAGGTCAGCACTACCGCCATTTGCAGGATGACCCGAAAGGTGTCACGGATATTGTTGGGGTGGAATTCAGCAAAGCTCTCGGCGCAATCGCCGCACTGCAGCAGGAACGCCTTGCCTTCGACAACATTGGCGAGGTCGGCCCGCAAATTGCGTGCTTCACCAGCAAATACCAGCGGCGGATAGGATGTGAGTGTCTCTTCCGCGTCTGCCAATGCATCGCCATTGGGATATTCCGGGATATGCAGCGCTTCAAATCCGCGCCAACTGTCCTTCTGCCACTGTGTCACTTCATGTCCTTAGATACTATGTGCCGCCGCTATGGGCGCGGACTGCCAATATGCGGGGAAATCCGGCCCAATGCAATTGGGCAGTGAAATCGGGCTGCTGCGACGGCCTTGTCTAGTCTGCGGTGCTACCGTCTGTCTCAGGCAGCACATGCCAGCGCAGGGCCGGCGCGCGAGACAGGTATTTTTGCGCCAATGCCTGCATTTCTTCCGGCGATGTCCGGGTATAGTCACCAAGCAGGGTGCGGATCGCGGTGATACGCCGCCGATCGAGCGTCGCGCCTTCAAGCTGCCACATCCAGAACTGGTTGCCAGTTGCCGCGCGGCGCACCTGCTGACCCAGCGGCTCGACCGCACGGCTGAGCTCATCGGCATCGACCGGATTCTCGACGAGATCGCGGGCAATGGCGGCGGCGGTATCCTCGAATATGCTGATCGCCGAGGGTTTAAGCTGGGTGATGGCAGCGAGATAACCGCCCTTGTCATAGCTTACCGGCCAGTTGCTGAACACTTGCGGTGCATAGCTCGCACCAGCCTTTTCACGTAGCTGCTCGAACAGACGATTGTTGAACAGGGCTGCCAATATCTCGAGCTGACGCGACTCGCGTACATTGTCGAGCCCGCCCGATGTTGGCCATGCAAGCAAGGCTGCGGCCTGTTCCGGATCGCCGCGGTGGCGGCTGACAACCGGAAGGTCGGTGATATTGCCGAGGCCGAGAACGGTTGAATTGGCTACCGGTGCCACAGCCTCTCGCGGCGCCAGGGCACCCACGGTCTCGGCGAGATAGGTGATGGTTACCTCGCGGTCGAAATCGCCAAATACCAGAACCTCGATCGGCCCCTGCGCCAGCAATGGTTCCCAGGTGTCGCGGAAGCTTTTCGGGTTAAGCCGTTCAATCTCTGTGGGTTCTGGTGTCTTGTAGCGCGGATCGCGGCCGCGCAACAGCCATTGCAGATCACGATCGATCAGCGTCGCTGGCGATGCGAGATAGCTTTGATAACTCAATTTTGTGCCTGCTTGCGCCCGTGTCACCGGCGCCGCATCCCAGCCCGGCTCGGCCAGCTTGGCGGCGAAGAGCCGAAGCTGGTCTCGCAAATCCTCTGCCCGGGTATCGGCGCTGAATTCGAACGCATCATCATCAATGCCGAAGCTGAAACCGATACGGCGTCCGGTGGTGAGCTGGTCGAGCTCTTCCTGACCAAGATCACCAATGCCACTGCCGACCAGGGCCGATTCACCCGCCCAGAGCAGTGTTGATTGGTCATTGCGCAGCGCCTGATAGCCGCGGCCGAAACGCACCCGCACCGAGACTTTGTTGACCTCGGCATCATTGGGATAGAGCAGCGCCCGCACACCATTGGAAAAGGTAACAATCTCCATGCCCAGCAGCTGGATATCCTCACGGCTCGCGACCGCTGCCGGCGCGCCGAGATCGGGCAGGTCATCGAAGCTGGCACGCGCGCGCTGTGTCTGCCCGATATCACCACTGACCGGAGCGGCGAGTGCGCTAGCCAGCCGCTGTTCCAGACCGGCCGTTTCAGTCGGCGCGAGCAGCAGCGCACGCGTTGCCGTGCCGGTGAAGAGGGCATTCACCGTTTCGCGCACCCGCTGCGGCGTAATGTTTGCTTTCATGCCGCTGAAAATGTCGAGCGCCACTTGCGGTGTCGCTATCGCCTCACGGATATCGACAGCGTTAACGATGCTGTCCGCCTGCTTGGTCGCGGCTTCGGTGTCATAGGTCTCGACCCCGATTTTGAGCGCGGCATCGAATTCCGCCACTTCGCGGGCAATGTCAGCCTCGTCAAAATCATTGGCCCTGGCGCGCGCAATCACCGCCCGGACATCGGCCAGAGCAGCCTCCCAGTCATCGCCTATGGGAACAATGGAGACGAAAGTACCATCGATCGAACGGCCGACATCTTCCTGGTTTACCGAGGCCTGGAGATAGGAACCGCCAGCCCGTGCGCGCCGTTCCAGCTCACGGTTGATCACCTGCATGGCCAGCAGGTTCATAAGCAGCTGCTCATTATAGGCCACGGTGTCGTTGACATAATTCCAGGGCCGGATGATCGCCTGATTGATGACGAAGGGCAGTGTCGGCTCAACATGTACCCGCGTCGCCGGTGCAGCGGGATCGGGATTGCCGAAATCGGGATGCTCGGGCGTCGGCCCGGCAACGTCCCAGTCGGCAAAATATTTTGTCAGCATCTCTTCAAACAGCGCCGGATCGGCATCGCCGGCAATCGCAATCACCGTATTTTCGGGCCGATACCAGCGTCGGTGAAACGCCCTGACCGCTTCGGGTGTTGCCGCGTTGAGCGTTTCCACCTTGCCGATGGTCGGGCGCCTGGCATAGAGTTGACCGGCAAAGAACAGTTCGCGCGTGGCATCGCCGATACGCGCCTGCAGCCCTGAACTCTCACGCAGTTCCGCCAGAACAACCGGACGCTCGGCAGTCAGCCCCTGCTGACTCAGCGACGGTTCACGGATCATGCCTGACAGAATCTTCATGCTTTCATCGAGGGTCTCGACGGTGAAGCTCGGAACATCGAGCTTGTAGACGGTATGGGTCGGCGTGGTTTCGGCATTGCTGTCGCTGCCGAACGTGATGCCAAAGCGCTGCCAGATGCGAATGGCCTCGCCATCGGGCACATATTTCGAGCCGCGAAAAGTGAGGTGTTCGAGCAAATGGGCGAAGCCAAGCTCATTTTCCTGCTCCATCAGCGACCCGGCATCGATGCGGATACGGATAGTGACCTGGCCCGGGGGCACACCATTGTTGCGCACGGCATAGCGCACGCCATTGTCGAGCTCTCCCCAGGTCCAGGCCGGATCGACCGGAACGTTGCTGTTCTGGTAAAGCCAGGGCAGGTTCTCATTGTCGACACCCTCGGGCGGCGGCAGCGGATTCTCCCGCTGGGCCAGAGCGACAGGGGATGACAGCGCGAAAACAAGCGCAAAGGACAGGGCGAAGGCGCGAAGCCAATGGGGAACGTTCATGGCTGATATATATGGCTGCTATTGCTGACTGGCCAGTGAATAAACCCTGCCATAATGACGGGGTTGCCGCTCTCTTGTTGCCAACTGGCGCATGACAACCATGCGGAACCACCCGGTCACGACAGAAAAAGTACGGCAAAATGAATATTTACAGCATGGCGGGCCTTGCAAATCAGACCAGATTACTCCAAATTACGAATCATGCTGATAGAAACCGAACAGACACCCAATCCCGCAACCCTGAAATTCTCCCCAGGCCGTACTGTGATGGCCACAGGGACGCGCGATTTCGCCACCCCCGAAGAGGCGGAAGCATCGCCTCTGGCGAAGGCGCTGTATGACCTCGGTGATGTCATCGGCGTGTTCTACGGCTATGATTTCATCTCGGTCACCGCTGCCCCGGGCGTTGACTGGACACATCTCAAGCCCGATGTCCTGTCCGTTCTTCTTGACCATTATTCTGCCAACATGCCCCTGTTCACCGGCGGTTCGGCAGCCGACATATCGGTCCCCGCCGAGGTCGAGACTTTCCCCGAAAACCCCGAGGACGAGGACATTATCGTTCAGATCAAGGAACTGATCGATACGCGTGTTCGCCCCGCCGTCGCCCAGGATGGTGGCGATATCATCTATCGCGGCTTCAACAAGGGTGTGGTTTTCCTGCAGATGCAAGGCGCCTGTTCGGGCTGCCCATCCTCGACGGCAACGCTCAAACATGGCATTGAATCGCTGCTCAAGCACTATGTCCCCGAGGTGCAGGAAGTCCGCGCCGCCTGATACCGGTCCATTCGGTTATCCCGTAGATGACAGCGAAACGGATTGACGCGACGGACGTTTTGCGGCCAGCATCGTTTTCCTCGTTCTTCCTGAATAGAAAGCACTTCCCATGGGCAACCCTCTTTCCGATGCCGCGCTCGATCAGCTGTTTCGCACCGCGCGCACCTATAATGGCTATCATGACAAGCCAGTCACCGAGGCGCAGCTTGAGGCCATATGGGATCTGATGAAAATGGGGCCGACATCGGCCAATATGCTGCCGGCACGTATGATCTGGTGCATCAGCGATGCCGCCAAGGAGCGGCTGGCCCAGCATGCCATGGACAGCAATGCCGACAAGATCCGCAAGGCACCAGCCAGCGTGATCATCGCCACCGACGAGAATTTCCACGAGCATCTGCCTGAACTATTTCCCCACACCGATGCAAAGAGCTGGTTTGAGGGCAACCCGGGGAAGCGCGCCAATGATGGCTTTCGCAACAGCTCGCTCCAGGGGGCCTATTTCATCATGGCGGCCCGGGCGCTGGGTCTCGACACCGGTCCTATGTCCGGGTTTGACAATGCCGCAGTGGATAGCGAATTTTTCGGCGACACGCCGGCAGTCAAGTCAAATTTCATCTCGACCCTGGGCTATGGCGATCCAGCCACGATATTCGATCGCAGCCCGCGACCGGCTTTTGACCGCTTCAACAGCATCGTTTAAAGTCGTATTTGCGTCCGATCCACGGGCGACACGGGATATACGCAGGACATCACAGGCAAATGACAAAATTGCTGGTCATTGATGCGGTAACCCCTGCCTGCTCCGTCGCTCTCTTCGCCAATAACATGCTGATCGCCAGCGATTATGCCGACCTCGGGCGCGGGCATGCCGAAAGGCTGGTGCCGATGATCGCAGCGCTCCCCGATAGGGGCCATGCCGACACTATTGCCGTAAATTGCGGGCCGGGCAGCTTTACCGGCATTCGCGTCGGTCTGTCCGCCGCCAAGGCACTGGGCATTGCCTGGAATGTGCCGGTACATGGCTATTCATGCCTGGCGCTGGTGGCACATATGGCGGCGCAATCGGGGGCCGATGGTGCATTGTCCGTGGTGATGCAAGCGGGACATGGCGAGCTGTTCGTGCAGAATTTTCTTATCCGGAAGGGACAGGCCATGACCGAACCGGAAACCGGCATTGTTTCGGTGGCGCCAGGAGAAGCGATGCAAATCACTGCAGGCAGGCCGGTTTACGGCAGCGGCATCGACATGCTCGATGGTCATCCTTCGACATTGCATGGCAAATCGCTGCTTCCCGATGCACGGCTGTTCCCGGCAATGCAGGCAGGCTTTGCCGATCAATCACCCAGCCCGATCTATGTCCGTGCACCCGATGCAAAACCGGCATCCGCAAATCCTGTCAATCGTCAGGCTTCACCACAGGCAAAATCCGCACATGGCTAAGTCACTGGCAACTGGTAATGGTGTATCGGCAGATCCCGACCCCATCGCCGAAGTCGCGGTCAGCCGGATTGCCAATGGCCCGGAGCAGCTGGCGCAGATCAATGCTGTGATGACGGTGATGGAAACAGCTTTCGATCCTGCTTATGGCGAGGCGTGGAATCACATCCAGACCCGGTCGATGCTGATGATGCCGTCGTCGAAATTGTGGCTGGCATATGCTCCCACAGACACCGATACGAGCCCGGAGCCGAGCATTGTCGGTTTCGTTATTGCATCGGGATATGGCGACGAGCAGGAGATCATGCTGGTCGCGGTCAGTCCTGAATGGCGGCTGCGGGGGGTCGGACGGACGCTACTGCAGGCTGTATTTGATGATGCCAAGCTCGCAGGGATTACCAAGCTTTTCCTGGAGATGCGGCACAATAATCCTGCCGCCCATTTCTATAATAGCCTGGGCTTCACAACCATCGGTCGCAGAAGACAATATTACACCGGCAACGACGGCCAGAAATATGATGCTGTTACACTTAAGAAGTCCACAGCATAGGTATTTTGGTTGCTTCCTATATTGCGCTTATCGAAAACCCGGTATAGTGGCGGCTGAATCATAGTATCGCAAGCTATGTACAGCACAGGGTCGCACCAAAAAAAAGTTCTGGAGAATTGAGAATGAGCACGGATACCGAAATCCTGCAGGAGACACTTATCACGCTGACATCGGATATAGTTGCGGCCCATGTCAGCAACAACAGCGTTGCCGTCTCGGATCTGCCGCTGCTGATCGGCAATGTTCATGAGGCACTGACCGGTCTCGCCAGCAGCAATCAACCTGCCGAAGAGGAGCGCCCGGAGCCTGCTGTTTCCGTCCGTGCCTCGGTCAAGCCCGATTATATTGTCTGTCTTGAGGACGGCAAGAAGCTGAAGATGCTCAAGCGCCACCTGATGACCCATTATAACATGACGCCCGACGACTATCGCGCACGCTGGAACCTGCCTTCCGATTATCCCATGGTTGCGCCAAACTATGCCGAAAAGCGCCGTGAACTGGCGAAGAAAATCGGCCTCGGCCGCAAGCCCGGCGCCCGCAAGAAAAAGGCGGGCTGATCGCCTCGATCACAGGTTTATTCGACAAAAACCGGCTTTCGCTCAAATCATTCCCATGATTTGGCAAAAGCCGGTTTTTTGTTTAGAACCAATGCTGGGCTGAAATGGTCCATGACACACTGTTAGCTTGGGGACTGTGACGCCGTATCATTATCGGCTAGACATATTTTATGAGGCAAAGAATCGATCTTGAAGCGCTCTGTGCGGAACGCGGATTGCGTATCACCGACCAGCGCAAGGTTATCGCCAAGGTACTGTCCGACAGCGACGACCATCCCGATGTCGAGAAGGTGCATGAACGTGCCGTCGCCATCGACCCGCGCATCTCCATCGCCACCGTCTACCGAACGGTACGCCTGTTCGAGGAAGCGGGCATATTGGACCGCCACGATTTTGGTGATGGCCGGGCCCGCTATGAAGCGGCACCCGAAGCGCATCACGACCATCTGATCGATGTCGAGACCGGCAAGGTAGTCGAATTTGTCGATCCCGAGCTGGAAGCGCTGCAAAAGCAGATTGCCGAGAAGCTCGGCTATCGTCTGGTCGACCACCGCATGGAACTTTACGGCGTTGCCCTTAACCGAAAAAACTGACGCTGCGGATAACGCGCAATCGGCTGATAACGCAAAGTCGACCGACAGCGCTGCCCGCCCATGGGACAGTGAACCCATGGCCTATCAGCAATGGCGAGGTGCATCGCCACTAGGCTATGTCCGCTTCGCGCTGCGCGTGCTGACCATGTTGGTGTCACTGCTGCTATGTGTACCGCTTTACTATAGCTGGCGTATATTGCGTATCTCCAATCCCTGGCCCAGGCTTTTCCTGAAAAGTGTTGCTTTTGCCTGTGGGGCGCGGGTGCGCGTCATCGGCACGCCGATCAAACGCGATGTGTTTTTTGTCGCCAATCACCTCTCCTGGGTCGATATCCCGATATTGGGCGGGTATAATGGCAGTGCCTTTGTCGCCCAGGACGGCATAGCCTCATGGCCATTTATCGGCTGGCTGTGTACGCTCAACGACACCGTATTTGTGTCACGCGCCGACCGCATGGGCGTCGCCAAGCAGATTAACCAGCTGCGCGATGCGCTTCAGGAAACCTGGGCGGTGACTGTTTTCCCCGAAGGCACAACCACCGATGGATCATTGCTGCTGCCTTTCAAGGCACCGCTCCTGGCCGTGCTCGATCCGCCGCCACCGGGCATATTGGTACAGCCGGTATTTATCGACATGGGCGAGGCCGCCCGCGAAGTCGCATGGATCGGCGAAGAGGGCGCACCGGACAATGCCTGGCGACTGCTGACGCGGCCCGGCAACTTCCATGTCGACCTGCATTTTCTCGAGCCGTTCGATCCGCAGGATTACAAGGGACGCAAACGTATTGCCGCTGAAGCGCGTGACCGGATCGATGAAGCGCTTTCAGCTTCCCTCGACGCGAAGCACAGATTATAGGCCCTGCCCTATGGCTGACACATCAGAGAATCAAAAACAGGGTAGCGCGCAAAACTCTGCCGCCAAAAGCAAACGCTATTTCGTTAAATCCTTTGGCTGCCAGATGAACGTCTATGATGGCGAGCGCATGGGCGAGATGCTCGACGCCGAGGGCATGGTAGCGACCAGTAATGCCGAGGATGCCGATGTGGTGGTGCTCAACACCTGCCATATCCGCGAAAAGGCGGCCGAGAAGGTCTATTCCGATATTGGCCGGTTGCGTCGTCCCGATGGCTCCAGCCCGACCATTGCTGTGGCCGGATGCGTTGCCCAGGCAGAGGGCGCGGAAATCACTCGCCGTGCGCCGAGTGTCGATGTGGTGGTCGGCCCGCAAGCCTATCACCGCCTGCCCTCCATGCTGGAGAGCGCCGCCAGGGGCGAGCGCGCTATCGATACCGATATGCCGCCCAATTCCAAATTCGGTGTCCTGCCCTCACGCCCGAAACAGCCACGCCCTACCGCCTTTCTGACGGTGCAGGAAGGCTGCGACAAATTCTGCACCTATTGCGTTGTGCCCTATACCCGCGGCGCGGAAATTTCACGCAAATGGGGTGCGATTGTCGATGAAGCCAAGGCACTGGTCGATGGCGGGGTCAAGGAAATCACGCTGCTTGGCCAGAATGTGAATGCCTGGATCGGCGAGGATGACAAGGGACGCGAACAGGGTCTGGATGGCCTGATTCGCGAGCTCGACACCATCGCCGGGCTGGAGCGTATTCGCTACACCACCAGCCACCCCAATGATATGACGCAAGGCCTGATCGATGCGCATGGCGAGGTCGAGAGCCTGATGCCCTATCTGCACTTGCCGGTACAGTCGGGCAGCAACCCTATCCTGCAGGCAATGAACCGTAGCCACAGCGCGGAGAGCTATCTGGCCATATTGGAGAAGGTGCGCAAAGCGCGCCCCGGCATCGCCATTTCGGGGGACTTTATCGTCGGCTTCCCCGGCGAGAGTGACGAGGACTTTGAGGCAACGATGGCGATTGTCGAGGCTGCGAATTACGCACAGGCATTCAGCTTCAAATACAGCCCGCGCCCCGGCACCCCGGCGGCGACCATGGACCAGCAGATTCCACGCGAGGTGATGGATGAACGGCTGCAACAACTACAGGCGCTGCTGAACCGGCAACAGTCCGACTTCAACGCCGCAACTGTCGGCAAGCGTACCCGGGTCCTGCTCGAACGCAGGGGCAAGAAACCGGGCCAGCTGATCGGCAAGTCGCCCTGGCTGCAATCGGTCCACATTGATGGTGCTGGCCATGCTATTGGCGATATGGTGACCGTTGATATCATCAGCGCCGGCCCGAACAGCCTGGCCGGTGCATTAGCCGAAAGGAACGCCGCCTGATGGCGAAAAGGCCTAATAAAGAGCCCCATCCTGCCGATCTGGCAATGGCCCCCGAAGAGGGCCGCGCCCATATCGAACTGACCTTTGCCGATTCCCATTTGCTCGGCCCGCTATTCGGCCAGTTCGACCAGAATCTGGTCGCTATCGAGAACCGGCTCGGCGTCTACATCTCGGCGCGCGGCAATCACATCAAAATCGAGGGCGACAGCGACACCATTGCCCGCGCACGCGATGTGCTGACCGGGCTGTATAACCGGCTCGAAAAAGGGCAGGAAATCGATGCCGGTGCGGTCGAGGCGCTGATCAGCATGTCTTCGGAACCGACGCTGGACGGGATTATCCGTAAGGAAGTCTCCGAAGCGCCGACGGTGATGATCCGTACCCGAAAAAAAACCATCGTACCGCGCTCGGCGACGCAGCTGCCCTATATGCAGGCGCTGGCGCGCGACGATATCATCTTTGCGCTCGGTCCGGCGGGCACCGGCAAGACCTATCTGGCGGTAGCACAGGCAGTGGCACAGTTGATCACCGGTTCGGTCGACCGGCTGATCCTGTCACGCCCGGCGGTCGAGGCGGGTGAGAATCTCGGCTTCCTGCCCGGCGATATGAAGGACAAGGTCGATCCCTATTTGCGGCCGCTTTACGACGCGCTTTACGACACCCTTCCGGCCGAACAGGTGGAGCGGCGCATTGCCAGCGGCGAGATCGAGATTGCACCGCTGGCCTTTATGCGCGGCCGCACACTTGCCAATGCCTTTGTCATTCTCGATGAGGCGCAGAACACCACACAGGCGCAGATCAAGATGTTTCTTACCCGCTTCGGGCTAAACAGCCGTATGGTCATCTGTGGCGACCCAAAACAGGTTGACCTTCCGCGCAGCCAGATTTCCGGACTTGCCGATGCGGTCGACCGTCTGGAAGGTGTCGAGGGCATCAGCGCCATTCGCTTCAATTCCGGCGATGTCGTTCGCCATCCCATCGTCAGTCGTATTGTCGATGCCTATGAGGGGCCGAATGCCAAAGACTAATCCACCAGCAGCGGCCCGGGCCATATCATGCTGGAGATAATGGTCGACGATCATGCAGGCTGGCTACAAAATGTCGATTGGCAGGAACTGGCACAGCGCGCAGGAACAGCAGCGCTGAGCCACAGTCCGCATGCTTCTCTTGCCAATGCGGCGATGCTGATATCGGTGAGCATCGCGCTCTCCGACGATGCCGCAGTACGGCAGCTCAATGCCCAATATCGCCAGAAGGACAAGGCGACCAATGTGCTGTCCTTCCCGATGGTCCAGCCCGACCTGCTGGAATCACTGGCCAATAGCGATGACGGCGAAGTGCTGCTGGGCGATATCATTTTGGCGCGGGAAACCTGCGCCCGCGAGGCGAGCGAGAAACAGGCCACGCTGGAGCAGCATGTCAGCCATCTTGTGATACATGGCATGCTTCATCTGCTCGGCTATGACCATATCGGCGAGGCCGAAGCCGAAGCGATGGAGGCGCTGGAAATAAAAGCGCTTGCCAGCATCGGCCTTCCCAATCCATATTTGGACCATCCACAACAGCACAGAGGTTAAGAAACCGCCCAAAATGCCCGAGGGAGACAGTAGGCGCAGCCACAATGCGCAAGACGAGGAAGACAGTAGCGGCGGATTATTGCGCTCGCTCAAGAACCTGATCTTCGGACCGGATCGTGACCAGTCACTCAGGCGTCAGCTTGAAGAAGCCATTGACGAGCATGAGGATAATGGCGGTGATACGCCGCTCGAGCCGGATGGTGACCTTTCCCCGCTGGAGCGTGAAATGCTGCGCAACCTGCTGCATTTCAGCGAACATGATGCTGATGATGTCGCGGTGCCGCGCAGCGAGGTGGTGGCGATTCCCACCAGCGCGCCCTTTGCCAAGGTGGTGGATATCTTTTCCGAACATGGCCACAGCCGGATACCGGTCTATGGCGAGTCGCTCGATGACATTATCGGCATGATCCATATCAAGGATGTCTTCGCCATCCTCGCCAAGGGATGTGAATATCCCGATGACTGGTCGGGCCTGATCCGCCAGCCACGCTTCGTACCGCAATCGATGGGCGTGCTCGACATGCTCGCCGATATGCGCGCCAACCGCACACATTTGGCCATCGTCCTGGACGAATATTCCGGCACCGAAGGGATCGTCACCATCGAGGATATTGTCGAGGAGATTGTCGGCGAGATCGAGGATGAGCATGACGAGGAGCCCGAAGCGCTGCTGCAGCCATGTAATGACGGCAGCTGGGATGCCGATGCACGGGCAGAACTCGACGATGTTGCCGAACAGATCGATCCACGCCTGGGCGAGATAGAAGAGGATGTCGACACGCTGGGCGGCCTCGCCTTCGTCCTTGCCGGGGAAGTGCCGGCTGCCGGGCAAAGGCTCGAACATCCCAGTGGCTGGACCATCCATATCATGGAAAGCGACGGACGGCGGGTCAGCCGGTTGAAGCTGGCACCCCGGCATCATGACGCGGCACCATCCACAGCTGCGCCGGAAAAGCACGCCACAGGATAGGCGTTGCTGCGGGCCGATTTAGCTTTTGGACAATCGGTCCGGCTTGTGCCAAAGCGAATCGCATCATGGACATTTCCGATCTCCGCATCGCTCTTTTCAGCGGTAACTATAACTATGTGCGCGATGGCGCGAACCAGGCGCTGAACCGATTGGTGGCCTATTTGCTGCGGCAGAATGTCGCGGTGCGCGTCTATTCACCGACCACCGACACCCCGGCGTTCGAGCCGGCGGGTGATCTGGTCAGCGTGCCCAGCTTTGCCATACCAGGGCGCGCCGAATATCGCGTGCCGATGATGCTCAGCCCCCGGGTCAAGAAAGACATCAAGGCCTTCGCGCCGAATATCGTGCATCTCGCCAGCCCGGACATTGTCGCGCACAGCGCCACGCGCTGGGCCAAGCGGCATGATGTGCCGATGCTCGCCTCTGTGCACACCCGCTTCGAAACCTATCCGCGCTATTATAATATGGCGTTTCTCGAGCCGCTTCTGGTGGCCGCGCTGCGCCGCTTTTATCGCCGCTGCGACGCGATTGTCGCACCGTCGGACTCGATGGCACAGCTGCTGCGCGACCAGCGGATGAACTATGATGTCGGCATCTGGTCGCGCGGTGTCGATCGCGACATTTTCCACTCCTCCAAGCGCGACATGGAATGGCGCCGCAGTTTCGGCATCGATGACGAGGACCAGGTCGTCGGCTTTGTCGGGCGACTGGTTATGGAGAAGGGTCTCGACGTGTTTTCCGATGCCGTCGACCGGCTCAAGCGCCGCAAGGTGCCGCACAAGGTTTTGATTGTCGGTGAGGGTCCGGCACGCCAATGGTTTGAATCGCGCCTTCCCGGCGCAACCTTTGCCGGTTTTCAAAGCGGCCCTGATCTCGGTCGTGCGGTGGCGAGCATGGACATGCTGTTCAACCCTTCAGTGACCGAGACCTTCGGCAATGTGACGCTTGAGGCCATGGCCAGCGGCATCCCCGTGGTCGCCGCACGCGCCACCGGCAGCCAGAGCCTGGTCGATGACGGCAGCTCCGGGCGGCTGATCCGCCCCGGCGCAGTGCAGGATTATGCCGATGCGCTGCAAAGCTATTGCGAAAACCCGGCACTGGCGCGCGAACATGGTGTCGTCGGCGAGAAGCGGTCCGAAAAATATAGCTGGGACCGTATCAACCATGGTCTGGCCGAGACCTATGTGCGGCTGGTGCGCCAGCGCGCCGAGGGTACCAAGCACTTGCCCTATGAGGCGCTGCGGTAGACACAGTCTACGTAATCCGTCTGCCTTACAGCCGCTCTATCTTCTGCGCCGCCTCGTCGAGAATCTCGGCAATGGCATGGCGCATCTCGTCATCCATATCGCTGCGCGCAACGCGGTTGCCAAGTGCCGACATCAGATTGCCGATCGCTCGCCCGACAGGCGCGCCCGCCTTGCGTGAGCGTTTGCGCTTGCGGTCGCCGGTGCGGTCGAGCCGTTCCATCAGACCCGCAATCGCTTCTTCCTGTTCCTCGATTTCACTACGGCCATCATCGGTTATGGCAAAGACCTTGCGCGAACCATCAGCCTGTTGCGGCGCGATCAGGCCGCTATCCTCAAGCAGGCTGAGCGTCGGATAGATAACCCCGGGGCTGGGTGCATAGCTGCCCTCGGTCATATCCTCGATAGCACGGATCAGATCATAGCCATGGCGCGGCTCGTCAGCGATCAGTTTGAGCAGCACCAATCGCAGCTCGCCGCTGTCGAACATCCGGCGTCGCCGACGGCCCTGACCGCGCCGACCTTCAGCGCGCGCGCCATAGGCCCATTGGCCACCATCCCAACCTTTGCGCGTCTTGCGTCGCCCGCTGCCGGACCAGTTTCCGCCAAAGGCATTCATGATCGCCTCGGGGATGGCGGCGATCTCCTCGGCAAATTCCTCAGGGTCGAACCCGTAATCATATCGGCGTGTCATTTTCTACTCCTGTGCATCACCCCCTGCGATACTATAAGATATATCTTTTTATATCATAATCAAGACGCACACCCGGTTTTGTCTTTGCAAGCACCGTCAACGCGGTCTAGCGTCGGGCCATGGCCGATCTTTTTGCGGATGAGGGCATACAACCGGCACGGGCAGCAGCGGCGACCGATACGGCACCGCTGGCCGACCGGTTGCGGCCGCAAAAACTGGATGAGGTGGTCGGCCAGGATCACCTGACCGGAAACGATGGTGCCATCGGCAGGATGGTTGCCGCAGGCAAGCTGTCCTCAATCATCTTCTGGGGGCCGCCGGGCACCGGCAAGACCAGCATTGCACGGCTGCTCGCCGACGCCGTAGGCATGCGGTTCCAGGCGATATCGGCAGTGTTTTCCGGCGTTGCCGACCTCAAAAAAGCCTTTGCCGATGCCGACAAAATGGCCATAGCAGGCCAACGCACCCTGTTGTTCGTGGACGAGATTCACCGCTTCAACCGGGCGCAACAGGACGGCTTCCTGCCTTTTGTCGAACGCGGCACTGTCGTACTTGTTGGTGCCACCACCGAGAATCCCAGCTTCGCCCTCAACTCGGCGTTGTTAAGCCGAACCCAGGTGCTGATCCTCAACCGGCTCGACCATGCAGCGCTGGCGCAATTGCTGGAGCGCGCCGAGGCATTGGTGGCCAAGCGCCTGCCCGTCACTGATGAGGCGCGCGATGCGCTGATTGCATCGGCCGATGGTGACGGCCGCTTTCTGCTCAACCAGGCGGAGACATTGTTCGCAGTGGACTTGCCCCGGCCACTAGATCCGGCTGGCCTTGCCGATTTTCTGCATCGCCGCGTACCGGTCTATGACAAGGATCGCGAGGGGCATTACAATCTGATCTCGGCGCTGCACAAATCGCTGCGCGGCTCCGATCCGCAGGCCGCGCTCTATTATCTGGCGCGGATGCTGGTCGCGGGAGAAGAGCCGCTTTATGTGCTGCGGCGCATGACACGTTTTGCCAGCGAGGATATTGGTCTCGCCGACCCGGAAGCGCTGCACCAGTGCCTTGCGGCCAAGCAGGCTTATGAATTTCTCGGCTCTCCCGAGGGCGAGCTGGCCATTGCGCAGGCCTGTCTCTACCTCGCCACCGCGCCGAAATCGAACGCTGCCTATGCGGCGCAGAAAGCGGCGTGGAAATCGGCTAAGGCAACCGGATCATTGATGCCGCCGAAGAACATCCTCAACGCCCCGACAAAGCTGATGAAAGATGTCGGCTATGGCAAGGGCTATAGCTATGACCATGACAACGATAAGGGCTTTTCCGGCGATAATTACTGGCCTGAAGAAATGCAGCCCGAAACCTATTACCAGCCGGTCGAACGCGGCTTTGAACGCGAGATCGCCAAGCGGCTGGCCTATTGGGAGAGACTGAGAAATGCGAAAAACCATCAGCCTGATCACCACGGCGATGCTGCTGATATTGCCGGCAGCGGCACAGGAACAGACTGAAGCCAAAAAGAGTCAATATAGCCGTACCGACCGCGCCTATGCCGCCGGGTACAAGGCGCAGTTTATCTGCTCCGGTCTATGGAATGGCGGCAAGTCTCTGAAAGACATTGAGGCCGATGAACTGACCGGCATCTATGATCGCATCGCCGATATCGTGCCGACGCTGGAACCGGTGATCAACGAGCAGGACCATATTGTCAGCGTCCCCTTTGCCGATAACATGCCGCCGCGCATGGCGCGTTGGGACCGGATGCGCGGCTGTATATCGGCACCCATTGGTGCAACCGATTTTGGCCCCTATTTCCATGGCCCTACCCGGCCCGATCTGGATGACAAGGCGTGGCCCTGGGGTGATCGCGAAGCGCAACTGCCGCGCAGCGCCGAATATGGCGCGATTGACAAGGTCGCTGCCAGCGCCTTCCGGCCAGAGGATCGCGAAGGCGGCGAGAAACGCTTTGGCGGCAAGACCAGCGCGGTGCTAATCGCCAGCAGCAGTGGCATTGTCTGGGAAGGCTATAAGCCAGGCCATGACAAGCATACGGCGCAGCGCACATGGTCGGTTGCCAAATCGATCGCCGGTACGCTGGTCGGCCATTATATCGATGACACCGGCGAACCCGCCCCCGTGCCCGCCTGGCAAATGACCAGCGATCCGCGCGCGACGATCCGCTATGATGACCTTTTGCGTATGGCCAGCGGCCTGCAATCGGATACCGCCGGCAATCGCACCGACCCGGTCTATATGGGCGGTGCCAGCGTGGTGCAGCGTACGTCCGGCTGGCCGCTGCTGCATCCGCCGGGCACACGCTTTCGCTATGCCAATAATGATACTCTGCTGGCCGTGTTGGCAGCAGTCGAAGAACGCCGACAGATGAATGCGGATGTCAACAAGGTCAGCCGTGGCATCACGCAAGAGTTCCTGTTCGATCCCTATAGCTTCTTTTTCAGGCTCGGCATGACCCGGACCTGGGCCGAGCATGACTGGCACGGTAATTACATCCTTTCCAGCCAGGTCTGGACAACGCCACGTGACCTTGCGCGGCTGGGTTTGCTCTATCTGAATGACGGGATGTGGTTTTACGACGGCAGTACTCAGGGACGCCTGCTTCCCGAGGGCTGGCGCGACTATGTCAGTGCGCCCTCCGGGCCACAGCCCGATGGCCGTTTCGGCTATGGCGCGACATTCTGGCTGATGAACAGGTCGGAAGGCATTCCTAAAGACACGATCGCTGCCTTCGGGAATCGCGGACAATATCTCGTCATCATCCCGTCGCGTGACCTGATTATTGTCCGGCGCGGCTATGATACGCGTGAAGACCGTTTCAATATAGAAGAGTTTACGCGAAACCTCGTTTTTGCGCTGTCCGGGCAAGGCTGAGCGCCTTGTTCGGGCAATGTCTCCCATGGTAAAAAGCCGGTGTTTTTGACGCGGCGAATGTCCGTCGCGCGCACCATCCTCTGGGGGAGCATAAATGGAAAATTTCAATATCATGGGCTATACGCTCGACCTCGACATATTGGTGGATTGGGGCACAAAGCTCCTTTTTGCCATCCTTATCTATATCGCGACCAAGTTCATTGCATCGGCCTGCAAATGGGCCTTTGCCAAGCTGGTCAACCGTATCGAGCTGCTGCAGCGCGACACCGGTTCAGGTAGCAGCATTGGCGCTTCACTCGGCACCATTGTCGGCCTGATCGTCTGGCTGTTCGGCTGGATTGCTATCCTGAACGTATTCCAACTCAATGAGGTTACCAGCCCGCTGAAGGCGCTGCTCGACACGGTGATGGGCTTCATCCCGAATATTGTTGGCGCAGGCATCATCTTCTTCATCGGCATGATTGTTGCGAAGATCGTGCGCGATCTGGTCACGACCTTCCTGCAGACGGTTAACTTCGATAAATGGTTTACCCGCGCAGGCGGTGATGAAGTTACTGGCAACACCGCGATCACCAGCACATTGGCGAATATCGTTTATGTGTTGATCATCGTTCCGGTTGCGATTGCCGCCCTGCAAGCGCTGAAGATTTCTTCCATCAGCGATCCAGCGGTCACCGTATTGGAAATGATCCTCGGTGCCATCCCGCTTATCATTGGCGCGGCACTGGTTCTGGGCATTGCTTATCTGATTGCACGCTGGGTTTCCGGTTTGCTGGAAGATATCTTGCCGGGACTGGGCGTCGATCGTTCGGTTAATGCCATGGGAATTCTACCAGAAGGCACCTCGGTGTCGGGAGTTGTATCCAAGCTGGTCATGATTGCAATCATGCTGTTTGCCGCCATCGCCGCAACGCGTCTGCTCAACTTCCCTGAGCTGACTGCAATCCTGGACAACATTCTCGAACTGGGCGGCCGCGTATTGTTCGGCGGTGTGGTTATCGCTGTTGGCTTCTTCATCGCCAACCTGCTCGCCCGCTTCATGGGTGCGCAGAACCCGCTCGCGGCTTCGGTCGTGCGCTATGCAGCACTGATCCTGTTCGCTTTCATGGGTCTGCAGTTCATGGGCGTCGGCAATGAGATCGTCCAGACAGCATTCACCGCACTGGTCGCCACCATCGGTGTCGCCGCTGCCATCGCCTTTGGCATGGGTGGTCGCGATGCCGCTGCGCGCCAGCTGGAGAAAATGCAGGACGGCGACAAAGCCAAAGACTAACGACAAAGCCGCAAGGCTCTCTAACACAGGGTCGGGTGCCTGAGATGGTGCCCGGCCCTTTTTCTTTGTCGCCACTGTGCCTAACTATTGCGCCATGCGCACCTTCTCTCGATTTGCCTGTTTCGACTGGTCCGGCCAGGCAGTGCAATATCCCGGCGGGATAGCATTGTCGGTGCTCGAAACAGGCGATGCGGCGACACCCCGGTCCTTCGCGCCACCAACGGGCTGGAGTCGTGAAGCGGTGCGGGACTGGCTTCTGCAGCAGGCCGTAAAGGGCACCGATATGCTGATCGGCTTCGACCTGTCACCGACACTGCCCTATTGCGACGAGGGTGCCTATTTCCCCGGCTGGGTCAAAAGCCCCGGCAATGCCCGACAGCTATGGGCGATGATTGACAGACTGGCCGGTGACGAACCGCATATGGCGGCATCAAAAATGGTCCATCAGCATTCCGAAATCCGCCGCTATTTCCGTCATGGCAAGGGCGATGTCGGTGACCGTTTCGGCACTGCGGGAACCGGTCGGCTGCGCGTTGTCGAACATCGCCAACGCGACACCGGTCAGGCGGCGAGCGCCAGCTGCTTCAATCTTGTCGGTGCGGCACAGGTCGGCAAGTCGAGCCTCACCGGCATGCGACTGTTCCATCAGCTTGCCGGACATATTCCCATCTGGCCGTTCGACCCGATACCCGAAAGCGGTCCGATGATCGTCGAAATCTATACCAGCATCGCCGCCATGGACGCCGGATTGCGCAAGGGGCAGACCAAGATCCGTGACCGGGCAACGCTGGTGCGCGCACTGGAACAGCTTGGCTGCCGGCCGCCATCACGGTTGCCCGACTATAGCGACCACCGCACCGATGCCATCATCACCGCGGCCTGGCTGCGCCGGACGGCGTCGCAACCGCTATATTGGCAACCCGAAGCGCTGACCGGCCATATTGCCGCTACCGAAGGCTGGACCTTTGGCGTAACATAGCTATAGAGCGCTGGAATCGGCGCACAGAAGCACCGGGCCGCTTTAGCTCAGCTGGTAGAGCAACCGCCTTGTAAGCGGTAGGTCGTCCGTTCGAGTCGGACAAGCGGCACCATTTCCCCATTATTTACGCTGATTCATGCTGCGCCGCAGCATCGCGCAACATCCGTTCAACGCCACGTCATGATCAGGGAATCCTTACCCGGAAACGTTGCAAATATATCACTCACGGGTGTGAAGTGCGCAATTAACAGCTTTTTTCAATTGTCGGATTCTTCAGGGAAACCTATCAGCGAAAGGTCTGAAAGGGCACAAAATAGCCCGTTAACATAATCGCGCACATCGTATCTCGGGGAGAGACAATAATGAAAATCCGTAACTCTGCAATCAAGGTTGCGCTGCTCTCGGGCGTCGGCATCGGCTCGCTGGGCTTCTCGGTCGCAGCGCATGCCCAGGACACCGGCGCTGCAGCAGCACCGCAGGCCGACGACCAGAGTGTCGACGAATTCGATGATGAATTTGATGACAACGTTCTCGTCGTGACTGCCACCAAGCGTCAGACGACGCTGCAGGAAACGCCGATCTCGGTTTCCGTGACCTCTGCAGAAACACTGGACAATGCACTGATCCGTGACGTTCTCGACCTGCAGACAGTGACTCCGTCGCTGCGTGTCAGCCAGTTGCAGAACTCTTCCAGCACCACCTTTATCATTCGCGGCTTCGGCAATGGCGACAACAACTTCGGCATCGAGCCATCGGTCGGCGTGTTTGTCGATGGCGTGTTCCGCTCACGTTCGATCGGCGCTCTGGGCGACATCGCCAATGTCGAGCGCATCGAGGTGCTGCGCGGCCCGCAATCGACACTGTTCGGCAAAAACGCTTCTGCCGGCGTCATCTCCGTCGTCACCCGCGCGCCGCAATATGAATGGGGCGGCAACATCGAAGCCGTTTACGGTAATTTCAACCAGTTCCTGATCAAGGGCGACATCACCGGCCCGATCACCGATACCCTCGCCTTCTCGGTCGACGCCAACTACAACCGTCGTGACGGTTTCTTCGATATCGAGAATCTGAACCAGGACATTAATGACCGTAACCGCTGGAATGTTCGTGGCCAGTTGCTGTTTGAACCGACCGACAGCCTGACCATCCGCGCCCAGGCCGACTATTCGCGGATCGATGAAGTCTGCTGTGCCGTCAACACCCTGGTTGCCGGGCCAACCGCGCCTGCCGTTGTCGGTGTCGGTGGTACGCTCAACACCGACTTCTTCAGCGACGATGTTTTCCTCAGCCAGGTCCCGGTCAATGAAGTCGACAATTATGGCGGATCGATACAGGTCGATTACGAGACCGGCCCGATTACCATCACCTCGATCACGGCCTATCGCGAGCTCGACAACTTTGTCGACCAGGATGTTGATTTCACCAGCGCCGACATTGTCAGCGAGATTCGCGATCAGAGAGTCCAGACATTCACCCAGGAATTTCGGATTGCATCCGATTTCGATGGTCCGTTCAACTTCCTGCTCGGCGGTTTCTATTTCGATGAATCGATCGAGCAGAACAGCGACCTGACCACAGGCCAGGTGGCGCGGCCGTTCTTCGAACTGCTGACCCCCACCGGACAGGGCACATTCCTGGGCGTGGAAAACGCTCTGGGCCTGCCGCTGAACAGCATTTTCTCACCGGGTCCGCTGACCACCGAGCGTTATACGCTGGACAACACCTCCTGGTCGATCTTCGGCACCTTTGATTTCGAACCGGTTGAAGGCCTCGTCTTTACCGCCGGCTTCAACTACACCGATGACGAAAAGGATTTTGCGCTGACCCAGACGTCCTTTGACGAACTGGCCAATGTCAATCTCGTCGATGCCTTTATCGTTGGTGGCATAGCAGGCGCAACAATGACACCGCCCAATCAGATCGGGCCTGCGGAAATCGCCGCGTTCCAGACCGCACAGCCAGATGCGTTCGCCGCAATTGCTGCTGCTGCGCTAGATCCTGGCCAGAACCAGCTTCTCGGCTTGGCACCGTTCCAGTTCCAGCCGCCTTTCCTCAACATCCCAAATTCTGTTGAAGACGGTCGCACACGGGATGACGAGCTGACATACACCTTCCGCGTCGCCTATGATGTTTCCGATCAGGTGAACGTGTATTTCTCCTATGCCACCGGCTTCAAAGCCAGCTCGGTCAACCTGTCGCGCGACAGTCGGCCGCTGTTCGGGGACTTCATCCCCGGCCCTGGCAACAGCACCATCCTGGCTCCCGCCTCACCGATCCTCGGTGCCGGTCTCGCAGTTCCGAACCTGACCACCGGTTCGCGCTTTGCCGGTCCGGAAGAAGCCGAAGTCTATGAAGTCGGCCTGAAGGCTCAGTTTGACGGCATCGGTTTCAATCTGGCGCTGTTCGACCAGACCATCGAAGGCTTCCAGTCCTTCCTGTTCACCGGCACCGGCTTCCAGCTCAACAATGCAGGCCAGCAATCGGTGACGGGTTTTGAGTTCGATGCCACGATCATACCGGCTGACGGTCTGGTATTTACATTCGCAACCACCTATCTCGACCCGATCTTCGACAGCTTTGTCGATAGCCCGGTCGGTGACCTCACCGGACAGCGCCCCGGCGGTATTCCGGAATGGAGCATCGCAACCTCGGCAACCTATACGCATGATTTCGGTGGATCGGGTAACAGGCTGATCACACGTCTCGACTATCAGCATGAGAGCAATGTCAACGTGAATAACGGCCTTCCGACATTCAACGCATCACTCGGCAACACCCAGATTTTCCGCCGTGCGGTTAATCTGGTGAACGGTTCGATGACGTTGCAACTGGACAATGGTTTCGAAATCGGTGCCTTTGCGCGTAACCTGCTCAATGACCGTTACATCCTGACGGTATTTGACGGTGTGGCCCAGGCCGGCACGGTTTCCGGCTATCCCAGCCCGCCGCGTACCTTTGGCGGTCTGGTCCGTTATCGTTTCTGATAACAGATCCATTTACCTGATACTGAAAGGGGCGTCGGCAACGGCGCCCCTTTTCTTTTGCTGACCTGAGTCACATGCGGTCTGCGCCCGGCCCATGGCAGCACAATTACAATCCGCTGCCTATCGCAGCGGTCGCAATGCTGATTATTGCTCTGATCGTCCTGTCGGCGTTTGGGAGCAGACTGAAATGGCGCAGCCAGTCAGTACTGGTGCAGCAGCAAAGACGCTGGCTTATAGGCTAACAACTCCAAAAAAAGGGCCACCCCAAAGGATGGCCCCCATGCCTTCCCGCTTTTACGGGCAGGCCCTCTCCTGCATTGGTTAGAATTTGGTGCGGATCGTCGCCCCGTAAAAGGCCGGGTCCTCAATAAAGGCACCACGCGACCGGTCACCCGCCACGCCGCGCAACGGCGTGTTGAAGGTGATACCACGGGTACGCTCATCGAAGATATTGGTGCCCCAGAATTCGATGGTGAAGCGCTCATCCGGCGAGGTAAAACCGAAGCGCAGGTTCATCTTCACATTGGCCTCCTGCACATCGAACGGAATCAGCGCCGCCGGATTCATCGGATCGGCCGGATCGAACAGGGCGGGCTCGACCGGGTTGGTGCTGGTCCGTCGTGCAGACTCATAGCGCACCGTCGCATTCGCCAGGAACGTCCAGTCGGTGCCGCTGCTGATCGGACCGTCATAGGTGAAGCCGAAAATACCTGTAAATTCAGGCGCGTTAACCAGCGGGAAACCGCACAAGCCCAGCGCCAGAGCGGCAGAGTTACCGGTAAGGCCGGCATTACAGCCTTCGCCAAATTCCGCATCGGCATAGGTGATGGCAACATTGGTGGTGATATAATCATTCCACTGACCGACAATCTCCAGTTCGGCACCGGTCGATGTCACGTCATTGACGTTGAATGTCTGGAACTGCACTCCGGTAAATTCGAGCACCTGAAAGTCCTCAATCTCGGTGTGGAACAGGGCCAGATTGGCGCGAACCTTGCCGTCGAACAATGTCGATTTGATGCCGAGCTCATAAGCATCGACAACTTCCGAATTGAACGTCGGATCGGCGCCCAGCGCAGCGGCTGTCGGGTCAAGGTTGAAACCACCCGCCTTGAAGCCGCGCGAAACACCGCCATAGATCAGATAGTCGTCACTCGGCTCCCAGGCCAGCTGCAGCGTCCAGGTGAGCTGATCATCCCGGAATGTATCGTCAAACTGGTTTGGCAGCGGCAATACTGTCGAAAGATCGACAGGCACCACTGCACCACCCGGCCCGATGGGCAGATTGGCGATGGTATTGGCCTCGGCGGCGAACGGGAAACAGGTAAGACCCACGGCGCCTGCCTGTAACGGCCCCGGAATCGCACCGGTGATCGCACCGCTGGCTACCGCGGTACAGGCATCGCTGCTGGCAGCGAGCTGGACGAAGGCGCCATCTTTCCGCTCTTCCACATAACGCGCGCCAGCGGTGAAGCTGAGTGTATCGGTAATGTGGAACACATTATGGGTAAAGATCGACCAGCTTTCGGCATCCTGGGTGAACAGGTTGTTGGCGAAGGACCCGCTGGCATTCACACCACCAGCCAGTGCCAATAGCGGATTGGGACCAAGGGTGGTGCCCACCGCCGGGAAGAAGGCCGTGCCTACGGCAGCCTGAAAGTCATCGCCCAGAGTCAGTGACTGGACTTCACGAATATCCTCATTGGCGTAAAAGCCACCAACCAGCCAGTCGATCCTGTCATCGAACAGCGATCCCTGGAACCGCAGCTCTGCGGTAAATGTCTGGATATTGGTGTCATTGGGTCGCGAACCCGCCGGATTGAAGTTGGAACCGGCACCCGAAGTAAACAGGTTGAGGCCGACAAAGTCCGACTCCTGCCGCGATTGCGCGTTGAAATCACGATAGGCAATAATGGTCGTTGCCTGTACTTCGCCCAGATCCCATTTCAACTCGCCTGAAATACCCCATTGGTCATTGGGGTTTTCAAATTGTTGCGAATTGGAGTCACGGCCTTCAAACGCCTGAAAACCGGAGGTGACGACACCGCCATTGGCCGGCAGGCCATAGGCAGCGAAAGCCCCCGCAGCAACCAGACCGGTCTCACGCAGAATGACAGCATCGCAGCATTCGTCATTGGCGTCGATATAGTCACCAATGACCCTGAGGCTGATCTCGGGCGCAGGCTCCCACAGCAACTGGCCGCGTACCAGGATGCGGTCGCGGGTACCACTTTCCGCACCGGTCACCTCGCTGGTGAGGATGCCGTCACGATGGCGATAGGCGCCGGACACACGAATACCCAGCGTATCCTGCACCAGCGGAACGCTGATACCACCCTGCACATTGATCTGGTTGAAATTGCCATAGGTGGCATTGGCAAAGCCCTCAACATCGGTGAGGCTGGGGCGTTTGGTGGTGATATTCAGCGCACCGGCCGAAGTGTTGCGGCCAAACAGCGTACCCTGCGGACCACGCAGGACTTCAAGCCGTTCCAGATCCACAAGGTCGCCCAAGGCAACGCCGGGTCGTGACTGATATACACCATCGATGAACACGCCGACCGAGCTTTCCAGACCGGTATTGTTACCGGTAGTGCCGATGCCGCGAATACGGATCGAGGTGCCCTGGGATTCGGTTTGGGATGACTGCAGGTTGAAGCTCGATGACAGCGAACCGAGGTTACGAATGTCGACAATGCCCTGTCGATCGAGTTCGACCTGGCTGACTGCGGTGACCGCAATCGGAATATCCTGAATGTCCTGTGCCCTCAGGGTTGCTGTCACAATGACGACATTGTCGTCATCGTCGAAATCGTCTTCAGCTTGTGGTGTTATATCTGAATCCTGAGCATAAGCTGTGCCACAGGCAAGCGAGGCTAACGACGCCGAACAGCATAGCCCCAGTACAGGTTTCCAAACCTTACGCATCCTCATCTCCCATGAAAGATTGCTATGTTTTGGCCACCACCTGCGAACTTTTGTCTCGTCAGATGGCAGTTGAAAGAAATTTGTCACAGATAGGGATGCGATGCAATTTTTTTTCTTGAATCTGCGGTTCTTGGCAAAATCAGAACGAATTGACGTTACGGTATAGGGACTTCATGCCGCCAATGGCATCGGGGACAAAACCGCCTGTAAAGCACTGTAAGGAAAACTGATGCGTTTGTGCAACAAGGCCAGGCGCAACCGGGCTTGCATTTCCATCATCGGCAGATAGCGTGCGCCGACGACAGGATAATGCAAAATACGACAAGGGAGAGCAACATGCCCGGCGTGCTGGATGGGGTGACGATCATTGAAATGGCCGGAATCGGTCCGGGGCCGTTTGCGGCGATGATGCTGGCCGATCATGGTGCCCGGGTGATCCGGGTCGAGCGTCCCGGTGCGCCGCAAATGCGGGATATACTCAACCGCTCGCGCGAAATCGTCACCGCCGACCTCAAAAGCGGGGAAGGCGTTGCCAAGGTGCGCGAGCTGGCATGTGATGCCGATGGCCTGATCGAAGGTTTTCGCCCCGGGGTGATGGAACGGCTGGGTCTGGGCCCCGATATACTGCACAGCAACAACCCGGCTTTGGTTTATGGCCGTATGACGGGCTGGGGCCAGACCGGCCCCTATGCCCCCTTTGCCGGGCATGACATCAACTATATCGCGCTATCCGGTGCGCTGCATGGCTATGGTCGTGCAGGCCAGAAACCGACCCCTCCGATCAACGCCGTGGGTGATTTTGGCGGCGGCGGCATGATGATGGCCTTTGGCATGGTGGCAGGGATATTATCGGCACGCCAGACCGGCAAAGGCCAGGTGATCGATTGCGCCATGACCGATGGATCCGCCATCCTGTCGGCCATGACCTATACTTTTCTCGCCAATGGCCAGTGGCGCGATGAGCGCGGCGTCAATCTGCTCGATACCGGCGCGCATTTCTATGACAGCTATGAGACCGCCGATGGCAAATATGTCTCTATCGGCGCGATTGAGGCGCAATTCTATGCTGAACTGCGCGCCCGCGCCGGTCTGGCTGAAGACGCGGATTTCGATCCGCAGATGAACCCGGCGGAGTGGCCGAAGCTGAAGGAGAAACTGGCCACTATCTTCAAGAGCAAGACCCGGGATGAATGGTGCGAACTGCTGGAGCATAGCGACGCCTGTTTTGCCCCGGTGCTGAGCCTGACCGAAGCGCCCGACCATCCGCACAATGCCGCGCGCCAGACCTATATCGCGGTCGACGGCATGGTGCAGCCGGCCCCGGCACCCCGCTTTTCCGAAACCCCGGCGCCCAAACCGCGCATGGGGTGAGATAATTTCCTCCTCGTTTACGGGGAGAGGGACCGTCAAAGACGGTGGAGGGGGGATAGCGGCTTGGTACGGCGCAAGTGGAGCCCCCCTCAGTCTCGCCTTTGCGAAAGCTACGGCGAGCCACCTCCCCACAAGCGGGGAGGATTTACACAAACACCGACCAGCCGGTTTGCTCCACCAGTGCCTCGAGCGCTATGCTGCCGACGGTCGAGGTCCCCGCATGGTTGAGTCCCGGTGACCAGACGGCAATCGCGCCATATGTCGGCGCGATCACCAATATCCCGCCACCGACACCGCTTTTGCCCGGCAGGCCGATGCGAAAGGCAAAATCGCCGCTATTGTCATAATGGCCGCAGCTCATCATCACTGCGTTGATGCGGCGGCATAAAGAGGCGGTGACCACCTGTTCACCGGTTTCCGGATCGCAGCCGTCAAACGCCAGGAACAGCGCCGCGCGCGCCAGCTGGCGGCAGGTCATGCTGATGGCACAATGGCGAAAATAGGCCGATAGTGTCTGCTCGACCTCATTGGTCATATTGTCGCAGGAGGCCATGAAATTGGCCAGCGCCCGGTTGCGGGCACCGGCCTTCGCTTCCGAAGCCGCGACCTCTTCATCAATCCCTATGCTGCCATCCTGAGCCAGATAGCGCAGCCGTTCGACAATTTCATTGACCATGGTGTCGCAATCATCATTGCGCACCAGATGGTCGGTGACGACGATCGCGCCGGCATTGATCAGCGGGTTGCGCGGAATGCCATGCTCATATTCCAGCTGGACGATGGAATTGAAGCTGCTGCCTGAGGGTTCGCGTCCGACCCGCTTCCAGAGCTCATCGCCGATCAGGCGGAGCACCATGGACAGGGTGAACACCTTGGAGATGCTCTGGATGGAAAATGGCGTTTCCGCATCGCCCAGCGTCTCGACAGTGCCATCCCTGAGGGCAATTGCCATGCCGAACTGATCGGGATCGACCGCCGCCAGAGCCGGGATATAGTCGGCAACCTTGCCGCTGCCGATATGCGGACGGGTTGCCTGATCGACATTGTGCAGAATCTGGTCCCAGTCGGTATTCATCATTGTCTCCCGGCAATATTGGCGCTGCCAGGGGAGTAGGAAATTATTGCACCCGTGTCAGGGAAAATGCAGGAGGGCGCGATGAACTGGCGCGCATTGATCCCGGACCGCTTTGTAATGGTGCTGCTGGCGACGATTATCGTTGCCAGCCTGCTACCGCTGTCAGGCGTTGCAGCGCAGGCAGGAGAGATTATCGCTGCCATGGCGATCTTCCTGCTGTTCCTCCTGCATGGCCTTCGCCTGCCGCGGACCGAGGTGCTGCACGCCATTCGTGACTGGCGCTTGCAGGCGATGATCGCTTTGTTCGTATTCGGAATCATGCCGCTGGTTGGGTTGGGAGCAGCGACGATGATGCAGGGTCTGCTCCCCGCCGGTCTGATTACCGGGCTGATCTTTGTCGGACTGCTGCCCAGCACCGTCCAATCGGCTATCAGCTATGCCTCGCTCGCCGGTGGCAATATCGCCGCATCGGTGGTGGCATCGGCGCTGCTCAATCTCGCGGCAATCATCATCACCCCGCTGCTGGTGATCCTGACCATTGGCCCTGGTGATGCGCAAGACGGCGCTGCGACCGGCGGCGCGCTGATCGGCAAGATCATGCTGATCCTGTTGCTGCCCTTCTGCCTCGGTCAACTGCTTCAGAGCCGACTTGGGGCATGGGCCAGAAAACAGGCAAGACTGCTCGGTTTCATGGACAAGAGCGCTATCGCCATCGCCGTCTATGTTGCCTTTGGTTCCGCCGTGGCCGGCGGCCTGTGGCAGCAGGTCGATGCCCGTGAACTGGGACTGCTCTGCGTTATTATCGCGCTGATGCTGATATTCGCCTTTGGCGGAAGCTGGGCGCTGAGCAGTACGCTCGATCTGGCGCGCAGTGATCGCATCTCGCTGATGTTCAGCGGATCGCACAAGAGCATCGCCACCGGCGCACCAATGGCGGCGCTGATCTTCGCCGGCCCTGAAGCGGGGATGGTGATCCTGCCGGCGCTGATCTATCACCAGCTGCAACTGATCATCTCGGCGCCACTGGCCAACCGTCTGCAAAGGCCGGTGCTGAAATCCCGTCTCTAGAGATGCCGCAATGCCTGTGCCGGTTTGGCCGCAAGCACCGGTAGTGCCCCGACCAGCCCGACGACCAGTGTCAGCAGCGCACCGCCGCCGAGGGTCAACATGACAATAGTCCAGTCGGGCGCAAAGCCGAACTGGAAGATCTGGGTCATGACATACCAGGAAGCAGCATAGCCCAGCCCCAGCGCCACCAGCGCCAGGATCAGCGACAACAGGCCATATTCCATCGCCTGCACCAGCAGGATCTGGCGTCGCGTCGCGCCCAGCGTCTTGAGGATGACGCTGTCATAGGTCCTTGCCTGGCGCGAGGCAGCGATGGCACCGATCAGCACCGCCAGACCCGAAAGGATGGTGATCGCCGCAGCCGCGGTGATCGCTGTCGCCATCTGGTTCAATATGGTGCGCACCTCGCCGATTATCTCGCTGACCTCGATCACTGTTGCCGAGGGAAACAACTCCAAGATGACATTGGACGCCTTGCGCTCCAGCAGATCATTGCCGGGATCGGACAGGCTCACCGTAGCGGCGAGATTGTGCGGCGCATCACGCAGGGCATTGGGTGAGAACACCATGGTATAGTTGAAACCCAGCGTCTCCCAGTTGATCTTGCGCAGCGACGCGATTTCGGCCGTCATCTCGCGACCGAGCAGGCTGACGCTCAGGGTATCGCCGACTTCAAGCCCAAGCACACCGGCCATCTCTTCATCGATCGAAACCAGTGGCGGACCATTATAGAGCAGCGGCCACCATTGCCCGTCGATCAACTCGCTTCCCTGGGGCAGTTCGGCGGCATAGGTCAGCCCGCGTTCGCCACGCAGATACCAGGCGCCTTCGGGCAGCTCCTCCAGATCGGCGACACGCGTATCGCCATAGGCGGTGATGCGGCCACGCAAAGCGGGCACGGTGGCGACCTCTGCATCGGCATCGACTATAGCTACACGCTCGCGCAGCTCAGCTTCGCGATCCACCGGAATGTCGAGCGCAAACAGGCTTGGCGCGCGTTGCGGCACCGACCGGGTGATCTCACCGGTAAGGCTGGTCTGAATCGCGGCGAGGATGACGAACAGCGTCAGCCCCAGGCCCAACGCTACCACCAATGCACCCGTCTGCGCGCCGGGACGGTGCAGCCCGGCCATGGCAAGGCGGACCAGTGGCTGACGCGGACGCGGCAGGCGCGCGGCAATCCAGCGGATGGCAACGCCCAACAGCGCCAGCAGCAGCAACATGGCTAGCGATGCACCGAGAAAACCCGCAGAGAATAGTGGCTCGCGCGCGGTCAGCATTGCCAATGCGACAATTGCGGCAAAAGCAATCATGACCAGCACGACCGTCAGCGGGTCGAAGCGGCGCTGGCCATCGACGAGGTCGCGGAACAGCCCGGCCGCAGGGACATAACGTGCCCGCGCCAGCGGCGGCAGCGCAAAAATGATCGCGATCAGCAGCCCGTAAAGCGCCGCCGCCAGCAGCGGTACCGGATGCAGGCTTATGCCCGGGCTGACCGGCAGCACATCGCCCAGGGCAGCAATGATCAGGGGCGGCACCAGCGCACCGAGTAGCAGCCCGGTCACAATCGCCAGCGCCGCGACTGCCGCCAGTTGCAGCAGATAGATACGGGCAATATCCCCGGTCTCGGCTCCCAATACCTTGAAAGTGGCAATGCTGCCGCGCTTGCCAGCGAGGTAGGAAGAGACACCATTGCCGACGCCGATGCCGGCAACGATAAGCGCCGTCAGACCGACCAGCCCGAGAAACTGGCCCAGCCGCTCGATAAAACGTGTGGTTCCGGGCGCCCCTTCCTCACGATCCTTCACCTCCCAGCCGGCGGTCGGGAATTGCGCTGTCAAATTTTCCGCAACTGCTGCGGGATTGGCCCCTGCCGGGGTCTTGATGCGGTATTTTGTCTCATACAGACTGCCCGGCTGGACCAAGCCGGTACGCGCCAGCCCGTCGAGCGATACCAGCGCCACCGGGCCAAGGGTAAAGCCCTCGCCTATCCGGTCCGGCTCCTCGGTGACAATATGGGTGATGGTGAATTGCGCCGTACCGAATTGCAGCCGGTCACCGATACCCAGATTGAGCCGATCGATCAGTCCCTGCCCGACCACTACCGACTGGTTATCCAACGGCGCGTCGAGCGTGCTGCCATCGGCGAAAAGCACAGCGCCATAATGCGGATAGAGCGCGTCGACGCCTTTCAGCTCGACCAAAACCCGCGACGGGCCTGAATCCGTCTGTGCATCATCACCCACAGCCCGCGCCATGGCACGCATCCGGTTGGTCTCGGAAACGCTGCCGGCGCTGTCAAAGGCGACACGCTCTTCCTCGCTGGCATAACGCTGCGATATGGCAATCTCGACATCGCCACCCAGTATCTCCTGCCCGCGCTGACTCAGCTCACTGGTAATAGAGGTCGTAAGGCTGCCAATTGTCGCCAGTGTCGCGACACCAAGGAACAAGCAGATGAACAGCAGGCGAAGACCGCGAAACCGGCCGTTGAGATCACGCCGGGCAATGGTCCAGATCCGGCCCCAGCTCATGCCGCATTCTGTCCGGCAACGGTGGAGGCAGGGGTGGAGGTCGGGGCGGAAGCGGTGGCAGCCGCGGTTCCGCTATCATCAACGATCCGGCCATCACCCATGGTGATGATGCGACCGCATTTCGCCGCCAGCGCCGGGTCATGGGTAATCATCACCAGCGTCGCCGCGCTATGGCGGTGGCGTTCGAACAAGATGTCGATGATCTCGCTGCCAGTCTCGCCGTCGAGATTGCCTGTCGGCTCATCGGCGAACAGGATATCAGGCCGTGACACAATCGCGCGGGCAATGGCGACGCGTTGCTGCTCGCCGCCGGAAAGCTGGGTCGGATAATGGCCAAGCCTGTGCCCGAGGCCGACTTTTTCCAGCGCGTCGCTCGCCCGGGCGCGAATATCTTCACCGGAGTCCAGCTCCAGCGGCACCATGACATTCTCCAGCGCCGTCATGGTTGGCAGCAGGTGGAACGCCTGAAGGATGATTCCGATGGTGCCGCGCCGTGCCCGGGCCAGTCCGTCCTCATCCATATCGGCGATCGGTGTACCGCTGACGATGATCTCGCCCGATGTCGGTTTCTCCAGCCCGGTGAGGAGCGCCATCATCGACGATTTGCCCGAACCCGATGGCCCCAATATCGCTACACTCTCGCCCCTGGTGACGGCCAGGTCGATGCCCTTGAGAATTTCCACCGGCGCGTCGGCGGCACCCAATGTGAGGGTGACATTGCGCGCTTCGAGCACTATCTCGGCTGCAGGCGCTTCATGGTCTGTTGATCGGGCCATAGGGGGCAGGCTTTCTTAAAGGATGAGTCATGACAGGTGGCAATATGAAACCATATAGCGTTCCTCTGCTGCTATGCCAGCTATCGCTGCTTCTGCTGTCGGCCTGCGGGCCATCGGCTTCGACCAACGACAATGCAGCGCGCCCTGGCACCGAGGCGACGGAAAATACAGGCTCTGGCAAGGCACTGACCGGCCCGCAAAGCGCCGAGGAGGCCGAAACGCTGGTGCTGGCTCTGGGGGACAGTCTCTATGCCGGCTATAATCTCGATCGCGGCGAGGGTTTTCCTGAAGAGTTGCAAAATGCACTGGTGGCGAATGGCCTGAATGTCTTTGTCGCCAATGCAGGAGTATCGGGTGATACCAGCGCTGCCGGGCGCCAGCGGCTCGGCTATGCGCTGGACGGACTGCCGCGCAACCCCGATCTGGTGGTGATGGGCCTGGGCGGCAACGACATGCTGCGCGGCATAGAGCCGGAAGAAACCCGGGCCAATCTCGACGCGATGCTGGAGATGCTCGCAGCGCGCAATATCCCGGTGGTGCTGACCGGAATGCTGGCCGCACCCAATCTTGGGCCTGATTATGAACAGGCCTTCAACCCGATCTTTCCCGATCTGGCGAAAAAATATGATGCCGCGCTCTACCCGTTCTTCCTCGACGGCGTGGTAACTGACCCGGAACTGATGCTGGCCGATGGCATCCACCCCAATGCGGAAGGGGTGGACAAGGTGGTCACACGGGTCGCGCCGATCGTTGCGGCGGCATTGGGTGGCAATGCCGGCGGCGGTTAACGGTCGAGCAGTGCCACCGCGACAGCCGCAATGGCGCCCAGCCCGAGACCGGTGAGCAGGCCGATCACCGGCTCACCGAACAGCGCGCCGCCGGCAATTGCGCCACCCATTGTACCCAGCGCAATAAACACGCCGCCCGCCGCCGCCGGGCGTCGCGGCGGGGTATCGGCAGAAAGCGGCTTCAGTTCATCTCGATCGGTCATGCAGCGTCAGGTGGCGATGATTACGGCCAAAGTCCAGTGATTATCTGGTGCCGCTCGATATCAACCCTGCATAGTCTGGCTAGTGGGAAACATGGCTAAAGCTGCGTTTACCAACACCATGAAAGAACCATCCACCCGCTGCTGCTACAAGCGCGACTGACAGATTCCATGAAAAGGCCCGATATGCCCCTGACAGAAAGCCGCAATGACGCTGGCCCGCTGACCAGTGTCGGACGTGCATCGCAACACGCTGCCATCACCACCAGCCGCAAGGCGTTTGAAGAGGCGCTGAACATGGTGGAGGTGCTGGCCGATGCTGCAGGCGACCAGGCTGAAGACAATGCCCGGCGCGCGCGTGATCTTGGCAACCATATCCATTTCTGCCACTGGCGCGAGGTCAGGCGGATTATTGCCACACTTGGCGCCCGGACGATCAGCGGCACCGTCAACTAGACAAAACTGATCCACCCGCGACATTGAAGAAGCGGCTGTCGCCTGGAATGGCATTGAACAGTGCATCATCGGTGCCGGTCATCCAGACCTGCGCGGGGCGTGACGCCAGCTGTTCGTAGAGTGCGGCGCGGCGACGGGCATCGATATGCGCCGCAATCTCATCGAGCAGCAGCACGGCGGGCACTCCGGGACGCATTTCCGCCACCAGGTCATTATGTGTCAGCATCAGCGCGATCAGCATCGCCTTTTGCTCGCCGGTGGAGCATTGCGCCGCTGCCGCACCCGTCTGACGCATGCTTACCGCCAGATCATCGCTATGCGGCCCATCAAGCGTGCGGCCAGCAGCCGCATCACGGCGACGTGAACTGCGCCAGATTTCCGCAAGCGCATCAAGATCCCCGACGCGGCTCTCCAGTTGCAACGCAGGTTTGGCGAATATCCCGGTTTGCGAAGCCTCGAGAAAACCGTCAAGCTGGTCGATCACCGCCGAGCGCGACGCGGCCACCGCCATAGCATGGGTCGCCATCCGTGCCTCGATCGCATCGAGCCACAGTGGATCGGCGGGTTCCTCGGTCGCCAGCAGCCGATTGCGCTCACGCATGGCGTTTTCATATTGCTGGCAATGGTGCGCATGCGTCGGACGCACCGCTGCGACCATGCGGTCGAAATAGCGCCTGCGCGCGCCAACAGTATCGACGAACAGCCGATCCTGTGTCGGGGTTAGCCAGCTGATAGCCAGCACATTCTGGAAATCGCCATGGCTTGCCGACTGGCCGTCGATACGCGCCAGCCGCCGGCCCGGCTGATCCGCCTTGATACCGGTGCCGATTGCTAGCCGACCGGACCGGCTGTCAAGCCGCACTGCAACCGCAAAGCCACCGGCTCCGCCCTGGCGCGCCATCTGTGCCGGAGGGACGCCGCGCAGGCCCCGGCCCGGCGCGAAAAGGGATACCGCCTCGAGTATGTTGGTCTTGCCGGCGCCATTGTCACCGGTGAGCACGACGATCTTTGCCAGGCCGTCAAGATGGCTTTCGCCATGATTGCGAAAATCGGTCAGGGTGAGGCCAGAAATCGTCATGGCATCAGCCTCTAGGACAAAGAAAAGCCAGCGCACAGTCCCTTTTCACAACGGCTCATTCATACACCATTCATGAAATCCCAACAGATGGGAAATTTTCCCAATTTGTAGGATTTTACAATTTGCTAAGGATGGCAGCTTTTCATTAAGCTGTTGATATATATCTATTTTATAAAACTGGCACGCCTGATGCTATGTAGTGGACAACCGGGAAATGGTTCTCGGGATCAAACAAAGAGACAAGGAATTCACTATGACCATCGATTTTTCACAGGCCGCTTTCGTTTCCATCATGACCGGCGTCGTTGCCCTGTTTGCTTCGTTCGCTTCGGTTATCTGAACCAACCCGATTACAGAAAGGACAATATCATGAGCACCATCGTTTCCCAGGCCGCATTCGTTTCCGTAGCCGCCAGCATCGTCGCCGTATTCGCTTCGTTCGCAGCGGTCATCTGAACCACATCACGAACCAACCCATTACTCGAACACAGGAGGACATCATGATGACAAGCGATATAAGCAATCTCGCTTTCACCACGCTGGTAAGCTTCGTTGTCTTTACGACAGCACTGTTTGCAGCAACGATCTGATCTATCGACACATGACCGGCAATCGGTCATTATCCGGGCAACGCAAATGCCCTGAACACAAGAGGAAAGAAAAGCATGAAGAACAAATTCCGCCTCGACAAGCAGAACGCCAAGCTGATGGGTGTATGCGGCGGTATCGCAAACTGGGCCGACATCGATGCCAGCATCATCCGTCTGCTCTGGGTACTGGCTACATTGTTCGGCGTAGGTTCGCCGATACTGATTTACCTGATCATCGGACTTGTGGCAGACTGACGCAGCCGATCACAGACCAGAATAACCGTGTCTGCTGATCGGTTGCCGCCAGAAAGGCCCGACAGATGACACACCAACTTAGAACCAGACACTTCCCCAAAAATCTTTTCGCGCTACTGACCGTTTTCCTCGCACTGTTTCCCCTCACAGCATGCGGAACCGGCGGCGCCACCCAGGACAGCCGGACAGCCCAGCCGGGCATCCCCGCCGCGCAGCGCGGCGGCAAGACCGAAGTCATCATAATCGGCATGATCCACGGCGGTCACCGCACCGCCCGCAACTATCCGCTCAGCCGCATAGAAACTGTCGTTCGTGCCATCGCTCCCGACCTAGTCCTCACCGAAATCCCCCCTGACCGCATCGATGCAGCGCTGCAATCCTGGCGCGACACCGGCCGCGTCACCGAACAGCGCACCCGCGCCTTCCCGGAATATACCGATGTCATCATCCCGCTTCAGGCAGAGCTGGGCTTCGCCATGAAGGGCACCGCCGCCTGGACGCCGGAGATCGCCGCATCGCGCCGCGCAAAGCTGCAAACCATAGAAGCCGATCCCGATCGCGCCGACCAATGGGCCGCCTGGCAAGTATCGCAGGCGCAGTTCCGTGCAACACTGGATGGCCGTGGTTCCGACCCGCTTTACATTCACACTACCGAATATGACGTTGCGGTCGAGGCTCGCTACCAGCCCTATATCCGCTATTTCGATCCTGAAATCGGTGCCGGCGGGTGGGAAGCGATCAACCGCGGACACTGGGCCAATATTGCTGCCGAACTCGATGCTGTCTCGGGGCAGGGCAAGCGCGTGCTGATCACCTATGGCGGCTTTCACAAATACTGGATCCTGCGCCAACTGGCTGAGCGTGACGATGTCATTGTCACACCGGCGCGCGACTATTTCCTGCTTGCGCCATCCTGACCGGCGAGCCGCCCGCTGCCGGGCCGATAAAAGGCGCGCAACAGGATGAACAACAACAGCGGCAGGCCGGCTGTGGCAACAATATCCTCCCAGTGCCAGGGCCAGTAAATATCGCCCCAGCCCCAGCCACGCACTGCGATCAGTTCATAGATATCGAGTATCTCGCCGAGCAGAGCGACAAAAAGAGCCACGACAAGCGGCAGCCATGATCGCGGCTTGCGCTGCGCCGCCAGCACCAGCACAAAGGCCAGCAGCCCGACGACAATATGCAACTGCATCTTGTCGAGCCCGGTCATATCCTCGATCCACACCTTGGACTCCTGAAACGGGCCGAGATGCGCCAACATGGTCGAAAGGATCATATGACGGGCCTGCGATCAGACATCGGCACGAAACGGGGTGAAATCGGTACCTTCATCATAGACATCGACACCCTCGGCGCGTTTCAGCGTGCCGACGACCCAATAGGTCACCGGTGTCAGCACCGCCTCCCAGACAACCTTCAGCAGCCAGTTGGTGACCATTACCGTGATCACCGCATCGGTGGTCCAGATGCCGAGAAAGGCGACCGGATAGAAGATCAGACTGTCGACGCCCTGCCCCACTACGGTCGAGCCTATGGTGCGGGTCCATAGCGCCCTGCCCTGCGTCCAGACCTTCATCCGCGCCATGACATAGCTGTTGACGAACTCCCCGGCCCAGAAGGCGGTGATCGAGGCGAGAACAATGCGCCAGGTGCTGCCGAACACCGATTCATAGGTTTGCTGGCAGATGGAGCCGGTCACCGCATCGGGGGCATCCGCCATGCGCAGACTGTCGCTGGCGGCACAGGCCCAGCCATCGAAAGCGGGCAGGCCAACCACGACCCAGCTCATAAAGGCGAGAAAGAGCATCGCGGCAAAGCCAGTCCAGATGACGCGACGAGCGCGGGCAAAGCCGTAAATCTCGGTCAGCACGTCGCCGATGACATAGCCCAGCGGGAAGAACAAAATACCGGCACCATAGATGAAGGTGCCATCGGGCGCAGGCCACCAGCCGTCGGGCCAGATGGCGATGTCGACATAGGTCAGCTTGGCCGCGCCGATGATATTGGACAGCAGCAGGATGGCGACAAACGCCGCCATGACAAAGTCATAATAGCGGAAATGGTGGTCGGCCAGCGCCGCCCCGCCCAGTCGCGCCTGCGACTGTGCGCCGCTATCGGAGAGGTTGTCATGCATCAGAGCGCCATATCGCAGTTTGCCACAAGCGCAAACATGGCTATGAAGCGGCGCAATGCAATGGCATTATGCGCGCCCGTAGCTCATCTGGATAGAGCGCGAGACTTCTAATCTTGAGGCAGCAGGTTCGAGTCCTGCCGGGCGCGCCATTTTTTAATCCTCGCAGCCATTGCAGCCATTCCCTTCGCTCCGCTTCGGGGCTGCTGCGGACGCGCGGTCGCGCTTGCGAACCTTTCAAGTTCGAGACTGGTCAGCCTCGAAGCGTCACCATTCGTTTGACTCTCAAAAGCCGACCGCTGGCATCCTCCAGCCTGGCTTCGCGCCAATAAGGCGCGACAGCCAGTCCTGCACAAACCGGGAAGTGACCGGTCTTGCTCAGGATATCAGGAGGAGAGGCAATAGCTTCTCCTATGCGACATGGTGCAACCTCCAGGAGCCTATAAATCGTTCCGGTCGCAAGTCAGGAATATCGCCTGAATATCAGTCATCCAGATCGGCATCGAGTATTTCTGCAGAACGCCCGCGGGTCGCCGACACGGTGGAAGACCGCACCACCACCGATACTGCCGGACGTGTTCCATTTGTCGCTACACGGACCAGAACTGCAGGCACCGCAGCCACGCTCAGCTCTGCATCAACAGGGCCCTTGCGCAGCTCTTTTCGGGCACGGTCATCCAGGTCGAAGCCCAGTCGCTCCAGCGTACCTTCCGGATCTTCCTCCAATGCCTTGCGCGTTTCCGGATCAGAAAATATTTTCTGCATCCCTTCGACATAGGCTTGTTCACTTTTCTGTATTTCCTGCATTTCTTCCTCCCATCAACAAAGCGACACTCATTGCAACCCTTCGAAATGGCGTAATGGAATCCCGACCTTTACCGGGGGTTCGGCGGCAGACTGCTTCACGGGCTCACGATATTGCGCTGCAGCTTTGGAGCCTGGACCGGCAACTTCCCTGAGGCTTGCCAGACCGTTATCCTCGATGGATTCAAGCAATCTTGGAAAATATTTCGCCACCGCCTCGGGAAAGGCATATTCTATCATCTTCTTGCCCGGATGCTGCGCCCGGGCAAGCATCAGCAACGCGGACACCTTGTCCGAGATTTCATAGATCTCCTTTGCCGGTATCTTCACTCCAGACTGGAAAAGATAATAATTGCCGAAGAAACCAAATTCGTCATACATCGCTTCGGTCACTATTCCATTGGCATGTGCCTCGTCCCAAAGCTTTGATCCCGGTATCTGGCAATACCATTGCAGCAAAATCCGGACGCCGTATTTGGCGTGCAGACCCGTGGCGAACAGGATCGTTTTCTCGATTTCCTCCCGCGTCTCCCAGGGCAGGCCGAGCACGAAGGAAAAGTCCGCACGATCCGCGATCCCGAATTTTTTCAGGATCGACGCAGCCTTGTCGAGCTTTTCGCAAGTCGTTCCCTTGCCGATCAGCTTGAGCCCGTCATCATAGCCGCACTCAGCCCCGACGAGAAATTGGGACGTGAAAGGGGCGATCGCTTCGACATAGTCTTCATTGAGCAGGTCATTGGCACGCGAATCGAACACCAGTCCCGGAGAAATACCCCGGCGGTCGATGATCCTGGCGATCTCGGTCGCCCTTTTGACATTCATCGAAAACTCATCGTCGATGATATGGACCACACCGCCCTCGGTCAGATCGCAAAAGGGCAGAATTTCCTCAAGCCGATCGACAAAGCGTTCGGAGTCCATTCCCCGCCAGGTACGGCGATAGGATGTCGAGCAGAACGAACAGTCAAAAGCACAGCCGCGGGATGACTCGATAGACAGCGCATAATAGATGTTGTCGGGCAGGCTGCTATAGTCGGGGACTGGAAACTCCGGCAGCTGTTCTTTGGGAATAAGGGTCTTGATCGTGTTTCTGACGACGCAACCTTCATCGTCTTTCCACGACAGGTTGGGAACCTCGGACAGCGATATCTTGCCGCCAAGGGCATCCACTAGCCGGCAAATGGCGATCTCGCCTTCACCCCTTACGATAAATTCGACCGGAAAAGCGCGCAGTATATATTTGTCGAACATCGTCGGATGGATGCCGCCCAGCACGATCGGAAGGTCGAGATTCACCCTGCGAATCTGCTCGATCAACGTAACCGCTGTCGGCCAGGACATGGAGGTAGCGCCTATTCCTACCAGATCAGCATCTTCAAGCTCGGGCAAATAGGATGCGATACTATTTGTGCCTTCGGCGATAAGATCGACGAAAATAACGTCATGGCCCTCTTCGCGCAGCGCTGCAGTCAACAGATACATGCCATAAGGGGGACATTCCCTGTGCGCATCCATTCCTATCGGAACGAGCTCTCCTGCAACTTGATCCATTATTGGCGGTGCGAACAGGACTACCTTCATCTCTATCTCCAGAATACAAACAACATAATGGATTAAGCAAAAAGACTCGGTATATTCACTTATATTAACATATTTTAATGATTTAATGAAATTTGCTGTAAATCAAAGCCTTATGATCTTGGATGAACGCATGAATAGAGCATTCTCTGCTTGTTACCGATGCAAGCTCCAACTATGCATGTCTTCTGCAGCCGGAACGTCAACATGCTGACCGCACTTGCTATTGGTGCGCTTTCATGGTGCATCGCAGTGTTCCTCAAAATAGCTTTATCCAAAACAGCTGTTTACAGAATGCTATCCGATGCAGGCCGTTGGGGATGCGCGACATGGGGAGCCATATCGGGTGTTTTCGAACTGGGTTTTTTCCTCATCACCGCTGCGCTTCTGGCATCTCCGAATAGCCTGACGGGCGGTGCTTGGGCCGGACTGGGCGCAGCCATTGCCGAGCTGGCCTATTTGCTGGCAATGGGAATCTGGTATCCCGATGACGACCAGGAGGCCAGGATAGCCGCATGGCAACGCGGTGCCAGACGTTCGGCCTGGGTCAGGAACATCTTTCTGGTCGAGCGGTCAAGCGCCAGCCTGATCCATATCGGCACCAGGATGCTCGCCACCTTGGCGCTCATCTCACACACTATCTGGCCGTTGCTGATAGCATTGGCCAGCTTTACCCTGGTCGATGGCGTCGCAACCTATGGCGTCAAGGCCAAATGGAACTGGTTCAATCCAATATTGTGCCGCGCCTTTTACAAATTCGTTTTTTTGTGTGGTCTGATGAACTTTCTGGCCGTTGCGGCGCTGTCCTTGTCTGCTCTGCCCGGTCTAGCCTGAGACTATGGGACAGAATATCGTCGGGTGTGCCAATTACCCATCAGAATATCGCGTTATGCTGGCCGCCGTCGATGACGATATTCTGGCCGACGATGAAACGCGCCAGTTCGCTGCAGAGAAACGCGGCCATGGGTGCAAGGTCATCCGCCTGACCGGCAAAGCCTGTTGGAATCCGGTTATTGGCGAGAAAATGCTCACGGATGACGGCAGGGTCCGGCTCGAGCCCGAAGGCCGCAGCATATTGCCCCATAATCTCGTTTGCACCTTCGGTCTGGAACATGCCGGGCAGCAAATTGTTGAGCACTACGCCGTGCTGCGCGATTTCGCGCGAGACGCTGGCGGTATAGTTGAGCAGCGCGGAGCGTGCCGGGCCGGACAATAGCCGCCAGATCATCGGATTCTTGGCCGAGAATGTGGCGATATTGACGATGCGGCCCCAGCCCTTGTCCTTCATCACCGGAATATAGTGGCGCATAATCTCTATCGGGCCGATCAGCGCGGTCTCGATGGAATCGCGCCACATATCGGGCGTGACCTGCAGGAAATCCCCATTGGGTGCGGGTGGCTTGATGGTGATCGCCAATATGTCGGGATCGGGACAGGCGTCGAACAGCGCTGCGCGCCCCTCTTCGGTCGAGGAATCAGCAACGACCGGCTCGACGCTGGTGCCATATTTCTCGGCGATCTCCTGCGCTGCCTTGACCAGCCGCTCTTCTCGCCGCGCGGTGATAACCAGATCGGCCCCGGCCTCGGCCAGCCGCTCCGCCGTTGCCCGCCCCATACCAGCGCTGCCACCGGCCATGATCGCTTTCTTGCCCTGTATCTGAAGATCCATGCCTTCTCTCCTGTCATTGTGCTTTCATCTTGCGGGCGACTCTCTCGGCGATCATCACACAGCCGAGATAGGTGTTGCCCGAGGGAATGGTCGGCATCACCGAGGCATCGACCACGCGCAGCCCGTCAATGCCGAGGACACAGCAATCGGCATCGAGCACCGAACCCATGGGGCAGCTGCTCGTCATATGGCCATAGCTGATCAGACCCCGGGCGATGGCGGCCTCTACCGCATCGTCCTTTGTCAGGTCATAGGGAATATGCGGTTCGCAGCCGGACTCCCGAAATGCCGGGGACTTTTCCCAGGCGGCGAGCTGACGGAATGCGTGGCGCAGCCGGTCGATGCCATCATCCGGCAGTGGCGGCGCGGTGACGACGGGGTCGGCATCGGGCGTATCACCGAGCTTCACCTTGCCCCTGCCCGATGACCGCAACAGAAATGCACCCATGTTGAAGTCGGTCGGGCCATCGCCAATGGGCGGCGCTATCGGGAACAGGTGATAATCGACGTCATGGCCATTGGAGGCACCGATATAGAGCGATTGCGCCGGACCGGCAGTGCCGCCGCGTGGCCCTTGATGGCGATAGGGTACGCCCGGGCCGAGATGGTCATGCAATGTTTCCCCAACCGGCAAATCAGCCTTCACCGCAATATCATGATCGGCCAGATGCTCTGCCGGGCCGATGCCCGAGCGCATCAGCAACACCGGTGACCATAAGGCACCGACCGAGACCACGACCTCATCGGCTGCAATATCCTCCCCATTTGCCAGCGTCACCCCTGCTGCCTGCTGGTCCTCGATATGAACAGCGGAAACCGGGCTTTCCGTACGGATGGTGAGGTTATCGCGCTGCCTGACTTCGGGCGTCAGATAAGCAAGGCTGGTCGTCAGGCGATTGCCCTCGGCATCCACGGTGACCGGGAACACGCCGATACCGGGCAACTGGCCAGGATCATTGATATCGGCGACGACATCGGCGCCCGCTTCGATCATTCCGTCGAGAAAGGCGATCTGCGCATGGCTCATTTCCTTGCGCCGCCAGCGGCGCACCGTCAGCGGCCCGTGATCGCCGTGAAGCGCAGCGGCGCCGAAATCCGTGTCGGTCTCGGCCGCCTTGAAGGTATCGACCACATCTTCCCAGCCCCAGCCATTAAGCCCCGAGGCGGCCCAGCCATCATAATCCTCGGGCAATCCGCGCAACGTGGCAAGGCCATTGACCGCGGATGTGCCGCCCAGCATGCGCCCCTGCAGAATGGGAATGACATTGGTCTCGCTATGCATCAGCGTGCGGGCAATGGGGCATACGCCCAACCAGGCTTCAGGCGCGCGCGCCGGATCATAGACCGAGCCATCATAGGCCGCTTCGTCAGGCCCAGCCTCCAGCAGGGTGACCTGCATTTCCGGGTTTTCGCTGAGGCGCGCGGCCAGCACCGACCCTGCGGTGCCGCCGCCGATAATGACAATATGCCGGCTTGCTGTGTCAGTCATGGATCAATCCCGAATCACTGAATAGGTAGCATTACCTAGAAATAGGTATTATATACTAATTTTGCAACCCCGACCCGCACCAACCACCATCCTCTGGGAAACCATCGCCAATGAAACAGCGCTCCGCCACCGCAAACCGCATATTGGAAGCCAGCCTGAAGATGTTTAATGCCCGTGGTTATAGCGCCACTTCGGTGACGGAAATTGCCGCTTCGCTCGGCATGTCACAGGGTAATCTGACCTATCACTTTCCGACCAAACGCGATCTTGCCATGACGCTGGAAAATGATGCGCTGCAGCTGATGAAGGACCGCCGCAACAGGCTTAACCCCGGAACCGTAGCTGATGACTATGCCGAACATCTCCTGTTCGGCATGGAGCTGACATGGCGTTACCGGTTCCTGATGCGCGATCGCATCCACTATGCTGGCGAACCGATCGGACGGCGGCCCGATTCCGAACTGACCGCAGATTATGGCGAACTCCTCATTTTGCTGAAGCGCATGCACGAAGCGGGACTGTTCCTGGCGGGCCATGACGATAATATCGAGACACTGGCCAGATCGCTGTGGATCGTCAGCCGCTACTGGATCGATCATCTGCGCGAACTGGAGGGGCTAGAGCAGACAGGATGGGCCGATCAAAAGCGCGGCATTGAACATCACATCGCCATCCTCTCCCCGTTTCTGAAAACCTCGGCCCGAGAGCAGTTGCAGGCGGCGTTGCAACACGCTCTGACGCAGAGGATGGCCGGGAATATGGCGCCCTGACCGAGGTCTGTTACGCTTTGTCCAGCACCCGACCCGCGACCGCATCCAGCCTTGCCAGCACCTCAGGATCGCGCGCATCGGGGGCGGTAATCATCGCATAGTCGAGACAGGTGTCGATCGGGCTGGTAGCGCGCTGCTGTGGCAACGCCTGTGCCAGATGGTGCAGCATCTGGCGCGCATTGGCCGCATTGGCATGCATCTGCGCAATCACCGAATCCACCTCGACCGGTGCCTCATTCTCGCGCCAGCAGTCATAATCGGTAACCATCCCGACCAGCGCATAGGGCAGCTCCGCCTCGCGCGCCAGCTTGGCCTCGGGCATTGCCGTCATGCCAATGACATCCGCGCCCCAGCTGCGATAGAGATGGCTCTCGGCGCGGCTGGAAAATTGCGGACCTTCCATCGCCAAATAGGTGCCGCCTTCAGTGACATTCGCACCTGCTTTGCGCGCCGCCTCTCCCACTTGCGCGGAAAGCCGCGGGCAGACCGGATCGGCCATCGAGACATGCGCCACCATGCCGCTGGTAAAGAAAGTCGAGGCCCGCTGTCGGGTACGGTCGATAAACTGGTCAGCAATCACAAATTGCCCCGGCGGCAATTCCTCACGCAAGGAACCGATAGCGGAAATGGCGACAATATCGGTGCATCCAGCACGTTTCAGCACGTCGATATTGGCACGCGCATTGAGTTCAGTCGGTGTGATCCGGTGGCCAGCGCCATGACGCGGCAGAAAAACGAAGCGGTGTCCTTCCATTTCGCCGATAACCAGCGGCGCCGATGGTTCGCCAAAGGGACTTTCCACCGCGATTTCCTGTACATTTTCCAGGCCATCAACGGCGTAAAGGCCGGAGCCACCAATGACTCCGATTGTCCATTCGCTCATAAATCATCCTTGCTGATAGCGCCGCGGGCAGGTTCCAGGCTGGCAATCCATTCGCGGATCAGCGCCACGCCCTGCTCGTCATTCATACTGCGACCGAGTTCGGGCATGGCAATGCCGGGTTCGGTAGTGCTCATGCGATAGAGCATGATCGAGCTGTCGGGATGCCCCGGATGTACGGCAAATTCGTGCCCGCCGCTGCCACGACCGGCGGCGACCGGACGCTTGTATAGCCCCAGAGCGGTGTTATCGCTTTCCTGATAGCTGAGATAGAGGCCGGAATTGCTCGCCGGACCCTGGCGGTTATGACAATGGGCGCAATTGATATCGAGATAGGCGCGCGCGCGCGTACCGATCGGCGCACTGTCGCTATCGAAGCGTGGCATCACCGGATAATCAGGCAATATATCGGGCAATAGTCCGGCCTGTTGCCAGCGGCCAATCTGGTTGCTCTCATCAGCCATGCCATTGTCGAGATTGCGCAGCTTGGGCCCGATTGGTGTGACCTCGCCATCACGCTCGTGACAGCCCTTGCACTGGTTTTTATTGGGCACCGAATAGGTGAATATCTGCCGCGCTCCAGCGGGTCCGACCGGAGCATCGATATCGAACCGGCCACCGGTTACCTTCAACGTCGCATCCATACCATCCGCGTCCCAGATATAGGGCAGGGCCAGCCAGCCATCGGCGCGGTGCAGCAACAACCGGGTCTCGATCGGCTCGAACACGCCATCGGCATTGTCATAGCCGAAGGTCTTTATCAGCGCGCTGCCCACGGGAAGCTCGAGCAGTCCGTCACGTTCGGCAAAGGATACTGGCTGCCCCTCAGGTACATAGAGGAAACGCCGCTTCTCCGCCTTGTCGGAGAACAGCGCGGCATTGAGCGTATAGGGGCGGACGCTGTCCACCGGGACCTGTTTTGGCAGGTCGGCGAAAAACCCGTAGTCGGAGAGCTTTTTGGGAAAGCCCTTTTCGACAATCGCCGCATCCTGCACCGGGCCCATTGCCACAGGCGCATAGGCCGCGATCAGTGCCAGCCCCGACAGTCCGACAAGCAGTCGCATCATTGCCCGACCAGAGCCTCCATGGCAGTGGGCATGACCACCGGCTTGACCGTCATCTCGGCGCTGGCCCCGCTCAGATCGGCCAGGCTTGGCTGGGCCTCGGTAATCGGCTGGTCCGGGCTGCTGAGACCAAGGGTCAGCGCGGGTACCGGATCGGCAGACGCGATACCGGTCCCGGTACCGTCCCAGACGATTGGCGGCAGAGCACCGCCCATGGCCCCTGCTAGAACATCTCCACCCGGAAAGCCCGGCGCATAGCCAGCCTTGCCATGGCTGTTGTCGGCGAGCCGGATATTCGTTGCCAGCGGCTGATAATTGGCATCGTCATAGGGCTGCTGATAGCCGACGATGATCACATTGGCGGTGCCGTGATCCTCCATGCGGTTGTCGAAAATCTCGACATCACGATTGGCCATCACCATGATCGCCGATCCGCTGGGCACGCTGGCGACAATATTGCCTGCCGGGGCGAAATTCGGGGTGTTGTTGTCGCGCAGCATATTGTCGAAAATCCGGACATTATGCCCACCCTGCTGCGGCAGGTTGGGCAGATCGAACACCAATATGCCGCCGGTATTCTTCTCGGCGAGATTGTCATGGACATCGGCATTGAAGCTGTTCTCGATCTCGATGCCCGCAACATTATAGTCGACATGGCTGTTGCGCACGATGATGTTGCGCGACTGGCCGACATAGATGCCGGCATCCGAGGCACCGGTAACACGCACCGAGTCTACCAGCACATTTTCGGATTCCACCGGATAGACACCATAGGCGCCATTGGTCTCTTTCGGTCCGCCGGTCCATTCGACGCGCAGCTGATAATAGACGATATTGTCGGCGCCCTTGGACTTGATCCCGTCGCCACGACTGTCCTGCACCGCGAAATCGCGCAGCACCACATTGTCCGACGTCACCAGCAGCCCCTCGCCACTGCCCTGCTGCCCGGAGAAATCGAGAATGGTCTTGTCAGCTCCGGCACCGCGCACAGTGACGTTATCGACGTCGAGCGACAGTCCATCGGTCAGAGCATAGGTGCCCGCTTCAAGAACAATCTCATCACCGGGCTCGGCGAGGATAAGGGCTTCCTGCAACTTTTCCTGGACATCGGCACCGGGTGAAACGCTGTGGGTCTCTGCCACGGCCGGAGCCGCCATCACCGCCAGTGATGCAGGGCACAGCAAAGCTGCCAGATAAGGGTATTTCATCGAATATGTCCTCCCGCCGTAATCTTATATGTATGTCTTGCGAACTGTCTGGTATGCATCGCGCAATTCGGTCGCAGATGCAATGCCATCACAATCGTTAGCCATCACGATTCCGGAGAATTGACACGATGTTATCGCCGACACGAATATTGCTTGCCATAATGCTGGCCGCAACACTGGCATCACCGCTCTGGGCGCGACCGGCCAGCGTCAATGGTCGCTGGCTGACCGCAGAAAAGGACGCGATTATTGTGATCAGCCAGTGCGGTAAGACTGTGTGCGGCAAGATCAGACGGATATTGGTGCAAACGCCTGACGACAATCAGAAAGATGTCAACAATCCCAACCCCAAATTGCGTTCGCGCCCGGTATTGGGGCTACCGGTGCTGACCGGTTTTCGTCCCGACGATACAAAATGGCGTGGTCGAATTTATGATCCGAAGAGCGGCAAGGATTATCGCTCGGTGCTGACGCTGCTCAAAAACGGCAAATTGAAGGTCCAGGGGTGTATCGGCCCCTTCTGCCAGACCCAATATTGGACCCGCGCCCGCTAGAGGTGCAGGACCTGTAGCCGACGTTGCAGCCTGTCACCCGGCCTGGCGTTTGAAGGTGGTTCGGCGATAGGCCGCGAGTTCACGCCTGATATTCTGTAACGCACGGGTCCTGACTGCGAGCTGGCTGATCTCGGAAGTTGGCCGATCACCATTCCCTATCGGCTGGGATCCGTGCTGCGCCATTGCGTCATCGCCAGCGGCTTCGTCCGGGCGGCTTTCCGGTCGCGGTCTGGATCCGCTTTCGATAAGGAAGCGATCAGCCCTGCTCAGCAACTCGATCAGCTTCCGCAAGCGGCTTGCCGCATCGCGATCCCGCATCCAGCCACTATCTTGCCGCAGCACCGCATAATGGCGGCGCACATCGGCATGGGCTGCACGCACAGCAGCCAAATCACCCGCCTGCAAACCGTCGGACAGCGCCTTGGCCGCCTGGCCAAGCTCACCCGGAATCGACTGCTGTATCTTCTGCTGATCCAGTTCGGAGAATATACCGGTCACACAATCCGCCCTCATCTTGCCGAGCCTGCCAACAGCGGCGGCCAACAGCTATCCATAGACGCAGTAACGGCCTGACGGATTTGCGATTAAGGGGTTTTTCCGAACTTTTTGCTGTTCCTGCAGGGTCCCATCTCAGGCACCTGCGCGCCGTGATTCAGTGCTGTTGTGCTTCGATCATGATCCCGCGCATGATGATCTCGACGGTCTGGTCGGCATAGGCATCGCGCATCGTTTCGGTGAGATTGTCCTGGTTGAAACAGTGCCGCAGCACCAGTCGCGCCGAGAAAAAGCGGTCGGCCGAGCCAGTGACGGTGAAATAGAAGAGCTGCGGATCGATATCGCGAAACACGCCCTGCTCGACACCATCACGGATCAGCGCGTCATAGGTCTCGGAAAGCGGGCGCAGATACTCATCGGCAATCTTGCCGGCGTCCTCGGGAGAGGCATCGCGCACCAGCCGCATCAGCAGGCGATTGAGATAGGGATAGTCATAATAGGTCGAAATGGTGGCGCGGATATGCAGCCGCATCTTGTCATCCGGTGACATATCCTTGGCAAGCAGTGCCTCAAGGCTGGCGAGAATACGCCGCATGTCGCGATCAAGCAGTGCCAGCATCAGGCCCTGTTTGTTGCCGAAATAATATTTGACCAGCGCGCTGTTCAGCCCCGAACGCAGTGACAATTCGCTCAATGAGATATCGACGGTATCACCCTCGCGCATGATCGCGCCCGCCGCTTCGAGCAGTTGCTCGCGCGCATTGCCGCTGTCGCTGTCGGCGCTGTTGCTGTTGGCCGCGTCGGGCTGGGGTGCGTTCTTGCTCATAGGTGCTGGCTATCACTTATAGTCAGGTTCTTCCCACCAGGGAAAGAAACTGGGCAAATCTGTCGACACCTTGTCGGGATAGCTGGCGGCACGTTTTTCAAGAAAGCTGGCAATACCCTCCTTCGCATCGGCCGAACGGGCACGGGTGAAGATGGCGCGGCTGTCGATCCGGTGTGCCATCATTGGATGCTCGGCTGCGGACAGCCGCCACAACATTGCCCGTGTCAACGCTACCGAAACAGGCGCGGTATTATCGGCAATTTCGCGTGCCAGTGCATAGGCGGCAGGAAGCAGATCATCGGGCGCATGGATCGAACGCACAAGCCCGCCGGCCAGCGCTTCCCCGGCATCGAAGACCCGACCGGTCATGCACCATTCCATTGCCTGCTGCACGCCCACCAGCCGCGGCAGGAACCAGCTCGACGCCGCTTCGGGGACGATGCCGCGCCGGGCAAAGACGAAACCGAATTTCGCCTTTTCGCTGGCCAGTCGGATATCCATCGCCAGTTGCATCGTCGCACCGATGCCGACCGCCGCACCATTGACCGCCGCAATGACCGGTTTTTTGCACTGGAATATCCGCAGCGTCAGCCGCCCACCGCCATCGCGAACGCGCTCATCCGAGAGATCGGGTACTTCTTCGCTGCTGGCAAAGACCTGACGTCCGTCATCGGGAGTAAGATCGGCACCGGCACAAAAGGCTCTGCCTTCGCCGGTTACGATCACCACCCGTACCGCATCATCGGCATCGGCAGCATCAAAGGCGGCACACATTTCCTGCTGCATTGTGCCGGTATAGGCGTTCATCTTGTCCGGGCGATTGAGCGTGATGGTCGCAATGCCATCGGCAACCGAATAGAGAATCTGGGTGTAGTCGGTCATTTATTACTCCGTCATTGCGAGCGACCAAAGGGAGCGCGGCAATCCAGAGCGATTATGATCTTACCCTGGATTGCTTCGTCACTGCGTTCCTCGCAATGACGTACAAAAACAAGATCACCGCGGTGCCATGCGGATAGCACCGTCGAGCCGGACATCCTCGCCATTGAAATAGCCGGTCTCGATCATGCACAGTGCCAGCCTGGCATATTCATCGGGAATGCCCAGACGCGGCGGATGCGGCACCATCGCGCCAAGTGCATCGCGGACATTTTGCGGCGCACCGGCGAGCAGCGGTGTATCAAAAATACCCGGCAAGATAGTGTTGACGCGGATGCCCTCTCGCGCCAGATCGCGCGCAATCGGCAAGGTCATGCCAACCACGCCACCCTTGGATGCGGAATAAGCCGCCTGACCAATCTGGCCATCTTCAGCCGCGACCGATGCGGTGTTGACCATTGCGCCACGATCGCCGCCTTCGAGCGGATCGAGCGTCAGCATGCCCGCTGCCGATTTGGCAATGCAGCGGAAGGTCCCGACCAGATTGACCTGGATTACGAAGTTGAATGCATCAAGCGGGAAATGCTTGATCGAACCATCTTCCTTGGAGCGGCTGGCGGTCTTGATCGCATTGCCGATACCCGCACAATTCACAAGGATACGCTCCTGGCCATTGGCGGCGCGGGCCTTTTCAAAACCGGCGTCGACACTGTCTTCTTCAGTGACATTAACCTTGCAGAATGTTCCACCGAGCTCAGCCGCCAGTGCCTCGCCCTTTTCTTCGTTGAGATCGAACAGTGCGACCTTAACGCCTTTTTCGGCGAGGCGTTTTGCGGTGGCTGCGCCAAGGCCAGATGCGCCGCCGGTGATGACGGCTGAAATGCTATTATTGAGTTCCATATTCATTACTCCCTTCGCCCTGAGCTTGTCGAAGGGCTGTATTTATTTTGAAAAGAAAAGCAGGGCTTCGACACGCTCAGCCCGAACGCTTTCGGAGGCTTATCCCAGCCGCTCGATAATCGTGACATTGGCCTGACCGCCACCTTCACACATGGTTTGCAGGCCATATTTACCGCCACGTGCCTCCAGTGCGTTGAGCAGGGTCGCCATCAGCTTGGTGCCCGAAGCACCGAGCGGGTGGCCAAGCGCAATCGCGCCACCATTGACGTTGAGCTTATCATGCTGACCACCGGTATGCTTCATCCATGCCAGTGGCACCGGGGCAAAGGCCTCATTGACTTCATACAGATCAATATCGTCGATATTCATCCCCGCCCGCTCCAGCGCGCGGTCCGTCGCGAAAAGCGGTTCTTCAAGCATGATTACCGGATCGCCGCCGGTCACAGCGAGGTTATGGATGCGCGCACGCGGTGTCAGGCCATGATCTTTCAGCGCCTGCTCACTCACCACCAGCACCGCCGAAGCACCATCACAAATCTGGCTGGCATTGGCCGCCGAAATATAGCCATCTTCCTTGATCGTCTTGACCCCGGATATGCCTTCGAGCGAGGCATCAAAGCGGATGCCTTCATCAACCCTGTGCATCTCCTCACCTTCAGGAGTTTCGACCTTGACCGGGACAATCTCATTGTCGAATGCGCCGCTTTCGGCTGCTTTCGCCGCACGCTTATGGCTTTCGAGCGAATAGGCATCGAGATCATCTTTGGTCTGGCCATATTTTGCAGCGATCATTTCCGCGCCATCGAACTGGCTGAACATCACGCCGGGATAAGCCTCTTCCAGCCGCTCCGACTTATAATTGCCCAGGCCCTCTTTCATAAACAGCGCCGCAGTCGAGCCCATGGGCACGCGGGTCATGCTCTCAATGCCACTGGCCAGCACCACATCCTGCGTGCCGGACATCACCGCCTGTGCGGCAAACTGGATCGATTGCTGCGACGAACCGCATTGCCGGTCAATCGTCACGGCGGGGATCGAATCGGGCAGATTGGAAGCCAGCACCGCATTGCGGCCCACATCCATGGTTTGCTGCCCGCCCTGCATGACACAGCCGGTGATCACATCATCGATCGCCTTGGTATCAAAGTCGTTGCGCTCGCCAATTGCATCGAACACTGCTGCGCCCAGATCCACCGGATGTACCCCGGCCAGCCGGCCTCCGCGTCGCCCGCCAGCGGTGCGCACGGCATCGACAATATAGGCTTCTGCCATCAAGACTCTCCTCATATGATCGTGGATTTAATCGAACGATTAAACTGCGGATAAGGAGGGGTCAACGATAAACGCCAAAGTCCTTCCTCGATAGCAGGGAGGGTGGATGGTGTGGCCGACCAGCGCATTTTCGCGCTCAGATACAGAAGATGGTTGCGAGACGGAAAAAGGGAGGCACAGCGCCTCCCTTTTCTTGCTCGACGTTACGGTGAGGCAATCAGCTATTGGGCCTGAACTCAGCTGGCTTCAGTGCAGCATAAACCACCTGGATTGCATCCAGCCTCGCACCGCTGCGTCCCTGAAAGCCGAGGACAACCGCACCATCAGGAACCGACCATGTATGCGGGCCTCCACCACCGCCGCCGCCTTGGGTCGATGCGCCGCGATTGGTGGTGATCTTGAGATTGTCGATACGACGACCGCTGCGCACATCAACCTGGGTAACAAATTCTCCTGGATCGAAGCTCAGGGCATTCTGGTCGCTGCCGCCGCCGCCGCCATGTTTCTGGGCCGCCAGATCGCCATGCATGTCGCGATAGCCGAGCGTGATGGCATCGATCTCGCTGCCCGAACGGAGGCGTATCACCCTCAGTGTCTGGCGATTGCGCAGGCTCTCCTGGATCGGCGGGAAATCAAACGGTCCGCCACCGCCGCCGCCCCAGAGAGCGGACGTCCCCTTATCGAAGGTGAGCACTGGTGTGCCCTTGTCGAGTGAAGGCAGATCGGGCGGTGTGAAATCCTGTACCGGATCGTCCTCATACGCAACGAACTGGGCACTGATAGCTTTGCGGTTTTCTTCCAGAAGATCGCGAAATTCTCTCAATCCGGTGTCGCCATCATAGCCATAAGTGCCGTAGATTTCTTCGAGCACCGCGACCGAATTCTGCAGCGAGGCAATTTTGACCAGAGGCTCGGTAAGGCCACCATCGATCCGGCTGCCGACAAAATAGCGGCGATTTTTGATGATTATTGCAAATTTCTCTTTGAACTCGGGGTCGAGGTCGGGGACATGTTCATATCCCGTAGTCGTCATGCCGATCACTACGGGTGCATCAAGCGGGATCGAAGGAAATTTGATCGCAAAATCGACCATGGTATCGCGCGTCGGCAGGACAGGATTCTGGATGCCAGAAATCTCCTGATCGAATGTCCATGCGGTGTTTGTCGTCTTGACGAAATTGTCTATCGCGATTTCCAGCGAGCCCGACGCGCTGACACCGGAATATATCCCGCTGGCCTTGAGTGACGCTTTCAGTGCGGTCTGCTCGCTCTTGGTTTCGGTAAAGAAGGTATAGACAGCATAATATTCACCGCCTTCGTCGACGGACTCGATATAGGAATCGCCATAGGCATCGACAAAGTCCGCCACCTTCATATCCTGGGTATCGACCGTCATTTTCGGGTTGCGTGCCGAACGCGAGGCATTTTCGTGTCGGGCATATACCACAATATTGATGCTGGTGCTGGTTGCCTTCTGCTTGCGCACAAATTGCATCTTCTGGTCGACCTTGGCGATGCCTGCATAGTCCACTGACAGTGACTGATCGATTTGCAGCGCCTGACTAAGCTCGACAACGCCTTCAGTAACCGAAACATTCACTTTTGAAGAAGCGCCCCCGGTTTTGGTTTCTCCCGATGTCGCCGAAGACCGGAGGCTACCACCAATTTTGTCATATCCATCAAATAATGATGCGACGGGACCCGCAGCAAGCGGTTGAGCCGTATCTGACACTGCATCTTTTTCCATATTATTACTCCTATATGACAATATGTTTTGTGAGTCGTTATAGAACTCAGACATATATCATATTTGGGTTATTCAGTGTCTATGAGTATTGATAATCGTGAATTAATCAGTCCTATTATTTAGGACCGGATTTTTTATATTTTATCTTTGAAAAATGTTGCCCTGCAGATTCTGTGACAAAATGACAGCCATGCAAGGGAGGCTATAGTGCTCGGGCTGTCAGCTTTTCGATGATTGTCGATCAGTCCCGCTTTACATCAGAGGCGAAACGCGCGGCATTTTCCTTGAGGAATTCGCTGTCATCAGCCTGCCCCCAAAAGACCGGTTGCGCTTTGGGGATGGTCAGTGCCCTTTGCACCATAGGCCGCGCGTCAATGCGGTCAAACCAGCCTTTCAGATTATCGAGACCATCAACCGAGACCTTTGCCCAGACATAGGCACGTGCCCAGGGGTAGGTTGCCATGTCGGCGATGCTGTACTGATCAGCAGCCAGCCATTCGCGCCCTGCAAGACGGGTGTCGAGCACTTCCAGCAGACGCCGGGTCTCATCGACATAGCGCTTGATAGAAAATGGCTCCTCATGCCCATTGGGCGCGGCGATACGCTGAAAATACATCGCCTGGCCCATCATCGGGCCGATGCCGCCCATCTGGAACATCAGCCATTGCAGCACTTCCGATTTCGCATTGGCGTCTTCCGGCAGGAATCTGCCGTATTTCTCGGCCAGATACCAGAGGATTGCTCCGCTTTCGAAAACCGCAAAATCACCATTGGAACGATCAACAATGGTCGGAATCCGGCCATTGGGATTGAGCTGCATATAGTCTGCGGCCTTTTGCTCCTTTTTGGCAAAGTCGATAAAAGTCAGGTCATAGGGAATTTCGGCTTCTTCCAGGAAAATGACCGGCTTGTACCCGTTCATCGTGGCGGCGGTATAAAGATGGATATCAGCCTCAGCCATTGATCGTCTCCCTTGCAAAAATGTCAGCGAGATGCGCGTCAAAGCGCTTGAAGTCATTTTCGATATCGGGATTTTTCATGACATCGAAAGCGGCAAATGTGGGCAGTGGAGTCATGTCGAAAAACTTCGCATTGAGATGCACGGGTCGCAGCAGATCATCGAGCGACATGCCTGCAAAAAACGGTTCCGTCGGGTCGTCAAACGCTTCTGCAGGCGCATTGAGTGTTGCAGAAATCATATAATGGGTGCCGGTCAGCGTTCCGCCTGTGCCATAATTGGCCTTGGGGCTTTCTGTCGTGCGACCGTCTCCGGCGCATAGCCGGCCATCCATGCCAGCCGAGTAGACGTCATCCATATATTTCTTGAACGACCAGGAAACGCCCATCCAGTTGACCGGGAACTGCATCAGCACCGCATCGGCCCATTGGTGGTTGGCGATTTCCTGCTCGACATCGTATGTCTCTGCGACATGGGTGATGCGGATGTCATGGCCTTGCGCGGACAGGAATGTCTGTGCCCTTTCGATCATCGCTGCGTTCAGTGCGCCCTTTGAAAAGGGATAAGGCTGGTGCCCATTGATAATGAAAATGTTGCGCATCCTGCTGTGCCTTTGCTGTTGGGGTTTCTTGACGGAATCACTTTGGCCGCTAATGTCTGCAAGCAGATTACGATTTGCAACCAGTATACTTTTGGTAACCTATAAAGAGTGACTTCCATGCGCGCCAGAATAGTTGAGGATGAGAGAGGACGCCGACAGGTAGAAAACCCCTGCTACCAACCCTGTTCCATCGAACGGGGCATGCGGATTATCGGCGGCAAATGGACTGGCTCTATCCTGTGGCATCTCAGGGACGGGCCGGTGCGCTTCAATGATATTGCCCGCATGATGAGCGGCGCCAGCAAGAAGATGATCACCGAGCGCCTGCGGCATCTGGAGAGGGAAGGTCTGGTCCGGCGCGAGGTTCTGGAGACCTCACCTGTGTCGGTGGAATATTCGCTGACCAGCTTTGGCGAGACGGCTCTGGTCTTTCTCGCCCAGCTGCGCGCATGGAGCGACAGCCTGCCACAGGATATCCTTGCAGAAGACAGCTAAGAAAGAGCCGCAACGGGCATGCTGACCGTCATATTATGGCCGGGCCTTGCGATAGCCCTGATTTATGCTATTGAAATCGCTTATCGAAAATCGGGATTGTCAAAGATGAAGCCTATCGAAAGCAAAAAGACTCCACGACATACTGTCGCCGGGCCATATGAACAGCAGGTCTGGTCAAGGCCCGAGCTTGTCGAGTTGAATAGCGCAACCGATGATATTGCGTTTTCCATATATGGACCCAATGCGGATTCCATAACCCGTCCGACAAGCTAATTCCCGGACTGGCAGCAAAGCCAGCCAAAGCTCATGCAGATCAGGTCACAGTGAAGCCATAGACCTCACTGTGACCTTTCGTGTTGGATCGGTTTTGCCGTGCAGCCTGGACGGTCAGGCTCCAACCGCTTCGCGCTTCACCGTTATTACCTGCGGATAGGTAAATTCCAGCAGGCCTTCCTTGCCATATTCGGCGCCAAAGCCCGATTGCTTGTGGCCACCAAACGGCACAAAGGGTGAGAGGTGCATAAATTCATTCACCCAGACAGTGCCGGTTTCCATCTGTTCGGCGACTTCGACGCCTTTATCGGCATCCGAGGTCCAGACCGCACCGGCCAGGCCATATTCGCTCGCATTGGCGCGTTCAATGGCTTCATCGACGGTGGAGAATTTCATCAGCGGCATCACCGGGCCGAACTGCTCCTCGGCAACGATGCGCGCGTCTTCGGGCGGATTGTCGAGAATAGTGATCGGCACATAATAGCCGGTGCCTGACGGGTCAGCACCTTCCTCGCCAACCAGGAATTTATAGCCATTGTCCTTGGCGTCCTGAATCAGCTCGAGCACCCGCTCATATTGTTTCTTGTTCTGGATTGGGCCAACCGCTGTGCCCTGCTCGCTGCCATCGCCGACCTTCACATGCTTGGCATATTCGGCAATCGCGGCGGAGAGATCATCATAGATATCCTCATGGATATAGATGCGCTTGGCGGCGATACAGACCTGTCCGGCATTGGTGAAGCTCGACCAGAAAAGCTGTTCGGCGACCTTGGCAACATCGGCATCGGGCAGCACGATCGAAGCGTCATTGCCGCCCAGTTCCAGCGTGATACGCTTCAGGTCTTTCGACGCGCCCTCCATGATCTTCTTGCCGGTCGCGGTGGAGCCGGTGAAGGTGATCTTGTCGATATCGGGATGCTCGGTGATCAGCGGGCCGAGGCTGTCCTCGCCGGTGATGATGTTGACCACACCGGCAGGCACCACATCCTTGATCAGTTCCGCCAGACGCAGTGTCGCCAGTGGGGTGAACGGCGACGGCTTGAGCACGATGGTGCAGCCTGCCACCAGCGCCGGAGCGATTTTCTGCACCGCCATCATCACCGGGAAGTTCCACGGCACGATGCCGCCAACCACGCCGACGGGCACGCGGCGGGTGCGCGACAGGCGGGTGTCATTATCCTCGTTGATCTCGTCTTCCAGCGTCAGCATCGCCTGTGCGCCCGACATGGCAGCGGCACCGCCAATTTCCTGTTGCGCCTGCGCATGCGGCTTGCCCTGCTCGCTGGTGAGCAGGCGGAACAGCTCATCCATATTGTCGCTGATGGTTTTGGAAATGCCCTGGACCACCTTCTGACGCTCCTCAATCGGGGTTTTCGACCAGCTCTTGAAAGCCGCGCGCGCGGCGGCGACAGCCTGGTCGAGCTCTGCGGCACCACAGCTGGGCACCAAACCAATGACTTCCTCATTGGCCGGGTTGAGCACTTCGAGCGTGGTGTCGGTGGAGACCATCTCGCCATTGATCAGATTTTTATAGAGTGTTGTCATTGTCTCTCTCCTTGGGGAATTTCAGCTTGCGGTAATTTTGAGCGGTAATGTCTTCAGGCCACCGACAAAGATCGACTTGGCCCGTTGCGGTTTACCCGCCAGTTCCAGAGTCTCTATACGGTCGAGCAATTCGTTAAACAATATCCGCATCTCCAGCCTGGCCAGATGCAGGCCGAGACACTGATGCGCACCGGCGCCAAAGGCGAGATGGCGATTGGGTGAGCGTGCCGCATCGAAACTGCGCGGATCGTCGAAAACCGCCGGGTCGTGATTGGCGGCAACATAGTTGATCATCAGCCAGTCGCCCTTGGCAATGGGAACACCGCCAATCTCGCAATCCTCTGCTGCCGTGCGCATGAAGTGCTGCACCGGCGTGGTCCAGCGGATCGCCTCTTCGACAATGCCGGGAAGCAGCGACCGGTCTTCCCTCACCCGCGCCCATTGCTCCGGATCTTGGGCCAAGGCCTGCATCGCACCGGCGGTCGAGGCGGAAGTGGTGTCATGCCCGGCGGTGGCGACGATGATGTAATAGCCCGCCATTTCGCGGTCGCCCAGCGGCTCGCCATCGACTTTGGCATTGGCAATCACGCTGGCGACATCATCGGTCGGATTGGCGCGCTTTGCGGCGGTGACCTGAGCAAAATAGGCTTCAAACGCGGTGACCGATCCGGAGACGATCTGGATAATCTGCTCCTCGGTCATATTGGCCATGCCGCTGCCCGACAAATCCTCATCCTGGCCGCCGAACATCTGCTGGGTGAGGAACAGCATCCGTTCTTCATCCTCTTCCGGCACACCCAATATCTGCATCACCACATGCAGCGGGTAGGGCGCGGCAACCTGTTTGACGAAATCGACTTCGGGGCCCTTTTCGACCAGCCTGTCCACCGTCCTTTTGGCCAGGGCGGTGATCTCGGCCTCCAGCGTGCCGAGATTTTTGGGCATGAACCATTGCTGGGTCAGCTTGCGGTATTTCATGTGGACCGGCGCGTCGAACACCACCAGCGAGTCGACCAGCATGTTGCTGCCCGTAGCCTTGCGCGAAAATTCGGTCATCTTCTTGCTGGCAAACACCACGGGACGCGGATTGTTGAGAAATCCGGCATTGTCCTTGGAGATACGCATCACATCATCATAGCGTGTGACCAGCCAGAACGGATCGAAACTGTTATCGCTGGCGACCACCCGTCCCACCGGCATGTTTTCGCGCAGCCAGTCGAAATGATCGAGCGCACTGCCCCAATCGGCATAGGTTTCAGGCAGCAGCACCGCCTCGGCATGTTCTTCTGGAATGGTAGGTCCACTGGCGGTCATGATGCTTCTCCTTCCCCGCCTTGTCCGGCGTAGAATAGCGGGTGAAAGTCGATAATCCCCTGAGGCGCCGAACGGCCCATGGGCCGCAGCTGATAATATTCTGCAGGCTCCTGCTCGGGACAGTTTTCGGGTGCCGGCGCAAAACCAAAACGCCGGTAATATTCGGGTGCACCTACCAACACACAACCGGCAGCATCGCGGCTGCGCAATATGTCCAATCCCCGGTTGATCAGACGGCTGCCAATGCCTTGATTCTGCAACGGAGGCGTAACCGAGACCGGCCCCAGCGCATACCAGCCACCACTGCCGTCAGCGGCAATGGCTGGCGAGAAGGCGACATGCCCGACCAGCTGACCCGACTGCTCGGCAACCAGCGACAGAGCCAGTGCTCCCCCATCACGCAGGGCATCGACCAGATCCTGCTCATTGCCATCGGCATAGGGCATGGTGGCAAAGGCCCGTTGCGTAAGATCATATATGGCGGCTTTGTCGCCCGGCTGTTCGGGGCGAATGGCGAGGTCAATGGCCGCCAGCCCGCTCATACGATGCGGCTGTCCGTCTTGCCCCAATATTCATCGCGCAGCAGCCGCTTGTAGAGCTTGCCAGTGGCATGGCGCGGCAGTTCCTCTCGGAAATCGATCTGCTTGGGCATTTTCACCCGCGACAGACTCTCCGCCATAAAGGCGTGCAATTCATTAGCCAGCGCATCCCCGGCATGCGCCGGATTGAGTGGTTGCACCACGGCGACCACCTTTTCGCCAAAGTCCGGATCGGGCGCGCCGATCACCGCGGCATCGGCAACCTTGTCATGCGTCACCAGCAGATTCTCGATTTCCTGCGGATAGATATTCACCCCGCCGGAAATGATCATGAAGCTCTTGCGGTCAGTGAGATAGAGATAGCCCTCCTCATCAACCTTTCCGACATCGCCGAGTGAGGTCCAGCCGTGCTTGTTGGCCGCGCTCTTCGTCTTTTCCGGGTCGTTATGGTATTTGAAGGCACCACCGCCTTCGAAGAATATCTGTCCCTCCTCGCCGACCGGGACTTCATCGCCTTCTTCATCGCAAATGCGGATGGTACCGAGCAGCGACTTGCCGACCGAGCCCTTATGCGCCAGCCAGTCCTCGCTGTTGAGAAAGGTAAAGCCATTGCCCTCGGTACCCGCATAATATTCATAGAGAACCGGCCCCCACCAGTCGATCATCGCCTGCTTGATCGGCACCGGACAGGGCGCAGCGGCATGCACCGCACAACGCATCGTCGAGACGTCATATTTGCCGCGCACGTCTTCGGGCAGCTTGAGCATGCGGACAAAATGTGTCGGCACCCACTGGCTGTCGGTTACCTGATATTTCTCGATCAGCTGCAATGCCTCTTCAGGGTCGAACTTCTCCATCACCACGACCGTTCCGCCCAGCTTGTGGATTGTCATACACCAGCGCAGCGGTGCCGCATGATAAAGCGGCGCCGGCGACAGATAAACACTGTCCCCGCTCAGCCCGAAGGCACCGATAGCGAGCATGACCAACGCATTGGTCCCGGCGATGGCAGGGTCTTCGGGCAGCGGCAGACGGATACCCTTGGGCCGTCCGGTAGTCCCTGAGGAATAGAGCATGTCCATACCGGCGCGTTCATCGGCAATCGGCACATCGGGCATGGTACGGAACACCGCATCGGCTTCGCCATCGCCCTCCGCTCCGAATATCAGCTGCTCGACATCGGGCGCGAGCTGCTTCACCTCATCGAGCACAGGCCCTATGGCCGTCGAGGTCACCAGCAGCCTGGCGCCACTGTCTTCCAGGATATAGGCGATCTCCGGTGCTGTGAGGCGGTTCGAAATGGCGACATAGACCAGCCCCGATCGCTGCGCGCCCCAGACAATATCGAAATAATGCGCCTGATTCTCCATGCAGATGGCAATGGTGTCGCCAATCTCCAGTCCGCGCGAACGGAACAGATGCGCCACCCGGTTGGACCGGCGGTCAAGCTGGCTATAGGTCACAGTCTCGCCGCTACCCGCCATGATCAGCGCCGGCTTGTCACCCTGCGCATCGGCATGCACCGAAGGATGCATTTGCGTCTCCCATATATGTCCGGCTTATGGTGCCGATTCTCATCTATATTGTTATGCTGCAATCATTGTTTAATCACGCGATTAAATCAATGCCATTATGCGCCTGTCCCCGTGACGGCATAGGCCGGACCGATAACCATGAAAAAAGGGGCCGAAGCCCCCTGATTTCCCGAATAGCAATGTGGTTGGCGACTCAGTCTCCGCTGGTCTCTGCGCTTTCGTCACCGGTTTCCGGGCCGCCCAGGCCATTATTGAGTCGGCCCTGCATGGCAATAAGATAATCGGACGAACGCAAGAACGGCTCCGGATTGACCGGCTCGCCACCAATGCGTACTTCATAATGCAGGTGACTGCCGGTGGAACGACCGGTCGAACCCATAAAACCGATCAGGTCGCCGCGCTTGACCTTCTGGTTGGCGGCAACGTTGAGGCGCGACATGTGACCATAGCGAGTCTGGATGCCGCCACCATGCTCGATTTCGATATATTTGCCATAGCCACTAACCCATTGGGCGCGGCCAACGACACCGTCTGCGGTGGCATAAATCGGCGTGCCAATCGGAGCAGCCATGTCGATGCCCTTGTGACGGGCACGGCGGCCACGGAACGGGTCCTCACGATAGCCATAACGGCTGCTGATGCGGAAATTGTCTACCGGGAGCCGCGACGGAATGGCAACCGAGCCGATGTCACCATCGCTGCTGTCGCGCCAGGATGCGAAGAGCTGGCGAAAGTCGCTGTCGGCGGTGCCGAGTGGAGTAACGTCTTCATCGGCATCGACGTGGCCGGCAATATCGGTAACGGCCGGTGCCGAAGAGCTGTTGGCCAGGGCAGGACCGGCAGCGACGAGCGTCGCAACGCCGAGCATGGCGCTCATGCTCTTGAAAAATGCAATGATCCGGCTGGATGTTTTTGTCATGCGACCCCGTGCTCTGTTCTCGGCTCTGCGTTTTCAGCTCTGCGACTTAAAATATTACGATCAAGAAACCATTTATGATCATGGCCGTAATCTGGAATGAGACGTAAAATTATATTTCACGATTGCGCAAGGGGTGCGTAATATTCTCGCGTTAAACCGGCTGCCTCGCGCGCTGAGTCGTTGAATGGTGGCTTCAAAGCCCCGCGAAAGTAGACAGAAAGCAGTTCCCGCCAGCATGTCGCGGGATCAAGATTTTGTGCTTGACAGCCATATTCAAACCACCGCGTTCCGGCCAAAACATGCCGTATTTCATCGTGATAGATGCGATTCAAAATGCGGGCCGAGATATGATCACCCTGTTTTTCGAATCGTTCAACGGTTGTCGGTGTGATGTCCAGGCCGCGCGCCTCGAGCACCATCGGCACCACGGCCAGCCGGGCCTGAACGTCGTGGCGGGTGGTAAAGGCTGCCTCCCACAGGCCATCATGCGCCGGCAGGGCACCATAATGGCTGCCCATTTGCTGCAACCGTCGGTCGAGCAACGCGAAATGCATCGCCTCATCGGCACCAACCCGCATCCAGTCGTCGACAAAGCCAGTGGGGAAATCGCCACTGAAACGTCCGACCAGGTCAAAGGCCAGATCGATGGCCGAGAATTCAATATGCGCCAGCGCGTGCAGCAGCGCGATGCGCCCGCGCTCCGACCCGGCTTTGCCGCGCTTGGGCATATGGTTGGGCGGCAGCAATTCGGGTCGCTCCGGGCGCGCCGGATGGTCGGGCATGGCGACACTGCAATCATGTTCCAGCCGCCCCAGCCGCCATTGCCGTGCGACAAAACGCGCCGCCATTACCTTGTCACGCGGATCGGCAGCCGTCAGCACTGCGCGACAGGCTTCACCAACCGATTGCATTCTTATGCGCCTCAGCCAACCAGTTCGCGCGCGGCTTCCAGAACAGCGGCGCCATGTTCCTTGACCTTCACCTTGCGCCAGGCCGTGGCGATCTTGCCCTCGGCATCGATCAGGAAGGTGGAACGCTCCAGCCCCATATAGGTTTTGCCATACATGCTCTTCTCGACCCACACGCCCATGGCCTCAGCCATTTCAACTTCCTCGTCCGAAGCCAGATCAATGGCGAGATCGTGCTTGTCGATGAATTTCACATGCTTTTTTGGCGGGTCCTTGGAAACGCCCAGAATGCTTACACCCAGCTTGTCGAAGTCAGGCTTCAGTTCGGTAAATTGCAACGCTTCCTTGGTGCAACCGGGTGTATCGTCCTTGGGGTAGAAATACAGCACCCAGGGCCTGCCCTTGTAATCCGATGCCGACACTTCGGACCCATCGGGTCGTATCATCGTCACATCCGGAACTGCCTGTCCTACCTGCTCTTCGCTCATATTCTGCTCCCTCAAAACCTAGATGCCGTCCAATGTGGGTATCGTGCCCAATATCGCAATGCGCGTCTGGCGGACAATATCCGTATATCGGCGATAATGATCGATCACCTCATCCCAGCTTGCCAGACCACAGGCCAGCGCCACCAAAGGCCGTGAGGCAATGGCAGGGCTGTTTTCCACCGGCGTGACCAGACGCGACATCACCAGCAAGCGGGTAAGGAAATTATGCGCCTCGGTCAGATCGGCTGACAGCAGCTTATGGTCGACCAGAATCTTCAGTGCGTCGCCGAGATGCGGGCACAGGCCCTCGCCATGCACGAGCTGCTGCGTGTGGATGCAGAATTCCAGATCCACCAGCGCGCCGCTGGCAAGCTTGGCATCCCACGGCCCTTTGGGTGGTTTGGCCCTGGCCATATCTCCGCGCATCGCCAGAGCATCCTTGACGATGGCCTCGGCCACACGGCCGCTGCCCAGCAAACCGGCGATGCCGTGCGAAAGACCATTGCGCGCTGTTCTTGACCCGTAAACCGGGCGGGCACGGCACAGCGCCATATGCTCCCAGGTCCAGGCCTTGTTGCGCTGATAATCCCAGAAGCTCTCGACCGAGGCCGCGAGCAGGCCCTGCATCCCCGATGGCCTGAGCCGGGTATCCACCTCATAGAGAGCACCGGTTGCTGTCGGCAGCGACAGGCCGGCACTCACCCGCTGGGCCAGACGGTTGAAATATTGTGTGGCGCTCAGCGATTTCGACCCGTTGGAACGCGCGTCATGCGGACCGGTAAAGAGGTACACCAGATCAAGGTCCGAGGCGTGGGTCAGCGCCTCGCCGCCCAGCCGCCCCATGGCCAATATCAGCAGCTCGCCGCCAGGCAATTCGCCGTGCTGCTGCCTGAACTCCTCCGTTACCTTGTCCGTCACTATGGCAATCGCCGCTTCGGCAATGCGGCTGTAATCGTGCGCTGCGTCGAGCGGATCAGTGCGTCCCTCGATAAGCTGCACACCGATGGCAAAGCGTCGCTCCGCTATATCGGTCGCCACACGTTCGAGCATCAGCCCCAGATCATCGGCGCTGCTGCGCCGTTCCAGCTCGACTATGATGGCATCAAGATCGCTCTGCCGGTCGAATATGCTGGCATCGACAATGCCGTCGAGCAGGCTGGCGCGCATTGCCAGCGCCTTGGAGAGCGCGGGAGCATGGCATAAAAGCCGCGCCAATATGCCGATCAACGCCGGGCGGGCCGCCAGCAGGTTGAACAGGTCGAGCACGCTGGGCAATTGGCGGAGCATGGCATCGAGACGGTTGATCGCACCGACATCACCGGCATGGCGCCGGATTGACGCAAAAAGCGCGCCGATCTGCTGCTCAAAGGCAGCGCGGCTTTGCGGTGTGCGTAGCGCCCGCACCTGACCCGCGCGCCAGTCGGCAATGCGTGCGGCAATCGCGGCAACATCGGAAAAACCCAGTTTTCCGAGCTGTGCGATCAGCAGCGGTTCCTCATCGGCAAGCAATAATGCGCCATCATCCCTGTCACCGGCAGCGGCCTGGTCTGGCCCGCCCTGCCGTATCAGCAGCGCGTCATAATAATGGCTGGCAGTGGCACAGACCGGATGGAGCAGTTCCAACAGCGCCGCACTATCGGCAAGCCCATGCAGCCGGGCGACATTGTCCAGCGCCGTGCCATCTTCGGGCAGCTCATGGGTCTGACGATCCTCGACCATCTGCAGCCGGTGCTCGATGGTGCGCAGCGTGATATAACCTCGCGACAGATCGGCGGCCTGGTCGGCCGGGATGATCTGCTCCGCTGCCAGCGCCGATAGCGCATCCAGCGTATTGCCAGAGCGAATATTGGGATTTCGTCCGCCATGAACGAGTTGTTGCGACTGGGCGTAAAATTCGATTTCCCTTATGCCGCCACGCCCGCGTTTGAGATCGAAGCCGGGTGTCGGTTCGTCTGGCCCCTGATGGTGGGCACGGATACGCCGTGTCAGCTCGGCAATGGCATCAATGGTGCCGAAATCGAGGCTCCGGCGCCAGACAAATGGCCCGATTTCGCCCAGAAAATACGCACCGAGTCCGGCATCCCCTGCTGCAGGCCGTGCCCGGATAAACGCCGCCCGTTCCCAGGTCAGCGCCCGTGATTCATAATGGCTGATGGCACTGCGGATTGGTAGCACCATGGGGCTGACCTCCGATTCCGGCCGCAGCCGCATATCGACACGGAACACATGGCCATCGCCATCACGCTCGGAGAGCATCGCGATCAGCTCGCGCCCGACACGCTGCGCCGCATCATGCGGCGTCTCCTTGCGGCGGGACGGTATGGTTTCCGGGTCGAAGAGGAAGATCGGATCGATATCACTCGAATAGTTGAGCTCGTGCCCGCCCAGCTTGCCCAGCGCAATCACCGCAAAACCGGTTGGCGCACAATCATAGCGCCGCGCAAAAATGCTGGTCAGCGCCGCTTCGAGACAGCGATCGGCAAAGTGCGACAGCGCCCGGCTGACCTGCTGAAAAGACAGCAGCTCAGCGAGATCACCCAGCGCCAATGCCAGCATCACGTCGCCGCGTGCCAATCGCAACCGACGAGGCATAGCCAGCGAGTCGACTTCACCAGAAGACAATCCAGCAGGCTCCAGCGCCAACGCTGCTTGTATCGCCTTATCCAGCCCAGTCTCACCGATAGTCGTGATCAGATCCGGACGGCTCTGCATCATGCGGCGCAGAAACGGCGCATGCGCGGCGGCCCGGTCGATTACCTGCTGCGCAATTTCAGACGCACCGCCTGCCATATGCTCATTCCTCTTCGGAGGCGCTTCCGGACTGCCCGGCCTCGACCCGGCCACCGCTCAATATGTCGAGTTCCGCCATGATCTCGCGCAGCGGATTGTCGCCCCGCTTTCCGGCCTGGGCCAAGCGCTGCAGATTATCGCCTTCGAGAATTTTGGCCAGTGCCGCACGTCCCCGTGCCACCCGACTCTTGATCGTGCCAAGTGCGACATCGCAAATCTCTGCGGCTTCTTCATAGGAAAAGCCGCCAGCGCCGACCAGGATCAGCGCCTCGCGCTGGCTGTCAGGCAGCAGGCCGAGCGCGCGTTGGACATCGGCGAGGTGCAGCTGGTCATCCTGTTGCCCCGATGCCGCCAATATGCGGTCGCTGGTCAGTTCATCCCACTCGCCGACAAATTTTTTGCGGCGCATCTGCGACAGGAAAACATTGCGCAATATGATGAAGGTCCAGGCGCGAATATTGGTCCCGGCCTGAAACCGGTCGCGCGCGCTCCAGGCGCGCAACAGGGCCTCCTGCACCAGATCGTCGGCGGCATCGCGATTGCCCGAGAGGGATCGCCCATAGGCACGCAGATGCGGCACGGTTTCCGCCAGCGCAGCCTTGAACTCGCTATCCGAAAGACTGGCTTTTCTGGCGTTCACAATAGTCCCCGATAGCCCCGACAGCGGGTTTGCTGCGCGCGCCTTGCACAATGCAATATGTGTCCCCGGGCGTCACCGCGCAATGGCTTGTATCGCACCGGAGCTTCTGGCAAGCCGCTCTCAAAGCCTTAAAGATAATGGATTTGTGGAGATAACAGGATGCGGACGCCCTTGGCAACTTTGGCAGCAGTCGCCCTGCTTGTCGGTTGCTCTTCCGAAACTGGCAAGGGCGGCGGCGCATCTTCCGCACTCGATATCCCCGCCGTACAAGCCGGGGATATCTCGATCGACACGATGAAGTCGGTCACCGAAACATTATCGGGCGACGATTTCGAAGGCCGGGCGCCGGGCACTGTCGGCGAGGAAAAAACATTGAAGCTGCTGAGCGAGAAATTCGCCGCTGCAGGGCTCCAGCCGGGCAATGGTGACAGCTGGTTCCAGCAAGTGCCGTTGGTGGAAATCACCGCCAATGCCGGCACCGTATCGCCGCTTACCGTTACCGGCGGCAAAAGCGGTGGCATGGCCTTTTCCTATGGTACGGAAATGGTGGTGACCAGCCATCGCGAGCAGGAGTCGGTCGCGATCAACGACAGCGAAATGGTGTTTGTCGGCTATGGCATCAACGCGCCGGAACTGGGCTGGAACGATTATCAAGGCCTTGACGTAAAGGGCAAGACGGTGATCATCCTGGTCAACGATCCGGATTTCGAGAATGCAACCCTTGACGGCGATTTTGGCGGCCGGGCCATGACCTATTATGGCCGCTGGACATATAAATATGAAGAAGCCGCGCGCCAGGGTGCGGCGATGGCGCTGATTGTGCACGACACTGAACCGGCGGCCTATGGCTGGAATGTCGTTGAATCGGGCTGGACCGGGCCACAATTCTATGCCCAGAGTGCCAATGGCGGTGCCAACCAGACCATGGCCAATGGCTGGATACAAAAGGATGTCGCAGCGAAAATCATGACCGCAGCCGGGCGCGATCTTGATAGCGAGATGGCAGCGGCAAAGGAGAAGGCTTTCACCGGTAAGCCGCTGGGTCTCAACGCCTCGGTTTCGTTCGAGAACAGTATTACCAGAACCCTGTCGAACAATGTCATCGGCATCTTGCCGGGCAGCGAGCGACCCGATGAATATGTGTTCTACACCGCACATTGGGATCATCTCGGCCGCTGCAAGCCTGCGCCCGATGGCGACGATATCTGCAACGGCGCGATCGACAATGCCACCGGCACTGCAGCGCTGGTGGCACTGGCGGAAGCACATAACAAGGCCGGTGCGCCCGATCGCTCGATCGTCTTCCTGGCGGTGACGGCGGAGGAATCAGGCCTGCTTGGATCAACCTATTATGCCAATAATCCGGTCTATCCGCTGGCGCAGACAGTAGGCGGCGTCAATATGGATGCGCTGCTACCCGCCGGACCATCTAAAGACGTTACCGTGGTCGGTCAGGGCAAATCCGAACTCGACCGGTATCTCGCCGCAGTATTGGAGCAGACCGGTCAGACCGCGACACCCGATCCATCCCCGCAAAATGGCTATTATTACCGCTCCGACCATTTCAGCCTCGCCAAGCGTGGTGTGCCGATGCTCTATGTCGATGCCGGCCCCGATCTGGTCGATGGCGGCATCGAAGCGGGCAAGGCGCTGGCCGCAGACTATACCCAAAACCGCTATCACAATCCCAAGGATGAATATGATCCTGATTGGGACTGGAGCGGCGTCGCGGCACAGCTACAGATATTCTATCGCGTCGGGCGCATGCTGGCGATGAGTGAAAGCTGGCCTAACTGGGTCGAGGGTGACGAATTTCGCGCCGCTCGCGACCACAGCCGGGAGGGTGCAGACTGATTGCCCGCCGCCTGCCCGCCGAATGGGAGCCGCATGCCCGGCTGTGGATCGGTTTTCCGCATGATGCCGAGGAATGGCCGGATCAGCTGGCGTCGGCACAGCGCGAAATTGCCGGCTTTGCCAATGCCGTTGCCGCCAGCGGCGAGGCGGTGATTCTGGTCTGTCGTGATGCCGACAATCATGCCCTTGCCCGCGCACTGATCGAGCCGGCGGTGCAGTGCCAGATTGCCAGCTATGGTGATATCTGGCTGCGCGATACCGGGCCGCTGGTGGTGCGCACCGCCCATGGCGATCATCGCGCCCAACTGTTCCGGTTCAATGGCTGGGGCGGCAAATATCCTATGGCCGGCGACGAGACCGTTGGTGCCGATCTGGCCGACATGGCCGGACTGCCCACCGACCGGCATGACTGGATCCTCGAAGGCGGTGCCGTCGATGTCGATGGCCATGGCCTTGGCGTAACCACCGAGCAATGCCTGCTCAACCCCAATCGCAACCCCGGACTCAGCCGTGAGGATATCGAACTTCGCCTGCGCAGTGCTCTCGGTATAGAGCGCCTGCTATGGCTGGGTGACGGGCTGATCAACGATCATACCGATGGCCATGTCGACAATTTGGCGCGCTTTGTTGCACCAGGCGTCCTCGCGCTGCCCGAACCATCGGGCGATAATGACCCCAATGCAGCGGTCTATGCCGATGCCCGGTCGCGTGCCCATGCCTTCGGGCTGGAGACCATCACCCTGCCCTCACCCGGAAGAGTCGAAACGGGAGGCATGGTGCAACCGGCATCGCATATGAATTTTGTCATCGGCAATCATGCTGTTTTTGTACCGGTTTACCAGACCGACTATGATGTTGCGGTCGTCGCAGCGTTGCAGCCCTTATGGCCAGGCAAGGTGGTTGTGCCACTGCCCGCTTCAGCGATATTGAGCGGGGGCGGCAGCCTGCACTGCGCCAGCCAGCCACTCTTCGCATGAGAGCGTAACCTTTTCCATTACCCGGGCGAAATGAGATGGACTCAAGCGATTAGGGAGGGATGACAATGAAACAGAATTTTCTGCGACTGGTAAATGAACTAGACGCGCTCAATACACTGAGCACGCTGACCTCGATATTTGTTTTCATCATCGGCCTTGTGCTGGCGGCCATCGCCGTGATGTTCGTCATCGACATCACCCAGACAAAGGATGCGGTGCGGCGCAACTATCCCGTCATCGGTCGTTTCCGCTATCTGTTCACTGAGCTGGGTGAGTTTTTCCGGCAATATTTCTTTGCCATGGACCGCGAGGAAATGCCGTTCAACCGGGCAGAGCGCGATTGGGTCGGCCGCGCCGCGAAGGGCGAAAGCAATACCGTCGCCTTCGGATCGACCAAGAATCTCAGCCCCGCAGGAACCGCCATCTTCGTCAACTGCCCGTTCCCGGTGCTCGATCAGGACAGCGCCAAGACTAAGCCGCTGACCATCGGTCCCGATTGTGCCACACCCTATGAGGCACCATCTTTCTTCAACATTTCGGCGATGAGCTTTGGCGCACTGTCCGTGCCTGCCGTCCGCGCGCTCAGCCATGGCGCGAAAATCGCCGGATGCTGGCTTAACACCGGAGAAGGCGCGATCTCGCCCTATCATCTGGAAGGTGGCTGCGATCTGGTGTTCCAGATCGGCACCGCCAAATATGGCGTGCGCAATGATGATGGCTCGCTCAATGATGACAAGCTGCGCAAGGTCGCAGCGCATGAGCAGGTGCGGATGTTCGAGATCAAGCTGAGCCAGGGGGCAAAGCCGGGCAAGGGCGGCATATTGCCCGGTGCCAAGGTGACGCCGGTGATCGCCGAAACACGGGGAATCCCGGTAGGTCAGCCTTCCATCTCACCCAACCGTCACCCCGAAATCGACTCGATCGATGATCTTCTCGATTTCATCCAGCATGTACGCACAGTGACCGGCAAGCCGGTGGGCATCAAGGCAGTGCTGGGTGCCTATGGCTGGGTTGAAGAGATGTGCACCAAAATCCATGAACGCGGCATCGAAAGCGCGCCCGATTTCTTCACCCTGGACAGCGGCGATGGCGGCACCGGGGCGGCGCCTATGCCGCTGATGGACAATGTTGGTCTGCTGCTGCGCGAAAGCCTGCCCATGCTGTCCGATATATTGCATCGCTATGGCCTGCGCGAACGCATCCGCATCATCGCCTCGGGCAAGATGATCACGCCCAGCGGTGTGGCGCTGGCCCTCTCCGCGGGTGCCGATTTTATCAACACCGCGCGCGGCTTCATGTTCTCGCTCGGCTGTATCCAGGCACTGAAATGCAACAAGAATACCTGCCCTACCGGCATAACCACCCATAATAAGCGGCTGCAGCGTGGCCTCAACCCGGAGGACAAAAAGGCCAAGGTCGCCAGTTATCACGCCAATCTGGTGCATGAGGTCGAGGTGATCGCCCATAGCTGCGGCGTCGGCGAACCGCGCGGCCTGCGCCGCAAGCATGTGCGCATTGTTCAGGACGACGGCAAATCGGTACCGATGGACGAGCTTTATCCGCGCCCCGAACCCTTGTCGCAATATGCGAATGGCAATTGAGCCAGAGGCCGTAAAGCCATATAGAGCCTAGCAGACCCGCTAATCCATGATATCCAGAAGAGAGGATGATTTCATGAAAGCTCTGCTTGCCCTGCCTCTGGCCTTTGCGCCTCTGGCAATGATCGGCGCTGCTACGCCACTTTCCGCCCAGCAGGCCACAACCAATGACGCCGCATTGGATGCGGCTCTGGCCAGTCCCGCGCGCGACAAGGACCGGGCGCGTGACCAATATCGCCACCCGGCGGAAACCCTGCGCTTTTTTCAGATAAAGCCTGACCAGACAGTGGTCGAATATGCGCCGGGCGGTGGCTGGTATACCCGGCTGCTCGCGCCCTATCTCGCCGGTACGGGCCGCTATATCGCGGTTGATGGCGATAGCGATGCGCGCACCTATCGTGATCGCGCCAGCGAAGGCCGCACCAAGAGCTGGCCTGAGCGCTTCCCCGGCATTGTCGCCGAATGGACAGGACTCGACGCAGAGAGCATCACCGCTTTTGAAAGCGATGAAGTCCCCGAAGACATTGCCGGCACCGTCGACCGGGTGTTGATCTTCCGCTCGATGCACGGCCTGCTTAATGGCAATCGCGCCGATGCCGAATTGCGCGCGATCCGCGCCATGCTCAAGGATGATGGCATGGTCGGCGTGGTGCAGCATCGCGCCAAGACCGATGCGCCCTATTCCGCTTCCAGCGGCACACGCGGCTATCTCAAACAGCAAAATGTCATCAACCTGTTCGCCCTGCACGGTTTCGAGCTGGTCGACAGCTCGGAGGTCAATGCCAACCCGAAAGACCCGGCCAATTGGAAAGGTGGCGTTTGGACTTTGCCCCCGGTGCTGCGCTATGGTGACGAGAATAAGGATCAGTATATGGCGATTGGCGAATCCGATCGCATGACATTGCTGTTCCGCAAGGCACAATAATCCCCATCACTTTTCAAGGATATCACGATGCGCAATCACTCCGAACTGACCCTTCTCCCGCTCCTGGCGCTGCCTTTGGCCCTCGCCGCCTGTGAACCGGTTGAAGTCAATAACGACAATGCCGACAATGCGGCGACCGCAGACGCCAGCGAAAACGCCGCACTCAATGCGGTTCTGGCTGCTGATCTGCGCGCCGATGACAAGGCGCGTGACCAATTCCGCCATCCCGCAGAGACACTGGCTTTCTTCCAGGTCGATGCTGATGACACAGTGATCGAATATGCGCCGGGCGGCGGCTGGTACACCCGCATTCTGGCCCCCTATGTCAGCGAAAATGGTAGCTATGTCGCCGTCAGCTTTGCGCCAGAGGCGGCAGAAAGCCTGGGCGAGGATTTCATGGCCCGTGTCCGGGAAGGCGGCGAGACATTCTCCGCCAAGCAGAGCGAAAGCCTCGGCATCGAGGCCGAAAAACTGCCTTTCCATTTCGGCAACGCGATCCCGGCCGATCTTAACGGCCAGGTCGACCGTGTCCTGATTTTCCGTATGATGCATAATCTGATACGCTGGGGCATCGCTGACGGCGAAATCGAAGCGCTGAAGGCCACGCTCAAGCCCGATGGCATGATCGGTATCGTCCAGCACCGTGCCAAGGCCGATGCGCCCGATGACTATGTGGATGGCAATAGGGGCTATCTCAAACAGACGGATCTGGTGGCGTTTATGGAAAAGCACGGTTTTGAACTGGCCGCCGAGTCCGAGGTCAACGCCAACCCCAATGACACTGCTGACTATCCCAATGGCGTCTGGACCTTGCCGCCCAGCTATGCCGAAGGCGAAGAGACCAAGGACAAATATGATGCCATTGGCGAAAGCGACCGGATGACGCTCCTGTTCAAGCTGGCCGATGCGGGTGGCGAAAGCACCGAGAGCTGAATTCCAATAGCGTCATTGCGAGCGTAGCGAAGCAATCCAGAGCGGCACGCACCTGCTCTGGATTGCCGCGTCGCTTCGCTCCTCGCAATGACGATGATAGCTAAGAAGTACAGTCTCATGAACGCCATCACCATAGCCGCGATGCAGCTGCCACTGGCCGGTGGCGAGATGCAGAATATCGCAGCCGTCAGCGATATGGTGGTGACCGCCGCGGACAAGGGCGCGGAAATCATATTGCCGCCCGAGCTGTTCAGCGGTCCCTATTTCTGCACCATCGAGGATGAGGCGCTGTTCGCGCTGGCACGGCCGACAGCCGACCATCCCTCGGTGAAAGCAATGCAGAAGCTGGCAAAGGACAAAAAGGTCGCGATCCCGACCAGCTTTTTCGAGCGTGACGGCCAGCATCATTATAACTCGCTGGCGATGATCGGCCCCGATGGCGAGATCATGGGTGTCTATCGCAAAAGCCATATCCCTGACGGGCCGGGCTATGAGGAAAAATTCTATTTCCGCCCCGGCAATAGCGGCTTCAGGGTCTGGGATGTCTTCGGCACCAAAATCGGCGTCGGCATCTGCTGGGATCAATGGTATCCCGAGTGCGCCCGCGTCATGGCGCTGATGGGGGCGGAGCTGCTGTTCTACCCCACCGCCATCGGTTCAGAGCCCTATGACGCCGCGCTCAACACCGCCGATATGTGGCAACGCGTGATGCAGGGCCATGCCGCTGCCAATGCCATGCCGGTCATTGCCAGCAACCGCATCGGCAGCGAGACCGATGCCAACGGTAACAGCCAGAGCTATTATGGCCACAGTTTCATCAGCAACGAAAAGGCGGATCTGATCGCCGAATTCGGCGCCGATGAGCAGGGCATATTGGTCGCCTCCATCGATATTGAGGCAGCCCGGCTGTTTCGTGCCGGCATGGGTTTCTTCCGCGACCGTCGACCAGAGCTTTACGGCCGACTGGTCGAGGATATCTGAGACCTAGCCATGCACCTCAACCAGCCAGAGTGACTTGTCGACGGCACGGACAATTTCGGTGAACAGGTCCGCCGTCGCGGCATCTCCAATTTCTTCGGCCTGCGCAATCGCCTCACGAACGCCACCGCCAAAATGCGCCAGCGCGCCCGAAAAGGCCTCGACATGCGCGGCCTGGTCGCTGGCATCGAGCGGATATTCGGGCATTTTCGTCTGCGCCGCAGTGGCGCGCACCGTAGCTGCGGTCTGACCGCCCAGCGCGACCATCCGCTCGGCCAACATGTCGGCCTGATCGAGCGTCTCGGCATGGATGCTGTCGAACAGTTCATGCAGCGCAACAAAGCTGCTGCCCTTGACGTTCCAGTGCGCCTGTTTGGCCTGGCTCGCAAGATCGAGGCTGGCGGCGAGATGCTGTTGCAGCAGGTCGATCACCGCTTTGCGGCTGTTATCGGGAAGGGTGTTTTTCGTCGGATGCATGGTGCTTTCCTTTCTGCGGACTTCGGGGTTTTGCCCGCTGCTGTCCGTTACCTTTTTCAGATGGGGGCTGATTACCGGAAGTGTAACGGTTTTTGCCAATCAGAGTGATCGGTTTTTCTGCCGCTCGCCTATTGCCAGTAAGGTTTGGCGATCATCAGATACATAGCGATCATCAGCGGTACGAAGCTGATCAGCCCCCAGGTAATCCAGATGCGCGACAATCGACGATATTCGGGGGTCAGCGAATGATCGCCATCGAATTGGCGCGCCAGCCGCGCCTGCTTGATCTGCACCGGCACCAATATGCCGAGCCATATCAGCCCGGCGGCGACAAACATGATCTGGCTCCACAACAGCCATTCGGGTTCCAGCAAGCCATATTGCGCCTCCCACACCAGGCCATAGCCGCCGACCATGGTGAGGAAGATACCGGGAATGGTGAGGCCGAAATCGGTGCCGGTCACCATCGCCTGGCCAAAGGCGATGATCCGCCAGTCTTTCGAGCGGTCGGCAAACACCTTCCACACCGCGGTGACAGTGACATTGCCGAGCAACAGCACCACGCCGAAAATATGGAGATATTTGAAGATATAATAGCTGGTCATGAGGCCGATGCTGCGTCGCGCTCCTTGGGCGAAACATAGCTGGCATCATGGGCATAGGGCAATGGCATGTCATCGCGCAATGCCGAGAGGATAGCGGCAAAATCCGTCTCCGGCTGCCAACCAAGCAGGCGCTGCGCCTTGGCTGGATCATAGACCCGGTCAATATGGTCGGGCAGCTGCCAGCCGCGCGCCGCATATAGCGCTGCCGCATCCGGGAAATAGCGCGCGATCACCGCTGGCGCGCCGTCAATAAGGTCCGCCGCTTCATCCGGCTTAAAAGGCGGCGGCGCAGAGAGGATGAATGTCTCGCACCCCAATCCAGGTGCCTGATCCAGCGCCTGCAGATGCGCCATCGCCGCATCTTCGACGGTCAGCCGGCGATTGAGAAACTCATTCGCCTTGCGGTTGGGGCCGGAAAGATCACGATGGGTATCATCTTCTTCGGGAAAAAAGCGCCCAGTGCGCAATATCGCGACATTGATCCCATGCAGCTCGTGATAGAGACGGCAGAGATGCTCGGCGGCCAATTTGGTGACACCATAGATATTGCGCGGCTTGAGCGGGCCAAAATCCTCATCAAGCCAATAGGCCTGTTTCGCCCCGCCTGCCTTGCCGGCGCGGACATCGGCGCGGATCATCAGCGAGGTGGTCGAGGTAAAGACGAAGCGGTCATGCCGCGCCGCGACCGCCGCTTCGAGGAGGTTGAGTGTGCCGGTTACATTGACATCGACAAAGCTCTGATTGGGGTAGCGGACAATATCCGGCTTGTGGAGCGCCCCGCCATGGATGACCGCCTCTATGCCATGATCGGCAAAGGCCGCGTCGATCGCGGCGCGGTCGGCGACCGAGGCGATAATCTGTGTATGCTCGCCCGGTGCAACATCCAGTCCTATTACGGTATGACCATTCTGCACCAGCAACGGTGCCAGATACCGCCCCAGCCAACCCGACGATCCGGTGAGCAATAATCGCATGATTGTTATCCTATGGCTCTGCGGTCAGAAATAACATCAGCGACACTTATAATGTCGGCTTCATGGCTGGGTTCTCGTTCGGTCTCGGCCAAAGCGGCTGCTTCCCATATCTGCATTGCCGGGTGCGCCAGTACGTTATTGACCCAAGCTTCCCCGGACGCGCCCATATCGAGGTCAAAAGTACGCGCACGATAGGCCACGGGCGCATAAAAGGCATCGACTGCAGTAAAGCTCTCGCCTGCCAGCCATGGTCCGCCAAAACGCTCCTGTCCTTCAGCCCAAAGCTCGGCAATGCGTGCGATATCGCGTGCCAATCGCGCTGGCGGGTCTTTCAGCTTTGCTCGTACGCCGACGTTCATCGGACAGTTAGCGCGCAATGTACCAAAGCCGCTATGCATTTCCGCAGCAGCACAACGCGCCCAGGCGCGTGCCCGACCATCCTCGGGCCATATGCCATCATGCCGTTCCGCGAGATACTCCGCTATCGCCAGCGAGTCCCAGATAACATCTTCACCATCATGCAAACACGGCACCATGCCATTGGGCGCAAAAGCGCGAAATTCGTCGAAATGGTCATCTCCGGTGAACAAAACCGGCTTTTCTTCAAACGCGATCCCTGCCGCCTTCATCAGCACCCATGGCCGCAGCGACCAGCTGGAGTAGTTCTTATTGCCGATGACCAATATATACTCTGACATTTAGCGCCCATGCTCCCTGATCCAGTGCGGCCAGCTTTTCCAGATACCGATGGCGTGCACCAGCCCATAGACCAGCACAATGGCCGATGACCAATAATCGAAAGCCCCTTCGGGATAGGGCACATAAAGGATCGCGGGAACCAGCAAAAGGCCGCGCAAAAGATAGATGCCAGTAATGGCCAGCAACCCAAGCCGCAACAATGGCAGGCGGCGGATCATCCCTGCCCCCGAAAGCGCATACAGGCCCCAGACCGTCAATACCGCTGTGATCCCCATAGTGAACCAGAGCAGCCGGTTATTGCCATTTTCATAGCCTGCAACCAGGGGTTCGGGCGCACCGAAAAAGCGGAACCAGTCCGGTCCCATGGCGATGCAGCCAATGTGCAGAAGCGCAGCCAGAAAGCTCAATATCGCGCCTGTTATGAGCCAGCGCGCACCGCCTGTCTGTTTCCATGCAGCGTTCAGAGCGCCACCTCATATTTCGCCGTGGTCTTTTCCGCCACCTCTTCGACAGTGACGCCCGGCGCCAGTTCGATCAACCGGAAGGGGCTGTCATGGTCGGTGCGGTGGAACACGCCAAGATTGGTGATGATCATGTCGACGACATTCTGACCCGTCAGCGGCAATGTGCATTCGGGGATGAATTTCGGGCTGCCATTTTTGGCATTATGGTCCATCACCACGATGATTTTCTTGACGCCCGCGACCAGGTCCATCGCGCCGCCCATCCCCTTGATCATCTTGCCCGGGATCATCCAGTTGGCGATATCGCCATTTTCCGCGACTTCCATCGCGCCCAATACGGTCAAATCAATATGCCCGCCGCGGATCATGGCAAAGCTGTCGGACGAGCTGAAATAGACCGATTGCGGCAATTCGCTGATCGTCTGCTTGCCGGCATTGATCAGATCGGGATCAACCTCATCCTCGGTCGGGAACGGGCCGATGCCGAGCATGCCGTTTTCCGACTGCAGCGTCACCTCCACCCCGTCGGGAATATGGTTCGCCACCAAAGTGGGGATGCCGATGCCCAGATTGACATAATAGCCATCCTCCAGTTCCTGCGCCGCGCGCGCCGCCATCTGGTTGCGGTCCCATCCTGTGCTGTCCTGAGCCATTATTGTTCCTTTTCTGTCCTGGTGACGGGCATGTCTGAAGCTGTATCGGCACCCGGTCGGGCCGTGGGTGTCATGCGAAAGAAAGCCGATCGCTCGGCCACCGCTTCCTTTTGTGGCGGGGCCGGCATGGTCTGGTTTTGCGCCTGCTCGACATTGCCGACGACAAACCAGCCCTGGCCGAAATTGCGCTCGAGGGCGATGGCATATTCGGGCTTGAGCAGATAATCGTAAAGCTCGTCGAAATCGCCGCGCGCATCGCCGGCAACGGCGAGAATGCAGAACAGCTCGGCAGTCTCCCAGCGCCGCAGCTGCTTGCGGTCACCGGGCCCGCGATCGAGCGAGAGATAATCCGCTGCGCCTTGCGGCAGCAATTCCATAGCGCGCAATTCGCGCTGCAGCGCGGGCGCATCGGCGGCATCGCGCGCCGAAAGCCAGATGACGGTGATCTTCGCCGCGCGCAATTGCTCCACCGCAGCGCGCAATGACGCGACATCCGAAGCATCGAGCATGGTGCCGTCCAGCTGGTCTCCGGGTTTCTGGCTGCCCGGGTCGAGATCGATCATCACTGCCGGCGGTTTGCCTTCACAGGATATGGTCTGCGGGCTGACCAGCGAAACATTGGGCACCAGCACCGCCGACGTCACCTCAAGGCCCTCATCGAGCCGGGTATTGCCGGCCAGCGCGAAGCGTGCCCAGTCATGATAGGGGCTGTCGAAATCGATACCAATGGCGGCACCGCCACTCTCCATCATCGCAAAGGGGTCGAGTGTACCCTCTCCGCTTTCGGCCGCTTCCGCATTGACAGTGGCTGCACCTGCCGCGCCGGGAGCGATCTCCGCCGAGGCAATCAGCCCGGCCTCGCGCCGGCGGTCAATCTCCCCCTTGCCAATCACCCCGGCCGCTGCAAGCGGCAGCGCCGCAGCGATACAGCCTGAAAGCATGAGGCTGGCCAGGCTGGACAGCAGGAGAGAAGCGGCGCGATGCATCAGGCGGCTTCGGCCTCGCGCACGGTGCGGAATTCGATCTTCTTGTCATAGGGCGCGCCGAGAAGCAGCCGTTTGACATAGATGCTGGGCAGATGGATGCAGTCCGGGTCGAGCTCTCCAACCTCGACAATTTCCTCGACCTCGGCGACGCAGATCTTGCCTGCTGTCGCCATCGGCTGGTTGAAGTTGCGCGCGGTCTTGCGGAAGATCAGGTTCCCCGCCTTGTCCGCCTTCCAGCCCTTGACGATGCACAGATCGGCATAGATGCCGCGCTCCATAATGTACGTCTCACCGTCGAATTCCTTATGCTCCTTGCCCTCGGCAACCTGGGTGCCGACGCCGGTCCTGGTGTAGAAACCGGGTATGCCCGCACCACCGGCGCGGCAGCGTTCGGCCAGCGTCCCCTGGGGGCAGAATTCCACCTCCAGCTCACCGGCGAGGAACTGGCGTTCAAATTCCTTGTTCTCGCCGACATAGGAGGAGATCATCTTCTTCACCTGGCGCGTGCGCAGCAGCTTGCCCAGCCCCTCACCATCGATACCGGCATTGTTCGAGGCAATGGTGAGATCCTTGACCCCGCTATCGCGTACCGCGTCGATCAGCCGCTCGGGTATGCCGCACAGGCCGAAACCACCGGCACAAATATGCATGCCGTCGAACAACAGGCCATCGAGCGCCGCATTGGCATCGGGGTAGATTTTCTGCATCGTCAAATATCCTTGTCTGCGGGTGGACCGGCAACGGCAACCGGGGCTGCGGCCTTTATCGCCGCCATTACCCCCGATTGCCCGCATTTTCCAGTCATAGGCGACGGCTGATAGAGAAAATCCATGCTATTTGATGCCGATCAAAGCAGCACAGCCGGGCACGACCCATGGTATCACCCACAGCGAAACGATTCGCCGGTCCCGATCAAGCGGAAGCATCGCGGAGAATCAGGATCGGACCGGCGCTCAAGCAGGGAGAGAAACGATGAAATCCATTGTGGTCTATGCCGATACCAGCCCCTCAATGGTATCGCGCACCGAAGCGGCACTTGATCTGGCTCGGGCGCACGATGCCCATATCACCTTTGCCGTTGTCACCCCCTATTCCAGCTATGTCGCGCTCGACCCGATGGGTGGCGTGTTCGTCGCCAATGCAGCGCTGGAAAGCATCCGCGAGGAGGAAACCCGGCTCGACGAGATGATCAAAAAGGAAATGGCCAATGAGGACATAGGCTGGGACGTGCTGCACTATGATGGCGACGCCGTGGATTGTGTGCTGAGCGCGTCACGGCTGGCCGATATCATCGTGGTATCGCTCGGTTATGCCAAGGACAGCCCAAAGCCGCACAGCTTTCTCGAAGTCTCCGATCTCGCCGAGCATAGCGGCTGCCCGATCCTCGCCATTCCGCACGACCAGACCCGCTTTGCCGCCAATGGCGTCGCCGCCATTGCCTGGAATGGCAGCCATGAATGCGCCAATGCGGTGCGCAGCGCCATCCCGATGCTGCGCATGGCGAGCACAGTGCATATCATCACCGCCGACAAGGAGCCGGAAAACTATCCGTCGACCGCGCTGGCGCGCTATCTGTCGCGCCATGACGTCAGTGCCGAAGTGCATGAAGTCGCGGCCGGATCGCTGTCGATTGAGGAAGCGATTGAAGGGCGGGTCAAGTCGCTCGGCGCCGAATGGATGGTGATGGGCGCATGGGGTCATAGCCGGTTGCGCCAGACCCTGCTCGGCGGCACCACCCGACATTTTCTGAGCGAGAGCAAGGTACCGCTGGTGCTGGCGCATTAAAGCCCGTCCCGTTCGTGTCGAGCGCAGTCGAGACACAGCCCTCTGACCGCACCGGCCTCTCGACTGCGCTCGAGGCGAACGGAATATTTGGAGCAAGAGTTAATCTAGCTGAATAACCGATCTCGCTATCACCATGGCCGCATCATCGGCATTTGGTCGGCGTCCTGATGACGCAGTAAAGACCAGCAGATGGTGGTCGGCGAAATAGGACCAGTTGGAACTGAACCACGGATTGCCGCCATTGTGCCAATAGATCCGCCCCAGACTGGGGTGATCCTCGACCACCATGCCATAGCCATAATGGGTCGGGGCCTTTTCGCCTTCGCGCTGCATCGGAGTGCGGGCGAGCTCGGTGGCGGCAGGAGAAACCAGCCGGTGCCCCATATAGCTTTGCAGCAGGCGGATCATATCCGGCGCTGTCGCCACCAGGCCGCCATTGCCGATCAAGGCCCAATGCGCCGTTCCGCCCCAGCTGGCCTTGTCAATCACCTCGCCTTTTGCGGTGAGCAATGAGCGTTGCGGATCGAACACGCTGTCATAGCCGGTCCGGGTGATATCCTGCCCCGCGAACAGCACATTGCGGAGATAATCTTCATAGGCCATGCCGGTGCGCGCCTCGATAATCGCCGCGACCAGCGAATAGCCGATATTGGAATAATGATATTTGGTGCCCGGCTTAAAACGTAGCGGTTCAGACATCACAGTCCGGAAAAACGCCTCCTTGCTCAAATGGATCAGATCATCGCCCGCCGAGCCTGAAAGCCCGGCGGAATGTGTCAGCAGTTGATGCACGGTAATACCGGCCTTGTCGGCGGGAACATCAGGGAAGATATCCCCCAGCCGTTCGGCGGTGGAAAGCTTGCCCTGATCGATCAGCTTCATCGCGGCGGCAGCGGTAACGGTTTTGGTGATTGAGAGAATGTCGACCTGCGTCATGGCATCGGGCAGGCCGGACGCCGAAGCCTCATCCCCGAAACCACGGACAATGGGTGTTCCGGCATCGCGTGAAACCGCGATAACGCCCTGATAGCCCTGTGCCTGCAACGCCTCCACCGCTTCGGCGATGTCGTCAACGGTGAGTTGCTCGAAAAATTCGGTTTTGCCGGTTTGCGGCAAGGCCTGTGCGGGTGTTGCCGGTTGAAATTCCTTCTGTGTTGGCGATGCCATGGCTGCCTGGCCCGAGGGCAGTACCAGAGCCAAAGTCCACGCCAGCGCATAGCCAGCCAGCTTTGCCAGTCCCGATGGATTGGGCCTGTGCCGAAGATTTTTCATTTGGTCATCCTTCCTCTATTGCGATTCGCCATGGCTTTTGGCCAAGAGCGGCGACAAAAGTCCTGAGGAAATATTTCGAGATGTTGAGAGATAGCAACGAATGTCAGACGTTCCGCAAAAAGCGTCGATGAAAGCATCACCTGTTGCGATCGGTAGCGCGACATATTTCCCGGATGCGCGGGAACTTGTCGTCGCGGACAGTGCAATGGTGCTGGAACCTCGCCTCGCCGACCTGCTGTCCTGTCTTGTCGCTGCTCCGGGTGCCGTCGCGCGCGACGAACTGCTCAACACCGTCTGGGGCGATGCCGGATCGGATGAAGCGCTGACCCAGGCCATTTCCAAATTGCGGCGGCATTTGGGGGATGAACAGCGGCCCTATCGGCTGATCCGGACCATACCCAAATTCGGCTATGCGCTAGAGACAGCGGCCACCATAGAAGAACCCGCAGATGCCGATCGAAATAGCACCGCGCCGCTAAACCATCCGGGGCGCAATCGCAGCTTCTATCTTGGCATGGCGGCCGGAGTCGGATTGATATGTGCGGTCATATTGCTCTATTCGCTGCTGAGTCGGCCAACCGTTATCGAACGGGAAATGATCCTCTGTCCGCCCGATGCACCGCAAGAGAGCTGTGCGGAAATGCTGCAGCCGCAGAACTGAAACGCATCACGCAGCCTGACCCAGTGTATCCTGCGGCAGGCCGAGCGCCCGTTCAAGATCGGCCAGGGCCTGTTCGCCACTGACAACCTTGATCGCCTGCATGCCCAGCGCCGCTGCCGGTTTGCAGTTGATGCCCAGATCATCGAGATAGACGCATTGTTCCGCCAGGACATCCAATGACTCGCACATCATCTGATAGATACGCGGATCGGGCTTGCGCACGCCCACCTTGCTGCTCTCGATCACATGGTCGAAGCGGTCCATGATCGCCGCGATTTCGGCGGCTCGAGTCTCGGTCAGCGCCATGCCTGCGCCTTTGCCCGCAGGCACATTGTTGGTGATGCATCCCAGTGCGAGGCCGCGCGCCTTCAGGTCATCCAGCGCTGCCACCATGGCCAGGCGGACATCGCCCGCCAGACAGGCCAGCACATCCTTGCCGGTCAGGCCGGTGATACCCAAGGCCTCGGCTTCCTGCGTAAACAGGCGGTCAAACGCAGCAGCATCAATCTCCGCCCGCTCAAACCGGGCCCAGGCATTGCTGTCCGGATTGGTGCTGTTGACGCGCCGGACACTATCCTTCGAGACACCGCGCTCTGCCTCCAGCCGGTTGAAGGCTTCAAAAGGCGAGGACGTAATCACCCCGCCAAAGTCGAAAATGATGGTGGTTATGGGCATCAGTAATTCAGCCGCAGCCCCGCTCGTTTCCAGTCCATTTTCAGCAACTGGCCGGTGGCCGAGAGACAGATATAGGCGGTTTGCATATCCTCGCCGCCAAAGGCGATATTGGTGGTAAAGGGGTCAGTGGTCTGCACAAACTCGACCAGCTGACCCTCGGGTGAAATCACGCTGATGCCGCATTCGCCGATAGTGGCGACGCAGATATTGCCGTCGGCCTCGACACCCAGCGAGTCGAAATAGGTGAAGCCGCCCGGGCTGTAGAGAAACTGTCCCTGCGGTCCCAGCAGCCCCTGCTCGAAGGCGATTTCCCCAGGCGAGGCGATATTGTACGCCCACAGCTTGCAGGTATAGGTCTCGGCGACATAGAGCCGCTTGCCATCGGGTGACAGGCCGATGCCATTGGGGTTTTCCGAGGGAAAAATCACCTCTTTGAGCAGGCTGCCATCGGCCCTGGCATAGAATACGCCGGTAACATCGCGCTCGCGCGGGCGGGTCTTGCCATGGTCGGTGAACCAGAAGCCGCCGGCATCATCAAAGACGATATCATTCGGCCCGCGCAGCACACAGCCAAAGTCGCCATCCTTGTACAGTATCTCGACCTCGCCAGTCGCAATATCCACCCGCTCGATGCGGCCGCCCGAATAATTCTCGGCCTGGCCATGCGGCACCAGAAACGGCGCCTCGTCCGTGCCGCCGTTAATATAATGAAAGCCGCCATTGTTGCAGATATAGAGCTTGCCATCGGGGCCGACCGCGGCACCATTGGGTCCACCGCCGGTTTCTGCGACGGTGGTTTTGGCGCCATCGGGGGTAATCCGGGTAATGCGCCCGGCCTCAATCTCGACCACAATCACCGAACCATCAGTCATCACCACCGGCCCTTCGGGGAAGCGCAAACCTTCCGCGATTATTTCCATTGTTCATCCTCTCTTTTCTTTGCGTATGAACATTGCCGGGACATGATCAACTGTCTAGATAAATCTGGGACAGTTTATAGCAGCGTCATTGCGAGCGTAGCGAAGCAATCCAGAGGGTCTCGTGCGGCCCTAGATTGCCGCGTCGCTGCGGTCCTCGCAATGACGCGTTACAGAAAGGACGGTCAGCTCCATGACCACAGCTTACCCTGAAAAACTGCAACTCCATATTGACGGCGAATGGGTCGATATTGGCAATCGCGGCGGCATTGATGTCGTCAACCCGGCAACCGGTGAGACCCTGTCGATCCTGCCCAAGGCAGAGGCCAGCGATCTCGACCGGGCGCTGGATGCGGCGGCGCGGGCATGGCCAGAATGGCACGCTACGCCGGTAAATGAGCGCGCGGCAATATTGCACAAGGCAGCCGCCCTGATGCGCGAGCGGGCTAAGGCCATTGGCGCGCTGATGACGCTGGAACAGGGCAAGCCGTTAGCGCAGGCGGTGGGTGAGGTCATGGGCGCGGCGGGCCAGCTCGACGTGATGGCCGAGGAAGCCAAGCGTTGCTATGGCCGGGTACTGGTGCGCCAACCGGGCGAGAACAGTTTTGTAAAATATCAGCCAGTTGGTCCGGTCGCGGCGTTCAGCCCGTGGAACTTCCCGGTTTTTACCGCGATCCGCAAGGTCGCGCCGGCGCTGGCGGCGGGCTGTCCGATCATCCTGAAACCCGCCGAGGAAACCCCGGCCAGCCCGCTGGAGATGCAGCGCTGTCTGGTCGATGCGGGACTGCCTGCGGGCGTCATGCAGACGGTTTATGGTGATCCGGCGCAGGTGTCGGAGCATCTCATCGCCTCGGATGTGATCCGGAAGATCAGCTTCACCGGATCGGTGCCAGTGGGCAAGCATTTGATCAAACTCGCCGCCGAGGGCCTGAAGCGCACCACTATGGAGCTGGGCGGCCATGCGCCGGTGCTGATTTTCGATGACTGCGACCTCGACAAGACGCTCGACATGGTCACCACCGGTAAGTTCCGCAATGCCGGACAGGTCTGTGTCTCGCCGACGCGCTTTTATGTGCAACAAGGAATCTACGACGCCTTCACCAAGGGCTTTGCCGAGCGCGCGGCGAAAGTCTCGGTCGGCGATGGCAGCGAGGCAGGCGTCGATATGGGGCCGCTCGCCAATCCGCGTCGCCCCGATGCGATGGCGCGGATGATCAGCGATGCCAAATCCGCCGGGGCCGAGGTGGCACTCGGTGGCGAGCAAGGCGAGGCAAATGGCGGCTTTTTCTATCAGCCCACAGTCCTGACCAATGTGCCGACCGAGGCGATGATCATGAATGAAGAGCCATTCGGTCCGGTCGCGGCGATGCAGCCTTTTGCGACGCTGGATGAGGCGATTGAACAGGCCAACCGCCTGCCGCTGGGCCTCGCCGCCTATGCCTTCACCACCCATTTGCGCACCGCCAATCTGGTCGGCGACGCGATTGAATCGGGCATGGTGGCGATCAACAACCTCACCGTCTCACCCGGCGATGCGCCCTTTGGCGGGGTCAAGCATTCGGGCCATGGTTCGGAAGACGGGCCCGATGGGCTAAAGGCCTATATGGTCACCAAGGCGATCCATCAGGCGTGACGTCACTCCCTCTCCCTTTAAGGGAGAGGGTCGGGGAGAGGGTGCACGAAACCATCAGCATCGCACACCCTCATCCAACTGCGCCTAACCGCCTTCGCCCTTCGACAAGCTCAGGGCTTCGGCGCCAAGGCTTCGTATCCTTCTCCCCTTAAGGGAGAAGAAAGAAAGGGCCAATATGACCAAACGCACAGGCGGTGAAATCCTTGCGAATCAGTTGATCATTCAGGGCTGCGACCGGCTGTTCACCGTGCCGGGAGAGAGCTTTCTCGCGGTGCTCGATGCGCTGCATGACCGCACCGCCGATATCGACACGATCGTCTGTCGCCAGGAAGCGGGCGTCACCTTTATGGCCTGTGCCGATGGCGCGATGACCGGGCAGCCGGGCATCGCCTTTGTTACCCGTGGCCCCGGTGCGACCAATGCGAGTATCGGCGTGCATGTGGCGATGCAGGATTCACAGCCGATGATCCTGTTTATCGGCGATGTCGCGCGCGGTGATCGTGATCGCGAGGGCTTTCAGGAAGTCGATTTCTCCGCAATGTTTACGCCGCTGGCGAAATGGGCCGCGCGGATTGATGATGCGGCGCGTATCCCGGAATATGTTGCGCGCGCCTATGCCACGGCGCTTTCAGGGCGGCCCGGGCCGGTAGTGTTGACGCTGCCGGAAGATATGCTGCGCGATCAGGTTGAGGCCATAGATCGCCCCAAGATAATCCGCCCGGCCCAGCCACTCTGCCCCGATGCGATGACCGCTCTGGAGGATTTGCTGCGCGATGCCACCGATCCGATTGCGATTGTCGGCGGCGCAGATTGGGATGCGGAGACCCGCGCCAATTTCCAGATTTTTGCCGAGCGTATCGGTCTGCCCGTCGCCTGTGCGTTCCGAAGACAGGATGCCTTCCCCAATGACAGCGCGGTCTATGCCGGCAATCTCGGCTATGGGCCTAATCCCAAGCTGGTTGAGCGGGTCAAGCAGGCCGACCTGATCCTTGCCGTTGGTGCGCGGCTGGGTGAGGCAACCACTGATGGTTATACGCTCATCACTCCCGATCATCCGCATCAGACGCTGGTGCATGTGCATCCAGACCCCAACGAGCTGAACCGCGTCTATCACAATGATCTGCCGATCTGCGCCGATATGTCCGAATTTGCCGAGACCGCGGCGCTTTGGGATCATGATCTGCTGAGCTTTGACGCGGGTGCAAAAGCCCATGCCGAATGGCGCGAATGGTCCACCCCGCAACCGAGCGATGCCATGCTCGATCTCGGTCAATGTGTCGCCGCGATGCGCGAGTTATGCCCGGCGGACAGCATTATCTGCAATGGCGCAGGCAATTTCTCCGGCTGGTGGCATCGCTATTGGCGCTATGGCGATATGCCCAGCCAGTTAGCTCCGACTGCAGGTGCGATGGGCTATGGCGTACCGGCTGCTGTGGCGGCGGCGTTACGTTTCCCCGACCGCTGCGTTGTTGCAGTGGCAGGCGATGGCGATTTTCTGATGAACGGTCAGGAACTCGCGACCGCCGCGCAACATGGTGCGAACCTGTTGGTGTTGGTGGTCGATAATGGTGGCTATGGCACCATCCGCATGCACCAGGAGCGCGATTATCCGGCGCGGGTCAGCGGCACCGAATTGTCAAACCCCGATTTCGCCGCCTTTGGCGCGGCATTTGGCGCATGGACTGCAACGGTCGAGAAAACTACTGATTTCACCCCAGCGCTGGAACAGGCAATGGCGCGCAATGGCATAAGGCTGCTGCACCTCAAAACCGATATCGAGCATCTGACTGCCGGCGGGGTGCGGGTGAGTGCGTTGCGGAACGCTTAGCGCCAAGACAGGCTTCACGCGAAGGCCGCGAAGAAGCGAAGAGCGCGAAGATCATATAAAGCCCTCTCCCCTTCAGGGGAGAGGGAAGAGCCGCGAAACGGCGAAGGGAGAGGGGGCATCCCGCAAATAGCCCCCTCCCTTAATCCCTCCCCTGAAGGGGAGGGAGACTGGTTTGCCATCACCGCAATGTCATGCCGCCATCGACGGTAAACTGCGATCCGGTGACATAGCTGGCCTGATCGGAGAGCAGGAACAGCGCGACCTGCGCCGCTTCTTCCGACGAGCCGAAACGGCCCAGCGGGACCATTGCCGCAATATTCTTGCTGAATGCTTCGATCTGCTCATCGGTGAGGCCCATGCCGTCGAAGAAATTGGTTTCGATCGGACCTGGCGCTACTGAATTGACACGGATATTGCGCGGCGCCAGATCGGATGCCCAGGAGCGTGTCAGCGCCGTGACCGCACCCTTGGTCGCGGCATAGACCGCGCCCTGCGCCTGACCGAGATAGGGCGCGACCGAGGCGGTGACGACAACCGAGCCGCCTTCATGGATCGCCGGGATCAGTTCCGCCATCTGCAGCACAGGCCCGCGCACATTGACATTGTTCATCGCGTCGAAGCTGTCGACTGCCTCATCAGTATTGTTGCGGAAGGTGCCGAAGCCGGCATTGAGCCAGACGCCATCGACGCCGCCCATATTCGCTTTGACCGCTTCCGCCAGCACTTTGGCAGCTTCGGGGTCGCCGGCATCGTTGATCAACCCGACGCTACCCTCGGGCAGCGCTTCAAGAGCCGCGTCCAGCCGACCCTGATTGGTACCGGTAATCGCAACGGTACCGCCTTCCTCTGCGATGACCTTCGCTCCCGCCAGACCAATGCCGCTGGTGCCACCTGTAATCAGGACTTTTTTGCCGTCAAAACGTGCCATTGTCTTTTCCTTTCTCTCATGCTGCGCTTGCGCAGCCTCCAAACAGTGATCAGCACATGGGAATGACGATGCCGTTACGCCGCGTCATTCTGCTTTGGCCATCGCAAGAATTTCTTGCCATTGCGCCTCGGTCACCGGTGCCACGGAAAGTCGCGATTGGCGGATGATCGCCAGCTCCGAGAGCCTGGGGTTGGTCTTCATCGCTTTCAGACTCACTGGATTGTCCAGTTTTCGCTCCGGCTTCACCTTCACCGCAATCCAGCGACCGGTGTCATCGGTCGGATCGGGAAAGGCCTCTTCGGACACTTTCATGATCCCGACAATCTCCAGACCCTGGCGTGAGTGATAGAAGAACACGCTGTCGCCGGTCCGCATCGCTTTCATATTGTTGCTGGCCTGGGCGTTCTTCACGCCATCCCAAATGCCCTCCCCTTCGGCGACCAGATCATCCCAGCCATATTCATCGGGTTCGGATTTCATCAGCCAATAGTGCGTAGCCATGCTTTTCAGGCTCCTCTTCTGCGGCTAGAGACGGTGGATAACATTCTTATCAGGACAATATCCATGGACAAGCTGCCCGTTCTTTCTCTCAATGACGACAAGCACAGCTTTGCTGATGCCATAGGCGCCAGCTTCCGCCAACATGGTTTTGCGCTGGTGCGCGACCATGGTCTAGATGCTGATCTCGTGGCAGAAGCCTGGGCCAAAACCAGCGAATTCTTTGCTTTGCCAGTCGAGGAGAAACTGCGTTACGACAGTTCAGCGGGCGGCGGGCAGCGTGGCTATACGGCCTTCGGTACCGAGATTGCCAAGGATGCCAAGCTGCATGATCTGAAAGAGTTCTGGCATGTCGGCCGCGAATTGGCTGCTGATAGCCCTTTGAAAGGTTCGATGCCTGCAAATGTCTGGCCCGATCAGCCTGCGAGTTTCCGTGAGGTTTTCGAGCCGCTTTTTGCCGAGTTCGACCGGGTCGGCAATATCATCCTGTCGCGCATTGCGCTGCATCTCGGCTTGGCGGAAGACTGGTTTGCACCCACGGTAAAAGACGGCAATTCAATCCTGCGCTTGCTCCACTATCCGCCGGTGGCGGATGCCGAGCCGGGTGCGATCCGTGCCGGGGCGCATGAAGATATCAACCTGATCACCCTGTTGCTCGGCGCCGAAGAGGCCGGACTGCAACTGCTGACACGCGAGGGCAAATGGATCCCCGCCAATCCGCCTGAGGGCGCGCTGGTGATCAATGTCGGCGACATGCTGCAGCGGCTGACCAACCATGTGCTGCCCTCGACCACCCACCGCGTGATCAACCCGGCATCCGACCGCGCCGCACACAGCCGCTATTCCATGCCCTTCTTCCTGCACCTGCGTTCCGATTTCCCGATCGAGACGCTGAAACAATGCATCAGCGCCGACAATCCCGACCGCTATCCCGAGCCGATGTTGGCTGATGACTATCTGCACGAACGACTGGTCGAGATTGGCCTGGTCAAGGCCTGAGCCATCTGGCACAAAAAGGGCGGCACGACCGAGATCGCACCGCCCTTTTTCAGCCATTCTTATCGAACCTATTATGCCCCGGGCATAACCACCGTATCGATGACATGGATAACGCCGTTCGAGGCTGCGAGATCGGTGGTGGTCACCGTCGATGTGCCGCCATTGGCATCGGTCAAAACCACATTCTCGCCGTCGAGCTTTGCGGTCAGCGTGCCACCCTGAACGGTTTCAACCGTAGCTTCGCCCTCGCCTTCCTCAATCAGCTTGACGACATCGGCAGCCATCACCTTGCCGGCAACGACATGATAGGTGAGAATACCAGCCAGCATTTCCTTGTTCTCCGGCTTGGTCAGCTCGGCGACCTGATCGCCCAGCTTGTCGAAAGCCGCATTGGTCGGCGCGAAAACGGTGAACGGACCTTCGCCCGACAGCGTTTCGCCCAGTTCGGCAGCGGTCACGGCGGTGACCAGAGTCGAGAAATCGTCATTGCCCGAAGCGATTTCGACAATGGTGCCGGCCTCGGTAGTTTCCTCGGTCGCGGTTTCTTCGCCCTCTACGCTGGTGACTTCTTCGGGGGAACCACAAGCGGCCAGGGAGAGCGCGCTTGCGGCGATGAAAAGTGATGTGAATATAGTACGCATAAATCCTTCCTCATTGAAACAAAATGTCTCAACCGGTTAACGCTGCACTGCAGCATGCGTTCCAACAGATATGCTATTTTCGGCAATTTTTTTGCCGGATTGTCAGCCGCCGACACTATCGGCAAGATTGAGGAAATCGGCGGCATAGCTTTCCATATGTGCGCCGCCATCGACATGGAGCATCTGCCCGGTCACGGCCTCGGCATGGGCAAGATAATGCACCGCTTCGGCAATGTCCTGCGGCGTGGAATTGCGCTGCAGCGGCATCATCGCAGCAATGCTATCCATCTGCCCGGGGGCATAGTCCTCGGTCTCCAGAGTCATCCCCGGCGCCACGCCATTGACCCGCAGACGTGGTGCTGTCGCCCGCGCCAGAGTACGGATCGATTCAGCCATGGCCTGTTTCGACAGCGTATAGGAAAGCTGGTCGCCATGCGGATTGCGCACCCGCTGATCGACAATATGGACCACCGATGACCGCCCGTCCTCGTCCAGTGACTGGAACAGCGCCCGGGTCAGCAGCGTCGGTGCCGCCAGATGGATGCGCCAGTGCCGCTCGAGCAGCGCGGCATCGAGAGTATCGATGGTATCATGCTCGAACAGCGAGGCATTGTTGACCAGCAAGGCCGGTGCAGCACCAAAATAAGCCACAATATCGGCGATCAGCCGTGCCGGGGCTTCGGCGTCGGTCAGATCGGCGGTGAACCCGTGCCATGGCGTATCATGCGCTGCCAGCGCTTCGGTCAGGGCATTATCGGGATCGGCATTGCTATGGCCGTGCAGCGCCAATGCGTAGCCCTGGGCAGCCAGATGTGCCGCAATAACCGCACCGACCCGGCGGCAGCCGCCGGTCACCAGCGCCAAAGGGGCTGATGCTGCCATTATCGCCGCCGGGTCATGGTGATACCGATCGATTCATCGGCCTCGGCTATGGCGAGCTTGACGATCTTTACCTCCACCGCGCTCACCCGTTTGTCCTGCAGGAACAGCGTGTCGATGATATGGTCGGCCACGCCCTCGATCAGGGTGAAATGCACTCCTTCGGGCAAGGCAGTCGAGGCGGCATGCTTCAGGTCCATATAATTTTTCGATGCGCTGAGCGGCGTATCGGGATCATAATGATCCTGTATTACCAGCTCGGCACGGATGGTTATACGCAGCGGCTGGGGCAGCTTGGTTTCTTCCGAATAGATGCCGGTCAGCACCGGCACCTCGAAATCGGCAACCTCCAGGATCAGCTGGTCTGTAGGGTGGAGCGTCATTGTTTTCCTTTATCTTGTGCCGCCGACCAGCGCGCAAACAGTGCGGTGGGCAGAATCAGCCGTCCGCCCTCTTCCGCCACCGCCAGCTCTCCCGCCTCGATGGTCCCGGGCAGATCGCCAAAATGCTGCCGCATCAGGGCTTCCAGCGCCAGCGGCGACATACGCACAGCGTAGACGGTGAGGAAAACGAAACGCGAATCCGCATCCACCAGCTGGCGGCAATCGGCAATCAGGCCGGGCAGGTCGGTTTCGATGCGCCAGGTTTCGCCATTCGGGCCACGCCCGAATTTGGGCGGGTCAAGCAGGATGCCGTCATAGTGCCTGCCGCGCCGCACCTCGCGCGCGGTGAATTTGGCGGCATCCTCTACCAGCCAGCGTATCGGCCGCTCGGTCATGTCCGAAAGCGCCGCATTGTCGCGCGCTTGTGCCACAGATTTTTTTGACGCATCGACATGCACCAAATGTGCGCCTGCCGCCGACAGCGCCAATGTACCGACACCGGTATAGCCGAACAGGTTCATAACATGGGACGTCTCAACCCCGGCAATCTGCTCGCGCATCCAGCGCCAGACCGGATCCATATCGGGAAAGAAGCCGAGATGACGGAACGGGGTACAGGAGGCATGGAAACGCACCTCGTCATTCCATGTCAGTTCCCAGCCATGCCGCGCACCGTCACTGTCATAATGCCAGCGCCCGCCGCCATCCTCGTCTGAGGCCGGGATGAATTCGGCATCGGCGGGCCAGCTGTCGAGGCGCGGCGACCACATGGCCTGCGGCTCGGGGCGGATGAAATGATAATCGCCATAACGTTCATATTTGCGGCCATCGCCGCTGTCGACCAGTGCGTAATCAGGGCGCGGCGCGCTGGTCATTACCATCAGATCGGGGGTGGCAGTCGTCATCAGGCAGCGGCTCCGGCGCGGGCATGCTCCAGCACATGGGCGCGTACCGCATCATAATCACTGGGCAGCTCGGCATAGCGTTCGGCACGGTCGAACAGATTGCCCATGCGCGAGGGCAGCGCCGGACGCACGCCACAGGCGCGCTCGACCGCATCGGGGAATTTCGCCGGGTGCGCCGTCGCCAGCGTCACCAGCGGCACCGCCGGATCGCCATCATCCTGATGGGCTGCGGCAAGGCCGATGGCGGTGTGCGGATCGATCACCTGGCGCGTTTCCTCATGCGCCCGACGAATGGCGCGCGTCATGCCGTCATTGTCGATGCGCGCGCTGGTAAAGCGCTCGGATATGCTGGTGCGGAGTTTGTCATCAATCGCCAGCGCACCACTGGCATCGAAATCCTGCATCATCGCAGCTATAGCCACCCCGTCACGGCCACTCAGATCGAACAGCAGCCGTTCGAAATTGGACGAGACCTGGATATCCATGGACGGGGTCGCGGTCGGGGCAAGCTCGGCGCGCGAATAATCGCCGCTGCTCAGCGCGCGGTGGAGGATGTCGTTGATATTGGTGGCAACGATCAGCCGCTCCACCGGCAGCCCCATGCGCGATGCGACATAGCCGGCAAAGACATCGCCGAAATTGCCGGTGGGCACCGAAAACGCCACCGAGCGGTGCGGCGCGCCGAGTTGCAGCGCTGCGGCAAAATAATAGACGATCTGCGCCATCAGCCGCGCCCAGTTGATCGAATTGACCGCCGACAGGGTCAGGCTGCCGGTCAGCTCGGGATCGCCGAACATGCGCTTCACCATCGCCTGGGCATCGTCAAAACTGCCCTGGATCGCGATATTGTGGACATTGGGTGACAGCACCGTGGTCATCTGGCGCCGCTGCACATCCGAAATCCGCCCCGCAGGGTGGAGCATGAAAATCTCGATAGCGTCGCGCCCCGCCACGGCATGGATCGCCGCCGATCCGGTGTCGCCCGAAGTCGCACCGATAATCGTCAGCGGTTTGTCATCCCGACCGAGAAAATGCGCAAAGCACTGGCCGAGAAATTGCAGCGCGACATCCTTGAACGCTAGTGTCGGACCATGGAAAAGCTCGAGCAACCAGTGTCGCTGATCGAGCTGGACCAGCGGCGTCACCGCCTTATGGGCAAAGCCGGAATAGGCGTCATGGCATAGCGCGGTCAGCTCCGCATCGGACAGGCTGCCGGCGACGAAAGGGCGCATGATCCGCACCGCCAGCGACGGATAGTCGAGACCAGCCATGGCGGCGATCTCCTGACGACTGAACTGCGGCCAGTGCGACGGCAGATACAGCCCGCCATCACTGGCCAGGCCAGCCAGTGTCGCGCCGCGAAAATCCTTGGCGCTCGCCGCGCCCCGGGTGCTGATATAGTCCATAGAAGAAGCGGTTAGCGGCGGATCAGGCGCGGCGCAAGAGACGCTGGCGCAGGGCAAGCGCATAGATGATGCCGGCCATCGCGGCGAACAGGAACCACTGCACCGCATAGGAGAGATGGTTATTGGGCAGGTCCGCCGGCGAGGGTTGCGCCGAAGCCTCCAGACCAGCCACCGCAGGATCGGCAACCAGACGGATCAGCGCATTGCCATCGGGCGCGATAATCCCGGTGACCGCACCGCCCTGCCATGTCGGGGTTTGCGGCTGCAGCGACCAGCCCGTCTGAAGCTGCGCCTCTGCGTCACCGGCGATGCGGCAGGTGGCGATATGCACCCATCCTGCACGTCCCTTGGCATTGCGGCCACTGGTGGAACGCCAGCTGGTCACCTCTGCACAGGCAAAGCCCGAGCGCCGATAGAGCGGCAGGTCATCAGCATCGGGCATTTGCGGCCAGTCGTGCACCGGCTGCCCCGCCGCAGCAGCTTGATAGCGTGCCAACAGCGCCGCCTTTTCATCCGCACGGCCAAGCTGCCACACGCCCAGCGCGATCATGGTGGCGATTGCGGCGGCGACGATGATGGTCGGGAGAATCGGGATACGGGTCATCGGTTATGAATCCTGGCTGCAAAGAAAAGGGCAGCCGAACCATCGTCCGGCCGCCCCTTCTTTGTTTTGGATACGCACCCGATCAGTGCACCGGCGCGCCCCAGCCGCCCCAGACATAGACCACGGCGAACAGGAACAGCCAGACGACATCGACAAAATGCCAGTACCAGGCTGCCGCTTCGAAGCCGAAATGCTGTTTCGGGGTGAAGTGGCCCATATAGGCGCGCACGAGGCAGACGATCAGGAAGATCGTGCCGACCAGAACATGGAAGCCGTGAAAGCCGGTCGCCATGTAGAAGGACGAGCTGTAGTTCAGTCCGGCAAAGGGAAACGGCGCGACGCTGTACTCATAGGCCTGCACCGCAGAGAACAGGATGCCGAGCAGGACCGTGACCCAAAGTCCCTTGATCAGGCCATCACGATCGCCATTGAGCAGCGAATGGTGCGCCCATGTGACGGTGGTGCCCGAAAGCAGCAGGATCAGCGTGTTGAGTAGCGGCAGTTCAAAGGCGTTGAGCACCTCGACACCCACTGGCGGCCATTGCGCCAGCGCAGCCGCGCCTTCCTGACCGATCTTGTTCTCGGTAAAGCCTTCCATGAATTCCAGCGGTTGCGGGAAGAGCGAGAAATCGAACCACGCCCAAAACCAGCCGACAAAGAACATCACTTCCGATGCGATGAACAGGATCATGCCATAGCGCAGATGCAGCTGAACCACCGGTGTATGGTCGCCGGCATGTGCCTCGCGCACGACATCGCGCCACCAGCCGAACATGGTGAAAAGCACCCCGGCGAGACCGGCAAAAAACACCCAGCCGCCGCCATTGGCATTTTCCGGCGACACATTGGCGCCATGCATCCACATGATTGCCCCGGCCGCCATTACCAGCGCCGACAGCGAGCCGATCAGCGGCCACGCGCTGGGCGGCAAAATATGATAATCGTGGTTCTTGGTTCCAGCCATTTTCTTTTTCGTCCCTTTGTTCCCCGCCATGCCTAGATGGCCAGGATCATACTCTCTTTTCCGATGCCTTAGCTGCCATTGTTTTCCGGGTCCACCGGGTAAAATGTATAGCTCAGCGTTATTTCCTCGATGCCCTTGGTATCTTCATCCTCGAAGATCGCCGGGTCGACATAATAGATGACGGGCATCCGCACCTCTTCCCCCGGCTGCAGCGTCTGCTCGGTAAAGCAGAAGCACTGAATCTTGTTGAAATATTTGCCTGCCTGCACCGGCGTGACATTGTAACCGGCAGTGCCGGTCACTGGCGCGGTCGACAGGTTCCTGGCGACATAGATAGCCATGTCGCGGGCGCCCACGGTCATCCGGTCCTTGGTGCGCTCGGGGCGGAATTCCCACGGCATTCCCGGCTGAACATTGGAATCGAAGCGCACCGATATCGTCTTGCTGCCGGTCTTGACCGACGCAGCTTGTGTAGCATCGGCCACCTGTGTGGTGCCGCCAAAGCCGGTGACACGGCAGAACAGGTCGTATAACGGCACGGCGGCAAAGCCGAGCGCGGTCATCCCGGCGACCAGCGCCGCCGCCATCAGGGCGGAGCGCAAATTGCGCCGCTGCATCGTCTGCGGCAAGGCCTGGGACGCGCTCATCCCCACACCCCGATCTTGACGATAGTGATCAGGAAAAACAGCACGCACAAGGCCACAAGGCCGAGCGCCATGATGCGCGAGCGCGCACGCTGACGCTGCTGAATCTGTGCGGTTTCCGCGTGCGAGACATTCTCGCCGGTAAAGCGCCCTTCGCCCGGGACCTGTGGCGTAACGCTATTGGCGCCCGACGAGTTCACCGGCTCGCTCATGCAATCAGCCCGATCAGATAGTGATCGGCGACCACGGCACCGAACAGCACGAAGAGATAAACAATCGAAAAGGCGAACAGCCGCTTTTCCGGCTTCATTTCCGACGGCTCGGTGGCGGTGTTGCGATAGACGCGAAATGCCAGCCAGACAAACAGCAGCGACAACGCGGTCGCCGGAACGCCGTAAATCCAGTCGGCCAGCCCCAGCAGCGTCGGAGCGATGGCGATCACCGCAAGCAGCACCGAATAGCCGAGAATCTGCTTGCGGGTATTTTCGCGACCGGCAACGACCGGCAGCATCGGGATACCGGCATTGGCGTAATCGGATTTGACGAACAGCGCGAGCGCCCAGAAATGCGGCGGCGTCCAGATAAAGATCAGTGCAAACAGCAGCAGCGGCATCAGCGTGACATCACCGGTGACTGCGGCCCAGCCGATCATCGGCGGGAACGCACCGGCGGCACCGCCAATGACGATATTCTGCGGAGTGCTGGGCTTCAGCCACATGGTGTAGATGACGACATAGAAGAAGATGCAGAAGGCAAGGATGGCCGAAGCGACCCAGTTGACGCCGACACCCATGAGGAACACCGACAGCGCCGACAGGCCCATGCCGAAATGCAGCGCCGATTCACGCTCCATCCGCCCGCCGGGGAGCGGCCGTTTCGCGGTACGCTTCATCTGCGCATCGATATCGGCCTCATACCATTGGTTGAGCGCCGCCGCGCCGCCCGAACCCAGCGCGATGCACAATATTGCGGTAAAGCCGATAATCGGATGAATACTGCCCGGTGCCGCGAGCAGGCCGCACAGGCCGGTAAATACCACCAGCTTCATCACGCCCGGCTTGGTGAGCGCATAGAAATCGCGCCACTCCGCCGTAATCGGCGTGGTGCTGACGCTTTCTGTAGAGGCGGTTGTCGTGTTCATCTCACTGCTTTCCCTGTTCACCCTGAGTCTGTCCAGGAGTCGTTCTTCTTTTCAAGAACAAGGCTTCGACGAGCTCAGCCCGAACGGTTTTATACATCTGTCTTTTCTGCGGCTTCGGCTCGCCTGACGGACAGACGAGCCAGAAACCTTGTCACAATCAGACCTGCCTTATTTGATCTTCGGCAGGGTCTCGAACTGGTGGAATGGCGGCGGGCTGGACAAGGTCCATTCCAGCGTGGTTGCGCCCTCGCCCCAATAATTGCCCTCGGCGCGGCGGCCCGCCATCAGCGCATAGCCGATATTGACGAAGAAGATCAGCGTGCCGACAGCCATGATGGCATAGCCAAGCGTCGAAATCTCGTTCCAGTAGCTATAGGCCTCGGGATAGTCGGGATAGCGGCGTGGCATGCCCTGTACCCCCAGGAAGTGCTGCGGGAAGAAGATGATGTTCACGCCAATGAAGAACACCCAGAAATGGATGTGGCCAAGCAGCTCGCTATAATGGCGACCGCTCATCTTCGGGAACCAGTAGTAGAAACCGGCAAAGATGGCGAACACCGCACCCAGCGAAAGCACATAGTGGAAGTGCGCCACGACATAATAGGTGTCGTGCAAATTGTCATCGACACCGCCATTGGCGAGCACGACGCCGGTCACGCCGCCCACGGTGAACAGAAAGATGAAGCCCAGCGCCCAGACCATCGGCGTCTTGAAGCTCAGCGAGCCGCCCCACATGGTGGCGATCCAGCTGAAGATCTTGATGCCGGTCGGCACTGCGATCACCATGGTGGCGGCGGTGAAGTACATCTTCATATTGACCGTCAGGCCGACGGTGAACATGTGGTGCGCCCAGACGATGAAGCCGACCACGCCGATGGCGACCATGGCATAGGCCATGCCGAGATAGCCGAAAACCGGCTTCTTGGAGAAGGTCGAGACGATGTGACTGATCATGCCGAAACCGGGCAGGATCATGATGTACACTTCGGGATGTCCGAAGAACCAGAACAGGTGCTGGTATAGCACTGGATCACCGCCACCGGCAGCATCGAAGAAGGTGGTGCCGAAATTACGGTCGGTCAACAGCATGGTGATCGCCGCGGCCAATACCGGCAGCGCCAGCAGCAGCAGGAAGGCGGTGATCAGCACCGACCAGACGAACAGCGGCATCTTGTTGAGTGTCATGCCCGGAGCGCGCATATTGAAAATGGTGGTGATAAAGTTGATCGCGCCGAGGATCGACGAAGCACCGGCTAGGTGCAGCGACAATATCGCCATATCGACCGCAGGGCCGACCGAACCGCTGGTCGCCAGCGGCGCATAGACAGTCCAGCCGGTACCAGCACCAAGGCCGGTGCCACCGGGGACGAAGGTCGAACCGAGCAGCAGCAGAAAGGCCGGGATCAGCAGCCAGAAGCTGATATTGTTCATCCGCGGGAATGCCATGTCGGGGGCGCCGATCATGATCGGCACGAACCAGTTGCCGAAACCGCCGATCATCGCCGGCATCACCATGAAGAACACCATGATCAGGCCGTGCGCGGTAATCAGCACATTCCACAGGTGCAGCGCCTCATTCTCGGTCGCCACCGAACCCTGCAGGCTGCTTGCCCACTGGCCGAGATACTGGATGCCCGGCTCTGCCAGTTCCATCCGCATCATGCCCGAAATCGCGCCGCCGATAATGCCGGCAACAATCGCGAAGATCAGGTAAAGCGTGCCGATATCCTTGTGGTTGGTCGACAGGAACCAGCGGGCGAAAAAACCGGGCTTGTGATCTGCATGGTCGTCATGCGCGTCGAGAACACCGGCATCTGCTGCAATCGTTGTCATACTCTCTTACCCTCGAATCGAATTCAGTTGGTCAGCAAAGCGGTTTCGACCGCTTCTTCGGCGCCTTCGTCGGCAGGCGCTTCGCCATCGACCGGAGCAGCATCGGCGACGGCGTCATCGCCGACAGTGCCGCCCTGGGCCAGAACCCATTGCTCCCATTCTTCACGCGGCAGTGCCTCAACGGCTATGGGCATATAACCGTGACGCGCGCCACAAAGTTCCGAGCACTGGCCATAATAGACGCCCGGCTTGTTGATCTTCATCACCTTCTCGTTGAGGCGGCCGGGAATCGCATCCATCTTGAACCACAGCGACGGCACGGCGAAGCTGTGGATCACATCGGCACCGGTGATGACCACTTTGATCGGCTCGCCAACCGGCACGACCATGCGATTGTCCACCGCCAGCTGATAAGGCTCGCCATTGGCCTTGGCGGTTTCCTCGTCGAGCATGTTGGAAACAACCTCGAAATCGCCGTTATCCGGATAGCTATAGCCCCAATACCACTGATAGCCGGTGACCTTGACCGTCACCGCGTCGGCGGGTGCCGTCTCATATTGCTTGGCCAGCAGGCCGAGCGAAGGAAAGGCGATCGCAATCAGGATCAGCGCCGGAACCCCGGTCCAGATAACCTCGATCAGCGTGTTGTGGCTGGTCTTGGACGGGTTGGGATTGGCCTTGGCACGATAGCGCAGAATGACCCACACCAGCAGCAGCAGCACCAGCAGCGAAATCACCGTGATTACCGGCAGCAGCACCGAATTGTTGAGCCAATAGGCATAGGCGCCGATATCGCTATACTGAGTCTGGAAATCGATGCCGCGATCAACCGGCATGCCGACACCCGGCTCCGGTGCCATCGGCGTGTAGGAACCGGCGGTCTCGGCAGCCGGTGCCGACTCAGCCGCAGCCTCGGCGCCCGGATTGACGGCCGGGGCGATATCGCCAACCGGCGGTGCGATGGTATCGGCTGTGGCCGGATCGGCCTGTTGCGCCGATGCGGTGGCGGGGAAAAGTCCAAGGGCCGAAGCGGTTATCATTGCCCTGGTAGAAATCTTGGTCTGGATATCCAAAAGAAACTGCATGTATTCCTCTGTATGATGACCGGGGAGCCAAGACGCGGGATAGCGTGTTACATTCTGACTCTGGCCGGGTTTCTGGCGCGGCTTATACGCAGGGTTGTCGCCAGTCTCAAGCCAATCTAGGGATATTTTTCCGCTTGAAAAGAACGCCATCCCTCCCAAATTGCGCCGACGCTACGTAAAGGATGATATTTTTATGACCGACGAGGAAATATTGGCGGAATTCCGCGCCAGCAAAGCATTGCTGGAAGGGCATTTTCTGCTCTCCTCGGGGCGTCACAGCGCCCATTATCTGCAATGTGCCCGGGTTTTGATGAACCCGATGCGCGCGGGACGCCTGGCGAGTGCAATGGTTGCAAAAATCCCGCGCGAGCTGCGTAACGGCATCGATGTCGTCGTTTCACCCGCCATGGGCGGTGTGATTATCGGCCATGAGGTCGGTCGCGCGCTCGATGTCGACGCAATGTTTCTCGAGCGGCCCGAAGGCGTGTTCCACCTGCGCCGTGGCTTCGCGCTCGAACCGGGGCAGAAGGTGCTGATGGTCGAGGATGTCGTCACCACCGGGCTGTCATCGCGCGAAGCGATCAAGGCCATAAGCGAGGAAGGCGGCGAAGTGGTGGCTGCGGCATCGCTGGTCGACCGGTCCGCGGGATCGATCAGCTTCGATGTGCCCTTCTACCCGCTGATCGCAGTCAACTTCCCCAGCTATGCCGCAGATGAGGTACCCGACGAACTCGCCGCGATTCCTGCCACCAAACCGGGCAGCCGCAAGGCGTGAGTACATGAACGGCGTATATCATCAGGCCGGCCAGCACCCGCACAGACTGAGACTGGGCGTCAATATCGACCATGTCGCCACCATCCGCAATGCGCGCGGCGGCGATCATCCCGATCCGGTGCGCGCGGCGGAAATCGTGTCGCGCGTCGGTGGCGACGGCATCACCGCACATCTGCGCGAGGACCGGCGCCATATCCGCGACGGCGATCTGGAACGGATCATGCAGGCTACCGACCTGCCGCTCAATCTGGAGATGGCGGCGACCGGAGAGATGCTGGAAATCGCATTGCGCCATGAACCCCATGCCGCCTGTATCGTGCCCGAAAAGCGCCAGGAACGCACCACCGAAGGCGGGCTTGATGCCGCCGGGCAGCACAACCATCTGGCACCGATTGTCACCCGGCTGAGCGATGCCGGCATCCGGGTGAGCCTGTTTATCGAACCCGACCCGCGGCAAATCGAAGCCGCGATCCGGCTCGGCGCTCCGGTCGTCGAATTTCACACCGGACGCTATGCCCATCTGCTGCTCGACGGTGAACACAAAGCCGCTGAGGAAGAGTTGCGCACCATATCCGACGCTGCCGCGCTCGCCGCGAAGAACGGCATCGAACCGCATGCCGGCCACGGCCTGACCTTCGAAAATGTCCAGCCGATTGCCGCGATCCCGCAAATCGCCGAGCTGAATATCGGCCATTATCTCGTTGGCGAGGCAATCTTTATCGGGCTGGAAGACGCGATACGCAAAATGCGCAATTTGATGGATGATGTGCGGTGAACGAAGCGCCACCCGCCTCTCCAGCCGGGGAACGGCTGATGATGGCCGCTGCGGCCATTCCATTCCTCGCCAGCATATTCGTGCTGGGCCTGGCGTGGAGCAACCAGGTGCTGGTGATTTTCGGCACCGCCTGGCCGCTGATACAGATCGCCGGATATGGCATGATGCTGCAATCGGCCAAGTGGCGCTTTGCCCACCCGCTGGTGACGACACAGATCGCACTGCACTGGCTGGTGATGTTCCTGCTGATCGCGCTGGTGCGGAAGGCGTTGTTGTGATGGAAAAGGTTGCCAGCCTCATCATCGAAGACAATTTTCTTGTCATCCCAGCGAAAACTGGGATCTCAGGCCAGTTGTCACTACCGCTCCGGAATAGGGCTGGAGATCCTGACTTTCGTCAGGATGACGGCCTGTGGTGGCCGTCATGATCATCGGCATGGGATCGGATTTGTGCAATATCGAGCGGATTCAGAATTCGCTCGACCGCTTTGGCGAGCGTTTCGAGAATCGTGTCTTTACCGAGATTGAGCGCGCCAAGGCGGCACGGCGGCCCTATACCCGCGCCGGCACCTATGCCAAGCGTTTCGCCGCCAAAGAGGCGTTTTCCAAGGCTGTCGGCACCGGCTTCCGGCGCGGCGTGTTCATGCGCGATATTGGCGTGGTCAACGGCGCTTCGGGCGCGCCGACACTGCATCTCACCGGCGGGGCAAAGCTGCGGCTCGACAGCATGATTCCCGCAGGCTATAGCGCCGCCATTCACCTGACGCTCACAGACGATCACCCATGGGCGCAGGCATTTGTCATCATCGAAGCATTGCGCAATGAAGGGTCATAGGCCCGCAAGCGTGATGGCTTCGCCACAATTTGCGGGATGCCATGGCCAAGGATAAAGCCAAAGACAAAGACAGCGAGCCGATCAACTGGTGGCATGAGATACGCGGCCTGTTGCTGTTGCTGCTCGCGGTATTTGCCGTCCACAGCCTGATCGCCAAGCCATTCTATATCCCCACCGGGTCGATGATCCCCAATATGCTGATCGGCGACCGGCTGATAGTCAGCAAATATCCCTATGGCTATTCCTGGGTCTCGGCCTCTTTTCACATCCTTCCCGAATTTCCCGGCAAGATCTTCGCAAGTGACCCGGAATATGGCGACATCGTCATCGTCGCACCGCCGGGAGTCAAACAGGATTATATCAAGCGGGTCATCGGCCTGCCCGGCGATACCGTTGCAGTGCGCGATGGCCAGGTAATCCTCAACGGCAAGCCGGTGCCACAGGAGGTCCAGCCCAATCTGGTGCTGCCGGTCGACAGCACCTTGCCATGCAGCGATTTCAGCTATCCCGGCGCGCGGATGACCGGCCCCGATGGCAAGGATTATTGCGAGCTGCCGATCCTCACCGAGACCCTGCCCAATGGCGCCAGCTATATCATCATCGATGCCAAACCCGATCACCGCTCGGACTTTTTCGGGCCGATTACCGTACCTGAGGGTCATGTCTTCCTGATGGGTGACAATCGCGACAACAGCGCTGACAGCCGCCTGCCGCTGGAAGAACAGGGTCTGGGCGGCCCGGTGCCGCTGTATAATGTTGGCGGTCGTGCCGAATTCATCATGTATTCGCTCGACGGCAAGGCAAGCTATAACCCGCTGACATGGTATGGCGCGCTGCGCGGCGAACGCGCCGGGATGAGCCTGCGTCCGGAGCGCAAGGAACTGCCCGCTGCAACCGCTGAAAGGCCAGCGCCTTAGCCACCGCCAATCGCCCGCGCCTTGCACCCGCCATTCCAGGTGTTTTAAACCGCCAAGCCACACAGCATGGGGAGTGACATGGCCGAGAGCGAGCAGGAACGGCGCGGCCCGACCGAGATCAGCGATCCGGTCATGCGCAACGAGGTCAAAAAAGCGGCTATCTGGCTCGGTATGGCGGCGTGCCTTGCGCTGGTGGTCATTCTCGCATCGCCGCTGCTGCTGATCATCGGCGGTCTAATCGTCGCCATAATGCTCGATGGCGGTACCCGGCTGCTCGGTCGTATCCTGCCCATCGCACGCGGCTGGCGGCTGGCACTGGTACTGATACTCGCGACCGGTTTTGTCGCATGGACACTCTATTTCACCGGATCGCAACTGGTATCACAGGCGGCGCGACTGCAGATTGTCGTCGAGGCCCAGATCGACCAGATTGGCCGCTGGGCCGCGAGTGTCGGCATTACCGCCACGCCCGATGACCTGAAGCAGCTGGGCAGCGAGATTGCCAGCCGCATCGGCCAGTTTACCGCCGCAGTCACCTCGGTCTTCGGCGCCATTGCCAGCTTCGTGTTGATGTGCGTGCTCGGCATCTTCATCGCCATCGAACCCAAGCTATATGAGCGTGGCCTGGGCTGGATGATCCCGCTCAAAAAACGCGCCTATTTCTATGGCACGCTCGATCATATCGGCTTTACCATGCGGCGGCTGCTCGCAGGTCGAATGCTGGGCATGGCGGTCGAGGGCTTTGGCACATGGATATTGCTGTGGCTCGGCGGTGTGCCGATGGCGGCACTGCTTGGACTGCTCACCGGAGTGCTCGCATTCTTGCCCAATATCGGCGCGATTGTCTCGGGCGTGCTGATCGTGCTGGTCGGCTTTTCCGCTGGAGTCGAGACCGGGCTGTTCGCCGTCGGCGTCTATCTCTTTGTCCAGATCATCGATGGCTATGTCATCGTGCCGATGGTGGCGAAGAAAACCGTCGACCTTGCCCCGGCGCTGGTTCTCGGCGCACAGCTGATATTCGGCGCCTTGTTCGGCATTGTCGGGCTGGCGCTTGCCGATCCGATCGTCGCGATTATCAAGATCGCGCTGGAACGCGGTGCCTCGGAAGGTGAAGCCGAAAGCGGCTAAAGAGGAATTGTGATGCAACAAGCCGTGCCAGAGCGTCCGACCATAGTCGCCATTGCCGGCTTTGGCGACAATGCCGGCATGTTCACGCCATTGCTGACGACGCACCTTGCGCAATCATACAGGCTGGTCCCGCTCGACCTACCGGGTTTCGGCGCGCCGAAAATGCGCGGCATCACGACTTTGGCGGCGCTGGCCGAATATGTCTCCGACCAGGCCCGGGAGCAGCAGGCGGATATCGTGCTGGCGCACTCGGTTGCGTCGATTATCGCGTCTCTGGCTGCGGCTCGAAAAGACTCACGTATAACCACCATCCTTTCGATCGAGGGAAATCTCACGCCGGAGGACGGTTATTTTTCAGGGTTGGCAGCAGATTATCCGACACCGGCTGTCTTTCGTGAAGCATTTCTGGAAAAGCTGGATGCGATGGCCCGCGACGAACTGGTTATTGCGCGCTATCGTGACAATGTTGCGCTGGCCGACCCGGATGCCCTTTGGGAGCTGGGCAATGACTCCCGGGCGTTCAGCGCCAAGCATATGCCCGGCAATGTACTGATCACATCCGCCGACATTGCCTATCTCTACAATCCGGATAATTGCCCGGCTGCAAGCCTCGCCTGGCTGGATAAACACCCGGTGCGGCGCCATGTCCTGCCCGGCGCATCACACTGGCCCAGCGTCACGCAACCGGATATGCTGGCCGATGCGATCAAGGCTGCTCTCGAGCCTGACCGGTCACCCGAAAAGGCAGGATAATAATGCGTTAGGGATGTAGCAGCGGGAAATCCGGGTCGCCCGGTTTATATGGCTTACTGGCCGGGTAACGGCTGTGGCAGCGGAACCGGCGCACCTCCCGGACCACCGGCACCCGGCGGCAGGAGCTGCTGCTGCATCTGCTGTTGCTGCTGCATCGCGCGGAATTCCGCCTCGAGCTGCGCCAGCGAGCGGAAATCGAGCAGTTCGATCTCGAACTCCAGATCCGAATTGGCCGGTATCGACGGTGTGCCCTGCGCGCCATAACCCAACTCAGCAGGGATCAGCACCCGGTAGCGACCGCCCTTCTCCATCGTCAGCATGCCCTCACGCAGGCCGGCGATAATCGGACCCGGACCGCCAGGAATCGGCGGATCATCCGGACCTGCAAGCGACAATGGTGTGCGGTCAGCACCGTCAAACACGGTACCATCGGTCAAGCGACCCTCATAATTGACCAGTGCAATATCGCCGCTGGACGGGCTTTCCCCCGCCTCACCGTCTTTCAGCGTGATTACCCGGACGCCATTTTCGGTGGTGGTGAAGGCATTGCGCACTTCAGCGGTGCCCGCCCAGGCCAGTCCGGCCCCTGCCAGCAGCACAATGATGACACCGAGCCACAATTTGGTAAGCGATCCCTTGGCAATCGGGTGAAGCGGAACACGGGTTACCGACATGGATTTTTCTTCCTGTGATCTGGTGATGATCGATACTGCGGCGCCTTTTCGGCCAGCCGCGCGGTGCAATCAAGCCCCAATATGCCTGCCGTGCAAGAAAAGAGGCACGAAAAAGGGCGGCAAAAGCCGCCCTTCATCTGCTGCCCGAATGGCAGCCTTTGGCCATCGCGCTTATTTGATGCCGTCGCGCTCCATGCGCTTGCGCTCCATCTTGCGGGCGCGACGAACGGCGGCGGCTTTCTCGCGCGCACGCTTTTCAGACGGCTTTTCATAATGGCGACGCAATTTCATCTCGCGATACACGCCTTCACGCTGCAGTTTCTTTTTCAGCGCCCGCAGCGCCTGATCGACATTGTTATCGCGAACAGTAATTTGCATAGGTCTCGTCAGCTCCAGTCAGAATATGTCTTGCCGGGCGACAGGGCCTCGGCGATGGCAATAAAGTTAATCCGATTATGTGCGATCTGCTGCATAATGCCAGAAAACCAACATTGCGTTAGCGAATCACAAATGCTCCGCGCCTGTCGGCACAGCTCATGAGCGGCGCGGCTTACAGCAATATAGGCATTTTTCAAGCATTTTCCACTGTAGCCGCTGCCAACGCGCTTGATTTCGGTGCTTTAACGGCACCTTGATCGGTGCGGACATGGTTGCCGCGCATGATTGCTTGTTCTAGACTTCGTTCTAACAATTTCCCAGTCTCAGCGAAAAATGGAGAGTTCGCCATGGCCACTGCCATCAAGACCGATAACCAGATGTCCACCGATGAGCGCGAGGCACGTAAGCTGCTCGCTTCCTGTTATCGCGTCTTCGCCATGCTCGGCTGGGACGAGATGATCTACAACCATATTACGCTCAAGGTGCCGGGTGAGGAAGATGCTTTTCTGATAAATCCGTATGGGCTGCACTTCTCCGAAGTATGCGCTTCCAATCTGGTCAAGATCAATTCCGACGGTGAGACGCTTGATGGTTCACTCTATCCGGTCAACAAGGCGGGTTTTGTGCAGCATAGCATGTTCCACCGCGAACTGCCCGATATGCACTGTATCATCCATACCCACACCACGGCGACCATGGCGGTATGCTCTGTCGAGGGTGGATTGCAGCCGACCAATTTCTATGCCTGCAATTTTGTCGGCCAGATAGGCTATCATGATTTTGAGGGCGTAACGGTACGCGAAGAGGAAGGTCCGAGGCTGGCGGCAGCATTGGGAGACAAGCGTGTGCTTATGTTGCGCAACCACGGCCCGGTGGTCATGGGCCGCACCCTGCCCGAGGCATTCATCACCTATTGGGCACTGCAGCGCGCCTGCGAAATCCAGCTTGCCACCGCTTCGATGGGCGCGCCGATTGTCGTCCCGCAGGAAGTGGTTGATGTGCACCAGCGAGATATCAGCCAGACACAGCTGCCCACCGGTCCTGGCGTACCTGATTTTGCCGCCATGGTGCGGCTGGTCGACAAGATCGACACCAGCTGGCGGGATTGATTGTACAACCCACACAAATTCGTCACCCTGAACTTGTTTCAGCATCTAAGGCATTTTGCGCCGTTCTGTTTGGCCTGAAACCCTGAAACAAGTTCAGGGTGACGATGTGCAGGATCAGGCTTATTAGCGGAGCCCGATGACCAAGCTTACCGTCAATGACCGCCCGGTCGAATATCGCATGGACCCGGAGACGCCGCTGCTCTGGGCCTTGCGCGATGCGTCGAACCTGACCGGCACCAAATATGGCTGCGGCAATGGCGATTGTGGTTCCTGCATTGTCGACATCGATGGCGCAGCAATCCGGTCATGTCTGGTCACGCTGGCCGAGGTCGAGGGGCGGTTCGTCACCACCATCGAGGCGCTGAGCCGCGACCGCAGTCATCCAGTGCAGCAGGCCATGGTCGCCGAACAGGCGATCCAGTGCGGTTTCTGCACCCCCGGCATCGTCATGGCGGCCTCGGTGCTGCTGCGCAAAAATGATCGCCCCTCGGACAGCGATATCGACGAGGCAATACAGAATATCTGCCGCTGCGGTGTCTATCCGCGGCTGCGCGAGGCGATCAAACGCGCCGCCCGTGTAGCCCGACGCGAGGAACGCATCTCCGCCGCGCCGCCGCCGGGCATATCGCCCGAAGACGCGGCGCGCGCAGTGCCGACGCTGGTGGTGCCGAGTGCTGAACCAGCGGCGCCGGAAGAATAGCCCGCCAAATAAGTCCACGAGCCGCCGATTCCGGCATTGCATGGCCCGCGCCAGCGCCATAGACAACATAGACTGATGACAGTCCAATGAGAGAGGGGTACCGGTGAAAGCGACCATCTGGCACAATCCGAAATGCGGCACATCGCGCAAGACACTCGCCATCCTGCAGGAGCAGGATGGGATCGACCTGACCGTCATCCAGTATCTCAAAGACCCGCCAAGCCGCGACAAGCTGGCCCAGCTCTACAAGGACGCCGATATGACCCCGCAACAGGGGCTGCGGGTGCGCGGATCGCCGGCCGAGGAGCTGGGACTCACGGCCGATGATGTGTCCGGCGATGCGATACTCGATGCCATGGCCAGCGAGCCGATACTGATCAACCGCCCGCTGGTGGAGACCGAAAAGGGCGTACGCCTGTGCAGGCCTCAGGAAGTGGTCCACGAAATCCTGTAATCATAAGGGACAACCGCATGTTCAGAGTTCTCAAGTGGCTGTTCGTTCTCATCGTCATCGCCGCAATCGGCATCGGTATATGGGCCTATGCACCCGACCGCGATGTTGCTGAATTGCGCGCCGAATATGGTGGCGAGCCATCGCAATTTATCGATCTGCCCAATGGTCAGACAGTACATGTGCGCGACACCGGGCCGCGTGATGCCCCGGTCCTGCTGCTGATGCACGGCTCGGGCGCGTCGCTGCACACATGGGAAGGCTGGGCCGAGGCGCTGGGCGACAGTTATCGTGTCATCCGCTATGACCATGCAGGCCATGGCCTGACCGGTCCGCATGTTGCCAATGACTATAGCGCCGCCGGCCAGTCCGACATGGTGCATATGCTGATGCAGAATCTCGGTATCGAAAGCTATATTGTCGCCGGAAATTCCATGGGTGGACGTATTGCCTGGCACCATGCGCTTGACCACCCCGAGGCGGTACGCGCGCTGATTCTGGTCGATCCCAGTGGCGCGCCGCAGCCTGCCGATGCCTCACTGCCCATCGGCTTCCGTCTGGCGCAGAACGATATGCTGAAGCCAATATTGGGGGTCATGACCCCGCGCAGCATTATCGCGGAAACGCTGAAAGGCTCGGTCGCGGAGCCGGAAGCGATTACCGATGAGCAGATTGACCGCTATTGGCATTTGCTGCGCTATCCCGGCAATCGTGAGGCGATGTTCAATCCCGGCACCGGCGATCCATCACGCAAGCACGATTCCGAGCAGATCGCCAGTATCAGCGTGCCGGTGCTGCTGCTCTGGGGCGCGCAGGACCAGCTGATCCCGGTGGAATCCGCAGAGTGGTTTGACAACATTCTGCCCGACAGCACCCTGGTGATCTATGGCGACCTCGGTCACATCCCGATGGAAGAAGACGCTAAGCGAACCGCCGGTGATGTGCGCGAATGGCTGACCGCCAGGGGTCTTGATATCATGCCACCGGCACGCACACCGGGCGGCATCATGAACGGGGCCACCGATACCGCCAAGGCGGCGCTGACCGGCAAAACCGGCGAGAATGACGGCAAAACCGCGATAGAAAATGACGCTGAAGGCCAATAGCGGGAAAAATCGTAAGATTTGTCTGCTAATAGCGGGAGTCTTGACGCAACAGAAAAGAGCAAGATGACGGTCATTGCCGTATATAATCTGAAAGGCGGGGTGGGAAAGACCAGCACCGCGGTCAACCTGGCATGGTGTTCGGCACAGATGAGTTCGCGCCGGACCCTGTTATGGGATCTTGATCCACAGGCCGCAGCCACCTTCCTTGTCGGCAAGGACAAGGAGCTGAAAGACGAGGCGCAGGCGGTGTTTTCCCGCCGCGTCACGGCGCAGAAATTGATCCGCAAATCGACAGTCAAGGGGGTGGATATTCTCGCCGCCGACAGTTCATTGCGCGGTCTCAACCATCTGCTGTTCGATATCGGCAAGAAGAAGCGGCTGAAAAAGCTGCTCGCTGCGCTCGGCAAGGATTACGACCGCATCATTCTCGACTGTCCACCGGGCCTGACCGAGACCAGTGAGCAGATATTGCGCGCCGCTGATCTGGTGATTGTTCCGGTCATCCCCTCGCCACTGTCGCAACGCGCCTTTCTCGAGGTGCAGGAATATCTCAACCGCCAATCGGGTCGCCATGCACCGATGCTGCCGGTGCATTCGATGGTTGACCGCCGCCGGGCACTGCACAAACAGGCGCTGGAGAATCATCCCGACTGGCCGGTCATCCCGATGGCCAGCGCCGTCGAACAGATGGCGAAGCGGCGCGCGCCGATAGGCACATTCGCACCATCGAGCCCGGCACAAAAAGCGTTCAGCAGACTCTGGACCGGGATTGAACGGAAAATTACCAAGCTTTGAGCCGCGCTCAGTAAGGCAGCGGCTGGCCCGCGCCAATCAGCACCAGCGCACACATCAGGCACAGCGCCATCCGCGCAGCATCGAGCGGCGTCTCGGGCAGCAGTGCCCGCATGGTTAGCGGCATGGTTTCGGCTTTTGCAGCAGTCATGGCGCAAAAATATCCGCTAAATCGCTAACAAAGCGTTAAACCGGCAGCACCATGCCCAGACTATGCGGCATAAATGTGGATAGGCCGCGCCTTGCATCTGGCGAACCGCCCGGCGATGCACTACATCGGGCGCGAAAGGGAGCCTGACCATGCACCCAGCTATGAAAATTGCCATTTCCTCCGACCATGCGGCCAATGCCATGCGAGCCGAATTGCGTATCTGGCTGAGCGAACAGGGACATGATGTCAACGATCTCGGCCCCGCCGGTGACAACAGTGTCGACTATCCCGATTATGGCTATAGGCTGGCCGAGGCGGTGGCCGCCGGGGACGCCGATTATGGTGTCGCGCTGTGCGGATCGGGCATTGGTATATCGATGGCGGTCAACCGCCACCCCGCCTGCCGCTGCGCTCTGGTCAGTGAGCCACTTTCGGCCAGCCTCGCACGCGAGCATAATGACGCCAATGTCATTGCCATGGGCGCACGGCTGATCGGCATCGAACAGGCCAAGGCCTGCCTTACCGCATTTCTCGACACCGATTTCGCCGGTGGCCGCCATCAGCGGCGCGTCGACAAATTAGGGTCTCAGCCCCAAGGAGCCACAGCATGACCAGCCAGCCCGATAATGACTTCCGCCCCGATGGATTTTTCGATTCTGCAATAGGCGACGCCGACCCCGATATCGCCACGGCCATCACCGCGGAGCTGACGCGCCAGCAGAAACAGATTGAACTGATTGCCTCGGAGAATATCGTCTCGCGCGCGGTGCTTGAGGCCCAGGGTTCGGTGTTCACCAACAAATATGCCGAAGGCTATCCCGGTCGCCGCTATTATCAGGGCTGCGCGCCGTCGGACAGCGTCGAGCAGCTCGCCATCGACCGGGCAAAGCAACTTTTCGGTTGCGCCTATGCCAATGTCCAGCCGCATTCGGGCGCACAGGCCAATGGCGCGGTGCTGCTGGCGCTGATCAAGCCAGGCGATACCATTTTGGGCATGTCGCTGGATGCCGGCGGGCACCTGACGCACGGCGCCAGGCCGGCACAATCGGGCAAATGGTTCAACGCAGTGCAATATGGGGTTTGTGAAGACACGCATCTGATCGACTATGACGAAGTTGAGCGCCTGGCTCTGGAGCATAAGCCGCAACTCATTATCGCCGGCGGCTCGGCCTATCCGCGCCAGATCGATTTTGCCCGTTTCCGTGAAATCGCCGACAAGGTCGGCGCGTATTTCCAGGTCGATATGGCACATTTTGCCGGGCTGGTCGCCAGCGGCCACCATCCCTCTCCGCTGCCGCATGCGCATGTCGTCACCACCACCACGCACAAGACATTGCGCGGCCCGCGTGGCGGCCTGATCCTCACCAATGACGAGGCTTTGGGCAAGAAGTTCAACAGCGCGGTGTTCCCGGGCCTGCAGGGTGGCCCGCTGATGCATGTCATCGCCGCCAAGGCAGTGGCTTTTGGCGAGGCGTTGCGTCCCGAGTTCAAAACCTATTCCGCTGCGGTTATCGAAAACGCCAAGGTCATGGCGGCGCGGCTGGAAGAGCGCGGCGCGGCTTTGGTCGCGGGTGGCACCGACACCCATGTCGCCCTGATCGATCTGAGGCCGCTCGGCGTCACCGGCAGGGATGCCGATGAAGCGCTCGAGCGTGCGGGCATTACCTGCAACAAGAACGGCATCCCCTTCGACCCGCTGCCACCGCTCAAGACCAGCGGCATCCGCATCGGTTCCCCGGCAGGAACCACACGCGGCTTCGGGCCGGCCGAGTTCCGCGCCATTGCCGATATGATCGCCGATGTCCTCGACGGCCTGCGGCTCAAGGGCGAAGCGGGCGATCCGGCGGTGGAAGCCGCGGTGCGCAGCCGCGTCGAAGCGCTGTGCGATCGCTTTCCGATTTATTCATAGCTGCTGATATAGGCTATATACGCTTCGACGGACGGAGTTGACTTTTCAGCGTATTATCACGATAATACACACTGAAGGAGCGTATAATAATGGCACAGACCTGCAACAACTGCAGTGCGGAACTTGAAGACGGAATGAAATTCTGTCCGCATTGCGGTGCCAAGACACCGGAACAGATCCACGCCGAGAGCGTGGTTGAGCAGACCAAGCATTATGTCGGTGAAGCTGCGGAAGAGCTATGGGGCGCGACCAAAGACGCCGCCAAGGAAACCTATAAGCATGGCAAGCATGTCGCCGATATGGATTCGGCGAAAAAGCTGGCAGGTGGTGCCGCTCTGGGTGCGGCTGCCGGGCTGATCGCACCGGTGGGTGTCGCCGCAGGTGCTGCTATTGGCGCAGGCATTGTTGCCTATCGCCATATCAGCAAGAAGCAGGAAGAAGAGGAAGAGAAGAAGAAATCGAAATAGCGCATCGGCGGCGGGCAGATGCCGGGCGCAGACAGTTTTCCGGGCAGGGGACAGGAACGGGACAGTCACATGGATTTTGAACAATGCAATGCTTGCGGGGCAACGGTCGAGGCCGGCCAGAAATATTGCCCGGAATGCGGCGCACCGCTGAGCGCAGCAGCCGATGACGGCTTTTTCGAACAGAGCAAACATTATTTCTCCGAGGCCGCCGAGGAGTTGCTCGGTGCAGGCAAGGATGCGGTCCAGGCGGTGAAGAGCCCGAACGGCAAGAAGATCGCCAGCGGTGCCGCAATCGGTGGACTGGCCGCCCTTGCCCTGCCGGTCGTGGGTGTTGCCACCGGAGCCCTTGCAGGCGCAGGCATAGTCGCCTATCGGCAGTCGCAGAAAAAATCATCCGGTGACGCTGCACCCTCATCCGTTGCCAAAAAGCCGGTCGAGGAAAAGCCCAAGGCCAGACCCAGGACCCGCAAGACATCATCGGGGCGCAGCACCAAGAAGAAGTAACATGCCCTTATGCGCTGTCCCTTTTGTGCCCATGAAAACAGCCAGGTAAAGGACAGCCGACCGACCGAGGACGGCGCCGCAATCCGCCGCCGCCGCCAGTGCGAGAATTGCGGCGCGCGCTTTACCACATTTGAGCGCATCCAGTTGCGCGAGATCATGATCGTAAAAAGCGCCGATCGGCGCGAGCCGTTTGACCGCACCAAGCTGGAAAATTCGATCACACTGGCCTGTCGCAAGCGCGATGTCGGCCCGGAGCGGATTGACCTGCTGGTCTCGAGCATACAACGCCAGCTGGAAACCAGTGGTGAATCCGAAATTCCGTCGCAGAAAATCGGCGAGATGGTGATGGACGGGCTGCGCCAGCTCGACAGCGTCGCCTATATCCGCTTCGCCAGCGTCTATCGCGATTTCAACGAGGCAAAGGATTTCGAGGAATTTGCCGCCAATGTGAAAGATGTCGGTCAGGCATGACCGCCACTTCACCGTATAAACCCATCATGGTGCTGGTACGCCCGCAACTGGGCGAGAATATCGGCAAGGCTGCGCGTGCCATGCTCAATTTCGGTCTCACCGAAATGCGGCTAGTGGCCCCGCGCGACGGCTGGCCCAATCCCGATGCCGGTCCGGCAGCGTCAGGCGCCGACCAGATCCTCGCCGAGGCCACGGTATATGACAGCGTTGCGGACGCGGTTGCCGATTGCGCCCATGTGTTTGCCACCACGGTGCGCAAGCGCGGTGTGACCAAACCGGTGCTCGATGCCGAGCAGGCCGCTGCCGCCATGGCCGCTGAGCCGGGGCGCAGCGCGGTGTTGTTCGGACCCGAACGGTCCGGCCTGGAGACTGACGATGTGGCGCTGTCGCGTTCGATTATCACCATCCCGATCAATCCGGAATTCGGTTCACTCAACCTCGCCCAGGCAGTAATATTGGTGGCCTATGCCTGGTCGCGCACCGGTACGGGCATGCCGTCACTGGCCCAGCCGACACGCGGCGAGGATGAAGCGGAATCGATGACGCCCGCACCGCAAGGTGAGCTGGACGGGATGATCGGCCAGCTGTTCGCCATGCTCGACAAGCGTGGCTATTTCTTCCCCGAGGACCGCATTGTCGCGACCCAGCGGACATTGCGGACGCTGATGACACAACCGGGATGGAATAGTGGTCAGGTCAAGACCATGCGCGGCGTTTTGCGTTATCTTGATCGCCCTGAAAAGGATTAACTCCTCCCCGTCAGCAGGGCGGGTTAGGGTCAGGAGCTAACGCCGCAAGCTGTCCCACTTTTCGAATTCATAGGCGATCGAGGCCTCGACCAGCCGCTCCCAGAAATCCTCGACCAGCGCCACCGGCAGGCCATTTTGCAGTGCTCGCGCCTTGGCATTGCCGATGACCTCGGCCTTGCGCGCTTCATCACGGACACTTTCGCGGTCGCTCTTGATGCGTGCCGCTGCCGCCATATAGCCAAAGCGCCGGGTCAGCAGGTCAACCAGCTCGGCATCGAGCGTATCGACACCGGCGCGCACTTCGGCCATGCTCTCACACTGTTCGGGGTTGCGGATTTCGCGGGTCATATCGGGTCCGGGTCGCTGCTGATATCTTGCTCGCGACTGGCTAACGGCAATCACCCGGCATGACCAGCCCATAATTGCAATTCGCACACGCCATCATTGACATTCGCCCGCATGTCCGCCATAGGCCGCGCTTCGCAATTGGCTCCGTACCCCGGTGAAGCGGCAGCCGCGCCGGAAATCGACCGATACAACGGTCCTCCGGCGGTGCGTTCCGGGACATTATGAAACAGCAAATTGGAGCATGATCCATGTCAAAGCGTACGTCCGCTAAATATAAACTCGATCGCCGCATGGGCGAGAATATCTGGGGCCGCCCGAAATCGCCGGTCAACCGCCGCGAATATGGCCCCGGCCAGCATGGCCAGCGCCGCAAGAGCAAGCTCTCCGACTTCGGTATCCAGCTGCGCGCCAAGCAGAAGCTGAAAGGCTATTATGGCGACGTTACCGAAAAGCAGTTCAAGCGCGCCTATGCCGAAGCGGCAAAGATGAAGGGCGATACCTCACAGAACCTGATCGGCATTCTCGAACAGCGTCTCGACATGATTGTCTATCGCGCCAAATTCGCGCCGACGATTTTTGCCGCGCGTCAGATCGTCAACCACGGCCATATCCTGGTCAATGGCGAAAAGTGCAATATCCCGTCGCGCCGCATCAAGGTGGGTGAGATTGTCGGCCTGAGCAAAAAGGCGCAGGAAATGGCCCTCGTCATCGAAGCCCAGGGTCTCGCCGAACGTGACATTCCCGACTATGTTGTTCCCGACGGCACCGACAAGGTAACCTTCAGCCGTATCCCGACGCTGGACGAAGTGCCCTATCCGGTGAAGATGGAACCCAATCTGGTCGTCGAATTCTATTCGCGCTGATTCTTCCATCAGACGATAGAAAGGGCGGCCCCAAAGGCCGCCCTTTTTGTATCTGCATATTGCTTATCGTTCTCTAGACCTGATGAAAGAACAGCGCCTGTGAGATCGCGGCGCGGACCGTGTCGCGCTGGAAAGGTTTGGTGATCAGGAAGGCCGGTTCCAGCTTTTCGCCGGTGAGCAGCCGTTCGGGGAAAGCGGTGATGAACACCACCGGCACATTGGCAAAGCCCAATATGTCGGCCACCGCGTCAATGCCCGAGCTGTTATCCGCAAGCTGGATATCCGCAAGGATCAGGCCCGGCTTGTCCTTTTCTGCCAGCGCCACCGCTTCATCACGGGTGACCGCGATGCCGGTCACATCATGGCCCATATCCTCGACAATGGTTTCGATATCCATGGCGATAATCGGCTCATCCTCAATGATCAGCACCCGGGTACGGATCTGCTTGTCGATCTCGCCCATCGCATCCTTGACCAGACCGTCGATATCGGGCTCGTCACGCTGCATCAGCAGCGCCGCATCGGCACTGGAAAAGCCTTCCATGGCCGTCAACAGCAGCGCCTGCCGCGCTTCGGAAGGAATCGCCACCAGCCGCTTCTGTGCCACTGCCTCGCGCAGGTCCGAACTCGGTTCCTTGTGATGGTCTTCGCCATCGCCGCCAGATGAGGACCATATCGCCTGGAATGTCCGATACAGACCGAGCCGGGTGTCGATATCCCGGGGAAACTGGTCAGGAGCGGAAACAATCGCTTCCAGCGTCGCCTTGACATAGGCATCGCCGCGCTGCTGTTCGCCGGTCAGGGCGCGGGCATAGCGGCGGAGAAAGGGCAGATGCGGTGCAAGCTCTTGGCCTAGTGACATAAACTTCATAACTCCTATTGGCCGCGCATGTTCCCAAAGCGGGCAATATGGCACGACCATCCCTGAATGGTGTTCCTTGGCATTTTTTGCAAGTCCGCTGTTCCGGCAGCGAAATGCAACGGATGTTGCAGCTTTGCGGAACCTTATTCATCGCAACGGGTTCTTGGATTAAGTTCCATTGGCTGCCGATAGTGATAACGATTATCAACTCCTGCAGGGACAGGCAGACTGAAAAGCGGAATGACGTGAACACAGGCAGTGGTTGAGTTGCCGATGATGCCGATTATATATCGGGCTTGAGAAGACAGAGCAGTTTGCATGACGCGCGAAAACAAAAAGCCAGAAAGCGGAAGCGCCGATGTCAGCGCGCGCTCCGACGCGCGTGCAGAATCGCGACCGGATCACAGCATCACCATGGGCAGCATGGGCTGTGAGGCAGAATATTCGTCAGATAATGACGAATTGATCGGCGAGGCTTTGAAATCGGTATATCGACAGACCATCGACGAAGCACTGCCGAGCGAGTTTCAGGACCTGCTGGACAAGCTGGCCTGACATTGTCACCCGCCTTGGCCCAGCACGATTGCCACTGCCATGACTGACACACCCGAATCCGGCTGGCACCCCGGCGAGGAATTCCCCCGGCGCTCGACCAGCCTCAAGCTGTTTGCAATCCTGCTGGTGGCGCTGGCACCGCTGGCGCTGATCGCCTATCTGGCATCGGAACAGATTGAGAGCAGCGAGGAAGCCGCGCGCAACGACGCGGCGGCCAATGCCCTCAATCTTGGTGCGTTGCGGTTGAACAGCGCCATAGCTTCACAACGCGCCATATTGCTGCGCGCCGCCAATGCGATTGCACTGGGCGGTGACGAGGGAGCGCTATGCGCCGATCTGCAGCAGGAGTTGCCTGCGGCAATGACGGGCCAGGTGCTGGCCTATGCCAGCCGCAGCGGCGAGTCGGTTTGCGGCCTGCAGGGGCCCGAAGGGATTATCGGCAATGCCATGCGTGCCGGTTCGGCAGGCAATGATACACTGATCGCACCGGCGCATGACGGGCTGATCATATTTTCGCAGGGTCGCGTACCCCTGACGCGCGTCGCCGCCTTTTACAGCATCGAAACGCTGATGGAGATTGCCGACCCGGAAGGTACCATGCCGCTGGCGCGACTGACACTGCACGATGGTGATTATGTGCTGACCCTGAGCGAGCTGACCGGTCGCAATGAGCGCCATTTGGGCAACAGCATCACCGCGCAGCAAAAAGTCGCCGGCCTCGACCTGACCCTGAGGCTGCCGGCAGAGCGGAAAAGCTCGTCGCAATATCTTATCCGGATCATCCCGATCATGATGATCCTTGCCGCAGCGATTATCGGCTGGCTGGTCGTCAATGGCATGCTGATGCACCCGATCCAGCAGCTGCAGAACAAGATGCGCAGCTATAAACCCGGCAACAATGTGCAGCCAATGCACCAGGACAGCATGGTCGCGCATGAGATCATCGAACTGGACGGTGTATTCAACCGGCTTGCCGCTCTGGTCCAGGCAGACAAGGAAGCGCTGGCGCACGGCCTGAGCGAACAGGTGAAGCTGACCCGCGAAGTGCATCACCGGGTCAAGAACAACCTGCAGATCATCACCAGCCTGCTCAACCTGCATGCGCGCGGCGCCGAGAATGAGGAGATTGCCCGGGTTTATGCCTCGATCCAGCGCCGGGTCAACGCGCTGGCGGTGGTGCATCGCCACCATTTTGCCGACACTGAAGCAAGACGCGGTATCTCGCTGCGCGAGTTGATCTGCGAGGTCGTGTCCAGCTTTCGCGCGCGCGCACCGGACAGCGACCTTAACAGCCGCACCACGATTCACGTCAGGCAGATGCTGGTCGACCAGGATGTCGCCATGCCGGTAACCTTCCTGCTCACCGAAATTCTCGAGCTGATCCAGAATAGCGGCGCGCCGGGGCCGATCACCATCAGCGTCACCCCGGATGACCGCGCCGGCTTTGCCCGGCTGGCGATCACATCACCCGCGCTCGGCGACAATGCGGGGATGGACGCGATACTCGATGGCGGGGTCGCCAAGATCCTTCAGGGCCTGTCGCGCCAGCTCCGCAGCACGCTCGATCAGGACCGGGAGGATGGCCGGTTCAGTCTCGCCATCCGCCTGTTCGATACGCCGGCGAGCGAACGCCATAGCGATATCTCCGCATCGGTCGCCGCAGCGATGGAGCAACAGCGCGAAAAGCGCGAGGACGACGCTCATTCACCCGAACGGTAGCGCTCCAGAAAAGCTGTCTGAAAGGCGTCGAAGCGGCCTTCACTGATAGCGTCACGTATCCGCTGCATCATCGACTGGTAGAAATGGACATTGTGCTGTGTCATCAGCATCGCCCCTAATATCTCCTTCGACCGGATCAGATGATGCAGATAGGCGCGGCTGTAATTCTGACAGACCGGGCAATCGCAATTCTCATCCAGCGGCGCCTGGTCCTCGGCGTAGCGGGCATTGCGGATATTGATCGGGCCGGTACTGGTAAAGGCTTGGCCGTTGCGGCCCGACCGCGTCGGCAGCACACAATCAAACATGTCGACGCCGCGCGCGACCGCACCGATAATATCGTCGGGCTTGCCAACACCCATGAGATAGCGCGGCCGGTCATCGGGCAGCTGCTCCGGTGCGTAATCGAGCACGTCGAACATCGCCTCCTGCCCCTCGCCCACAGCAAGGCCGCCAATGGCATAGCCGTCAAAGCCGATCGCCATCAGCTCTTCCGCCGATTGCCGTCGCAGATCCTCGTACAATGCGCCCTGCTGGATACCGAATAATGCTGCGCCTTCGGCATGGTCGCGGCCTGAATCAAAACCGTCACGCGAACGCTTCGCCCAGCGCATCGACATCGCCATCGAACGCGCCGCCTCCTCATGGTCGGCGCCATTGGCGGTGCATTCATCAAACGCCATGACAATATCGGACCCGAGCAGCCGCTGGATTTCCATCGAGCGCTCGGGGCTGAGCATATGGCGCGAACCGTCGAGATGGCTTTTGAACGACACCCCCTCTTCGGTGACCTTTGTCAGATCGGACAGGCTCATAACCTGATAGCCACCGCTATCGGTGAGTATCGGCCGGTCCCACTGCATGAAGCGATGCAGCCCGCCCAGTCGCGCCATCCGCTCCGCGCCGGGGCGCAGCATCAGATGATAGGTATTGCCGAGGATGATATCGGCACCGGTGGCGCGGACATCGCTGGTGGTCATCGCCTTGACCGTGGCAGCGGTGCCTACCGGCATAAAGGCCGGGGTTCGAATATCGCCGCGCCGCATGGCAAGGGTGCCACGACGCGCCTTGCCGTCACGGACATGGATGGTGAAAGAAAATCGTGGTTGCATGATGCGCGCCACCTAGAGTGCCCATGGCCCGCGGTCAATCTCACCGCTCGGCAGGGGAAAATATCGACTGCGTAACGATAATTGACCTAAACCTGCAATTCTGCGAATTTGTGCTTTGCACGCTGGCTATTATGCGAGTCTGCATATGAGATGGTGACCAACACCGTGGGAGACGAGAATGACCAAGACCACCCGTATGGGATCAATCGCAGCTTCAATGGTCGCAGCTGCATCACTGGCTGCCTGCTCGGGCGGCGCTTCAGGCGGCGGCGAAGAAGCGGCTTCCGGTGAAGCGGAAACCACCGAAGTGGCCAAGGCCGAAAAAGAGAAATGCTATGGCATTTCGCTCGCTGGCAAGAATGACTGCGCTGCAGGCCCGGGTACATCGTGCGCCGGCACCTCGACCGTCGATTATCAGGGCAATGCCTGGAAATATACGGATGCCGGCACCTGCGCCGATCAGGGCGGCACGCTGGAACCTCAGGACAATGACGATCCGGGCGTTCCTGCCTGATCGCAAAAACCTCTGATTACTGAAAAGGCGGCCCATCGGGTCGCCTTTTTGTTGCCGTCACCGGTTCAGTTGGCTGAGGGATTGACCCAGAGCAGCGAGGAATCGCCATAGCTGTAAAAGCGGTATTTCTGCGCCATGGCATGGGCATAGGCCGCCTTCATCGTTTCCAGCCCGGCAACAGCGCTGACCAGCATGAACAGCGTCGAGCGCGGCAGGTGGAAATTGGTCATCAGCGCATCGATCATGCGGAAGCGATAACCCGGGGTGATGAAGATATCGGTATCGCCGCTCCAGGCCGGGATATGGCCATCTTCGTCCGCGGCGCTCTCCAATACCCTGAGGCTGGTGGTGCCCACGGCGATGATCCGCCGACCCGCGGCCTTGGCCTGTGACAGACGCGCGGCGACATCGGCGCTGATCTCACCCCATTCGCTGTGCATCTGGTGGTCATCGGTATCATCCGCCTTGACCGGCAGGAACGTCCCGGCACCGACATGCAGTGTCAGCGTCTCGGTCTGGATACCATGCGCCGCAAGCGCCTCCATCAGCCCGGGTGTGAAATGCAGCGATGCGGTCGGCGCCGCCACCGCGCCTTCACGCTCGGCGAAGATCGTCTGATAATCCTGCTTGTCCTGCTCGTCGATGGCGCGCTTGCTGGCGATATAGGGCGGCAGCGGCATCGACCCGGCGCGATCAAGCAATAGCGGCACCGGCTCGTCACCCTCGAAATACAAGGTGAAGCTGCCATCTTCATGCCGCGCCTCCGCCAGCGCTGATACATCTGGACCGAAATCCACATGCTCACCGACACGTAGCCTCTTGGCATTGCGGACAAAGGCCAGCCAGCGGCGGTCATCGATCTGCTTGTGCAGCGTCGCACCGATCCTGGCATCGCCGCGTCGGCCCTCGAGCTGGGCCTGGATCACCTTGGTATCGTTGAACACCAGCACATCGCCACGACGCAGCTGTTGCGGCAATTGCCCGACGCTGCTGTCCTGCAACGCCCCGTCCGGCGGCACAACCAGCAGGTTTGCTGCTTCGCGCGGCTCGGCCGGGCGCAGCGCGATCAGCTCTTCTGGCAGATCGAAATCGAACAGGTCGACACGCACGGCTTCCCCCCATCATCCGGCCCAATAACCCGTTGGTAGCGCAGTCAGCCGATCGGCGCGTTGAGATCGTCGACCGAAATCTCCGGCTCGTCGTCTGCGGTGGCGGTGAGATCGGGGATTGGCTTGTTCTGCGATGCCAGCGACGCCTGAACGATACGCGATGGCTGGGTCGGCGGCTCACCGCGGCTGATCATGTCGACATATTGCATGCCCGATTTGACCCGACCGAAATTGGTATATTTGTTATCGAGCGAGAAACGCGGATAGAAAACGATAAAAAACTGGCTGTTGGCGCTGTCTGGATCGCTGGTGCGCGCCATCGACACAGTGCCGCGAATATGTGGCAGGCGGTTGAATTCAGCCTTGAGGTTGGGAAGCTCCGATCCGCCCTGTCCAGTACCGGTGGGGTCACCGGTCTGCGCCATGAAACCGTCAATCACGCGGTGAAAGATGATACCATCATAAAAGCCCTGGCGTGCCAGTGTCTTGATGCGTTCGACATGCGTCGGAGCGACATCGGGGTAGAGCTGGATCGTGACCCGGCCACCGGTGGAAAGGTCGAGATGCAATATGTTGTCCGGATTGTCGCGCATCGCCTTGCGCTGCTCGGGCGTGATCTCCGGTACGCTGGCTTCGGTCTCGCCCTGCGTTTCGCTTTCCTGGGCCATGGCTGCGGGCATTGCCAGGCAGATCGCCGCAAACACGGCGCATAGCCTTGCCCATAGTGATGTGCGCAACATTGCTTAAACTCTCCAAATATCTGTCTGGCGCCGGTTCATCCGATTTCAGCTGCAACGCCCGCTGTGCCCGATGCGATACGGCGTCAATGCTGTCAACATGATGAATGATGGCGCATGTCCCTTAACCGCCCTTGAGGCCCAGTTCCCCGACCCGCGCCATTACCTGTTCGCGAACCGTCGGCGTCACAAACTTGCCGATCTCCCCGCCATATAGAGCGATTTCCTTGACCAGCCTTGAGGCGATGGGCTGCAGCGCGACATCGGCCATCAGGAACACCGTGTCGATATTGTCATTAAGCTGGCGGTTCATGCCGGTGAGCTGATACTCATATTCGAAATCGGTGACGCCGCGAATCCCGCGAATAACCACCGATGCCCCCTGATCGGCGGCAAAATCCATCAGCAGCGAATTGAACCCGACCACTTCGATATCGCTATTGCCGATAGCGGCCACTTCGCGGCGCACAGTCTCGATGCGCTCCTCATCAGTGAACATCGGCGATTTGCTGATATTGGTGGTAACACCGATAATCAGCCTGTCGACCAGATTGGCCCCGCGCTGAATGATATCCATATGACCGAGGGTGATGGGATCGAATGTCCCTGGATAGACGCCGATGCGCTGAGCCATTAGCGATCCCTTTCCACAATAAACCGCGCAAGCGCGCGCAACACATTGGCTTCGTCGCCGAAATCCTGCAAATGGCCGACCGCCTGGTCGACCAGGAAAAAGGCCTGTTCGCGCGCGCGGTCGACACCGAGAAGCGAGAGGAAGGTCGCCTTGCCCGCATCTTCGTCCTTGCCCAGCGCCTTGCCCGCCAGTTCCTCGTCACCTTCGACATCGAGCAGATCATCGGCGATCTGAAAGGCGAGACCAATATCGCGGGCATAAGCACGCAGCGGCGCGCGACCCTCTTCAGGCAGGCGTCCCAATATTGCCCCCATCTCGACCGACACACCGATCAGCGCACCGGTCTTCATCTGCTGCAGCCGGGTCACGGTGGCGAGGTCGAATTGCTGTCCATCGGCGGCCAGGTCCATCATCTGCCCGCCAGCCATGCCCGAAGGCCCGCTCGACGTAGCCAGTGCCGAGACCAGCTCGACCCGCACAAAGGGATCGCTGTGCACATCGACGGAAGACAGGATTTCGAAGGCCAGATCGTGCAGCGAGTCTCCGGCCAGCACGGCGGTCGCTTCGTCAAACGCCTTGTGTACCGTCGGCTTGCCACGACGCAGGTCATCATCATCCATGCATGGCAGGTCATCATGAATCAGCGAATAGACATGGATCGCCTCGACCGCCGTAGACGCAAGCAGCGCAGCATTGCGATCGACACCGAACAGTGAAGCGGTTTCGGTGAGCAGCAGCGGCCGCACCCGCTTGCCGCCACCAATGGCGGCATGGCGCATTGCTGCGAACAGGGGTGCACGCGGATCTTCGGGGATCGGCAATATCCGGTCGAAAACCGCGTCGATATCCTCGGCAATCCCGGTAAAGGCTTCCGACAGAAGCGAAGTATCAGATAGCGCCGGTGAAGATTCGTCCGTCATATATCCCTGCTTCTAGACCCATATTCTGGCCCATATCATGGCATCCCCAAACCAGTGGCGATGGCACTGACCGCCCGCCACTGTCAGTCGTCAAACGGCTCGGTGCCAGGCTGGCCATCCGTCCCGATGGTGATTTTCTCGATCCGGCTTTTGGCATCATCGAGACGCTTCTGGCAATGGCTGCGCAAGCGCTCCCCCAGCGTATACAGCGTGATCGACCTGTCGAGCGTCGCCTCGCCGCTCTCGAGCTGGCGGACCACGGCTTCGAGCCGACCCAGCGCGTCCTCGAAACTCAGCGCGGCAATCGCCGCTTCATCCATTTCCGATATCTCTTGTGTCATGGCTCCATGCTTTGACGGGCAGGCCGGTCCGGGTCAAGGGCGGCAGCCATATTGCCGCCAATTTGCATGGCGGTGCGATCATGCGCATAGTGACCCGCATAATGTCATCACCGGGGGAAAGACATGTTCATCGGCCATTATGCACCGGCCTTTGCCGCGGCAGCGCTGGCAACAGGTGATGAAAAAGGCGCGGTCAGCACAGTGGGGCTTGGTACGATGTTCATTGCCGCCCAGCTGATCGACTATGCCTTTTTCGGTTTCGCGCTGGCCGGTATCGAGAATATGCGCATCTCGCCGGGCATGTCGATGATGAATCCGATGGACCTGTATGACATACCCTATAGCCACAGCCTGTTGGGTACGTTCGGCTTCGCCTTTGGTTTCGGCCTGCTGGTGATGCTGGCCAGCGGTAATCGCCGTGCCGCGCTGGCCGGTGCGCTGGTAGTTATATCACACTGGTTCCTCGACCTGTTGGTGCACGTACCTGATCTGACCCTGTTCGGCAGCGAGCCGAAACTCGGGCTTGGCCTGTGGAACCATCCGCTGATCGAAATGCCGCTGGAGCTCATTCTGTGTTTCGGCGCATTTTATTGGTATCTGCGCGCAACCCGGCCAAAGCCGGTGAACAGCCAGGTCAGACGCGCTTGGCTGGCACCTCTGGTGCTGGCGCTGGTCTTGCTCGCGGTGCAACTTTATAACTGGTTCGGTCCTCAGCCTGAAAGCTATGGCCCCAGCATCGCATGGACCGCGCTAGTGGCATTTACCATTCTCGCCTTGCTTGCCCATTGGGCAGCGCGCCAGCGCACCGCCTGAAAAATCAGGAACGGCTGCGGTCGAGCCATTTGTAGATGAAATAGATAAACTCGCCGAACAGCGCGAGCGAGGCCAGTCCCAGATACCAGGTCAGCAGCGTGAAATTGAAGGTCAATATGCCGATAAACACCGTTGCCGCGAAGCAGCCGAAATACAGAAAGCCGATGCTGCGATCGTTCAGATAAAGCCGGTGTATGCCAATGGCACCGAAGAGGAGGAGCAATATGATGGCCACCGGGTAATTGCGGTCATCGACCCGTTCGTAAACATTGCCCACTTCATACATCATGTCGCCATGATAATCGGCCATTGCGCACTCCCCTGTTACGACAGAAAAGCGCTTAGCATCGCATAATTAAGGAAAAGGTAATACCGGACCCTAGCAGCACTGGCATCATGCAGCTATGGAGCGACGCATGACCCAGAATCAGCCCGCGCCAGCACCCGAAATCACCCCGGAGATCGTCGCCGAACATGGCCTCGCTCGGCAAGAATATGACCGCATATTGAACGCCTTGGGCCGTGCACCCAATCTGGTCGAACTGGGCATCTTTTCGGTGATGTGGTCGGAGCATTGCTCTTATAAATCCTCGCGCATTCACCTGAAGAAACTGCCGACCGAAGGGCCGCAGGTGATTTGCGGGCCGGGCGAGAATGCCGGGGTGGTCGATATCGGCCCCGGCCCCGATGGCAAGCCGCTGGCGGCGATCTTCAAGATGGAGAGCCATAACCACCCCTCCTACATCGAGCCCTATCAGGGCGCGGCGACCGGGGTCGGTGGTATCCTCCGCGATGTCTTCACCATGGGCGCGCGGCCGGTGGCGCTGATGAATGCTTTGCGTTTCGGCTCGCCCGACCACCCCAAGATGAAGCATCTGGTGAAGGGCGTGGTCGCGGGCATTGGCGGCTATGGCAATTGCGTCGGCGTGCCGACAGTCGGCGGCGAGACCAATTTCGACCCGGCTTATGACGGCAATATCCTGGTCAACGCCATGGCGGTGGGCATCGCCGAGCAGGACAAGATTTTCTATTCCGCAGCCAGCGGCGTCGGCAATTCCATTGTCTATGTCGGCTCAAAGACCGGGCGCGACGGCATCCATGGCGCGACCATGGCCAGCGCCGAATTTGACGAGGACAGCGAGGAAAAACGCCCAACGGTGCAGGTCGGTGACCCGTTCACCGAAAAGCTGCTGATCGAGGCCTGTCTCGAACTGATGGCGACCGATGCGATTGTCGCTATTCAGGATATGGGCGCGGCGGGACTGACCTCGTCCAGCGTTGAAATGGCAAGCAATGGCGGTGTCGGTATCCGCCTCAATCTCGACCATGTGCCGCAACGCGAAACCCATATGACCGCCTATGAGATGATGCTCTCTGAGTCTCAGGAACGGATGCTGATGGTGCTGAAGCCCGGCCGCGAGGATGAGGCCCAGGCGATTTTCGAGAAATGGGAACTCGATTTCGCGGTCATCGGCGAAGTCACCGATACCGGCCATATGGTGCTGGAGCATCTGGGCGAAGTGGTGTGCGATATCCCGCTGGCGCCGCTGGCCGATGATGCGCCGTTGTATGATCGCCCGCATGTGCCGACCAAAGCCGCCGAGCCGCTCAAGGCAGAGGATATCCCTGAAAGCACCAACATCCGCGCCGATCTTTTGAAGCTGATGGCCAGCCCCAACCTTGCCAGCCGCCGCTGGATATGGGAGCAATATGACCATCAGGTGATGGCCGATACGGTCCAGAAACCCGGCGGCGACGCGGCGGTTGTCCGCATCCACGGCACCAATCGCGGCCTCGCCATCACCACCGACTGCACCCCGCGCTATGTTCATGCCGATCCCTATGAGGGCGGCAAACAGGCCATCGCCGAAGCCTATCGCAACCTGATCGCCGTCGGCGCCAAGCCGCTGGCGGTGACCAACTGCCTCAATTTCGGCAACCCCGAACGCCCGGAGATTATGGGGCAGTTCGTAGGCGCGCTGCAGGGTATGAGCGAGGCATGCAAGGCACTCGATATGCCGATCGTTAGCGGCAATGTGTCGCTGTATAACGAGACCACCGGACCGGATGGCGTACCGCGTGCAATCCTGCCGACGCCCGCGATTGGCGCGATTGGGTTGATAGACAACCTCGATCAGATGATGACGATGGGGTTTAAGGATGAAACTTCGCTACAGTACGAAGGAACCCGAAATGAGCGTGAAGTGGGAGCAGGCATTTTCCTAGCGGGTTCTTTAACCGGACACATTGAGCAGTCATCATGGTTGCGCGAGGTCCATGGGCTTTCGACAGGCCGCGCACCGAAAGTTGATCTTAAGGCTGAAAGGCGGACAGGTGAGTTTGTAAAGGCGCTCATTGCAAAAGAGCTTTTACACGCAGTGCATGATGTTTCTGATGGTGGGATCGCTGTTGCATTGGCCGAAATGTGTTTGGCAAGTAACTTGGGAGCCTTCATCCCGGGCGGCATCGAATTGGGAGTAAATGGACTGTTTGGCGAGGATCAGGGCTTATACGTTTTTAGCTCAACTGAGCCAAAAGAAAAGCTGACCGAGGCAGCGAAAGCGAACGATGTAGAACTATCCTGGCTTGGCACTGTTTCTGACCAACCAAGGCTAATTTTCGACATGCCAGGCGGCGATGTTGTTATTGATCTCGCCGACCTCTGCGCCGCGCATCAGAGTTTTTTCAAGGACTGGATGGAGGATTGACCCCTCGAGCGTCATTGCGAGCGTAGCGAAGCAATCCAGAGCATCTTGCGCGGCTCTGGATTGCCGCGTCGCTTCGCTCCCCGCAATGATGACGGTTTCATAAATGCTCCAACCCATCCTCCACTATTCCGGCCATTTTATCGCGCCCTTCCTGATCGCATGGATCATCTGGCACAACGCCGATGACCCGCGCCGCTGGTGGCAGGCGGCGCTCATCATGGTCGCCACCATCGCGATTGACCTCGACCATCTGCTCGCCGATCCGGTGTTCGATCCCGATCGCTGTTCCATCGGCTTTCATCCGCTGCACACCATCTGGGCCGCCTTGGTCTATGCCGCGCTGTTGCTGGTGCCGCGATGGTGGGTGCGGGCGATCGGACTGGGATGCTTATGGCATCTGGTGACCGATGCGGGCGACTGCGTTATGATGGTGTTATGAGCAAAGCACCACCATCCGGTTATTCCGGCACGCCGCTGGCCAAGAAGCTGACCTTGAAGGACGGGATGCGTGTCTGGTTTAACGCCATGCCCGACAGCGTCCGCGCCGAGATTGCCGATTACGAGCTGGACCTTGCCGAAGAGGCCGAGCCTTCCGATGGCCTCAACGCAGCGCATATCTTCGTCACCGAACGCGCGGTTCTGGAGGACCGCCTCACCATGCTGCGCACCACCATCGCGCCCGACGGCCAGATCTGGGTGAGCTGGCCGAAAAAGGCCGCCAAGATGGACACCGATATCACCGAAGATGTGATCCGTATCGTCTGCCTGCCCATGGGGCTGGTCGATATCAAAGTGTGTGCCGTCGATGCGACCTGGTCCGGACTCAAACTGGTGATCCGCAAGGAATTGCGCTGAGCGCCCGCTCTGTTCAGGCCGCCACCAGCAGGTTGTGCGGGTTGACCCCGGCATCGGCATAGATGCGCATTGCTTCCTGATAGCGTGTCGGCGGCACGATGTTCATCTCGGCACGCACTTCCTCTAACGGACGCGCCAGCAGCGCCGAGATATCCGCATGGCCGATATTGGCCGCCGCTTTGCCATGGCGCTGCGCCTCGCGAATGGCGGAGAATACCGGCGCCTTGGCCTTGGCCGGCATCCGGCGCTTGACCTCAAAACCCCCAGCATAGGCGATAAACAGAAAGCCGAGCGAGAAGTTCTGGCTGTAGGAAAAAGCGAGAACGCATTGCTCGCCCAGCGGGTCGCGGCCATAGCCGGTCAGCACATGCACCAGATCATGGGTGTCACGCAGCCGATGGCCGAACCATTCCAACTGGTCCGGATAGCTGGGAATCTTCGAGGCGAATTTGGCGTTTTCCTCGACCAGGCCCTGCGCCGTGATATTCTCACGCTCCATAAACTCGACATAGGCACAGCCCAGCGATCCTGCGGGCATGGCCTTCAGCGTCTCATGATCATCGAGAATGGCGACAAGGTTTTCGTTGCGTGCCATCAGTTCGCGCCCGGCATCGCTGCTGAGAAAGCGCATCGCATCGTCAAAATAGCGCTGGCTGCGCAAATTGTTGGTGATGTGGAACACCTGCTCGGTGTCTTCCTTATCGGCGATCAGCTTGCGGAAATGGTGCAGTGCCTTCAACGGCTGAAAAGCCGCGCGTTCGCGTTCGGGATGCACTAGCGGAAGGTCAGATGTCGGCATGGCTGGTCTCACATGAATACTATATGAGAAATAGCACTACTGACATTTATGTCAATAAATCGTTAGCAGCAGGGCTTTTGTCCAACGCGACACCGCGCTAGGCAGGGTGCAGAGCAACCAACCGGATACCGATAATGAAACCGCATGATACCCTGCCCTACACTCAGCTGCCCGATTATAGCGATGCTCAGCGCATCGAACGGGCACATGATTTTTATGAGGCGATAAAGACACGGCGCTCCTGCCGCTATTTTGCACCTGATGCAGTACCGCGCGAGGTGATAGAGCAAGCGCTGCTGGCGGCGGGAACAGCGCCCAATGGCGCCAATCATCAGCCCTGGCATTTCGCGGTGATCACCTCGGCGGAAAAGAAAGCCGCGCTGCGCGCCGCCGCCGAGGAAGAAGAGCGCGCCTTTTATGCCGGCAAGGCCAGCGATGAATGGCTCGAGGCGCTCGACCCACTGGGCACCGATGCCGACAAGCCATTCCTTGAAATCGCGCCCTATCTCATCGTCATCTTTGCTCAGCGCAAGGGCGGTATCGAACCGGGTGACGCCAAGCAGAACTATTATGTCAATGAGAGCGTCGGCATCGCTACCGGGATGCTGATCACAGCGCTGCATGATGTCGGTCTGGCGACGCTCACGCACACCCCCAATCCGATGAAGTTCCTCAACGAGCTGTGCGAACGCCCGGCCACCGAAAAGCCGATGATGGTTCTGGTGGTCGGCAAGCCTGCCCCGGACGCGACAATCCCGGTGCATGCGACACTGAAAAAGCCGCTGGACCAGATTTCCAGCTGGCTGTAACCATGCGCTGATACAGGAGGGTTCGGGGGAGCAACCAATGGCTACAACCGCACCGGCAGCTACGCGCTATTTCGAACTCGATGCCGTGCGCGGCTTTGCGGTTATGGGGATATTGGCGATGAATATCGTCAATATGGCGCTGCCCGGCGGTGCCTATTTCAACCCGCTATCCTATGGCTATGACAGCATGGTCGATGGCATTGCCTGGCTGTTCAATTTCATCTTTGTCGATTCAAAGATGCGCGGCCTGTTCTCCATGCTGTTCGGGGCCAGCGCGGCGCTGGTGATCGAGCGCGCAGTCGCGGGCGGCAAGTCCGCCGTCCATGTGCACTATGCCCGCATGATATGGCTGCTGGTCTTCGGCCTGCTGCATTTCTACTTCATCTGGGAGGGCGACATATTGGCGCTTTATGCCCAAGCTGGCCTGATACTCTATTTCTTCCGTAACCTTCCGGTGAACAAACTGCGCGCCTGGGCCGTGGGACTGCTCGTAGCGCAATTCCTGTTCCTGGGTGGGGTCTCCGCGATATTCTTCACACTTGAGGGAATGATCGCCAGCGGCACGGCCAGTGCCGAACAGATTGCCGAAGCACAGACCGCGCTTGCCGAGATCGAGAGGGATTTCGGCAGCAACCCGCAAGATGCTGCCGATGATCTCGAACGCCACAAGGGCGGCTATGCTGGCATTTTCAGCTATCGCACAGGCGCGCTGGCGCTGCTGCCCTTCTCCTCATTGCTAAATGTCGGCATGGAAACGCTGGGGCTGATGCTGATTGGCATGGCGCTATACAAATCCGGAATGCTGACCGGTCAGTGGGAGATAGCACGCTATCGCCGCTGGGCGCTGACCTGCTTTGCCATCGCGATACCGCCGCTGGCCGCGCTCGCCTGGCTGCAATATGCCAGTGACTTTTCGGCGGTGAGTGTCTTTGCCTCGTCGCTGGCGTTCAGCATCCCGTTCGATGTGGTGATGGCCATTGGCTGGGCTGCGGTGCTGGTGATCTGGGCGAAGACCCGTGCAGGTACCGCATTCATCCGACGCGTCGCCTGTGCCGGACGCGTGGCATTCACCAATTATCTCGGCACAAGCATTGTCATGACCAGCCTGTTTTACGGCTATGGTCTCAATTTGTACGGCGAGATCAGCCGCGCCACGCTCTATCTTTTCGTCATCGCCATGTGGGCGTTGATGCTGGCATGGTCGCAGCCCTGGCTGATGCACTTTCGCTATGGCCCGCTTGAATGGCTGTGGCGCTCACTGGCGCGCGGCAAGGCGCAGCCATTGCGCAGGGGGCAGTGACGCAAAAATAATTGCAAAAGCCTCGCAATAGCTCTTGCAAGCCATTCTCATTATCGCTATTTCTATTCCTGTAAGGAGTCGAAATATGGTTGTTTGCGTCTGCAATGCCATCAAGGAAAAGGATCTCAAGGCCGCGCTTCTCGAAGCAGGCCCGGGGCGTCCGGCAGATGTCTATGCCCGGCTCGGTCGGCGTCCTAAATGCGGCCAGTGCTTGAAATTTGCGCAAAGCATTATCAATACAGAAGCTGCGACCGCCTAGCATTATCACCTTAAAAAACCTACGTTTTCTGCGGCTTTGAGGGTTTTATTCCGGTTGCTTCGTCGCTATATAGAGCGCGAACAACAAAGGAACGGAATCTATGCGTGGCGATCAAAAGGTCATAGAACTGCTTAACGAAGCGCTCAAGAATGAGCTGACTGCGGTCAACCAGTACTGGCTGCATTACCGCCTGCTTCATGACTGGGGTGTGACTCGCCTCGCCGCATTCGAACGGCATGAGTCGATCGACGAGATGAAGCATGCCGACCAGCTTGCCGAACGCATCCTTTTCCTCAACGGCCTACCCAATTTCCAGCTGCTGGGGCGGCTGAAGATCGGTGAGTCGGTCGAAGAGATCATCGATGCCGATCTGGCGCTGGAATATGAAGCGGTTGAGATGCTGAAAGGCGCGGTCGCCTATTGCGAGAGCATTAGCGATTATGTCAGCCGTGACCTGTTCGCCGCGATCCTGACCAGCGAGGAAGACCATGTCGACACGCTGGAGACCCAGAAGGACATGATCGAGCGCATGGGTATCGAAAATTATATCCAGTTGCAGTCGCGACCGGCAGACGAAGAGACCTGATCGGGAAGGGAAACGTAACCGGAAAAGCCGACCGTCAGATACGGCCAAAGCTGTTATCGACCGGCTCTTCGGTACGACGTCCGAATGTGCGGCGCTGAACCAGCGGATTGGTTTCCTTTTCCAGCGACGCCAAAGTCTGCTCGAACAGTTGCCGCAGCACCACCACCTGTTGCAGCAGTTCGTCCGGCTCCTGGCGCAGTTCGACAAGGCGGCGCGCCGCCATCTCGATATTTTCCGACAGCAATGACAGCCGTTCAGCACCGAATTGCGCAGAATCGCCCTTGAGCGTATGCGCCGGAATCACCAGTCCTGCAGCGTTGCGCGCGCGCATCGCCTCTTCGATCTGTGCCACTGATTTGGTGCCGTCTTCACGGAAATAACCGAGAATGCGAACGAAATCCGCACCCAGCCCCGAGCGGGTGTCGGAAAATGTCGCCCAGTTCACCAATGGTGTGTCTTCGTGCGTCACCTGATAACTCCGTCATGAACGCCTGTCGTTCACCGTACGGAATGATAAATGGCAGAGGTAAAGAGAATGTTGACGAACCGCCGCTTTTGCGCGGGAAGCACAATGGGAAACCCCGCCTAGTCGCGGTCTTTCTGGCGCGTATGATAAGGATTTTTGGGGCTGCGCAGTGTCAGCCGCACCGGAACCGCATCAAAGCCCAGGTCGCGCCTGATGCCGTTTATCAGATAACGTTTATAGCTTTCGGGCAGCGCGTCGAGCCGGGTACCGAACAGCACAAAGCCGGGCGGTCGCGTCTTGGCCTGGGTGATGAAGCGCAATTTGATCCGCTTGCCGCCGGGCGCTGGCGGCGGATTGGCGTCGAGCGCATCGTCGAACCAGCGGTTCAACAACGAGGTTGGAATACGCCGCGACCAGCTGCGTCGCACCTCGAAGGCAGCAGAGAGAAGCGGATCGATACCCTTTCCCGTCATCGCCGACACGGTGATCACCGGAACCCCGCGTATCTGCGCCAGCCCGTCATCAAGCGCGGCGCGTATGCCATTGAACAATGCACTGGCATTCTCCGCGACATCCCATTTGTTGATCGCGACGATCAGCGCCCGCCCCTCCTGCAGCACATGATCGGCAATTTTCAGGTCCTGCGCCTCAAGCCCCTTGGTGGCATCGAGCAACAGCACCACAACCTCGGCAAAATCAATAGCGCGCCTGGCATCGGCAACCGACATTTTTTCCAGCTTCTCGATCACTTTGGCGCGCTTGCGCATGCCGGCGGTGTCGATCAGCCGCACCTCGCGGACGTCACCGTCCCTGTCGGTCCATTCCCAGTTCACCGCGATACTGTCACGGGTAATGCCGGCCTCTGGTCCGGTAATCAGCCGGTCCTCGCCGAGCATTGTGTTGATCAGTGTCGATTTACCGGCATTGGGGCGCCCGACAATCGCCAACTGCAAGGCCCCCAGCTCTTCCTCGCTGGGCACGAACTCCTCATCGGGCGCGTCCTCGGCAACCACCACGTCAAGCTCAGGCTTCTGCAACGCTTCAGCCGCGTCAGAACCCTGCTCCAGCGCCAGCATTGCCTGTTCCACGGGCTCACGAATAGCGCCGAAGAGATCGGCCAGGCCCTCGCCATGCTCGGCGCTCAGCGCCACCGGATCGCCAAAACCGAGCGCATAGCTTTCCAGCAGACCGCTCTCTGCGGCCTTGCCCTCGGCCTTGTTGGCGACCAGCACGATCGGCGTCTTCACAGTACGCAGCCAGCGGGCGATTTCCTCATCCAGCGGCGTGATCCCGGCACGGGCATCGACAACGAACAGCGTCGCCGCTGCTCCGGCCACCGCAGCCTCGGTCTGCTGGCGCATCCGGCCCGGCAGTGTCTCGGGATCCTCATCTTCATAACCGGCCGTATCGACGATACTGAATTTCAGTCCCAGCAGTTCGGCCTCACCCACGCGGCGATCGCGGGTTACCCCCGGCTGGTCATCGACCAGCGCCAGCCGCTTGCCCACCAGCCGGTTGAACAGCGTCGACTTGCCGACATTGGGACGGCCGATAATGACTATTTCGGGCAGCATGTTTTCTTCCCGGCAGCGTTGGGAGCGCGCGCATAGCCGCTCCCCGAGCCATCAGCGATAGGCGCTGAGCCGCCCGCTGTCATCCAGAACAATCAGCGTATTGTCGACAACGATCGGCGGCACGGTGATCGGCTTGTCGAGATCGAACAAGATGTTGATTGCCCCTTCATTGGGGGAGACAGCGGCGATCTGGCCATCCGAAGACGCGGCAATCAGGCGATTGCCGGCGAGAACCGGGCCGGTCCAGCTGATTGCACCCTGCTTGTCCTTCTCGTCGCGCCATTGCTGCAATTGCGCGATCCAGCGCACCTTGCCGGTCGACCGGGCGATACACAGCATGCGCGCATCATCGGTGAGCACGAAAAGCCATTCGCCCGCCAGTGCCGGGGTCGAGATACCGGCAATGTTGATCTCCCAGATACGCTGGCCCACCGTCAGCTCATAGGCCGCCATGCGTCCACCTTCGCCCAGCGCATAAACACGGCCGCGATCGACAATCGGGTCGGCGTCGATATCGGAAAGCGTTGCAACCGAAGTCGAAATCCGGGTCCGCGCCAGCGCGTCGGACCACAGCTCGCGGCCATTTTCATAGCGATAGGCGTTCAGTTCGCCCGACGAATAGCCGGCGATGATCGTGCCCTGACCAACTGCAGGGGCGGCAACGCCGAACACACCAGCACGCCCGGCCGTACCCTGACGGCTCCACTGCACCGAGCCATCGGTGGCGGAGAGCGAATAAAGCTGGTTGTCCTGGGTCATGACATAGACCGAGTTGAACGCCACTGTCGGTGCGCCGCGCAGCGGTCCGGCGGGTTTGACGCGCCATAGCAGTTCGCCGCTATCGGTATTCAGCGCCGCGACTTCACCGAAACCCGTGGTCGCATAGACACGGCTGCCGTCGACGCTGACACCACCGCCAAAGACGGTGTTGCTGCCATCGCCCTCGACCGAGAGGGCAGAGCTCCAGACCCGGGCACCGCTGGCGAGATCAAAGGCATAGACCCTGGCGGCGGTATCATAAACATACAGACGACCATTGGCAGACACCGGCTCCGAGGCGAGGCGCTCACGCTTGCTCGATCCTGCTATCTGCGCTCTCCAGGCTAGCGACAGGCTGTCTCCCAGCGCAACATGGCCGACCGACTTGGCAGCATTGCCACCAGGCTGGGCCCAGGCAGTGTTGCGCGCCGGTGCCGGAAGCAGTACCGACAGGCCGCTAATTGTCGAGTCCACCTCGGCACTGGCTTCGGCATTGCTCAATATCGCGGTGCGATTGCCGATAGTCGGGGTCTGTTTCGGCTTGTCGCTGCCGCCCAATACACCACATCCGGCAAGCAGCAGCGCCAGAGCGCCAGCGGCCACCGATTTAGCGGAAATCATTCTCATCCCTCTTCCTCTTGATCTGCGGTTGCAGCGCCCCCTTGATCATCCTCCAGATCGATCACCGCATCGATCCCAAGCAGCCCGGCCATCTGTTTCGATCGCTCGCGGATGGTTTCGATAACCTTTTCATCCTTCGCCAGCTCGGCGAATAATGGGCCTGCCAGCTCTGGCTTGTCCATCTGCAGATGCGCCAGTGCCACCATTTCGCCAGCACTACCGAACCATGGATTGCCCGGTACGGCCAGCGGCTCAAGGCGGCTGATGACGGTTTCGGGTTCCACCGTGTCGAACTCGATCGCGGTCTGGCGGATCAGTGCGAGATTGCGATAGGCTTCTGGCGCGTCCTCATTGGCGGCCAGCCCGGCAAAGGCAGCGACCGCCTCCCTGGTCTTGCCCTGTTGGGCCAATATTCCCGCGCTGGTCAACGCTGCAAGCGCCTGATAGCCTGGTTGATCCGCGGATTCGAGTGGTTTCAGCGCTGTCATCGCGCCTTCGAGATTGCCGCGCTTCATGGCATCGACAGCGGAGACAAACTCCTCGCTTTTGACCCCGGCCGCCTCCTCTACACTGTTCTGGTAGAACAACCAGCCAGCGAGCGCGGCGAGCCCGAGAACGACTGCCGTAATCAGCCAGCGGCCATAGCGCTGCCAGAACATCGCCAGCTCGTCGCCGCGCAGCGCGTCGTCAACTTCGCGCATGAAAACATCGCTTTGGCTTGATGCTGCACCGCCCGGAGCATTGCCCGGCTGCGGCGTATCCGGTTTACGCGCCACCTGAAATCCTTTTCTGTATGATGATGCAAATTGCTGTCATTACACGATTTACCCCTGCAAAGCCTGTATCATACCAGACGCTCGGTGCGGCATTGCAGGACAGGCTCTGCTCTGTAAACGGTTCCTTAGCTGGGCAGCGACCAGCTTTCCATGACAAATTTCCCCTGCAGGCCGGTTATCAACATTATCGCCGAAAACTACGCATCCGGGCTGAACCTGAAATGAAGCGCTCAGCCGCGATTGACCGGCAATAATGTACGGCCCGATGCGCGGTTATAGATATCGCCATAGCGGGCAATCATTTCACCAATGTCATAATCCTCGCGCGCCCGCGCCATGTTTGCAGCGCCGGTTTCGGCCCGCAATGCCGCATCGCCGGCCAGCCGGTCGAGCGCCTCGACCAGCGCCTGTTCATCCCGGGCAGGGGCAAGAAATGGCAAATTCTGTTCGGTGACGATGCTGCGCACATCACCGACATCGCTGGCCACCACCGGCCTGCCCGCCGCCATTGCCTCGACCAGCGAAATCGGGAATTGCTCGCTGTCCGATGTGAGTGCGAAAATATCAAACAGCCCGACAAACCGCTCGGGTCGCCCCAGAAAGCCGGGCATCACCAACTGGTCGGCAATGCCGTGTTGCTCGGCTTCGGCGGCAATGGCTTCTTTCTCCGGGCCATCACCGACGATCACCAATCGTATCTGCTCGCGATGCGCTGAGCGGGCGATCACCCGCACCAGCAGCGGCAGATTCTTCACCGGGCGCAACCCGGCCAGCGTACCAACTATCAGCTCGCCCTTGCGTTTGCGCAGACCGGGTATTGCGCCTGACCCGGGCTTGCGCGCATAGGCTTTGACGTCAATGCCATTGGGTATGCGATGCACCCGCGAGCTGGGCTGACGCCACACGGTATAGGCAATGCTTTCCAGCCGCCGCGACGGCACCACCAGGGAATGGGTGCGCCCCAGTGCGATCATGCGGAACCAGTTTCGGCGGCGCTTCAGCCTGACCGCTTCATCGGCGTTGAAACCATCCTCATGATGCACCAGCATCGGCAATTTGTGATGCCCGGCAAACAGCGTATGCGCCATCACTGCATCCATCGCGCCCCAATTATAGGTCAGCACAAGGTCATGGCGTTTCATCGCCTGCGCCAGCCGGTCATAGCGTCCCAGGCCTGGCCGACCGGCCAGCGCCGGAAAATCTTCGGGAAAGTCCACCTTCACATTGTTGGCAATGGCCTTGCGCGCGCCCAGCGCACCCGGAACCGCACTGACGATGCGGTGCTGCACCTTGCTGCCCATGGCGTTCATCAGGCGCACCGCCCGATCCTCCTTGCCGCCATGATCGAAGGTGCTGTGAAGATGAAGAATACGCGCAGGCCGGGGCATTATGGCGCGGTACTGTCCTGTGTCTCGACCTGACGCGCTTCATCTGGCTCGTTGGCCATGACCTCGGCGAGCAGCGCATCGATCGCCTGCTGCACCACCGGTTCATCGAGCGTCGGCGCATGGCCGCGCCCGGGCACCGTCACCAGCTTCGCCTTGTTGAGCACGGTGCGCATCTTGTCGGCGGTTTCAGGCGCAAAAATATCCGATGTTTCTCCCCGCACAATCAATGTTGGCACCTCGGCCAGGCCAGCAAGCGTCGGCCATAAATCAACCCCGGCCTCGCCGCCGGGCACTTGAAACGGTTCGGCAATACGCATGTCATAGTCGAGAACGATGCGCCCGCCGCCGCTCAGCTTCATCGTCCGCTTCGCCATGGCCAGCCATTCGGTCAGGGTGAAATCGGGGAACACCATGCCCTGCAGCTCGTTGAGCCAGCGCGCCGCATGCATCCAGGTCGGGAAGCTGCGGCCCTGGCCGACATATTCGCGAATCCGCTCCAGCCCCTCGGGCGATATGTCGGGGCCGACATCGTTGAGCAGCGCACCGACGACCCGGCCCGGACGCATCGACGCCAGCAACATGGTGATCAGCCCGCCCAGCGAGGTGCCGATGCTGACAAATTTCTCGATCTTCTCCTGCGCCAGCAATGCCTCGACATCCTGGACATAGGTCAGCGGCATATAGCTCATCGGATCCTTGGCATAGGCGCTCTCGCCACGGCCGCGAAACTCGACACAGATCACCCGCCATTCACCCGCCAGCCGCGCCGCAACATCTTCATAGTCACGGGCATTGCGGGTCAGGCCGGGCATGCACAATATCGGCGGCCGGTCGGCAGGCCCGGCATAATCCCGGAAATGCAGCCTCAGGCCGTCATTTGACCACCAATAGCCATCTTCAAAATCTGTGGTTGTAACCATCGTGCTTGCACCATGCTTGCTTCATCTCCACTAATGCCCCCATGACTTCGCAATCGCAAGCGCCGAGCGCCGAAACCCTGATACTCGCAATCGCTCCGAAACTGGCGGATGCCGTCGAGGCCGCACGTTTTCCAAAGACCACGCTTCGCTTCCGCAATGATCGCGCAGCGGCTTCGCTGGGCCTCGACACCCTCCATGATGCGGCATGGATAAACCATTTTGGCCGCTTCCAGCCCTTGCCGGACAATCTGCAACAGCCGCTGGCGCTGCGCTATCACGGGCATCAGTTCCGTGTGTACAATCCGGAAATCGGTGATGGCCGCGGTTTCCTCTTCGCCCAGTTCCGCGATATGGACGGACGGCTGATGGACCTTGGCACCAAGGGATCGGGCACCACGCCATGGAGCCGCGCCGGCGACGGTCGGTTGACGCTGAAAGGCGCAGTACGCGAATTGCTGGCGACCGAAATGCTCGAGGCACTGGGCGTCAATACCAGCCGCACCTTCTCGATCGTGGAGACGCATGAGGAATTATGGCGCAGCGATGAACCGTCACCGACCCGATCGGCGGTTATGGTGCGTCTCAGCCATGGACATATCCGCTTCGGCAGCTTCCAGCGGCTGGCGTTCGAGAGTGACGCCGAGAGCATGGCAGCGCTGGTCCGATATTGCCTGACGCATTATTATGATGATGACGAGGCCGATAATCGCGACGACGCCGACAATGCGGCACATCTGTTCGATCTCGTCGCTACACGCATGGCCCGGCTGGTTGCCAGCTATATGGTCGCCGGTTTTGTCCATGGCGTGCTGAACACCGACAATATGAATATCTCGGGCGAAAGCTTCGACTACGGCCCTTGGCGCTTTGCGCAATATTGGCAGCCCGGCTTTACCGCCGCCTATTTCGATCATCAGGGGCTATATTGCTTCGCCCGCCAGCCCGAGGCTTTTCACTGGAATCTGGGGCAGCTGGCGACATGTCTGCGGATGCTGTGTGAGGCCGAGCCGCTGATCGCGACGCTGGACGGCTTCGGCCTGCGCTATCAACAGGCGCTGATGCAACAATTTTGCTGGCGCCTCGGCGTTGTTTCGCGCGGCGATGAGCAAGACCGGGCGCTGGTCCAGGCGAGCGAAAAGCTGCTCCTGACCGAGCGTCACACCATCGATGAATTCTTTTTCCACAGCCGTCAGCTGGTGAGCGGCGGGGGAACGATACCCGATATGCTGAAGCCCATGGGCGATGATGAGAAGGACGCGGCCCTCGCCAACTGGATAGGCTGCCTCAAGCCCTATCAACCTGTCGCCAATGACTGCGCCCATGGCTATTGGCAGGGCGAGGCACCACAGGGCATGGCGATCGAGGAAGTCGAAGCGCTATGGGAAGCGATTGCCGAACGCGACGAATGGCAGCCATTGGAGCAGAAGATTGCAGCGCTGCGCGATATGGGTGCAGCGCATGGCGCTCCCCTCGACTGGAGTTGAGAAGTTAATCCTATGGTATTAGGGGCATTAGCCACTACACTATTTGCACAACTCCATCGCATTTGGGGTGGCACGGAGTCGATGCGTTGAGCGAGATCATATCCTATGCGCCCGCAACCGGCGAAGAATATTGGCGCCGTGGCACCAGCGACGTCGACGCCGAGGTCGCCGCTGCGCGCGAAGCCTGGCCGAAATGGGCCAGCACCTCGCTGACAGCCCGCATCGAACTGTGCCGCCGTTTCGTCAATGAGGTGCGTGCCCGCGCCGACGATCTGGCACATTGCATCTCCAACGAAACCGGCAAGCCGCTTTGGGAGGCCCATACCGAAGTCGAAACGGTGATGAAGAAAATCGACATATCGGTCAAAGCCTATGCCGAACGGACACCATCGCGCACACTCGACGGTGCGGTGTCGAACAAGATGGCGCTGCGCCACAAGCCGCATGGCGTAATGGCGGTGCTCGGCCCCTACAACTTCCCGGCGCACCTGCCCAATGGCCATATCATCCCGGCGCTGATTGCCGGCAATACGGTGGTGTTCAAACCTTCGGAAAGAACTCCGGCCACGGCCGCGCTGCTGGTCGAGCTCTACCATGCCGCCGGCATACCCGAAGGCGCGGTACGGCTGGTTATCGGCGGGCCGGATGAAGGCAAACAAATGACCATGCATGACGATGTCAACGGGGTGCTGTTCACCGGATCGGCACAGACCGGCATTGCCATCAACCGCGCGCTGGCGGCGCGGCCGGACAAGATTGTGGCGCTGGAAATGGGTGGCAACAACCCGATCATTGTCTGGGACACACCGAAGCATGACGATGTCGCAACCCTGATCGTCCAGTCGGCCTTTACCACCGCCGGGCAACGCTGCACCGCCGCCAGCCGGCTGATCGTCAAGGCCGATATGTATGACGACGTCATCGCCAAGACCAAGAGGCTGGCTGACCGGTTGATCATCGATGAGCCGTTTGCCAACCCGGCACCCTATATGGGGCCGGTGATCGACAATGAGACCGCCGACGGCCTGACCGAGAGCTTCCTGACGCTGATGAGCCAGGGCGGCAAGGCGATCAAGCATATGGCACGACCGAAAAACGAGCTGCCCTATCTCACCCCGGCGATCATCGATGTCACCAATATCCGCGAACGGCCCGATGTCGAGCTGTTCGGCCCTTTGCTGCAGGTGATCCGGGTGGACACATTCGAGGATGCCATTGTCGAGGCCAATGCCACGCGTTTCGGCCTGTCGGCGGCGCTGCTCGGTGGTTCGCCGGAACAATATCAGCAATTTTGGGCCAATAGCCGCGCCGGCATCGTCAACTGGAACCGCCCGACCAATGGTGCCTCATCCGCCGCGCCTTTTGGCGGCATCGGTCTGTCGGGCAATCATCGCCCCAGCGCCTATTATGCCGCCGATTACAGTGCCTTCCCTGTGGTCTCGGCCGAGGCGGAGCAGCCACGCGCCAGTATCGGTGTTGGCCTGAAGGACATTCAGGGCGAGGTTACCGCACGCTAATACAGCCAGCGGCTTCATCACAAATGTTCCGCGACAAGGCCAAAGATTATCTTCAAGCCTGTCAAAAGATAGTGTTTTGCGTGAAACGCGCCAAAGACGCACATGCACATTGTCGATCTGCGCATTGCCGCGCAGCCACGCAAATTGAGGACAGCATGGTACAGACTGCCGAAACAGGAACCGTTTATCTGGTCGGCGCCGGTCCGGGCGATCCCGATCTGCTGACCGTCAAGGCGGCACGCCTGATCGCGAGCGCGCCATTGATCGTGCATGACGGGCTGGTTCACTCGGCGATACTCGCCATGGCGCGAGACGATGCCCGGCTGATCAGTGTCGCCAAGCGCCGCGCCCGGCATACCCTGCCCCAGCCCGATATCAACCAGTTGCTGATCGATGAGGCCCGCAAGGGCCATAATGTCGTGCGCCTCAAGGGCGGCGATCCGTTCATCTTCGGTCGCGGCGGTGAGGAAGTCGATGACTGCCGCGCGGCACAAGTACCCGTCGAGGTCATCCCTGGCATCAGCGCAGCCAATGGCGCCGCTGCCGAAGCCCGGCTGCCGCTGACCCATCGTGATCACAGCAGCGCGGTGACCTTTGTTGCCGGTCAGTGCAAGGGCCTCAGCGATCAGGACTGGTCCGGCCTTGCGGGCAAGGGCCGCACTTTGGTGATCTATATGGGCGTCCATACGGCTCGCGACATCACCGAAAAGCTGATCGCCGATGGCGTTTCACCCGATATGCCGGTCGCGGTGCTGGAAAAAGGCACACGCGATGATAGCCGCGCCTTGCGCACCCTGCTCACCGATCTGCCCGATATGATCGCACGGCATAATGTGGTTAGTCCGGCACTGATCGTGATCGGCGATGTGGTGCAGCAATCCGATGCCGAAGATGCGCTGGCGGCTCTGCGCACCGAAGCAGCAGCAAGAAAGATCGGACAAAACGCATGAAAATCCTGACCGGAAACGATCTCAAGACCGGCGATGTGATCTGGTGGACCGGCTCCGACTGGTCGCGCTATGTCGATGATGCCGCCGATGTCGGCGATCATGGCGAGGAAATCCTGGCCCGCGAAGAGGCAGCGCGCCGCGTCAACGTCCCCTATCTGATAGAAGCCATTCGCGATGAAGATGGCAGCGTCCGCCCGGCGCATATCAAGGACCGGGTCCGCGCGCTCGGCCCCACGGTGCGGCCTGACCTCACATTGAAACCCAAAGACCCCGAAGCGCTCGAGTGGATCATCTAGGAGCAGCCCGCAATGTATCAGTATGACCAATATGATCAGGCCATGGTCGACGCGCGCGTCGCCGAGTTTCGCGACCAGTGCGAGCGCCGCTTGCGTGGCGAGCTCAGCGAGGACCAGTTCAAGCCGCTGCGGCTGATGAACGGCCTCTATCTCCAGCTCCACGCCTATATGCTGCGCGTCGCCATCCCTTATGGCACGCTGAATTCACGCCAGATGAATATGCTGGGCCATATCGCGCGCAAATATGACAAGGGCTATGGCCATTTCACCACCCGCCAGAACATCCAGTATAACTGGATCAAGCTGGAGGACGCCGCCGATATTCTCGAAGAATTGGCGACGGTCGAAATGCATGCCATCCAGACCAGCGGCAATTGCATCCGCAATATCTCTTCCGACCAATATGCCGGAGCCGCTGCTGACGAGATCACCGATCCGCGCCCCTGGGCCGAATTGCTGCGCCAATGGTCGAGCTTCCACCCGGAATTCAGCTATTTGCCGCGCAAGTTCAAAATCTGCGTGATTGCAGCGGATGAGGACCGTGCGGCGATGCGGCTGCACGATATTGGTATTCAGCTGGTGCGCAATGATGCGGGCGAGCTGGGCGCGAAATTCTTTGTCGGCGGCGGCATGGGCCGCACCCCGATGATCGGCCCGGAAATCCGTGATTTCGTCCCCGCCGATGAGTTGGTGCATTATGCCGAGGCGTGCCTGCGCGTCTACAACCGCTATGGCCGCCGCGACAACAAGTACAAAGCGCGGATCAAGATCCTTGTGCATGAGCTTGGTGCGGACGAATATCAGCGGCAGGTCGAAGAAGAATTCGCGCATATGAAGACGCTGGGCCTGAACCCGCCACTGGCTGAACTGGAGCGGATCAGCGGCTATTTCACCGATCCGGCCTTCGACCAGGACGCCAGCGACGACCTGGACCTCAGCGACCCTGATTTCCGCATCTGGGTCGAGCAGAATACCCACCCGCACAAGCAGTCCGGCTATGCCATCGCCACCATCAGCCTGAAGCCGACCGGCGGCATCCCCGGCGATGCGACAGCCGAGCAGATGGAGCTGATGGCCGAACTGGCGCGCGAGTACAGCTTCGATGAACTGCGCGTCACCCATGCGCAGAACATCGTGCTGCCGCATATCAGAAAGGCTGATCTTTATACCGTCTGGCAGAAGCTCGATGCCGCAGGTCTCGCGCCCGCCAATCTTGACCTGATCAGCGATATGATCGCCTGCCCCGGCCTTGATTATTGCAGCCTCGCCAATGCCCGCTCCATCCCGCTGGCGCAGAAGATCTCCAAGCGCTTTGCCGATCTCGACCGCCAGCGTGATCTCGGCGAGCTGAAGCTCAAAATCTCCGGCTGCATCAATGCCTGCGGCCATCACCATGCCGGGCATATCGGCATTTTGGGCGTCGACAAGAAAGGCGTCGAAAACTACCAGCTCTCGCTCGGCGGATCGGGCGCAGAGGATGTCAGTCTCGCCAAGATCACCGGCCCCGGTTTCACCGAAGATGGCGTTATCGACGCGATTGAGACGGTGACCAATCTCTATCTGGAACGCCGCGCAGATGGCGAACGCTTCGTCGACACCTATCGCCGCATCGGCATGGAGCCGTTCAAGGAGGCGCTTTATGGCTGATTCCAATGATCTCGGAACCTCGCCCGACGAAGTCCAGTTCCGTTTCCGCGATGATGAACCGGCCGACCATGGCACGGTCACGGTCGACGCCTGTTGCGACCAGACCAATGCCACCGCCGTGCGGATCGAACCGGGTGATGATGCCCGGGTGCTGCTGCCCTTTCTCGACCGGCTGGCACTGATCGAAATCAACTTCCCCAGCTTTGCCGATGGCCGCGGCTATTCTGCCGCACGGATTTTGCGCGAGGCGGGTTACACTGGCGAACTTCGCGCTGTGGGCGATGTATTGATCGACCAGCTTAGCCATATGCGCCGCTGCGGCTTTGACAGTTTTGCGCCCGACAAGCCGCTCGATGAAGCCGCCGCCCAACGCGCCTTTGCCACTTGGGACAATGTCTATCAGAAGACGGTCGATGGCCGTTCACCGATCTGGGAGCTGCGTCATGGCTGAACAGAAAACCTCAAAGACGGGCGCGCATACGCCCGACTGGCTCGATATCGGCCCGCGTTTCAGCGAGAGCGATGCCATTCGTCTCAACCGCCTGTTCCGCGGCAGTGAGACTCAGGATATGCTGGCCTCGGTGATCCGCGACAATCTGGTCGGTGACTTAGCGGTGGTGTCATCCTTCGGTGCGGAAAGCGCGGTGCTGTTGCATATGATTGCCGAGGTTGATCCGGCGACCCCGGTGCTGTTCCTCGACACGCAAAAGCACTTCCCCGAGACTTTGGCCTATCGCGATGAACTGATAGCGCATCTCGGTCTCACCAATCTGGTCATCCTGACACCGGATGAAGCCGAGCTGGCCACTAAAGACAAGACCGAGTTACGCTGGTCCTATGATCCCGATGGCTGCTGCGAAATCCGCAAGGTCAAGCCGCTCGCCAAGGCGCTGGCGGGCTATGATGCCTCGATCACCGGCCGCAAGGGTTTCCAGTCGAGCACTCGCGCCGGATTGCCTCGCTTCGAGATTGATACATCCGACGCGCAGGGCCGCCTCAAGATCAACCCGCTGGCCAACATGTCGGCTGAGGATATCGAAGCCTATTTTGAGAAGCGCGACTTACCGCGCCACCCGCTGGTGGAGCAAGGCTATCCGTCCATAGGCTGCGCGCCCTGCACCTCGAAGGTCGCCCCCGGCGAAGACCCCCGCTCGGGCCGGTGGAAAGGCTGGGACAAGACCGAATGTGGTATTCACGCACCGGTCGATGGCAGCGATGATGCCGATGACGGCGCAAATGATCCTGTGTTTTAGACTGTTTTCTCCCCTCCCGCTTGCGGGAGGGGAACAGATAATCGATAATCCGGCCTGTCACGATAATCACCGGCCAGGACGCTAACGTTGAATTAGATCGACGATATCATTTACGGCCTTTCCCGACCGTGGCAGATGAAAACCGTTGCTGGCCACGACGACAATCAGCTTATCAGCCGGGATGATACCTACAGCCGCATGTGAGCCAGGCGTCAACCCGGTGTGATATATGTATGTTTCCCCGTTTCGCTCTGCGATGTTGAAGCCTAGGCCATAGCCACCGCCTTCCCCATCAGCAGGGATCACTTCCGTCCATGCGAGGGAACGAGTCTCAGGCGAAACCAGTTCACCGTCCATCAAGAGCTGGAACCATCGAACGAGATCTGACGGAGACATTAAGAGCTGCCCGGCGGCTCCCACATGGCTCAGGTCAACATTTTCAGCGTGAAGAAGCACACCATCTTCTTCGTGGTAATTTTGAGCGCGGTATCGCACTAGGTCCCGCCGATCATCATTGGCTGAGTTATGCAGGCCGCGTGTCGCAAACAGTTCCTGCTCCATATAATCTGAATATGACTCGCCGGAGAGGGCTTCGATCAACATGCCCAGGAGCGTGTAATTGAAGTTCACATATTCATACCGGCTGCCGGGTTCGAACCGGACAGGAGTATCCGCGTGCATGTCGAGTATTTCCTTATTGGACATGCCGCTACGTATGAATGGGAGAATATCGGGATCGAAAACGTGATCAGCGAGACCTGAAGTGTGCGACATGAGTTGAAATGCCGTGACACGGGCCATGTGTTCGGGCAGATCGGGCATATAGGTGCCGATTGGCGCATGCAGCTCCAAGGAACCCTGTTCTGAAAATCGCAATAGCTCTATTGCGGTAATCGCTTTTGATATTGATCCTATACGATAGGCGATATTCGACCCGTTCGGGATATCGAATTCGCAGTTGGCGCAGCCACGGGCTGATTCAAATATCACATGCCCATCACGTGCGACCAATACAGATACGCCCGCACCGTCGCCCTTGTAGCGATCTTCAACATAGGTACGAATCTCTTCTGCAACCTCCGGGGGGAGGGCCTGGGCAACGCCCTCGCGCGCTGATGCCGGATAAATCGAGAACAGAGACCACAGCACAATGAAGGCAGCAAGATGGAAGTACTTCATTGCACAAACTCCTTTCGCGGCATGTCAGTCGCAAACTGGTCCAGATAGCGGTCGGTCAGTGATCGGCTGTTCAACGCTGCCTCTGCCTTTGAAATAGCATCTGCGAGATCGACGCCGATTTCATCCCAGATCAATTGGTAAACAGACTCAAAATTGGTCATCACCGCATGAACCCGCTGCGCCAGGATATGTGCTTCGTCGGTCAGGAAATAAAGCCGACGGCGTGCATCGGCGTCGTCAGTTGCGGAGCTGACCAGGCCCTCTCGCTCCATTTTTGCCAAACGAGTCTCAACCAGCTGCCGCGATAATCCGGTCTGCGATGCAAGTTCGGTGGATGTCGACCTGGTTATCTCGCCCAAAGCGATAATCAGCGAGTTCAGCTTGGCATCCACACGGACATCCAGTGCTGCATAAGCATCCCGGCCTTGCTGCCCAATTGTATCCGCGAGGCGTCGAGCCTTGAGTCCGAAAAGTTTTTCTAATGACGACATTTGGCCGCTCCATTTATGCAAATAATTGCGCATTATTTTGCATAAATGGGCAGACCGGTCAAGTCGCGCAAATTTTTGCGCTTCTCTAGTGCCAACGCACCGCACATTCGGTCGGAGCTCGCTTGGTCGGTTGACACTGTCCGTTTTCGGGCCAGAAGCAGGTGCCAGGACCTCAATCAGAAAGCTGCGCCGGGCAACGGCGTCCTCTGCTTGCTGCAGAGCGTCATGTTTCCATAAGCTGCGCGCCTTACGCCAGCAGGGTGGGCCCCGGCGAAGACCCGCGCTCGGGCCGCGGGAAGGTTGGGACAAGACCGAATGCGGCATTCATTCGCCGGTGGGTAAGGACGATGACGGGGCCAATGATCCTGTTTTCTGATCTTCCCCATTTATGGGGAGGTGGCAGCGCGTAGCGCTGACGAAGGGGGCTCCACTTGCGCTGTGCCAAATAGCCCGCCCCCTCCACCACCTGCGGCGGTCCCCCTCCCCGGAAGCGGGGAGGATTTGGGTGATCAATAATCCGGCCCGTCATAGTCATCGTCGGCCAGATCGCTGAACTTGGTGATCTTCGATTCGAATTTCATCTTCACCTTGCCGGTCGAGCCATGGCGTGACTTGGCGACCACCAGTTCGGCAAGGCCGAAGACTCGTTCCATCTGGGCCGCCCATTGCGCGTGCGCGTCGTGGATCGCCTGATCGTCATCGGGTTGCGGTGTTTTCGGCTCTTTCGACTGGACATAATAATCCTCGCGATAGACGAACAGCACCATATCGGCGTCCTGTTCGATCGAACCGGATTCCCTGAGGTCGGAAAGCTGCGGCGTCTTGTCCTCGCGCTGTTCGACCGCACGGCTAAGCTGTGACAGTGCCAGCACCGGCACGTTGAGCTCCTTGGCCAGCGTCTTGAGGCCACGGCTGATCTCGGAAATCTCGTTGACGCGATTGTCGCTGGCGCGCCCAGTGCCCTGGAGCAGCTGGAGATAGTCGACCACGATCAGCCCGATATCGTGCCGCCGCTTGAGCCGCCGCGCCCGGGTACGCAGCGCCGCAATGGTCAGCGCCGGGGTGTCGTCGATAAACAAGGGCAGGTCCTGTAGTTCCTGGCTGGCGCGAGACAGGTTCTGGAAATCGGTGCGGCTGATCTTGCCCATGCGCAACGCCTCGGAGGAAATGCCTGATTCCTGTGCCAGGATACGCGTTGCCAGCTGGTCGGCGGACATTTCCAGACTGAAAAAGGCCACCTTAGCACCGACCCGCTTGCCAGGCTCGATCCCGTCCAGCTCCTCGCGCTGCCAGCGCTGTGCCGCGTTAAACGCAAAGTTGGTGGCCAGCGAGGTCTTGCCCATGCCCGGACGGCCGGCAAGGATCATCAGGTCGCTGTCATGCATCCCGCCGATTTTCTCATTGACCGAAGCCAGCCCGGTGGTGACGCCCGACAGATGGCCGCCACTGTTGAAGGCCTTTTGCGCCATTTCGACCGCAACCAGCGTCGCCCGGCCGAAATCGACCGCACCGGAGCTGTCGCCCTCGCCTTCCATGACATTGTACAGCGCCGCCTCGGCATTCTCGACCTGCCCTTTGGGGTCGACGCTCTCGCTGGTGTCCATCGCCTCGGTCACCAGGGTGCGGCCGACCCGGATCAGCTCGCGCAGCAACGCCAGATCGTAAATCTGCTGGGCAAAGTCGCGGGCACCGATCAGCCCCGCACTGTCGCCGGTGAGGCGTGCCAGATAGCCCAGTCCGCCGAGACTTTTCAGCGCTTCGTCAGTCTCGAAAAACGGCTTGAGCGTTACCGGTGTCACGACCAGGTTGCGGTCGAGCAGCTTCAATATGCGGTCATAGATGCGGCCATGCAGCGGCTCATAAAAATGGTCGGGCTGCAACGGGATGGTGATGTCTTCGGACACCCGGTTGTCGATCAGCAGGGCACCGAGAAACGCCGCCTCCGCCTCGATATTATGTGGCAGGCTGGTTGTGTCGTCACTGTCGGTCGCACCACCATTGGCGGTGTCATTATCAGGAAATGCGGAAGCCATGCGCTCGCTATGCGGATGCATGCATGCGCTTGCAAGGGCGATGAGGACAAAGCCACTGTGGATAGCGATGATAAGTTTTTCTCTTGCCCCGTGAGACTCGGCGGCTATCCATGCACGGGATGAGCAACCACCGGATTTGTCATATCGCGCTCGACGAGGCGACGATATTGTGGCGCAATGCCGATATCGAGCAGGAGCGGCGCATTGCGATCTTCGACCTGATCGAGGAGAACAGCTTCCGGCCACTATCGGGACGCGGCGGTAATTATCCCGGTCCCTATCGGCTCAGCCTCTCGGTTTCGGAAGGCCGTCTGGTGATGGATATTGCCCGTCAGGACAGCACAGCGCTGGAAACGATCATCCTGGCACTGGGACGTTTTCGGCGACCGATCCGCGAATATTTCGCCATTTGCGACAGCTATTATCAGGCCATCCGTCAGGCCAGCGCACAGGAGATCGAGACCATCGACATGGCCCGGCGCGGCATCCACAATCAGGCGGCGGAATTGCTGATGGAACGGTTGGACGGCAAGGTTGAAGTTGATTTCCCGACAGCAAGACGCCTCTTTACCCTAATCTGCGTGCTGCATATCAAGGGCTAGGGACAACAGGGTATCGGCATGGCACAGGGGCGAAAATCGGGCGCAGCCCGCCTGATGATGGTGATGGGACTGCTCGCGATCGGCGCGCTTATCGTCTGGGTGGTGATCGGCATGGCGCGCGCATGGACACCGCCGCGCGATCAATATCCGCTACAGGGTGTTACGGTCAGTGCCGATAGCGGCCCGGTGAGCTGGCGCGCCCTGGCGGCGCAGCAAGTGGATTTCGGCTATATTGCTGCAACCAGTGGATCGGATGGTCGCGATGAACGCTTCATCGAAAATTATCGCGGCGCCCGCGAGGCCGGAATCGGCTTTGCTCCGGTGCACCGATACAGCCTGTGTCGCCTCGCCAGCGACCAGGCGGAGAATTTCGTCACCACGGTGCCACGTGACGACACGGCGATGCCCAGCGCAATTACACTGGAATTTGAGGAGGATTGTCCTTCCCGCCCGGCACAATCGCTGGTGATGAGCGAACTGATCACCTTTCTCAACCAGGTCGAAAACCATATGGGCAAGGCTGCCATTTTGCAGGTCTCGCCAGAATTCGAGGCGGAATATGGCGTCAGCAGCGCCATTGGCCGCGATGTCTGGCTCACCGGCAATTATTTCCCGCCCGATTATGCCACCAAGCCCTGGGTGATGTGGACCGCCAATGACAGCTATCGCATAGATGGCGTCGAACAACCGGTTGCGTGGAATGTTATTCGCCCGCAGGATCAGGCAACAGGAGAGGCCAGCAGCGATGAGTAATATTATAATCGACCCCGAAGCCCTGATCGCCGAGGCGCATAAGGCTGCAGCACGCGCCTATGCCCCCTATTCGCGCTTCCATGTCGGCGCGGCCCTGCTCTTCGATGACGGTTCGACCCAAGGCACGGTCATCCGCGGCGCCAATTTCGAAAATGCGAGCTATGGCCTCTCCATCTGTGCTGAAACTGCAGCCTTGCTCGAGGCCAATCATCACGGGCTGCGCACCGGGCTGGTGGCGGTTGCGATAGTCGGCGGTCCACCCTCTGATGAGGACAAGGCGACCATCATCGCCAATGCGGTGCCGGTAACGCCCTGTGGCCGCTGCCGCCAGACACTTAATGAGGTGGCGCAGCTTGGCGGCACCGACCCGGTGATCTTCTGCGCCCATGCCGATGGTTATGCACAGCATCGCCTGTCCGAACTCTTGCCACACGCTTTCGGTCCCGCCAATCTGGACTGACAGTCACGCGCACATTCCCGCGCACGTCTGCCGGAGCATTATCCTCATGGCCATTCTTTCCGACAAATGGATTCGCACTCAGGCGCAGGAAAAGGGCATGATCGAACCCTTTGTCGAGGCACAGCGGCGCGATGGCTGTATCAGCTACGGCCTTTCCTCATATGGTTATGACGCCCGGGTCGCGCCCGAGTTCAAGATTTTCACCAATGTCGACAGCTCAGTGGTCGATCCCAAACAGTTTGACCCCAAAAGCTTCGTTGATCGCGAAACCGATGTCTGCATCATCCCGCCCAACAGCTTCGCGCTGGCGCGGACGGTCGAATATTTCCGTGTGCCCGAGGATGTGCTGGTGATCTGTCTCGGCAAGTCCACCTATGCCCGCTGCGGAATTATCGTCAATGTCACTCCGCTCGAACCCGGCTGGGAAGGGCATGTAACGCTGGAATTTTCCAATACCACGCCGCTTCCCGCCAAGATTTATGCCAATGAAGGCGCGTGTCAGTTTCTGTTCCTGCAGGGTAATGAGCCATGCGAGACCAGCTATGCCGACCGCGCCGGCAAATATATGGGTCAGCGCGGCGTGACCCTGCCCAAGCTGTAGCCATCAGCCCGGAAACACTCCACATTTCTATATATATCGAAATGTCTTGACCATGATCTATATTTCGATATATATAGAAATATCGAAATGGAGTCGGAAATGGATAACATACAGGTTGTCGCAATGCTGTCGTCACTGGCGCAGGAACACAGGCTGGCGGTTTTTCGCCTGCTTGTTGAAGCCGGGCAAAGCGGCCTTGCAGCAGGTGCGATTGCACAGAAGCTCGATATCCCGTCCAGCTCCCTTTCCTTCCACCTGGCGCATCTGACCCGCGCCGAACTGCTGACCCAGGAACGCCAGTCGCGCACCCTGATCTACCGCGCCAACTATGCTGCCATGAACAGGCTGCTTGGTTATCTCATGCAGAATTGCTGCGCCGGTGACGTGGAGGCGACTGACTTTCTGGAAACAAAGGGAGCCTGCTCATGAAACGTCTGCATATTCACCTCTCGGTCGAGAATATCGAGAAATCAGTCGCCTTCTACACCCGGTTGTTCGGCACCGAGCCCACAGCGCTCAAGCCGGACTATGCCAAGTGGATGCTCGACGAGCCCCGTGTGAACTTTGCCATGTCGAGCCATGTTGGCGAGAAGCGAGGCGTTGAGCATATCGGTATCCAGGTCGAGCAACCCGATGAACTGACCGAAGTCTATGGCCGCATCAGAGAAGCCGGTGGCGCCATATTCGAGGAGGGTGAAACCACATGCTGCTACGCCCAGTCGGAGAAGAACTGGACCGCCGACCCTGATGGTGTCGTCTGGGAAACCTTCCTGACAACCGGAAATGTCACAGAATATGGCAAACGCATAAACGCCGAAGAGATCGCGGCGCAAAATACCGGTACAGGGGAATGCTGCACCCCATAGCCTTGGCACGGGACTGGCGCAAAAGAGACAAGACATGCTGGTGACAGGCGTCAGGCTGTGATCTACACGAGGGGCATGGCCAGCTATCTCTATGATCAATGGCGCAATAGCGCGCCCTTTTACGACGCAACCCATGACGCCGTAGCCGACAGCGTTCGTGCCTTTGTCACCCGGGAAATCCTGCCGCATGTCGATGCCTGGGAGCAGGCTGGCGAATTGCCGCGCGACCTGCATCGCAAGGCCGCCGATGCCGGCATATTGGGGCTTGGTTATCCCGAAGGACTGGGCGGCAGCGGCAGCGATTTCGATATTTTCCATTCGCTGGTGCAGAGCGAGGAGCTATGCCGCGCCGGTGCGGGCGGCATTGTTGCCTCACTGATGACGCACGGCATCGGGCTGCCACCGATATTGGCGCTGGGCAGCGCCGAGCTGCAGCAGCGCATTGCCCCCGACGTGCTGTCGGGTGAGGCGATAATCGCGCTTGGGATTACCGAACCCTCGGGCGGATCGGATGTCGCCAATCTCAAAACCCGCGCAGTGCGCGACGGTGAGATCTATCGCGTCAACGGCGCCAAGACGCTGATCACATCGGGCATGCGCGCCGACTATATCACCCTGGCGGTACGCACCGGCGATCCTGGCTATGGCGGTATCTCGCTGCTGCTGGTGGAGGCCGAACGCAATGGCGTCTCACGCACGCCGCTGCAAAAAATGGGCTGGCATGCCTCGGACACCGCCACCATCCATTTCGACGATGTTGCCGTCCCCGCCGCTAATCTTATCGGCCCGGAAAATCAGGGCTTTGCCGGAATTATGCGCAATTTCAACGGCGAACGGCTGGGCATGGCGCAACAGGCCGCCGCCTTTGCACGTATCTGTTATGAGGATGCGCTCGAATGGGCACAGCAGCGCGAGACCTTCGGCAAACCGCTGTCGCAGCGCCAGACCATCCGCCACAAGCTGGCTGACATGCTGCGCCAGATTCAGGCAACACAGGCGATGATTGACCGCTGCGCCTGGACGGTACAGCAGGATCGGGCAGCTCCCGGCGACTTTGCCCTGCTCAAGGTGCAAGCGACCCGCACCATGGAATTTTGCGCCCGTGAAGCCTGTCAGATACTTGGCGGTGCCAGCTATGTCCGTGGCAACAGGGTCGAGCGCATCTATCGCGAAGTACGGGTGATGGCGATTGGCGGCGGCTCCGAAGAAATCATGTTTGACCTCGCCAGTCGACAGTTCGGGATCTAGCCGACAGACACAGCAGCCTTTCGCGCCTGCATCCGCTCTTCGCGCATCTGCTTCAGCGCCTCACCCAGATGCTGCTCGAAAAAACGGTCGCAGCCGATGCAGAGATTCTCGAAATCCTCGCCTTTGGGAGTGACCGTCTTCGATTTTACGCGAAAGGCCTCGCGATCCCACCCTGCCTCCAGCCCCATGGCTTCCGGGTCGCCACGATTGAGCGCTTCGAGCGCCGGATGACCGCGCAGGCTGTCAAGCATTGGAATCAGCGGTTCCTCGGCGATATTGCCAATCGGCGTCTTGGTTTTCAGACAACAGGGATAGACTGAACCATCAGGCTCGATCGCCACCTCCGATCCGCGCTGGCCATGGTCAAGAAAATGCCGCCCACCCGAACGCCGGGCGCAGAAATTGGTGCCATAATCAGCTTTGCTCAGGCCATTGGTCCAGGCCCGGCCGCGCGGCCAGATTTCACCTATCCACAATTCGGGCTGGGCGCCGAAAAACACGAAGAACGGGCCGTCATCGGCCTCATAATCGACATCACCGGCAGGATTGCGTGGATTGGGTCCAGCGGCGAGCACCTCTTCGCGCACGCCGAATTTCTCCATCATCCGGCTGACCTTCTCCATCAGCCGCAGCTTTTTGTCGCCCTCCATGCCGACATGATAATCATCGATCGAGGCGATGCAGATCTTCCACATGCCGCGCTCGAGCATCTCCTCGATATGCTGTTCGGTAAGGATGTCGCCGGTGGTCTGGCAGGCCAGGCGTGGCGCATGGGGCGCGTCATAGCCGCCATAGCGTGCACCGATCCTCTCCAGCAGCGGGTAGAATAATGGCTCGCGCACCGCATCTATGAGCGGTTCGCCACCGGCGAGGAAGAGGCTGCCGCGAATACGGCGCGGCTCGGCATCGGCATCCGGCTTGCAGGGATCCAGATAGGTGAAATCATCGGGCAGATGGGCGATAATCCGCTCATAGGCGTGCTGCCCCTCGGCCACCACCTCGTCCAGAGCATCGCGCACATAGGGGCGGAAACGGTCATCATAGCAATGCTTGCATTTGCGGTGGCAGGCCCAGCTGATAACCCAGTAGATATAGTTCATCGGCACACCCTTATCGTGCTGTTATCGTGCCTCAGCCCCTGCTCTCACTGCCGATATCGCATATCGATGCCGCACAGACAATTGATTGATGCCATAGCGGGCGTGACAAATGCCGCCGACAGGTCCATAGACGCGGGCGAAGCTGGCGCTGGCGACTACCCGCGCGCTGCAGCCACGCCTCGAACCATTGATCATTGCACCAAGGAGCACAGCATGGCGGACCGTTCTTCGCGCGAATTTGACATTATCGTTTACGGTTCGACGGGCTTTACCGGGCGACTGGTCGCAGAATATCTCGCCAACCAATATGGCCAGGGTGCGGATGCACCGAAATGGGCAATGGCAGGCCGCTCGGAAGAAAAACTGGCATCGGTGCGCGACGAGATCGGCGCGCCCGCCGATACACCGCTGGTCGTTGCCGACGCCACCGATCCGGCATCGCTCGCCGACATGGTCCAGCGCAGCCGGGTGATTATCACGACCGTCGGCCCGTATCAGCTTTACGGTAATGAACTGATCGCCGCCTGCGCCGAACATGGCACCGATTATTGCGATCTGTCGGGCGAACCGGCCTGGATGCGCCAGAAAATCGACGCGCTGGAGGACAAGGCGAAGCAGAGCGGCGCGCGGATTGTATTTTCCACCGGCTTCGATTCCATTCCCTTCGATCTTGGCGTCTATATGCTGCAGCGCGAATGCAAGGAGCGCTTCGGCCAGCCGGCGCCGCGCATCAAGGGCCGTGTCCGTGCCATGCAGGGCACATTTTCCGGCGGCACGGCGGCCAGCCTGAAAGCAACCATGGCCGCCGCAGCCAAGGATCCGCAGGTGATCCAGTATCTTGTCGATCCGTTCTCGCTCTCGGGCGATTTTGTCGGCCCGGAGCAGCCTAAGGGCAACACCCCGGAATATGACGAGGCTTTGCAGAGCTGGGCGGCACCGTTCATCATGGCACCGATCAACACCAAGAATGTCCACCGCACCAATGCACTGCTTGGCCATCCCTATGGCGAGGATTTCCGCTATGACGAGATGATGCTGACCGGTCCCGGCGAACAGGGCGAGACCATCGCCAATCACCTTGCCACCACCGACATGATGGGCGGCGATGATGCGCCCAAACCCGGCGAGGGGCCGAGCAGGGAAGAGCGGGAAAACGGCTTTTACGACATCATGTTCGTCGCCGAAATGAATGACGGCGCGACCGCCACCTATGGCGTCAAGGGCGACAAGGACCCTGGCTATGGCTCGACCTCGAAGATGATCGCCGAGACCGCCATGTGCCTGGCACGTGACGTGACCGACAGCCAGGGAGGCATTTTCACCCCGGCGGCGCTGCTCGGCGACAAGCTGGTGGCACGGCTGGAGGCCAATGCCGGCCTCAGCTTTGCTGTTGAGGGCTAGCGTAAAAAGCTTTACGGGCCCTCATTCCCCAATATTCGAAACACCCGTACCATGCTCAAGTCACTTTTCCGCCGCAACCAGCAAGATCGTCCGCAATATTCCATCCCTGCGGGACTGCGGGTCTATGCCATTGGCGACATTCACGGCCGGCGGGACCTGCTCGACCGCATGCTCGACATGATCGACGATGATGGCGACCGGCGCGGCGAGTGCGAGACCCACATCATCCTGCTTGGCGATCTGGTTGATCGCGGCCCTGACAGCAAAGCGGTGATCGAACGCGCGATGACGCTGGCCGACAATTATGACAGCGCCAGATTTCTGATGGGAAATCATGAGGAAGTGATGCTCGGCGCGGCCACCGGCGACCCAAAGATGGTACGGTTTTTCTGCCGCATTGGCGGGCGCGAAACCATCCTCAGCTATGGTCTGCCGTCGAGCCAGTATCGCTCGCTCGAGCTGGAAGAGCTGGCCGAAATGATGCCCGAACTGTTCCCGCAGGAGCATATCGCCTTCATTTCCGGTTTCGAGGACCAGATCATCATCGGCGACTATGTCTTTGTCCATGCCGGCATACGCCCGGAGGTTCCGCTCGTCGAGCAGACCGCCAAGGATATGCGCTGGATCCGCGAGGAATTCATCATGGACAAGACGCGGCATGAGAAATTCGTCATCCACGGTCACACCATTTCCGAGACGATCGACCAGAAGCGCAACCGCATCGGCATAGACACCGGGGCCTATCTTTCCGACCAGCTTACCGCCATCGGCCTTGAAGGATCGGAACGCTGGTTCCTGCAGACGAGCAGTCAGGAATAGCCGTTACGCATATGCCCAAAAGAGAATGGGCTGGTCATTCCTCGGAATGACCAGCCCATTTTGCCCCCGGGTAATAAGCCGGAACAGTGTAACCTGTGTCAGCCGGGATTGCCTCAGGCAGCCTGGCTTTCTTCGCCCGATTGCGGGTCACGCAGCACATAGCCACGGCCCCATACGGTCTCGATATAATTTTCTCCATCACAGGCCAGCGCCAGCTTCTTGCGTAGCTTGCAGATGAAGACGTCGATAATCTTGAGTTCGGGTTCGTCCATGCCGCCATAGAGATGGTTGAGGAACATTTCCTTGGTCAGCGTCGTGCCCTTGCGCAGCGACAGCAGCTCGAGCATCGCATATTCCTTGCCGGTCAGATGCACCCGGGCGCCGTCGACTTCGACCGTCTTGGCGTCGAGGTTGACCGCCAGCTTGCCGGTGCGGATGACCGATTGCGAATGGCCCTTGGAGCGGCGCACCACGGCATGAATGCGGGCGACCAGCTCTTCGCGATGGAATGGCTTGGTAACATAGTCGTCGGCACCGAAGCCGAAGGAGCGTACCTTGCTGTCCATTTCCGAAACCCCGGAAAGAATAAGCACCGGCGTCTGCACCTTGGCGACCCGGAGCTTCTTCAGCACGTCATAGCCGTGCATGTCGGGGAGGTTGAGATCGAGCAGGATGATGTCGTAATCATACAGCTTGCCAAGATCGAGGCCTTCTTCACCGAGATCGGTGGTATAGACATTAAAGCCCTCTGTCGTCAGCATCAGCTCAATGGCTTTTGCCGTTGTGGGTTCATCTTCAATCAGTAGCACGCGCATGTGGCAGCCCCTTTTGGTTGCTGGTCCTCGCCAGAGCGAAGACAGCATATGTCTGTCCCCGCATTTAATTAACCATAAGACAGATGAAGATAAAAGGTTAATTTCGCGTTAAACCGCACAACTCCACGAGTCGCGACGAATCACTAATGGCGCAAACCCGCAGAAATGAGTCAGTTTCCAGGGCAAAGCGGTTCGCAATTTTTTTGCTTCTGAGGGTGGTCATAACTGCCCCCAGACCGGTTCTGCCGCCATGACTGTTGCCTGCGTGCAACTATTGACCCGCTGCTTCCAGCCAGGGCGTCATGTCCCAGCCGGGCCAGCGCAGGCGTGTCCGCGCCAATGTCGTCGACGTCCAGAACGGGTCGCCGGGCAGCGGGATACCGAGACAGGCCAACTGTTCCGGCGTAGCATTGTTGATGATGACGTCCCACGGCTTGAGAAAGTGGAACGGCCATGCACTCCAGCCGATCATGTCATTCCCTGCAGCCTTGTAGCTGGCGGTGATCGTGTAGCGATGGCCACCCGGGCGCGTGAGATTGGTGCCGCGATGATAGACATCAATGCCATAGGCGAAAACCGAACCGGCAACGGCCGCCCCTGAGCGTTCTTTCTCCTTGAGCGCCGTCTGCATTTCTCCGGCAAAGCTGCGAATCTTACCTTCAGCCCAGTCATCGCCCATTCCGGAATGCAATTCGGCGCCCAATGCCCCTTCCGGAAATATTGTACGATATTCGCCAACCACTTCCGCACTCTCGCTGTTCGGAACATAGTGGATCGCCCCCAGATCATCGGTCACATCGGTAACATAGATCATGAAGTTGATAGTGCGCTGCGCCGGCATATCGCCCGGAACGGTAAGCGTGTGGTTCTTGAAGTCACAATGGAAGGGCTGATCGTAATCGGCTTCACCGGTATATTTCGCCCATGCATCGCATTGATAGAGACGCACATCATCCGTGCCCAGAGCTGCCCTCGCGAATGCCATCAGCCTGGGGTGCAGACCGATCAGGTTCAGCGCAGGCGAAGTCGGAAAGGGGATGTGGTCCATATTGATGAACTGTTCCGGATCGAACACACCAATATGCCCCTCGCGCTTTTTGATGACAGCGTCTCCGGTCGCTGTCTGGCCTTTGCGTCGTTCGTTGAAGAAACTGTCACAGTCATCGCGCACCGCCATGATCTCTTCTTCATCGATAAAGCGGTCCAGAAGGACAGCACCTTCACGATGCCATGTCTTCAGCGCGCTATTTTCCATAACCATATTCCGAAACTGCCTTCCGGGGTGCGATTATGCCGCTGCGGGGCCAATCAGGCCAGTGTTTTGGCGCTGCGCGCAATAATCCCGTCGAGCGCAGCGCGAATACGCGGCGTGTTGCGCAAATCACGATGCACGCCAAGATGCACGGGCGGCGGTTCGGGCAGATCATCAATCTCGACCCTAGCCAGCCCCGGCAACAGCTGCTCGACCAGTTCCGGCAGCAGTGCAAGCCCCAGACCCAGCGCTACCGCCTGACCCTGGAGCAGCCGGTCATTACTGCGGAAGCACAGATGCGCCTCCGGGAATTGCTGATGCAGCCAGCGTATCTGCGGCAGGTGCATCTGGTCGTCCATCACCGTGACCAAAGGGACATCGCCGCCCCAGTCGCTCCTGTGCGGCTGGCGCGCGGCGCGATCAACCGAGGCATAGAGACGATGCCGCAAATAGCCGACACGACGGGTGATAACGCTCTGCCCCTCAAAGGGCGCAATGCGCAGCGCAATATCTGCCTCGCGCTTGGACAGGCTGAACGAGCGCGAACCCGGAACCAGCTCAAAGCTGATACCGGGATGCTGCTGGCACAGTTCCGCCATGGCCGGAACGACGATATGCCCCGCCAGCAATTCGACCGTGGTAATCCGTACCACCCCCTCCAGCCGCATATCGCCGCCGCTGATCGCGCGTTCGGCGGCATCCATCTGCTCTCGCATCGCTTCCGCATGCGCGAGCACGCGTTCGCCCAGCGGGGTCAGCGCAAAACCGCGCGGCATCGATTGCAACAGCCGCGCCCCGGCGCGTTGCTCCAGTGCTTTCAGCCGTCGCCCCATAGTCGGCTGGGTCACGCCAAGCCGACGTGCCGCAGCGGACAGCGTGCCCGCCTCGGCAATGGCGAGAAATGTCTGGAGGTCGTTCCAATCGAGTTTTTCCATGCATTAACGCATAGACAGTATATAGTTTTCGTCAATTCCATACATTGATAATCATCTCTATCTCCTGTGTATCGCTTCACCGCATTGGGAGACAGATGATGACACAGACAATTTCAGATGACGCAGATTATACGGCCTATGGCGCAGCGCTGCTGCGCGTCTCGCTCGGCACCATGATGGCCGCTCATGGCTTGCTCAAGCTGCTGGTATTTACCCCCGCAGGGACCGCCGCCTTTTTCGAGAGCATCGGCTTTGCCGGCTTTCTCGCCTATCCGGTCATCGCCGCAGAGATTATCGGCGGTGCCGCACTGATCCTCGGCTTCAAGACCCGGATGGTCGCGCTTGCCCTGGTGCCACTCATGATCGGCGCCACCGTGCCGCACATGGCCAATGGCTGGCTGTTCTCCAGCCCCAATGGCGGCTGGGAGTTTCCGGTTTTCTGGGCCGTTGCACTGATCGTACAGGCATTGCTCGGTCGCGGTGCCTTCGCCATCGACAATGCCCGGATCGCCTCTGCGCCACAGGCACAGGCGGCCTGAGCCGATCGATTTCCCCCGGGTGCTGGCCTCCCTACCCTCCGGCCGGCACCCACCCTTTCAACCCATCCATCCACCGAAGGAGATATATCATGTTGGAGAAACGCCCATTTGAAACGCTTGGCCATGCCAACCATGGCTGGCTCAACGCCCGTCACCACTTCTCTTTCGGTCAATATTTTGACCGGGACCGGGTGCATTGGGGCGCGCTGCGCGTGTGGAATGACGATGAGATCGCCGCCAAAAGCGGTTTCCCGACCCATCCGCACCAGGACATGGAGATTATCACCTATGTCCGTCAGGGCGCGATCACCCATCGCGACTCCATGGGTAATGAAGGCCGCACCGAAGCGGGTGATGTTCAGGTGATGAGCGCCGGCACCGGCATACAGCATAGCGAGTTCAACCTCGAGGACGAGGAAACCCGCCTGTTCCAGATCTGGATCATCCCGCGTGAGCGCGGTGGTGAGCCGCGCTGGGACGCCCGCGCGTTCCCGGGCGGTGATCGCTCGGGCAGGCTCGAGGTGCTGGCCAGCGGCTATGCGCAAGACATCTCCAATGGCGCGCTGGAAATCCGCGCTGATGCCCGGCTCTATGCCGCGACGTTGCAGGATGGCGAGAGCGTGACCTATGCCGCGCCCGAAGGGCAGGTCGCTTACGCGGTGCCGTCCAAAGGCACATTGCTGGCCAATGATGTGACGGTAAACACCCGGGACGGCATTGCCCTCAGCGGCAATAGCCCTGTCACCTTTACCGCGCAGGGCGAGACCGAGATCGTTCTCGTCGAAACCGCTGACAATATAACCATGCACTAACCACCTTCGGGGTCAGATCCAGGCCGTCGCGTAGCGATCTGACCCCGGCATTTTTGCTCGACTACCCCCCAAGGAGATTGACCATGACGATTTTGCATATTGATTCCAGTGCTCTGAATGACGGTTCTTCGACCCGGAAGATGACTCAGGCGATTATCGACCAGCTTGGCGATGGTGATGTGATTTATCGCGATGTTGCCAGGGGCCTGCCCTTTGTCACCGCCGACTGGGTCGGCGCCAATTTCACCGATGATGCAGACCGCACAGCGCAGCAAAAGGAGGCGCTGGCGCTGTCGGACAGCCTGATCGAAGAGCTGGAACAGGCCGATATCATCGTGATTGGCGCGCCGATGTACAATTTCGGTATCGCGGCATCGCTAAAAGCCTGGATCGACCTGATCGCCCGGGCGCGGAAGACATTCCGCTATACCGAGACCGGACCGGAGGGTCTGCTCAAAGGCAAGAAGGCCTATGTCGCCATCTCCTCAGGCGGCACCGAAATCGGCAGCGCCATCGACTTTAACAGCGTCTATCTGAAACATATTCTGGGCTTTCTCGGCATTGACGACGTCACCGTCTTTACCGCAGGGCAGCAGATGATGCTGGGTCAGGAGCCTGTCGACAAGGCGATGACCGATATTGCCAATATGTGATCACTGGAAAGAGACCCCATCCTGCGCACGATGGAGAGAATACAAGAATGTACTAACGCAGGATGGGGCCACAAGCTGGCCTGACAGGGATTGGCCTTTACCCCTAAAACGCCCCCCGCCAGCTCAGCGTTGCCTTGTAATTGCGTCCCGGCTGGCTGACGCCAGCTGCGACCACTTCGAAATCGGCATCGGTAACATTGTCGACACCAAGATCGAGCCGGAATCCTTCCAGCGGCCCCGAATTGGGCTGCCACACGGCGTAGATATCCGCCGTCTCATAACCGTCGCGGAACTGCAGCGGATCATCGATCTCGGTAAACTCTGCCGCCACGGTGATACGGGTGCCGATACGGGCATCGGCAAAGGGCAGCTTTACCCCGGTATCGACGAACAGCAGATCGGGGGTAAGCACCCCGACAAAGTCGCCCGTCGCACGGTCGACACCGTCAATAGTGGCAAAATTGGCGCGGATATAAAAATATTCGCTGTCATAGCTGCCCTCGATCTCGAAACCGCTGACCTCTGCATCAGTGAAGTTCACGTTCTGGCTGACATTGTTGAACGCCGGCCCCGATCCGCAGGGCGGGAAGGGCGCGCCGAAACAACCGGCGGGGATGTTGACGTCGAGGCCGATCAGATTGTCGACATCGGATTCATAATAGCTGCCCTTGATGGTCAGCCGGTCACTGCCGAAGATTATATCGGCAAAATCAACACCGGCTCCAAATTCGATGGTTTCCGATTCCTCCGGCTGAAGGTTGCGATTGGGCACAAACAGGTTGGAGACGAATTGCGGCGGTCCCGGAGGACCACCCAGATTGGGGATCTGGAAGTGCACGCCATCAGCAAAAAGCTCGTTGAACGAGGGCGCGCGAAACGCCTCGGCCCAGTTGGCGAACAGGATCAGCTCGGGAACCGGCTTCCACGATACACCGACCTTGGGGGCAAAGGCTTCATCGTCGACATCCAGCTCGCCCGGTGCCTCATTTTCGAAACGGTCATAGCGAACGCCCGGTATGAACGAGAATTGACCAATCGGGCTGTTCCAGTCGAGCTCGGCCTGGATGAAGGCACCGTAAAAACGCCGGGTTGCATCAGGCACACCACCGCGGGTCCCATCAGCTGTGGTATTGTCGAGCCCGGTCTGTTCGTCCTGATAATATTCACCGCCATAGGTGAAACGCAGACCGAGATTCTCATTCAGATCAAAAGCAGAGCGGTTGACCAGCGTGAGGCCGTAGGTTTCGACTTCGCGCGAAATCCGACGCGATGTGCCGACTTCCTGCTCACCAACGCGGTTCTTCGCATAAAAGAAGATCACATCAGCATTGACCAGATCGGTCCCGGGATTGAAATTCAGCGAAGTCTGCAGCGTATTACTGCGGATGTTGCGGTTGACGTTCAGGTTACCCGGCCCGCCCACATTGATGCCCTGGGGGTTGTTCGGGTCGAGCGTATCACTGCTGTTATGCACCCATTGGGTCGACAGGGTCAGCGTATCAGTCGGCCGCCAGGTGAATTTCGCCAGCGAGCTGAAAGCATCGCTCTGGTCGGGCAGGGTCAGGCCGCTGCCGAGATCGATATCGGACGAACTGCGAAAGGTAACGTTGCCGATGAAATCAAATTCGCCATTGGAGGACTGGATAGCGGTGGTGCCGCCCCAGCGAAACTCGTCATTCACGCCCTGATAGCCGGCAACAATGCGACCGCCGACCTGCTGGCCCGGTTCAAGATAATCCTGTGCGGTGATGGTGCGCAGCGAGATAACACCTCCCAGTGCGCCCGAACCATAGAGCGCTGAAGTCGGTCCACGCACAACCTCAACCGCTTGAAGCAATTCCGGGTCCAGGAAAACACGACCGTCATGGCCAGAGACGAAGCTCTGACGTGCGCCATCGATGAAGATCAGGACACCATCGCCGGAAAGACCGCGTACCGTCGGCACCGAGCCGGAGCGCCGTGGGCCACCATCGAAACGCGCACCCGGGATTGCCTGAAAAATCTCGGCCAGTCCTGACGCGTTAAAATCCTCAATTATGTCGCGATCAACGACCGTGACACCGCCTGGATAGTCAAAGGCCGTCGATTCGTTACGGGTAGCGAGCACTGTGATCATGTTCAGATCGCTGCGCGGCGCGGCCTGCTTTTCCTCTTCAGGAGCATCATCCTGCACTTCGGTATCAGGATCGTTCTGTGCCACACTCGTGGAGTCTGTGACCGTCTCACCATTGGCAATGCCGCTATCGGTGGAGGTTTCGACAGCCTGGGCCGGTGCGGCAAAAACTGCCATAGCCAGTATCAGCGCCAGCGATGTTTCGCTCCTGCCGACTTTGCTGTTGATATGTAACAGCATCGAGTGGGGGCTGGTAAACGGCATTTCAATCCTTCTTTGCAAATCATAATGAGAGTCGTTATCAAAATTTCATTAACGGCTTTTGCCAGCTTTGCAACTAAGAATTGTTTGCATTAAATCTTTTCCAGCGCTATTTTGTGTTTCGGAAATTCACCGAGTCCGCAAAAAGGCCCTCGGGTAGTTTTCTCACGGGACAAGCTTCTCATGTGCAAGGATATTTTACGATGAATGTAACCAGATTTCTCCATCAGCGCAGCGTCATCATGGCCTGTGCCGCAGCTGTAGCGCTCGCGCTGCCGACTGGCGCCATGGCCCATCCGCCGATCCCGGATCGCCCCGCTGATGTTGAAAAGGCAGCCTTTGAGGCCGATCGCGCCGATATTCTGGCGATGGCCGGGCATCACAAGGTGCGTTTCGATATGCAGGAATCAACCCCTTGGGTAGGCGACTATGAGCCGCGCGACCGCAAGATTTCCGGCGGCCATGAAACCGTTGTGGTGGTCGAGGACACCGGCACCAAGATTGTGCTGCAACATCTTCTGGTGGTAGAAATCGAAGGCAAAGACAGCTTCATCGTCAAGCACTGGCGACAGGATTGGGAATATGAGCCGGCAGAAATGCTGGTCTATTCCGAGCCCGGCAAATGGTCGATACAACCGGTCAGCGAGAAGCGTCGCAACGGACGCTGGTCGCAGACCGTGTATCAGGTCGATGACAGCCCGCGCTATGCTGGCCTCGGCGAATGGGAAACCCAGGGCGGTGTGCGCCGTTGGCGGTCAAACTGGACGTGGCGTCCGCTGCCACGCCGCGATGCCACCCGCGATACCCCCTATGACCGCTTTTACGGCATCAACCGTCATTCCCCTACACCTGATGGCTGGATTCACTTTCAGGACAACACCAAAATGGGCATGGTCGATGGCGAACTGAAGCCGATTGTGCAGGAATATGTGCTCAACACCTATACCCGCTACGATGATTACGACACTGCCGCAGCCGAAGAATATTGGCAGTCTACCGCGAATTATTGGGATATCGTTCGTGATGAGTGGGAAAAGCTGGCCCGCGGTGGTGGCATTGCTGTTACCGAGGAAGCTGAAACCGGTACCGTCATTTCCGCCGAGCTGCTGGAAATGGGCACCAAGATTCACAAGGGTGAGATGGACGAAAGTGCTGCCATCGCCCGGGCCAAGGAACTGATCGGCAGCGACGCCCTGCGACTTGCTGCCGTCAGCCCGAAAGCAGCCGGCCAGTAAGCAATTATACGGATCACACGCCCCGCCATTATCGGGCATGTCCCATCAAAGCCCCGCCGGTCCCAGCCGGCGGGGCTTTTTATTGCGGTTGCGGAAGCATCTGCAGCCATGTTGACAGCGGCCGGAGCCACTGACAATTTCGGCGGTGTCTTTGAAAATCCCGTCGGGATCAAGGGTTCGCAACCATGATGATTCGCCTGTTTCTGCTGTCGCTTGTCCTGCCCTTACTGGCTGTGCCGGCCGAAGCGGCATGGAGAAAGGCAAGCAGCGAACATTTTGTCGTCTATTCCGATCAGTCGGAAGGCGATATTCGCGACTTTGCCGAGAATCTGGAAAAATACCATTCGGCGATGGCCTATATCACGCAGAAGGGCGAAGGCCCGGTATCGCCATCCAACCGCGTCACGATCTTTGTCCTGCGCAACCAGAGGGCCTTGCGCGGGCTTTATGGCAACCGGTCATCCTTTGTCGCCGGTTTTTACAGCTCCCGCGCCGGTGCCTCGGTCGCATTTGTGACCCGGGTGGAAGACGGTGTCGGCACCGAATTGTCCTTCAGCGAGACGGTGATGCTGCACGAATATGCGCATCACTTCATGTACAGCTATTATGGTTACACCTTCCCGCTCTGGTATCAGGAAGGCTTTGCCGAATTCTACGCTTCGGCCGGTTTCGACTTTGACGGTTCGGTGCGTATCGGTCGCCCCAATAACCACCGCGCCGATGAGCTTTTTGACATCCGCCCGGTGCCGGTCGAAATGTTGCTCGACACCGCAGCCTATAAAAAGGCGCGCAAGGAGCAGGGACGCTATGATTCCTTCTATGTCCGCAGCTGGTTGCTGTTCCATTATCTGACGATGGACAATTTCAGCCCCAGGCCCGAGCGTAAGGGGCAGCTGCTGCGCTATCTGCAGAATCTCGGTCGGGGTATGAAGCCCATAGAGGCCGCCACCAAGGCCTTTGGCCCGCTCGACGCTCTGGAAAAGGATTTGCGCAAATATGCCCGCAGGCGGCCGATGCGTATTTTCGATGTGCCAGCAAAGGACATCAAGATTGGCGAGATTACCGTCCAGACGCTGAGCGAAGGCGCAGGCGAAGTGATGCCGCTGCTGATGCGTTCACGCCGTGGTGTCGATGCGGAGCAGGCAACCGCTCTGCTGCCGCAGGTGCGCGAGGTGGCGGCAAAATATCCCGATGACCCCTTTGTCAACGCCGCGCTGGCAGAAGCCGAATATGATGCCGGCAATGATGCCGAGGCGGTGGCTGCCGCGGATCGTACGCTGGCTGTAGAACCAGGCAATATGGATGCCCATCGGCAGAAGATATTCGCCACCTTCCGCCTCGCAGAGGCCGCCGACGGAGAAGCCGAAAAGCCGGCGTGGAAAACCGCGCTCAGGGCGATCAGCGCCGCCAATGCGCTCGAGCCGGACAACCCAATTCCGCTGATGCACTATTATCGCAGCTATAGCGCCCGCGGAATGCCCGCGCCCGAACTGGCCAAGCAGGCGCTGGAGCAGGCCCTGGGCCTGGCTCCCTATGACAAGGGCTTGCGGATGAATGTCGCCAATCAGCAGATATTTGACGGGCGCTACAGCTATGCACGGTTCACCTTGCAGCCGCTGCTGCTCGATCCGCATAATAGCGGCTTCTCCAGTCTCGCACAGGAGATGCTGACAAAGATCGAGGGCAAGCAGGACCGGGACAAGAGCAACGCGGATAATTGATGCCGCAACGCCGCTGCCGGATTCACCAACTGAAAAGAAAACCGCCGCCGGATCGCTCCGGCGGGGGTTTTCTATGGCTTGCAAAAGGCGCGAAGCCGGATGCGAACTATTCCGCCGCATCCTCCGCAACCGGCGCCTCTTCTTCAGGGGCATTGGCTGCAGCCATGGCTTCGGCCAGTTTCTTTTGCTGTGCCCGCAAAGCGGCGTCGCGACCCGAGGCGGCGATACGCTTGCGGTTCATGCCAGCACCGGTACCCGCCGGGATCAGACGGCCAACGATGACGTTTTCCTTCAGACCAACCAGCGTGTCCTTCTTGCCCTCCACTGCGGCCTGGGTGAGGACGCGGGTGGTTTCCTGGAAGGATGCGGCAGAGATGAAGGAGCGCGTCTGCAGCGAGGCCTTGGTGATGCCGAGCAGTACCGGATTGCCGGTCGCCGGTTCCTTGCCCTTGGGCAGCTTGGCGTTGATCTCGTCCATCTCTTCATGATCGACCTGCTCGCCCGGCAGCAGCGTGGTGTCACCGCCATTGGTGATTTCCACTTTCTGTAGCATCTGACGCACGATCACTTCGATATGCTTGTCGTTGATCTTCACGCCTTGCAGACGATAGACTTCCTGAATCTCGGCGACCAGGAACTCGGCCAGCGCCTCAACGCCAAGGACTTCGAGAATGTCATGCGGGTCGGGTGAGCCGGAGACCAGCGCATCGCCCTTCTTGACATAGTCGCCTTCCTGAACGTCGATAACCTTCGCCTTCGGAATGAGATATTCGACCGAATCTCCCTCTTCCGGATGGATGGCGATTTTGCGCTTGGCTTTATAGTCGCGCACAAATTCGATCCGGCCCGAAATCTTGGCGATCACCGAATGATCCTTCGGTACACGCGCCTCGAACAGTTCGGCAACACGCGGCAGACCACCGGTAATGTCACGCGTCTTGGCAGCTTCGCGGCTGGCACGCGCCAGCACATCGCCGGCCTCGACAGCCTGGCCATCCTCGACCGACAGGGTGGTGCCGACCGCCAGCATATAGCGCGCTGCCTCACCGCTTTCATCATCGAGCAGAGTCAGCCGCGGACGCAGATCTTCCTTGGCCTTGCCGCGACCGGTGGCGCGATATTCGCTGACCACACGCTGGGCGATACCGGTGGCTTCGTCCGTCTGCTCGGTCAGCGTCTTGCCGTCGACCAGATCCTGATATTTCACCACACCCGGCTTCTCGGTGATCAGCGGCATGGTGAACGGATCCCATTCCGCCAGCTTGTCGCCCTGCGTCACCTTCTCGCCGTCACCGACCAGCAGGTTGGTACCATAGGGCACCTTGTGTACCGCGCGCTCGCGGCCTTCCTTGTCGATGATCGCAATCTCGCCGTTACGGGCCAGCGACAGGCGACGGCCTTTCTTGTCGGTGATGGTCGGAATATCGCGATATTCCATCTTGCCATCAGCGACCGCTTCGAGGTTCGACTGCTCGTTGAGCTGCGCCGCACCGCCGATATGGAAGGTCCGCATGGTGAGCTGGGTGCCCGGCTCGCCGATCGACTGGGCAGCGATTACACCGACCGCTTCGCCAATATTGACCGGCGTACCACGGGCCAGGTCACGGCCATAGCATTTGGCGCAGACGCCCTGCTTGCTCTCACAGATCAGCGGCGAACGGATGCGCGCAGACTGGATGCCCATTTCCTCGATCCTCGCCACCGCGGCCTCGTCAAGCAATGTGCCTTCCTTGAACGCGATCTCGCCACTGGCGCTGTCGACCAGATCCTCGGCCAGCGTCCGACCGAGAATACGCTCGCCCAGCGAGGCAATGGTGCTGCCGCCCTGAACGATCGCCTTCATCTCCAGCGCATTGTCGGTACCGCAATCCTGTTCGACGATGACGCAATCCTGCGACACATCCACCAGACGACGGGTCAGGTAACCCGAGTTGGCGGTCTTCAGCGCGGTATCGGCCAGGCCCTTACGGGCACCATGCGTCGAGTTGAAATATTCAAGAACGGTCAGGCCTTCCTTGAAGTTCGAGATAATCGGGGTCTCGATGATCTCACCCGACGGCTTGGCCATCAGGCCGCGCATACCGGCAAGCTGCTTCATCTGCGCCGGCGAACCACGCGCACCCGAATGGCTCATCATGTAGATCGAGTTGATCTCTTTCTCGCGACCATTCTCGTCCTTCGGTGTCGCCTTGATCTCTTCCATCATGGCATTGGCCACCTGGTCGCCGCAACGGCTCCAGGCATCGATCACCTTGTTGTATTTTTCCTGCTGGGTGATCAGGCCGTCTTGATATTGCTGCTCATAATCGGAGACCAGCGCCTTGGTTTCCTCGACCATGGCGTCCTTACTGTCGGGGATGATCATGTCATCCTTGCCGAAGGAGATGCCCGCCTTGAACGCGTGGCGGAAGCCCAGCACCATGATGGCATCGGCGAACAGCACCGTGTCCTTCTGGCCGGTGTGGCGATACACCTGATCGATAACGTCGCCGATTTCCTTCTTGGTCAGCAGGCGGTTGACGACATCGAACGGCACCTTGTGCGATTTGGGCAGGCATTCGCCAATCAGCATCCGGCCTGGGGTGGTCTCGAACCGCTGCATCACAGTGTTGCCCTCGGAATCGGTCTGCGGCACCCGGGTGTGGATTTTCGAGTGCAGCGTCACCGCACCGACTTCCAGTGCCTGATGCACTTCAGCCATGTCGGAGAGCATCATGCCCTCGCCCGGCTCGCCTTCACGGTCCATCGACAGATAGTAAAGACCCAGCACCATGTCCTGCGACGGCACGATAATCGGCTTGCCGTTAGCGGGCGACAGGATGTTGTTGGTCGACATCATGAGAACACGCGCTTCCAGCTGCGCCTCGAGGCTCAGCGGCACATGTACCGCCATCTGGTCACCATCAAAGTCGGCATTGAATGCCGAGCAGACCAGCGGGTGCAGCTGGATCGCCTTACCCTCGATCAGTACCGGCTCAAATGCCTGGATGCCGAGACGGTGCAGCGTCGGCGCACGGTTGAGCATCACCGGATGTTCACGGATTACCTCATCGAGGATATCCCAGACTTCCTTGCGCTCTTTCTCGACCCATTTCTTCGCCTGTTTCAGCGTCATCGACAGGCCCTTGGCGTCGAGCCGGGCATAGATGAACGGCTTGAACAGTTCGAGCGCCATCTTCTTGGGCAGGCCGCACTGGTGCAGCTTGAGTTCGGGACCGGTCACGATGACCGAACGGCCCGAATAGTCGACGCGTTTGCCGAGCAAGTTCTGGCGGAAACGGCCCTGCTTGCCTTTGAGCATGTCGCTGAGCGATTTCAGCGGACGCTTGTTGGCGCCGGTAATGACGCGGCCACGGCGGCCATTGTCGAACAGCGCGTCAACCGCTTCCTGCAGCATGCGTTTTTCGTTGCGCACGATGATGTCCGGCGCGCGCAGCTCCATCAGACGCTTCAGACGGTTGTTGCGGTTGATCACGCGGCGATAGAGATCGTTAAGATCGGACGTCGCGAAACGGCCACCATCGAGCGGCACCAGCGGGCGCAGCTCGGGCGGAATCACCGGAATGATTTCGAGGATCATCCATTCGGGCTTGTTGCCGGATTCGATGAAGCTCTCCACGACCTTGAGCCGCTTGATGATTTTCTTCGGCTTGAGCGTGGACTTGGTTTCCTCCAGCTCTTTCAGCAGATCTTCACGCTCCTGCTCGAGATCAAGATCCTGTAGCATGATCTTGACCGCTTCGGCACCGATACCGGCCGAAAACGCGTCTTCGCCATATTCGTCCTGCGCTTCGAGCAGCTCGTCCTCGGTGAGCAGCTGGAATTTTTCCAGCGCTGTGAGGCCCGGCTCGATGACAACATAGCTTTCGAAATAGAGCACGCGCTCAAGCTGTTTCAGCTGCATGTCGAGCAGCAGACCGATGCGCGACGGCAGCGATTTCAGGAACCAGATATGCGCCACCGGAGCGGCCAGTTCGATATGGCCCATGCGCTCACGGCGCACCTTGGTGACGGTGACTTCCACGCCGCATTTCTCGCAGACGACGCCTTTGTACTTCATCCGCTTATACTTGCCGCACAGGCACTCATAATCCTTCACCGGACCAAAGATGCGGGCGCAGAACAGGCCGTCACGCTCGGGCTTGAACGTCCGGTAGTTGATGGTTTCCGGCTTTTTGATCTCGCCATAGGACCAGCTGCGGATTTTCTCCGGGCTGGTAAGGCCAATCTGGATCTGGTCGAAAGTTTCGGGCTTCTGCACCGGATTGTTGAATTTCGTGAGTTCGTTCATGTTGCTGTCCTCATCGGGGCTCTCGCCCTCAAAAAATCCTCTGGGTTCAGGTGTTCAGGGCGACCATCGCCGCCCCAAGCCCTATTCCGCAGCCTCGGGCAATTCGCCTGCGCTGTCCTCGTCCCCGTCATTGGCGTCATCGAAAGATTTGAGTTCGACATTGAGGCCGAGCGAACGCATCTCCTTGACCAGAACGTTGAAGCTTTCCGGAATGCCGGTTTCGAAGCTGTCATCGCCCTTGACGATCGACTCATAGACCTTGGTCCGGCCGACAACATCGTCCGACTTGACGGTGAGCATCTCCTGCAGCGTATAGGCAGCGCCATAGGCCTGCAGTGCCCACACCTCCATCTCGCCGAAGCGCTGACCACCAAATTGCGCCTTGCCGCCCAGCGGTTGCTGGGTGACGAGGGAGTAGGGGCCGATTGAACGGGCGTGGATCTTGTCATCGACCAGATGGTGCAGCTTGAGCATATAGATATAACCCACGGTCACCTTGCGGTCGAAGCGGTCGCCGGTGCGACCATCATAAAGGTCCACCTGACCCGAGGTGTCGAGACCGGCACGCTCGAGCATGTCCGAAACATCGGCCTCGCGCGCACCGTCAAATACCGGCGTGCCCATGGGGACACCGTTTTTGAGATAGCCGGCGAGTTCGACGATTTCGCCAGCCGAACGCTTCTCGATCTCGTCATGATATTCTTCGCCATAGACGGTCTTGAGCCGGTCCTTGACCGCATCGGGCGGGCTTGCCGCCTCCGGATTGGGATTGGCCTCGCGCCAGTCTTCGAGCGCCTGGGTCACCTGCTGGCCAAGGCCACGCGCGGCCCAGCCGAGATGGGTCTCGAAAATCTGCCCGACATTCATACGACTTGGAACGCCAAGCGGGTTGAGCACAATATCGACTGGGGTGCCATCCTCAAGGAACGGCATATCTTCCTGCGGCAGGATTCGTGAAATCACACCCTTATTGCCATGACGACCGGCCATTTTGTCGCCCGGCTGCAGCTTGCGCTTCACCGCGACGAAGACCTTGACCATTTTCAGCACGCCCGGAGCCAGCTCGTCACCGCGCTCCAGCTTGTCGCGACGGTCCTCGAACTTCTCGTTGATCAGCGTGACGGCATCGTCATATTGCTGCTTGACGGCTTCAAGGTCAGCCTGCCGCGCATCATCGGCGACAGCAAACTTCCACCATTCATGCTTCTCGACCTCGGCAAGATTGTCAGCGGTGATCTCGCTGCCTTTCTTGAAGCCCTTGGGCGCGGCAGTGGCGGCCTGGCCGACCAGCATGTCGCGCAGACGATTATAGGTCGCACGGTTGAGGATAGCACGTTCATCCTCGCGGTCCTTGGCGAGACGCTCGATTTCCTCACGCTCAATCGCCAGTGCACGTTCATCCTTGTCGATGCCGTGGCGGTTGAACACCCGTACTTCGACCACGGTACCGGCAACACCTGGTGGCAGGCGCAGCGAGGTATCACGCACATCCGATGCCTTTTCACCGAATATGGCGCGCAGTAGCTTCTCTTCCGGCGTCATCGGGCTTTCGCCCTTTGGCGTGATTTTGCCTACCAATATGTCGCCCGGATGCACCTCGGCACCGATATAGACAATGCCCGCCTCGTCGAGGTTGCGCAGCGCTTCCTCGCCGACATTGGGGATGTCGCGGGTAATGTCTTCCGGACCCAGCTTGGTGTCGCGGGCCATAACCTCGAATTCCTCGATATGGATCGAGGTGAATACATCGTCCTTCACAATCCGCTCGGAGATGAGGATCGAATCCTCATAATTATAGCCATTCCACGGCATGAAGGCGACGAGGCTGTTCTTGCCCAGCGCCAGTTCGCCGAGATCGGTCGACGGACCATCGGCGAGGATATCGCCTTCCTCGATCACATCACCGACCTTCACCAGCGGCCGCTGGTTGATGCAGGTATTCTGGTTGGAACGCTGGAATTTCTGCAGCCGGTAAATATCGACACCCGACTTGCCGGCATCGACCGCGCCGGTGGCACGGATCACGATACGCGTCGCATCGACCTGGTCGACAATACCGGCGCGCTTGGCGGCAATGGCGGCGCCGGAATCGCTGGCGACGGTCGCTTCCATACCGGTACCGACAAATGGTGCTTCGGCTTTCACCAGCGGCACCGCCTGACGCTGCATGTTCGATCCCATCAGCGCGCGGTTGGCGTCATCATTCTCGAGGAACGGAATCAGCGAGGCGGCAACCGAAACCAGCTGTTTTGGCGACACGTCCATCAGGGTGATGGCATCGCGCGGCGCGATCAGAAATTCACCCGCTTCACGCGCCGAGACAAATTCCTCGGCAAAAGAGCCATCATCATTGAGGTCGGCATTGGCCTGGGCGACGGTGTGCTTCTGCTCTTCCATCGCCGAGAGATAGACCACCTCGCTGGTGACCTTGCCGTCAACGACCTTGCGATAGGGTGTCTCGATAAAGCCGTATTTGTTGACACGGCTGAACGAGGCGAGCGAGTTGATCAGGCCGATATTCGGGCCCTCAGGCGTCTCAATCGGGCAGATACGGCCATAATGGGTCGGGTGCACGTCGCGGACTTCAAAGCCAGCCCTTTCACGGGTAAGTCCGCCGGGGCCGAGCGCAGAAACGCGGCGCTTATGGGTGACTTCCGACAGCGGGTTGGTCTGGTCCATAAACTGCGACAGTTGCGACGAACCGAAGAATTCGCGCACGGCGGCAACCGCGGGCTTGGCATTAATCAGGTCGTTGGGCATCACGGTCGAGACGTCAACCGAGCTCATACGCTCCTTGACCGCACGCTCCATGCGCAGCAGGCCGACACGATACTGGTTTTCCAGCAGCTCGCCAACCGAACGGACACGGCGGTTGCCAAGATTGTCAATATCGTCAACCTCGCCCTTGCCGTCCTTCAGATCGACCAGCGTCTTGACCACAGCGAGGATATCTTCCTTGCGCAGCGTGGTGTGCGTATCGGGCGCATCCAGGTCGAGGCGCATGTTGAGCTTTACGCGGCCCACAGCCGACAGGTCATAGCGCTCGCCATCGAAGAACAGGCCCTCGAACAGCGATTCCGCCGTTTCGCGCGTCGGCGGTTCGCCCGGCCGCATGACGCGATAGATAGCGTCGAGGCCCATGTCGCGATTTTCCGACTTGTCGGCCTTCATGGTGTTGCGGATCCATGCACCGGTGGTGACATGGTCGATATCGAGCAGCTCGAGGTTATCAACACCCGCAGCTTCCAGCTTTTCGAGATTTTCGGCGGTGATTTCGTCACCGGCCTCGACATAAATCTCGCCCGTCTTCTCGTTGATCAGATCACGTGCCGAGAAGCGGCCATAGATTTCCTCGGTCGGGATCAGCAGCTCTTCCAGGCCATCTTTGGAAGCCTTGTTGGCGGCACGCGGCGTGATCTTCTGGCCGGCGGCAAAGACAACTTCACCGGACTTTGCATCGACTATGTCAAAAGTCGGCTTCTGACCGCGCCATGTTTCGGCAACAAAGGGTACTTTCCAGCCATCACCGGCCTTTTTCGAGCCACGTTCATAGGTCACGGTGTCATAGAAATAGTGGAGGATATCCTCCTGATCCATGCCTTGCTTTACGATACGCGCAATCTTGGCACTGTTGCTGGTCTCAGGGATATCGACAGTGCCGCCAATCTCGATGGCGCCAACCGGGTCTTTCACCGTGAGCAGGTCGCCTTCGACCGCAACCACTTCGAGCGGCTTGCGCACGCCGGAGACACGCACCTGATCGCCAACCTTGAACTTGCCCTTCTGGTCGCTGAGCCTGAGCACGGCGTCACCCAGCGCGAACAGCAAAGCTGTGACCGGCAGCTTGCGCTTGCGGTCGATACGGACATTGACAATGTCCTTGGCATCGAACTCGAAATCGAGCCACGAGCCGCGATAGGGAATAACGCGCGCGGCGAACAGGAACTTGCCCGAAGCATGGGTCTTGCCGCGGTCATGGTCGAACAGCACGCCGGGCGAACGGTGCATCTGGCTGACGATAACGCGCTCGGTACCGTTGACGATGAAGGTGCCGTTATGCGTCATCAACGGCATGTCGCCCATGTAGACGTCCTGCTCCTTGATATCCAGCACCGAACGGCTCTCGGTCTCGGCATCAACCTCGAAGACGATCAGCCGCAGCGTCACCTTCATCGGCGCGGCATAGGTGATGCCGCGCTGGCGGCACTCTTCCATGTCATATTTCGGGTCTTCGAGCTCATAATGGACGAAATCCAGCTCGGCGGTGCCGGCGAAATCGCGGATCGGGAAGACGCTGCGCAGTGTCTTTTCGAGGCCCGAGACATAGCCAATCGACGGGTCCGAGCGCAGGAACTGCTCATAGCTCTCGCGCTGGACCTCGATCAGGTTCGGCATGCGGATCACTTCGTGAATGTCACCGAAGATCTTGCGGATGCGCTTTTTCGCCGTCGGGATCAGCCGTGCCGCCGGATTCTTGCCGCCGGCTGACTTTTTTGAGGATTTCGCCTTGCCCGATTTTGCTGTGGTCGCCATGGATGCTTTCGCCTTTTTTCATCGCAACTGCCGCCCGATGGCGTCAGTCTGAAGTGTTCCGGCAGACATAACATGTCGACCGGTTTGAGATTTGCGCCGATCTTTCGGCGCGTCTCCGCGCCAACCGACACTGCAATTTTCTGCGGCGTGAATACGACAAAAGCCGCGTGTTTCCATACGGATGGTTGACCCGTTAGAAATCGCAGCTTTGCGTCGTCAAAGTTTCCGAACCTCATTCCTGTGAACAGCCCCGCGCACAAGCCGCCCATGTCTCGAAATTTCGGAAGGTGCAGGGGATATAGGCAGCTGTAGGATTCGCGTCAAGGGGCAGCGCCAGCGCGATAGTTGCGTGAACACTTGAAAGCGAACCTTTATCGAATTTCGATATTTCGGATTGACAGCAAGCCTGGTTAATATTATTGATTATCAATATGTCTTATATTGAAAGTCGGAAAGATCATGCCCCCTAATCACCTCCAGAACGACAGCCTGCTCAAGACCGGGCGGCTGCTCACCAGCTTCCTGATGATTTTGCTTGCAATCGGCTTTGTCGCGCTGATTATCAGCATACCTGTCATCTACTATTTTCAGGCTGACCTCGCCGAAACCCTGCGGGAGAGCGCGCAGGACAAGCTGCCCATGGTGCTTGCCACGATCACCGGCCTGATGCTCTGGGGCATGGCGCTTTTTGCCGCTGGCTATGTGTTCCTGATGCTGCTGCGCCGGATTATCGATACGGTCGGCAATGGCGACCCGTTCATTCCCGAAAATGCGAGCCGGCTGACAATGATGGGCTGGATTACTCTGCTGACACAGCTTGCGATATTACCGGTGAAGAAGCTTATCGAATATCTTGCGACCCATTTTCCGCCTGATAGTCTCGAACTGGAAGTGGATTTTTCCCTTACCGGCATATTGCTGGCACTTGTGCTGTTCATCCTCGCCCGGGTGTTTCGCCATGGCAGCGATATGCGCGACGATCTGGAAGGAACGGTCTGATGGCGATCATGGTGCAACTTGATGACCTGCTGCACGACAAGCGCATGACGCTGACCGAATTGTCCGAGCAGGTCGGGCTGACCCTGGCCAATCTGTCGATCCTCAAGACCGGCAAGGCCAGGGCGATCCGCTTTTCGACCCTGGAAGCGATTTGTGAGGCGCTGGATTGCCAGCCAGGTGACCTGTTATCCTATCGCGAGGATGTATGATGGACAGCGCGGTTTCACATCATCGTCCGGGCGGACTTGCGGCCCTGTTCTGTGCCCTGAGTTATATTTTCGGCTTTGGCCTTTTTGCCGGCATTCTCGATCGCAACGGCTATGATGGCCTCTCGGGCAGCCTGGCCTTTGCGCTGGACAATCAGGCACTTCTGGCGCTGGCCATGATCGCGCTTTATCTCGCCTTTGGCGTGGCGCTCACCGTGCTCGTGGTTGCACTGCACCGCCATATGGCACGGGATGATGATTTCACCATGCCAATAGCCAGCGCTTTCGGCCTGATCTGGGTCGGGCTGGTACTGGCCAGCGGCATGACCGGGCTGATCGGATTGCAGACTGTCGCCACCCTGTCAGCGGCGGATGCGGATGCCGCAGCGACGATCTGGTCTGCGGTCGGCATCGTCCAGTCGGCACTGGGCGGCGGTATAGAACTGGTCGGCGGCGTATGGATGCTGCTGATCTGTGTAGTCGCGTTGCAGAAGAAGCTGCTGCCCGCATGGCTCAACTGGTCCGGCATGATCATCGCGCTGGCCGGGATCGCAACCTCCATCCCCGGCCTTGGTGACCTTGCGGCGCTGTTCGGCCTTGGCCAGATCATCTGGTTTACTGGTCTGGGCATCATCATGATCCGCCGGCCGGCCATGGTGCGTGCTACCTGACGGACAGCGTCAATGACATCCATAGAAAAAGGGGCAGCCCGCAAGGACCGCCCCTTTTTCTGTATCCCGTCCCGAAGGACGCGAGAACAAAAGCTTATTTCAGCTCGACGGTACCGCCGGCAGCTTCGATCTTGCCCTTGATTTCTTCGGCTTCGGCCTTGGAAGCGCCTTCCTTGACCGCCTTTGGCGCGCCTTCGACCAGCGCCTTGGCGTCGGTCAGGCCCAGCCCAGTGATCGCACGGACTTCCTTGATCACCTGGATCTTCTTGCCGCCGTCGCCGGTCAGGATAACGTCGAATTCGTCCTTTTCTTCGGCCGCTTCGCCACCGGCATCACCGCCACCGGCACCCGGTGCCGCAACAGCGACAGCAGCGGAAGCCGAAACGCCCCACTTTTCTTCCAGAGCCTTGGACAGCTCGGCAGCTTCAAGAACGGTCAGTTCGGAAAGCTGCTCGACGAGTTTTTCAATATCAGCCATTTTTCATATTCCTTCAAAATTCAGTGATGTTTCAAATTCGGATAGTCTTGATCCGAAGAACCTTATGCGTCCTCTTTCGCGGCATAGGCGCCGAAAACGCGCGCCAGCTGACCGGCCGGAGCCTGGGCCACCTGGGCGAGCTTGGTCGCCGGTGCGTTGATGAGGCCGACAATCTTGCCACGCAGTTCGTCGAGCGACGGCATCGATGCGAGCGACTTGACGCCGGCAACATCGAGCACGGTTTCGCCCATGGAGCCGCCAACGATCTCGAGCCTGTCATTGCCCTTGGCGAACTCCACGACAACCTTGGCCGCCGCGACCGGATCGCCCGAGCTGGCCAGAGCGGATGGACCGCTCAGCAGATCGGTAATACCGGCATAGGGCGTGCCTTCGGCGGCGCGCTTGGCAAGGCGGTTCTTCGCAACTTTATAGGACGCACCCGCTTCGCGCATCTTGGTGCGGAGGTCGGTCGATTCCGCGACCGAAAGGCCCAGATTGCGTGTCACCACAACAACCCCGGTCTCCCCGGCAAACAATGCATTCAGCTCGGCAACGGCCTGTTCTTTTTGCGAACGATCCATGCCATTCTCCTTGCTTTGGCTGCAGCGCATGAAATTGGTGCACTGCAACCACGTAACATATGCCGAAACAGGCCAGCAGCCCGGTCCAGCAACGAATGTCCGTTTGGGGAAGAGTGTGTCTGGATATCGGGAGCATTGCCCTATCCAGACAAGCGACAAGGCCGCACGGCCCATCACTGAAAACGCTATCCCCGTCTAGGCTGGACATTAAGAGGGGCCAATTCCCCTCACCAACTGTCTCGGACGGTGACCACCTTACGGTGTCGCCGGTGCCAATGGTCGCGGATACCGGAAATGTCAAGCCAAAAGCGCCGAAATACGGCGATGGCGGCAAACTGGCGGTATTGTAACCAGCGTCATCCGGGCAACGAACACAGTTCGTCCGACCGGACATCTCCTCTTACTATGTGAAAGTCATTCCCCATGACAGTATCTTTGCTGAACCACTCCGCCCTGTATCTTGCCGCGCTGCCCTTTGCTGCCGTTCTGGCCACCGGCACCGCCCATGCCCAGGATGGTGAGGACGCGGGGATATATGTTACCGCCAAAGCCGGTGCCGAGTTTCTCAATGACAGTCGCTTTGTCGGCATTCAGGCACCGGCCGGCGGTGTGCCGGGTATCGCAGGCGCGCCTGCTGTCGTCGATGTCGATTATGATACCGGTTTCTCGATCAACGGTGCGATCGGATATAATTTCGACGACAACCTGTTCTTCGATTTTCTTGCCAGCCGGGTCGAACTCGAGCTCGGCTATATCGAGGCCGATGTCGGCGGTGGCGCGTTTAACGGCGGCAATCAGCTTTTTAGCGGCGACATCAGCAACTTCACTGCGACCATCGGCGTTTACAACGACATCGTCATTTCGGAAAACCAGAAGCTCTTCCCCTATTTTGGCAGCTCCATCGGCATTGCCGTGGTCGATGCCAATGTCCTCTATTTTCCCGACAATGGCGTCGCCACCGCCCCGACATTCGGGGTGTTCGGCGAGGAAACCGCCTTTGTCAGCCGCTCAACTGTCGGCCTGCGCTATGATTTCAGCGATAATATCGGCCTGTTCCTCGAAGGTCGCTATACCAAGGTGGAAGATGGCGATTTCGAGCGCCGCTTCGTCGCCGACGGCTCGGGCGGATTCAGCGCCAGCGTACGCGACGATACCGAATCCTTCGGCGTCGGGGCCGGGCTGCTGTTCCGCTTCTAAACGGAAACGGTCTATGGCTGGATCTGCAATTTGATTGCCCGCCCGCCGATTACCATAGCAGCACAACCCGCTTTATCCGCGGCGTGGCATCAAGCCGTTTAGTCCTCACGCTCGACAAGGCGGATACGCGGTTGTCCTTTCACCAGTTCAATCGCCCAGACGGCTTCATTTTCTGCGGTAATGACGTAGAGCGGGACACGCATGGCCAGAACCGAAAAGACCTGAACCTCGGTCGGCACCGGATCGAGCAGATGGCTGATCGTGAGCGCCGCAGGCCGGTTCCCCTCATTATCGGGTTTGACCGGCAGGCTGATACAGCCCTTGGTGAAGCTGCGTTGATCAATGACTTTGCCATCTTCGACCATAAGCCGATAATGGCGGCCCAGCGGATAGACACCGTTTTCGGTTTGCGGCACCAATATATAGACCAGATCGCGTTCCGGTTTCGCCTCATCGGCAAAGGCAACCATATTGAAAGGTGCCCCGACACAGCGTTCGAGCTCGACTGTCGGTATCAGCTTAACCGCTCGGATACGCTGAATCTGGCGTTCGGTGTGCCGGGTCAACCCGGTTTCTAGCTGCATGTCCATGACCAGAAAACTTGCTCGAAAAAATTACGCAGAAAATCGTTTAAATACAAGTGAGATAGGTAGCGTGGCGCGACAATCGAGCGCTCAATTTTTTTGCGTTTTCGGGTCGGAGGTCGACCACGAATTTCACTATATGTTCTGAATTGGGGACCAAATAGCCAACATGTGTTCGGCAAGTGGTTGCGAGTCCTGCGATTGCTACGGTCTCTGAAAGAATGAGCTGCTACCACTTCCGATGACGTCAATCGCGTGGCTCCATTATGCTCCGCAGAGGCACCCAAAAACGGCCAACCGGTATGTCCGAGTCGAACCTGTCTGACCTTGATAAACGAGCGGATAGGACGCTATTGGCGCCCTGCCCAATACGCCTGAAATTGGGGACCTCTGGAGTCAGGAGGCCACTTTGGCCGTCGCATTCTTAGAGGCAAGGGAGCTGGCAAATCAGGTCCTATGATTATGGCTTCACCTGGAGCGAGCATGGGTATGAACTGGGTGGCCGCGCGATCCAGATCACCGCATGCATGTTCAATAGTATTCCGATCCTGCTCATTGATAAGGCGGTGCACAATAAGCGTGCCCAACTGGCTCAAGACATCTTGCGGAATGTCGCGCGGACGTTGTGTAGCCAAGACACAGGTGAGTCCGTATTTGCGCCCTTCCTTCGCGATAAGCCCGAAGGAATCCAAGCGCACGCTTCCGTACTCGTCACCGATCGTTCTCCCCAAGAATTGATGGGCCTCATCAAGAAACGTTACGATTGGTCTTTCTCTGAAACGACCTTCCCGCGCGACACCCAAGAGATATCGACCTATGATGTCGAGCAGGAGCTCGCGCGTCGAGTGTTCAAACCGGACCTCTTTGAAGGAAATTAGAGCAACGTCTTGATTGTCGTCCGCAAGGAATTGGTCAATTTCATCAACCAATGAGTCTCCCCCAGTTCGGAACAGGCAACTGAGTTCTGGAGAGTTGATCAGAGTAGCAATTCTGGAAACCAACGACTCGCAATAGCTAGCTCCGTTGTTGTCCGGGCCGCCGAAACAATTGGCATTGTTCTGCGACGTGGCCCAAACGCACTCCGCCTTGATTTGCTCAGACAGGCTAGCGATTTCAAAGTCACATTTGGGAGAGTGCACGGCAGCTCCATTGGCGCGCAGTGCATCGAAATAAGGAATCCGCGGCTGGTTTGCCTTTGTGACGACGCCGTTCTGAATTTGGAGCCCTTGGGGAACGGCATTACCTAGCGCTCGAACGAGTTTCAGGCTCTTAATTGCGTCCCTCAATTTTGGCCCCTGACTTTGTCCGGATGGCCGAAAGAGCGAGAACAGATCGTCCTCCGTGATCTCCGTATATGGGAAATGCACATGGCGAGCGTTCGGAACGTTTGCCTCAAACGCAAATATCGTATCGATACCGGCAGTCTCGCAGAATTCTCCGGTGGGATCGAAGATAATTGCCTTGCCTCGGCGTTCTTTTATCTTCTCGATAAGACCGGCGATGGTCCAGCTTTTCCCACCCCCTGTGGCCCCGAAAATCCCGCAGTGGCGACCAAAAATCTTTTCGGGTGGAAGTTCAACGGACACACTTTGGTTACCGGCCTCAATAGCACCAATGATGAGGTTGATTTCACCTGCCTTTGTAGCACTCTTCCCTATCATTTGGCCGAGGATTTCCGCACCAGCGAGATAAACGCCGTCACCAATCTTTGGGTAGATGTTCACACCACGGGTCAACTTGGAATCGCTATCCGTGACTGTCGCAAGCAATTGAATGCGACCTATCGGATTTGGCTCTGACTTGTTCCCGAGTTGAGGTTCAACCGACAGCCGTTCGCCGTCCGGAATCTTCACTTCCGTGATCCTGCCAAGAATTTTGGTTCGTTCGCAATCAACAAAAACGAAATCCCCGACTCCGCCCTTGGAGAGAGCGCGGCGTTCCGGCTGCGCGCTTGCATATGGAAGGTTCGCGTGAACCTGCGCAGCATTAACCTGAGTCACGGTCCCGACGTATTTGTCAGGATCAACAGGACTAATTGTCGTCATGCCTCACCCGCTGGGTTATCGCGCAATACACGTACCCTTTCGACATGTCGTTCCCTGTCAGTTTCCCCAATGAGGTCGGGCATCGCATCTACCAAGTCTTCAAACCGTCCATTGATGAGATGAATGCGGGGATCACCGGCTGCGGCCAACGATGAGATGCGTGCGAGGAAACGGTTCGAATGCGGTTGCTGCTGTAAGATCGTGTGGGCAGGCGGATCCGGATCGACGCCGCGCAGGTCGTTCTCGGACGTGATGAAACTCGGATCGCAAATGACCAACCGAAGCGTAAGGTTGGATTCGATTGCAGAGAGGATGGGACTACTAATATGATCGTCGTTGAAACCAAACCCGGCGACAATCAACGCAGTATCCGGTTCCCGTAACGCCATCTGAAAGGTACCCATCATATCGAGATAGGGCGGATCGAACGCTTCCTGATACTTACTGGATCGAGGATAGATTAGCACCGGTCGATGTTCGTCCGTGTTTTGGCGCGAACGAACTACATCAGAGCCGACACGTCGCCAATCAGCCGAACCGTGTAGCTTATAGAGCTGAAACGCGTTCGGAATGTAGTCTGGTGCCTCCTTATTCGCATCGCGGCGAACAACATCGAACTCAAAATGCTGTCGGTCATATACCTGGTCGAGCGAATGAGAGAAACCGTCAATCACCATGAACCGCAGGCGTCGCGAGGCCTCTTCAAAAGCCAAGTCATAATTTGTCGTGAATAGCTTTGCTCTTGCTTTCCTGAACCCCCGTCGCCCAATCTTCCTGATGTATCGCTGGTGAGAATCAAGGTTAGTCCCAGGGCCTACGAAATCAACCAGTCTAAGAATTGTACTTTCGGCTTTGGCCACGAAAGCTCGGACCCCAGCAACATCTTGATCGTCGTCTTGCGCTCCGTCATTCAAATCCAAATAGATTTTACAAAGGGTGAGAAGCCGCTCGATATTCTCCCCAGGCTGCGCATTTGGGAAACGAGCACGTATCGCAGCAAATTCCGCATCCCCAACTTCATTTCTGACGGCATTCCACAAATCTGACATCGATGGCGCTTGGGCACCGCCATCCTCATTGGTCGCACAAAGCGAGGCCCCGGCTCCCGTCAAAGTCGAGAAATTTGACGCGGATAGCGCGTTTATGAGGGCGCTATCAATTTGCTCTCGACTTCCTCGCTCCTCTACATTGCCCTCGTCATCGAGCTTGTCAGAATACGCGACCCACCCTCGGCCAGGTGTGTAGAGCCGAAGGTTAGTGCGGTTCGCATCAATTGCGTTCCAATAGTCCCAGATGCTCATCGCTAGTTCCCGAAATCAATCTTGGTTTTGAATTCGCCTGCTCTTGGCAAAATTCTTTGCAGTACAGCAACCGTCATGGACTGGAAAAGCGTACAATACCAAGGGGAAATTTGGGACCTTGTTTCGAAAAGTGCCCAGGGCGACCCTATTCAGCGCTGCCGCTAATGCTCTTGGTACTTTGGCTGAATTCTATCAGTCGCTCCGGCTCGGAAGCGAACCATGCGTAACTGCCCCAAGCCAGGGTTCCAACGGTCTTTCGGAAAGTTGTCGACCCGCGATCCAGGAACGCCGTTACGAATGCCACATTCTCAGGTGCAAAGCCTGCCTTGTCAGCGAGCTTGAGTAATGCGGTCTTGCGCGCGTCATTGACCGGACCGTCAGTGTGAACCACCTCGACGAAAACCAGTAGAGGGTGAGCTGGGCCGAGATCGACGAGAGTAATATCGGGCAAGCTCTTATCCGCTGGGATAGTTAGACCAATAGCTTTCGCTAGCTCATTATCCCTAGCAACCACTTTGTTCCCGCTTTCGCTGAGGGTAATCACACCCGGCTTATCAAGGAATGTAGGAGCAAACACCTCGACGACGGCTTTCGAAATATCGGAACTGGGACCCGTCGACATTCGTCGCGTTTCTCCATTCGGGAAAGTGACCAACTGGTGATCGCCTCCTCCAGCAGCTCCGCGTCGGACGATTGCGATCCGAGCTAATGCGCCCGGATTGAGGTGTTTCTTCTGCCAAGCATCCACTTTGGCTTTGAGCCCCGCCTCAGATAGCGCCGGATCAAGCAGGTCAGCAAATTCAGATTGAAGAGCGTATCGGCCAGCTGGAGAAGTCACCGCTACGCCCGGCTTGTCTAGTACAGCGCCGTTCTCAATTAGAGCATATCGGATCGTGTCATCACGAATGGATTCACGGGTGTTTACAGCATACCAACGTCCCGGAATGTCGGCCTTGCTGGGCTTCATCGAGTCCTTGGCCCATTGTTCTCTCGCGGCATCGCCTTTTTGTGCTGCCTGAGCGTCGGTCATTCTTGTGACCTGGTCGGGGCGTATCCACCGTTCTTTGCCTTCGACTGCCCCGACATACTGCATCACAAATATGGTTTTTGCCGCGATTTCCCAAATCGAATGCTCACGGTTTGGCGAACCCTCAGGGAAAATCAGCGGAAGTCGGCGATGAATCTCATCCCAAGGAGTAAGTGGCGGTAGGTTCATGATTAGAGGCCATAAATCTGTCGTAGTGCTTTTTCCAGCTTGCTGCGAGATGCGCCCTTAGAAACCAGTCGCTCAATGTTATTCATTTCCGAGGCAGAAGGCAAAGGAATGGCTTCCAGCTCGAACGCGGAAACTGCTACACTTCCGCTGATGCAGCGAAAAAGTTGATCGACCACGTCGCTATTGAGGACCGCAGCCACTGCGGCGGCGCTGATTTTGGCTGATGAGGTTGCGCGAACCATGTTTAAGTGATTTTCGACGATCACGCCGCCGTGTTTATCCACGAACTCCGGAGGAAGTTCGGCGGCGATCAAACGTCGCGGCTGCTCCTTCGCCGTCGTTCGCTGAACAAGGACCGAGGGTTGATCGACAACAAGCCAATCATCCCCGGCCTCAACCTTAAAATAGGGGGCGTGGTTTTTCTTCTCTGCGCGGAAGATAAACCGGCCATCTGCCGTTACCGCCTCGGCCCAAACTAGCGGCAATGCTCCTCGGACAGCCCGCTCACGCAATTGCGGCTTGAATCTGTTCCAAACTAGCGGACCAGTCGAAACGCGATAACCCCAATCCGATAGCCGAGCAGGCATCCTTGTAGCCGCTTTGATAATCCCAACGTGCTCGGGTTGCCGTGGCGCTAACCAGGGTACGGAAGAGTCATTGGGTAATGTTACCTTTCCGTTTTTCGTCAATCGAGCTTCCCGCTCATTGTCGACGTTCAGATAGTGAACTTGGAAAGGTCTTTGCTCACCACCTTTGCGATAAAGCGCAAGTAGAGTCTCTTGCATCACATCTTCGAAAACACCCCGGCGCGCATGGACGAAGTCGATCGCCTCTGGCGGCGCTTCGCTAGCGAGCAATCGGCGCAGAGCTGTGTAGTATTGTCCGCCGAGAACGCTGGTTGGAGTAAGGTAGGCAATGACGCCCCCTGGCTTGGCCCAACGCAGAGCAACATCGGTAAACAGTCCATAGAGATTTGCGTGACCGTAGAGGCTTCGCGCGAAGCGCTCTCGCTGCTCTGCTGAGAGGCGCACGCGGCCATAGGGCGGATTGCCGACCACTAGATCGAATTTGGGTGATGGCGTGACATCAAGTGTATCGCAGACTTCGATGATTTTTGGTGCTGGACGACCGCTCGCATTGATCAGATCGGAAAGATATATCTCAAGCGCAAGCTGCGAAAGTGCCGCCGCATTGGCGTCAATTTCCATACCGGAGAGGCGCGCCCCAAGCTGCGCCAATACAAACGCCGGTTCGCTACCATCAAGCGCGCTACGCATCCGCGAAGCAGCTTCGAGCAAGAAAGCTCCGCCGCCGCTTGCCGGATCGAGCACACGCGCAGTCGCCCAATCGATGCCGCCCTCCTCGGCAAGATCAAGCAACCGTTTGTTTAGCGATGCCGGTGTGTAGAAGGCTCCGAGCTCGCTCCTTTGCTTAGAGGGAAGGAGCGTGGTGTAGAGGCTCGTCAGGAAGTGGCATCCTTCAAGCAATGGAAGCGATGCGGCCTCGATCCCGATCGACCGAGCGAGCTGCTGGGTTGTCGTATCCAGAGAGTGGCTCTTACCCGCCAGGTGGTCGGCAAGATCTAAATCTATAGCGGCCCTCTCGGCGAATGAACCCATTGCAACGTGCGAGAAATCAGCAGCAAGTCGAGCTCGGTACTGGTCATGCAGGGTTTGCGCCCAAGCGCGCGCGACTGTCCGCGCACGTGCCAGCTCTCTTCGCTTCGATTCGAGCGAAAGCGATTGATCGGCACGTTCGACCGGGTTCAGTTTTCGTGCCGAAATCGACGTCAAAAGCCCCTCCTTTGCACTTGATTAGCAAATTTGCAGACAAAGAGAACCTAGTTTAATGTTCCATTTATGTTCCAATTGCAATAGTTCTCTTGCTGGGCTGTCAGTTGCCACTATTAGCTCCGACCAATGGGTCCCGCTCCGAGCGCTGCGTTTGAAAAAGCGGGCCTTTGTTCCGACAGGCCGTTTTGCCACAATTGACCAGCGCATCGACCAAAATCGCGCGGTTAGTCGACTTGCCTTTGACGCCGGAACACGGAAGGTCCCGTAGTGCGAGAGCTACTCGCCGCAGGCGCGCTTACACCTCAGGCATAGTCATAGGCTCGCTTAGCAGTCGATCCCGCTAGCAAGAAGGACAAAAGGGATACGCACACTCGTGAAGCAAACAGCCGGGGTAGACATCAATCGTCCCAGCCTACGCAAACGCCGCAAGGTTCGATACTTGTTTCGTCGAAGCGCCCATCGGCATCATATTCACAATAATTGCACACCAAAACCACCCCCTTGCAGGAGTTTTGTTTACCAGGATTCAAAATCTTCTCTTGGTCGCCAGTCCCTGTAATAGATCGATCGCACGTTTCTGGTGAGGCACCTTCCTCACCCTCACATCCCGATAAGCACACCGCCAATGCAAAAATCAGAATTCGCATTAGAGGCATCCGCTGGCGCTGCGAGTGACAGTTGCTCGCCCAGTAGTTGTATCGACATTCAGAGATACACCAGCGGCCCTGGAATGTATCTGGCCTGTCGGATCAGCAGGCACCGTTGGGGTGGATACCTTCGCTACTGTATCCTCCATGTATCCTCTCCACCCAGTCATTTTACAGCTTTCGGGAACCGAGCTATCGAAACTGAAGGAGATAGACTCGCCAGGAGCGAGCCCGTTTGGTGCGTCAATTGAGATCGGATCGGATGGCCTAGAACCTTTTTTGATATGTCCGATCAGTTTGCCACGCCAAGTAACTCTGTTGGTTCCACCCTCACCGAAGTTGCGTTTCTCTGCTTCGGCGCTGACTGCGACGCCATTGCCAGAACGGCTTGCTGAGGCGCCCCCGCCTCGGCCTCCGTCCTCGAACGTATATCTATCGAAAACAATATTTGGCTCATTGAACGTATAGGTTCGCGAACATGTCTTGTTGTCGCGCGTACTTCCATTAGTGCAGCTGCCATTAAATGGCTGCTCGACGATCTCTCTAACTTCGCAAATTGGGATAACCGATACTTTGGGCGTGAATAAAACAGGGTCGGCGACCGTTATCGTCGATCCAACTTCGACTCTCGAACCTAAGCACATGCCAAGCCATTTTTCACGAGCTGTAATCGAAACAATATACTGCCCAGCCCGAATGCCAGTTGGCACAATTACAGATATTTCTGCTGGGTCAGAGCCATTTCCGATCTTCAATCGCCTCCAGCTTTCTTCGTCATTTTGGGTTGCTGTCGGGATTAGGTTTGCCGTGATGTCGCAGTAGTCTTCAGAGGTAGGGAGTGACGATCCTTTGGCGACCAGTGCGTATTCCTCACCCGCAAACCTCTCCGAGTTTATTGTGAAGGGAACTCGAACCGCAGGGTCCGCTACGTAATAAATCGTTGGCTTTGTGTCAGCCAAGGGGATTGCATCGAGAGTATTCTGAATGCCCGCATTGAGGTTCGCAAGTGCGACTTCGCCCTCACCCCCCACGCATCTTGGCAGCTCCGAAACAAGAGTTTGGAGGCTTTCAGCGGAACCTAGTATCGCAAAGATTTGCCTTTGCAGCGAAGCATCAAGCTCGCTGATCGGCTTATTGATATCTTCGCCCAGTATTTGTCTTAAAGTATCGATTTGATTGGAAATCTCTAGCGCCGTACGCTGAACTGATTGATCATACTGATCGCTAGCATTCTCTATTGAATTACTAACTAAATCTTGTGCGCCTCCAATCGCTACTGCTGCCGTCACCGGATCTGACGGCCCGGAACAATTTAGGACCATCAAGCTTGAAGCTAATAGCGAGTAACTATACCAAGATTTTTTCATGTCGCCCCTCACCGTCTGTCGAAATACAAATGAACTGACGACCCGTGTTAATACGATAGCACATGGCGAAAAAATGAGCGAGTCTTGGTAGGCAGAAGCACAACAATTTAGCCCCTAGGCGCCATCGCTGCGCGAAACGCGATCGCACTTGGCCAGTGCGAGGAGAGAGGCCTACCCGCTTAGGGACCTTGAAGGTCTGCTAGTTCTCGGTAATCGAAAGCGAGCAAGTATAAGATGCGATCGCGATTGGATGCGGTAGTCAGGCGAGTTCATCTGACGTCTTTTCGAACGGCAGGAGCTAAGAAAGTAGCGATTCTACCTTGCTTCCAATCACCTGGGCCGATTCTAGCAAATAGCCATCATCGAGATGAGCGTAGCGGGCGGTGGTCTGCACATTGGCATGGCCGAGCAGACGGCCGATCATCGGAAGCGTTTCCCTTTTCACCGCAGCATGGCTGGCAAATGTATGGCGTAGATCATGGATGCGAACGCCTTTCAGCCCTGCATTGTCTCTGGCCCTGCACCAGATGCTATATACGTCCCGCAAAGGCTTGCGTTGGCTGTAATTCCAGAACAGGCGGGGAATCCCTTTGAAGCGCGGAAGCGCTGCAATGACTTCGCGGGCACTGGAACCAATCCAGACCGTTCGCGGCCCAGTTTTGCTGTCGCGCAAGTGCAGGCGATTGCCTTTGATGTCGCTCCATTCGAGTGTGAGGATTTCACTCTTTCGGCAACCCGTCAGCAACAGGAGCGTTATGGCCGCGCCAGCACATTGCTTCGTGCGATCTTCTGATGATCGCAGCTTCGCTAGCTCGGCTCCCAACCGAGCGAGTTCTGCCTTTGTCAAAAAGCGTTCGCACTGGCGTTTGCGATTGGGCCTCACCGACCGGCACGGATTGGTGTTTTCGAGCCGGTAGCCCCATTCCTCTGCTTTGTTGAGTATGTGTTTGAGAATCTCAAGAGTTCGATTTGCAGCTCCCGGACCAGTGCGATTGTTGAGGTCCGCAAACCAGCTTGTGACATGCCCTTCGTTTAGTTCGTCGATGTAGATGTCTTTGAATGCATCATCGAGATAGCGATTGCGATAGCCGGTGTGGGTTGCAAGGGTCGATGCTTTCCAATGCGGTGCCCAGCGATCCCAATACTCGCTCAAAAAGTCGGTGAAGCTTGGTGCAGAACGAATGCGCTGTCGCTCGGTCGCCGGATCGCGACCCACTTGCGCATAGGCAATGACACGGCGCGCAACCATCTGCGCCTGGTAGCGTGTGAGAACCGAAGCGGGGCCAATAGTTACCGTGCGCATCCGGCCCGCCATACGAGTCTGCACGATATAGACGTTGCGACCACTCGGATAGTGGCGAATGCCAAAGCCATGCTCGACGCCTAGCCAGGTCGTTGTGCGTGCCCTGCCTTTGGGAACGAGCTTGAAGTTAACGGTTGCGCCAACCTCGGCAAGCGCCTCCTCAACGATCCGCTTGAGACTGGCGGCGGTCATGGTCTGAGGCCAATCGCTTGGGCCAGCGAGCCGGAAACCCGCTCGGCGGCTTCGCCGATCACGTCATCAGAGAGATGCGAATACTTGGCGGTCGTCTCAACCAGCTTGTGGCCCAGCAGTTTGCCGATGGTCGATAGCGGCACGTTGTCCATGATCGCGGTTGACGCGAAGCTGTGGCGCAGATCATGAATTCGAACGTCCGGCAAAGCGCAGCGCCGCCGGAAATTGTACCACCATGTGCTGAAGTTCAGCGGGCGCTTGCCTGTCTGGTTCGGAAACACCAGGTCGCTCTCCCCGCGTCGCTCGATCCCGGCAAGGACACCCTGCGCCTGCGTGTTGAGCCAAATCACCTTGGGGCCGGTCTTGCTGTCAGGCAGCACCAGACGGGGCGGCTTCACCCAGCCCCAGCGTAGGTGAGTGATTTCGCTGACGCGCGCGCCAGTGAACAGAAGCAAGCGCGCGATGGCGACCTGGGCGGGACTGTTTGTCTCAGCCTCACGCAGTGCCGCTCCAACCCGGCGATATTCGGCTGGCGTTAAATAGCGTTCGACGCTCGGTCGCTTGTAGCGCGGCATGCCTCGGCAAGGGTTTGAACCAGGCCGACGCATCTTGAGCGCTTCGGCATATTTGAACAATGCGGACAGAACTGGGACAGCGCGGTTGAACTTCACCTCGCCCTCTCCCGCGCATCCATCGCGCCAGCGGTGGATGTCTGGTGGCATGATGTCGGCCACGCGCGTATCGCCAAACACGGGCTTGATGGTGAGCCGCCAAGCATCCCAGTTCCGCTTGGTGGTCGAAGGCTTCCAGACGCGCGAAAGATCGTCCCAATAGGCTTCTACGAAGTCGGTCATTGTCGGCGTGGCCTTGACCACTGCACGTTTAGGCAATCCATCGAGCGCGGCTTCGGCAAGGATGCGGCGTGCCTGCGCCCTTGCCAGTCCCGCGTTGAGGTCGTCGGATCGTCCAAGGGTGATACGCCGATGCTTGCCGCGATGGCGCAAGCGCACAAACCAAAAGTAATTGCCGCTGGGCCTTACACGCAACCCGAAACCCGCAAGCTCGGTGTCCCAGATACAGTATTCGCTTTCGCGAAGCGGCAGCTTGCGCCGCGCGAAATTACCATCGAGTAGTGCCCGGCGTGCGGGCTTTCGCCGCTTGGGGACCATAAGGCATTCCCCCTTACCCGAACTGACCTCAAAAGTCCCGGAATTACCGTGACTTGCGGGGACCGGGCGGCATTCAACAGCGCCCTCTCCACTGAGCACTTTCAGCGTTTCACGCACTGATTTTATTGCACTTTTTCCCAAAACACAGCAGTGCTACTGCGTACGGTGAACATGCCCTGATCGGGGGCCAGAACGTCCTGCGCAATTATGCCTTCCCCGGGTGACCAGATGGCGCTGTAAATACCGCGAAAGCTGTCACCATCCACGCCATAATAGGTTACGCGATAGCCCGATGCGACCTCATCGACGAGCCAGCCGCGCACCTCCTGCCAGCGTTGACGCGGCAGATCCTCGCGCAGCGTGTCGGTGCTATGCCATGCGGCCTGATCATGATGATAGATGCCCAGACCACGATCGAGCGCCCGTTGTACCGCTGTCTCTTCGGGCGCGGTTATGTTTGCTTCCGCAGTGTCGTCATCCGCCTGCAGCGACATGGCCGGTGTTGTGCAGCCAAGGGCCGCAGCGCCGATCATTGCCCATAACCCACGGATCATCTTCACCATCCTCACGCCATTTCGCGCTGATTGACATAATCCCAGATCTTCGAGATCACCACCGATCCTTCGCCCACCGCCGAGGCGACGCGCTTCACCGATCCGGCACGGACATCGCCCACGGCATAAATGCCCGGATGCGAAGTGGCGAACGGTGAATCCGCGCCAATGGCATCGCCGCACAGCATGAACCCCTTATTGTCCATATCGACCATATCGGCGAGCCAACCGGTATTGGGTGCGGCACCGACCATGATGAACAGCGAGGGCGTCTCCATGCGCCGGGTCTCGTCGCCGCTTGTCACCTCGATATATTCCAGATGATCATGTCCGTGCAGCGCCGAGACCTGGCTGTTGTAATGGATGGTGATATTCGGCTCCGCCTCGAGCCGGCTGCTGAGATAGCGCGACATTGACGCAGCGAGCGAATTGCCGCGCACCAGCAGATGGACATGGCTGGTCGTGCGACTGAGGAACATCGCAGCCTGTCCGGCCGAATTGCCGCCGCCGATAATCGCCACCTCCTTATTGGCGCAGAGCCGTGCCTCCATATCGGTCGCGGCATAATAGACCCCGGCGCCTTCAAATTCTTCCAGCCGCTCCAACGGCAATCGACGATATTGCACCCCGGTGGCGACCAGTACCGAACGGGCGCAGACGGTGCTGCAGCAATCAAGCGTAACGCAGAATAGGCCATCTTCGCGCTGCTCTATACTATTGGCACGACGCGGCACCGCAAAGCGTGTCCCGAACTTCATCGCCTGGACATGGCCGCGCCAGACCAGATCGGCACCGGAAATGCCGGTAGGGAAGCCCATATAGTTTTCGATCCGGCTCGATGTCCCGGCCTGGCCGCCAATGGCGGTATCATCGACAACCATGGCGCACAGCCCCTCGGCCCCGGCATAAACCGCAGCAGCGACACCGGCCGGTCCGCCACCGACGATCAACACATCGAATATATCTTCATCGGCGATGTCCTCATCCATGCCGAGAAGCTGGGCGATCTTCAGCGGGGTCGGGTCCTCGACCAGCTGGTCCTTGCCGAAGATCACCACCGGCTTGTCGAGCGGGATGCTGCAGGCATTGGCCTCTGCCGCGGCTTCATCGCTGCGCAGCGGCACCGCCTTGAAGGGGATTTTGTTGCGGCTCGCGAACACCGCGATGCGCGCGATATTCTGATCCGCTTCGGGACCGATCAGTGTCAGCGAGCTGTCATTATCCTCAAGCTGGCGGCGACGGCGCGCGGCGAATACCGAGATGATGATATCCGACATTTCGGGCGTTTTCGCCATCAGGTCGAGCATCGCCCGGCGCGGTACCTCGAGCGTAAGTGTTGGCTGCGCCGCACGCAGTGGCAAGGTCGCGGTACCACCGCTCAGAAACGCGATCTCGCCCATAAACTGGGTGGGGCCGAGCGCGTCCTTGAGATGTCGCTCATTGGTGAACGGATTGACCACCTCGATCTCGCCTTCGAGGATATAGACGAAACGGTCGATCGGATCGCCCTGCCTGATAACGAATTCACCCTGCGCATATTCGCGCTCGACCGCAATCTCGCGAATCGCTTCGACATGGCTGTCATGCAAGGGGGTGCGGCGCATCTGGCGCAGATCGTCAGCAAGCGAATCCATGTTCGGTCTCCGTAACAAGGTCGGTGCGCCGAATATGGCGACGCCAGACGCGCCACGCAAAAGAAAAACCGGAAAGGTCGCCCTCCCCGGTTTCCCCAATCCTTGATCGTCTTCGAAAAGGCTTATGCGCCCTCGATTTCCGCCAGGTCGATCTTCAGGCCCGGCCCCATGGTCGAGCTGATGGCGACCTTGCGGACATATTTGCCCTTGGCTCCCGATGGCTTGGCCTTGACGACGGCGCCGACCAGCGTGTCGAAATTGGCGCGCAGCGCGTCTTCGCTGAAGCTCGCCTTGCCGATACCGCTATGGATGATACCGGCTTTTTCGGCGCGATATTCGACCTGGCCGCCCTTGGCGTCCTTGACTGCCTGTTCGACATTGGGGGTCACGGTGCCCAGCTTCGGGTTCGGCATCAGACCCTTGGGGCCCAGAACCTTACCGAGACGACCGACCACACCCATCATGTCTGGCGTGGCGATGACACGGTCATAATCGAGATTGCCTGCCTGCATGTCTTCCATCAGGTCTTCGGCACCAACCTTGTCGGCGCCGGCGGCAGTTGCCTTGTCGGCATTGTCGCCACGGGCGAAGACCGCGACTTTGACGTCCTTGCCGGTGCCCGAGGGCAGCGACACCACGCCGCGCACATTCTGATCGGCATGGCGCGGGTCGACGCCAAGGTTCATCGCCACTTCGATGGTCTCGTCGAACTTCGAGGTTGCCAGTTCCTTGACGGTCTTGATCGCTTCATCAACGCTGTAGAGTTTTTCGGCGTCGAGCTTTTCGGCGAGCGCTTTCTGCTTCTTGGTCAGTTTTGCCATTGCTTCAGCCCTCCACCACTTCAAGGCCCATGGCGCGTGCCGAGCCTTCGATAATACGCGTTGCCGCCTCAATGTCATTGGCGTTGAGGTCCTTCATCTTGACCTCGGCAATCTGCGACAGCTGCGAGCGCTTGATTGTGCCGGCAACTTCCTTGCCCGGCGCCTTGGAACCCGATTTCAGCTTGATAGCCTTTTTGATCAGATAGCTGGCTGGCGGTGTCTTGGTCTCGAAGGTGAAGCTGCGATCGGCATAGACGGTGATCTTGGTCGGAATCGGAGCACCCTTTTCCAGATCCTGGGTCGCCGCGTTGAACGCCTTACAGAATTCCATGATGTTGACACCGCGCTGACCCAGAGCCGGGCCGATGGGCGGTGAGGGGTTTGCAGTGCCAGCGGGCACTTGCAGGCTGATATAGCCGTCAATCTTCTTGGCCATGATTGGCCTCCTTTCATTCTGTCTCCACCTCCGCGCTAGGCAAAAGCGGATCAAATCAAGCGGTACAGACGGTGGGGTCGCCCTCACCTCCCGCGCGGATGTCCCTGCACAATGTCAGAGAAGTCAGCGCACATAGCGTGCATCTCAGGATTTGCAAGCGATTCTATAAGGGTTGTATTATACATATAATACACTTAAGGCTGTTCCATTATCGACAAGGAGTCGTCACAGGAGGCCCATGGCATGCTGACCACCGGCGAAGCGCTCTCCCTATCACCCGACCAGCTGTTCGGCTGGGCCAGCAGGGCCGCAATGCTGGGCTGGATCATCCTGATATTCCTGCCGCGACGCTGGCCGGCACTGCTTTTCATTCCGCGCTATCTTATACCCTTTGGTCTCTCGCTGCTCTATGCTGGCCTGGCGCTCAGCCATTTGTTCGCCGTTGAAGGCGGCGGTTTCGGCTCGCTCGATCAGGTGGCGGCTCTGTTCAGCAAGAAAGAGGTGCTGCTTGCCGGATGGGTGCATTATCTCGCCTTTGACCTGTTTATCGGCGGCTGGATCGCGGTCGAGGCAGACAGGCTGGGACTGGCGCGATTGATACAGGCCCCGATACTGGTCGCCACCTTCATGCTGGGACCATTGGGGCTGGCGCTGTTCCTCGCCATGCGCACGGGTTATTTTGTAAAGGAAAGGGCAGAAGCATGAACGACGGCACAACAACCGTCGCGCCCGTCTCAATGCCGCTTATTCCCGCGCTGGATGATGACCATCTAACGCGGTTGCTTATGGCATTGGCGCTCTTTCTGGTAGCCAGCTTCATCGTTTTCATCCCGGCCTGGCTTATGGACCCGCGCATTCTCGACAGCGCAGCGATCTGGACCAAGCCGCAGAAATTCCATGTCTCGCTGGCGCTGCATTTCGCAACCCTGGCATTGCTGGCGCAGCTGCTGCCCCGTGCTACCCGCAGTGGCCCGGTGATGCTGCTGTTCGGCTATCTCTCGGCCATCGCACTGATCTTCGAATATGGCTATGTCAGCTTCAAGGCAGCCGAGGGTGAACGCTCGCACTTCAACACCGAAACAGCCTCGGAGCAAATTGCCTATGGGCTGATGGGCATTGGCGCGGTGCTGCTGATCCTCGTCGCGCTGGTGATGGCGGTCCAGATCTGGCGCAAAGGCGACCGCAGCCGGCGCGGTCTGTGGCTCGGATCGGTCATCGGCCTGTCGACCGGCTTCCTGCTGACACTGCTGCTCGCCGGCTATATGTCGAGCAATGGCCGCTATGTCGGTGCACCCCTTTCAGGTGGTGGCGCAACATTGCCGTTTTTCGGCTGGTCACGCGAATATGGCGATCTGCGCCCGGCGCATTTTTTTGCCCTGCATCTGATGCAAACGGTGCCGCTGGCCGGCTATATTGCCGACCGGCTGAAATGGCCGGCAGTGCCGATGGTGCTGGGCGTTACGGCGCTGCAGATCGCGCTGGCGCTGGCGCTGTTCTTCCAGGCCCGCGCTGGACAACCGATGCTGCCACTGTAGAGATATCTACTTCCCCATTGCTATAGCGCAGGAGCATCATGGCGGCGACCGATCAGGCCGAACTTAAGGCTATCACCGAAAAAGAATATGTCAGGCTGACCGGATTACTCGATACCGTCGATCCTGCCTTTGCAGTGGCAAAGGATACCGACGACATTTCGATCAAAGATGTCATCGGTCACCGCGCGCACTGGATCGACCTGTTTCTCGGCTGGTATCATGACGGTCTGGCGGGCAGGCCCGTCCACTTCCCGGCAGAGGGTTATAAGTGGAACCAGCTCAAGCCCTATAATGCGATGATCCGCGAGCAACAGAAAGATATGGGCTGGGACGAAGCGAGAGCGATGCTGGCCGACCGCCATGAGAAAATCATGGCCTTTATCGAAGCGGGATCGGATACGACGCTTTACGGCGACCCGATGCAGGGCGCAAATAATCACTGGACACCGGGGCGCTGGGCCGAGGCATCAGGCCCCAGCCATTATCGCTCTGCGGCGAAATATATCCGGGCGCGGCTCAGAGAGCGCTAAGCATCAGCCTATTGCTCGTCCTCCACAGCCCGGAATGTGGGGCTGCCATTTTCATCGAGGATCTCAATCACCGGCTCACCCTCGCTGTCGACCGCAATCCTGATGCGGGGCCTGCCTTCAGGGTCGGTAATCTCCAGCGAGGCGGTCTTGTCTTCATTGGCCAGCCAGATACGTTCAACGCCCTGACTGCTGGTGATCGTGCCTGGCGCATAGGCACGTCTGTCAGAGATAAAAAAGCCCGATTTCCAACCACTGCCATCCTGTGCTTCCTGCTTGATGATCCCGATGCCATCGGTAAGCTGGTAATTGTAATCGAAGATCAGGGCGCTCTGATCCTTGTCGCCAAGGCGGGCAACCGCAATCCCTCCGACTTCGTCACCATTATCCTTGTAGAAGACGATCCCGGCGACATCGTCTATGCTGCGCTTGGGGTAGATTTCACCGCGATATCTCAACTCCGGCGGATTGGCCTTGTTGGTGATGGCGAGCCGCACCGTTCCGTCGGGATCAACAATGTTGATGCGCTGCGCTGTCAGCGTATCGAAGGTTCCGTCATGCGCGGCATCGTCCTCCGCCACCGCTGCCGGAACCGACAGATAAGGCCAGGCGGCCAGCCCCATCGCGACAGTCGCCAGTGCGAGGGTGATATGGTTGGTGGTAAGGCGATGTCGCAATTTCATGATCCTGCTCCCGACTATACGAAAAGCAGAATGCTATGGAATAACGCCACTGGTGACAATGGTGGTTTCGATCAGGCAAAGTGCGCGGTCGCACCTCCGGGTGCTTTGAGAAATCGGGCCGCTTACTTCGCCAGTTCGACCTGTTCGAAATCCAGCTCGACCGGGGTCGCACGGCCGAAGATCGAGACCGATACCTTGACCTTGGCCTTGTCGAAATCGAGTTCCTCGACGACGCCGTTGAAGCTGGCAAAGGGACCTTCGAGCACCTTGACCTGATCGCCAATCTCATATTCGACATCGACCTTGACCCGCGGCGCGTTGGCGGCTTCTTCCTTGGTGTTCAGGATGCGTGCGGCCTCGGCCTCGCTGATCGGCTGCGGCTTGCCGCTGGAGCCGAGAAAGCCGGTGACCTTGGGCTGGTTCTTGACCAGGTGATAGACATCATCGGTCATCTGCAGCTTGGCCAGCACATAGCCGGGGAAGAATTTGCGTTCGGTCTGGATCTTCTTGCCGCGGCGCACTTCGGTCACGGTCTCGGTCGGAACCTCGATCTCCTCGACCAGCTGGGTCAGTTCCAGCCGTTCGGCATCGGCCAATATGGCTTCCTTGACCTTGTTTTCAAAGCCTGAATAGGCGTGAATGATATACCAGCGTGCCATAATGTTGGTCTTCTGCAAATTGGATGCGGGAGGATAAGGTTATTCGGCGAGCGAGAGCAGCGACTGGACAACCCAGTTGAAGAAGCTGTCAACGCCGAGGAAGAACAGCGCGAGGATGGTCATCATGATGAACACCATCACTGCCGTCACCAGTGTTTCCTGACGTGTCGGCCACACCACTTTCGAGGTCTCGGTCCGCACCTGACGGACGAATTCACCAGGAGATGTCTTTGCCATTTCGCTTCACTCGCATTTCGCTCTAACGGCCCTGAAAGGGACACAGATTTTCCTCCGCCTTGTCTGCGGAGACTCTCATATATGTCCAATGTCAGGGAATTGCGAGGGCGATAGCGCTGAGCCGCATAAAAGGCAAGCGACTTTGGGCAATCCCCGACTCTGGCGTGAATCTTCGTCCCGTCCGGTTGTTGCTTATCGGACTCTATCGCACGTTCAACCATAGAGCATTGTTCTGATATATTATATCATCTAACGCGCGCGTCAGATTTCAAACAACGGAAAGGCCGATCCCGTGAAACATTTTTTCCTCCGTTCCTTCAGTGCTATTGCTTTTGTAAGCGCCATCAGTATCGGCCCGGCAGCAACGCCTGCTCTTGCCCAGGCTCCGTCGGAGCAGGTCGATGAACGCTATGTCTGGGACCTCACCGATTTCTATGAGTCCAAAGAAGCCTGGGACGCTGAACTGGAACGGCTGCGCGGCCAGGTCGGCGGCCTCGAGCCCTATAAGGGCAAGCTTGGCGATAATGCCGCAACCCTGCTCGCCGCACTGGATGCGCGCTCGGCCTATACCAAAGAACTCGCCCGGCTGTGGACCTATGCCTCCAATTCCCGTGCTACCAATCTGGGCGATCCACAAGGTCAGGAAATGGTCGGCCGCATACAGGCAGTCGCTCAGGCCGCCGGGGCAGCGAGCAGTTTCTTCGTTCCCGAACTGGTAAGCCTCGGCGAAGAGCGCATCATGGCCTTTATCGCCGAGGAGCCCGGCCTTGAGAAACACGCGCTTTTCCTGCGCGATTCGCTGCGCCAGTCCGAGCACGTGCTCTCGCCCGAATCCGAACAGGTGCTGACCCTGCTGGGCACTGCTCTTTCGGCGTCGCAAAATGCAAGAGACCTGCTTTCCAATGCCGAAATCGAATGGCCGACCATAACCCTGAGCGACGGCACCGAGGCGGTTATCAGCAATGCGGGCTATGGTCTTTATCGCCAGGCACCCAATCGCGACGACCGGATCGCGGTCTTTGATGCATTTTGGGGTACCTGGAAGAAATATGAAAGCACATTGGGCGCAACGCTGAACGGCGAAGTGCAGGCCAATGTCGCAACCGCCAAAGCGCGCAAATATGACAATACGCTGCAATATTTCCTGTCCGGCGACAATATTCCCGAGGAAGTCTATCGCACGCTTGTCAAGGTCACCAATGACCGGATCGATGTGCTGCACCGCTATTTCGAACTGCGCGGCCGCATGCTTGGAATCGACGATCTGGGTTATCACGATATCTACCCGCCGCTGGTGGAGACCGATCTTACCTTCCCGATTGATGCAACCCGCGACAATGTCCTCGCAGCGGTCGCAGTGCTGGGCGAGGAATATGCCAACAAATTTGCAGAGGCTTCCAGCAAGCGCTGGATGCATGTCTATCCGCAGCCCGGCAAGCGCTCAGGCGCCTATATGTCCGGTGCCGCTTATGATGTGCACCCGTTGATCTTGCTCAACCATCAGGATGATTATAACAGCGCTTCGACCTATGCCCATGAATGGGGCCATGGCATGCATCAGGTGCTGACCAATGAGAACCAGCCCTATGAACTCGCCGATTTCTCGATCTTCACAACCGAAATCGCGGCCATTGCCAATGAACTGCTGCTTCAGGAGCATATGCTGGCCCAGGCCAAGACCGATGAGGAGCGGCTTTTCTATCTCGGCTATGCACTGGAGCAGATGCGCGGCACCTTTTTCCGTCAGGTGATGTTCTCTGAATTCGAGCTGGCGGTCCATGAGGCGGTCGAGCGCGGGGAAGCGCTGACCGGTGCACGCATGACGCAGATTTATGGCGATATTCTCAAACGCTATCACGGTCACGACAAGGGCGTAATGAACATTGCCGATCGCGACATGGTCGAATGGGCCTATATTCCGCACTTCTATTATAATTTCTACGTCTATCAGTATGCGACGTCGATTGCAGGCGCGGCCTATTTTGTCGATCAGCTGAAGATCGATGAAGACAAGGCCCGTGATACCTATATCGCTTTCCTAAAGGCCGGAGGTTCGAATTATCCGCTCGAAATCCTCAAAGATGCCGGATTGGATATGACCTCACCGACGCCCTATAACGCCGTTATCGACCGTATGGACAAGGTCATGGACGAGATCGAAGCGATACTCGACAAACGTGGAGGGTAAAGCGGCCTCATAAGCCCATGCTGGCCACGGTGCTTCGGATCAGGCTTTTGAGAAAATGAAAATGGCAGGGGTGACAGGATTCGAACCCGTGGCCCTCGGTTTTGGAGACCGATGCTCTACCAACTGAGCTACACCCCTACACATTATTGGCCTGCATGCCGTTGCAGGCAGGACGCCGCCTTTACCGGCTCGTCCGCGCCGTGACAAGAGCGCGATTGCACCGAACCGCAGATTCCGTTGCGCCCGGTGGTAAAGAACCGATCGAGGATGGCCTTGCGCCGGCGCTCTGTCCCGCTAACTATCGGCCTATGCTCATCGATCCCGAAGTCCTGTTGCGCGCCTATGCCGTCGGGCTGTTCCCGATGGCCGATTCGCGCGACGATGAGGAGGTGTTCTGGGTCGAGCCCAAGGACCGGGCGATCCTGCCACTCGATGGTTTCCACCTGTCGCGCTCGCTGAAGAAGACGCTGCGCCGCGATATCTTCACCCTGCGCTGCAACACCGCCTTTGCCGATGTCGTCAATCTGTGCGCCGAGGCAGCCCCCGACCGCAGGGAGACCTGGATCAACCCGACCATCCGCGAGAGCTATCAGCTGCTGCACCGGATCGGCCATGCCCACAGCATTGAATGCTGGCGGGAGGGCAGGCTGGTCGGCGGGTTATACGGCGTATCGCTGGGCCGTGCCTTTTGCGGCGAGAGCATGTTCAGCCGTTCCACCAATGCCTCGAAAGTGGCGCTGTCCGCGCTGGTTGCGGCGATGCGGCATGGCGGCTTCGCGCTGCTCGACTGCCAGTTCATGACCGACCATCTGGCCAGCCTCGGTGCGATAGAAATTGCCCAGAGCGAGTATCTGGAACAGCTCGATGACGCGCTGGAGGGCAGCGCCTATGCCCGGCCTGCCGCCAGGCGGCCCCGCCTTTATGGCAGTGTTACCGGGTCGCGCGCGGCATCGGCATCGATTGCCGGTGTTTCCGGCGGCGCGGATTCGGGTGCCGGCGGTTCGGATGCAGAGCCGTCGCTGCCCGAGGCATTTGCTGCATTATTGGCCGGCGGCGGTGACGCTTCTGCTGCAGGCGGCGCGGTATCGGGAGCCGAGTCTGCAGAACCGGGCAACGCTGCCTCCTCGCCCGGGAAGCTCATTGCGCAATCCTTGACCCAGACATCGTAAATCGGATGCTCGACAACGCTGACCGAAGGTGATTCCTTGAATAGCCAGCCGGAAAATACGCGACGCCATTTGGCGTCCTCATTGCCGCGCGCCCGGTCACGCACGGTGACCTGGACAAAGGCCCCGGTCTCGGCTGGCGATTCCCATGGCGCGGTGCGCTCGCACGCTTCCATCTTGATGATGACATTGCCGATGCGCCGCGATTCGCCCGGCTTCATCTCAAGGTCGCGGGTCTCATTATTGCGCTTGTTGAGAAAGCCGATAGTGGCGATGCGCTCGCCCATAGGTGTGCCATAGCTGTCAGGGCGCGCGATATCGGGGGACAATTCGGCAACATCCTCACCTTGGGCTTCACTCGTCGCGGACGGGTCGCTATCCGCGGCGTTGTCGGCATCATCACTCGCCTGTTCACTGCAGCTACCGAGCAGCAACAGCCCCGCAACCGCCAAGCCTGCAGCGTTTCCCAGTCGGTGAATCAGTCGCCCGGCGACCATGCTTCATAATCTCCGGTGGCCGATGCCCGCTTGGCGCCCCGTTCGAGCGCGCCACCGGGCCGATAGGCCTGGGCGGTGCCGGTCAGATTGGGTACATAATCGCGTTCCCAGATGCGCGGCGGCGGCAAATGGCTTTCCGGTACCTCATCATAGCTGTGATGCAGCCAGCCATGCCATTCTGCCGGGACACGGCTGGCATCATTGGCGCCATTGTAAATCACCCAGCGGCGCTCGCGCTCGCCTTCGGGGATTTTCTTGCTGCGATAATAGACATTGCCGAACGAATCCTCGCCAACCCGCTCGCCCTTGCGAAAGCTGTACCAGCTGGTGCCGATTGTCGCACCGTCCCACCAGGTGAAAATCTTGCTCAAAATACCCATGGCGACCGCTTACCCGCACCGGCCCGTGCGAGGCAACAGAAAAGCGATGCAAATTGCCGATTGCCGCCAATCGCTCCGGGCTATTCTCTCAGCCGCTTCACCGGATCCCAGGTCTCGGTCCATTCGACCTTGTCCCCCGGCCCGACCCCCAGTTCGGCTGCACGACCGGCAATCAGCTCTAGCACACCGGCCACCGGCTCGCCCGAAGGCACGCTTTCGAGCGAATAGGGCGTGGTGTTGGCCGCGATACTCTCGATCGTGCCATCGGCACGGATGAAGATGATATCGAGCGATATCGGCGTATCCTTCATCCAGAAGCTTGCCGGGCGAACCCTGTCAAAAGGGAAAATCATCCCGGCATCGGGGGCCAGCTCGGTGCGGAACATCAGGCCACGGGCCTGCTGGCGCCGGGTGCGAGCCACCTCAACGGTAAATTCATGCGTCTTGCCCTGGCTGCTAATGGTCAGCGGCACCAGTTCAAGGCCCGAAGGCGCTCTGGCCGGTTCTGCTGCCTCCGTCGCACTGCCCGGCTGGCGATCATTTTGTCGCGCATCGGTAGCGGCGGTGCAGGCGGTGAGCAGAATGATGGCGCCGAGAGTAAGCGTGATGAATCTGACCATGATAGTCCTTTATGCTTTGCCAATGCATCGATGTACTGCGCCAGTCTATTGCGGCGGGAGCAGCGCGTCCAGCGCGATATCAAGCTGTTCATCGCCAACGGCACGCAACTGCTCGAGACTGCGGGCGTCGACCAGTGTCGCGGCGATGGTGAAATCATGGCCAGCACGCGCCATGATCTGGATCTGCTTTTGCCGCTGCCTGTGCCGTGCCTCGATATCGGCCTCGCTTTGACGCACCTCGCCGGCATTGGCAGCCTCAGGCGCAAACGGCCCGATCCGCCGCCGCTTTGCCAGCATCAGCGCCGATGACCAGCGCCGCACCTCACCATCTTCATGGACCGCAGCCGCATCTTCGGCACTGATGCCCGCTTCATGCAGGCTGGCATCGATGCGCCGGCGACCATAGCCGCGACGCGACAGGCTCGCAGCCTTGTTCTCGGCATAAAGCGCATCGTCGACAAAACCCTGCGCCACGCAATATTCAATCAGCGCATCGACATCGGCCGCCGTGTCACCGGACCAGCCACGCTCGGCGACTTTGCGCCGCAAATAGCGGTCCAGCTTGTGCCGGGTGGTGGCATAGCGCGCGACATAGCGCAGCGCCATGTCGCGCAGCCGGGTAGCATCGAGCGGACGCGGCGCGCGCCGCTTACGCCGGCCATGGCCGGCAGCATCGGGCGGATCGGCAGTCATCAATAGCTGTCATGCCGGGTACGCCACTGCTTTTCCAGCATTATCCACATGCGAACGACACACCGTCACAGCCGCGATAATCCACAGGCTGATGCGGCTCGCCATCATTATGCCACAGTCGCGTCCAATTTGTGTCGACAGTTACCGTTTAACAGCACGTTTTAAATACGACAGTTTTGTGTATAGTTACCGGTGGTGCGCATATGGGGGGAGCGGAATCACACAATCCACTTCTCTTCACCAATTGGGAGCTTCTTGCACAAGGCTTTGTAAATACGATATTTTTCATGTTGTCATGCGCCGGTCAGGCGATGATCGGCAGATACAGGATTGATGTGAGCGAAACCTATGGATGAATTGCAGCCAACAGCAACCGAGGACAGCCTGCCGCGTATACTGGCAGAATTCGACACGCTGGGCGACGCGCTGGACTATGCTGCCAAAGGCAAGCGCGGCCTCAATTTCCATGATCCGCGCGGCACTTTGGTGCGCCCCTATCCGTTTTCCGAACTGCGCGATGACGCACTCGCCATGGCCTATCGGCTGATCGCCCGTGGCGTAAAACCACAGGACCGCATTGCCCTGATCGCCGAGACCGGTGCTGAATTTGCCGCGCTGTTTTTCGGTGTCGTCTATGCCGGTGGCTGGCCGGTGCCGCTGCCGCTGCCGACCAGCTTTGGCGGCAAAGATTCCTATGTCGACCAGCTTTCGGTCCAGCTCAACAGCTGCGATCCGTCACTGCTCTTCTATCCGACCGAACTGGAAGAGATGGCAGGCGAGGCAGCGCGCCAATGCGGCGTGGCGGCAATCGGCTGGGACGACTTTGCCGGTCACGAGGCACCGGTTGCCGAGCTGCCCCAAGCGGATCCACAGGATATCTGCTATCTGCAATATTCCAGCGGCTCGACCCGCTTCCCGCATGGTGTCGCAGTGACCCACCATGCCCTGCTCAACAATCTGTCGGCGCATTCGCATGGCATGCAGCTGATCCAGAGCGACCGCTGCGTCTCCTGGCTGCCCTGGTATCATGATATGGGGCTGGTCGGCTGTTTCCTCTCACCAATCGCCAACCAGGTCTCTACCGATTATCTCAGGACCGAGCATTTCGCCCGGCGTCCGCTGGCCTGGCTCGACATGATCAGCCGCAACCCCGGCACATCGATCAGCTATTCACCGACCTTCGGCTATGATATTTGCGCCCGCCGCATCGGCAGCCAGTCCCGGGTCGATGAGCGTTTCGACCTGTCACGCTGGCGCCTTGCCGGCAATGGCGCCGACATGATCCGCCCCGATGTGATGCAGAGCTTTGTCGATGCCTTTGCTCCGGCTGGCTTCAACGCCGGCGCCTTTCTGCCCAGCTATGGCCTCGCCGAAGCGACGCTGGCAGTAACGCTGATGCCGCCAGGCGAGGGCATTGTCACCGAGCTGGTCGAGGAAACCCGGCTGTCGGGCGTTCCCGCCGACAATGATGCCGGCAATCCGGTGCGCTATCGCGCTATCGTCAATTGCGGTGTCCCGGCCAAGGACATGACCGTGGAGATTCGCGAGGAAGACGGTACGCCGCTGCCGGAAAATGCGATCGGCAAGATCTGGTGTTCGGGCCCCAGCATCATGCACAGCTATTTCCGCGATCCGGAATCGACCGCCGCCTGCCTCGTCGATGGCTGGCTCGATACCGGCGATATGGGCTATATGTCCGGCGGCTATCTCTATGTCGTCGGTCGCGCCAAGGACATGATCATCATCAACGGCAAGAATCACTGGCCGCAGGATATTGAATGGGCGGTGGAACAGCTGCCGGGCTTCAAGGCCGGCGATATCGCCGCCTTTGCCGTGACTACTCCCGGTGGCGAGGAAACCCCCGCAGTGCTGGTCCAGTGCCGCACCTCGGATGATAATGAACGCGCGCGCCTGCGTGAGGAAATCCGCGAGAAGGTGCGCGCCATCACCGGCATGAATTGCGTTGTCGAGCTGGTGCCGCCGCGCACCCTGCCGCGTACTTCTTCCGGCAAGCTGAGTCGTGCCAAGGCCCGCAACCTCTATCTCTCTGGCCAGATTCAGCCCTATCAGATCGCGGCATAATCGAGGCCGGATCGCACAACGCACCCGCTTTGATCATGGAATGCCGGAATTTAGGGACTTTCAGGCATCCCCGAGACCGCAGAAGCGCATCGCTTTTCCATTGGCATCATATCGTACAATGGTTAGCTTCCGGCGAACAGAGGAATCGCCTGGAGGGATGTTGTGATGCGTATTCTTGCTTCTGCCGTTAGCCTTGCCGTTGTGGCAAGCGCCACCCTTGGCGCCACCGCCTATGCCAATCAGGCCGCAACAGAAGAGGCCAGCAGCAGCGAACGGGTCACGCGCGGGAATCTGGTGATGGAAGGCATACCGGATATTCCCCAGGAAGTGTCAGAGCGGCTGCGCCAATATCAGAATGTCCGTGGCCATGGCTTTCAGGACTGGACCGAAGACGGCATATTGATCTCGACCCGTTTTGGCGAGGTCAGCCAGATTCACCATGTCGCGGCACCGCTGGGTGCGCGCAGGCAGCTAACCTTTTATGACGAACCCATTGGCGGTGCCGATGCCAGCCCGGCAGGCGGCGCTTTCGTTTTTGGCAAGGACACGGGCGGCGATGAATTCTATCAGGGCTATCTGTTCGACATGGCCAGCGGCAAGATATCACAATTCACCGAGCCGGGCAGCCGCAATGGCGGTATTATCTGGTCCGATGATGGCAGTCGCGCCGTCTGGTATCGCGCTACTGAAGGTGAAGCCGATTGGGATATTCTCATGGCGAGCCCGAGCGACCCTTCATCCTTGATGGTTGTTCATGAAGGCAGCGGCGCGATGATCCCTGTCGATTGGTCCGCCGATGGTGAAAGTATCGCGGTTCAACAATATGTCTCCAGCACAAAGAGCCGGTTATTCACCCTCGATCTCGCCGATGGCGGTTTTGATGAAATCAACGCCGATGAGGATACGAGCTATTCAGGCGCTGAGCTTCTCGCCAATGGCGATGTCCTGACAGTCGCGCCGCGCGATGGCGAATTCAACAATATCATCCGGATCGATGGCAAAACCGGCGCGATCACATCCTATACCGACAGTATAAACTGGGATGTATCGAGCTGGGCCGTATCGCCCGACGAAAAAACCGTCGCGTTCACCATTAATGAGAATGGCCTGGGCACGATCAAGCTGCTTGATCTGGCCAGTGGCACCATCAGCGACGGCCCGGACCTGCCAGCAGGCATAGCTGGAGGCTTGGTCTTCAATCCCGATGGCAGCCAGATCGGCTTTACCTTTAATGGCGCAACCAGCCCCGCCGATGCCTGGTCCTTTGACCTCGCAACCAAATCACTGACACGCTGGACCGCAGCCGAAGTGGGCGGCCTCAATCCAGAAACCTTTGTCGAACCGGTGAATTTTACCTTCCCCAATGCCGACAAGATGGACATCCCTGCATTTATCTATCGCCCCGCCAGTGAAGGCCCGCATCCGGTCATCATCTCCATCCATGGCGGTCCGGAAGGCCAGTCACGGCCCGGCTTCTCCTCGACCTATCAATATTGGGCGAGCGAGCTGGGAACCGCCGTCATCGTCCCCAATGTTCGCGGCTCGACCGGCTATGGCAAAAGCTACCAGCTGATGGACAATGGCCTGAACCGCAAGCGCTCGGTAGAGGATATCGGCGCCCTGCTCGACTGGATCGAGCAGCAACCCGACCTCGATAAAGACCGCGTACTGGTGTTTGGCGGCTCCTATGGCGGCTATATGGTGCTGGCCAGCATGATCGATTATGCCGACCGTCTGGCCGGTGGTGTCGACATTGTCGGCATCTCCGATTTCAAAACCTTCCTGACAAACACCAAAGGCTATCGCCGCGATCTGCGCCGGGTGGAATATGGCGATGAACGCGATCCTGAGATCGCCGCCTTTTTTGACCGTATTTCGCCGTTGAGAAACGCTGACAAGATCACCAAGCCACTGTTCATCATTCAGGGTGCCAATGACCCGCGTGTGCCGGCATCGGAAGCCGAGCAAATCCTGTCCGCCGTGCGCGCAAATGGCGGCGAAGCATGGTATCTGCTGGCGATGGATGAGGGCCATGGCTTCCGCAAAAAAGCCAATCGCGACTTTCAGCGCGAAGCGGAGACGCTGTTCCTGAAGAAAGTGTTGGGGCTAGACCAGGTCAGATAGGCACAGCATGAATTTCCAACCCTCTTGCCAAATCTATGCTGTATCACTACCTTAATACAGTGAAAGATTTTGCAACGCGTTTCGCTTGAACCGCGCTGCATTTGCGCGCATTCTGCTGCGCAGCTTATGGACATGAAGAGGGACGAGCAATATGGCGACCAACACCAAGACAGCGGCTGAGGAAATCGGCCTGGAATTGCAGGCACCCGATCCGGTCCCGGCTGTTGCGCCAGAAAAAGCCGCCGGGCTGGTGCCGATCGATGACGAGCAAAAATCCAAGCTGGAAGCCAAGGTTGACGGCTTTATCGAAGATCTGGTGGCACAGGACGCCAATTCCCCCGAATTCGGCAAGCGTGTCGACCAGCTCACCAATATGGGTCGTAAGGAGATTGCCGAGGCGGCGGGTCAGTCCAACCGCTTTCTCGATCGCCCGGTCCGCGCCATGGACGAGAGCGAAGGTGTCGGTGCCGACCTTGCCGAATTGCGCCGTACCGTTGAGGATCTCGACCCGGGCAAAAAGGGCGATCTGCTGACCCCGCGCAAGATTTTCGGGATCATCCCTTTTGGCAACAAGCTGCGCAACTATTTCGACGGCTATAAATCGAGCCAGAACCATATCCAGACCATCCTTGCGCGACTGCAGGGTGGCAAGGACGAGCTGCTGATGGACAATGCCGCCATCGATGTCGAGCGCAAGAACCTCTGGACCGCCATGGGTCGACTCGAACAGATGATCCATATCTCCAAGACCATGGATGCAAGACTAGAGGAAAAGGCGGCGGAACTCGACTCCACCGACCCGGCCAAGGCCAAGGCAATCCGCGAGACGGCGCTATTCTATGTCCGCCAGCGCACCCAGGACCTGCTGACCCAGATGGCGGTGACGGTGCAGGGCTATCTCGCGCTCGACCTGGTCAAGAAGAACAATGTCGAGCTGGTCAAGGGTGTTGACCGCGCCAGCACCACCACTGTCGGTGCACTGCGCACCGCGGTCACCGTGGCCCAGGCACTGGTTGGCCAGAAGCTGGTGCTCGACCAGATCACCGCGCTCAACACCACCACCGCCGGGATCATCGACAGCACCGGCGAGATGCTGAAGAATCAGACCGCACAGATTCACGAACAGGCGGCATCCTCGACCATCCCGCTGGAGACGCTGCAGCGCGCCTTCCAGAATATCTATGACACCATGGACCATATTGACGAGTTCAAGATGAAGTCGCTGGAAACCATGAAAGAGACGGTCAATACGCTGTCCGACGAGGTCGAGAAGTCGAAAGGCTATATCGCCCGCGCCGAAGGCCAGGCTCAGGCCGGAGAAGGCGCGCAGGTCGAATCCATCCTGACATCGCTGGAGAATTGATCTGCGCACCATTCTCAACTCGTCATGCCGAACCTGTTTCAGCATCTCCGGCCACAGGCAACGCGCTTGCCGCACGAGGTCCTGAAGCAAGTTCAGGATGACGAAGTTTGTAAGGACATGCCGAGTTAAGAGATGACCCAGAGTAACTCCGATCAAATCATGGCCGATGCGCGCAACGCACTCAATAATGTGCGCTATGCCCGCTCCATTGGGCTCAAATCGAAAGCACTGAAGCGCAAGCATCTATGGGGCAAGATCGGCCGCGTCGCTATTGCCACCGGTGCGGTGATTGTCGGTGCCGGTATTGTCGGCGCAATCATCGGCGGCATCGGCATTGAAGGTGTCATGATCACGGCACTGGCGGTTGCCGGGGCCTCCTATTTCTTTGGCAAATACCCCCAAATGCCGATCCCCAAGGCAGAAGATCTGTTCAGGGAAAATCTCGATGTGCTGGCGGGCAAGACCGAGATCTGGCTCGAACATCAGCGCCCGGCCCTGCCTGCGCCGGCGGTGCAGCTGGTCGACGGCATCGGTGTCCAGCTCGACCGGCTGGCGCCGCAATTGCAGCAGCTCGACGAGAAGGAACCGGCGGCGATGGAAGTACGCAAGCTGGTCGGCGAGCATCTGCCCGAGCTGATCAACGGCTATAAGAAAATCCCGCCGCATCTGCGCAAGGAAGAGCGCAACGGTTCGACCCCGGATCAGCAGCTTGTCGACGGCCTCGGCGTCATCCGCGACGAGATCGACACTGTCACCCGACAGCTGGCCAATGGTGAGCTCGACAAGCTGGCCGTGCGCGGGCGGTTTCTGGAGCTGAAATATCAGGGCGCGACCGATGAGGAGCCAGCATAGGCAAGCAAGATATTGGCATATGCCCGATAGCGAGATAATATCGCTCCATGACTGAGAAAACCTACACCACATTCGCCGAATTCTGGCCGTTCTACCTGTGCGAACACAGCAAACCTCTGACCCGGGCCTGGCATTATGTCGGCACTTCGCTGGTGGTGGCCATCGGCGTCTATGCCGTCATCAGCGCGCAATGGCTGTTGCTGCTGACGATGCCGGTGGCGGGTTATTTCTTTGCCTGGATCAGCCACTGGAAGGTCGAGCGCAATCGCCCGGCGACCTTTACCTATCCGCTATGGTCGCTCGCTGCCGATTTCAAAATGTGGGGCCTGTGGCTCACCGGTCGGCTCGGGCCGGAGCTGGCAAAGGCCGGCATCGGCAACCGAGCCGCCGAAGCAGGTTAGGCTTTACCCATGAATGCGGCGATTTCGCCAATGGCCTGATTCGCCTCTTTCATCGGCAGGATCATCCATACATGCTGCATATCGGGCCAGATACGATAGGTGAATTCCACACCTGCGGCATCGGCCTTGGCCTTGAACGCCTTGGCATCGACATAAAGAATATCATGCGTGCCGCTCCACAAGCCGATAGGCGGCAAGCTGCGGATATCATGGTTGATCGGACTCACCGGAAATGCAGCGGGATCACCGCCCTCGCCGGCCCACCAGCGGCCCATGGCCTGGATACCGCCAATGCCGATAATATGGTCATGCGGCGCGATCTCCAGCTGTTCCGGATCATCTCCGAGTCCATTCAACCACGGCGATAGCAGCACAATCCGTCCGGGTAGAGGCTGGCCCTCATCGCGCATCATCTGTGCCAGCGCCAGCGAGAAACCGCCACCGGCGCTATCCCCCATGAAGCAGATATTCTTCGCCTCGGTCTGGCTCAGTAGTCCTGCATAGACTTTCGCTGCCATGGCATAGGCCGGTTTCCAGTCATGCTCCGGCGCCATCGGATAGATTGGCACGGTCATCGATGCGCCGGTCGCCTTGATCAGCTTGGCGAGATACTTCCAATGCTCCGGCATGATGTCGATCGCATAGCCACCCCCGTGGAAATAGAGCACATGATGATCTGAACCACCGGTTTTGGGCGTGAGATGATAGACCAGATGGCCATCCACTCTCTCTTCACCAATATCGCACAAGCCATGCAGTGCGCTATGCGGCTTTGCGGGGCCATTTTTGCGGTTTTCGGCGACCCCTTTCAACGCGCCTTCCTCGCTGGAAAAGACTTTCTTGATCCCCCGCAGGCGCAGGACGATATTGACGATCCTGGCGGAAAAGCTGGTCATCAGGCAGCCTTCTGCACGAACACCGTACCGGCGGAATAGCCCGCACCAAAGGAGCAGATCAGGCCCTTCTCTCCGGGTGCGATATCCTGGCTGTGCTTGTGAAAGGCGATGATCGAGCCGGCCGATGAAGTGTTGGCATAGCTGTCGAGTACCGTCGGACTTTCATCGGCGCTGGCCTCATGGCCCAGTACTTTTGCCGCGATCATCCGGTTCATATTGGCATTGGCCTGATGCAGCCACAGCCGCCGCAAATCACTGCTGTCAATGCCCAGTCGCTCCATCTGCTCGAGGATCATCTGCGCCACCATCGGTACCACTTCCTTGAACACCTTGCGCCCTTCCTGCACGAACAGCTTGTCCGCATCGTCACGCGTCTCGGGATGGGTGCGGTTCAAAAAGCCGAAATTATTGCGGATATTGTTGGAGAATTGCGTCTTCAGCTTGGTGCCCAATATCTCCCAATGCGCGGCGGGCGCGATACCCCTGTCCTCGACCAGTATCGCGGTGGCAACGTCGCCGAAGATGAAATGGCTGTCGCGGTCGCGCCAGTTGAGATGGCCGGAACAGATTTCCGGATTGATCACCAGTACCGAACGCGCGCTGCCCGAGCGGATATAATCCGCCGCTGTCTGCAATCCGAAGGTCGCCGAGGAGCAGGCAACATTGAGGTCGAAACCGAAGCCATCCTCCATACCCAGCGCATCCTGAATCTCCACCGCGATGGCGGGGTAGGCGCGCTGCAGATTGGAGCAGGCGACCAGTACGGCGTCAACGTCGGTGGCCTCGCGCCCGGCATTTTCCAGCGCCTGACGCGCCGCCTTGACACCGATCTCGGCGAGGATGGAAATGTCTTCATCGGGCCGTTCGGGCAGACGCGGGCACATCACTTCCGGATCAAGGATTGGGTCTTTCGACAGCACATAGCGCGACTTGATGCCGCTCGCCTTTTCAATGAATTCGACCGAGCTTTTCTCAAGCGGCTGCACCTCGCCTGCGGCGATGGCGTCGGCATGGCGTTCATTGTGAAGATCGACATAGCGGTTGAAGCTCTCGACCAGCTCTTCATTGCTGATCGCCTGTTCCGGCGTGAACAGGCCGGTGGCGGAGATCACCGGAACGGGTTGGGTCGAAGCTGTCATTGATGGTCCTGCAAGAGATGTTTAGGAACGGGGCCAACTCTCTATCGCGCGCCCGGCGGCGAAACAAGTCCCAGCGCCGCTGTCATCTTGCGATTGGCCGGAACAAGGGCCACATGCGCCGGATGAACAGCACTGCCCGCTCAGATCCGATGGCATTTCACGCCGGTCATGTCCGCGCAAAGGAACAGCTGGCGGCGTTCCTGCCGCGCGCCGGCAAGGCCTATGCCGACAGCCGCAATTTCGATTACGGCCCGGCGCGGCGCGAGAATATCTCCTGCCTGTCGCCCTATATCCGTCACCGGTTGATCACCGAAGAAGAAGTGCTGCGCGCGACACTGGAACAGCATGATGCAGGCGCAGCCGAAAAGTTTATCGCCGAGATTTTCTGGCGCGGCTATTTTCGCGGCTGGCTCGAACACCGCCCGGCAGTATGGGCAGACTATGCAAGGCAGGTTCCCGAATGGCATCACAGGCTGGCGGATAATAGCGGGCACAAAACCGCCTATGATGAAGCGGTGCAGGGCCGCACCGGGATTGACTGTTTCGACACCTGGGCAAGCAAGCTGGTGACACATGGTTATCTGCATAACCATGCACGTATGTGGTTCGCCAGCATCTGGATTTTCACCCTGCGCCTGCCTTGGCAGCTCGGTGCCGACTTCTTCCTGAGCCATTTGCTCGATGGCGATGCCGCATCGAATACGCTGTCCTGGCGCTGGGTCGCAGGGCTGCACACCAAGGGCAAGCATTATCTGGCCCGCTGCAGCAATATCGAACGCTACAGCGATGGCCGCTTTTCCCCTACTGGACTGGTCGAAGACGCCGCGTCGCTCAGCGAGGATGTGGAATATCCGCGTCTGATGCCGGACATGCCCGAAAATGCGCCGATCAACGGCGATTTTGCGCTGCTATTGCATGGCGAGGACTGTTCGCCCGAGACGCTGCCGCTGAGTGACAAGACTCCTAAGTTGGTGTTGGGCCTGACGCCGGGACAGACACTGCCCTATTGGACTCCGGAGGTGCCAGTAGCGCAGTTTACCGGCGACGCCATTACCGATGCATTGAAACGGGCGGCTTCGCACTGGAATGCGCCGACAGCCAGCGTCACCAATCCCGGGACGGTGATCGCTGCGATGCAGCAGTCCGGGGTCGAAATACTGGTCATGCCGCACATTCCCACCGGCCCGCTCAACGATATCTGGCACGGCTGGCGGCATTCCCTCACCGATGCAGGGATCAGGGTGCAGACCATGCTGCGCGATTATGATCGCGCCGTCTGGCCGCATGCTTCGCGTGGCTTTTTCAAACTGAAGCAGCGCATCCCGGAGATCCTCGCGACGCGCGGTCTCCTCTAGACGTTGAGACGGTAAATCTCGGTCTCGCCAACCCCCTTGAGCACCAGCGTTTCCGGTCCATCAAAATCCTTTTTCGAAGCAACCTGATAATAGGTTGTGGCGGACACGGCGATGCCATTATGTTCGGCAACACCCTCTATCCGGCTGGCGATGTTCATCGTGTCGCCCCAATAGTCATAGACCATACGGCTGGAGCCGACGACACCGCCGACAACCGGGCCGGTATGGATGCCGATGCGTATTTTGATATCGATCCCCGTCTCCTCGGCCATGCGCCGCATCGCATCGACAAGCTCGCGACCGAAATCGATCGCCGCGTCGGCATCCTTGCCGGGCGAGGCAGTGCCGCCCGAGACCGCGAGATAGGCATCGCCGATGGTCTTCACCTTTTCGACGCCATGGCGTTCGGCACATTCATCGGCGGTGAGGAAGAAGCGGTTGAGCGTCTTTACCAGATGCCCGGGAGACAGCGTTTTGGCGAGACCCGAAAAACCCACAATATCGACAAAAATGACACTGACATCGGAAAAGGCATCGGCCACCGCCTCGCCCGATTTCAATCGTAGCGCGACCTGTTCAGGCAGGACATTGTAGAGCAGATTCTCGGTTTTGCGCTTCTCCTCTTCGAGCGCCAGATTAGCGGTGAAGGTGTTACGCGCACGGCGGTCTATGTCCCAGTTGACGAAAACAGCAAAGGTGAAAAAGGTGGTGAAGTTGGTGAGGGTATAGACCTTGGACACAAAGGCACGATCAGCCTGAATCAGAAAGACGAGATAGAGCAGTAACAGGGTAAACGCCCAGGCGAGAAACAGCCGGGTGGTCGCGACAAAGCCGATACTGGCGAAGACGATCAATATCCCCATATTGATGACCGCCATGCCGAAGCGCGAGATACCGGTGATCTCCGCCTGATTGGCCAGCGCCTCTATCAGCAGCACCATCGACACCGTCAGCCCGCTGAACAGCACCACATCGACCCAGCCGCGCTCGAGATAGAAGCGCTGGAATGTGAACCAGAAATAGAGCGCAAGCACCGCCATGAAGCAGCCGGCGGCGATGGTATATTCGATCACGCCTTCACGCGGAAAATACATCGGGTTGAGCGTGAGATAGGAGATGAAGGTGACGATGCCGATCAGGATCAGCGCGCGCGTCGCCGGAATTCTCGCGTCGCGTTCATGCACCATATAGTCACGCTCGGTGGCGCTGTCCGCAAAGCGGTTGATGATGTTCATTGCCCCCCCGAATCAATCCCTGATACCTGCCATTTTACATTTACCGCCGACTTGACCAAGAGCACGCGATCACCTCTTGCCTTGGCCAGGGGAAATGCCGCATGAAATAGGCGCGAGAAAACGGACCGGAGGAGATGGCGACATGGATTTCAGCGGCAAGACAGTGTGGATTACCGGGGCTTCATCGGGGATCGGCGCGGCCCTGGCACGGGCCTTGGCCGCGCAGGGCGCAAAGCTGATTCTGTCGGGGCGTCGGCAGGATGCACTTGATGCGCTTGCTGCAGAGCTGGACACAGCCACCACCAGTATCACCTTCGACACCACCGACTGGGACGCGCTGCCTGGCGCGGTCGAAAAGGCTGTGGCCTGGCAAGGTCATGTCGATGTCCTCGTCAACAATGCCGGGATCAGCCAGCGCAGTCTGGCGCTTGATACCGAACCGCATGTCTACAAGACGATTATCGACACCGATTTGCTGGCGCCGATCTGGCTGACGCAACTTCTGCTGCCGCATATGGTGCAGCATGGCAGCGGTCATATGATTGCCATCAGCTCGGTCGCCGGGCGCATCGGCGTACCGCTGCGAACCGCCTATTGTGCTGCCAAGCACGGGTTGATCGGTTATAGCGATGCCTTGCGCGCCGAGCTGAGCCAGGCACATGGCATTGGCGTCACCACGGTGCTGCCGGGATCGGTCAAGACCAATGTTGCGCGCAATGCGCTGACTGGCGAAGGCGAGAAGCTCGGCGAATCCGACGAGGCCATCGAAAACGGCCTCGACCCGGCCGAATGCGCCCGCCAGATTCTCGGAGGCGTGGAAAATGGCATCCCGGAAGTCCTCATCGCCGAAGGCATGGAGCGCAACGCCGCCGAGCTGCGCCACAGCAACCCCGATATGCTGTTCACCATGACTGCAGGCATTGGCGCGCAGCTGGCGGGCAAGGCGGCCGAATGACCACCCCGGCAGCCCCTGCCGATCTGAAGAATGTCGCGCTGGAGGATGGCTGGAAAGCCGCACTGGCGGACCAGTTTCGCGCGCCCTATATGGCCGCGCTCAAGGCCTTTCTGCTGCGCGAAAAACAGGCGGGCAAGCGGATATTCCCCAAGGGCAGCCAGTATTTTCATGCCCTCGATCTGACCCCGGTCGACAGCGTCAAGGTGGTGATATTGGGGCAAGACCCCTATCACGGGCCGGGTCAGGCGCATGGCCTGTGCTTTTCGGTGCCGCCCGGCGTCGCGCCGCCGCCCTCGCTGGTCAATATCTACAAGGAGATGGAGCGCGATCTCGGCCTAACCCCGCCGCGCCATGGCCATCTGACCCATTGGGCGAAACAGGGGGTGTTGCTGCTCAACAGCGTGCTGACGGTACAGGCACATCAGGCCGCATCGCATCGCGGCCAAGGCTGGGAACAGTTCACCGATGCGGTGATCCATGTGGTCAATGACCGCGCGCAGCCGGTGGTGTTCCTGCTATGGGGCAGCTATGCGCAGAAAAAGGCCGGTTTTGTCGATACCAGCCGCCATCTGGTGCTGAGCGCACCGCATCCCTCGCCGCTCTCGGCACATCGCGGCTTTTTCGGCTGCGGCCATTTCAGCGCTGCCAACCGCTTTCTTCAGGATAATGGCCGCGGTGCCATCGACTGGTCGCTGCCTGAAAATCCCGACGGCTAGACAGGCATCACGGGCTGGACCGACAGCATGCCGATGACAAATGTCGCGAGGCCAAGGCCGAGCGACAAATGCCAGCGCAGCCGCATCCAGCCATTGGGCAGGACAAGGCTCTGGCCGATGGCGCGATCGATCAGCGGCGATGCGAGGATCAGCCCGCCCAGCGCGATCATAGATGGTCCCGGCCAGTCCTCGCCATAGACCCAGGGCAACCATAGCAGCAGCGCAATCAGGCTGGGCAATACCGCCGCAGCATAAATCCATTTGGGAGCCTCTCGTCGGCCCAGCGCCAGCCCCCACCAAAGGCCACCGAGAAAGCTGAAGATCAGCGCGCCATAGCCGAAGGCGACTGCCTGTGCCGCCCATTGGGTGTCACTATCGGAGAAGATCGCTGCAAGACAGGCCAGTTGCGGCAGCAGCCCGGCATAACCTAGCCAGAGCGGAAGCGGCGTGACGCCCCCATTGCTATCGGTTTCGATTGTCATGGCGACCAGATAAGAGCGAGGGCGCATAATTGCCAGCCTGTACCGCGACAAGCATGGACACCATAGATCAACGGAAAATACAGTTTGTGCCGCCCCATAGATCGGTCACCAGCGCATCATCGCCATCACCGTCGAGCAGCCCGGAGATATGCTGTCCATCGTCAAGGATATAGAATTCCCGGCCCAATGTGCTGTCGCGCTGTTCTTCGACTTGCGGATAGACTGCCTGCACCTCGCTCCAGCGCGAACCAAGGCCGATGCCGCGGTCGGTTCTCAACGCGGATTCGGTACGGAACCACCAGCCGACAAATACGCCCTGCTGGAAATTGAGGCTGACTAGGTCATAATTGACGAACACGATCGGGCCGGCGCCGCATTCCTCATTGGTGGTGATACTCAGTGGCGGGTCGAAATGCGGTTGCAAAACGGCGATGACAGCATCGCGCGGCGTACCATAGCGCAGCGCATCACCGCCAACGCCAGACAGCCCCTTATGCGAAACCGCTATGGTTTCATTCACCACCTCAGGCTCGGACGGCAAGGCGGCATTGCCATTACCCGAAGGTGCGGCGCACGCTGAAAGCGCCGAGAGCAGCAGGAGCGTCTTGAAGAGATGCATTACCCTGTCCCTTATCCAGTGCGGGCTGCCGATGACCGTTCGGCAAGCAGCCTGTCGACATAACCAAATTGTTGCGACAGCAATTCGATGCTGTCACTGACAATCATCCGCTCGACCAGGGTGGCAGCCAGCGGCACCGAGCATGTGACTTCAACTGTAGCAGCGCATCGTGTTTCGCCCGCTGCATCCTCGGTAAAGCGCAGCGTGCCGCTGCCTCTGGCCGGCTTGCCGATCGGGTCCATCATCATCCGCACCGAAATTGCAGCATCCGGCTCACCCGCACCGGCGAGGCCAGTCCAGCGCTCCTGCTGGTGCACTTCGACCCAGTCACCGGTTATCGCCCGGATCAGCGCCGGCGGATCGGCCGACACGGTGCGGATTATGGCAATATCCACCCGGTCGTCATCTTTCGGCTCCACCGTAACGCTGACATCGCGATTGCCGAGATCGACCATCATCTGGCACAATATATCGGCATCGAGGAACAGGTTGACCACATCGGCCAGCGGGTAGGCGAAATGATGTTGCAGGGACTTTTTCAACGGTCGCGCCTGCCCGTCATTCCGCCATGTCTTCAGCCGGGCCTGCATAGGTCAGCGTCACGCGGTTGCGCACCAGCCAGTCATCGGCATCGGGATTATCGACAAAGTGCACTTCTTTCAGCGTCGTGATCGTATCGCCATCGCGTACACTGGTTTCCTTGATGATTGCCGGTCGGTTATCATCCATGCCCTTGCGGGTGGCGACAATGGTCCAGTGGCTGCTGTCGCTTGCGGTGACAACCTGCAGGCTGTTGGTATAGGATACCGGCTCGCGGCCAGTACGATACTGGGTGTAATATTCGGTATCACCGGCATTGGCCAGCATGGTCAGCGTGCTGGTGCGCACTATGCCGCCCGCGCCATCGTCATAGGCGGCCAGGGTGAGATAGGTTACCGGATCGGGCAGTGCGGTTATTGTCACTGCCACGGGCAACGGGAACCATTGATCGCTCTGATAATCGCGATATTCCAGCTTGCCGGCCCATCGCCCGACCATATCAGCACGAATGGCGGTGATATCATCCGGTTGCGGCATTTCCCCGGCAAAACGGCACCGCGTTGTCAGCATGTCGTCGGTCAAAAGGCCTTCATTGCCCTTGGCGTGGAAACTGACATTCTCACCTTCATAGCGGACACCCGATGCGGAGAGTACCTGCCGCATGGCAACGGTGCTGGTCTCCCCCGCGCCGCTATCGGCGGAGCTGGTGAATTGCACCGAGGCATTGCGGCTATCCTCGGACGAGATGATGACAATAGCCTCGACATCACCCAGCGCTTCGCAAACAAACTGATCGTTGAACGAGGCATGAGCCGGGGCGACAAAGCCCATGGTCAGGGCAGCGGCCAGAACAGAGCCAATCAATAATCGGTTATACAGCAAGTGCTTTCCCTCTCATATCATCCGCCCGCTACGGCAATATCACAGCACGCTATGGCTTGCGAGCGCGAAACAAAGCTGCATTATGCCACAGCATTGACAGGAGAATATGGTCATGGTTGCAACCCATGAAGGGTCATTGTTGCGCACCTTGTGCCGCTGGCTGATGGTGGTCTTCTATTTTGCCGCCGGGGTGCTGCACCTGCTCCGCCCCGAGCCGTTTCTGATGATCACTCCGCCCTGGGTGCCGATGCCAGAATTCATCATCGCCTTTACCGGCGTGGCCGAGATATTGGGGGCTATTGGCCTGACTCTGCCACGCTTCCGACGCGCGGCAGGCATTGGCCTGGCGCTCTATGCACTGTGCGTCTGGCCGGCCAATTTCTACCACGCATTTGCCGGAATATCCGTCGGTGGCGAGACGCTCGGCTGGGGCTATCACGGTCCACGGCTATTGGCACAGCCGTTGATCATCATCTGGGCCCTATGGGTTGGCGGCGTGTTCGACCGCCAGGGCGACGGTAAGGCCGCAAATCCGGTTTAGGCTTGTGTCGGCTCGAACGAGTCGAGATGGCGCTGCACCATCGAACGGATATCGACTCTGGCCTTGAGGCGCGCCGCCAGCAGCGCGGTGCCGCTGATCTTGCGCTGCATGAATAGCGTCTCGACCGGCGGGATGTGCCAGGTCTGTCGGTCCTCGGCCATCGCCATCCCCTGATCTGCCAGCACCTTGACAAAGGCACGGTCGCCGAAATCAAACCGTCCGGGGCGATGTATTTCCTCGATAATGGTCGCTATCATCCGGTCGACAATGTCGCGATGCCGCTCGACCGCGACCGGACTCATGAAACCAGCATCGAGCGCGCCCTGCAGCACCGCCTCTGGGTCGCCATCAATCCCGGCCCTGAGCAGCTGGCGATAGGCGGTTACCGCCTCCAGGTCGACCGGGCGTGCCGCCCCGAAATCGAGCAGCACCAGCTGACCGGTTTCGGGACGATAGCGGTAATTGGCGAAGTTCGGATCAGTCTGCATCTGGCCGAAGACATACATTTCCTGCAGCACCAGATCGATCAGCGTCGTCATCACCCGATCACGCAAATCCTGACCCGCCTCGGTCAGCTTCTCGATGGCATGGCCCTCTTCGAAGCTCATCGCCAGCACCCGCTCGGTGGTGAATTCCGCATCGAGCCGGGGCACCACGAAACGGTCATCATCGGCAAGCAATTCGCCGAAACGCCGCATCTGTTCGCCCTCGCGCAGATAGTCGGTTTCCTCATGCAGCTGGCGCTTGGCCTCTTCGAGCAGGGGCGCGATGTCGAGCTCTTTCGGAACCATTCCCGACATGCGCAACAGGGTAACCACATTGTCGACATCGGAGTCGATACTGTCGGTAATGCCCGGATATTGAACCTTTATCGCCAGTTCGCGGCCATCAGGGGTGGTGGCACGGTGGACCTGGCCGATCGACGCGGCGGCCACCGGATGCGCGGTGAAGCGCTTGAAGCGGCGACGCCAGCCCTCACCCCATTGATCGTTCAGCGTCTGCTGCAACTGCTTGGGCGGCATGTGATAGGCCTTGTCGCGCAGCCGTGCCAGCAACGCCGACAATTCGGGTGGCAACATGTCGCCCGAATCCATCGAGATCATCTGGCCCAACTTCATCGCCGCGCCGCGCAAATGCGACAGCTGGTCGGCAATTCGGTTGGCATTGCCCGGGGTCAGCAGCATGTCGCGCATCTTCGGTCGCTCGCCCCTGGCAACGCGGCGCGCGCCCTCGGCCATGACGCCCCCGGCTATGCCACCGGCCAACTGACCGAAGCGCCCGAGGCGCGACAACCGTCCGCGCGGTACTGCCCGCGATTCTCTGCGCGACCCCCGGCCTGACTGCTCGTCTTCGCTATCGTCGCTCAGCGGGTGTCTCCATCAGTAAGGCATCCCTGGGGCCGGTGATGGCGGCGGGCGCAAAGTCTCTATGTCATATGGGGGCGATATAGTCAGGTTCAATCAGCGCAATTCCTGGCAATAGCTTGCCTCCACAATAGGCAGCGCAAAGCGACAATAAACTGTCCATAATGGAGCGGTTGCCCTTTGACGCTGTGTCTGGTCGCACTAATTTCCGGCTGCTCCAGAAGCGCGGGGTGGGCCAGTGCTGGGCTCACCCCGTTTCATTTGCGGCAAAGCCTTCCCGTTACGCCCTTGTCGCGCGACTGATGACGATCAGCTGCCCGCATTCCATTCGATAATGGCAAACTGGTCGATCAGAATGTCTGCCGGCGCTGTACCGCCGTTGGCGGCACGAAGTTTCAATACCGGTCGCATCGGGCGCGTCCTGTCACGGTCGTCCCGTGCCACTTTGAAATCGAAACGGATCTGCTGCCATTGACCCGATTTCAGCGATGTCTCCCCGATGGATAGCAAAGGCGCGGCTTCCAGCGCCTGATAGCGGTCCATGCCTCTGGGGCGGGTCTGGGTAAAGGCCGCAACCTCCAGATCGGATTGCGGTTTGATCCAGGCGGTGAGCGTATAGCTGTCCTGATTGAAGACCCTCAAAAACGTCTTGGGTGCCAGGGTGAACCACGCATCCCGATCATCGGGCGTCAGTTCAAGAGCATAAGCCCCGGTCTTTGCAGTCTGACTGAGAACGGCCTGCGCATTGTCGATCTGCCAGCTGCGATCATTCAGGCCAAAGATATCATGGGTCTCAAAATCGCCGCGAAAGAACAGGTCCTTGCCAAGGCGTGTGCCGGTTTTCCCGACCTCCTCATCGCCATCACTGGCCATCAGCATCATTGGAAGGTCCTGGATTTGGCCATTTTCTGCCTGGACATGGGTAATGCCCGATGGCCCCGCCTCTGCCCTATTGCCCGTTGCCGACAGCACGGCATGCCCGCCGGACAGACGCAAATGGCTGCCGCGCTCGGCGGACAGGCGCATCACCCTTTGCAGCACATAGTTGCGGACATCCGCCATCGCCGGGATCGGCCGATAATCCTTGATATGCAGCGGGATCACCTCGGCGCGATAAAATTGATCGCCGTCCATCCAGACACGCAGTGCCATCGCGCCATGGGTCTCATAGAAAAACTGGTCAAACAGGAAGTTACCGAGCGACCAGGCAATCAGCTTGCCGTTATAAAGCTCCAGCCCGTGGGTCACATGCGGGTGATGACCGATGACAAGATCCGCTCCGGCATCAACTGCCGCCTTGAGCCGGGTTTCGGTTATCTCGGTCGGGGCTTCGCTATATTCGCGGCTGCCATGATATTGGATGACGCTGACCTCACCTCTGGCTTCGGTTTGCGCAGCCGCGGCCTGCATGACCTCTTGCGTCCCCAGCGCCGCGCCGCCCTTGTCCGCTTCGGCCACCTGATTGGGTGTTACCCGGCCTTTCCAGCCGACATAGCCCAGCATGGCAAAGTCCTGACCATTGAGCGAGACACGCCACGGCGCCTCGGCCTGTGCCGCATTCAGCCCGGCACCCGAATAGCCAATGGGTGATTGCTGCAAGGCGTCAAATGTCTGCTCCAACCCGTCATCGAGATAGTCATAGCTATGATTATTCCCCAGCGAGACATAGTCGACGCCCATATACTCCAGCGCTTCCAGAGCATCGGGATGGGTATAGAAAACGACCGACTTTGGCGCATGCTCGGGTGGCTCTGCGGTTGCCAGGATCGATTCCAGATTGACCGAAGCGAAATCGGCGGTCTCGAAATAGGGCTTCATGTGCCGGGTCAGCGCCCGCATATCATCGCCGCGTGTTTCGTCGCGAACAAGCACAGGCTCATTCCATTTCGGCGCAAGATATCGGCGTCCAACCATGAAATCACCGCCGAAGACAAGTTCTACGCGTCCCTCTTTTCTGGCCACCAGCTCAATCGGGGGGACAGTCAGAACGCCAGAGGGTCTCTGGGTCAGTTCGCTCGCCGCGAAGGTCTGGACCGAGGCAAAGATATCCTCTGCCTGAAACGCAATCTGATAAATTGGTGCCTTTTCCAGTGTCATCTGGAAACCGCCGCGTTCATCGGTCGATGTATTCACTCCGTTTATGGTGACCTTTATGCCATTGGGCGAAGACTCGGCATCGGCAATTGAGACACTACCCGTGATTTCGATGCCGGACTGCGCCGGAACAAGCACATGCGCCGCCACAGGCACAGCCATGCTGATCAGTCCAAACACAACCAGTTTTGAGAGGTTTTCGACAATATCCCTGCGCATATTTGACTGTCCCATATACCCCCTGCCTCCCGGGTGTCGTATCATCCAAACGTAACGCATCAGGGCACCACAATCTTATAAGTGTTTCTTACTCGACAATAGCCCCAGGTTATATGCTCAAATGGCAATAGAATTGGAGTCACTGGCGATAATCCCCAATTATGTTGCACAGGTCAGGGGGGCTTGGTTGGCATGCATAGCGGTGGGACGCATAGCAAAAACCAGCGCGTCATCATTGTTGGCGCGGGGGTTATTGGCATGGCCACCGCCTATGCCCTGGCCAGAAAAGGCCGACAGATCGAAGTGATCGATAGCGAAGACGGCCCGGGACAGGGCGCATCCTTCGCCAATGGCGCCCAGCTCAGCTATAATTACACTGATGCCCTAGCCAGTGCCGCCATCTGGCGCAATTTTCCCAAATTGCTGCTCCGCAGGGAAGATGCGTTTCGCCTGCACCTTCGCCCGACATTCGAACATGTCCATTGGCTGTTGAAATTTCTGGGTGAAAGCAATGACAGGCGCTTTCTCGACAACACGGGTGAAGTGCTGAAGCTAGCGGCGGAGTCAAAGCAGGCGATGGAAGCCCTGGCGCACGAGCATGACCTGGAATTCGGTCTCCAGACTGCAGGTAAAATCCATCTGCACTATAGCGAAGCAGGCTTTGATCGCGCCCGGTCGCTGATTGCGCTCAAAAAGAAATATGGCGGCGCACAGAAGGTGCTGCCGCCCGATGAGGCGATTTCGCTCGAACCCGCCCTCGAATATCAGCGCGATCATCTGGCCGGGGCAATCTATTCGCCCGAGGATGCCGTGGGCGATGCCCGCAAATTCTGCGCCGGGATGATGGCATTGCTGCAAAACGAATATGGCGTAGAATTTCGGCTTGGCGAACGCGTTCGGTCACTGCATCTGGATAATGGCCCTGCCCGCCTGACACTGTGTAGCGGCGAAGAACGCCAGGCAGCCATGATTGCCATATGCGCCGGCCATGCCTCATCTGCATTGCTGCACAAGCACGGGATCAGGTTACCGATCCAGCCGATGAAAGGTTATTCCTTCGACATCAGAAGCGGCAACCAATCGCCGAAGATCAGCATCACCGACAGCAAGCGACGGATCGTTTTCACCAATATGGGCGACCGGGTGCGGATAGCCGGACTCGCTGATCTGGGGGATGCCAGCCATGATGTCGATCCGGACCGTATGCAATGCCTTGTGCAATCGGCGAAAATGTCGCTGCCCGATGCCGGAGATTATGAGACGGCGGACAATTTCTGGGCGGGGCATCGGCCGATGACGCCTAATTCGCAGCCGATCATTTCAAGGCCGCGGCAAAACCTCGCGATCAATGCCGGGCATGGCATGCTGGGCTGGACGCTGGCCATGGGTGCGGCGAACCGACTGGCGGCCCTGGTCTGAAGAACTGAACTGTTGTGAAATTGTCGTCGCCGGAGGTCAGACGTCGTCATCGGACTCATATTCCTCGACATCAATCTCGCCGGCCATGCGGCCCACGGCAACCGCGACCGTGGCGTCGCCGGTGACATTGGTCATGGTGCGCATCATGTCCATGATGTGATTGATACCGGCCACAAAGGCGATGGTCTCCAGCGGCACACCGATGGAGGAGAGCACCAGGCTCATCATGATCAGGCCCGAGCCCGGAATACCCGCTGCACCGACCGAACCCAATGTCGCGGTAAGGCCGATCAGTAAATAGGAGGTCCAGCTCAGCTCCACCCCGAAAAGCTGCGCACCAAACAACGCCACCAGGCCAAGATACATCGCGGTGCCGTTCATGTTGATGGTCGCCCCTAGCGCGACAGTGAAACTGGATACGCTTTTGGAGACGCCCAGATTGCGCTGCACACAGCGCAGCGTCACCGGTAATGCGGCATTGGATGAGGCGGTGGAGAAGGCGATCGCCTGTGCGTCAATAACGCCGCGGAAAAAGTCGATGACCGGCAATTTGGCAATGCCACGGATGATAACCGGATAGACGATCAATATGATGATGAAGCAGCCCGCATAGTTGAGCAGCACCATCTGCGCGAGCGGCAGCAATGCCTCCCAGCCAAAGGTTCCCGCCACCCAGGCCATCAGCGCAAACACACCGAAAGGCGTCAGCTCCATCACCAGCATCGTCATCTGCTGCATGATCGAGGCGGCGGCATCGACGTTGCGGATTGTCGGTGCGGCATCCTCGCCCGCACGCAACAGCGCTATACCGAACAGCAAAGCGAAGATAATCAGCGGCAGAATTTGCCCCTGCGCCATCGTCATGATCGGGTTTTCCGGGATCAGCGACAATATCATCTCGGTCGGCGAGGTAATCGCCGGTTCTGGTATCTCCGCCCCTTCGGGCAGCGTGATATTGAGGTTTTCGCCGGGCTTGAAAAGGCTGCCCATGGTCATGCCCAGCGTCACCGAGATCACACCGGTGCTGACAAACAGCAGCAAAGCCCTGCTGCCGACATTGCCGAGCTTCTTCAAATCGCCAATCGCCGCGACGCCGCTGACCAGCGAGAAAAAAATCAGCGGCACCACGAGCATTTTGATAGCCCGGATGAACAGGTCGCCAATCCATTTGATGCTCTCTGCCTCCTGGCCCCATGCAAGGCCGACGGCAATGCCAAGCACCAGGGCGCCGACAACACGCTGCCACAGCGGAATTCTGAACCAGAACCGCATCAGGACTCTCCACCTTTCTCTTGGCCGCCTCTCTGTTGGCCGCCTGCCTTTTGGCACTGCGCCGCATATGCGCTGGTGTCTTTCAGCAGCGGACGACCGGCCAGCGTGCCAGTTAGCGCACCGTCATCAATCGCCAGCTCGCCATTCACCAGCAGATAGCGGACGCCTCGCGACAGTTTTTCCGGCTGCTGATAATTCGCCACGGGCTGGAACTGATCGGGATCGAACAGGACGATATCGGCAAAATATCCTGCGCGAATAAAGCCCCGCCCCTCTAGTCCCAGCAACTCTGCCGTACGGCCTGAAGAACGGTGAACATAGCCTGCCATGTCGAACAGCTTGTCCTGCCTGACGAAACGCTGATAGGCTTTCGGGAAGCTGGCATATTTGCGCGGATGGCCGGTGCTGCCGTCCGAACTGGTCACGACCCAGGGCTGGCGGGCAAATGTGGCGATATCGTCCTCGTCCATGTTGAAAGAAGCCACCCGGCTGTCACCTGCCGCCAATATTTCCAGAGCCGCATCGAGCGGGCCGATATTTTTCTGCCGTGCATAATCGGCCAGGGTTATGCCTGTCGGCGCATCCGCCGCGCCGACAGCGCCGGTAAACAGCAAGGCAGCGGCCCCGCCCCGTCGCTTCAGGCCCTCGGCCATGCCGGCTACAATCCGCTTGCGTATCTGCGGGTCTTTCAGCCGCACACGCAGGCCATCCAGTCCGCCTTCAAGCGCCCAGCGCGGGACCAGCGCGTTGCTGATCCGGGTACCGCTGGCTTCCCATGGATATTGGTCTGCAGTAACCACCTGGCCCGCAGTGCGCGCCCTCTCGACCATCGCGACAATATCACTGCTGGCACCCCAGACGGCGGGACCGAGTGCCTTGATATGCGCGATATGCACCGGGATATTCGCCTCTCGCCCGATATGCAGCGCTTCCTCAACCGCGGCATGCAGGCCGATATTATAACTGCTTTCATCCCGGATATGGCTGTCATAAATGCCGCCCAGACCGCCCGCGACAGAGGCCAAAGCCACCACTTCATCGGTTTGGGCAAAATTTTGCGGCGTATAATAAAGGCCGGTCGAAAAACCGACCGCGCCTTCACACATGCCGCGTGCGACAAAGCCTTGCATCTGCGCCAGTTCATCGGGTGTCGGGGCGCGGTTGGTCTCGGCCAGCAACTCACGACGCACCGGACCAAAGCCGACCATGAATGCCATATTGGTGCCGGTGCCCAGTTTAGACAGCAGCCGGGCCATGGACTGGACATAATAATCGCCATAGCCATCATTGCCCAGAACAACGCTGGTCACGCCCTGGGTAAGATAGGGTGCATTGTTGCGCCGCTCCCGGTTGTCACTGCTCAAATCCTCGACCAGATGCGTATGCGGGTCGATAAATCCGGGCGCGACGATCAGGCCGGACGCATCAATGCGCCGCCTTGCCCGAGGCTCATCGGTTTGCTGTGACGGTGCAATCGAGACGATCCGGTCGCCGATAATGCCGATAGCGGCTTTAGTGCCTGCGGCTCCACTGCCATCGTAGACTGTCCCGTTTTCGATCAGGACGTCGAACTCGGCAGAGGCAGGGGTTGGCCCTTGATGCGTGGCGCAGGCAGCCAGCAAACACAGCGCAAGTCCGCATAGCCCTGCGCGAACAGCCAGTCGCTTTCCTGCCATGGTCAGGGGGCTTCGGTTTTCAGCAATGTTTCCATCATGGCAATGGCGGCTTCCCTGCCTATCCGCTCGATGCGCTTGCGGTCGGTCTCATCACCCAGCTCAAAGGTTGCGCTTGGCGCGCCAAAAGCCTCGTAGATATAGGCCTTTGACACCGGGCGGTCCGCATTATGGCCAGCTTCTATCACCACTTCATAACCCGGCATGCGGTCCTGATAGCGCTTCAGCCAGTTGGTCACCAGCATCGGCGGATCGGTCTCGAACCGATCAGGGATGGTATAGACGACATCCTTCTGGGTGGAATGGAAGTCGATGAAAAGCCGCAAATCCTTGTTCGGATCATTTTCGATGCCGACCAGCACATCACGCAACAGCCGTGTTTCGGGCTGGGTGAATGGACCCCAGTCACGGTTGAGATCGATCCCACCGGTATTGTGACGCCAATGCCCCCTGACCACACCGTCCGGATTCACCAGCGGCACCACGATGGTTTCAAACCGTTCACGATAGCGTTTTGCCAGATCGCTGTCTTCCAGCAGGGTCTCGGTAAAGACGAGATGGGCAATCGCCCCCGTGAGCTCGGGCGGATGTTGCCGGCCAATCAGCACGACCTGCTCTTTCTGGACGCCGGGTCTGGCCGAGATGGTGATCGCGTCAATGGGGCGCTTCTCAGCGGATAATCCCAGCCGCCATTTACGCACATCGCCATGCTTCTCGACCATGGCGAACCAGTCATCATAGTGTTGCGGTGTCAGAAGCTCCTGCCCGGCGATAAAAACCGGGATATCCGAAAGCCTGACTTTCAAGAGCACACGTTTTGTGCGGCCCTCATCATCCTTGACCAGAGACTGCACGGCATCCGGCTGCAACCGGTCCCAAATCCTGTTATCGGTGCTGACCTTAGGCCAGTAGCGATGGGCATATTGCGGATAGTCGATCTCGACCGCGACCATGCCGCTCTCTCCCGGCGCAATGGGCGTTAGCCGAAAGGCATACCAAGGGCTGGGATTGATCGGCGGCGCGTCCTCGGGCGCTATGATGATTCTGATGCGATCCTCGGCAACAGTCACACAGCTGGCCATAGCTCCGGCCGGGAAATCGGTGTCGAGGCTGAACTGGCTGGTCTTGCACTGTCCGGCAAAGGCCGGAGCGGCAGAGGCGATAGCCAGAACCGACACCCATGCTGCTACCCACATCCTCAATATACGAAGCATCAACCCCAATCTCCCAGTCTGTCTTGGCGACAGGATATTGCACCAAAAGCGGCGCTTTGCCGATCAGAAAGCCTTGCGGATATCAAAGGAGAATTGCCGCCCGCGTGCATTGTGCAGACTGCCATAAAAACCAAAGCTTTCATCGGCAATGGGCGGTGCCTCGTTGAAGATGTTGTTGATACCGAAACGGATGCGTGTTCCACTCAATGCGGTGTCGTTGTCGATACGATAGCTGATACCGAAGTTCATGGTGAACCAGTCATCGACCCGGAAAAGCTCGGCCGTATCATTTTGCTGCGCGCTCGGATCAAGCACGCTGCCGACATAGCGACCGAAGACATTGACCCGGACCGGCCCGCTTTCCCAACGTATGGCACCGGTAAAGCGCCATTTAGGGCGGCCATCAATCTCGAGCAATTCGCCGAAGTTGATCGGCTGCAGCGCCGCGACATCGCCGACCGAAAGCTCCGGGATATTCTGCAGCAAGCCGGTCAGCTCGGTGAAGAGCGGCTCTGCATCAGGCCCGGCAAGCTGCTCGAAACCAAGCAGGCGTGCCGCATTGAACTGTAGCTGAAATTCGCCAAGGCTGGTGTCGAAATCGTAGAAAAGGCCAAAGTCCAGACCATCAGAGGTGCGACCGTCGAGATTTCGGTAGGGATTGAGGATCTGGATGATGTCCCCGGCCGGGTTGATCCCGGTGCCGGCATAGAGATCCAGCTCTTCCTGCGTCGGTGCGGCGCGAACGACATTGGGGTTGAAACCGCCCTGAAGCCGCTCGACAAGGTCCAGAAGCAGTGCATTCTGGTTGCCGAAAATACCGATAATCCCTTCCTGTTCGACCCGCCAGTAATCGGCAGTAATCGTCAGACCGGGAATGAAGCTGGGTGTCAGGACAATGCCGAAGTTGAGGCTTTCAGTATCCTCCGGCTCCAGGTCACGTGCGCCGGAGCGGAAGTCGATGGTGCCCTGGGTGCCGCAATCCGGAACATCTTCAGAGATGCCCTGAATGATCTCGGCAACGCATTCCACCGCGCGCCGCACCGAGTTGGAACGCGTCGTGCCGGCATCGTTGATCTGGATCAGGTTCGGCGCACGGAAGCCCTGTGACCAGGCACCACGCAGCAGGATGTCACGAACCGGACGCCACGCCACCGCCGCACGCGGAACAAAAGCGCTGGATGAATCGGAAAAGTCTTCAAAGCGCGCCGCGATCTGCAGTTCCAGTTCATTGATGAGCGGAATGTCCATATCGTCGGAAACGATGGGTATCAGAGCTTCGGCAAAGGCCGAATACACCTCGCGATTGCCGCTGGTATCGGGCGACGGACTGGAACCGACCACGTCGCTGCCGAACGTATCGCCATTGACCGCGTTGGTGAAGGTGATGGTGCCATCGAGCCGTGGGTCACGATCATCCTCAAATGTCTCGCGGCGAAATTCCACACCCGCCGCTATGCCGACACCTCCGGCAGGCAGTTCAAAAACATCGGGACGGGAAACCTTGAAGTCGGCCAGCGCCAATGTCGTCTCGCCCTTGCGGAAGACATCGACAGTGATCGCATCGATGATGGCCTGGTCATTGGGAGTACAATCACCCGAATTTGAAGCAACGCCGACATTTCCGAAACAGCCGCCATTGAACGGATTATAGGCGGTGGCATCGGTGCGGTTGATGGCATCCTGGACCAGCGTGCCCGAAATGCGGTTCCGGGTCAGGTCGGTGGTGTTGGCCTGGGCATAAAGCAGGGCGGTATCATAGTCCCATCCGCCAATCTGGCCGCGCAGGCCGGCAACCAGGCGGAATTCATCCTTGGTTATGGTGCCCTGGCGCGGTCCGGCATCGATAAAGCGATAATCCTCCAGCAGCAGCGCCCGGCCTTCCGGTCCTACGCCCGGGCCAAGCCCGTTGGTGACACGGTTGGGATTGGGCGAACCATCCGCCAGCGTTTCCGGTCCCAGCGGGTTCCAGAAGGCGGTGGCCTCGATGCCGAGGGGAACAGCCGAAAGCATGGTGTTCTGTTCACGCTGGCGCGAGGCTTCCGAACGATAATAGGACCCTTCGAAGAAGAACTCGGTGCTGTCGCTCAGCTCATAGTTGAACAGCGTCTGGACGTTGATGCGCTGTTTCTGACTGAAAAGCTGGCGATCGGCGCCGATATCATAGCGGATATCCCGGTCGATCGTGCCGCCATTATCGGCGCATAGCCCGCCGCCCAGATCGATGAAGCGGCCATCGCCGGGCTGGCCCGATGGACCAAAAAGAGCGCATGGCTGAATGTGAAAGTCATCATCGCGCAACACCGTAGTATTGGATGATGTGGCGCTTGATCCCTGGATATCGAAAGCGCCAAAGGGCGAGTTGATCGAGCGGTTGTCGAACTGGGTATCGCCCTCAAATGGCGTCCCCTCGACGAAGCGCCTGAGGTCACTCGAACGGGAAAAGTCGCGCTCGGTCGCCAGCGCACCATTCTCGTAGAAATAACCGCCATAAACGGTGAAATTGGCGCGGCCTTCGGCAAAGTCAAAGCCCAGTCCGCCATTGAGCTGATAGCTGAACAGGCCGGTGCCGTCCGAGGCGCGGTAATTGCCCTGGAGGAAGCCGCCCTCGCGGTTGCTGCGCAATATGGTGTTGACCACGCCGGCAACAGCATCGGCACCATAGACCGCTGATGCGCCGTCACGCAGCACTTCGACCCGGCGCACACTGGCAGGCGCGATGGTGTTGGCATCGGCTGATACGACCGGGACGAAAAGTTCGGTCTGAAACCCCGGATTCAGAAGCATTCGCCGCCCGTTGATCAATGTCAGTGTGTTGCCGGTGCCCAGGCCACGCAGATTGATCGAGGCAATATCACCCCTGGCACCGTTCACGCCGCCCGCCGTGCTCTGTTCGTTAAATTCCACCGAACCCGCCTGGGGAATGGCGCGGAAAATCTCGTCGCCAGAAGCCGGATCAATATCCTCGATCAGCTTTTCATCAACCACCGTAACCGGCAGAACGTCATCGACCTGCGCGCCACGAATCTGCGACCCGGTAACAACAACAATGTCATCATCGGCCAGCGGTCCGTCGTCAGGCGTAACGCTGGCGCCTGCCTGCGTATCCTGTGTCTGTGGAGCTTCCTGCGCCTTTGCCGCACCGCCCATAGCCACCATAGCTGTAGTGCATAGCAATGCAGCCAGTTTACGGTTCACCCTCATATATTCCCCCATAATTCCCACTTTACCAGGCACTCATGCTCCCCAGCAGGCACCGGCAGTCAGCTATCGTCCCATAATTGATGCCAACACGCAATAATGTTGCGAGATTTGCGGAGTTATAGCAATCCCGATTATGTTATTAAGTTGGATAGAGGATATAGCCTTTGGCTATGGCCTTTTGCTCGCCATATCCCGACCGCCATTCGCTTCATCGATCAGAATATGCCGGATTTGCGCAATTGTGCGGTCAATGCTCTGGATGTCCAGATGGTTGCGCAGCGCAAAGGCGGTAATCGGAAAAGACGACGCGCCTTTGAGCGGATAGCCATATAAATCAGATCCATAGGCCGATTTTGCTGTAAATTCATCGATCACGGCAATGCCGATGCCCTTGCGCACCAGCGACAATGCGGCATGGTAGGTGTGAACCGTGACGACCTCATTGGGATGAATGCCATTTTGGTCGAGAATATCGAGCAATATCGACGCCAGGGGGCCACTGCCCTTGATACCCACAAAATCCCTGCCATCGAGAATATCCAGACCGACCTCGGCACCGGCATCACAGATCGGTTCGGGACTGACGATATGAAAATGCCCGTCGACAAGATGCTCGGTGATCAATCGCTCATCTCTCGGCGCTTCAAAACCAAGGCACAGATCGCACCGTTTCTCGAGAACCGCCTGCAGCAACTGGTCTGAATGCAATGTCGTCAACTCGAAGCTGAGGCTCGAATCCAGCGCCCGCATCTGGGCGATCGCCTCGGGCGCGATCGCCAGCCCCAATGAGGGCAGCACGCCAATCCGCAAATGGCGCCCTTTGCGATGACGGATATTCTTTGCCGTACGGTTGAACGCAGAAATCTTGCGGTAGATATCCTTTATTTCGTCAAACAGCTCATCAGCGGCAGGAGTTGGCGTCAGCCTGCCCTTCTCGCGGACAAAGAGATCGAAACCCAGCTGGTCTTCCGCATGTTTCAGAACCTTGCTGACTGATGGCTGCGAAACATGGAGATCGCGCGCTGCACCGCTGACCGAACCGGCCTTATAGACATGGTAGAATATCTCGATCTGCCGCAAACGCATGGGCACTGTCTGACCTGAAACCGGTTTTTTGGCAAATTTTTCGCACCAGACAATGATGGTGCCCTACCTTCAGGGGTATCGAACTCGGACAGTTCGCAAGCGCGACCGCACGTCCGCAGCAGCTTCGAAGCGGAGCGGAGGAAATGGCTGTGAGGATTGGGAAATGGTGCCCGGGGACAGAATCGAACTGCCGACACAGCGATTTTCAGTCGCTTGCTCTACCAACTGAGCTACCCGGGCCCATGGGGATGGCTTGGATTGCATGGTGCTATGCCTGTGAGCGAAATGCCCGGGGCACCCATGCGGTTGGAGCGACGCCTATAAGCACCCCGATACGGGCTTGTCCAGCCCAAAAAGCATCGCTGTGGGCAGCCGATCAGGCCGTCGTGCCCAGGCTAGCCATAGTCCTCCCCACCCTCGCCGCCATTCTCTCCCGACGGGATGTCGTTCTCGCTGCCGGGAAGGCAGTAATTCTCGCCGAACCAGGCGAGCAGATCACGATCACGGCAGCCGCGCGAACAGAAAGGCGCATAATCCGCGACAGTCGTCTTGCGGCACAAGGGACAGCGCCGGGTCTTCTCGGAAGCGGGAAAGGTCATCACCACCTGTTAGCCGCCGACGCCCAGCGGCTCAAGCCGATAGCCATGCTGGTCCGTGGCGTGCTGGTGTATCCCGACTGCCCGCCCACTGCGCCGCACCAGTGCATCGATCCATTGCGGCATGGCGGAGAGCAGTGTCGCACCCGCCGCATCCACCACCAGCGCGATATCACCAGGCTGGTGCCAGCGTTCAGCACAGCGCAGCAACGCCAGTATCGCGCTTTCCACCGGGCGTAGCTGACACAGCTCGGTCAGCGATGCGCCACAACGACGACGCACCACCTGCATCAACCCGAAACCGTTAACTGCTGTGCGCTCAAACGGTCCGGTCATGGCAGCGTCAAAAGCCTGTGCCACCTGTTGGCGCTCTTCGCGCCGTTGCAGCGTCGGGAAATCGATGGCGATCACGCCGCCAATATCGAAACGATGTATCGCACCGGCAGCGGCAACCGCCGCCTGGCGCGCCAATTCGGCGGGAGCAGTGGTACCATCGACATCAATTACCATCATGGCCGGGGTTGGGGTGATCAGCAGCGTGCCGCCGGGAAAAGCAACCATGCCGCTTGCGGCCTCGGAAATGAGATCGTCCCAGCCGACAATAGCCAAAGCATCGGCCGCCGGCGGCGGCACAGCGATGACTCTCTCCACCGGGTCATCGCCGGTCTCGAACCATGCAGCAGCTTCATCCCCGGTCAGCGCGCTATCCGCTGTCGCCAAATGGCCGCGTGCCGGCTTGATCCGCTGATGCAATCCACTGCGCTCGACAATCGGACCGCGCTGCACCGTCACCCGTATCGCCGCACCCTCGCTGACCCCGGTAGCGGTACGGGACAGCACCACCAGTGCACCATTGGCGAGTCTTGCCTGGGGCGGCGTAGCGGTCTCCAGCATCGCCTCGACAGTCTGTCCGGCATGGGGTTGCAGGCTGTCGCGCCAGATATGCGCCGCGACAATATGGCCATTTTCCACCAGCGCAGCGCGAGTCTCACCTATGCCGTGCTCGACCAGCCAACGGCGCCCGGCAGCATCGTTGTCGGTCATGGCCATCAGGCAGGTCCTGCAGAAAGATAGCCGGACGAGATCAGCAGATTGCGTGTTTCCAGCAGCGGCAGACCGACAACACCGCTATGACTGCCCGACAAATGCACGACAAAGGCCTCGGCATAGCCCTGTATCGCATAGCCACCTGCCTTGCCGCACCATTCGCCACTGGCGATATAACCATCAATCTCTCCGCTTGTCAGACGTTTGAACCGCACTATGGTGGTGCTGGTGCGGTTCAGTGTACGGCCATCCGGGGCGCGGACAGCGATGGCCGAAAGCACCCTGTGCCGACGCCCCGACAGCAATTCGAGGCACTGGCGCGCAGCCGCCTCATCCTCAGTCTTCGGTAGAATCCGTCGCCCGGCAGCGACCACGGTATCGCCTGCCAATGTCCAATAGTGCGTTGCACTGTCGCTGTCTGCGGGCAGCCTGACCGCTGCGGCTTTCTCACGCGCCATGCGGGCGACATACTGCGTCGGCAATTCGTCGCAATGCGGGGTTTCATCGATATCGGCAGGAATGATCGCGTGCGGTGTGACGCCGATGCGCGCCAGCAATTCGCGACGACGCGGGCTGGCGGAACCCAACACCAGATAGCGATGGATTGCCTGCGATGCGGCCTTGCTGTTAGCGGCTGCGGCTGCGGCTCCGGTCATAGACCCGGCCCCGCACTTATTTGAAGCGGTAGGTAATGCGACCCTTGGTCAGGTCATAGGGTGTCAGTTCGACCAGCACCTCGTCGCCGACCAGCACGCGAATGCGGTTCTTGCGCATCTTGCCCGCAGTATGGCCCAGAATTTCATGGTCATTTTCCAGTTTCACGCGAAACATGGCATTGGGCAGCAGTTCGACCACCGTGCCGCGCATTTCAAGAAGTTCTTCTTTTGCCATTGAGTCCGATATCAGTTTCAAAATGAATTTCGTGGGTCTCTAGCGGCATCTCGTCTAAAAGAAAAGCATATAGATTAGGTCCATTCGCAAAGCGCCCTATGTCTTCGACATATTGATACAATCCCCTGCTTGTGCGGCAGGCTGGTGGCGATCAAGAGGGCAAGATGCGGGTTATTGATCACACTCTGCGCATGAGCGCGGCGATGCTGACGGTTGTCACCAGCCTGACAGTCGGTGCCGCGCATGCGCAATCGGCACCGACACCCCAGCCCGAAGACCAGCTGGAACAAGCCGAGCCTGCAGACAATGCGGCCACTGCCCCCCAGGCGCCATTGTCCGAAGAGACCCCGGAAGAGCTTGACGTCGATGTCGTCGTTACTGCCAGCCAGCCACGGGGCGCGGTGATTACCGATATTCCGCCTATCGAAGAGCTCGATACCGACGATATTGCCAGCTATGGTGCCGCCTCGCTCGAGGAGCTGGTCGCCAATATCGCGCCGCAGACCAATTCCGGGCGTGGACGCGGTACGGGACGCCCGGCGGTGCTGCTCAACGGGCGGCGCATTTCCGGTTTTCGCGAACTGCGCGACTTCCCGCCCGAAGCAATCAAGCGGGTACAGATTTTCCCTGAAGAGCTGGCCGTCTCCTACGGCTTCCGCCCCGACCAGCGGGTGATCAATTTCATCCTGGTCGACAATTATTCCAGTATCGCCATGGACAGCGAATATGGCATCGCGACGCAGGGCGGTCGCGGTCAGGGCGAAATCGGCGCGACGCTGACCAATATCAATGGCGGCAACCGTCTGGTGCTCGATGTCGAATATCAGGGTGCGACCGCATTGCGCGAGTCCGAACGCGCCATCATCCAGCCGGAAATCGATCCGACGCTGACCACGGTCGACAGCGATCCCGACGATGCCGCCGCTTTTCGCACCCTGTTGCCAAGCCGTGAGCGCATCGAGGCCAATGCCACAGCCGGTTTCGAGCTTTCGCCGGGCACCAGCCTGACGCTGAATGCGACCTATGGTACCGATGATACCGTCGGGCAGAATGGTCTCAATGCACCCGTCTTTGCGGTCGGCGCCGACAATGTGTTCAACCCCAGCGGCAATGATATCTCACTGCTGCGGCTGCTCAACGATCCGCGCACATTGCTGCAATTGCGCGATGTCGAGACCATCCAGCTGGCGACCAGCCTGAACGGCCGCAATTCGGGCGTGATCTGGTCACTGACCGGCAATTATGACCGGGTGGAGACGACGACGCGTATCGACCGGCTGGCCGATGTCACCGGCTTGCAGCAGGCGATCACCGATGGCACGCTCGACGCCTTCACCCCGGTACTTGGTGCCGGCCTGCCGCCGCCGGAACAGGATGTCGCGCGCAGCGCGGTCGAGACCTTCAGCGTCAAGGGCACGGCATCGCTGCGTCCACTGACACTGGGTACCGGCGATGTGCAGATGACGGTCGATGGCGAATTTACCGACCTGTCGCTCACCGCCAGCGACAGCACCGTACTCGGCTTTGCCAGCAGCAATCTGGGGCGCACTATCGGCGCGGCGCTGGTTAATCTGGAGGTGCCGCTGGCCGAGCGCGACGGCATTAACGGCGCCATTGGCCGGCTGTCGATCAACGGCAATTTCGGCCTGAGCGAGCTCAGCGATTTCGGCACGCTGACACGCTATGGCTTTGGCTTCAACTGGGAGCCGCTGCCGGGATGGACGCTGCAGGCATCGTTTATCGGCTCGGAAACCGCACCCACGGTGAACGAACTGGGCGACCCGGTGATTATCACCCCCAATGTGCCGATCTTCGACTTTACCAATAACCAGACGGTGCTGGCGCAAAGCGTCACTGGCGGCAATGCCGACCTGCTGCGGGAAGAGCAGCGCGATGTCAAAATCGGCCTGACCTGGCGGCCGGAAGGCATTGATGGCCTCAGAGTCATCGCCGAGTTCTTCCGCAACCGCAGCTTTGACACCACCGCCGCCTTCCCGACGCTGACTCCCGAGGTCGAGGCCGCCTTTCCCGACCGGGTTGTGCGCGATGCAGCCGGGACGCTGGTGCAGCTCGACCAGCGTCCGGTCAATTTCGCCCAGATCAGCAGCGACAGCCTGCGCTATGGCGTCAACTTCTCGAAGCGGATCGGCCAGCGCGGCGGCCGGGGCCGCGGTGGACCGCCCGGGCGTCCACCGGGGGCGCAGCCGGGCGGAGTTCCTTCAGGTGCGGGCGCTCCTTCAGCAGGAAGCAGGCCAAGAGCCGGACCACCGGGCGGCAGACCAGCACAGGCAGGGGAACCGCCCAGAGGCCGTCGCGGCGGCGGACCACCATTTCGCCGGCCACGTTTCGGTCGCTGGAATATCTCGGTATTTCACCGTATCCGTTTCACCGAAACCGTACTGGTAGCACCGGGCATCGAGGAATTCGACCTGCTCAACGGGTCCTCGATTAGTGGCGCCGGCGGCGTCCCGCGGCATAGTGTAGAGCTGGAAGGCGGCTGGTTCTATAATGGTCTGGGCGCACGGATCACAGGCAATTTCGAGGGCGGCACCCGCGTCGATGGCGTCGGCGGCAGCGATGATTCGAGCCTTGAATTCAACCCCATCGCCACGGTCAACATGCGCTTCTTCGTCAATTTCGACAATCGCACCAAGCTGACCGAGAAATTCCCCATACTCAAGGGCGTGCGCCTGTCACTCAGGGTCAACAACCTGTTCGACGCGCAACAAAATGTACGCGATGCGCAAGGCAATGTGCCGCTGCGCTTTCAACCCGGCTTTGTCGATCCGGTCGGGCGCTTTATCGAGCTCGATATCCGCAAGCGTTTCTGACGCTGCAACAACCCTAGCCGAACCAGGGGGTACGCCGCAGCAGCTTCCATCCCAGCGCCTTGGCCCGGTTACGACCGGGATAACGGCGCGGCGGTACCGGGGTAAAACCGATGCGGCGCAACACGCTGTTGAAACCATGCGCCTCGGCCTCTTCATAGCTCCATGCCGAACGCCAGGTGATCGATAGCGACAGCGATGCTTCTGGCCCGTTGCGCACAAAATGCGGCGCCATTACCGGCACATAGACCGCATCGCCAGGCGACAGCACATAATCGGTACCATGCGCCATCAGGTGATCTGACCAGGGGAGGTTGCGGGTGTCGCCATGATGGTATTTCTCATGATGCTCGGGGCGGGCAAAGCGCGTATCGCCAGGCGGAAACTGGGTCATGGTCTTGCTGCCCTGCAATTGCAGCAGGATATTGTGCTCCGGGTCGAAATGATAGGGCGTCACCGCTTCGGGTGAGGACAGAAACACAAAGCCCTGCGGCGTCAGCATTTCCCCGGTGCAGGCTTCGATATGCGACCGGATGGTCTCGAGCAGCCCCAGCAGCAATTCGCGATAGGCCGGATTCTGCTCGATATTCTTCAGCACTGCCCAGCTATTGGCATTGTCGATATTGCGAATGGTATCGGCGATGCTCAGCCCGTTAGCGATGTCGCTTCCGGCCTCGGCAGAGGCCACCGGCAGGTCGCCGCGATTATATTCGATTGCCGCTTCGGGCAGCCGCATCGCCAGTTCGGCCAACGCCTCGCGCTCGAGCAGCGGATGTGCCGCAAGGCTGTGGTGAAGGCTGTGCGCCTGTTCGGGATAACACGCGGCGAAGCGCGTCAGCGAGGCGGCATCGAACAGCGCGCCGTCATACTCTGCGCCAGCCGAGCCCTGAGCCAGTCCGGGTGTTGCAACCGTCATCCCCGTCTCCACGCAATGCGATGGCGAATGGCATCCATGGCTTGCTCGGCCAGGTCATGCGCCTTGAGGAACATCCGTCCGCGCCAGCCGTGCAGCGACAGCGACAGCCGCTGTACATGACGCCGCTCACCCCATAAGCTGTCGATCATCGGATGCCCCTCGGCGGCGCAACTGTCGAGCGTGTCGAGTTTTAGCCGGTGCAGCATATCGAGATTTTCCACCTGCAACAGGACCCCTGGGGAAAAGCGGGCGAAGGATTCATCGAAGCAGGTCTTGAAGGCATAGCCCTGACCACCGGCGACAAAGCTGACCAGCATGGCGATCGGTGTGCGCTCAAATTGCAGAGTCGTCAGTTCGACCTGTCCCCGCTGATGCGCGGCGCGGACAATATCACCAAAAAATTCGCGGGTATTGGCATGGTCATCGAGCGCCGAACCCTGGCCGCCTTTCCAGCCCGCCGATTCCAGCTTGAGGAAATCGGCAATCCACCGGTCGATACCGATGTCATCACAGCCCTGCACCAGCGTCACTTCTCCCATATCGCTGAGACGGTTTTTCAGGCGACGCAGTTCCTTGCGCTTCTTTCCGCGCAGGGTGCGGGTATAATAATCCTCTGTCTCGCGCGTGGTTTCCATGATCGCACGCCGTTCATCGGTGACGATGGCGACATGGCGTTTCTGCAGCAATGCCTGATTCCGCAACACCGAATGGCACATCCGGTCAGTAGCAATGCCATAAAGATGCAGGAAATGGCCTGAATCGGGGCTGCTATCCAGCTCGGCGAGCAATATCTCCCAAAAGGCCACTTCATGCCCGGCGCGGATATTGGGGTTGGCCATGAAAAGATTGGGATGCTGCCAGTTGCTGATATAGCGCATCGGCCAGCGGCCATAGTGGCGCTGGAGCAGCATCGGCATCAGGCCGATCAGCTCGCCATTGCCGACAGGCCCGTCCCACAGGGTGAACAGCCGCACCTTGCCGTCGCGGTCAAATTGCTCGAGCGATGGCAGCAAGAACCAGCTCTGATAAAAGATATTGTCGGCACCGGCGGCATTGTCGAAGCGTTGCCACGCAGCCAGAATCTCGTCGTCGAGCGCACTATGTTCGAGCCAGGCGGCAGACAGGCGCGTACGATCCGTCATCCGCTGCTGCAGCGGTGCGGCATTGCCCTTGCGGGACCCAACCGCCCCCGGTCCCACCCAGGAATGCGTATCGAGGCCCGGATTATACTGGCTAATATCAGCCATAACCGAATTTCCCCCTGCTGCGCGCCTTAGCAACGCGAAGCAAAAATCAGGTTAATCCAGATTGACAGGAAAATTAAGCCCCCGGCGCACTACGGATGCAGGATGATGCAATGTGGCACAAAAAACCCGGACCGGCATTATGCCGATCCGGGTCATGGTGATGGGCGTGCGTTCAGGCCGTCAGATCATCAGCCCGCCGCCAATGCCGCCAGTAGCAGCAGCGCAACGATATTGGTGATCTTGATCATCGGGTTGACCGCCGGGCCAGCCGTATCCTTATACGGATCGCCCACAGTGTCGCCGGTGACCGCGGCCTTATGGGCTTCGGAACCCTTGCCGCCATGATTGCCGTCTTCGATATATTTCTTGGCGTTGTCCCAGGCGCCGCCGCCTGCCGTCATTGACAGCGCGACAAACAGGCCGCCGACAATCACGCCGAGCAGCAACGCGCCCAGAGCGGCAAAGCCATTGGCCTGGCCTGCGACCATGGTGATCACGAAATAGACCACAATCGGCGCCAGCACCGGCAGTAGCGATGGCACGATCATTTCCTTGATCGCCGCCTTGGTGACGAGGTCGACGGTGCGGGCATAATCGGGGCGTGATGTGCCGTCCATAATGCCCTTATCCGCCGCAAATTGCGCCCGGACATCCTTGACCACGTCACCGGCAGCACGGCCGACAGCGGTCATGCCCATGGCGCCGAAGAGATAGGGCAGCAATGCCCCCAGCAGCAGGCCGACAATCACATAGGGATTTTCAAGGCTGAAGCTGACATCGAGGTTCGGGAAGAACTCGCCAAGGTCAGCCGTATAGGCCGAGAACAGCACCAGCGCCGCGAGACCGGCCGAGCCGATGGCATAGCCTTTGGTCACCGCCTTGGTGGTGTTGCCCACCGCGTCGAGCGCGTCGGTCTTGTCACGGACACTCTCGTCCAGCTCGGACATTTCGGCGATACCGCCGGCATTGTCAGTAACCGGGCCATAGGCATCGAGCGCGACCACCATGCCGGCGAGCGCCAACATCGAGGTTGCAGCAAAGGCCAGGCCGATCAGACCCGCCAGCTGATAGGCTATAATGATACCGATCACGATTACCACCGTGGGCAGCGCTGTCGCCTCCAAAGAGATCGCCAGGCCCTGAATGACATTGGTGCCATGGCCAGTTTCGGACGATTTGGCGATCGAGCGCACCGGGCGGTAATTGGTGCCGGTATAATATTCGGTGATCCAGATGATCAGACCGGTTACCGCCAGCCCGACGATCATCGACAGGAACAGGTCCATACCATTGAAGGTGATACCACCGGCAGTAAATTCCGCACTCATATCGCCGAGCGAACGCCAGGTGACATAGTAGATTGCCGGGATCGACAACACCGCCGTGGTGATAAAGCCCTTGTAGAGCGCACCCATGATGTTTTGCGAGCCGCCAAGGCGCACCATATAGGTGCCGATGATCGAGGTAATGATGCACACACCGCCGACAATCAGCGGCAGCGCCATCAGGTTGAGCAGCATTTCACTGCCAATATCGGACACCAGCAGCGCGATCAGCACCATGGTGGCGCCGACGGTGACAACATAGGTCTCAAACAGGTCGGCAGCCATGCCGGCACAGTCGCCAACATTGTCACCCACATTGTCGGCGATGGTCGCCGGGTTGCGCGGATCATCCTCGGGGATACCGGCTTCGACCTTGCCGACGAGGTCGGCACCGACATCGGCAGCCTTGGTGAAGATACCGCCGCCGAGACGGGCAAAGATGGAGATCAGCGAAGCGCCAAAGGCCAGCGCCACCAGCGCGTCGATGACCTCGCGGCTATTGGGTTCATCGCCCAAAACGCCAACCAGCACATAGAAGAACACGGCAATAGCCAGCAGCGCCAGACCGGCGACCAGCATGCCGGTCACGGCACCGGCGCGAAACGCCACGGTGAGGCCCGATTGCAGGCTTTCACTGGCGGCCTGTGCGGTGCGGACATTGGCGCGGACCGAGATGTTCATGCCGATATAACCGGCAACACCCGACAGCACGGCGCCAATCAGAAAACCGACCGCCGAGATTGGCCCCAGCGTCACGCCGACGATGATGGCGACCACGACGCCGACAATGGCGATGGTGCGATATTGCCGGCCGAGATAGGCTTGGGCCCCCTCCTGCACTGCGCCTGCGATTTCCTGCATTTTGGCATTGCCCGCAGATGCTGCGAGCACCTGCCGGCTGGTGACGATGCCGTAAACCACGGCAAGCACACCGCAAATAATTGCGATCAAGACAATGGTCATGCCCTGCTTTCCCCTTCCCTGTAGATACTAAACGCCCCGCACTGGAGGCGGGGTTATGCGCGGTATAGGGCGGGTTTGCCGGGTTAGGCAACCCCAATAGCAGCGCTCTGCACAAGGCGGCTGCAGCCGCATTTTCAGCGATGCTGGTAACCCAGCCTGTCGGGCAGTGCCAAGGCCTTGCCGCCGTAGCGTAAGCTAAGGCCTTTGCCTGTGGCGAAATGCCCGACACAATGGGACGTGACCACAGGCGCAATATCAGGTGGTAGCGCGAACAGCAGCTGATAGTCATCCCCCCAGCTCGCCGCAGCAATGCGCGCCTCCGCATCATCACCATGCTGTGCGACACAGGCGGGAGATAGCGGCAGGATCTCAAGATCAATGGTGACGGACAGCCCGCTGGCCGCCGCCATACGGCTGGCATCGAGCAACAGGCCATCGGATATATCCATCATCGCATCCACCTGTCCGGCCAGAGCCTGCCCGGCTTCGAGCAGCGGTATCGGGCGGTGAAATGCAGCCAGAAGCGCCGGGTCGCCGGTTTTTCCCGTTTCAGCCAGCCTGTAGCCGGCGCGGGCATCGCCGAGCGTGCCGGTAACGTAGAGCCGGTCGCCTGCTTTCGCGCCGCTACGTGCGGGCACCGGGTCGCTGGTGGCGCGACCAAAGGCGGTCAGCCCCAACGTCCGTGCCGCCTTGCCCGCTGGCACCGAAACCGTATCGCCGCCGAGCAGCGGCACGCCATATTCGCCGAGTACCGCCTCCAGCCCTTCAGCAAAGCGCGCATCCCAGTCATTATTGCCCGCCAGCACAAAGCCGAGAACAACCCCCAGCGGCATCGCCCCCTTGGCCGCGAGATCGGAGAGGTTCACCGCCACCAGCTTCCACGCAATATCCGCCGAATCGGTACCGGCCAGCCAGTGCACGCCTTCGACCATCATATCATGGGTGATGACGAGCGTTTCATCGCCAAGCGGCAGCACCGCAGTATCATCGTGCAATTCACGTGCTGCAGGGTCAGTGGCGATGCGGCGCAGTTGCTCGATAAACTCCGCCTCGCCGCTTGCCATGGGTTTAACCGCGCTTCGCCTTCGCAACCGAGTCGAGCAAGCCATTGACGAACTTCGCCTCACGCGCATCAAAAAAGGCATGCGCGACATCGAGATATTCGTTGATCACCGTACCTGTAGGAATGTCCGGCATAGCGATCAGCTCAAACGTCCCGGCGCGCAAGATTTGCAGCATGGTCTTGTCGAGCCGCTCTGGCGTCCAGCCATCGGCGAGCCGTTCGAGGATGAGACCATCAATCTCGTCAATCTTTTCTTCGACACCCAGCAGCAGATCATCGAAAAACGCGCGCTCGGCATCAGCATATTGCGCATCCTCAATCTCCGCGCCGAGGCGATGATCGTGAAACTCTTTCAGCAAGCGCGGCAAGGGTGTCATTTCCATCTGCCGCTGATACAGGGCCTGGACCGCAGCGAGCCGCGCGGCAGAACGGGATTGGGAACGGGGAGCGGTGGTCATTTGACAAGCCTTTTTTCAACACTCAGCGCATGGGCGGGCAGACCCTCGGCATGGGCCAGCGCAGCGGTTGCGGGCCCCAGCTTGCCAAGGCTGGCCTCATCCAGACCTATAAAGCTGGTGCGTTTCATGAAATCCAGCACCGAAAGCCCCGAAGAAAAGCGCGCACGGCGTCCCGTCGGCAGCACATGATTGGGGCCGGCAACATAATCGCCAATCGCCTCGGGCGTATGACGGCCGAGAAACACCGATCCGGCATGGCGCACCCGGGTAAATAGCGTATCGGGCTCGGCTACTGCCAGCTCGAGATGCTCGGCCGCCAGCCGGTTGACCAGCGGCACCGCCTCGTCGAGTGAAGCGACAGTGATGATAGCGCCATTGGCATCCCAGCTTTCGCGCGCCACTTTGCGGGTGCTCAACGCCTCAATCTGCACCTGAATGCAATCATCGACATGATCGGCGAAACAGACATCATCGGTGAACAGGATCGACTGGCTGGTCGGGTCATGCTCTGCCTGGCTCAGCAGGTCGGCGGCAATCCATTCCGGATCATTGTCGCCATCGGCAATCACCACAATCTCCGACGGCCCGGCGACCATGTCAATGCCGACCACACCATAAAGCTGGCGCTTGGCCTCGGCGACCCAGGCATTGCCGGGGCCGGTTATGACATCGACCGGCACAATTTTATCCGTACCATAGGCCAAAGCCGCAATCGCCTGCGCCCCGCCAATGCGCCAGATTTCATCGACCCCGGCCAGATGTGCCGCTGCCAATACCAGAGGATTGACCTCGCTTTTGGGTGTCGGCGTCACCACCACCAGCCGCTCGACCCCGGCGACCTTCGCCGGAATGGCGTTCATAAGCAATGACGATGGATAGGCGGCGCGACCACCGGGCACATACAGGCCAGCGGCATCGACTGCGCTCCAGCGCGCGCCGAGCCGGACCCCGGCATCATCGGTATAATCGCGATCCTCGGGGAGCTGCGCCTGGTGATAGGACCGGATGCGGCTTGCGGCGAGTTCCAGCGCTTCGCGCAGTCCGGTATCAAGGCCGTCAAAGGCGCTGTTGCACGCTTCGGCATCGATCTGCCAGCCATGGCCGCTCAGGCTATGGTCATCGAAGCGCGCGGTATAGTCTTCCAGCGCTGCATCACCCCGGCTGCGCACCGCATCGATAATCGTGGCGACATCGCGACGGACATCACTATCACTGTCGCGCCGGGCATTGACCAGCCGATCAAACTGCGCCGCGAAATCGGTCTGTGCGGTGTCGAGACGCAAGGTCATGCTACCGCCTTCCCGGCATTGGCCAGATCACGGAAACGCTCGATCAACGGCGCCAGCGTGGCATGGCGAGTCTTGAGCGCGGTGCGGTTAACGATCAGCCTTGCCGAGACCGACATGATCTCGGCGGTTTCTTCCAGGCCATTTTGCTTCAGCGTTCGACCGGATTCGACCAGATCGACAATATGCCGCGCCAAGCCCAGCGACGGCGCCAGCTCCATCGCTCCGTTCAGCTTGACGCATTCGGCCTGTATCCCCAGCGAAGCGAAATAGCGGCTGGTGAGATTAGGATATTTGGTTGCCACCCGGACATGGCTGACATGGCTCAGCGTATCGGTGACCGCGCGATCCTTCGGTTCGGCGACCGACAGGCGGCAATGGCCAAAATCGAGATCCACCGGGGCGTAGAGATCGGCATAGTCGAACTCGTCAATGACATCGGACCCGACAATGCCGATATGCGCCGCACCATGGGCAACGAATGTCGCGACATCAAAGGCCCGCACCCGTATAATGTCCATATCCTCGCGGCTGGAGCCGAAACGCAGTGAACGGTCCGCCTTGTCGAAGAAATTAGGCTTCGGTTCGACCCCCGTCTGGCGCAGCAGCGGCAGCGCATCGTCGAGGATGCGGCCCTTGGGGATGGCAAAGATCAGCGGCTGTGTCATAGGTGCGGCCATGTAAGCACTGCATGGAGAAAGGGCAATAACGACATGGCCGATGAAACGGATAAGAGATTTCCCAGCGTCGCCGAGGCCTTTGCCAACCAGCTTGCCTATTGCACCGCCAATGGCGCGCCGATCACTGCTCGGGTATGCGAGGCACTGTCGGCGCTGCTGCATCAGGACGAACAGGCAGCAGCTACCGCCTTTGGCCGTCGCGTACTTGGCTGGGCCGGACATCCGCTGGGTGATGGCCTGCCGCTGCGCTGCGCCGGGGGCTTTCATGCACTGCATCTGGCGGGTGAGGAGCCTGATCTTGCTCCACTTTATGCGGGTGAAGCCACAGCGCTCGCCAATGCGGAAAAGCTGATCGGCGCAGCGCTGGCCCGGCATGAAGCGTTTCTGCTGCCCTGGCTCGATACCCCGCCCCAGACCAATGAAGCGGGTCGTTCGAGCAACTTCGCTGCCGCGATGCTGTGGCTGGCACAGCAGGCCCTGCCGCCGCGCTTCGCGCTGAACGAGCTGGGTTCGAGCGCCGGGATCAATCTCATGATGGACCGGTTTCATTTCGATCTTGGCGGTGTTGCGGTCGGGCCGGAGGATGCCGCTATAGAGCTTCGCCCCAAATGGCGCGGCTCGCCACCACCGCGGCAGGATATAGAAATCGTCTCGCTGCAAGGCGCGGATATCAATCCGATCGACCTCACCGATGAGACGGCGGCAGGGCGCTTAAAGGCTTATATCTGGCCCGAGCATCCCGACCGTTTCCACCGCATGGAAACGGCGATTGCGATGGCACGTGCCGAACCACCAGAACTGATCCGCGCCGACGCCGCAGACTTTGTCGACACCCTGCTGACAGGGCCGCAAGCGCCGGGTACGACACGGGTGCTGATGCACTCGATCGTCTGGGTCTATCTGCCCGATGCGACCCGGCAGCACATTACCGAAGCGATGGAAAGCGCTGGCGCGCAGGCTACGAGCGATACGCCGCTGGCCTGGATCATGGTCGAATCGAACCGCGACACGTTACGACACGAACTGAGGGTGCGCTATTGGCCCGGCGGTACAGACTGGACCACGCTCGGCACCGCCCATGCCCATGGCAAATGGGTGGAATGGAGTGACTAGATTGTGGCATAAATCCGTTCGGGCTGAGCCTGTCGAAGCCCTGCTCTTCTTTTCAAGGCAAATACGGCCCTTCGACAAGCTCAGGGCGAACGGGGAATCTTCTAGATTCTAGCTGCTACGCGTCCAGCGCAGCTGAAATTCCAGTTCTTCCACATCACCATTGCGCTCATGCTCAATCGACAGTTGCGCATGGGACGGGACATAAAGCCGCTCGCCATCGACCTGAATGGTATAGGCCTTGCCCGCTTTCAGGCTCTCGACCAGCCGCTGCAGCTTGGCGATATGCTCTTTTTTCAGATAGCTTTTTTCGATATCGCGATCATCGGACATGGCCATTCTCCTTTACCGGAGAATTGGCATCGCTCTATGTCACCGGCGTGACATCCCCATTCAGGAACTCGTCCATAGCATCGGTCACCGCCTCATGATTCTCCCAGGTGACAAAATGCCCGCCGGGTAGCTTTACCAGCATCAGCTTGGCAATCAGCGAATGGATGCCGTCGAGCAATGATGGCCGCAGCGCATGGTCGTCCATCGCCCAGATCAGCAGCACCGGCATTTTCAGCACCGGAAAGGGCTTGTCGAGAAATGCCTGCACCGCAGGTGGCGGCGGTCCATGATAATCGACCGGCGGAATGGTAATCGCGCTGGCACGATACCAGTTGATCATCGCGGTAAAGGCACCGGGCATCTGCCATTGCTGCAGATAGATTTGCCGTTCTTCCTCCGGAATCGGGGTCTGCACATGGTCGGCGAAATTCTCCTTATAATAGGCATCCCAGCCCTTGCGCTCGACATAGGCCTCAAAGTCAGGTCCGCGAAAGGCGGTAATATATTGCGTCGCCGCGCGCTGGTCCGGATCGGTATAAATCGCCTTCTGATAGGTATAGGGATGCGGCGCATTGGCGATGATCAGCTTCTCGACCCGATGCGGATGGGTCAGCGCCGTAGCCCAAGCGCCCGCACCACCCCAATCATGCCCGGCCAGTGCGAATTGATCCACACCCAGCGCATCGGCCAGCGCCACCACATCGCCGACCAGCTTCTGCACTGTATATTCGCTGACGCCCTCGGGCTTGGATGAACCGGCATAGCCGCGCTGATCAGGCGCGATGACGCGATGCGTCCTGGCGAAATGCGCAATCTGATGCCGCCAGGTGCGGTGCGATTCGGGAAAGCCGTGGAGCAGAATCAATGGTGGCGCATCCTCAGCTCCGGCCAGGGCGACGTCCAGTTCAACGCCTGTCGAGAGGGATATACGGGTAAGGTCGAAGGGGGGAATCTGATCGGTCATAGCCTGATCATCCGCATTCGCCCTGCCTTTTGCAAGCCCAAGATCAGACCACAGACGGCAAGCAGCAAATCAGCATTGACATTGCTGTATTATGCACACTACACACCCATCAACTACAGATGTAAACGAAAGATAATCCATGCTCAAAAACTTCCCCAAAGCCATCATCACTCTTTCCCTGATCAGCGCATGTGCGCCTGCCGCACTGGCACATAACGCCCAGGTCCAGCCCGAAGCCACAATTGCCGATAGCGACGGGGCGCGGATTGCGCGTCTTGAAACGCAGCTCAAAAATCTGCGCGAACGCGACAATCCCGATGCCGAACGCTGGACCATAGAGCAGCGCATGGAGAATTATGGTGTCCCCGGCATGGGCGTTGCAATCATCGATAATGGCAAGATCATCCTCGCCAAAGGCTATGGTGTACAATCCGCCACTTCGGGCGAGCCAGTCGATGCAAACACCGTATTTTCCGCGGGCTCTGTCAGCAAGGTCATCAATGCGGCGCTGATCCTGCGCCTAGTGCAGGAAGGAAAGGTCGATCTGGACACCGACCTAAACACCTATCTGACATCGTGGAAAGTGCCGGAGAATGAATATAGCAGCGGCCATAAGATCACATTGCGCATGCTGCTGGCGCACACATCGGGGTTCAGTCAGCATGGTTTCCCCGATTTCAAACCGGGCAAAGCGCTGCCCACTGCGCTCCAGACATTAAACGGAGAAAAGCCTGCCAAACATGAGCCGGTGCGCGTGCTGTTCACACCGGGCAGCAAAATGAAATATTCCGGCGGCGGTATCACCGTCAGCCAGGTCGTGGTCGAAGATGTGACCGGCATGCCCTATGCCGAAGCGGCGCGTAAATATGTGTTCGAGCCGTTGGGGATGACACGCAGCACCTTTGCCAGCCCGCTGCCCGAAAGCCATGGCAATATCGCCAGGGCGCATGACAGGCAAGGCAAGCCCAAGGCCCTGCCGCGAGGCTATGAATCTTTTCCCGAAATAGCCGCATCCGGCCTATGGACAAGCGCAGGCGATATGGCACGCTTTGTCCTCGCGCTGATGCAGGATGAGGACTTCCTCTCCGCTGAACTCAGAGCCGATATGCTGACGCGCGTGCCCTTAAGCTGGCATGGCCTTGGTCCGCGGCTCAATGGCGAGGGCGATATGCTTGTATTCCATCATGGCGGCGCCAATGACCATTATCAGAGCTGGATCGAAGGGCAGCCGACACAAGGCAATGGTTTTATCGTACTGACCAATGGCGAGGCCGGACGCCGATTGGCTTATGAACTGCGCATCTCAGCCGATGAGGCCTTTGACTGGCCGATTACATTTCCCGATGGCTATCGGGAACCGGATTTGGGCACATCTAAAACGGAATAGCGAGATTCCTTCAACCCCGTCCGCGTCAAGCGAAGTCGAGACGCCGTGGCAATCTCCTGTCTCTCGACTTCGCTCGAGACGAACGGGCAAGGGTGCGGTTAGGCGGGCGCTAGCCCCGCCCCCGCGTTAATGGCACATCGGGGATGGGGATGAACTCTTTCTCATCCCCCGGCACTTTGGGGAAGCGCCCGGCATTCCAGTCCTGCTGCGCCTGTTTGATGCGTTCATTCGATGAGGATACGAAGTTCCACCAGATATGGCGGCTGCTGCCAATTGGCGCGCCGCCGAGCAGCATGGCACGACCGCCGCTGATGCTCTCCAGCTTCGGTTTCTCGCCGGGTGCCAGGATATAGAGCGTGAACATCTCCATCGGCAGACCACCGATAGCGGCATCGCCCTCGACCAGTAGCAACGCGCGCTCATCGGCTTCGCTGTCAATCGGGATCGCGCCGCCCACGCCGAGCAGGATATCAGCATAGATGGTCGGGCTATAGCATGTCGTCGGGGCAGACTGGCCCCAAAGATCCCCCATGATCACGCGTGCGCTGGCCCCGGCATCCTCGATCAGCGGCAGGGCATCGCTGCCGATATTCTCGAAAGCCGGGTCAATCTCTTCCTTACCATCGGGCAGCGCCAACCAGGTCTGCATCCCGAACAGGCGGGCACCCTTGTCCATCTCGGTTCGGGGGGAACGCTCGGAATGGACAATGCCCTTGCCCGCAGTCATCAGATTGACCTCGCCGGGGCGGATCGTTTGATGACTGCCCAGGCTGTCGCGATGCTCGATCGCGCCCTCAAACAGATACGTGACGGTCGCCAGACCGATATGCGGGTGCGGTCGCACGCCCAGATCATTGCCGACCGGCAATTGCGCCGGGCCGAACTGATCGACAAAGATAAACGGCCCGACCATGGCGCGTTTGCGCGACGGCAATATCCGCCGCACCTCGAACGCGCCGAGATCATGCGTCACCGGCAGAACCGTCTCGGTGATCGGTGTCATAACCGCTCCAGATCGATGACCGTACGGTCATTGGTGACATTGCCGGTGTTCAGCGTGCTGTTCGGCTCGACCAGCAGCACATGGCATTCCTCGCTCAGCGCCTCGGGGCGATGTGGTACACCATGCGGCACCAGAATCAGCTCACCCGGCTCCAGATCGACGAAACGCTCACTCTCACCATCGCGCAGGCCCATGCGCATCTCGCCGGCAATCACCAGAAAAAGCTCGTCTTCCGTCTCATGATGATGCCAGTCAAACGCACCCTGAAACTTGGCCAGCTTGACCTGCGCATCATTGACATCAGCGGCAATTTTCGGCTGCCAATAGCCGTCGATAGTGGCGAAGGCGGCATCAAGGCGGAGCTTGTCGATGGCCAAGGCTCAGGCTCCGCCTGGTGCGCTGGCCTTGATTGCCAGCGCATGCACGCGCTGCCCCGGCAGATCGCCCAGCGCCTTGTTGACCATGCGCTGGCGTTCGAGCCGCGACTTGCCCTCGAAAGACGCGCTCTCGATCACCACGGTGAAGTGCGATTCGCCGCTGCCATCATCACCCATATGGCCACGATGGCTGGCGCTGTCATTGATGACTTCCAGCTTTTCCGGCGAAAAGGCGTCGGTCAAAAGCTGTTCGATTTCCTGCTGGACGGATATTTTTTGCATGATCGTCAAACTAGGCTCTAGCCACAGCGTCGACAAGCCAAAAGCAGTGCCTATATTATAGCATCCATGCCCATAGTCCTGACCCTCTGCCAGCATGCGCGCTGACCGCTTTCATGGCCGCCATGAAGCCTCGGGCCGTTGCTGCGACTGGCCCGGCTGCAACAAGCCCGGCGAGTTCCGCGCGCCGCCCGATGACCTGCGCGCTGGCGCCTCGCGCTATGATGGCCCCGGCGAATGGCGCTGGTTCTGCCTCGAGCATATCCGTGCCTTCAACCAGGGCTATAACTATTTCGCCGGCATGAGCATGGACGAGATTTACGAGGCGCAACGCCCGGCTAATGGCTGGGACAGCGAAACCCGCGCCTTTTCCAGTACCCCGGTCGATGCCCCGCGCTGGGCCGATTTTCACGACCCGCTCGATGCCATTGGCGCGCGATTCCGGGAGAATCTGCAATCACGCTCACAGACGGCAAAGGATGCCGCCGGGCTGAACGGCGTGCACCCCTTCAACCGCAGCGAAGAGAAGGCGCTGGCCACGCTCGGCCTGACCACCGATGCTGACCGTTCGGCGATCAGGCGGCGTTATTCAGAGCTGGTGCGCAAATACCATCCCGACCGCAATGGCGGCAACCGCGCCTATGAAAAGCAGCTACAGGCCGTGGTCGAGGCCTATCAGCGGTTACGCAAATCGGCAGTGTTTGTATAGCGGTGTTTGTATAATAGCCCTCTCCCCTGAAGGGGAAGGGAAGAGCCGCGAAGCGGCGAAGGGAGAGGGGACGTTCCATAAGCGCTGCGCAAGCGGATAGTCCCCTCCCTTAATCCCTCCGCTGAAGGGGGGGAGACCCTAATTTCACGCAAAGGCGCAAAGGTTTTTAAGAGCTAGCATCTTGATGCCATTTCTTTGTGCCTTTGCGCGATTATCAACTTCTTACAATCACCCCCGCCGCGCCGATTCAATCGCGGCGATGTCGATTTTGTTCATCGCCATCATCGCCTGCATCACCCGGCCTGCCGCCTCGCGATCCGGGTCGGCCATGCCTTCTGTCAGCTTCCGGGGCGTAATCTGCCAGCTAACGCCCCATCGGTCCTTGCACCAGCCGCATCGGCTTTCCTCACCGCCATTGCCGGTAAGAGCATCCCAATAATGATCGGTTTCTTCCTGGGTGTCAGTGGTAATCTGGAAAGAGAATGCCTCACTATGCTCAAAATGCGGCCCGACATTGAGCGCTACACATGGAATACCCGCCATGGTGAAGCTGATGATAAACACCTGACCCTCGCCATCAGCCGACGGGCCACGCTGGACCTCGCCAATCTCGCACATCGGAAAGGTCCGGGCATAATGGCGCACGGCGTCTTCCGCATCTCCATTAAAGCCCAGAAACACTGTCGCCTTGCCAGTCGGTTCGCTCATGGTTTAGCCGTTCCGCGCCCCCACCAGCGCGAAGGGCGCGCCTTGCGGGTCCACGGCATTGACCGAGAAATCGCCACCGGGAATCTCCATCGGGCCCATCATCACCTGGCCGCCCTCGGCCTTCACCGTCTCCACAGCCTTGTCGATATCGGCAACGCGGAAATAATAGTTCCACATCGCCATCGGCGCTTCAGCGGGCTTTTGCATCATGCCGGCGATGCTATAATCACCATGTTGCATCATGTGATATGTGCCCATCGGCCCCATATCCATGCTCTCGCCTGCGGCCCAGCCGAGTTGCTCGCTGTAAAAGCTCTTCGTGGCTTCCGGGTCATCGCACATCAGCTCGTTCCAGGCGCAATGGCCGACTTTCGGCTCATATTTGGAATAGGCCGGGCTGTCGCTCGGCTGCGCACCCTTCATGATATAAAACATCGCCCCCGATGGGTCGGTCACCAGCGACATCCGGCCGACATTGGGGATATCCCATGGCTGCATATGCACCGTGCCGCCCGCCTTGCCGATCGCTTCGGCGCCGGCATCGACATCATCAACCTCGACATAGCCCATCCAGAAGGGCGATGCGCCGCCGCTTTTCATTTCGTCGGTCAATGCCATCATTCCGCCAATGCCCGCATCGCCGGCGGTAAAGAAATGATAGTCGCGGTCAGTCATGCCACTATCGGCAAAATTCCAGCCGACGACCTTGCCATAAAAATCCTCAGCCGCGGCCAGATCGCTGGTCACCAGCTCATACCAGGTAAATTCACCATGGACATTATTTGCCATTGTCTTCCTCCATATTTTCAGCCTTCCGGCCGGTGCCCTTATTGTTCGAGTGCAAAAACCCTGTCAAACCCGCCCATGATCATCCGCCCGCCATCGAACGGCATGGGGTTTTTCTCCATATCAAAGCGCGGGTCGTCCTTGGCCATGTCCTGCATTTTTGCCATCCCGGCATCGCGCGTTGCCTTGTCCGGCCATTCGATAAAGGAGAAGACCACGGCCTCGTCCTTTTCGGCCTTCACCGCACTGAAAAAGTCGGTGGTCTTGCCCTCGGGCACATCGTCCTGCCAGCTTTCGACGACACGCAACGCCCCCATCTCTACGAAAATCGGGTCGATCGCCGCGGCATGATCGATAAAGGCCTGCTTGTTGGCCGTCGGCACCGCCATGACAAATCCGTCAAAATAGCTCATCGCTTCACTCCCTCTCCCTGTTATCGCTACGGCATCCTATAGCATATTTTGGTCGCCATCATGTCAGGCAAACGATGATGCGTCATAACCATGCGGCTATTGGCAAGCCAGCCCTTGCACTACCCCGCGGGGCATGACTATGTGCAGTGCGAAACACCATAACAGGCAGGCACGGCATGACCGATATCCCCAATGAGATTCCCGCAGGCACTGGCGACACGCTGATGGCGGCACCCGACAAGATGGTGTCGGCACGCGATGTCTTCGGTCTCGATAGCGATATGGAAATCCCGGCCTTTTCCGAGGCCGATCCGCGTGTGCCCGATCTCGACCCGGCCTATGTCTTCGATCATGACACCACCCTCGCCATCCTGGCCGGCTTTGCCCATAACCGCCGGGTGATGATCCAGGGCTATCACGGCACTGGCAAGTCGACACATATCGAGCAGGTGGCGGCGCGGCTCAACTGGCCGTGTATCCGGATCAATCTTGACGCGCATATCAGCCGCATCGATCTGGTCGGCCGCGATGCCATCGTGCTCAAAGACGGCAAGCAGGTCACCGAATTTCGCGAAGGATTGCTGCCTTGGGCGCTACAGACGCCAACTGCTCTGGTGTTCGATGAATATGATGCCGGTCGCCCCGATGTGATGTTCGTGATCCAACGCGTATTGGAGACCGAGGGCAAGCTGACCCTGCTCGACCAGAACCGGGTGATCCGCCCCAATCCGTTCTTCCGCCTGTTCGCCACCGCCAATACCGTGGGTCTTGGCGATACCAGCGGCCTGTATCACGGCACGCACCAGATCAACCAGGGCCAGATGGACCGCTGGAACATTGTCTGCACCCTCAACTATCTCCCTGCCGAGACCGAGGCGAAGGTTATCCTCTCCAAGGTCGGCGAGACCGACCCGAGCGTCGTCGACAAGATGGTCAAGGTCGCCGATCTATCGCGACAGGGCTTTATCAACGGCGATATCTCCACCGTGATGAGCCCGCGCACCGTGATCAGCTGGGCCCAGAACGCCGCGATCTTCCACGATGTCGGCTTCGCCTTCCGCCTCTCCTTCCTCAACAAATGCGATGAGGCCGAGCGGATGCTGGTTGCCGAATATTATCAGCGCGTGTTCGGTGAGGACCTGCCGGAGAGCGTTGTCGGAAGGTAAGCCCCGTTCATCCGAAAGCAGACGCGACAGGGGCAGTATGACCCGACCCTAGAATGACATATGGATGCCCACAATCGGTGCATGGCCGACCGTATCCACCTCGCGCTGCTCCAGATCATATTGCATGAGATAGCCAAGTTTCAGCGTCAGATTGTCGCTTGCCCGATGGACGACCGCAATCTGGGTGCGCAGCTCGGTCTTGCCGATGTCGCCGCCGGGACTGGAATTGCGAAAGGTGACGAAGCTCTCAATATCAGGGTTCAGGGTCCAGCTACCGCTCTCATCCAGCGGAATGGCCACGCCGGCGCGGGCGCGAAAACGCAGCCCCATCCTGCCGCCCGCGCCTTCGGCAAAACGCTGTTCGAGCCTGAGGCGCAAGCCGACTATCCCATATTCGCCATAAACCTGCTGCATGGTGCGAATCTCATCGCGTCGGCCATCATTGATGCGCCGCTCCACCGCACCTGCAAGCACAAGCTCTTCGCTCACCCGCTGCTTCATCCAGAGCCTGAAAAAATAGGTGTCAGGTCGACCCTGGCTCTCGCGCCGCAAACGTTGCGCTGTCTCCAGCTTTACACTGGTGTCCTCATCAAGGGCCACCGCAACAGTGGGATTGAACCAGAATTCCAGATCGTCATCGGTGGCATGCGCCGCACAGGGGAGCGCCATCAACAGGCAGGCGCACCCCAAACGGCTGATGAACAAGGCTAGATGCTGCATTTTTGTCCCCTGTGAGCCGTCACCGCCTTGCCCATTTACGCGCTTACACATTGAAACCCTGCGGTTTCAGACGCTGATCGGCGTTTGGGAGAGGCGTGGTGACAGGCGACCGCCGTGCGGAAGATTGCTGTTGCAAGCCATTTAGGACATAGCGCCCGTTAAATGAAATTGATAATCAGAACATTATCTATTAAGAAAATTAATAATGCTATCCGACGATCTCGACCCGGCATGTCTGCGCGCTTTTGTCACCGTGGCCGAATGCGGCAGCTTCACTGCTGCAGCGCAAAGGCTTAACCGCGGCCAGTCCGCCATATCGCTTCAGGTCAAGCGACTGGAGGACCAGCTGGGCGTAGAACTACTCGACCGGCGCACCCGGCAAATCGGCCTCACATCTGCAGGAGAGCGGTTGATTGACCGGGCAAAGGAGTTGCTGGCGCTGCACCGCCAACTTGTCGTCAGCGCAGCATCACCAGAGGTGTCGGGCACGGTGCGGCTCGGCGTACCGGAAGACTTTGCCACCACCCATTTGCCGGGGATGCTGGCGGATTTTGTGCGCGCCCATCCGCGCATCTCGCTCGAAGTCACATGCGAGTTGACATTGCCCATCCTGGAGCGATTCGCCAGTGGTGCATTCGACCTTGCGCTGGTCAAGCGCATGCCGGGCGCCGGCGATGGCGAAACGGTGCTGCACGAAACCCTCGCCTGGGTATCGGCGGGTGACTATGCATTGCCGGCCAGCGATGAATCGGTGCCTCTGGTGTGTGCACCACGACCCTGTGTGCTACGCGATCTGGCCACCAGACAGCTTGACAGGGCAGGACGGGAATGGCGCATTGCCTTCAGCAGCGGATCGCTGGCCGGAAATCTGGCGGCGCTCAGGGCGGGGCTCGGCATCGCGCCCTTGCCGCAAGAGATGGTTCCAACAGACCTACTGGTCCTGCCAGGCGCGGGCTTGCCCGAACTCCCCGATATCGAAACCGCCATGCTCGAGGCACCAGGTCTGGCGCCGGCGGCGCAATTGTTGCGTGACACCATTCGCACCGCGCGCCAACAACAGCGGCTTAACGCGATGCGTGCAGAGGCTTGAGGCGCAGCGTTGCGGGCCGTCGCGAACAATGAACGCTGCGGAAACACACTAACATACTGGTTTCGCGCCCATGTTGCGCCTAACAGATAATCAGGTCGCAAAGGGGATAGTGACTCATGACAAGCGAAGCCCATGGCGTGCATGATTATCTGGACGATCCGCGCAATGCCGATATCCTGATTTCCGTCAATGGTGATCTGAAACGCCGCGAGGAAGCCACCATTTCGGTGTTCGATTCGGGCTATCTGCTCGGCGATGGCGTGTGGGAAGGGTTGCGCGTCAGCAATGGCGGTATTGCGTTTCTTGATGCGCATCTCGACCGGCTTTATGCAGGCGCGAAAACCATTGATATGGATATTGGCCTGACCCGCGCCGAACTGACCCAGCGGCTGTTCGACTGCCTCAACGCCAACCAGATGACGGACGGCGTGCATATCCGGCTGATGGTGACGCGCGGCATCAAGAAGACGCCCTATCAGGGGCCGCGCTTTACCATTGGCGCGGCAACGGTGGTGATCATCCCCGAGTACAAGCAGCCGGTGCCCGCAGTGATCACGCAGGGGCAAAGCCTGTTCACCGTGCATGTGCGGCGCACCGGTCCTGCGGAGCAGGACCAGAAGCTCAATTCGCATTCCAAGCTCAACTGTATCCTTGCCTGTATTCAGGCCGACAAGGCTGGCGCCGATGAGGCACTGATGCTCGATGCCGACGGTTTTGTCGCTACCTGCAACTCGACGCATTTCTTTATCGTCCGCAATGGCGAGGTCTGGACCTCGCCGCCCGAATATTGCCTGGGCGGTATCACCCGCAGCAACATATTGCAGGTCTGCGGCGAGGCTGGCATCCCGGCCTATGAAAAGCGCTTTTCACTGTTCGATGTCTATTCCGCCGATGAGGCCTTTCTGACCGGCACCTTTGCCGGGGTCAGCCCGGTGCGCGAAGTCGATGGACGTGAAATCGCGCAGCTGGGCGGCCCGGTTTCGCAACGAATCAGCACCCTCTACAAAGCGCTGGTGCAGCACAGCCTGACGCCGATCGGATAACGCCATGACCCGCATTTACGAAAAGCCTCTGCGCATCGCGCTCTGGTCGGGACCGCGCAACCTCTCCACCGCCATGATGCGCAGCTTTGCCGCGCGCGATGACACTATCTGCGTCGATGAACCATTTTATGCGCCTTATCTGGCGCTCACTGGTCTCGACCATCCGATGCGCGACGCCATATTGCGCGAGCATGAATCTGATCCGGGCAAGGTGATCCACCGGCTGGCCCATGCCCCAGCTACACGGCCGATCTTCTATCAGAAGCAGATGACGCACCATATGGTCGACGACATTGACCGTGGCTGGATGGGCGAAGTGCATCATGCCTTTCTGATCCGCCACCCGGCGCGGGTCATGGCCTCCTATGCCCGCAAGATGGAGACCGCCAGCCTCGAGGCCATCGGCTTTCCCCAGCAATATGAACTGTTCCATCATGTCACTGGCGAGCTGGGCCAGCCGGCGATTGTCATCGACAGCGATGATATCCTGCATAACCCTGCATCCATGCTTCAGAAGCTCTGCACCGCGCTGGAGATCGATTATCAACCCACCATGCTCAACTGGTCATCGGGGGTTCAGCCCGAAGACGGCATCTGGGCATCGCACTGGTATGACAGCATTATCCAAACCACCGGCTTCGGGGCACCGCCGGGTGACCTGCCACAGCTTGAGGGCGACTATGCCACCATCGCCGAGGCTGCTCTTGCCAGCTATGCACCGCTATGGGAGCAGCGGTTGCGCTGAAAAACATCCTCGCCAAGACCGTTATAGTCAGATAACACAGTAGGGTATGACGGATATCGATTCCTATCTCGCGGAATATCGCCGCGCGCGTGAGGCCGAGATTGCCGAGCGTCAGCCATGGATGCGGCGCAAACGGCCGCTCGATGCGCTGCGCAGCTTTTTCGGCCGCAAGAGCAACGAAGATCCGTCCGCAGCGCCAATCGATTCCCCCTATTACACCCAATATGACACTACCGAGGTCCCGCCAAAAAAGCGCGGTTGGCGGTGGTGGATATTGCGCGGCGCTGGTGTTGGCACGGGGCTGTTTCTCGCGATCATTATCTGGCTGGCGATTACCGCGCCGCTGTCCAAATCGCTCGAGCCGATTGCAGCACCGGAAATCACCCTGACCGCCAGCGACAGCTCACCCATTGCGCGCAACGGCGCCATTGTCCGCGATCCGGTGGTGGCCGAGGATTTGCCCGACCATGTGATCCAGGCGTTCCTGGCGATCGAAGACCGGCGCTTTTACGACCATTGGGGCGTTGATCCGCGCGGTGTCGGCCGCGCACTATGGGCCAATATATCGGGCGGCGGCAGTACCCAGGGTGGCAGCACCATCACCCAGCAGCTCGCCAAGATCAGCTTCCTCACCCCCGAACGCAGCCTGACACGCAAGGCGCGCGAAGCACTGATCGCCTTCTGGATGGAGGCTTGGCTAACCAAGAACCAGATTCTCGAACGCTATCTCTCCAACGCCTATTTTGGCGACAATGTCTATGGCCTGCGCGCCGCTTCGCTGCACTATTTCTACCGCCAGCCGGAAAATCTGAAACCGGAGCAAGCGATCATGCTCGCCGGGCTGGTCCAGGCACCGTCGCGCTATGCGCCGACGCGCAATTGGGAGGCAGCGACAGAACGCGACAGGCTGGTGCGTCAGGCAATGGTTGCTGCGGGCTATATGACCCAGGCCGAGGTCGATGCCCTGCCGGTGCCGGTGCTCGATGTACGCAACAAGCGCAAGGCGGTGCCAATCGGCACCCATTTTGCCGACTGGGCGATGCCGCAGGCCCGCGCCGTAACCGAGACCAGCTATGCCACGCTGGAGCTGACAACAACACTTGATGCCCGGCTGCAGGCGATTGCCCAACGCGTGGTGCAGCGCGGCGTCACCGGCGACACCCAGGTGGCGCTGGTAGCAATGCGTCCCAATGGCGAGGTGGTCGCCATGGTCGGCGGGCGCGACTATAAACAGTCGCAATTCAACCGCGCGGTACAGGCCGAGCGGCAGTCGGGATCGGCGTTCAAACTGTTCGTCTGGCTCGCGGCGTTACGCTCGGGGATGCGACCCGACACGCTGGTTGATGACAGCCCGATAGAAAGCGGCAGCTATCGTCCGAAAAATGCCGGCGAGAAATATCGCGGGATGATCACGCTGGAAGAGGCCTTTGTGAAGTCCAGCAATGTCGTCGCGGTGCGGCTGTTCCAGCAGCTGGGCAGCGAAGCGGTGATCGCCGAGGCGCGCAATCTGGGGGTCACCGCCGATTTTGTCGATGGCGATCCGAGTCAGGCGCTGGGCACCGCCTCGACCAGCCTGATCGAGATGACCGCTGCCTATGCCGGCCTTGCCGCCAATGCCTGGCCGGTCACGCCCACCGCCTTTGCCGCCGAGGAGCCGGGCTGGTTCGACTGGTTCGCCAACGGACCCGACAGCTATGACAGCCGGGTCCATCGCGACATGCAGCAGATGCTGCGCGCTGCGGTCAATCGCGGCACCGGACGCGCGGCGCAGCTGGCCATCGCCAATTATGGCAAGACCGGCACCAGCCAGGACAATCGCGACGCGCTGTTCATCGGCTATGCCGGTGATCTGCCCGATGAGCTGGTGGTCGGTGTCTGGGTCGGCAATGACGATAACAGCCCGCTCGACGGCATCCAGGGCGGCGGCCTGCCGGCACGGATATGGAAGCGGTTCATGGCCGAGGCGCTGCAGGGCGCCCGGCCCGCGCGCCGCGCCAGACCGAAGACCGGGACTGCGGAGCCGGAGGCCGAAGCTGTGAAAGCCGTGCCCGAAAGCGAAACCCCGGAGCAAGAAACCCCGCCCGCCGAGGGTGATGGCGAAGAGGACGGCAAGACACGGATCAAAGCCGATGAGAATGGCGTGACCATCACCACCGAGATTGGCGGGCGTGATGTGAAGCTAAGGCTGGGCGGCGAGGAGGATTAGCGAAGCTATGCAAGAAGAATTTTGGCAATCACGCTGGCAGGAAAACAGGATCGCTTTCCATGAACCCGTGGCGCATCCCTTTCTCGAAGCCCATTTCGATGCCTTGGACCTTGATGCCGGGAACACAGTCCTCGTTCCCCTGTGCGGCAAGACGCTCGATATTGACTGGCTGCTGGCCAGAGGGGTTAAAGTCGTCGGTATTGAATTCCATCAGGCTGCGGTCGAAGAAGTGTTTGCCCGTCTCGGCCTTCTTCCCGAGCAGACCGAAGCCAATGGCCTGAAATGCTTCCATCATGGCAATCTGACGCTCTATGTCGGCGATTTCTTTGCCCTGCCCCAGGCATTGCTCGGCGATGTCCATGCGATCTTCGACCGAGGCGCACTTGTTGCCCTGCCGGAGGAAATCCGCATCCGCTATGCTGCGCAGCTGGCCGATATTACGCAAAATGCACCGCAGCTGCTGATCAGCTATGACTATGATCAGCGGCAGACCGAAGGGCCGCCATTTTCGATACCCCAATCAGCGGTAGAACAGCTTTATGAGAGCATATATCGCTGCAGCCTGCTGGCTGAACGCACCATAGAAGGTCCGCTGGCCGAAAGATGTTCGGGTATTGAATATGCCCTGCACCTCGGTCGCGATAAACGTGGCGATATTGCATGACATGTCCGTGCTTGCTTCACTCCGGCTCATCGGTCCGTTCGGAAAATTCGATCCCGAAGGCCAGCACCGCCCAGACGGAAAGTGTCGGCAGCAGCTTTGACGGAAATTCCAGTTCTATATCGGATCTGGGATTGAGGTGGATATACCAGGCGGCACCCAGAAATATCACCAGCATCAGCATGTTCCATATGCGTCTATGGGTATAGCTAACCAGCAATATCTGCATCACCAGTGCGGACGTCACCACCAGCAGAATGACATAATCCCATGTCGGTATGGTTTCGATATTGCCCAGGCTGACGCCGATAATCGCGCCGAAAAAGATATTCAGCGCGTTGAGCGCGGCCTGATATTCACGATGTGTCATCTTGCCGGGGTTGCCGATTGCACGCATTTCTCCGACCGCCCTGGTCACCCTTTCACGCACCATCTCTGTCCGTCCCTGTTATCCGAAATAATCGCTATGCTAACCGTGGTAGCGTGCATATGTAACTGTTTATGACCGAACGCACCCCGTTAGATGATCTGAAATCCGTTCTTGGCGGCGCCGCGCGTGCCATTTCGCATGAGGATGAGCTGGAGCTGGCCTTTACCGCTGATCCACCGTCGCAATCAGGCAACAAATTGCGGGTGCCGATGCCGCAGCGCACCCTGCCGGCCGATCAGGTCGCCGAGGCGCGCGGCTATGCCGATCTTTATGCCCTGCGGCTGCGCCATCATGATATCGCGGCGCATGGCCGCAATGCGCCGCGCGAAGCGGTAGCGCGCGCCGTCTATGACGCGCTCGAACAGGTGAGGGTCGAGGCGCTGGGCAGCAACGCCATGCCCGGTGTTGGCGACAATCTGGATGCGGCGCTGGAGATGCGCATGCGTTCCGACCCGATTGCCCGCGCAGTGCAGCCCGATGATGTGCCGTTGTCAAGCGCCATATCGCTCATCGCACGCGAGCGGCTGACCGGGCGACCAATCCCCGAACGGGCGCAGCAGGGCGTCGATCTGGTGCGCGGCTGGATCGAGGAGCGCGCTGGCGAAGACCTCGCGGCGCTGTCTGATGTGCTCGACAATCAGCGCGGCTTTGCCGAAATCATGGCCGACCTGCTCGAGCATCTCGACCTTACCGAACCCAATATGGACGAGCAGGAAGGCGAGGACGAGGAACAGGATCAGGAAGACGGCGAGCAGGAGGACGAATCCCCTGATGAGGGCGAGGAAGAAGCCGCCGGCGATCAGGGCCAGGCCGATGCCCGTGGCGAGCAGCAACAGGGCGAAGGCCAGGAGGGCGAGGACCAGCAGACCGAAGGCGAATTTGACGAAGATGGCGATGGCGATCCGGGCGATGCCGGTGACGATGGCATGATGCCGGTACGGCCCAACCGGCCATGGACCGAGCTGCCCGAGGATTTCGATTACAAGGCCTTTACCACACGCCATGACGAGGAAGTCCCGGCTCCTGAACTGTGCGACGAGGAAGAGCTGCTGCGGCTGCGCGCCTATCTCGACCAGCAACTGACGACATTGCAGGGCGCGGTGACCAAGCTTGCCAACCGGTTGCAGCGACGGCTGATGGCGCAGCAAAACCGGAGCTGGGATTTCGACCAGGAGGAAGGCCTGCTCGACGCCGCACGGCTGTCGCGCATCGTCGTCAATCCGGGCCAGTCACTGTCCTACAAGATCGAACGCGACACCGATTTCCGCGATACGGTGGTGACGCTGCTGATCGACAATAGCGGTTCGATGCGCGGGCGACCGATCTCGATCGCGGCGATCAGCGCCGATATCATGGCGCGGACACTCGAGCGTTGCGGCGTCAAGACCGAGATATTGGGCTTCACCACAAAGGCATGGAAGGGTGGCCAGTGCCGCGAGGAATGGCTGGCCGACAATCGCCCGGCCAATCCGGGTCGGCTCAATGACTTGCGCCATATCATCTACAAACAGGCGGATGAGCCCTGGCGCCGGGCGCGCAAGAATCTCGGCCTGATGATGCGCGAGGGCCTGCTCAAGGAGAATATCGACGGCGAGGCGCTGCTCTGGGCGCATAACCGGCTGATCAGTCGGCCCGAAGAGCGACGGATATTAATGGTGATTTCCGATGGCGCGCCGGTCGATGACTCGACTCTGTCGGTCAATCATGGCGGCTATCTCGAACAGCATCTGCGGCAGGTGATCGACTGGATCGAGAACCGTTCACCGGTGCAGCTTATCGCCATCGGCATTGGCCATGATGTCACCCGCTATTATCGCCGTGCGGTGACCATTATGGACGCGGAACAACTTGGCGGCACCATGGTTGAGCAGCTGGCCGAGCTGTTCGATGAAGAATAACGCCAATAAACGTTACTTTACAATTTGATAAATATCGTCATCATGCCCTGTGAAATACACAGGGAGGAAGACATGGGTGTTTGGAAGCTGGGCAGCAAGCCATATGATGACGGTTCACGCGACGTAATTCTTGCCGTCAATGCGACGGGGGCGGGGCCGGTTACCGGCACACTGACCTTCAAACAGGTCGAATATACAGCAAATGGCGACTGGGCTGCGTCAGGTTCGGTCCCGGGCCGGAATTACAGCGCCTTTTATGTCGGCGGCAGCGACAATCAGAGTGCACCGGAATTCATCGTCGCCGCCGGTACGATGAAAGGCTCCGGCGCCGATCCGGATTCGATCTCCATCAATATCGTGCGCACCGACTCCACTGATGGCCTGCAATATGGCTGGGACGGCGAGTTGCTGCCGATGTAATGGCTCCGCTGGCGGCGGTTACTACTACGCCGCTAGTTCTTCCGCGCTCAATGCGTAAAGTAAATCTGCGCCGCCCATAGCGGATGCCTTTAGCCCCAGAGCTTCGGGGACCATATGGTCGCAATAATAGCGGGTGGTGACCAGCTTGGCCTTGCAAAAGGCGCTGTCGCCTTCTCCGGAATCGACACGTTCCTGCGCCACGCGGTGCTGCTTTGCCATCAGCGCGCCCGATGTCGCCACCGCCATCATCGTCATATACGCATAGCTGCCCGCCAGCCGCTCATCGACCGAAGCATTAAGCATCCAGTTGGTGACCTCCTGACACGCCGCGACCAGCTCGGCGACATGCGCCTCATTGCCTGCGATATCGCGCAGTTCGTCGAGAAACTCCTTCATCGCCTCGCCGCCACGCATCGCCAGCTTGCGACCGACCAGATCGGCGGCCTGAATACCATTGGTGCCCTCATAGATCGGCATGATGCGGGCATCGCGATAATGCTGCGCCGCGCCGGTCTCCTCGACAAAGCCCATGCCGCCGTGAATCTGTACGCCGAGTGAGGCGATCTCTATGCCGAGATCGGTGCCATAGCCCTTGGCCAGCGGCGTAAGGATATCAACCTTTTCCTGCGCACCGTCCACGCCCAGTGTCGCACGGTCGACCTGTCCGGCGGCAAAATAGAGCAAAGCCCGTGCTGCCTCGGTGCCTGCCTTCATCCGCAGCAGCATGCGGCGCACATCGGGATGCTCGACAATCGCTACCGGATCGCGGCTATCTCCACCGGCACGGGCTGACTGCACCCGCTCCTGCGCATAGTGCAATGCCTGCTGCGTCGCGCGCTCGGCAATTTCGACGCCCTGCAGCCCGACGTTGAGCCGGGCATTGTTCATCATGGTGAACATCGCGCGGATGCCACCAAATTCGCCACCGATCAGCTCGCCGATACATTCGCCGCGCTCACCATATTGCAGCACACAGGTGGGCGAGGCATGGATGCCGAGCTTGTGCTCGATCGAAACGGTTTCGATATCCTGTTCCTTGCCCGGCGTGCCATCGTCATTGAGCTGATATTTCGGGACCAGGAACAGCGAAATGCCCTTGGTACCCGGAGGCGCATCGGGGGTGCGCGCCAGCACCAGATGGATAATATTATCGGCCATATCATGGTCGCCAAAGGTGATATAAATCTTCTGGCCCTTGATCTGATATTTGCCGTCGCCCAGCGGTGTCGCGGTGGTGCGCAGCGCGCCGACATCGCTGCCCGCCTGTGGCTCGGTCAGGTTCATCGTGCCCGGCCATTCGCCCGAGATCAGCTTGGGCAGATAGCGTTCCTTCTGCTCCTCGCTGCCATGGTGTTCGAGCGCCTCAATCGCACCGACCGAGAGCATCGGGCAAAGGGTAAAGGCCATATTTGCCGCGCCGAGCGAATCCAGCGATACCGTCGCCAGCGCGAAGGGCAGGCCCTGCCCGCCATGATCGGGCGTGGCGCACAGGCTGTTCCACCCGGCCTCGACATAGCCCTTATAGGCCTGTTTGAACCCTTCAGGCATCACCACCCGGCCATCGACCAGCTTGGCACCGACTTCATCACCGACACGATTGAGCGGCGCGAATTCGCCCTCGGCAAATTGGCCCACCCCTTCGACAATCGCCTGCACCAAGTCGGCATCGGCTTCGCCAAAGCGCTCATGCCTGCTCAGTTCGGATATGTCGGTGGCGGTCTCAAGCGCAAAAAGCTGGTCTTTGGTCGGCGCGGTAAAGGTCATGAGTGAGAATATCCCGTAGTATCAGACTATGTTCGGGGCTATGGCCACCCCATGGGTGATGAAAATAGTGCAGAAAAGCCGGAAATCCTAGCCTATTCCGACAGCGCAATTGACCGCGTGGTTGCCACCCTGCGCGCCGGCGAGCCGGTCGCGCTGCCGACCGAAACCGTCTATGGTCTGGCTGCCAATGCCGCATCCACCGATGCCGTAGCGGCGATCTACCGCGCCAAGGGTAGACCCGATTTCAATCCGCTGATTGTGCATGTGCCCAACAGCAATGCCGCGCGCTGCATTACCCGATTCAATGCCATTGCCGAAGAGCTGGCAAAGGCCTTCTGGCCCGGCCCGCTGACCATGGTGCTGCCGCTGAGCCACGTCGGGCATGATTCGGTGACGCCAGCGGTAACCGCCGGGCTCAACACCATTGCACTGCGCTGTCCGGCGCACCGGGCGATGCAAAACGTGCTGCAGCATTCAGGCCTGTTGCTCGCCGCGCCCTCGGCCAATCGCAGCGGCGCAATCAGCCCGACCAGCGCCGCCCATGTCGCGACCAGCCTTGGCAGCCGGATCGGGCTAATCCTCGATGACGGGCCGTGCAGCAGCGGGGTGGAGTCGACCATCATTTCGGTCTGCGATGCCGGATGGCGCATCCTGCGACCGGGGCCGATCACCATGGCGGCAATTGCCACGCTGCTCAACAGCGACCCGCTGTCCGATAGCACCGACAAGGCAATTACCGCGCCGGGCCAGCTGGCGAGCCATTATGCGCCGCAAAAACCGCTGCGGCTCAATGTGATTGAAGCGACGCAGGAGGAATGGCTGATCGGTTTTGGAGAGGTTGCGGGTGACGAAAGCCTTTCGCCGAGCGGCGATCTGGCCGAGGCGGCATCCCGGCTCTATGCGGCGCTACACCGCGCCGATAGCGGCAGCGGCAAGGCCATAGCAGTGGCTCCGGTGCCCGAAACCGGCATTGGTGTCGCGATTAACGACCGGCTGCGCCGCGCCGCAGCCTGAGCCGGTCAGCCACCAGGGCTGTTATTTGGAAATGCTGATCTGATCGGCGATGAACGTCCGGCCCTGTTTGCTAAGCACCCAGGCGCCGTTCGCCAGCAATGCAAACAGACCATAGGTCACAAAGTCGCCTTTATCACCGGTGGCAAAGGCGACAAAAAGCATCACCGAAATCGCCGGCAGAAAGGCAAAGAGAAAGACAGCATGGACATTCAAAACGCGCAAAAAAGTCATAAGCCCAGTATCCCGATGCAACACCCGCGCCATGCGGGCCAGAGAACAACATAGAGCGACAGGAAATAGGTCCGGTCACTTTCCGCGTCGGCGATCAGCAACCGGCAATCAAACAGTCCGGCAAAATGTCGAAGTTATAATAGCATAACTGTGCGTTCAAACAAGGGGACGGCGGATATTGCCGTGCCATCATCGAGAAATTTCGCAACGTGCAGAGGCACCTGGCCGCGCGTTACATCTCTTTACCCGTGCTCCCGCCAGATGCTGCTACACGCTGGGGTATAACATTTCGTCCCGCCTTTCGGGTCAAAAACAGGGGGCAGCGGAAGCGGACGAATGGGCAGTCCGGGGGCCATAACCCTCTATGGTTCCCGGACTTGCTTGACGGATTTTCCATTTTCATCGAGCTTTAAGGGCATTGATTCACGACTGAAAGGGTAGAGCAGTCCATGACACAAAGGGCATTTGCAGAATTATTGGGGACATTCTGGCTGGTATTCGGCGGCTGCGGCAGCGCGGTGCTGTCCGCCGCCTTTCCCGAGGTCGGTATCGGCCTGCTCGGCGTGTCGCTGGCTTTTGGCCTGACAGTGCTCACCATGGCCTATGCCATCGGTCATATTTCGGGCTGCCATCTCAACCCGGCCGTGACGCTCGGTCTGGTCGCGGGCGGACGCTTCCCGATGAAGGACGCACCGATCTATATCATCGCCCAGGTGGCGGGCGCGATTATCGCCGCCGCTGCCCTTTACGCCATTGCCTCGGGGGCAGGTGAGGTCAGCGGCCTCGCTTCCAATGGCTATGGTGACCATTCCCCGGGCGGTTTCAACATGATGGCGGGCCTGATTGCCGAGATTATCCTGACCGCCTTTTTCCTGATCATCATCATGGGTGCCACTGATGGCCGGGCTCCGGCGGGCTTTGCGCCAATTGCCATCGGCCTGGGACTGACGCTGATCCACCTGATCAGCATCCCGGTGACCAACACCTCGGTCAACCCGGCGCGCAGCACCGGCCCGGCGCTGATCGAGGGCGGCGTCGCGCTGCAACAGCTATGGCTGTTCTGGGTCGCGCCGATTATCGGCGGCGTGCTCGGTGCCTTGGCCTATCGCGTCATCGGCGGTGAAGACGATAAGCCGGATGTGACCGACTAATAGTCGAGCGGTGCGGCCTGAAGTTCGGCGATCTCGCGTTCGAGCTTGTCGGCATCCTCGCAGCGGCTTCGCCGGCCCTTGTCGCAATCCTTGAGGGCATCCTTGCGACGGCGTTCGAGGCTGCCGAGCTTCTCGTCACGCTCGCGCATAGCACGCCCCCGGTCTTCATCGGCCTCGGACTGGGTGGTGGTAACCGCGTCAATCGGCGCGGTGACGATCTCGGCGGCAAGACATCCGCCCAGCATGGACGCCCCGGCAAGCACAACAGCCATATGCACGATTTTCATCAGACCATCTCCCTTATAATGGCACGGACCTGGTCGGCCATGTCGTCACGCTGAAGCGCCAGTGCCAGATTGGCCTCTATATAGCCGACTTTCGAGCCGCAGTCATAGCGGCGACCGTCAAAGGTGACGGCATTGAACGCTTGGTCGCCGATCATCTGCGCCATGGCATCGGTGAGCTGAATCTCGCCGCCGGCACCGGCTTCCTGATGCTCCAGCGTCCGCATCACCTCTGGCTGAAGAATATAGCGGCCCGACAGAATCAGGTTTGACGGCGCTTCTTCAACTTTCGGTTTCTCCACCAGTCCGGTAACTTCGGTGAGGTTGCCGTTCTGCGCCCCCGGCGCGATCACGCCATAGCTGGACACCCGCTCGCGCGGCACTTCGAGCACGCTGATCAGATTGCCGCCGGTGGTGGCATAGGCATCGACCATCTGCTTCATACAGCCGGGCGAGCCGTGCATGAATTCATCAGGCAGGAACACGGCAAAGGGCTCATCGCCGACAATATCCCGGGCGCACCACACCGCATGACCAAGGCCGAGCGGTTCCTGCTGGCGGACATAGGCGCAACGACCGGGGCCAAGCCGGGTCGGCGCCAATATATCGAGTGACTTGCCGCGCTCGCTCATCGTCTTTTCCAGCTCGAAGGCGATATCGAAATGGTCCTCGATGGCGCTCTTGCCGCGACCGGTGACGAAGATCATCTGTTCGATCCCCGCCTCGATAGCTTCGTCCACCGCATACTGGATCAGCGGGCGATCGACCACCGGCAGCATCTCCTTCGGAATCGCCTTGGTGGCGGGCAGGAAACGTGTGCCCATGCCGGCGACGGGAAACACCGCCTTGCGAATTGGTTTCATCGATTTCCTCCCCGAAAGATGCGCGCCGCCTGTCGCGGACGGTCTGTAATTATCGACATGCGGTCAGGCGGACTTGACCCTGTTGGCAAAACTCTTGCGCAATTTCTGCAGCTTGGGGGGGATGGTAGCAATACAATAGGGGTTACGCTGTCCCTCACCCTCCCAATATTCCTGGTGATAGTCCTCCGCCGGATACCATGTTGTGGCTTCTTCGATGGTGGTGACAATCGGTGCGGGCCAGCCCTCCGCAGCGCGGATTTTCCCAGCCTCGGCCTCACTATGCTGGGCATCGTTGAGCGGAAAGATCGCCGAGCGATACTGGGTGCCGACATCATTACCCTGACGGTTGAGCTGTGTCGGGTCATGGGTTGCGAAGAAGATGTCGAGGATATCGCCATAGCCGACTGCTTCATCATCAAAGGTGACGCGAATAGCCTCGGCATGACCGGTCCTGCCCGAGCACACCTGGCGATAGGTCGGATTTTCGGTATGGCCACCAATATAGCCGCTCTCGACCTTGCTAACGCCGATGACGTCGTTGAATACCGCCTCGGTGCACCAGAAGCAGCCGCCCGCCAAAATCGCTGTCTGTTCGCTCATGCTTTTCCGTCCTGCCTTGCCATGTGTCGGTTATGCGCCGCCAAGATAAGATCGCGGCCGGTCAGGCTCAAGCCTTTGTCGGCGCGGGTTTGGCCGGAGCCGGTGTTTTCGTATCGCCGCCCTGGCCCGGTTCGTTGCGGGCGATCAGCAAATACATCACCGGGGTGATGATCCGCGACAGCACGGTGGAGGAAATCAGCCCGCCGATAATCACCCAGGCCAGCGGCCCGTAGAGCGACCCGCCGGCAATGGCGAGCGGGCTGAGGCCACCGACAGCGGTCACCGATGTCAGCAGCACCGGCAGGAAACGCACCTCACCGGCACGCTCGATCGCCTCGCGCAGCTTCATGCCGTCGGCGCGCAGCTGGGCAGTGAAATCGACCAGCAGGATCGAGTTCTTGATCTCGATGCCGACCAGCGCGACAAAGCCGATAATTGCCATGTAGGACAGCGAATTGCCGGTTATCAGCAGCGCGATCAGGCCGCCAAAGGTGCCCAGCGGGATCACCCCGGCAACCACGATGGTTTCACGGAAGCGGCCAAATTCGGCGACCAGCACCGCGAATATGCCGAACAGGGCGATGACGATGATCGGGCCAAAGCCGGAAAAGGTGTTGCCGATCGCTTCCGCCTCGCCGCCGACCGAGATGCGATAGCCCTGAGGCAGTTCGATTTCGGATTCGATGCGCCGCAGCGCGTCGTCGGTGACTCGCGATACCAGTGCGCCCGGTTCGACATTGGCCGTGATGTTGACGTTGCGCTCCTGCTGATAACGGGTGATCTGCGGCGGCACGCTCTCCAGCCTGGGCGAGGCGATCTGCCGCAACGGCACCGGATCGCCGGTACGGGTGGCGACATAAACCGCATCGAGCGCAGAAACCGGCTGGTTATTGTCGAGCGGTAGCCGCACCGTCACCGGATAGCTGTCGCCCTCATTGTCGCGGAATATAGCCGCCTGTTCGCCGCTCAGTGCCAGCCGCAGCGCGCGGCGCGGCTCGCCAACAGGAATGTTGAGCAATGCGGCCTTGCGCTCATCGAGACCGAGATTGAGATCGATGCGGTTGGTGCTGACCGGGTTGATGACATCGCGCGCGCCCGGCGTCTCGCGCAAAATCTGCTCAATCTCGCCGGCGTAGCGCCGCAGCGTTTCCAGCTCGTCACCGATGATGCGGATTTCGATTGGCGCGGCGATCGGCGCGCCGTTCTGGAACAGATCGACATTGATGCGCGCACCGGGAATGGCATCAAATTGCTCACGGATACGCGCGATCACATCGGGGCTGCTATTGGGGTCCCATTCGTCGAGTACCACCAGTGTCTCGCCATAATTGGTGCGCTGGCGGTTGGAGAAGACATTGTAGAATACCTGCGGATTGTCGGCACCGACATTTTCCGCCCGCGCGGTCACCGATTCCTCTTTCGCCAATATCGCATCGACCTGTTTCATGATGCGGTCGGTGCGGTCCAGACTGCTGCCCTGTTCGGCTTCGATAGTGACCAGGAAATAGCTGGTATCGGCATAGGGGAACAGACTGAAACCGATAACCGGGATCAACCCGAAAGCCGATACACAGACCAGCATCGCCCCCCAGAAGGTACGGCGCGGATTGTCGAGCGCGCGGTGCAGCAACGGGTTGTAGAAATGCTCGATCTGGCGATTGAGCCATTGCAGCACCGCATTGCCATCCGGATCTTCATGGCGCGACAGCAATCGGCTGGCGAGGAACGGGATGATGGTCAGCGACACCACCAGCGAGGCCGCCACGGTGTAGATGATGGCGAAGATGAACGAACGGGTAAATTCGCCCGCGCCCTCGGGCAGGAACAGCAGCGGGGCAAAAGCGAAGATCAGCACCCCGGTCGAACCGAGCACGGCAGGAGTAATCTCGCGGGTGGCATCGACTGCGGCGATACTTCGTCGCTTGCCCATGCGCAGGTGCCGGGCGATATTTTCGGTCACCACGATGGAATCATCGACCAGCAGACCGAGCGCGACGATGAACCCGGCAATGGTAAGCTGACTGAGATTGAAGCCGGAAAAGTCGATCGCCAGCAGCCCCGAGGCCAAAGACAGCGGGATGGAGATCATCACGATCACCGAGGCGCGCCAGCCCAGGGGCAGAAGCGTGAAGATCACCAGCGTCACCGCGATGGTAAAGTCTCGCGTCAGTTCGCTGAGGCGTTTTTCAATATCACGGCTCTGGTCGAAAATCTGGTCGATCCGTATGTCGCCGGGAAGCAGTTGCTTCTGCTGATCGAGCTCGGCGATAATCTGTTCGCGCAACCGGATGACATCAACGCCGTCCTTCTGGGTCGCGGTGATGAAGACGCTGCGCTGGCCGTTATAGCGGGCGCGATAAAGCTGTTCGCTATTGCCCCAGCTGACATCGGCAATGTCGTCAATGGTCACCACCGTGCCATTGCCGGCGCGCACCGGCAGCTCGCGGATAGTGTCGAGATCGCGAAACGCACCCCCCGCCTCGACATTGAAGCGGCGCTCGCCGCTCTGCACCGCTCCGGGCGGGAGTTCGGCACCGCCGGCGCGCAGCGCGTCGGCAACAGCGGTCGGGGTGATGCTCAGCTCGGCCAGCCTGCCAGGGCGGATCGCCACCTCAACCTCGGGCGCAGCAAGTCCGTCGAGATTGACCGCGCGCACACCGGGATAGCGCACCAGCGCATCGCGGATATCCTCGGCATATTTCTCCATCCGCCGCCAGCTTGCGGTTTCGCTGACCAGCGCCAGTTGCAGCACTGCGGATTCGGTGGTGCGAACCTTGTTATATTCGAGGCTGACCAGCCCCTCGGGCAGCTGATCGCGGATCGCGCTCACCTCGCGCACGACATCGTCGAAATACTGGTCGGCATCGCCGCCCCAGTCGAATTCCGCGCGCACCACCGCCTGACCGTCATAGCTGGTCGAGGCGATCTCATCGATATCGTCCAGCCCCTGCAGCACCTCCTCAATCGGCTTGGCAATAGTCTCTTCCAGATCGGCAGCATCGGCACCCGGCTGGGCCGCGACGACAATGACCACGGGAATTGGGAAGTGCGGGTCAACCGAGCGCGATATGCTGAGCAGCGAGCTGACACCCAGCGCCGCCAGCAGCAAGAACAGCACCAGCGACAATTGCCAGCGGCCGATGGTAAAGGCGGCAGGACTCATGCAGCCATTCTCACGGCGGGCATTATCACGGCTCGCATATCCATCTTACGCCATCACCGCCGTGCCTCATGGCGTCGCTCCGGATGCCTTTTGCGCGGTTTTGGACGGAGCAGGCTGCGACGCTATGGCGACGATATCATCGGCATGCACATCCTGATGCCCGGTGACGATAATGCGCTCGCCGGGTGTCAGTCCATCGCGGATGGTCATGCGGTCATCGAGCAGCGCGCCAATAACGACATTGCGTGATACCGCCCTGTAGCGCACCGGCTTGCCCTCTTCCTTGACCTCGGCAAGGACATAGACAAACCCTTCATCGGCGCGGACATCGAACAGCGCTTCGGACGGGATGGTCACCTGGTCGTCGCCATCGCCTTTGGGCATACGGACAAAGGCGGTGCCGATCTGCCCCGAGCGGAGATCGGGATTTTCGGGCAGCGCGAAAGATACGGTGAAAGTGCCCGAAAGCGGATCGGCGCGACCGTCAATATCGCGTATCTGGGCATCGATTTCTTCACCACCCAGCGCCGCCAGCCGGATTTTTGCCGGCATGCCGATGCTGAGTCCGGCAATGTCGCTGTCGACCACAGGAACCTCGAACACCAGGCCGCGTGATGCCTCCCCGAGGATCAGCACCGCCGTCCCCGGCTGGACGATCTGGCCCGGCTCGGCATTGCGCGCCAGGATAACACCGCTGGACGGCGCGATGATCTGCGATGTCTCGCGTGCAAAACCGGCGCTGCTCACCTGCGCCCGGGCCGCCTTGGCGGCGGCTTCGGCCTGATCGAGCCGGGCTCTTGTCACCCAGCCCTGTTTGAACAGTTTTTCGATACGCCCAAATTCGGCTTCGGCGCGCTCCAGCTCGGCCCGGGCGCTGGCAAGGTCAGCAGACACAGTGGTGGTATCGAGCGATGCCAGCAATTCGCCGCGCCGCACGTTTTCACCGGCGACATAGCGGATGCTGGCAATTTTCCCCGGAGTGGTGAAGCCTAGCGCGGTCTCGGCGAGATAGCGCACCGTCCCCGCCGCTTCGAGCGTACGGGTGGTTTCAGCCGGCTGCACCGTGGTGGTGGTCACTTCGGGCGGCTCGATAGCCTGTGCCGCATCATCGTCCTGCTCGCCACCGCAACCGGCGAGCAACAGCATCGGCAGCAGTAACGGTACAATGGCTATATGCCCTGTTTTTCTGATCTGTCCGAATATGGAAAATGACCGCACAAAGAGCCCCTATAAGACGTAACAACGCACCAAAAGGTATCTGGTTGCCAAATGCAATCGAAAAGACGGTTAACCCCGGCGAAATCGCAATCGCCTGATAGGGTTATGCGCTAGTGCGATTGGGCCAGTCGGCACGGCCTGGTCCATAGCCCCTCGCGACCCAGCGCCGCAGCATTGCGCCGCGCCGGGCGGGTCGCACGCCACATGCTGCGCACAATCCAACCCAGCTTGGCGGCTGTGGTGGTGATGGTGCGATGGTCCCATGCGGTCTCGCCGCGCTGGCGCACCTCGCGGGCAATATCACCATAGATGCCGGCAGCGGCAAGCACCGCCCAGCGTGCCCGATAGGGCAGCTTGCGCGCGCCGATGCGCGCCGATGCCTCATAACGCTCCGACTGGTCGGCCAACCGCCGCGCCAAGCGCGCCAGTGCCGAGCGGAAAGGCGGCTTCATATGCTGGCCCGGCGGAATATCCATCTCGACCAGCCATTCAACCGGCAGATAGCAACGTCCGACACTGTCATCCTCTTCGATATCACGCGCGATATTGGCAAGCTGGAAAGCAAGCCCCAGGTCACAGGCGCGGTCGAGCGTCGATTCCTCCTCAGGATCGACCCCCATGACAATCGCCATCATGCAACCCACCGCGCCGGCGACATGATAGCAATATTGGTGCAGATCGGCCTCGCTGCGCGGTCGCCATTCGGCAACATCGAGCGCAAAACCCTCGATCACATCCTCGGCATAGTATTGCGGTATCTGGCATTCGGCAGCGACCACCGACAGGCAGTCGAACGCTGGTTCGCCGGTCGGCTCGCCGCGAAACGCCATGGCGGTGAGATCGCGGATATAGTTGAGCCGCTCGCGCGCATCCTCGACCGTCTGCATGCCATGGCCCATATCCTGGCCATCGGCGAGATCGTCGCATTTGCGGCACCAGGCATAGAGCAGCCAGGCCCGCTCGCGCGTGGCCTGGTCGAACAGCCGGCTGGCAATGGCAAAGGAGCGCGAACCGCGGCCAATGGCATCGGCGGCATAGGCGACCAGCGCCGCACGGTCATGGCTGGATCGCGGTGCATGCATTACGCTGTCCTACAAATCCTTGGCCTGCATCGAAAAGATCGTCTGGATCGGGCGATAATGCGCCATCTTGTCGACCAGGCCGTCAATTGTCGCATCGATCTGGAGAATATCACGATGTTGCGGCCGGACAAAGCCGACCTCACCCATATGGCGGTTAAAGGCAATCAGATGGTCATAATAGCCGGCGACATTGAGCAGACCGACCGGCTTTTGATGATAGCCGAGCTGGGCCCAGCTGATCGCTTCCCACAGCTCATCCATGGTGCCAACACCGCCGGGCAGGTTGATAAAACCGTCGGACATGTCGGTGAACAGCTTTTTGCGCTCATGCATGCCGGGTACGACATGCAGTTCGCTGCAACCGCGATGCGCGACTTCCGCCTCGCACAACGCTTCGGGGATCACGCCGATGACCTTGCCGCCGGCGGCCAGCGCGCTGTCGGCGACTGCTCCCATCAGGCCGAGCCGCCCGCCGCCATAAACCACGGTGATGCCGCGCTGAGCTAGCACCTGGCCCACTTGTTTGGCGGTTTCGATATAGACCGGATCGGAAGGCGTGGCCGAGCCACAATAGACGGCGAGGGATTTCACTTTAAGTCCTGTATCATCAGAGTCGAACCGCGCCTCTCTAGCGGCTCATGTGCAGCTTGTCGAAGGGGGTTTCAGATTAATCCTCCCCGTTCACGGGGAGGGGGACCACCGAAGGTGGTGGAGGGGGCTGACAATCTCACACGGCGCGAGTGGAGAACCCCCTCCGTCTCGCCTTCGCTAAAGCTGCGGCGAGCCACCTCCCCGCAAGCGGGGAGGATTTTAGGCCATATCCGCAATCATCAAATCCGCCGTTGCCTTGGCGCTGCCGACAACCCCGGGTATCCCGGCGCCCGGATGCGTCCCGGCGCCGACAAAATAGAGATTGTTGATCACATCATCGCGGTTATGGGTGCGGAAGAAGGCGCTTTGGGTCAGCACTGGTTCCAGGCTGAAAGCACTGCCCAGATGCGCATTGAGATCGCGGCCAAAATCAGCCGGCGTATAATGGAATTTGGTGACCACCCGCTCATGAATATCGGGGATCAGGCGGCGGCCGATTTCATCGAGAATGCGGTCGGCCAGCTTTGGCCCTTCTGTCTCCCAGTCAATCGGCAATTTGCCCTGATGCGCTACCGGTGCGAGCGCGTAGAAGGTGCTGTGCCCTTCCGGTGCCATGTCCGGATCGGTGACCGTGGGGTGGTGCAGATAGAGCGAGAAATCCTCGGGCAGTACGCCGTTGGTATAAATATCATCAAGCAGGCCCTTATAGCGCGGGCCGAACAGGATCATATGATGCGGGATGCCTGGCCATGTGCCTTTCAGGCCAAAATGCAGCACGAACAGCGACGGCGAGAATTTCTTGCGCGAGAGCGCTCTGGCTGCCTTTTTGCCACGCGGATTGTTGCTGAGCAAATCGCGATAGCTGTGCATGATATCGGCATTGGTCGCCACCGCATCAAATATCTGTTCGCCATACGCCGCGGTCACCACGCCGGTCGCACGATCGCCATTTATGGTGATCTGCTGGATCGGCGTTGACAGATGCATGGTGCCACCGATGCGCTCAAAATGGCGGACCATCCCGGCGATGAGCTGGTTGGTGCCACCCTTGGCGAACCAGACGCCGCCCGCCTTTTCCAGCTTGTGGATCAGCGTGTAGATCGCACTGGTCTGCATCGGATGGCCGCCGACCAGCAAGGTGTGAAAGGACAGCGCCTCGCGCAGCTTCTCGCTCTTCACATAGGAGGATACGATGGAATAAACCGAGCGCCAGGCCTGAAATTTCATCAGCCCGGGAGCCGCCTTGATCATCGAAGTGAAGTCGAGAAACGCCTTGGTGCCGAGCTTCAGATATCCCTCATCATGCACGCCCTCGCTATATTTGAGGAAGCGCTCATAGCCCGCGACATCATCGGGGTTGAGCTTTGCGATTTCGGCGCGCAGCTGCTCATCATCATTGGAATAATCAAAATTGCTACCATCGGGCCAGTTGAGGCGGTAAAACGGCATCACCGGAACCAGATCGACATCTTCGGAGATATCGTGGCCGGTCAATTCCCAAAGCTGTTTGAGGCATGGCGGATCGGTAATCACCGTCGGCCCGGCGTCAAAAACAAAGCCGTCTTTCTTCCAGTGATAAGCGCGGCCGCCGGGCTTGTCGCGGCCCTCGAAGACGGTGGTCTGGATACCCGCCGACTGTAACCGTATCGCCAGCGCCAGACCGCCAAAGCCTGCGCCGATTACCGCTGCTGTTGCCATCAAATATTCCCCGCCGCTTTCAGGACAAAAGCGCCCGTATCGCCCGGCTTATCGGTATCGGTGGCTCGCCGGTCAAGATGCGTATCTTGTCATAGCGCGTTGACTGACCAGCATAAAATCGCTCGATAAGCTTTTCTGACAGGCCATAAAAGCGCTGGAACACACCATAGCGCTGGTCCGGCTCGGCACCGATAAACAGGAATTTGCCAAGCAGGCGATAATACCAGCCGCTTCGCCATTGTTTGGCGGCATAATCGGCGCTCTCGCGTGCCAGGCTGGCCCCGCCGAGATCGTTCATGGCGGAAATGTGCATCGCAAAACGTACCGCGTCGGGAAGCGAATAGCTGGTGAGGCAGTGGAAAAGACCGGCGCGCGATCCGGCCAGCGCGGTGCCGGCTTCATTGTCCTTGCGAAAGCGCTTGTAATCGCCCTTGTAGACGACCGGTAACACACCCTTTTCCTCACGCGTTATGTCGGTGACTTCCCAACCCTGCTCATCGGCATATTGGGCAATGCGCTGGCGCAATATCCGGGGGTCAAGATCGCTGCTGTCGCTATAATAGGTGTCCTCGACAAACACTTCGGTCGGGCTGAATGGCAGGCAATAGACAAAACGATAACCGTCATGCTGATCAACCGTGGCATCCATGACAATCGGATGCTCCAGCCCGTGCGGCTCGCGGCATTGCAGCAACTGGCCGGTAAATTTCTGCCAGCCGCAATCGAGCGCATCGACATTGCCACCGCCCCGGGCATCGATGACACCGCCGGCCTCTATTAGGGTGCCGTCCTCCAGCGTGACCATATGGGCGTCACTGGCGACAACATTGGCCCCGGTCATGCGCTGTTCGGCGGGAATTTTTTCGCGGATCACCGTATCGAAGCGGTCGGACAGTATGGAATGGTACCGGCTGTCCAGGCTGCGCTTCAATTTGGGGAAGCGGACGCTGTAATCATCCCAGGTGAAACAGATCAGCGGCTCGACCAGCCATTTGGCATCATCGGGGATGTCATTGGCAAAAAATGACCAGACATGGTCGCCGCCAAATGTCTCACCGCTCTCGATCAGCAACAGCCGAACATCGGGCTGGAGACGCGCTATCGCCATGGCCAGCAAGCCGCCGGCCAGTCCGCCACCCAATATTGCCAGATCACAGCTTTTAACGCTCATTGTTTTCCCATTGGGCTTTCCCATCGGGTTTTCCCGTCAGGCTTATGATTTCTCTGTGCCCCTTATTGCAGCAGCTTGCATGGTTACAAGAGCAAAGGCGATATTCGGCCATCAGGCGACCTGTAAATTGGCAATCATGGGGATAAACCCCTTTTGATTTCGCGATATTTCACGCTACAGGGGCGCATGGACATTTTTCTTGCCCTGACATTCTCCGCTCTGGCCATGTCCCTGATCATCGCGCTGCGCTATTTCGCCGCAAGCGGTCTGTTCGCCTGGATCACCTCGCGACTGCGCCCGGGCCTGTATCAGGAGCAATCGCACCAGATCCGTCGGGAAATCGGCTGGTCACTGCTTTCAGTGGGGATTTACGGCCTGCCGGCCGGCATTGTTGCCTGGGGCTGGCGCAGCCATGGCTGGACGCAGATTTACGAGGATTTCTCGGCCATGCCCTTATGGTATGCGCCGCTATCGGTGCTGCTCTACATGCTGGCGCACGACACTTGGTTCTACTGGACGCACCGCTGGATGCACCAGCCGAAATGGTTCCGCATCGCCCATGCGGTGCATCATGAGAGCCGTCCGCCCACAGCCTGGGCAGCAATGAGCTTCCACCCGATCGAGGCGCTTACCGGCGCAATCGTCATTCCGGTGCTGGTGTTCGTCATCCCGATCCATGTCGCGATGCTGGCGCTGGTGCTCACCATCATGACGGTCATGGGGGTCACCAACCATATGGGCTGGGAACTCTTTCCCCGCTGGCTTGTTAATGGCCCCATAGGGAGATGGGTGATTACAGCCAGCCATCATGAACGCCACCATCAGGCCTATAAATGCAATTATGGGCTGTATTTCCGTCACTGGGATCGTCTATGCGGCACCGATCGCGGACTGGGCGACTGGTCTGAACCCCGAAGCCGGGGCAGCCGCGCGACAGCAACTACAAGCAGAACGGCATAAACGACCGCAGCTTGATCACATCGGGTAAACTATTGGGGAAAGACATGATTCGGGTTCGGGCAGGCAGCGCAGACGCAATGCGCAAAATGATAGGCAAAAGCGCGGCACTGGCGGCAGCAAGTCCGCTTCTCATCGGTGCATCACCGCTGCAGCTTTGCAATGTCCATATCGAACTCGACAATATGCGCTCGACCAAAGGTCTGGTGCATCTTTGCCTCACCGCGAATGAGAGACACTTCCCCGATTGCGACAATGATCCAAAGGCACGCCGTATCACCGTCGAAGCGGCGAGCGGCAAGGCGCTGTTCAGCGCCATACCCTCGGGTGATTATGCCATCGCCATCGTGCACGATGAAAACGGCAATTCGCGCCTCGACAAATTCGCTGGTATCCCGCGCGAAGGCATCGGCTTTTCGCGCAACCCCAAATTCACCTTTGGACCACCCAAATTCCGCAAGGCACTGTTCAGCGCAACGCCGGTGGAAAATCGCGAGCGCATCCGGGTCAAATATTATCTCTGACCCTCGGGGCGGAGAACCAATAGCGGCATGTACGCCGCATCACCTGTCCCGGTCATCATCGGTTAATCAATTTTCTGTCTGTTATGCGTATAGACTGGCGCAAACAGGGAGATAATCTTTGCCAGCATCAGGCATCGTCACCATGATCAGGGCTGTCGGCATCGTGTCGGCACTGCTGTTCGCCGCATCAGCTGCGGCCATGGCGCATGCCGCTCCGGCAGACAATGACCGTGATCGCGACAGCGAAGTGACGTTGCAGGAGGCGCCCGAGCTTTCGATCGATGGCAGCGTTTTTGACGGCGACTTCCTGACCATCGGTGCCGGTGCCGTGGTCGCCCCAAGCTATGAGGGATCGAACAATTATGTCCTGTTCCCCGGCCCTGCGGTGATCGGCCGTGTCGAAGGCATTAATTTCATTACACGCGGCACGGGCATTTCCGCCGATCTGTGGACCAATAACCGGGATCGCGATTTCGATCTGGTACTCGGACCGGTGGCACGTGTGCGTTTCAGCCGGGTCTCGCTGGGTAGCATCAACGACCCGGTGGTCGAGGCGCTGGGCGATGTCAGCCTGCCGCTCGAACTGGGCATCAGTGCCGGTTTCCAATGGTCCAAAGTGCTCAACCCGGTCGATAATCTCACCGCCGCTCTGGAGGTGAAACATGACGTCGCCGGGGCGCATAAGGGCATGGTGGTATCGCCCTATCTCACCTATTTCACCCCGGTCAGCCGGGGCATTGCGCTCACCGCCACATTGTCGGCGGAGCTGGTCGACAATGATTTTGCCGATACCTATTACAGCGTCGATGCCGAGGGCAGCGCCGCCAGCGGCCTGCCCGAATTCGATGCTGGCGGCGGATTGAAGAATATCGGCATGTTCCTGCTCGTCGGTTTTGATCTCGATGGTGATCTGACCAATGGCGGTTTCGCCATTTTCGGTGCCGCCGGCTATGACCGGCTGTTCGAGGATGCCCGGCGCAGCCCGCTGGTGAGCCTGCGTGGCGATGACGACCAGTTTGTCGGGGCGCTGGGCATTGGCTACACCTTCTAGACGCCCAGGTCCTTACTTTAACCCCTGCACTGGCCGCTAAAACCGGCGGCAATTTACCCGTAAAGACACGCCACAAGACGCAATTTCAAATTGGTTATTGAACGAATAGTAAAGTAACTCTATGGCTCCAGCCAGCCTATAATGGCGCACATCAAGGATTTCAGACCCATGGCATTTTCCCCTACCACGTGGTCCTGCAGTAAAGCATTGTTGCGAGGCGCAGCCACTCTCCCCCTTTCCGCCCTTTGCATCAGCCTTGCCGCTCCGGCACTCGCCGATGACGACACCGCGCTTATCACCCCCGACCCGGTCACCATCGCCGCGTCCGAAGCAGAGACCGGCGAACAGCCGCTGGCGCTCATCGCCGATGACCAGCCGCAGCGCCCTGCTGCCGGACAGGGCGGTGGCAAGCCGCCCAGCCGCGAAGAGCTGGAGATGCTGCAGGCGATGGCCAATTCGGTCTTTGCCGGCGATTTCATCACCCTCGGCATCGGCGCCGGGCTGATCCCCAGCTATGAGGGCTCGGACAATTATGTGCTGTTCCCCGGCCCGCAAATCGTCGGCCAGGTCAGCGGCTTCCAGTTCGCCTCCCCCGGCGGCGGCCCCGGTATCGTGGTCGACCTGATCCGCGAAAAGCCGCTGTCCAAGACCAATATCATCGCCGGCCCGTTGGTCCGGGTCAATCTCAACCGCGCGATCCAGTCGCAGATCAACGACCCGGTGGTCGAACAGCTTGGCGATCTCGACGTTGCGATAGAGGTTGGCGGCCGTTTCGGTGTCGGCGTCAACGGCGTCTTCAGCCGCTTTGACAGCATCAGCTTTCTCACCGATATCGCCTTTGATGTCGCCGGTGCCCATTCCGGAACCGTGATCCGCCCGTCGATCAACTATCGTCGCCCTATTGGCCGCGCCGCAATCATCCGCGCCAGCGTCGCCGCCAGCTGGGTCGATAATGACTATGCCGATTTCTACTATGGCATTGACGCCGCCGGCAGCGCCGCCAGCGGCCTGCCGGTGTTCGATGCCGGCAGCGGCGTGAAAAGCGTTTCGGCCAATGTCATCGGCACCTACGACCTGTCGGGCAATGCGCTCGATGGCGGCTGGGGCATGTTCGGGCTGTTCGGCTATAGTCGCTTGCGCGAAGCCGCCGCCGCCACACCGATCACCGCGATACGCGGCGACGCCAACCAGCTGCGCGGCGTTGTCGGCATCACCTATACCTTCTGACCGGCACCGCTATTGAGGCTGTCGGGCTGATGGGCCAGCCGGTCGATCAGCCCGCGGCCCCATAATGTCAGTATGATCGAGGCGATGATCACCGCGATGCGCATGACATTGCCGAGCTGGCCGCCCATGGCATTGTCGCCGAGATCGAACAGCGTCCACAGCGAATTCAGCCCGGCATGGAGCAGAAAGGCGGGCCACAGGTTGAAGCCCCATTTCCAGTAGATCCAGCCAAACCATATCCCGCCAAAGCCGGTAATCGCGGCGATGCCCAGGCTCTCCATCAGGCTGTCGCCCTGATACATGTGAAAGACGCCGAAAAACAGCGACGGGATCAGCGCCGCGACCAGAAACGGCCAGCGGAAACGCACCATCAGCACCCCGATGGCGAGGCCGCGAAACACAATCTCCTCGAACATCGGAAACACCACGCCGCCAAAGGCAATCTCGGCGATCCCGGCCCCGGAGGAAAGCTGTGTGGCGAAGAACAATATGGCCGTCACCGGCACGAAGATCAGCGCGCCAAAGATCAACGGCGGTAATATCGGCCTGCCCAAACCGGCAATGCGCCACTGACGGCTAATGCCGACACCGCCGATCAGCCAGAAGCACAGCAGCATGACCACCATATCGGCGGTGTTGAGAAACACCGAGCGGCCATAGGGTATCCCGGCAAACCATGCCTTCGCACCCAGCGCCGTCGCAAAGTCACCGGAATAGGCGTTGAACATCAGCGCCAGCAGGATCGCCAGCAGCGCAAAGGGCCATGGCCGTGGTGAAGCGCTGTTATCGGGGGCGGCTGGGTCTATGGTCACAGGTGCAATATCCTCGTCCGTGATCGCTCCCCCAAGCGGCGCACCATAAACATATGTAGTCGCCAGAGGCAATATGGGTTTGGTTGGGGTGGGGGATTTTCGGGTTGGCGAGTATCAGGTGTGAAATGCTGAGGCGTATTACTGTGCTTTTAGGCGACAACATGCGCTTTATCACGCTTGCAATAGCCCGGCAGCGCTCACCTTCTGGCAGATATTCAACCCCGGCGCATCCAAGGGTGACGTTGAGAAGCAAGGCGCTTTGACGCGTGATGAGATTATCGGCCTGAAGGCGCAGCTAGCGGGTCTGACAGCGCTGCTTGGTGGCAAAGACCCACAACAGGCCGCCAGCTTTGCCAAAGCAGCAACGGCACTTGCCGATTCGGAAGACGCCGATGATGTCGGGCTTGCGAAGAAGATCGTCACCGGCCCCGCACAGAATGCACCCGAGCGCGTCGAGGATGCCGCTGACGAACTTATGGCAGAAGTTCATTCGGGCAAGAAACGCAATGCAGAACGCGCCCGCCAGGCGGCAAGACTCTACGCACCAGTAGCGCCCTCAAAGGCCAAGGCCGCTTATGAGGAAGCCGTCGATCTCGACCCCGAGGACGTCTGGTCATGGATCGAGCTGGGCCGTTTGCACGCGGTGTATAACAACCTTGCCGATGCGCGCCGCTGCTTTGAGATAGCACTGCAACACGTTGCCGATGATCGTGATCGCGGCGTGCTGCATGATGCGTTTGGCAGTATCTTGATCAAGGAAGGCAATCTCGGTGAAGCCATTACCGAGTTTGAAGCTGCAAATACTATTATGCAGCATCGATCTGATCATGACCCGGAAAACAGGGAAAAACTACGCGATCTATCGGTCATCTATAACAAGCTCGGCGATGTCGAGGTCGCTGCGGGCAAACATAACTGGTCATGCCATCCTTTATATGATAATGCTTCTTAATAGCATTTAAGTCGCAGATGAAGAATGGATGATGAAAGGAACAGGCATGATGGCGGATAATCCCAATCTCGTTCTCGATCGCGGCGGTGCGTCGCTCGACCATATCGCGCTGGGCGTGCCCGATACCCGCAAAGGCGCGCGCCATATTGCCGAGCTGACCGGTGTCGAACCGCGGATCGGTCCGCAACCCGGCCCGGAGCAATTTTACTGGAGCGCGGCGATCAGGCTGGGTGCCGGGCGTTTCCTCGAGATACTTGGCCCTAACCCGGACTGGACCGGCTTCCATCCGATGATCGAAACGGTGAAGCAGTTCACCCAGCCGCAGCCGCTTTTCTGGTATGTCGCCACCAATGATATAAACGCCTTTGGCGATGCCGCCGCCGCGCAACGCGCGCCGCTGGAAATGATGCAGAGCTTCGAACATACCCGCGACACAGAGACTGTCAGTTATACCAACGCAGTTATCGGGCCCGGCTTCAGAAGCACCCGCCCCTGTGTCATCCAGTGGCATACGCGATCCAAATGGATGGAAGGCGATGCCGAGCTCGGCCTGAAAAGCCTGCAACTCTCCAGCCCCATTGCTGACACGCTCAATCCGCTGTTTGCCGATCTCGGCATCGTCGAGAGGGTCAGCGAGGGGCCGGAGATGATGATGCTGGCGCTCGACACGCTCAAGGGCGAGGTGGTGCTGTCCGCACCCGGTGTGGTGGTGGAGCATATTCCCGACATGCAGGATGCCGGCGCTGCACAACCGGCAGGTTGAGGGCGGTGTATCCGCGACCGGTTGAACCCGATCCGGCTGACACCGGGCGAGGAAGCGACGGTCCGGGGGTGTATGACCCTGCCCGTACGCCACCCTTTCTGCGCTGCACCATCGCTTTGTCCGAAACTGAACCACTTCGATGATGTCATGGACAGCCCTTACAAATCTTCGTAACGCGCTGTAATCTTGGATCAGCCAAGGAGGATTTCGGGACAATGGCCGCTAGCTATAATCTGACAGCCCTGCTGGCGCTGGCCTTTGGCGGCTATTCGCTTGCCGCCGGTATCGGTCTGTGGCGCCATCCGCGCTGGGGCCTGGGCATGGTCGATGAATGCGAACGCTCGGCGGCGTTGCGTTTTCTCACCGGCTTTGTGGTGTTCATCCTCGGCACCGCCATCGTGCTGGCCCACCCCATGGGCAGCGACTGGCTGTCGATCCTGATCACCGTGATCGGCTGGATCGCGCTGGCCGAGGGCATGATCATGCTCGCCTTTCCCGGCTTTATCTGGCCCATCGCCAAGATGCTCTTCGCCTCGAGCAACACCGTTTATGCGCTGGTGTGCATCGCCATCGGCCTGTTCTTCATCATCGTCGCGCTGATGCGGCTCAACGCCTGATCGCGCGCGTTCACTTTCTGCAGTTTACGAGTCCATATAGGCCGTAACGGTGCCGATCACACTGGACGTGATGCCCGATTGCGCGTAAACTCACGGCTATCCCCGGGGAGCCAGCATGTCATCTGACTTTGGGCTGAGAGGGACAGGTTGCGCTGTCCGACCCGTCGAACCTGAACCGATTAGCATCGGCGGAGGGAGTGGGCGGCTCAACCGACTTGCGCCCGCGCTCCGCCATAAGGAGAGCGAATATGGCCGATATCCCCGCCCGCACCGAAGTCAACGTCACCACCGGACCGATCCGTGGCAGCCGCAAAATCCATGTTTCCTCGCGCGGTGACCATGGTGTCCCCGTGGCGATGCGCGAGATTGATCTGGAGCCCTCCAGCGGTGAGCCGCCGGTGCGCGTTTATGACACGTCAGGCCCCTATACCGACCCCGATGCGCATATCGATATCATGGCCGGTCTGCCCGCCTTGCGCCGCGACTGGATTATGGGCCGCGACGATGTTGAGGAATATGATGCCCGCGAGGTAAAGCCCGAAGATAATGGCCAGCTCGGCCCCGATCGCTCCGGCGGCGTGCGCCCCTTCCCCAATGTCGTCCAACGTCCCTTGCGCGCCAAATCCGGCAGCAACGTCACCCAGATGCACTATGCCCGCAAAGGCATCATCACGCCGGAAATGGAATATGTCGCCGAGCGCGAGAATCTTGGCCGCGCGCAAATGCGCGACCATGTCCGCGATGGCGAGGATTGGGGCGCCGCCATCCCCGATTTCGTCACGCCGGAATTTGTCCGCGATGAGGTCGCCAAGGGCCGCGCCATCATCCCCAATAATATCAACCACCCGGAATCCGAGCCGATGGCGATTGGCCGCAACTTCCTGGTCAAGATCAACGCCAATATCGGCAACAGCGCGGTCGCCAGCGACGTCGCGTCCGAGGTCGACAAGCTGGTCTGGGCGATCCGCTGGGGCGCGGACACGGTGATGGACCTCTCCACCGGGCGCAATATCCATGACACCCGCGAGTGGATCATCCGCAACTCGCCCGTGCCCATCGGCACCGTACCGATCTATCAGGCGCTGGAAAAGGTCGGCGGCGTTGCCGAAGACCTGAGCTGGGAGATTTTCCGCGACACCCTCATCGAACAGGCCGAACAGGGCGTCGACTATTTCACCATCCATGCCGGCGTGCGGCTTCCTTACGTTCCGCTGGCGGCGAAGCGCGTCACCGGCATTGTCAGCCGCGGCGGATCGATCATGGCGAAATGGTGCCTGGCGCATCACAAGGAAAGCTTCCTCTACGAACATTTCGACGAGATCAGCGAAATCTGCGCCGCCTATGACATCGCCTATTCGCTCGGCGACGGCCTGCGCCCCGGCAGCATCGCCGATGCCAATGACGAGGCGCAATTTGCCGAGCTCTACACGCTGGGCGAGCTGACCCACCGCGCCTGGAAACAGGATGTGCAGGTGATGATCGAGGGGCCCGGCCATGTGCCGATGCACAAGATCAAGGAGAATATGGAGAAGCAGCTGGAAGCCTGTGGCGAGGCGCCCTTCTATACGCTTGGCCCCCTCACCACCGATATTGCGCCCGGCTATGACCATATCACCTCGGCCATCGGCGCGGCGCAGATCGGCTGGTACGGCACCGCGATGCTCTGCTATGTCACGCCCAAAGAGCATCTCGGTCTGCCCGACCGCGACGATGTGAAAGTCGGCGTCGTCACCTATAAATTGGCCGCCCATGCCGCCGACCTCGCCAAGGGCCACCCGGCGGCCAAAGTCCGCGACGATGCGCTGAGTAAGGCGCGCTTCGAATTCCGCTGGCGCGACCAGTTCAACCTGTCGCTCGACCCGGATACGGCGGAGGATTATCACGACCAGACGCTGCCGGCAGAGGGCGCGAAGACAGCGCACTTCTGCAGCATGTGCGGGCCGAAATTCTGCTCGATGAAGATCAGCCAGGAAGTGCGCGAATTTGCGGCGAACAATCCCAATGCCGAATTGGGCAGCATTCCAACGAGTGCGGAAGAGGCACAAAAGGGTATGGAGGAGATGGCCGAGAAATATCGCGACGAAGGCGATCTCTACATAAAATTGAAGGAGTAGCACCCACCCCGTTCGTGCTGAGCTTGTGGCGGTTCGCGCCGTCTTCGACTCCGAAGGTCTGTTCTCCTCTTCACTAAAGGACAGGGCTTCGACAGGTTCAGCCCGAACGGATTAGAAAGTGGCCTGAAGGCGAAGCCGAATGAGGTGCGGGTCGGTGGCCGGGATGACCCGCCTGCCGGCCTGTAGCGGGATTAGGGTGCAGAGGAAACGAGCAAGGCGTATAGCGAGAAGGATGAGAAATGGGGTTTAACTCGAGCATGAGTATATTCGCACATTGTTTTGCGATTTCTTAGCGATTTCTATTCGCTCTTGTACGATCGGCGATTTCGTCCTGAGCAGCGATTACAGAGCGGTGAAGCTCTCGCATAAACTCCTCGAATAGGTTTTGACCACGCGATTTAATCAAAGGCAGAATATAGGGATTCATGACCGTGGCCCGAAGGACAAATATTCCGCTCTTCTTGTAATCTGACTGATAGTTTTTAAAGCCACTCCTCTCGAAGAAGCTTCTCAGGGCATCTGCTGGATAATGTTTTATATTGAAGGTAGTCTTGGAAAGAAAGAATGGCTGAGAATAGCTATATTCTCTCTGCCCAAGCTCCGAGCTGATGGAAAATTTTCTATAGACAATTTCGTTTAGCTCATTGAACGCGCCGATTGAGTGATTACCATATCCCTTAACCCCGAAAACTACTAGATTCGTATCCGGCGGCTGTGGTGAAAACAGGACAGTTTCATATCGTTTTTGATCAGACGTCACGTCGTTGATCGAATTCCAGTTCTTGATCCATTCATAAAGATGCCGCGTAGCAATCACCGAAGAGCGAATTACCTCACCATGGTTTTCTTGATCCAAGGGCATTGCCTTGGTTTGAAGATGAAGCGAGCACGCGGCGGAACTAGGACGTGATCCTTCGAGAGTGTAGCTTGCAAAAGCTTCAGTGCTGATCCTCGGTCGATCCATTGCGCTGGTCGGCTCAGAAGCCGTCCGGATCGGTTTATGAACGAGAGAATGCTGCCTTTCCGATGTAATATATGGTGCCTCTTGCCTTATGAAGTGTCTCACGCGGTCGTTTCTGAATGCGATAGCTCCACAAGGATAGGGGGTATATCCCATTTTGTGCGGGTCAATCGTAACCGAATCTGCGCATTTCATAAGGAAAATGGACTTGCCTACATCTGAGTCTGCCGGCCATTGCACCGGCTTCGATACTCTGAAAGTGTCGAATTCGACCAATATTTCATCAGAACAAAATGATTGAACATCCGCCACCCTGTCGTGGACTGAAATCTTAAACAAGCTTGACGATCTACACTCTCTAAATTCCCTAAGGTATTCATGCAGAGAGTTTAGGAAAAACTTATAATTTTCTTTCTGATCTGCATGACTAAACCATCCATCTATAGTATCATCACTTACTCTGGCGATTTTCCTGGCAGCTTTTGAACGTGATTTCTCTTTTAATCGATTAAGTTCACTAAAAAGGAATTTCAAATATTCTCTAGTATCAACTGCCGGATTCAAATCAGTTTGAAACGCATAAGGCGGCTTTGAGAACACATCATCGTGGAGGGCTTTTACGCGCTGAGAGAAGAGTTGCTTCGAAACCAGTGTTTCAGGATACAGCTTCTTGCCGTTGAAAAGAGAGCGGAAATATCCCCCCCAGGCTGCATCGACATGCAGCCAAAAACTGTTGGTAATCCGGTCGTTCCCGCGCTCGAGTTTCGAACGCAGAGTGAGAATTTCGTCGAGCGAGTCAACCGCCCCCTCTTCAGTGGTGCCGGCAATTGCAATTACGCCAAGCACAGCCCTCTTTTCTTTTAGCGCCTTAACTATTTTGCTCTCAAGCTTCTTTGTATCAATACGAAACCTTGAATCGAGATCGACCAGTTCAACGCATTCTCGACCAAGGCCCAAAATATCAGCGGCTTTCGCGATACTGTAGTGAGCAGCACCTGAAACAAAGATAACTGGTGGAAAGTCATTCATCTGCTTCGCGAACCCGCGTGATGGGCTGTATTTGCTTGCCCTGATCAAGTCCCAGGCTTTGTCGGAAGACGCTTCAATTTGTAGTGAGAATTTGCGGCTAACCGCCTCAACAAATCTGGCTAGCAGATAAATGCTTTCATTCGGGCGGATCGCCAAGACCTGATGCCTTGTAAGAGAGCGGAGTTCCCGGCGATTGCCATTCGGCAGTTTTACATCCAGTGATATATTGTTGGATTTACAGGCATCATGGACAGCAAGAGGAAAATACTTCACGATCCTCGCTACCCAAAGAGCTTCAATGTTTGCTATCGTACCCCCGGACGTCAAGTGGCACCAACCAAACTCTCCTTCCAATTTTTCTCGATAGTCTTTGAACTCACTGGCATGCTTGGGAGGATTTGGAGGGACCCCAAAACCCACCATGCTTAGAAGTTCGTTACAACAATCCAGTTCGAGGTCGACTGTTACGACGCCGGATTCAGGTGTTACATTATTGGCGTTGTAGAGAGTACCCGCAAGAAGGCCGGCCAAGGATGCCATTGTTGTGTCTGAATGCTGATGGCCAATATAGCGAGGGCTATATATGGGAAAGCTTCTGCGCAGGTTGGCAATCAGTTCCTGGGTTCTTTTTAAGAGCTCGTCACTTTCAGGATAAAGATCTCGTTTGTCAGCTGGGCTGATAAGTTGTTCGTCATCTGAAAAGTAGTTTTTTCGCCAATGGTTATGATCAGAGACTATCGAATCAATTAGGCTCTTGAGTTGTTGCCCATTTTCGGATTTTGGTCCCAGAAACTGCGCCAAATATCTGAATTCTTTTTCCATTTCTAAGGCCCAATTTCTGCGTATGCTCTGATGCTCCGCAGCCCCTGTTTTGTTATTGACACGAAATTATTCTACCAGAATACACAGTCAAGTTTTCATTTGGATACTTACCAATTTATTCATTCACCTTCCATTAGATGCTGTTTCCTACTCTTTCAAAATATGGCCTAAAATGGCGGATGAACGACACATCTTCACCCTCACCCGATGTTTTCCCTCTGACCCCACCGCCGCTGATATGGCGCAGCCCGCCTCTTGATCCTCTAGGCGCATTTTGACGGTGCGCAGCGGCGGCAAAGCCTGTGCCGGTTTTTGTCGGGTCCTTCCATCGCGCGGCACCGCAATGTGCCTACCAACAATGCGCAACAGGGAGGATTCACCATGCACCTATTCCGTTCCATCACCGCCACAGCCGCCGCTCTGGTGGTCGGCCTGAGCGCAGCGCCCGCGCTGGCCCAGGCCAATTATGATCTGCTGACCGCGCGCATCGCCTATGAGAAGGGCAAGTTCAGCGGCATCCGGGCGCAGACGACCGAGGAATATCTGATGTGCGCCGCTTATTGGGGCGCTGTCGCGACCGCGGCGAAGAAAGGCTATATCTCAGAGGCGGAGCTGGACGAGCTGGGCCCGGCCTTCACCAATGGCCTGCCAGAGACGCGCAGTCAGCTGTTTATTGCCAGGGGGCGCAGCGCCAAAAATGCCGAGGACGTCTATACCGGCTTTCACAACACCGCGTCGGAGCTTTATGTGGCGTTTATCAAGGGCGAACAGAAGGGCACGAAGAGACTCTTCGAGACTTTGGGCACCTGCCGTGGCAAAGACAGCTGATGCGCGCTACACCATGCCTGCGCGAACAGGGAAAAGGAGCGCAGGGTGAAAGTGAAACATATGATACATGGCGCGGCCATGGTGTCTTTGCTGGCGGCGGTGCCGGCACAGGCACAATATCCGGTCTATATCGATGCCATCGCCGCGGTGCTGGCCAATAGCGGACCGAATACCTGCATCACCGGCACCGCGCCGCCGGAAAAGGAGATTGACGAGGCGCGACTGCCGGCACCGCAGGTAATGCAGCGTTATTTTGATGCCGCGCTAAATGGCGGGCGCAAGAGCGCGGCCTTTCGGGACTCGCGCAAAACCGAATGGATAGCCGCTGGTGTCACCGTGCTGTCTGCCGATATCGACGGTGCCAGCGACCCGATCGCCATAACAGGGCATCGGCTGGAGCCGCAGCCGCTGCGTTTCTTCCGCGCCGGTGATTACCGCACTGCGCTGGGCCAATGGGCGGTTGTCAATGATGCGGGAGATATTGTCGGCGTCTATGATGGCCTGTTCCAGCGGCAACAGGGTAAGTGGAAGCTACAGAAGCTGACGGTCTATGGTGCCGATGATGTGGTGGCACCGGCAATGCAATATTGCGCGGAGCCCGGTGATGTGACCGCGCACAGACTATCGGTGTCGCAGCAGCAGCTTGAGGCGCAGAAAAAGCGCGTGGCCAAGGCAGAGGCGAGCCTGGCAAAGGCCGAGATCAAATTGGCAGCGAGCGAGGTGAAGCTCGAGGAACGGCCACAGAGCACACGGCGCAAGACTGCGGTGGAGACCGCCCAGCAGCGGCTGGAAAGCCGACAGGATAAGCTGGAAAAGCGCAGGGAAGAGCTGACCGATCTGCGCGAGTTCCACACCAAGGCCCAGCGTGACGTTGATGAGATTGCCGCGATAACGGTGGCCCCGGCAGAGACCCGGCAGTTCACCAGTTTCGAAACAACCACGCAAAAGGAACTGGCCGAAGAGAAGGCGGCGGCGGGAGACAGATAGGCAGTGTGGTTGATGGCATGCAATTGCGAAAAACGTGGCTAGGGATAGGGGGAAGATGGCCGGATGTATCGCAACGGCGCGGATTTCCATGTAAAATTGACAGGAGCATATGGCCAGGACCATTGCGTCTGAAGCGTTGCTCCCGTCAATCTTTACCAAATGAGCAGATTATCTGGCTCGTCAATGGCTGATCGAGGTCAGGACCAGCCATTGAGATGGAGTCGGAAACCGCCTGTATTGTCACTGTAGTTATCGTCATTGACACCAAAGACGACCTGTGACCGCCCGGCGCCACGCGCCCAGCCGGACATGTGGCAATTTGTGAAAGCATTGCCTCCGACAATCAGGCATGTGGCATGTGGCGGCGAACCCGGGAACGCGAAACCGCGACCTGCTCTGCCGCCTCGCGGACATGGCGTAGTATACCACGGCCAACCTCTACCAGCGCGCCAGCCAAGATTGGAAATGGAGAAATTGAAGTAGTTTGCAACAAGAGGCCTGCCGTTAATGGCCAGCCGCCAAATGTTGTTGGCCGGCAAATCCCAGTAGATACCCCGAAAAGGGCCACCGACAATGCGCCTTTCCTCGACTGCAGCTTCGATCATTTCTACCTTGCTATCCTCAGGCTGCGATAGCGACAGCTCTTCATCGGTATCGATGTGACTGGCTGCATTCTCGAGCAAAAGCTCTTGAGAATCTTGCGTAACTTTGAAACTTTCAAGTAAGTCTTCCATTGTTTCACTCCTTCTTGAAAGTCACAGCACTAAACATGAAACGCCTCGCTACGCGTGACAGCTGTCACGCCTGTCCCCGCTGTTGACTGCAGGCCTACCTGTCCGGTTTCAGCAATAGTGCCGGAGCGGCCTGGCCGGGAATATGGAGGCGACATGGTCATGCTGTGATGTTGGCGTCACGTCCCGCATCGGCCCCGGCTAATGCCAGGCCGATAGCGAGAAAGCGCAATGTGAAACGTGGGGAAACGCCTATTCCTGCCAAAAAACGGCAATTCGGCGCTTTTAAACCGGCAACAAGGAAGAGGGGCTGGCAGAAGAAGGAACCGTCACGCGACGGATAAACAGGCGCTACTGGGCGATAATCGGGCGCAGTTATAAAGGCGCGGGGGCGCGCATAGCGCTCCCCCGCATGCAATGCGCCTTGTTATTGCGCGATTGTCACTTCGACGCGACGCGCTTCTGCAATGGTCATGTTGGAGATTGTGGTGTTATCGGGTCGCACCAGAGCGGTCCGGCCGGCATCAACACCCTGCGCCACCAGAGCCGCCTGGACATTTTCCGCACGGTTCTTTGACAGCTCGGCATTGAATTCGGCATTGCCGCTCGGATCGTTAAACCCGGATATCGCGACGCTGGCGTCCGGATTGGCCTCGAGATAAGTCACCATGTCAGCCGCGGCCGCATCGAATTCGGGGCTGATTCCAGCAGACCCCGTGTCGAAATAGACAGTGAGCATGGGCGCGCCGTCGACTTCGGCCGCAGCCACGCCTGCGCCTGCCGGTGCTGCTGGAGCCGCAGCGGGCGCAGCCTCAACCGCAGCGGCGGCGGGCGCCGCCGCTTCCTCCGACTCGGCCAGGTAAGTAAGCCATGAAGCAGCAGCCATGCCGAAGAACAGCAAGCCGGCCATGCCTGCACCAGCGAGGAAGAGAGTCCCGAAAATTCCGTCATCGGCATAGGCCGGGCGACGGGCACCGGCATCACGGAAGCGGTTGGTGACTGCACCGGCGACCGACGCCGCAGCGGCGCCCGCGGCACCGGCGGCGGCATAGCCGAAGGCACCGAATTTCTCGAAATGCTTGGTGAGAAGATAATAGGCAGTCACCCGGTTCTTGTGCTCGTCTTCCTCCATCTGCTTGCCGACCTCGGCAATTCCGGCATCGAGCTTGGCATCGGATTCGGTCAGGCCCAGCATGCCTTTCAGGAAATTCTCGCGCACATCGGCTGTTGCTTCGGGATCGGAAAAGGAGAGCTGCGCACCTTCGGGGGTTCGCAACGCCAGACCGCAATGGCGGGCAATCGCCGCTACCACCCCGGGATACGGGTTTTGATCATATCTGCGGACATCCGCCAGCCACTTGAATACCATCGCCATTCTCCACTTCTGTCGGCTGCACTGTTGTGCTTGCCGAGTCTGGTGCGTTTGTCAGCCTTTCCCATGCTTCACCCGGAGGACGCACGCTCTGCGCCATAAATGTATCTAAGATAGGAAAAATGTCGACTCTATATTGCAAAATACAGCGAAATTTTTTGGCGCGGCCAAATGGCTGCCGTTGTGCGCCTGTCCTTGCCAAGATAGACTGGGCCCAAGCCAAGAGGAGGGAAAACATATGCGACAACTGACTTGCTGTATCGCCGGCATGGCGCTGATGACCGGAGCGGGCGCAGCACAGGCGCAGGACATTGCTGCGGAAGCTGTAGGAGCAGCAGAAGCAGCCGCAGAAGCCGCTCTCGCGGATGAAGAGGCAGAGTCCGGCAATATCGAACCGAAAATCTCGCTCATGCCTGAAAACCCGCGCGCCCGCGCATTTCAGGAGCAGTTCGGCTATGCCGATGCGGTGATCCATGACGAGAAGGTCTATCTCTCCGGCGTCATCGTGGTGCATGGCAACGACCCGGAGGCAGCCTATGTCGCGGTGTTCGAGAAGCTGGGAGAGACGCTCGAGCGCGCCGGATCGGGCTGGGAACATGTGCTCGACATCACCAGCTTCCATGTCGATGTCGATGACAGCCTGCCGATCATGGCTGAGGTCAAGAATCGCTATGTCAAGGCACCCTTCCCGGCCTGGACGGTGATCGATATCGACCGGCTCTACGTTCCCGAAGGCGCAGTCGAGATAAAAATCATCGCCGCCGCGCCCGACGATTGAGGCGAAGGGAAGCCATAGCGGCGGCCCTCACGCCGCTCACCGGCTGCATCGCCACCCCGCTGCCGCTGCCTGCCAGCGCGCTGGCGACCGTCCTGCCCTAATGCTGTATCTGGCGCTTACAGGCAGCTCTGATTCGGACTATCCGGCAGCCCTAGTGGCGTTGGCGTTTCCTTCACTCATCGGTGGCGATCTCGTGACGCAAAGATCTCGTGACGCAAAGGTGCGGCAGCCGTAGAGGTGAAGCGATGCATTGATGAATTTTACGCAAAAAGTAATGATATAATAAATAAATACTATATAATTCCAATCTCGCTCAGTTCATTTTGCTTCACCAAAAATCTCTTTCATTGATCGCTAAATTAAGTAATAATCATAGCCCAATCGGGAATGTACGATGGCAAATAACAGCGAGAAAAATCCTCCGGACAATCAAGACCGGCTTTCTCTTGAAGATGCGCTGAGTGAAATTCGCCACTCACTGCTTGAAGCCAGCGAAACGGCTAGAAAGGATGGCCGGGGAGCCGTCTTGCATTTGGACAGCGCAGAATTGGAAGTGAAATTCACGGCAGGCCGCGTCGCAAAAGCCGGCGGCAAATTCGCTGCAAAATTCTGGGTAATTGATGCGGGAGTCGAGGGCGGTGGCGAAGTAGCAAGCGAATTGATCCATACCCTGCGACTGAAATTTGTCCCTGCCTATAAAAATACTCCCGCCCCAGCTGGTACTATCATTCTAGACAGGCCTACCAAATCCACCGAAGAAAGAATATCGGGGCACAGCCAAGATACGAAGCCTTATATTTTACCATCCGACGGAGCCGGTGATATCTGGCGCCAAGGAACAACATTCTACCACGATACCAAATCACCATCTTCAATTGTTAACTCACCAGGTCGATTTGATACCACGTTCGATATAACCGGCAATAAGGGTAAGAAAAGCGGCTAAGTGCATCTGCTGATTACGCAACAGCGAACAATATGGGACCTTTCGACCCCGAGTCTCACGCCCGCATCTCAAATCCGGCAAACTCAAACCCCGGCGAGACGATGCAGCTGACCAGCGTGTATCCCGCACCACCTTCCACCGGCAGCGGTTCGGCTGCCTGCCAGTGATGCGCGGGGATACGGATTTGCGGTTGCTGGCCGGCGGCAAGCTCGGTGCCAAGCACGGGATGTCGCGGCGCATCGCCCCATCCAGGCTTGTGCGAAAGGGTCAACGGATCGCCAGCATGCCAGAGCCAGAGCTCATGCGCATCGACACGGTGCCAGGCGGAGCGCTGGCCGGTTTCGAGCAGAAAATAGATCGCCGTGGCACTGGCGCGACCACCGGTATAGGCAGTGTTTTCGCCCAGTTTGACATCACTGCGCCATAGCTCACGATACCAGCCACCCTCGGGATGTGGTGCCAGATCTAGCGCGGTGATGATCTCTTTGGCGGTCATTCGCGCATGCCCTTGCCGGCATCGCCCTTCAGTCCCTCGCCGCGCCGTCCGCTCATCCCTTCATAAAAGGCAAAGGCGGGGGCCATATCGGCATCATAATCGCCGGTCGGGTGGATCACTGGGCCCAGGCCGGCACGTCGGCTCCTATAGTCCATAAAGCCACAGACAATCGGCACCTTGGCTGCCATGGCGATATGGTAGAAGCCGGTGCGCCAGCGAGTGGCGGCGCTGCGCGTGCCTTCGGGCGCGATAGTCAGGATAAAGTCATCACGCGCGGCGAATTCCTCGGCCATTTGCTGCACCATATCCTTGGCCGCATCGCGATCGACCGGCACCCCGCCAACCTGACGCATGAACGTGCCCATCGGCCATTTGAACAGCGAGGCCTTGGCCATGAACCGGGTGCGCAGCCCCATTTCGCGGGTCAGGCCGACATAGTTGGGGAAATCCCAGTTGCTGGTATGCGGCACCGCGATGATGATGAATTTGCGGAATTCCGGCGCCTCTCCCACCGGTGTGAATTTGTGACGGCGATAGATGAACACCAGCAGACGGAACACCATACGTGCCAGCCAGCCCATGGGTGGCTCGCCGGGTACGGTGAAGTCAGAAGTTTTGTGCGACACCTGGGTTCAAGCTCAGCACTGGCACAGGCCATAATGACAGGCATCGATAGGCTTGCACGTCAGGGCCGTAATGACGTTGACCGCGCCGCACAGGCAGTGACCACTAATCGCTTCTGCTGCTGGCTGCTCCGTCATCGCCTGTCTCTCCATGGTGCCGATTCTGCCTGGTCCGGCATAGCATGCAAATGCGGCATGAAAAGCGGATATAACCGAGAAAGGGATGGATGATATAGCACCACCTTGATACGATTGACGCAATGAAACTGACTCTCCCGCCCATCATTATGGCCTGCCTGTTGCTCACCGCCTGTTCGGCCGCGACCGACAAGGACAATGTACCCGGGGATACCAGCGACAAGCGGCCTTATGACGGTATCGCGGCGGATGCGGTTATCCATCTCACCGGCAATGAGCCATTTTGGGGTGGTGAAATATCGAGTGACAAAGATGCCGCGCCGGAGACGCTGCTTTATACCACGCCGGACAATCCCGAAGGGGACCGGGTGACAGTTAAGCGCTTTGCCGGACGCGGCGGTCTGTCGTTCAGCGGTACTTTGGCAAGCGAACGATTGACCCTGGTGATCACCCCGGGCCAGTGTTCGGACACCATGTCGGACCGCGTCTATCCTTTCGTGGTGACATTGCAGCTCGGCGATGAAATCCGCTCCGGCTGTGCATGGACCGATAACCAGCCCTTTACCGGACCGGAGGCACCATGAGCGGTCTGCCGCCCCTGCCCGACAAGCAGGTCCTGCTGGCGCGGGTCAAGCCGGGCCGTGCTCATTGGGACCGGTCTTTCCGGCCACCCGGGGTCGAGCAGGCAGGCAAGGGTGAGGAATCGGTATGGGACTATCCACGCCCACCGATTATGGCGGGCGATATTGGCGGGCTGGATGCGCATATCCGGGTGATGCACGGCGATACGCTGATCGCCGAGACCCGGCGACCGCTGATCGTCAAGGAGACGGCCGGCGCGCCGGTGCCCTATATCCATCCCGATGATGTGGGCACCGCATTGCTGCAGCCAAATGATGGCCTGTCGGTATGCGAGTGGAAAGGGGTCGCGGTCAGCTATGACCTGCTTCTCGACAATGGCACCCGGATTGCCGATGCCGCCTGGACCTATCCCGATCCGTTTGACGATCTTGCAGAAGGCTATACCGCAATTGCCGGCTGGTTCGCTTTCTATCCGTCGAAACTCGCCTGTTTCGTCAAGGACGCCGGTGGCGAATGGGAAAAGGCACGCCCCCAGCCGGGCGGCTTTTACGGCGGCTGGATCATTGACCGGATAAAGGGACCGGTAAAGGGCGCAGGCGCCACCGGGCAGTGGTAAAGGTACCAGGGAGACGTATTTGACTGGCCATAACGCGTGGTGCCTGCTAACCGCCAGTCAGCTGACGTCAGAATTTGTGACGGGCCCATGGAGATGACGCGCCATTGAGGGATATTTTCCCAACGGCCTGTCAGCAGAATTGATCCCTTTCAGAGACTCAACGACTTACGCGACCTGTCCTGCACAATGGTGTGCCAGGCCATATATTGCTTCCTGAAAGGAAAACGAACATGCCAACCGGCAAAGTAAAATTTTTCAATACCGACAAGGGCTATGGTTTTATCGAGCGCGAAGATGGCGCCAGCGATGCCTTTGTCCATATTACCGCAGTGCAGGCCGCCGGGATGCACACATTGCAAAATGACCAGCGGCTCAATTTCGATCTTGAGACAGGCCGCAATGGCAAGGAAAGTGCGGTCAATCTAAGCAACGCCGACTAGTGGAACTCGCTGGCCGATCCCGCAAGGCGCAGCCCGGCTGGGTCGGCCACGACTTTCGCTGTATACCCTAAAACAGCCCCGGAATTTCCCGCTGCGCCGGTGTTGGCGCCTCGGGAAGCAGCAATTCGCCCGACACTCCGCCCGGAACAGGAACAGATTGCCCGCTTTGCCGTGCTGTGCTGCCCTCAACTGATGCGGTCGCACCGGATATCGGGGTGCAGCTCTCGCCCCGCAAGAAGCTCAGCGCCTGGGCAATCGACGCTTCACCGCTATTGCCGAGCGGTGTGGAAAAATCGTCACTGGCGCGACAGGTGGCATCCATCACCCCGGCCAGCCCGTTGAAATAGTCCCCCTCGCGATCGGCATTCTGGACCTGAAAGGCAACTACACGCAGCCGGTCATCGCATTCCGCCCGGTCACGGGCAATCTGGCCCACCGGCTTGCCCGATGTATTGCTGCCGATCAGGCCGATATCGGCGCCGAGATAGGGAATGAAGGCATTGGTAACCAACTCGCTGGCGGAGGCGGTGCTCGACGTAGCGATCACCGCAATTTTTACCGGAGAGATCGACTGGGGTTGCGGCGCAAAATTGCGCGTCTCGTTAAACTGTGACTGCGAGGGGCGGAATACAGTGAACGAGAAGATGTCCGAAGGAAAACGATTGCCGCCAAGGAAATCGCCGAAAAGCTCCGCTGTCGATACCAGGCCGCCGCCATTATAGCGCAGATCGAGAATGACCTCGGTCACGCCCTCGGCGCGGAATTGGGCAAAAGCGTTGCGCAGCGCATCATCGGCGGTATCGATAAAGGTGCGCAGATTGACATAGCCGACGCGGCGACCACCATCGGTGAATATCTCCACCCCGAAACGCGGCGAGATGGGTGGTGTGTCAAATTCCGCTTTGGTCACGGTGCTGGTGACAGTGTTGCCGGCGGCATCACGGAAGCGCAGCACCCGCGCGGTGCCGCTGGTCGACGGCCCCAATGCAGCAGAAACACCGCCGCTGCCATCGCTGGCGATAATCTCTGAAACATCGCGCAGATTATTCATGTTGGTGCCGATCGCCAGCAATTCGGTACCGCGATCGAGACCGGCCGCCAGTCCCGGCGCGCCTTCGATCGCATCGATGATGGTAACGCTGCCCGCTGCCGCATCGATCGACAGACGAATGCCGAAGCCGGCAGTCGCACCTGAGGCGAAAAAGGCATTTTCCTGCTCGATCGAGGTGATGAAGGTGAAAAAGCGATCACGCCCCTGCGCCCGGGCCGGGGCAACCAGCGCGTCAATATAAGCCTGGACGGTGGAAAAATCATCGGGGTTGACATTTTGCGCCAGCAGGTCGGGGAACAGGTAGAATTCGTTGAGCTGCTCCGCCACCCAGTCCTGCCGCGCACGCAACGAACAGGTCTGGTTTGTCGGTGGTGGCGAGGGGGAGGGGGAAGGGCTTGCGGTTGGTGGGGAACCGGCCGTTGGCGGACCCGATCCACCATCGCCACCGCAAGATGCCAGCATTGCGGCCATGGCCAAAAGCGCGCCTGTACGTTTTACCATATATGCTCCCCAGGCCTGTCGATGCTCATCGCTTTACCTGTCCATAAGCGATTGCAACGTCGCTGTCATAACGTTCCGCCCGCGAAACCGAAGGTAAAATCTCATCCCAGCGCGAGATAGCGCACATATTCGCCCGTTGCGACGGCGGCGGCACCCGCCGGGCGATGCAAAAGCGCATTGGCGGCGACAAGCGGTCGCAACAGGCTGCTGTCCTGATCGTCTGCCGCAGCGATGATCCGCTGCCCTTTGCCGTTGTCGCTGACAATGGCCCGGGCAAAGGTCTCACGCGGGCCATTGGCCGGGAGCGCTTTCGACGCCAGCGCCGATTGCAGCGGCAGATCGGCACTGACCGCATCGCCCGCCATATGTTCCACCGCCAGACGGACCAGCAGCTCGGCGGTGACAAAGGCCGAGGCCGGATTGCCCGGCAGACCGATCACCGGCATGGTGCCAAATCGGCCAAACCATGCTGGCTTGCCCGGTTTGACCGCCATGCGGCTGAAAATCTCTTTGCCACCCCCGGCAGTGAAAGCGGTGCGGACAATATCATGCGGCCCGACCGAGGCACCGCCGGCAATCACCAGCAGGTCATGGCCCTTCGCCTGGTTCAACACGGTCGCCATCGCCGCTGCATCATCGCCGCCACGCCCCTGCCACCCGATACTGCCGCCCCAGACGGCAATCTGCGCCGCCAGCCCGTCACCATTGCTGTCATATAACGCACCGGAGCGCAGCGCCTCGCCCGGCTCGCACAGTTCATCGCCATTGGTGAGGATGGCGACACCCGGACGACGATAGACCGCAACCTTGTTGCGTCCGGCTGCAGCGCACAACGCTATCGCTGCCGGGGTGAGGCGGGTGCCGGCGTCGAGAAGCAATGCGCCGGTGCTGAAGTCACGGCCCCTGGCGCGGATAAAGCCATTCGCCGCCTGCGCCACGGTTGCGACCAGCGTGTCGCCGTCGCACTCGGCCTCTTCCTGGATCAGGATATGATCGGCTCCCGATGGCAGCCAGGCGCCAGTGGATATGCGCACCGCCTCACCCGGCCCTATCGCGCGGTCAAAAGCGTCTCCCGCACGGGCTTCACCGATAACGCGAATCGCATTGCCGACATCACAATCCTGCAGCCGTACCGCATAGCCATCCATGGCGGAGATATTTTCCGCCGGCTGGTCATGCCGGGCGATGATATCCTCCGCGAGAACTCGCCTGGTCGCATGAGCGAGCAACACGGTTTCCACCGGCAGGCGTGTCAGCGCATCAAGGATATGCTTCCGCGCTTCGGCAAGGGTAATCAGGCGGCTCACAAAGCCGCTTTGGCCCGTTGTGCCGCAGCCGCCTTGGCCAGAGTCGCAGCGCTGTCCGGGGCGAAGGTCAGCATCTTGTCATGGACCGGCAGCATCGCCCTGTAGTCCTGATCACCAAAGACTTCGGCATAGACCGGGTCGGCAGCATCGAGACCACCGGTCAATGCCCCGAATGCCGGCATGATCAGCAGCGTCTCACTCGCCATATAGCAGCGGCGCGACACCATCCGGCCACGATTCTGTATCCGCAGCTTGGGGTGATAATGGCCGCAAATCTGCGGCCATGACGCGCCACTATCGGGTTGGTGACAGAGCAGGATATTGTCGAGGGTCCAGTGCTCGACCACCTGCCCGCCCCAGCAGCCGTCAAGCTGTTCATCATGATTGCCGGTAATCCAGTGCCAGTCGACCCGCTCCGTCAGCGCCCGCAGCATCATGGCGGCATCGTCTTCGAGCCGCGCCTCACCAGCGCTGTCATGATAATTGTCGCCCAGCGACCAGACAGAACCGACATCAAGCGTATCGACCAGCCATGCCAGCCGCTCCAGCGTCGCCCGGCTGTCATAGGGCGGCAACATCTGCCCCGATGCGGCATACCAGCTGGCCTTTTCCAGATGCAGGTCCGCCACCAGCAGCGCGTTCTGGCGCGGCCAGTAAAGTGCATCATCGGCCAGTGCATGAAATGTCTCACCGGCAAAGGAGAAGCATGCGAACGAAGGGTGAACCATCGCTCCGATATGCGCGAGCCACGCGGCAATGGCAATGGCCGAACCCGACCGTCAGGGATTTTTTCCTGCACATAGTGAACCATTTGGGCTGTGCCCGCCTCTTCTCTATAGATCCATGGCAAAAGGGAGGAGACATGACCGAGCATCTGCGCCCGAAACTGCGCAACGCGATGCAGAATCTCCTCGTTGCCAGGGCACGGCTGGACGGCAAACGCGGCTGGGATGCGCTGTATCGCTATTGGCAACCGCGCTTTCTGGGCTTTGCCATTCGCCGCACTGGCGACAGGGAAGTGGCGCGCGACGCGCTGCAATCGGCATGGATCGATATTTATCGCGGGCTTGCCAGGCTCAAGGATGATCGCGCCTTTGCCGTCTGGGCCTATCGCACCGTCAACCGTCGCTGCCTCAAGGCGATGGCGAAGCAGGCGAGGCATGATGCCGCAGCCGATCCAGGGCTGACCGATAGTGCCGTCACGGACGATCCGGGTGACCGCGCGATCACAGAGCTTGATCTGGGGCGAGCGATTGACCGGCTGTCACCCGGGCATCAGACGGTATTGACGCTGTTCTATCGTGAAGGCTTTCGCGTCGCCGAGATCGCACTGGCGCTCGATATAGCCGAAGGGACGGTCAAGACCCGGCTGATGCATGCGCGCAACCAGCTCAAGACCATGATGCAGGACGAGATTGTAAAGGAGACTGAAAATGGACCAGTTTGACAAGATGATCAGTGAGACGCTGACACAGGAAGAACAGGCGTTGATGGAAGAATTGCGTCATGAACCAGGCTATTTCGCCCAGGCCTTCGGGATGTTCCGCGGCACCGCATCATGGGTTAACTGGGTGATCATGATTGTCCAGTCGGTAATGTTCCTGGTTGCGGTGTGGATGAGCATCGAATTTTTCAACGCTGACGATGCGGTGAGCCAGCTACGCTGGGGCCTGCCCGCAGTGACGCTGCTGGTGGTTGGCGGAATGCTGAAAATGTCGCTTATGCCGGTAATGCAAGCCAATCGGATGCTGCGCGAATTGCGTCGGCTGGAGCTGCTGCTGGTGCAGCAGCGCGGCAGTTGATTTGGGGAGAACCCTCGTCTTCAGAGGAGGGGCTCAAAATCTACCGCCACTGGAAATATCCCGCATCGGACGATATAGCGCGGCGCATGACCGACAGCCCATCACAAAAAGACCGCTATTGCGTCGCCGCGCTCTACCATTTCGCTCCGGTAACGGATCGTAAGGCGCGGCGCGAAGCCTTGCATGACCTGTGCGCCAAACAGGACATTAAGGGCACGATGCTGATCGCCGATGAAGGGGTCAACGGCACCATAGCCGGGGATGATGATGCGGTGGCGGCGGTAATTGCCCATATCCGTGACTGGCCCAGCTTTGACGCTCTGGAAGTCAAATATTCGCGTGCCGATGCCCCGCCTTTCCTGCGCATGAAGGTGCGGCTCAAATCCGAGATTGTCACCATGGGCGTCGCCGGAATCGATGCCGCCAATGACAAGGGCGAATATATCGCGCCAACCGAGTGGAATGACGCGCTGGCCGATCCCGATACGGTGGTGATCGATACCCGCAATGACTATGAAGTGGCGATCGGCAGCTTTGACGGAGCGGTCAACCCGCAGACACAGAGCTTTCGCGACTTTCCCCGCTGGTTCGACGATTTCGCGGCAAAACTGCGCGAACAGGGCAAAGAGCCGCGCATCGCCATGTTCTGCACCGGCGGCATACGCTGCGAAAAGGCCACCGCCTATGTCCGCAACCAAGGCTTTGACGATGTGGTGCACCTCAAGGGCGGCATATTGAAATATCTCGAACATGTGCCTGAAGTGGAGAATCGCTTTGACGGCGCCTGCTTCGTCTTCGATGAGCGCGTCAGCGTCACCCATGGCCTGAAGCCCGGCGAACATGTGCTGTGCCGCGCCTGCCGCACGCCGCTGACGCCCGAGGAAACGCGGCATCCCGATTATATTCCCGGCGAGCAGTGCCCGCATTGCGCCGACAGCCGCGACCAGGCGCAAAAGGCGCGCTATCGCGAACGCCAGCGGCAAATGACGCTGGCAGCCCAGCGCCGGCAACAGCATCTCGGCCAGCGAATGGCACAGCCGCAAAAGCCGGAAATAGCGGATGAACTCTGGGAAGTCCTGGGTTCGGGTGAGGAATGAGCGAGCCACGCCCGATACTCTACAGCTTTCGCCGCTGCCCCTATGCCATGCGCGCACGGATGGCACTGGTTATTGCCGGCATATGCTGCGAACTGCGCGAGGTCAGGCTGAGCGACAAGCCCGAAGCGATGATCGCCGCCAGCCCAAAGGCAACGGTGCCGGTGCTGGTGCTTCCCGACGCCAGCAATGACGAAACCGTCCTTGAGGAGAGCCTGGCGGTGATCCGCTGGGCGCTGGGGCGCGATGACCCGGAGGGCTGGCTGCAGGCCGGGCCGGAGGACGCGGTAAATGCGCTGATCGCCGCATGTGACGGCCCGTTCAAGCACCATCTCGACCGCTATAAATATTATACCCGCTACGACAATGCCGACCCGATGATACACCGCACCGAAGGCCAGGCGTTTCTCGAAAGGCTGGAGACGCAACTGGCGAGCCACGGTCTGGAAGCGGGACAAAGCCAGCTTTTCGGCGTGGCGCGCAGCCTCGCCGATATCGCCATCTTCCCCTTTGTCCGCCAGTTCGCCAATCACGACCGGGGCTGGTTCGACACCCTGCCTCTGCCGCATCTTCATGCTTGGCTGGCGGGCCATCTCGCCAGCGACCTGTTCGCCACCGCGATGCAAAAAGAACAGCCGTGGCAGCCCGGCGATACGACCATTACTTTCCCGCGAATGGCGGCCTAAAACGCCTGCCACTGCATTACCATTGTCTCACCTCAGATAGAGGCATAATATTTCCCAGGAAGAGGAGGGGAGACAGGATATGCTGAAACACACATTTGCGGCGCTGGCCGCTAGCGCGCTGACCATGGCACCGGCTCAGGCGCAGATGCGGATGTCTGCGGATACCGCCGATGACGTCGATTGCATTATCGCGCTCAGCACCATCGATGATGGCGGCGCCACCGACGATATCGAGACCGCGGCAATCTATTTTTTCGGTAAACTCAATGGCCGCAATCCGGAACTCGATCTGGAAGCCGCGATCCGCGCCCGCTTTGCCGCGCTAACCGATGAAAATGCGTCATTCGAGGCAATCGCGCTGGAATGCAGCGCCGAGGTCGTCGAGCAAGGGCAATATCTGGAATCGGTCGGGCAAGCGCTGAGCGAATAAGCCCGCGCCGCCGGCATGTGTGCCTGAGATAAAGCGTCAGTAGCGCTTGTCCTGATACCGCCGCGCGCTGCCGGGGACATCGAACAGCACCCGGCGTTTCTGGAAATCGATCGCGACGCGGTCGAACCGCCGCAACGCGGACATGCCGAGAAACAGCGCCGGTTTGTTCTCCAGCCCCAGCGTCCGGAATGGCGGGGCATCGGCAAAGGCGATGCCGATATGCGAAAACTGCGCCCGACCGATACGGAAATCCTTGGCGACGCCGGAATCGGCGATGATCGTCTGGCCGGTCACGGCGAACAGCTCCGCCTGGAAATCGGTGCCCTGGGCACGGCGGCCGAACAGCCGTTTCTGCAGCGCCCGGTTGCCGATGCTCGACTGCGCCCCGGTATCGATCACCACGGTGACGTCGATCCCCGAAATGGTGGCGTCGGTCAGGATCAGCTGGCCCGATTTGCGCCGCCCGGTGACGATGATCTCATAGCCGCGGTTCGAGGCCTCACCGACATCCTCTATCTCGATCTGATTCTTGCGGAAGTCGAACAGGATGCGCTGATTCTGCAGCCCGTCGAGTCCCAAAATGCCATCGGCGCCAATATCCTCGGTCAGCAGCAGCGGCGCGATCACGCCGCCATAATTTTGCTGGCCGACGGTGAGGTCAGGGAGATAGGCGGTATCGACAATCTTGTTGCCAGCAATGCTCTGCAACCGCACCTGCTCGACAAATTCGAGTTCGAGCTGCCCGGCAAGATCGGTCGAGACGACGCTGCGCTCCGACCCGGTATCGATGAGGAAGCTATAGGGGCCCTGCCCATCAATGGTGACCGGCACCGTCATGCGATAGACGGGATCGATCTCGACGGCGACGACATCGACATCCGAAGCGCTGCTGTCCGTCGACGCAGTCTGGTTGTTGCTTATCTGATCCTGAACCGGAATACCGCTGCCACTGGCGGACAATAGCGCCATTCCGAACGCGTAAAATATATTATGCACATCCTGCTCCTGTGTGGCGATGCTAGGCGAAATCGCGGACAACGGCAATATTTGCAGGGGCGGAACGAGTTTTTTCCAGCCTTTTCAATCGCCCCGCATCGCCGCTTCGGCGAGTGTTTCCGCCTCCAGCAGCAGCGCATCATCGGCAGCGCCCTGGGCCACGGACTCGCGCCCGATCATTGTCAGCACAGGTACCGCCATGGGGGTAACCCGGTCGAGATCGACATGGAGGATGGTGTCCTGGGCGCGGTCGAGCAGGTCGCCGAGCCGACCGACATCGGTCATCTTTGCGCGGGCATCGGCCCAGGCCGCCTGCATCAGCACATGGTCCGGCTCATATTTCGCCAGCACATCGAAGATCAGGTCGGTGGAGAAAGTCACCTGTTTACCAGTCTTGCGCTTGCCCGGATGCTGGCGCTCAACCAGCCCGGAAATCACCGCCACCTCGCGAAAGGCGCGTTTCAACAGATAACTGTTCTCGACCCATTGGGTGAATTCATCGGCGAGGATATCGGCGGAGAACAAGGCACCAGGATCGCTTATTGGCTGAAGCCCGTACACCGCCAGCGCATAATCATTGGCGACAAAGCCCAGCGGTTGCAGGCCCCTGTCCTCCATCCGCCGGGTGATCAGCATGCCCAGCGACTGATGCGCATTCCAGCCCTCAAACGGATAGCACACCATATAATGGCGCTGGCGGTGCGGAAAGGTCTCGACCAATAGCTGCCCCGGCTCGGGCAGGGTCGAGCGCCAGTCCTGCATCTCCAGCCATTCGCGCACATCATCGGGGAAGCGGACCCAGCCGGTGCGATCGGTCAGCAACCCGCGCACCCGGTCAGCCAGATGCGTCGTCAGCGGCATGCGCGCGCCCATATAGCTGGGGATCTGCGCCGCTTTTTTGGTCGCCTTTACCAGCACGTCCATATCCTTGATGCGCTCGACCTCGAGACTCATGCCGGAGAAGAAGAAGGTGTCTCCCGGCGATAGCTGGGCGGCGAAATTCTCTTCCACCTTTCCGAGCTTGCGACCGTTCTTGAACCGTATCTCGAGCATCGGCACATCGACAATCGTGCCGGCATTGAGCCGGTGCTGCGCCGCGAAGCGCGGATGCGCCAGATGCCATGTGCCGTCCGCCTCGCGTCTCAGCCGCTTGAACTTGTCATAGGCGCGCAAGGCATAGCCACCATTTTCGACAAAGCGCAGCACCCGCGCAAAGGCCGCATCATCATAGCCCGAATAGGGCATGGCCGCGCGCACCTCGTCGCGCAGCGCATCCTCATGAAACGGCCCGGCACAGGCCACCGCCATGACATGCTGCGCCAGCACGTCGAGTCCGCCTTCACGAAAGCCTTCGCCATCGCGCTGGCCCGCACCCACGGCATCGAACGCTGCCTGTGCCTCAAGATATTCAAACCGGTTACCAGGCACCAAAATCGCCTTGCTGGCTTCATCGAGCCGGTGATTGGCGCGACCGATACGCTGGAGCAGACGCGACGAACCCTTGGGCGCGCCCATCTGGATGACGCAATCGACATCGCCCCAGTCGACCCCGAGATCGAGGCTGGCCGTGGCCACCAGCGCCCGCAATTCGCCGCGCGCCATGGCGCTCTCGACCTTGCGGCGAGCCTCGACCGACAGCGAGCCATGATGCACCCCGATCGGCAGCGCCGCCTCATTGAGCTCCCACAGACGCTGGAAGATAAACTCGGCGAGGAAGCGGGTGTTGCAGAAGACGATGGTGGTGCGGTTGCGCGCGATTTCCTCAAGTACCTGAGGGATGGCATAATGGCCGCTATGGCCCGACCAGGGCACCCGCCCTTCGGGCAGCATGATGTCGAGATCGGGATCGGCCCCTGCTTCGCCATGGACCAGCGTCACCCTGTCAATATCGCCATGCGGCGCGAGCCAGGCGCGATAGCCATCGGGATCGGCCACCGTTGCCGACAGTGCCACGCGCTGCGCATCCGGGGCCAATGTACCAAGGCGCGCCAGCGACAGCGCCAGCAGGTCGCCGCGCTTGCCCGCAGCAAAGGCATGGACTTCGTCGACAATCACCCGATTCAGACTGGCGAACAGCGCTGCGCTTTCGGGGTAGCTGAGCAACAGACTGAGCGATTCCGGCGTGGTCAGCAATATCTGCGGCGGCTTTTCGCGTTGGCGCTTCTTGCGGTCCGAAGGCGTGTCGCCGCTGCGTGCCTCGATACGGATGTCGAGACCCATTTCGGCGACCGGTGCGGTCAGATTGCGCTGAATATCATGCGCCAGCGCCTTCAATGGCGACACGTAGAGCGTGTGCAGGCCCTCATGATCGCGGCTCTCGATCAGTTCTGCCAGCGTCGGCAGGAAACCGGCCAGTGTTTTGCCCGCACCGGTCGAGGCGACCAGCAAGGCATGGCGGTGCTGGCGTGCGATATCGAGCATCTCCAGCTGATGCCGACGCGGCTCCCAACCACGCGCGGCGAACCATTCGGTAATGGCATCGGGAAGACAGGAAACGGGATCGGACACCCGCCCTATGTCGCGCGCGGCATGGTGATAATCAAGCACCGCAGCACATTGGCTGGGCCTAATGCAGCGGCACACCTTCCACGGTAATCCGATGCATCAGCCGCCTGTGACCATGATAATCGTTCATCGCATAATGCCAGGTCGAGCGATTGTCCCACATCGCCAGCGACCCCGGTTCCCAGTGGAAGCGGAAATGAAAGCGCGGCTGCATGATATGGGCATAGAGTGTCTGCAGCAATTCGGCGCTTTCTGTCTCGTCCATATCGACAATGCCAATGGTGAAAGCCGGGTTGACGTAAAGGCCCTTGCGGCCGGTCACAGGGTGATGCAGCACCACCGGATGCACTGCCTGCTGCCCCGCTTTTTGGGCATTGCCGAAACGGTCACCGATTTCCTTGGCATAATCCGACTCGTCACCGAAGATATGCGCGTTGCTGTGCAGCGCGTTCAGTCCGTCCAGCCGCGCCTTCATGGCATCATCCAGAGCATCATAGGCAGCGGCCATTCCGGCGAATAGCGTATCGCCACCGCTGGGTGGTGTCTCCAGCGCATAGAGGATCGAACCCATGGCCGGCACTGCGTCATAGCTATGATCGGTGTGCCAGCCACCGCCAATATTCACGGTCTGGTCGGGTTCCTTCAACACCTGGGCAATTTGCGGATAATCCGGCACTGCGGCGAAAAAGCGGTTGATATTGATCGCACCCCAGCGTTCGGCAAAGGCGATATGGTCTTCGGGTGCCAGTTGCTGGCCGCAGATAAACAGCGCGCCATGGTCGGCAAAGGCCTGCTGCATGGCGGCAAAATCGGCATCGTCCAGCACGCGCACATCGACATCGCTGACCATGGCGCCGACTGCGTCCGATGCAGGTTCAATATGCATCCTCTCCCTCTCCTCTATTGCGGGCCTTTATTCTCTGACCCGTCTGGTCGCAAATTTGCCATGGATTGCCTTTCTGCACCAGCGTTTTGCGCCGATGCGTACGGCTTCATGACAGTTTCCCATTGCCAAAAGGCCAGAACATCGTCAGCGTGCCGCGCCAACAATATCGCGAAAACAAGAGGTATGTGATGACCCTTCCCGACAGCTATATGAAGATGTACTCCACCCTGCATTCCAATGGCACGCTGACCATGGACATGTCGGAAGAGGCGATGCCGCAGCCCAAAAGCGGCGAGATTCTGGTCCGGGTCGAGGCCACACCGATCAACCCCTCGGATCTGGGTGTGATGTTCGGCTGGGCCGATATGAGTGGTGCCAGAACCGAAGGCAAAGCCAGTGACAGCGTGCTTTCCATGCCGGTGCCGCAACAGGGCATGGGCGTCATGAAGGCACGGATCGACCAGCGGCTCGCCATCGGCAATGAAGGCGCGGGCACTGTGGTCGCCGCCGGCGATGATGATTATTCGCAAAGCCTGATGGGCAAGACCGTCGCGATCATGGGTGGCGGGATGTACGGCCAGTATCGCTGTGTCCCGTCGATGATGGCGCTGCCGCTCAAGGATGAACACAGCGCGCGCGACGGCGCATCGAGCTTCGTCAACCCGCTGACCGCACTGTCGATGGTCGAGGTGCTGAAAATGGAAGGGCACAAGGCGCTGGTGCATACCGCTGCCGCCTCCAATCTCGGCCAGATGCTCAACCGCATCTGCCAGGCTGATGGCGTCGATCTGGTCAATATCGTGCGCAAGCAGGAACAGGTTGATATGCTGAAAAGCATGGGTGCCAAATATGTTGTCAATTCCTCCGATCAGGATTTCCTGGCCCAGCTGACCGATGCGGTGCACGAGACCGGCGCGACTCTGGCCTTTGACGCCACGGGCGGCGGCACGCTGGCCTCGGACATATTGACCGCAATGGAAATGGCCGCAGCACGAACGCCGAGCGAATACAGCATTTACGGCTCCACCACGCACAAGCAGGTCTATATTTATGGCGGCCTCGACACCAGTGCGACGATACTGACCCGCAGCTATGGCTTTGCCTGGGGCATTGGCGCGTTTCTGCTGCCCAATTTCCTCGCCAAGGCGGGCATGGAGGTCGCCGCCCGGTTGCGCGCGCGAGTCGCTGAAGAGCTGACTACCACCTTTGCCAGCCACTATACCGACAAGATTTCCATGATCGACGCACTGCAGGTGGATATTGCCCAGCGCTATTATGCCAAAACGACGGGTGAGAAATTCCTGATCCTGCCGCAACAGGGATTGCAGTCTTGACGGTCTATATCATCACCAGGCTGAACATCCATGATCGCGACAGCTATGATCGCTATCAGGACGGTTTCATGGAGGTATTCGAAAAGTTCGACGGCACGCTGCTCAGCGTCGACGAGGAACCGACAGTGCTTCAGGGTGAATTTGCCGCAACCCGCTCGGTGCTGATCGAATTCCCGTCCAGGAAACAGGCAATGGCATGGATGACCTCACCCGAATATCAGGCGATTGCCAAACATCGTATCGCCGGCAGCACCGGCGATACGATCATGGTGAAGGCGCTTGACCCTGAGGCGGCACTTCCCAGCGGCTGATCGTCGCGCTGACCCGGTCAGGCGCTGATGCGGTTGGCGCCCGCCATGACCCGGTGTTTCTGGTTCATCACCATATTGGTCGAGCGTTCGCGGATGGTCTCCAGCCCGAGCCATTCGGCCTCGGCCATTTCCGGCGTCAGCGTCACCGTCATATAGCCACGATGGCTTGTGTCCGCCCATGTGAGCTGGTCATTGGTGCGCATCAGTGCGCTGGTAACATCCTTTGGCGAAACGCCCGGTGTATAGCTCTCAAATCCCGGTGATGACACGCTGTGCGTCGCGAATTCGACGCCGGCCGCGCGGCCATCGACATCCAGATCGAAGGCCCAGCCATTATGGCTGTCACCCGACAGCACTATAAGGTCCGAATTGCCCTCCATGGCGGCGGTCAGATGCGCCGCGCGCGCCACCGGATAACCATCCCATGAATCCATATTGAACGGCAGACCTGCCTGCGACGCCGCCACCCCGCCCAAAGTGCGGTTGCGGACATAATCGGGGGCATTAGCAGGCACCCAGCCCATCGCCTCGGGCGGCAGTTTGAGCGAGCCCATGACACATTGCTGACCCCAGACCTGCCAGGTGGTGCCACCGGCCTTGGATGCCGCAAATGTCTGCGACAGCCAGCGACCCTGCTTCTCGCCCAGCATCGAGCGACCGGGATCCATCCATATATCATCCCGGAAGGCAGCCAGCTTGGCGGCAAGCTCTCCCTCGCCTGCAAAGGCATCGGCCAGATCCACCTGCTGATCGCGCCCGGCCAACCGGCTTTCGGTCATGATGATCGTCGCCAACTGGCCGATATCATAAGCCGCCCAAAGGTCGCCGCCATCATCAAGATCGCGCACCGGCATCCATTCGCGATAGACCCGTTCGGCGATAAGGCGACGCGCCTGATAATCGCCCTCGTCCGGCTGGTGGTTCTGCGCCCCATTTTTCCAGGCGTCATTGGTGATTTCATGGTCGTCCCACATTGCCAGCATCGGAAAGCTCTGATGCAGCCGCGCGAGATCGGGGTCGGCGCGATAAGCGGCGTAGCGCAGCCGGTAATCGGCCAATGTCAGCATCTCGGTATCGGGCTGGATCACGCGGCCGGGCAAAGCCTGTTCGAGGGAAGGGTAGGTGCCGACAGGATATTCGTAGAGATAGTCGCCAAGATGCAGCACCAGGTCGAGATCCTGCCGCTCGGCGGCATGGGCATAGGCGTTGAAATGGCCAAAAGGCAGGTTGGAGCAGGAGAATACGCCCAACCCGAAGCGCGCCACATCACCAACAGGCAGGGTGCGAGTGCGGCCGACGCAGGATGTGCTGCCATCAGGGGCGACAAAGCGGTAGAAATACCAGCGATTGGGCTGGAGGTCGCGCACTACGGCCTTGGCGGTAAAATCGCGCTCGGCCCGCGCCACGGTGGAACCCGCCTGTCGCGCATTGGCGAAATCGGCGCTGTCGGACAATTCGATGTCAAGCTTGCTGTCGCCGCTGCCGACATAGCGCGTCCAGAGCAGCACCGATGCCGGTTGCGGCTCGCCACTGGCAACGCCATGGGTAAAGCCGGACATGCGCTCAAAGGCGCGGGCGATATCGGGGCCGATGCCCGGCACCGCCAGCGCCGCCAAACCCATCGTGCCTGCCTTGAGGACAAAACGCCGATCCATCATACCGTTCATATGCATTCTCTCCCAAGATGCGATTGATCCTTTGCAATATGCTTTAGGCAGCGATTGCGACTAGAGAATGACTCTTGTCCATTCCGTTCGGGCTGAGCCTGTCGAAGCCCTGCTCTTCTTTTCAAGGCAAATACGGCCCTTCGACAAGCTCAGGGCGAATGGAGAAAAAGAAAACTAATCGCTCACCCCTACCAGATCATTCTTCTGCCCGTCGCTTTCGATAATGACTGTCCGACCCATCGGCTCGCGCGCCGTGTCGGTGAGCGCGGCAATCACCGCAGCAGCACGCTCGTCACGCGGGGTCGAGGCGAGTATCCGCGCCTCACCCATGCGAGCGATAACCACTGCGCGCTCTGCATTGCCGCGCTTATAGCCAATGGTGTAGCTTTCGATTGTTGCTGTACCGCTTTGGCTGATCCGCTCCACTTTGGACTGCGCATCGACCTGTGCCTGGGCCGGATTATCGTCATGGACCGTCCAGCCGGTAACCGGGCGGGCCGAATAGATCCCCACCGCTTCTTTGCTGAGAAAACCGCCATTGGCGAGCACCAGCCCATAGCTGTCACCGTCATCGCGCAGCCGCTCAACCATGGTGGCGATAGCATGCATCGAATAATTATTCCCCGCACCGCCGAAAAAGGGCAGTCCACCGGTGACAGTCAGCGGCTGGGCGTTTTCGTCGAGGCCCAGCGCTTCGGCGGCGATACTGACCGCGCAGGGGAAGCAGCTATAGAGGTCATAATGACCGATATCGCCTGTCGCGAGACCGGCACGGTCCAGCGCTGTTGCCAGCGCCGCTTCCATCGCCAGCGAGCGCGACAGGTCAGGCCGCCGGGTGACCAGATAGTCCGCCGCCTCGGATGTCCCGTGCAGATAAATCCATTTGACCGGATCGACGCCCAGCCGCTTCGCCTCACCCACAGTGGTCAGCACCAGCGCCGCACCCTGATTCACCGCGTCCTGGGCCACATGCCATTTGAGATAGGGATCGGCGATCGGATAGTTGTCCGCCGAGGGAGTCGCCAAAAACGCTTCGTCAAATGTGCGGTCGAACTGGGTTTGCGGATGGGTTGCGGCGACCGCCGCAAAACCGGCCCAAAGCCGCGACATGGCGGTCAGATGCGCAGCCTGATCGCGCCCCAGCCGATGGCGCAGCGCATGCTCAAAATGCGGATAGGTGAGCGGCGGTGCACCCAGGCCATTGCCCAGCTCATAACCGTCGAGCAGCATCGAACCCCAGCCTCTGTCCTCCGTAGGGTTTCTGGCCTCGATCTCACCGCTATGCTCGTCCGACCAGTCGAGCTGCACTCCGCCGCGCAGCGCCGTCTTCATCGCCGCAGTCGCCTCGGCCCCGGTCAGCAACACCGCCCTGGCCTCGCCGCGATGCAGCGCATCGGCAAATTCATTGACCAGCGCCTGCGGCACATTGCCGCCGACATGGCTGTAAATCGCCCGCGCCGGAGACAGACCACAGCGCGCTGCAACCGCATGCGGCAGGGATACGCACTGGTCAAAAGGATGGTGATCGCCAGGCATGGAATCGGGGAAGATACGCACTGCGGTCAGGACATCGACAGCATCACCCACCGCATCCGCCACACCGGTATCGGCAAGCGCCCTCTGCGTCGCTTCGGCCATCAGCCCCTGAGGCGATGGCGCCGCGTCGGCGTCTTGGCCATCCCAGCGGTGCATGACCTGTCCGGCACCAATAATGATCGGGGTGGTGTCGCTGTCCATGCTTATTCCTCAACCGATATATTTCCGGGCGGAACACTAGCCCGGGCGCAGCGAAGCGCAACCATCATCGATCATGGCCGGATAATCAGCGCAACAGGCCCTTTGTGCCCAGCACCATGGCATTACCCGAACGGCGAAAGCCCAGCCCGCGCAGCCCGAAGGCCAGCTCTTCACTTAAACCTTCTATTGCCAGCTCGGCACGATAACGGCCATCAGGCTCGACCCGGAAGCTGAGCGTCTCCAGCCCCGATTGCCCTGCACCGCGCACCATCAGGGCATCACCATCGCATTTCAGGGTGCCTCGCAGACCATTTTGCGCGGCAAAACGCCCGACCCAGCTGCTCAGCACCAGCTGGACTTCGCCCGAGGCGGACTGACAACGGCCTTCATCGAGGTCGACAGAAATGTTGCTGAGCCGCGCCGCCGAGAGCGGCAGGCGTCCGGCTATCCGGTCCAGCGGAATGTCGCCATTGGCCTCGCGCACCACCAGATGCCCGGTCCCACCGCCAAGCATCGCAGCAAAGGGCTGTTCCCCGGCGGTACTGGTCAGGCCTTCCGGACGCGTCACCGCCACCATCGGCGTGGCCAGTAGGGAAGCCGGTTGCAGCGCGGCATCGAACGTCCCCAGAGGGATGTCACGAAACCGTGTATCGATCAGCCGTCCGGACCAGATGCTGCCCTGAATGTCGCGCGCGGCGAGGCCTCGCTCACCCAGATTGCTCCATTCCAGCGCCAGCCGCATCGGCAGAAAAGCGATCAGCAGAGCCAGTCCGAAGAGCAGCACCAGCAACAGGACAAGACGAAAGGGACGGATCATGGTCGCCTGCGTTTCCGCCGCTATTGCGGCTTTATCCGCATCAGATCGGCGCGCACCGCGACATTGCCCTGCGCGATTGGCTGCATAGACAGTTGCTGCACCACCACACCCTGCTTCTCCAGTGCCAGCAGCCATTGCATCAGCGCAGTGGCATTCGCACCGCTAAGGGTGATTGTCGTCATGTCACTGCCACCGGCAACATTGCTCTCCAGCGCAAAACCGCGCTCAGCGGCATCGGCGCTGATCTGGGTTGCCAGTGGTCCGTTCGATACCGGTGCCCGGGGCGGTGGTGCTTCGGCCAGCAGGTCAAGCCGCGCCTGCACCCCGGCAGCACGCAGCGCCGTCTGCCTATAGCTGGTCTCGGCATTCCAGCTGCCCAGCCATAACGGTCGCACTACACCATAGAACAGCGCCGTCAGCGCCAGCAGCGCCGCCAGCACGCCGATCAGTATCTGCTCGCGCAGCGTCAGCGCAGTGAACCATTGTTTTATACCGTCCATCAGCCGCGCACCGTCAAATCGATCACCGTGGCGCCACCGGCTTCCTGTCGCTGGGTGGCGGTGATGGTATAGCCCTGCTCCTGCAAGGGCAGCAGCAGCTGGTTCATCGTGGCGTTGTCGGGTGCCGCCACCACGGCGGTCAGCATGCCATCGGCGCGATAGCCCAGGTCCCTGATGGTGATATTCTCCACGCGCTGGACAATGGCAAACAGCGCTGCGGCCGGTGCGCTGAAAATACGCGGGCCAGTGCCCCGTTCCAGCAAAGCGGCGTCGACCTGCTGTTCGGCGCTGTCGAGATCGGTGACGCTGGGTAGCACCTGCTGCGCCTGACTGACTGTCTCCTCGACGACACTATCGGTGGCGGCCTGATAGCGCAGCAGCCGGATCCCCGGAATCAACAGGGTCACGACCACCAGCACCGCCAACAGTCCGGCGATGATCCGCTTCTCCTCCGGCGCGAGCAAGGAACGATCAACCTTTTTGGCAAAGCCGCCCTGGCGCAGATCGGGGAGCGCCCGCTCCGACAGGCTGCCCAGCGCCGCGACTACAGCATCTTCATCCATCGTTTCGCTTGGCCGATCGCCGATCAGCAATTCGCGCAGCGCCGGATCATCCTCGGCGGCGATGGCGGGTGCGCGCAAAAAGCCATAGGGACCGAGCGTGAAGCGGAAACACTCCTCACCATGGCGTGGCACCACCAACGCTGCCGGGAGGATATGGTCGGGGTCGAGACCGATGGCCTTACAGCCGGATAGCACCGCATCCAGCGTCGCGCTTTCGATCACTACGGTCTGGACATGATGTGCCATCGCATCATCGTCCTGGCCGCTCTCGGTTACGAGGGCACTGACATGCAACGCATCATCGTCACCGATGCTGTTTTCCAGCGCCGCCATGCGTGCCGCCGCCAGTGCCTGTGGCGCGGTGATATCGGAGAAGCGATGCCTCGCCACGGCACAGATGGTGGCAGGCAGCAGCAATATCACGGGCCCGATATCCTGCTCGGGTGAGCGGCTCGCTGCGGCCAGCACATTGCCGCTCTCGCCATGCTGCACGCACTTGCCCTGGACACATTTCCACCACGCGAAACGCATTGCATCACCGCCATCGGCCGCATCATCATGCGGCAGCGGCAGGATGATCAGGCTGTCGGTCTCACCGGTCAATGCTGACCTCCCCCAGATCATTGACGCTGATCGCTGCTCCCGTTTGGTCATTGCGCAGCTGTACCGTGATCGCCCGGCTGGGCAGCCCTGTATTGTCGAAAGCCAGACGCTGCATGCCTTCATCGGGCAGCACAGCCTGGGTACCATTGCGCCAGTCATCGCGGGTGACGCCGCGCGCATTCATCGGCTGCCAGCGGCCATCGACGCGCTGTTCGAAGCCATAGCCCGAGGGTCTGACCCACAGGGCAATGGGCTGACCGCCAACCACGGCGAGATCGCGCGCTGCGGCAACCCGCGCCGCAAACCGGTCGGCATCGGCATAGAGCGTCCGCTCGCTACCGGGCAGCGCGAAGATCACCGCCGCCACCCCAAGGCCGATGATCGCAATCACCACCAGCAGTTCGATCAGGGTAAAGCCGCGCTCTCGCTGAGGACAGGAGGCGGATTTACTCGTTGGCATAGATATCCGCGTTCAGATCGGTGCCACCCGGGGCACCATCGGCCCCCAGCGAATAGACCGCATAGGGCAGGCCATTGGGCCCGGGGGTGACATATTGATAGGGGTTGCCCCAGGGATCATTGGGCAGATCGCCACGAAAATAGCCACCCGGCGGAAAGCGGGTATTGGCGCCCAGCGAGGCCGGTGGTGTTTTCAGTGCCGCCAGACCCTCATTGGTACCGGGATAGCGATTGGTGTCGAGCCGGTAGAGTTCAATCGCCTGTTCGAGTTGCTTGATATTGGCGCGGGCCGAGGTCACCGAGGCGGTGTCCTGTGCCGGCAGCACGTTGATCGCCACAATCGTCGCCAGCAAGCCAAGGATGAAGATCACCACCATCAGCTCGACCAACGAAAAGCCGTTGCGCTTTTTCTTGTTCTGCGGGCGTTTGCCCTCCTGCATATGCTTCGCGACTGTCTTTATCATATCCCTATTCCCATTATATCCCTGCCAGATCCTGCAGCTGCAATATCGGCAGCAGAATCGACAATATGATGATCGCGACCAGTCCGCCCATTATCACGATAATCGCCGGTTCGAGCAAGGACAGGACGGTGCTGGTAAAATTTTCAAACTCGCGCTCGAGATAGTCGGCGGCACGCTCGAGCATCAGATCGAGCTGGCCCGATGCTTCGCCGCTGGCGGTGAGATAGACCAGCAGTGGTGGAAAATATCCGGCATGGCGCAACGCGCCGGAAAGGCTGCCGCCGCCGCGAATGCGCTCGACAATCTCGTCGAGCGAGCGCCGCAAAACCGTGTTCCGCACGGTGCGGCTGGTGAGCTGCAGGCCATCGAGCAGCGGCAGGCGGCTGGCTACCATGGTCGCCAGCGTCCGCGCCAGGCGTGCCGCATGGACATCACGGATCAGCCGGCCGATAAAAGGCAGGCGCAGCAGCATGCCATCAAAGCGATAGCGAAATACCTCATTCTTCAACGCCTGGATCAGTACCAGTGCGGCAATGATAAGCAGTATCAGCAACAGCCACCACCAGCCGGAAAGAAAATTCGAGATGCCGATAACGATGTTGGTTATGGTCGGCAGGCCATCATTTTTGCCGGCATTCTGGAACTGTTCGACGATGCGCGGCACCACCGAAACCATCAGGCCGATAACCACCGCAACGGCAACCACCGCCAGCGCCGCCGGGTAGGCCAGAGCGGCAATGATCTTGCCACGGATCGCCGCCTGTTTTTCCAGCAGATCGGCCAGCCGCTCGGTAATGCCCGGCAGGCTGCCCGAGCTTTCACCGGCGGAAATCATCGCCCGATAGACTGGCGGGAAGCTTTTTGATTCGCGCCGCATCGCATCGGCCAGGGTCTGCCCCTCGACAACACCATTATGCACATGGCCGAGCACCGTGCGCACATCGGCACGCTCGCTCTGACGGCTGATGGTGGCGAGGCTTTCCTCGAGCGGACTGACTTGCATCAGCGAGGAAAGCTGGCGGGTGAACAGCATCAGCTGTTTGGATTTCAGCTTCGGCTTGCGCGACAGGCTGATACCGCCGGATGCTTCGGCACGCCTGACCGCTGCCTGCTCCTCCAGCCGCATCACCAGCAACCCGCGTGCCTTTAGCGCAGTACGCGCCTCAGCGATGTCGCTGGCTTTCAGCACACCCTTTTTGTCGCGACCATCGGGATCGACAGCGGCGAAGCTGAACTTAGCCATCATCGCCTTCCCGACGCGAAATACGGATCGCTTCCTCGGCGGTGGTTTCGCCGCTGCGTACCAGCGCGCGTGCCGCCGAACCGAGATTGGGGGTATTGAGGAAGGCATGGCGCGCAATCAGCGTCTCATCGCCGCCACTGTTGATCAGCTTGCGGATCGTGTCGTCGATCTTCACCGCCTCGAAAACACCGATCCGGCCCTGATAGCCGGTATGGTTGCACTCCGGACAACCTTTGGGGCGGAAGACCACTGTGCCCTGATCGAAACCCAGCAGCGATGCGGTGCTGCCATCCGACTGGACCGGTTCGCGACAATGCGGGCACAAACGCCGCACCAGCCGCTGCGCGATTACCGCGCGCAGCGTCGAGGCGAGCAGAAACGGTTCGATCTTCATATCGCGCAAGCGCGTGATCGCACCGATCGCATCATTGGTGTGGACCGTCGACATTACCAGATGCCCGGTCAGCGAGGCCTGCACCGCAATATCGGCGGTTTCGCGGTCGCGGATTTCACCTATCATCACCACATCGGGATCCTGACGCAATATCGCGCGCAGTCCGGCAGCAAAGGTCAGCCCGACCTTGGGGTTGACCTGGGTCTGGCCGACACCTTCTACCGCATATTCGACCGGATCTTCGACGGTGAGCATATTGCGTGAGCCGTCATTAAGCTGTTTCAGACAGGCATAAAGCGTGGTGGTCTTACCTGAACCGGTGGGGCCGGTGACAAGGATGATGCCATTGGGTTCGGACAGCGCCTCCTGCATGATTTCATGCACCCGTGGGCTCATGCCCAGCAGGTCGAGGCTGATATTGGCATTTTCCTTGTCGAGAAGACGCATCACGACGCGCTCGCCGACCCGGCTGGGCAGGGTCGAGACGCGGACATCAATCAGCTTGCCGCCAATGGTGAGACCGATACGGCCATCCTGGGGGATGCGCCGCTCGGCAATATCGAGCCGCGCCATGACCTTGATCCGGCTGACGATCACCGGTGCGACATGCGGCGGCATGCGCAGCTTCTCGGTCAGCACACCGTCGACACGCATGCGGATCACCAGACCGGTCTCATAGGGTTCGACATGGATATCCGACACGCCCTGGCGCGCAGCATCGGCGATGATGCCGTTGATCAGCCGGATCGCCGGGGCATCGTCCGAACTGTCGAGCAAATCTTCCGCCGTCGGCAAGGTATCGGCGAGATCATCGAGACTCTCGCCCGAAGCGCCGATAGACTGGGCCATGGCAGCGGCATCACCATCCATGGCGTAACGATCGGACAGATGCCGGTCGAAATCGGCCTGAGGCGCGAATTCGACATCGAAGGGCCGCGCCAGATAGCGCCGCACCTCGATCAGGACCAGCGGGTCGGCGCCTTCGCGCAGGGCAATCTGGATGCGGCCATTGTCCTCGCCGACAATGACGATGCCATGCTGTTTGGCAAAGCCATAGGGAATGTCGACAACCGGCTGACCGGTGGCACCCTCATCCATGGGATCAGGCGTATCCAGCACCAGCGCTTCGTCGGTATCACTTTCTTCACCCTTACGAATCTGCATCTCCTGCCTCGCTTTCGGCGCGTAACTCGCGGTCTATTGGCACAGTGTTACGGGTTCCCGCCCTCATCCATGATCCGGGGCGGCTCTGCGCCATTGCCAGCTCCATCCTGTGCTTCGCTCTGCGGCAATGGTGTTGTTTCTATCTGCTGCGGCACCTGTCGCGCACCCGGCCGGATGATCTGGTCATCAGGCTGAATCGTGACCCGTGGCGGCGTAGCCCCGATATAATCGCGCACCAGTGCGTCGATTGACGGTTCAACTTCGGGATTGCGCCGCATCTGCTGGTCACGCACATAGCCATAGCGCCGCGCCGCAAGCTCGCGGGCATCGGCACTGCTGCGCAGGATCGTCGGGCGGATGAACACCAGCAAATTGGTTTTGACCCGCGAGCGTGCACGCGACTTGAACAGCTCACCGATCAGCGGAATGTCGCTGAGGATCGGAATCCGCTGAATGGTGCGGCGCTCATTGTCGTCGAGTAAGCCGCCCAGCGCGACGATTTCGCGATTGCCGACGGTAAGCGTTGTCGAAATTTCACGCTTGTTGATGATCAGTTCCTGGAAGTCATTGCTCACCGGACCGGCGATCGAGCTCACCTCCTGGCGGATCTGCAAACGCACCTCATTGCCGGCGGTGATTTGCGGCGTCACAATCAGTTCGATACCGACATTCTGGCGCTGGATGGTGCGGAAGGCATTGTCGAAATTGTTCGACAGCGCCTCGCCGGTGCTGATCGGGATTTCCTGACCGAAGAGCACGCTGCCCTCGACATTGTTGTCGAGCGAGATGTGCGGTGTCGAAAGAATATTGGAATCGGTGTCTTCCTGCACCGCATTGATCAGCACCCCGAGGATCGAGTCATTGCCGAGATCAGCGGCAAAGCCCGAAAAGCCGCCGCGTGCACCGAGGATCGAATTGACTGCATTGCCGCGCAATATGTCGCCTGCCACGCTGTTGGTGGTGGTGGTCACGGTATCGCCGTTAATCACCGTTGTGGTCTGATCGATCTCATCGGCCAGCAGGCCGCCAGCGACATCGAGGATATTGGGCGATACATTGGAGAAAGGCGTCACCAGGAACGGCAGGTCTTCGCCACCGACAAGGAACTGGACGCCAATCTCACGCGCGACATTTTCCGAAACCTCGACGATGATCGCCTCGACCAGCACCTGCTCCTGACGGATATCGAGCTGGCGCACCAGTTCGGCGAGATTGCGCTGCACATCGACCGGTGCCGAGATGATGATCGCATTGGCACCGGGATAGCGGGTGATGATCGACGGACCACGTCCCGGAGTGCCGGTAATGGCGCGATTGTCACCGGCCTGGCCCGCGACCTGGGCGACGGGTGCCGGTCCTTCGCCGCCAATTGGCGCACTGGGCGGCTGCCCCACCAGTCGCTCGAGCACCGGTACCAGCGTCTCGGCATCGGCATAATCAAGCCAGATAACCCGGATTTCCGAGCCATTGGCAGCCTTGGCATCAAGCTCTTTGGCGATCGCCACCAGCTTTGCCAGTGTCGTCGGATCACCGCGCATGGCGATGGAATTGCTGCTGTCGACCGGCACCACCGACACCGCTGGTGCCGTGTTTTGCCGCGGCGGCACCAATTGCTGCAAAGCCAGCGCAATCTCGCGTGCCCCGGCATTTTCCAGGCTGATCAGCTGGGTCGAGGCATTATCGCGATCGATCCTGGCAATGAGTTCGCGGATGCGCCGCACATTGTCGGCAAAATCGGCAACAACCAGACTGTTGGCGGCCAGATTGGCCGTCAGTGATCCCTCGCGGCTGACCAGCGGCTTCAGCGTCTCGACTGCCGATGTCGCATCGATCGCCTTGAGCCGGAAAACCTCGGTAACAAACTGATCGCGCGCGGCGTTCTGGCTGCCGACACGTCCGGGCTGGGCCGCAGCGGTTTCGGCCGGCTGGATGCGATAGGCACCGCCGCTGGTGGGGACCGCAACCAGACCGTTGGCGCGCAATGTCGACAGAAAGATCTCGAAATATTCCGAGCGTGACAGCGGTCTGTCAGTGACCACCGAAACCGTGCCGGCAACCCGGGCATCGACGATGAAGGTACGCCCTGTAACCTCTGCAGCATCGGCGATAAACGCCCGCACATCGGCATCACGGACATTGAGCACATGCTGCGCAGAGGCAGGGATGCTCAGGCAAAGGGCCGCGCTGGCGACCAATAGGGATAATCTGGAGATCACTGTTCCGGTACTATTATGGCTATGGGAAGGATATCGCCGCCGCGCTCGACCATCACCGAGAAACGGCCGCCTGGACGGCTTTTGGCAACTATGGTTCTGACATCGTCAGCACTGCGCACCGCACGACCATCATATTCGACAATGACATCGCCCGGCTGAAATCCGAATTTCTTGAAGGCTGTGCCCTCACCCTGCGGCGACACCTCGATGCCGGTGACCTGATTGCCTTCCATCCGCAGATCGAAATCGATAGTCGGATCGAGAGCGACGTCAATATCGCCGATGCTTGCGGTCGAGGCTTCCGCCTGGGATGCGGTCGAACTGGCCGGTGCCGCAGCATCATCAGAATCGGACGGCTGTGGCGAAACCGGCGTTATATCACCCGACTGGTCGAGAAAGACCGATTCCCGCTTGCCGTCCCGGTCGAGAAGGACATGGTCGAACTCCACCGCAGCGAGAGTCACGCCGGGCAGCACCTCTTCGCCGACCGAGAAGCTGGTCTGCACCCCGTCGGAACCGGCGAGGATCGCCGAACCGCCACCCGATGCAGCGTTAATGCGGATGCCATAAAGCACCAGATCGAGCGAAGTGACAGTAGCGGTGCCGCTATCGCCGGAAGCACTGCGGCTGCGGTTGAATGGGTTGAAACCGGTGAGCACCGCCTCGCGCGCCGCCATCGGCATCGCTTGTGCTTGTCGCGGCTGCCAGTCACCCAGCGGCGTCACCGGAGTCATCAGCAACAGCACGAGCCGGACCAGCTGGACCATGAGCAGGAGCGCCAAAATGATGGTAACAGGCCAGAAAAGGCTATGCTGGCGCCATTGAGCGATGCGTCGCAAAAGAGTGGTTTCGCGCACACTCACGAATCGGCCTCCCCACCTGTCATAAGCGCGCTATGCGGCATGGTTTACCAGATGGTGACTCTTATATGGCGCTTTTCTTACAATCCCCGCGTCGGACAGGATAACCGGTCATATCCGCCATGGCGAAGCTGAATATGCCTACGTAAAAGGGCGGACCCACAGGCCCGCCCTTTATTGCCGAACCGGACAAGCGTCCGGCATTTCCCGGTCGATCAGAAAGTGACTTCTGCGGTCAATGCCACGGTTGTGCCATAATCATAGCTGTTGGTGATGACCCGCGACACGTCATTCTCCTGGAATTCGATATAATCTTCACCGAGAATGTTGCGCGCCTCGAAGCGTATTTCGATCTGCTTGTCGAACAGATTGAAACCCTCGCGCCAGACAAAGTCGAGCAGGACACCCGGACGTTCGAACAGGTCAGGCTGCCCCTGAGTACCACGGTTGGTAACGCGGTCGCTGTTGTAGGTCAGGATCAGCGTCTGTTGCGACAGGCGATCGCCTGTGCTTTCCAGACCGATCTGGACATTGACCAGATGCGCCGACTGGCCGACGAGACGGTCACCATCATCGAACACACCCGCTGCCGGCGAAGGCACGCCCGGATTGAACGGCGTCAGAATCAGGTCGGTGTCGTTAATGTTCAGCGAGGAGTCGGTATAGGTATAGTTGGCCGCGACCAGCAGGCGCCGCTCTTCCCAGAACGATCCGCCCAGATCGAACAGGTCATAATATTGCACCGCCTCCAGCTCGATACCGTAAAGCTCGGCACTCGGGGCATTGGCGAAAGTGGTAAACCGCGCCGAGTCACCCTGGGCGAAGGCGATCAGTTCGATCGGATCCTCGATGTCCTTATAGAATACCGCAGCCGTAAGACGCTCATCACGGCCGGTATACCATTCATAGCGCGCTTCGAAGTTGGTCAACTGGCTGTTCTGCAAGAACTCGTTACCAAAGAATGTACGGTCGGTCTCGAAGTCGAGATATTGCTGGTTTGCCAGTTCGCGGAACTGGGGTCGCGCCAATGTACGCGATGCGGCGAATCGCAACTGCATGTCTTCGGCAAAGTTCCATGTCAGCGTAGCGCCGGGCAGGAAGTCGCTCTCATTGATATTGGTCGGGATGATCGGAATGCCGCCAAGATCGAAGATATCGTCCGGGAATACGCTTTGGCTGCCATCTTCCCAGCGCACGCCGGCTTCAAGCCGCAAACCGTCAGTCAGTTCGGCATCGATTTCGGCATAAAGGCCATGCACTTCCAGTTCGCCTTCATAGAATTGCGCGCCGGCAACGCCGAAGAATTCGCGAATTTGGATGTCGAAGGCCGATACGTTGAAATCGGACAGCAGGAAGTCGATACGCTGCTGGGTGACCGGGCTTGGCAGCGCCGCACCCGCGGGCGCAAATTCAAAGTCACGGCGCAGCGAGTCACGCGTGTTGCGCGAATAGGCATAGCCGGCTTTCAGCGTAACCGGGATACCGGTGTTCAGTTCATAGGCAAGGTCAATGCCGGCGCCGATAGTCTCGTCATCGAGTTCGGAAAAGGCAACCGTGGCAAATTCGCCATTGGCAATCTGGCCAAGGCTGTTGACGAACCCCCCCTGACCCGATCCGAGGATATTGGGGTCAAAAGAATAGCCGGTGTTGAATTCGAACGGCGAATTACGCTGCGCGTTCGCATAGTTTGCACGAACATTTACATCCAGCGCGCCAAAATCAAGCTCGGCGATGAACTGGGTGTTGAACAACTGGCGTTCAAAGGTGGTGTTCCGCGCTTCCTGCAACCGGCCTTCGGCATCGATACTGGTACGGAAACCCTCGCGGATACGCGCTTCCTTGGCGGTGTCGCGAACGAAGAAGTTGGTCCAGCGGAATTTATGCTCACCCACTTCAGCGGCAAAGCCGAGCAAACCGTTGAGCACGACCCTGTTCTGGGTGGTCAGATAATCAAAGCCGTTGAGCAGGCCGAGCGTGCCGTCGGCTGCCGGAATGCCGGCCAGTTCCTGTCTGCCACCACGCGTACGCCAGCCATTGCGCCAGCCGCCCTGGGCGATGACACCGATATAGGCGTCACCGACATAGAAGTTGGTGCCGGCGGCAAAGCTGATATCGCCATTGGGCGGAATGTTATCGTTGCGCTGGGTCAGGATGAGGTCAGCATTGTTGAGGCCGGCCGTAATGCCGCGTACCTCGGCATCGCTGAGACCACCGGGGCCGGAGAAGACCGGCGTGTTATTGTTGAAAGCCGCCTGCAGCCCGGGAGGTAGATCACGGGCACCATTGTCGAAACCGAGAAAATCGGTATCGCTGCCGAAAAAGGTATAGCCCAGCTCAAATGTCGCTTCCGAATTATAGCCAATACCGGTGCTGATGGTCAAAAACGGCTCGTCGGGAATTGAGCGTGTGGTCAGGTTGATGACGCCACCACCAAATTCGCCGGGATAGCTGGCCGAATAGCTTTTGGTAATCTTGGCCGAGCCGATGACGCTGCTGGGAAACAGATCGAGCGGGACGGTACGGCGAAGCGGCTCTGGCGACGGCAGGGGCATACCGTTCAACAGGGCTGAAGAATAGCGGTCGCCGAGACCGCGGACAAAGACGAAGCGACCGCCAACCGTGCTGAGGCCGGTGACGCGCGACAGCGACCCGGCGATGTCGCCATCCGCCGTACGCGCGATTTCCTCGGCGCTGAGAACGGTGACTACCTCGGCTTCGGTGCGCACCGGATTGGGGATGAAACGACCGATAACGGTAATCGGCTGGTCACCACCTGCGCCCGGACCCAGAACCTCTACTTCCTCCTGAACATCCTCGTCCTCCTGCTGCGCATCGGCCTGAGGTTCGGCGGTGGTATCGGTTGCCTGATCATCGGCAGTCTGTGCAAAAGCCGATGGCGAAACAAGTGCCGAACTCATGAGCAACATGGCGGCGAAGGTAAGCGGCTTCTTCATAGCCCTGGGTCCCCTTAAAACTTTTCTTCAAAACACAGTGGGGCAGCGACGATCTCGCCGCCGCCCCAGCATGTCATTTCCCGAGCTGGCCTCAGTTGTTGAGGCTGATGGCCAGGTCAGTACAGGGCTGGTCGGTATCATAGAGACCGCATGTCCAGCCCTGGAAACGGGTGTCATTGGCATCACGCACCGCGCCGATGAAGTCGACGGCCTGGAAGAAGCTGTCGATCGCCGTGACGTCGAACGGTGTAACCGCCGTTTCATTGGCGCCGTTGATGAAGATCGCCGTCAGGGTCGATGTACCGTTGAGGGTGTTGTTGCTACCGGCCAGGAACGAGTCATCCGCCTCGTCAGCGCCGACATCGCTGTCATCGTTGAACGCGGTAGCGCAGGTCAGGAAGACCGACTCAAACCGAACCGGGCCAGCTTCCTGGATCGTCGGATCGGCGGCACGGACGGTTTCGTCCTCGTCGAAGTCGATACAGGTCTGGAAATTGGCAATGGTGCCGTTGAACAGCGAGCCGTCGGCACCGCCACGCTTCTGGACACCAAAGTCACCCGAGCCGCCATTGCCGACAAAGGTGAAGTTGGAAATCTGGGTGAACTGACGCGGCAAGATGTCCTGGCCAGTTTCCGAGTCCGATTCCCAGCCCTGATCACCACCGCCAGCGCGCTGGGCAACAAGGACATATTGCAGGAAGCCACGATAGCCGACATCGGTATCGATCGAGTCGTCGTCATTGCCGGTCAGGGCGAGGTTGCGTCCGTTGACACTGCCGCCGAACCATTCGATGCCATCGTCCGAGCTGTTGTGGACCTGGACATTCTCGAAGCGTGTGCCCGAACCGATAGCACCCAAGGTGATGCCGTTCAGCTCGTTACCGGCGGAAATGGCGAAGCCGGGATAGCGAACCTGGACGAAGGTCAGGCTGCCCGAATTATCGCTCGGGTCATTGCCGCCATAGAATGCGCCGGTGGTGCCTTCAATCGGCGCCTGACAATCGGTACGGAAGTTACCGTCAGCATCGGCAGGGTTGCTGGGATCACCTTCCGAACATTCAGAAATCGGTGCCTGGCCGAGAATAACCAGACCGCCCCAGGCGCCAATGGTGTCAACGCCGGCATCACCGGTGACATTACTGGCCGAGGTGAAGATGATCGGGCTATTCGCGGTGCCGTTTGCAAAAATCTGCGAACCGCGATTGACCAGCAGGAAGTCAGCGCCCGAGGAACCGAAGACGACTACGCCCGGCTCAATGGTCAGAACCGCGCCATTCGGGTTGGGAACGGTGCCATCGGTGCCGGCATCAATGCCAACGTCGACACGACCGGAGAGCGAGTAGATCGTGTTGCCGCGATCTTCGAGAACAACGTTGCCGGTAACCACGCCCGAAAGCTGGCAGTTACGCGCTTCGGTGCCATTGGCAAGCGTGATCAGGCCAACATTGGCCGTCCCGGCGACACAATCAGCAGGCGGAGTGCCACCAGCAGGAGGCGTCGGCGTCGGAGGCGTCGGCGTCGGAGCCGGCGGAGCCGGTGTTGGCGCCGGAAGGACGATAACGCCTTCGCCCGGCGAGGCCACATCGTCAGCGCCACAGGCTGTAACAGTAACAGCCGCTGCCGTGGCAAGCAGGACTGAACGAATACGTGCGTTCATCATGTCTCAAAACTCCGCATATTTGCTAAATCACTAAAGGCTTGTGCAGACGACGCGGTATGAGTCGGTATCCCCTGCCCCCGCCTTGCGGCGATGCATCTAGGAAGGCGTGATGACGCTGGTTTGCGATTTCGATTACGCAGCCAAGACAAAAGAATGACGATCTTGTTGCAAATGTTACGATGGTGTTTCAGTCGCGAATGATAAAAGTTAACAGTCCTGTAATTCCGCCACTTATATTCGTGCGCCAAAGCGATGACCGTCCTGCTGGCCAAATCGCCATGGCCATTGGCAGTGCTGTAAAACCTCTACTGATCGTCTTATTGGACCAATATATTCGGCAATCGTGTCTTTCAGGACACAGCCTTGCAAACGTTGGAAGGACCGAGCGCGAGGCACCAAAAGAAAAGGGCCGCTGTCGCCAGCGGCCCTTCCTTCGACAGGATCTTCAGTGCTGTTTCAGCGATCGAGCTGTGCCGTCGCTCTTGTCCTGTCGAGCCATTCCAGCGCGGCAATGGCTGCCTGGCGTGAGCTGACCACATCGCCATTGCTCAGCACCATGTCATAGCCACGGCGACTGTCGCGCGCCTTGATGAACAGGCTGCGTGCCTTTTCACGATCACCGGCACGGGCATAGGCCTGCCCGAGGTTGATCAGGATTGCCGGATCATTGCCCTCATTCAGCCGTGCCGCCTCGAGCATCGTGATTGCCTCGGCAATATTACCGCGATCAAGTGCGGCATTTCCCGGGACGCTCTCGCTATCGATATGATCCATATCCATATTGTCTTGCGCCTGGGCGGTCAGTGGCATCGCAGCCATTGCGGCAAGAGCCGCCACAACCGATGCGCGCATCAGTGTTTTTGCATGATTTGCCATAGTGTCTCTCCTTGCTACGGAAGAGCACTGTAGCGGAATTGTCGCTTAATTGAAATATATTTGTAATTATTTTGTCATTGAATTGACATTCAAATGAAATTTCTTTGCAATTTACGCATTCCTGCTACCCAGCGATCCGGGTTTTCGGCACGCCTGACACTGTAATCCGCCACTTCAGGATGCGGCAGAACATGGAGCTTCTCCGCTGCAATTGCGGCGATACAGGCCTGTGCCACCACATCTGCCTCGAGCAGGCCATCGACGCTCGCCACGCCATCCTCATGCCCGGCCGTCATCGCCGAACGCACTGCCTGGGGACATAATATCGATACTTTCAGGCCGGCATCGCCATGGGTAATCGCCAGCCACTCGGCAAAAGAGACAGCCGCATGCTTGGTCACCGAATAGGGCGCGGAACCGATTTGCGACAGCAGCCCCGCTGCCGATGCGGTGTTGAGCATATAGCCACCGCCACGCGCCAGCATCCGTGGCACCAGATGCCGTGCCGCCCAGACATGCGCCATGACATTGATGTCCCAGATACGCTGCCACTCGGCATCGGGCACTTCGGCACCACCGATCATCAATATCCCGGCATTGGAGCAGAACAGGTCAATCGGCCCGTGCGCCGCCTCGGTTTCATCGATCAGCGCGATGATATCGCTCTCGCGGCTGACATCGCAGGCATGTGCCGACATGCGGTCAGACCCTGATGCGACCTGCGCGGCACCCTCCATATCGACATCGGCGCACACCACATGCCGCGCTCCCGCAGCGACGAAAGCCTCTGCCAGCGCCTTGCCGATGCCGCTGGCCGCGCCGGTCACAACAATCACTTTATCATCTATCTGCATGGAATATCCTCTCTGGTTCAAATGATCGGGAAACGGTTCAGTCCTGCACCGTCAGATGCAGCAACAGTGCGGTCTGGGGATGGCTGACGGGCAGTTCTACGCCGATATGCATCAGATCCGCTCCGGGCATGGTAACGCCCTCATCGCACAGCCGGCTGAAGATCCTCTCCGCATCGCGCGCCGGCGAACGCCAGTGCTGCGGCCAGACAAGACGCAACCGGTAACGGCGTTGCGGATCAAGTCCGGCAAACCGCAGCGGCGCAGGAATGGCAAAGGCCGGTTCGGCCAGATTGGCGCGCAGGAACAGCGCTTCCTGCCGGTCGCCAGCGACAACCCCAAAGGCGATATGGGCAGCACTGCGCTCCAGCCGGACAAAATCGCCGCGATGCAGCAGGTCGCGATGCTGTTTGTACAGCGCAACGCCCTGCGCCAGAACCGCCCTGTCCGCATCGCTCTCGCGGCGCAGATCGGCCTCTATCCCCATGCTGCCGAACATCGCCACCGCCACACGCAGCGCCATGGGTAATATCCGCCCGGTAATATGGCATGTGCGCGGCCCGACATGCGCCCCGGCGACACAGAGCGGCAGCATGTAGCTCGCACCCCATTGGATGCCCAGCCGTTCCAGCGCATCATTATTGTCCGAAGCCCAGATGCGGTCGGTACGGTGCAAAATGCCGAGATCGGCACGGCCACCGCCCGAAGCACAGCTTTCAATCACGACATGCGGGTGCGCCACGCGTAACCGGTCGATCAGCGCATATACGGCTTCGGTCTGGGCATGGGTAGCGGCATGGCCGAGTGCATTGGCCGGATGGCTGATATCGCGGTTCATGTCCCATTTGAGATAGCCAATGGCGTTTTCGCGCAGCAGTGCATCGAGCGCATCATGGATATGATCAGCGACCTCGGGCCGGGTCAGATCGAGCACGAGCTGGTCGCGGAACGGTACCGGGTCGCGCGCCATGGATTGCAGAACCCAGTCGGGATGGGCGCGATACAGATCGCTGTCGGGATTGACCATTTCCGGCTCCACCCACAAACCGAACTCCATTCCCAGTGTCTGGACATGATCGATCAGCGGAGCTAGCCCATCGGGATAGACAGCAGGATCGACGCACCAGTCGCCCAGACCGGCGGCATCGCTGCGCCGACCAAGGAACCAGCCGTCATCAAGGACGAAGCGCTCGGCACCGGCTTGCGCCGCTAAATCCGCCAGCTGCATCAGTGTTTCGGGCTGGTGATCGAAATAGACCGCTTCCCAGCTGTTATAGTGCACCGGACGCGCGGGACGTTCGGCGGTGTCAGGCCTTGATGGCAATATGTCCTGACGGACATGGTCGTGATAGCTCCGGCTCAAGCCATTGAGTCCGGCATCGGACCAGCCGAGATGCAGCGCCGGCAAGTCGATATGCTCTCCCGGTTCAAGCACGATCTCGCCCGGTAAAAACAGTGCGCCGCCAGAAACCAGCACACGATTTTCCGGCAGCGTCTCGATACTGATCCGACTGTTGCCGCTCCAGCCCAGATGCAGGCCATAGGCCTCGCCATGATGCTCTCCTGTATCGGTCTCTGCGGCGATGATGCTGGGCCAGCCGTCATGGCCGGCACGGCCACGCCGATTCTCCTTTACCCAGCTTGCGGTGAAGCGGCCGATCCGCTCGGTTTGGAACTCGCCCGCCCAGCGCCCGGAAAAGCCGATAATGTCGCTGATATGCGGCGGCAGCGGCAATGCCGCGGTCTGCGCTCGCTGCACGTCGAGCGGGGTATCGCCACTATTTTCCAGCCGCGTGGTCAGCATAATGATGTCATGCACGGCACTGCTGGTGAATTCATGGGTCAGGCGAACCCCGGCACGGTTATCGGCGCTGATAATCCGCAACTTTTGCTCGTCATGCTCCACCGCCTCAACGCACAGCAATGCATCCCAGTCGCGGCGATTGCGCGCGATCAACAGCCCCGGCTGTGCCGCCAGGCCAAGCCCCGGCTCCAGCGCCAGGGATGGACGCAACACCATATCCTCGCGACCCGGAACCGCATGACGCATGGCCTCGGGATAAAGCGCACCCTGCGCCGCCCTGCCCCAGTGCAGCACATAAGGCGGCTTTCCGGTTTCCGCCTGGATGGCAAGCGCGACATGACGGCCTTTCAGGGTGACGATGCGCATTCTTGTCTTTCCACCACTGCCGCCGGATGCACCGATCATGGGCGATCATATCCTTCGCAGCAAGGGTGGAGGCGCTTCTTGACCGACAGTGTGACATTCCCCATCTTCAGAACATGAGCAAGATCGAAAAGAGCGACGCCGAATGGCGCGAGGAACTGACCCCGGAGCAATATCATGTGCTGCGCGAGGCCGGAACCGAACGCGCCTTCACCGGCAAATATAACAACTTCAAAAGCGATGGCATGTTTCGTTGTGGCGCATGCGGCGCGGAGTTGTTCGATTCAGACGCCAAATATGACAGCGGCTCGGGCTGGCCAAGCTTCACCCACCCCTTTAGTCCCGACGCGGTGATAGAGGAACGCGATGTCAGCTTCGGCATGATACGCACCGAGATCAAATGCGCCAAATGCAACAGCCATCTCGGCCATGTCTTTCCCGATGGCCCCGGCCCCGAGGGCCTGCGCTATTGCATGAACTCGGCCGCGCTCGATTTTGCGGACCGCAAAGACGGCACCGACTCCTGAGCGCTTTTGGGGGATTCCTTCTGTGCCCGGTCTGGGGTAAGAGGCGGTGATCGCACTATCGCCGGTCGCGCGCGCTGTCGGCTGAACCTCTTATTCAGCCGCCATAAAGCCGCAACCGGCATAGCGTCTGGAACGGCCTGCAGGGCTGTTTAGAGGAAACATCTATGGCGGCTGCCAAATCGCGCAAAAAGGCGCGCAAAAGCAAGAAACAGGGACCGATCAGGACATGGTTCTGGCGGCTGACCCGTATCGGCTTGGTCACCGTCATGTTCGGGGCCATCGCCGTTGGTGTTGCGGTGTGGACCGCCATGTCCAACCTGCCCAGCTTCGAGGAACTCAAGGCCTCCCCCAATGGCCAGATGATCCGGGTGCTGGCGGCAGACGGCACTGAAATCGTCTCGATCGGCCCCAGCTTTGGCGACTGGCTCAAGCATGACGAAATCCCCGATGTCATGAAAGATGCGATGATCGCGGTCGAGGACCGGCGGTTCGAAAGCCATTTCGGCATCGATCCGGTCGGCATCGCCCGGGCCGGCTGGGTCGCGTTCCAGAATTACGGCACCGGCAAGCGGCTGCAGGGCGCTTCAACGATCACTCAGCAGCTGGCGCGCAATGTCTTTCTGACCAACAGCTACACCATATCGCGCAAGGGCCGCGAGATGATTCTGGCGCTCGCGCTGGAACGCAAATTCACCAAGAACCAGATTCTCGAACTCTATCTCAACAAGGTCTATTTTGGCGGCGGCGCCTATGGTGTCGATTCCGCCAGCCGCAAATTCTTCAACCACAGCGCCAGCGAGATATCGCTGGCAGAGGCGGCGATTATTGCCGGACTGGTCAAGGCGCCGTCACGCTATTCCCCCACTGCTGATGCCCAGGCTGCGGTCGACCGTGCGTCGGTGGTACTGGAGGTGATGCAGGATGCTGGCACCATTACCGCAGCCGAGGCAGCCGAGACCCGCCCCGCTGAAGTGACATTGACGCCCGAAGGCGGGCAGAACAGCGCCCGCTATTTCACCGACTGGGCCTTGCCGCAACTCGACACGCTGATCGACGAGGGCAATGAGCCTATTGAGGTGTGGACCACGCTCGACCTCGACATGCAGCGCGCCGCGACCAATGCGATCCAGGCCCATGCGCCTGCAGGCGCGCAAGGGGCGCTGGTTTCGATCGATCGCGATGGGGCGGTACGCGCCATGGTCGGCGGCACCGATTATGTCACCTCCAACTATAACCGCGCCACCAATGCGGTGCGCCAGCCGGGATCGGCATGGAAGCTGTTCGTCTACATGGCGGCGCTGGAATCGGGCTATACCAACAGCGACATCGTCACCGACGAGCCGGTGACCATTGCCGGATGGACTCCGCGCAACAGCGGTGACCGCTATGCCGGCGAAATCACGCTGCGCACCGCCTTTGCCTATTCCAAGAATACAGTGGCGGCGCAGATTGGCGATGATCTGGGCTATGGCACCATTGCCAATATGGCGCGGCGCTTCGGCATCTCGACCCCGATCCGCACGACGCCGTCCATGGTGCTGGGCACATCCGAAGTGCGTGTCATCGACATGACCCGGGCCTTTGCCGGGGTCAGCCAGGGCGGTGTATCGGTTGCGCCCTATGGCATTGCCAAGGTCACCACCATCGATGGCGAGATATTGTACCAGCATCGCGATACCGATGCGCAGGTGCTGGTGCCGCCACATGTCGCCGCCGGTATCACCGACCTGCTGCAGACAGCGGTCAATACCGGCACCGGGCGCGCGGCACAGATCGGCCGCCCGGTCGCGGGCAAGACCGGCACCACCAACAGCAATAAGGATGGCTGGTTCCTCGGTTTTTCCAGCGGCCTCACCACCGGTGTCTGGATGGGCCGTGATGACGCCAAGGCGGTTGGCGGACTGCAGGGTGGCCGGGCGCCCGCCCGGGCTTTTGCCGATTTCATGAAGATCGCCGTCGCCCGACGTCCGGTGGAGCAGTTCGACACCGAGGTGGTCTTGCCCGATTGGCAGCTCGAGCCTGACGAGGAAGCCTATTTCGGCGATGCCGGCGACAGCTATTTCGTCGATGAATATGGCAATCCGGTAGCGCTGGGCGAAGCTGATTTCTATGATCTCGATGAACCGGAAGAGGGACCGGAGCAGGAGCGTCCGGTGCCACAGACTCTCGACGAGCGGTGGATCGACCGGGCAACCGGCGGCAATGGCACGCCGGACGCCGCACCACCGCCAGCGCCGCGCAACAATCGCCGTGAGCGTGAGCGAGAAGCCCCTGACCCGGGGCAGCCCGAATCGCTGCTGCCCCCCGGGGTCAGGGAGGATGGCGGCTAGGGGTGTTTCGGGTCACCCAACCTCGCCGCTGAAATCGAGCTGCTGCAGCCCAGGGCCATGCTGTTTGAGCCATTTGTCGGCAGCGATACGGTCTTCTTGAAACAGCGCATCCATCCACGCATAAAATGCGGCGCTGTGGTTCATGTGCCTGAGATGCGCCACCTCATGCGCCACGACACAGCGGCGCACATTGTCGGGGGCCATGATCAACCGCCAATGGATACGCAGCCCGCTATTACTGGAACAACTGCCCCAGCGCCGCCGGGCATTGGTCAGCCCGACACGCGGCGGATCGGCAATGCCGGCCCGCTGGCAATAAAGCGCGGTATCCTGACGGACGGCGCCGAGTGCCTGATCGCGCAGCCAGCGTTCGAGCCGTCGCCCGATATGTGCTTTGTCGCCCCCAATCTCGATCCGGTCATCGACAATCTGCGGCTTGCGCCGGGCCTGTGCATCCCAGGTGATGATATAGGGATCGCCGCGAAATGCGATTTGCGAACCATCGCCGATCACCGGCTGTTCGCGCAAGCGTTCCAGTCTTTCGGTCACCCAGTCCTTGCGCTCATGCACAAAGGCCAGCGCTTCGCGGACCGGGACGCCGCGAGCCACTGTCAGCAACACCCCGCGATGCTTCGGGTCGATACGCAGCGACAGCGAGCGCGAACGCGGGTGGCGGCGAATACGCACCGGCACTTCAAGCCCGTCGAGCATGACACTGAGCGGCTCGGCAGATGGGACAGCCCGGCCCGCACTGCGCGACAGCAATCGTTCGAGCGTCATAATGGTTCTTCCAATATATGGTGCTCCAGCGGCCCGGCCCGGGTTTCGGACACCACCCGACCGGCAACACTGTGACCGCCCTCGATCATCGCTGCATGGTTCCCGGTGAGAAGATAATGCCATTCCGGCAGCGGCTTGCCGGCGGCGCGCAGCTTATATGTGCAGCTCTGGGGTAACCAGTTGATATCGTCGACATTGCCCTTGGTCAGCCGCAGGCAATCGGGGACAAAGGCGCGGCGATGGCGGTAATCTGAGCAGCGCGCTGTCTCTATATCGAGCAGGCGGCAGGCAATATTGGTCGGATGGATCGCGCCGCTATCGGCGTCTTCGACCTTGTGCAGGCAGCATTTGCCACAGCCATCGCACAGCGCTTCCCATTCGCCGCGGTCGAGGCTCGCCAGCGGCTTTTCCCAGAACGGCCGCTCGGTCGCCATCACCCGGCTTGCGGCCCCCAGCGGTCCAGTTCAGCGGCGATATCGTCGGGCACCGAGCTCTGGCCGTCGGGTGTCTTATCGACCGAAAGCAGCGCCAGCGGCTTGCCATCGGGGCCAAGCAGATAAGCCTGGCGGCTATGGTCGACGAGATATTCGGTGGTCTCGTCACTCTCGACCTTTTTCGCATAGACCGCGAATTTCTTCCGCACCGCATCGATATCCTCAGCACTGCCGGTAAGCCCGATCAGCCGCGGATGAAAGGCATCGACATAGGTTTTGATGATATCGGGCGTATCGCGCTCGGGATCGACGGTAACGAAGATCGGTTGGATTTTCGCCGCACGCTCGGGACTGGCTTTCTCGAACGCGGCAAAGCCTTTGGCCAGCTTCTGCAGGTCGACCGGGCAGACATCGGGGCAATAGGTATAGCCGAAATACATGATGCGATACTGGCCGGTAAAATCGCTCTCCGATACCGTCTCGCCATTCTGGTTGGTCAGGGTGAAACTGCCGCCGATATCGGCACCGGCCAGCGGAGCGTCATTGCTGTCGGTTGAGTCGGTTTCGCTGCACGCAGACACGCCGAGGGCAAGAGCGGCAAGGACAGGAAGGAAAAAGAGTCGCATGAAATCGGGTCCGTTCAGATTGGCATCAGCCTGACTGTGCCAGTAGCAGTTTCGCTACAGGCGCTCACTGGCGTCTTCGACAATCTTGTCCTATATTGTGGCCAATTCGCCCCGTCCACCATATCCGGGGCCGTCGTATATGGAAAAAAGGGTATCGCCTCTATCATGACTGCCTTCTCTGCCATCTTGCCGGACCGGTTTTCTCCGCGCCATCTGCTCGCCGCGCTCATCGCGACCATAGCCGCCCTGTCGCTGACCCCACCGGCCATGGCACAATTCTCCGAATCCTACAATTTCCTCAAGGCGGTGCGCGAACGCGACGGCACCACCGTCAACGAACTGCTCGATCGTCCCAGCACCACGATCATCAACAGCCGGGACCTCACCACCGGCGAGACTGCACTGCATATCGTTATCCAGCGACGCGATCTGCTGTGGCTGCGCTACATGTTGCAAAAGGGTGCCAATCCTAATACCGAGACCAAGGAAGGTGCCACTCCGTTGATGATGGCGACAATGCTTCGCTTCACCGATGGCGTCGAAGTTTTGTTGAAGAACAAGGCTCGTGTCGACCAGGCAAACCGTTCCGGTGAGACGCCACTGATCCGCGCTGTGCAGCTGGGCGACCTGGCGACAGTAAGGCTGCTTCTGAAAAATGGCGCCGATCCCGACCGCGTCGACAGCCTGGCGGGAAAATCGGCGCGTGACTATGCCACTGGTGATGCTCGCCGCGCGACGATATTGGGCGCCATTGAGGCGTCTGATGAAGAGCGGTCACAGCAAAAGGCGAAGCCCGAAGTTTTCGGCCCGACCATCCGCTAGACGGCAGCGCCACCGGCGCTGTTTCAGCCTGGGGCACTGCCGACATGGAGCAGCTGCGGGTCGGCAAGCTGTGCCGCCCGGCGCATCGTCACCCGGGCCAGTTCGCGTACCATGACATTGCGCCGTGGCGCCGCCAGCGCGTGACGCGCTGCCGCGCGCACCAGCTCGCCATCATAGCTGTCGGCGACGACCAGCCCGGTGCGCTGTGGCTGAAATACTTCACGATCGACCAGCCCATGCTCGAACTCCGGCGGCAGGGCCCAGTAGAAGCGGTCACAATAATCGAGATATTCGGTCCATTTATCGTCGCCAAGCAGGTCACTGCGTGCGGTCTTGATCTCGATGATGGTCACCGCACCCTTGGGGTCGAGCCCGACCAGATCGCAGCGACGGCCATTGGGCAGCGACACCTCAGGCACCAGCCAGATATCATTGCGCGCAAAAAAGCGTATCGCCCCGCGCGCCACCGCCGCAGCGCCGTTGAGCAGCGTGGTCTGGCCCTGATCGGTACCGGATAAGGGGATAGTCGCGCCGGAAGCAGACGAATCGGCATCTGTTTGTAGAGTCATACAGCAGACTATAGAACATAAAAGGAACAAGGCAAGATGGGGCGTGTATCCCCTTCGCATAGGTAAGTGGTGGACGCTGCTTTCCGCCAGTTTGACTCGAATCGCTAATTGATAAAGTAATCTCTCTGAAACAGGAGGGGTTATGTCCAATAGAACTATAGAGGCAGGCTTTCTTAATATCGTAGCTACTCCCCACCCTGAGGGTGTTTATGAGCGACTGTTGAAAAGCGCGGCTGAAAAGCCCGTAGGATTTTGGGGGCAGCAGAAGGCAGCTATAACTGCCCCATTATCGTTTGAGGATGAATCTTGGCTTTCATTCCAACTTATAATTTGGACGGAAATTGACCCTGATCAGCCTACAATAGACAAGGCTGCGCTAAAGAAAGCTAACTTCCCTCGTGAGGGCCGCAACTTTACGGCTCAGTATGGTGTCAACGGTCGCGTTTTTTATTGTGTTTTTGATATTGAGCGCCATCTTCTGACTGTGGAGCTGATTAACGATGACGGGCAAACCGTATCGCCTAGGCGCCTGGAGCGAATTTTTGATAAGCTATTGAGTCCGAGTGTCCTTGGTAGCCGAGCTGAGCTCGTCGAAGTTACGGTTATCCCGACCGATGACGCCATTGATTACGTCTTGGGCCTCGCTAGGTTAGACAAAGTTGAGATACTAGTTAAGCGCCCTAATCAAGACGACATTACATCTGACACCAACCGTGTGATGCAATCACTGATTGACCAGAACGCCAAAAGTGAAAAGCGAGTTTTGTCGCGTCAGGCAAAAACCGACGGTGTTGATCTGAATGACGAGAATATGACCCTTGCTCAAGTTGGCGCGCGCAGCGGTCACGTTGACTCATCAGGCTTGGATGAGAACGGAAACAGGGATAAGAGATCGACCAGAGAGGTTCCAAAAATTGTCAAACGCACCATTGAAAAAGGCACATCCTTTATGGTCGCTCTTAGAGAAATTGCGCGTAGCGCTAGGGACAAGCGTGACGAGCCTTGAGCCTTTTAGGATATACTGGCGCATTTACGGCGGAATAGGCGGCCTTATAAAGTCACCATATTTTTATGTATCATTGGTCATAACCGCAGGATGCTTCCCCTTTTGGATGGAGCGCGGCTTTTTCCAAGATGAGCGCCCTATGGCAGATATAATGTTGACGGTGGTTCCCGCCTTAATGGCTTTCACCCTAGCGGGGATGGCTATCATCCTTGCTTTGTCCGGGCCAAAGTTTACCGCTGCAATACGCGAAAACGGGAAAGAAGATTCTCTGTTCATGAAGGTGGTTGTGTTATTTTTTCACTTCATTTTAGTTCAAACTATTGCACTGATACTGGCATTTTTTTGCAGTAGCTACAAGAACTCTGATATTTTGGCGGCGGTGACTTTCTTTTTCGGAACCTATGGAGTGGCTTCCGCGGTATCAATAGCTGCAATGCTTTTGAATATCTCAAGAATATACAACATAGCGATTGATGAAGATGAAAAAGACGACTCTTAAGCAAGCCCGAGATTCGGGAAGGCTAGGTGACTTTATCAAGGAGCATCAGCACGACCCGAAGGGTGATGCTGATGCCTTTGACACTACGTTACGCTCAATGGCCGGAAAGTCGACAGAAGCTCAGGAAGCATCGTCTCGGGACGATTCCGACGATTGAAGCGATACTCAAACTCTTTTGCATAGAGCCCGAGATATTTCGGGCTGACGCTAATGTGCGTCCCGGTGATTGAGCATTTCAGATGCCGCCAGAAGTTCTCGATGGCATTTACGGTCGCGCCAGTATGGCGGCACACATATTGCTCGTCGCTGTGGTTACGGTCTGGTGGCGATAACCCATAGTTGCAAGGCCGCCATAGCCCATGTGCTCGTCTGTATGGACGGTGCTAGGGCGCTTCACCGCGGCGCGGATAAGGGGAAGCAATGTGCCGCTGCGGCGATTGGGAACAACTTGTGTAATGACTTCACCGTCAACTTCGAGCATCCCGAATACGGTGGTCTTGTTCACTGAGGGGTCACCACCATGACGGTCCCGGCGGCGCACACCGCCGACATAGGTTTCGTCGATCTGCACTGTGCGACCCAGACCGCCTAGACGATCTTCGCCGTCTACGTCCGCCATATGCTCACGAATGCGTTTCGCCATGCGCCACGCGGTTTTGTATGTCACGCCAAGCTGGCGCTGCAATTCCTTTGCCGACACGCCATGTCGCGTGGTGGTGAACAGGTGGATGGCATAGAACCAGAGTTGCAAAGGGGTGCGTGTTTGCTGGAACGGTGTTCCTACAGTCGGGTGCAAATGATGACCGCACCACTGGCAGCTATAGGCCCGCTCTGCTTTGATCCGATACCAGTTGCTTTCGCGCTTGCATGACGGGCAAACATGGCCTTGGCCGAAACGAACATCGAAAAGATGCTGGAGACACGTTTCATCGTCGGGAAACTGGCGGAAGAATTGGGCGGTTGTAATGGGTTTGGCTTTGTTCATGCCCATTATATACCAGATCAGGTTACGTATCTAAAGGGGATACACACCCAAGATGGGGGCAGGGTGGCGGCGTCGGTAAATCGCGTTATGATGAGAAGGGGGAGAACATCTATGCTCATGCCCGTCCACGCCATGGTCATCGCCCTGCTGGCACTGTCGACGCCCGGCTGGGCGCAGCAAGGGGAAAGTGCCGCAGACGCCGAGAGCCCGGCCCTGCGCGTCAGCGGCGAGCTGGCGCTGGTCTCCGACTATCGTTATCGCGGCATCTCTGAATCCGACAATGACGTCGCCGTCGAAGGCGGCCTCACTGTCATCCATGAAAGCGGCTTCTATACTGCCGCCTGGGCCTCGACACTTCGTGGCTGGGGCACTTTTGGCGGCGCCGATATCGAACTCGACCTGTCGCTCGGATATATCACCGCCATCGGTAATGCCGCTATCGATACAGGCATCACCTGGATATCCTTTCCCGGCGGTGTCAATGAAACCGATTTCTGGGAGGGCTTTGTCCACGTCAGTGGCAGCACCGGGCCACTCGATTTGACGGCGTCGGTATATTACGCGCCGCCGCAGGAGGCGCTGGGCAATTTTAGCGCGACGCCGTTCAGCCGTGGCCAGAGCGAGGACAATCTCTATCTCGCCGGCGATGCGAACCTGCCCATTGCCGATACGCCGATCACGCTGAGCGGGCATATTGGCTATTCCAACGGCAATCCCGGACTTGGTCCCAATAATACCAGCCTCGCCCCGACCGGGGAATATTGGGACTGGTCGCTCGGCGCATCGCTGCCGCTGGCCGGACCGCTGACACTCAGCATCAGCTATATCGACACCGATATCGGCGCTGCGGAATCGGCTTTTCTGCAACCCTTTTTCAGCGAAGGACAGGACGGCACCGGGTCAATTGCCGATGCCAGGCTGGTCATCGGGCTGACTGCAAAGTTCTGAACCGCCTATCCGCGCGCGCTCGCCACCACCAGCGCCTTGGCCGCATCACTCTGCGGCGCTGTCACCAGCGCATCGGCGCCGCTATTCTCGACAATCTCTCCGGCTTCGAGCACCGCAATGCGATGACATAACCGCCAGGCCAGCGCAATATCATGGGTGATGAACAGCAATGCGATCCGGCGTTCGTCGCGCAGCTGGGCCAGCAACACCATGATCTGCTCGGCAATGACCGGATCAAGCGCGGAGGTTGCCTCATCAAGCACCAGCAGCGCCGGTTCACTGATCAGCGCCCGGGCTATGGCGACGCGCTGTGCCTGACCACCCGATAGCTCGCGCGGCTTGCGATCCGCCAGCTTCGGGTCGAGTTCCACCGCCTGCATCGCCTTCTTCACCCGGCCCACACGCTCCCAATAAGCGATATCGGGACGCAAATGAGTCAATGGCTCGGCAATGATCTCCGACACCGGCCAGCGCGGATCGAGACTTGCAAGAGGATCCTGGAACACCGGCTGGATCATCCTCCTCTGGTCCGGTGTGCGCTTCGTTGTCAGCTTCTGCCCGTCGAAAGTCAGCGTGCCGCGCGACACCGGGCCGAGACCGGCCACGGCACGGGCAATAGTCGATTTGCCCGAGCCGGATCCACCGACCAAGGCCAGCGCCTCGCCCTGTGCCACCGTAAAGCCGGCACCGCGCACCGCAGCAAAGGATTCGGAGAACAGCCCGGGCGTCGGGAAGCGGATGCGGAGATCGCGTACCTCAAGCAAAGGCGCGCCGATATCGGGGCGCGACGGCAGACTGGCATCAATGCGCGGAATCGCCGCCATCAGCCGCTGTGCATAGGGCTGTTGCGGATCGGACAATATTGCCCTGGCCGGCCCCTGTTCGACAGATTGACCCTGGCGCAACACCACCATGTGATCGGCATAGTCGCCCAGCATCGCCAGATCGTGCGTCACCAGCAGCAGCGCCATGTCGCGTTCGCGGCACCGTGCCGTCAGCAGCGACAATATCGCGGCGCGCAAGGGTGCATCAAGCGCCGATGTCGGCTCGTCTGCCACCAGCAATGACGGGTGATGTGCCAGTGCGCAGGCGATCATCAGCCGCTGGCGCTGGCCGCCGGAAAGCTGGTGCGGATAACGTTCGAGCAGATTGGCATCGACAAGGCCAACCTCCTCCAGCATCGCGATCATGGCGGCATCATCGGGCGGCGTCGCGCCCCGGCGCTGCATGGCGCATTCGGTAAGATGCGCCCGCACCCGCATATGTGCGGTCAGCGCGGTCAGCGGCTGCTGGAATACAAAGCCAACATTCTCGGCGCTTATCCGGCTTCGTTCCGCTCCGGACACGATGCCCAGATCCTGCCCGTCGAGTGTGACCGCTCCGGTCATCACCGCCGGGCTGAGGCCGAAAGGGGTGAGCGCGCTCAGTGTCTTTCCCGATCCGGATTCGCCGATCAGCGCAACGCATTCGCCACGTGCCACCGAGAAGCGCAACCCCTTGACACGGCGCCGGCCATCGATCACCGCGCCGAAATTGTCATAGACCAGATGGGTCATGCGAAACGGTCCCGCAAATGGTCACCGATCAGCGTCAGCGCCACCAGCAGAGTCACCATGATCCCGCCCGGCAGCAACAGCGCCAAAGGCCGGATATCCATGACTTCGGCACCATCTTTGATCAGCATGCCCAGCGACACCAACGGCTCCTGTACGCCGAGACCGAGAAAGGAGAGGAAGCTCTCGATCATGACCAGTTGCGGCAGGGTCAGCACCAGATAGGCCAGGGCGACACCGGCAATATTGGGCAATATATGCCGCACCAGGATGGTGGTTGCCGGTGCTCCGGCGGCGCGTGCGGCCAGAATATAGGGCCGGTTTTTCAGGGCCAGCACCTGGCCGCGCACAATCCGCGCCATGGTCAGCCATTCGACCAGCCCGATACCGACAAAAACGAGGATGATCGAGCGACCGAACACCACCATCAGGATGATCACCACGAACATGAAGGGCAATGCAAACAGCGCATCGACCACGCGCATCATGAATTCATCCACGCGACCACCAATCCAGCCCGCCACCGCGCCCCAGATGACACCGATGACCAGCGACACCATCGCCGCGGTCAGCGCTACAGCCAGCGTGATCCGCGTCGCCACCGCCAGCCGTGCCAGCACGTCGCGTCCGACATCATCGGTGCCAAGCAAATGGCCGTTCACCCCGGCTGCAGCGCTGACATGATCCCAGTCGATACTGGCGTGATCCCATGGTGACAGCAACGGCACCAGCAGGGCGAACAGCACGATCAGCGCTACAAGGATGGTCGCTATGCGCATCACGCGCGAGCCCGCGGATCGAGCACGGCGTAGAGAATGTCGGCGATGAGGTTGAACGCAATGATCAGCACCGCATAGATCAGCACCACCGCCATGATCAGCGGATAGTCGCGGTTGAGCGCGCCCTGGACAAAATAGCGGCCCAGCCCCGGCAGCCCGAAGACCGTCTCGATCACCACCGCGCCGGTAAGCAGCCCGGCAGCGGCCGGCCCCAAATAGCTGACCACCGGGATCAGCGCCGGACGCAGCGCATGGCGGGTCAGCATCTGCATCGCCGACAGGCCACGCGCCCGCGCAGTTCGGATATTGTCCTGTCGCCAGATATCGGCGAGCGCCGCGCGCACCAGCCGCGCAATAACGCCCGCCACTGGCAGTGCCAACGCGATCACCGGCAATATCCAATGGGTCACGCCACCACTGCCGCCCACCGGCAACAGCGCCAGCCATACGCCGAAGATCAGTGCCAGCAATGGCCCGGTAACAAATGTGGGTAACGCGGTCAGCAAAGTTGCGCTGAGCATAAGGGCATTATCCACCCAACCACCGGGCTTCAGTGCGGCGCGCAGCCCCATGGCCAACCCCAATGCCAGCGCCAAGATGATCGCTGCGCCTCCAAGCATCAGCGACACCGGTAATCCCTGCGCCACCAACTCGGTGACGGTGAAGTCGCGATAGACCAGGCTCGGGCCGAAATCGCCCTGCAGCACCTGGCCGAACCAGCCGGTCATTTGCTGCCATAGGGGCTGATCGAGGTCATAGCTCGCCTCCAGCGCCGCGCGCGTCGCCTCATCAAGCGGCCGCTCGCCATCAAATGGACCACCCGGCGCAAAACGCATCAGCAGGAAAGACACCAGAAGGATCGCCAGCAGCGTCGGAATCGCGGTAAGCAGGCGTTGAAGGATAATCCCCGGCATGGTGCGAGGATGCCCCAGCAAATTGCCAAGGTCACGCAAAAAACAGTTGAACTTGACCCAAGGTCAAGAGGCATAAAGGGCGCATGGATGATTCTGCTGCCAATAGGACCATGGGTATCCGTGAACTGGTGAAACGCACCGGCCTTACCAGTCGGGCATTGCGCTTTTACGAGGCACGCGGACTGCTCACGCCACTGCGCAGCTATAATGGCCAGCGCTATTATGGCCCGCGCGAACTCGAACGGGTGCACCGGATTGTGGTGCTCAAATCTGCCGGGCTCAGCCTGTCGCAGATGAAAGACCTGTTTGATGGCCAGATGGTCGATCTTGACGGCTTGCTTCATGCCCAGCTGGAAATGCTGGAAGAGGAGGCGCAACAGATTGATCGCACCCGCAGTGTCATCCATTTTGCCCTGTCCCGCATCGCCCGCAGCGAGCCGCTCGATGCCGCGACCTTCTGCTCGCTGATCGAAAGCGGAGACAAGATGATGAATCAGGAACCGAAAGAATGGAAACAGGTCACCGACCGCTATTTCTCGCCAGAAGCCAAGGCGGAATGGGCGCAGACATGGGGTGATATGCCCGAGGGCTTTGATCAGGAGGCCTATGCCCGGCAATGGCAGGCACTCGGCGACAAGATCAAGGCGGCCCTGCCGCTGAAGCCCGAAAGTGAACAGGCACAGCGCTTTGTCGATGAATGGTTTGCGCTGCTCAAACCCTTTACCGACATTGCTTCACCGGAAATGATGGCGGGTACCACGCGCATGTATGACGATATGGATCAATGGGCCGGAACCGGTGAGGGACAGGCAGATCCCGGCTTTGATAAAGAGGTCTGGGAGTTTATGAAACTGGCCAGCGCAGTGCGAATGTCCCGCAATGCGGATGGTCCGCAATGCCCCGCCAAAACCCCGCAACAGAAATAGGGATGGAAATAGCATGAACGCCTGGATGCTGCTTGCAGTCGCGATCATCTTCGAGATCATCGGAACCAGCCTGCTCAAGGCCTCGGACGGCTTTGCCCGCTGGTGGCTGGGGGTAGCGTCCATCGGCTGCTATTGGGTGTGTTTTTTCTTTCTGGCGGTGGCGATCAAGACCATTCCGGTCGGTGTCGCCTATGCCATCTGGTCGGGCATCGGCATCGTCGCCATTACCCTGATCGGCTGGCTGCTGTTCAAACAGGGGCTGAGCGTTGTCCAGATCGGCTGTATCGCGCTGATCGCCATCGGCGCGATCGGCCTTAATCTGACCACGCCGCCCGAGCAGGCGGATGGCACGTCGGAGATACAGGCCTAATCGAAAAAGCCGATAATCGTTTCAATCGCCGCGGGCATAAGGAAGAAGAAGATAATTATCGATGCAATCCAGCCGAGCACCATCAGCACACCATCGCGCGCCATAATCGCAAGGCCGAACAGGGCAACGGCGGAGGCAGGCACGGCAACCGCAAAGGGCAGCAATTCCAGTGGAGGCATCAACAGCGCCAGCAAGAGACACAAGATGCCGGCAATGGTGGAGCCGGCGGGCCCTGTGGCCCAGTCCCAGCGCCGACCGATAAGGGCATCGATCTTGCGTAACCAGGAACCCCCCCGGTCGCGTGTCGCCTTGACCAGCTTGCGCGATACACCCTTTGTCTTCAGCCATTTCGGCACCCAGGGATGTTTCGCCCCGAACAGCATCTGCGCCGAAGTAAGACCGATAAGTGCCCCCATGGTAGTCGGAACCAGCGGCACACCGCCCAGTGGCGGCAATAGTGCAACAAGCGCAAACAGCAGCAGCAACGGCCCAAAACCGCGGCTGGAAAAAGCGGTCAGCAAATCGCCGATCGAGATTTTTTCATTGTCCCCGCCGGCACTCAGCGCCTGATCGAGCATATCGGAAATGGCATGGCTCTGGCCTGTGCTGTTCGGTTCATCGTCCATTAGCTGTCCGATCAGGCTATTTCTGCGCAACTATGGTTAAACGCGGCCCCTCTTTGCCATCATAACCAATGGCTGTGAAATCCTCGATTTCCAGCTTCGTCCACGGCCCGGCAGCTTTATATGCTGTCTCCGCCTGTTCATGAGAAACGTAATTGAAATAGCGCCCTAAAGTGTCGCGCCCTTCTGTGCCGCCTGCCTTGTATATTGCCAGATGATGTCCGCACGGTTTGAGTGCAAACCAGACCCGTTGCAGTATATCGGGCAATTCGGTCAAAGGCACATGCAGCAGGCTGTAAGATGCCAGCACCGCGTCATATTCCTCCGATGATACCAGTTCATCAAAACGCATGACCCGTACCGGCTGGCCCAGTCTGCGCTCTGCCTTTGCCGCCATTTCGGCGACCCCATCGGTAGCATCGACGGTGAAGCCGCGCTGTATAAGATATTCGGCGTCCAGCCCGCCGCCGCATCCAAGCTCCAGGATATGCGCGCCGGGCGGTAGCAGCGTTACAAATGCTGGCAGGGCACGATTTATACCTCCCTTGCCACTGGCGGTATAGATCGGCGCTTGCCGGCTATAGAACTCCAGTGTCTGCCGGTCGAAGCCGGTCACCGCGTCGGCACCGGTGCGTCACCCGAATAATCGTAAAAGCCACGACCCGTCTTGCGGCCGAGCCAGCCGGCCTCGACATATTTCACCAGCAGCGGCGCAGCGCGGAATTTCGGGTCGCCGGTGCTGGAATAGAGTACATTGGTAATATGCAAACAGGTATCAAGCCCGATAAAATCGGCAAGGGTCAGCGGCCCCATCGGGTGGTTGAGGCCCATGGTGATGGCGGTGTCGATATCGGGGATGGTCGCCACGCCCTCGCCCAGCGCAAAGCACGCTTCGTTGAGCATCGGCAGCAGGATGCGGTTAACGATGAAGCCCGGCGCGTCATTGGCATGCACCACCTTCTTGCCGATGGCGGCGGCATAATGCTCGACCTTTTCCACCGTCTGGCCGGAAGTCGCAAGTCCGCGGATAAGCTCGATCAGACCCATGACCGGCACCGGGTTGAAGAAATGCACTCCGACAAAGCGCTCCGCATCGGGCGAAGCCTGAGCCATGCGGGTGATCGGGATTGATGAGGTATTGCTCGCGAGCACCGCCTGGTGCCCGAGCACCTTGCCGACTTCGTCGAAAATCGCCCGCTTGATATCTTCACGCTCGGTGGCCGCCTCGATCACCAGCTCGGCCGAAGCCATCGGTTCATAGCTGCCCACCGGGGTGATACGATCGAGCGTCACACTGGCCTGTTGCGCCTCGATCTTGCCTTTTTGGACCGCACGGGAAAGTTGGCGCTCGATAAACTGCTTGGCCTTTTCGGCGATGCCGATCTCGCGATCAGAAAGCATCACATGATAGCCTGACTGGGCGCTCACCTGCGCAATTCCCGCCCCCATTTGTCCGGCACCGATAACCGCAATGCTGCTCATATTAGACTCCGTTTTGCCTTTGTCCGCAGCCCCTAGCCGATCTGGATTGACGGCGCTAGAATGTCTCACATGCCCAGCCTGTTTTTTCTTGCCCTGCTTGCCGCCGCCCAGGCCCAGCCAGCCAGTGCCGGTCCGCAGCCGGGACCGAATCAGGGCTATGACAATTGGCATATCGCCTGTGACAATATCGCCAGCTGCGAGGCCAATGCACTGGCTTCCGATTTCCGCCTCGACCAGCCGGCGACACTGTTGATCCAGCGTCAGGCGGGACAGGTGGGGTATTTCCGCGTCGTGGTGCGGCTGCGCGATCCCGATGTCGCACGGGTCGGCCTGCTCGTCGATGGCCGTAAGCTCGCCGAAGGCGAAGTGGACAGCGATGGCCGCTTCATAATAGCCCCATCGCGTGCGCTGAAAGCCGCCCGTGCCATTGCCGGAGGCAGGCAGGCCACGGTGGTCAACGCCACGCCCGGCGTTGCGCCGATCATATTGGCGCGCATCTCGCTCAAGGGGTCGGCGGCGGCTCTGCGCCGCATGGATGCCGAGCAGGGCCGTACCGGCACCAGCGATGCCATCGTCGCGCGCGGACGCCGCAGCTATCGCGGCAAGGCCGAGATATTACCCGTTGTCACCCAGATCGCGCCAGCACGGTTTGAAAAGCTGCCCGGTCGCAAAGCGATACGCGAACTGGCCGCAACATCGGGTTGCGACGAACAGCGCCGCAATGATGACGAATCATTTGACGACCGGGCCCAGCCGCTCAGCCAGAGCGATGAGGAACAAGTGGCGCTGGTCATGATCGAATGCGGCATCGGCGCCTATAATGTCAGCGCTCTGCCCTATATTGCCCGGCGCGACCGCAGCGACGACGATGCCGAATGGCGCTTTGCACCGGCGCGCTTCGACTATCGCCCGGCATGGAGCGCCAACCCCGACAGGCCATTGCTGGTCAACCCTTATTATAATGAGCAGGAAGGCATTTTGGGCAGCTATGCCAAGGGCCGTGGTCTTGGCGATTGCGGCAGCGGCCAGAGCTATGTCTGGGACGGCGACATGTTCCGCCTGTTCGAGGCCAGTGCCATGGATGAATGCCGCGGCGTGTGGCAGTGGCCGACCGTCTGGCGCGCCTATGTCCAGCGCCGCTCCGCCGACGGATAGCCCGGATCAGGGGGCGGTCTGATAGGGCCGGGCTTCCGCCAGGATCAGCGCGAACCAGTCTTTCGGATCGGTCCACTCAGCCACCGGTACCCAGCCGCCTGCACGCAGCATCAGGCGCGCATCGCGCGGACCATATTTGTGGCTGTTTTCGGTATGAATCGTCTCACCCCGGGTCATGGTGAAGCGTTCGCCCGCGACCTCGAAGTGCATGTCCGCCTGTGCTTCCAGATGCATTTCGATGCGCGCATGTTCGTCATTCCAGCGGGCGACATGGCGGAACTGCTCGACCGCAATGCTGCCGTCCAGCTCGGCATTGATCCGCCGCAGCAGATTATAATTGAACGCAGCGGTGACGCCCTGGCTGTCATCATAGGCGGGGACGAGGATATCGGGCGACTTGATCCGGTCCATACCGATCAGCAGATATGCCCCGGTGCCCAGCGTCCGGCGCATCGAGCGCAACAGGTCAACAGAGGTACGCGCCACCATATTGCCGATGGTCGATCCCGGGAAGAAGCCCAGTCGCCGCTGCCCGGCACAGCCTTCCGGCAAGGTCAGCTCGCCCATGAAATCACCCTCAAGCGGCAACACGTCGACAGCGGGGAAGTCCACCGCCAGTGCCGATGCCGATTGGCGCAGGAAATCGCCACTGATATCGATCGGCACATAGCTGTCTGGCTGTACCGCGCGAAGCAGATGCGGCGTTTTGGTTGAGGAACCGGAGCCGAATTCCACCACACACCCGCCCTTGCCGGTTATCTCCACCGCATCCGGGCAATGCTTTTCCAGCAACGCCGTCTCGGTGCGGGTGGGATAATATTCTGGCAGTTCGGTGATCGCCTCGAACAGCTCTGATCCGGCCTGGTCATAGAGCCAGCGTGCCGGGATGGCGCGGCGCCTGGTGTTGCGAAAACAGTCCATCACCGCCTGGTGAAATCCGGGATCGACATCCTGTGAAACCATATAGGGTGCAGCTTTGCTGGCGCTTGACGATGTCGACATGATGCTCCTGATCGGGGGATTGTCTGCGAGAGGGGAAAGTAGCGAGAGCCGGGAAGTTCTCAGAGATCACGCGCCAGCCGAACACCGGTAAATTGCCAGCGTTGATGCGGATAGAAGAAGTTGCGATAGCTGTGGCGCAGATGGCCGCGCGGGGTGGCGCAGCTGCCGCCCTTGAGCACGAACTGGCCGCTCATGAACTTGCCATTATATTCGCCGACTGCGCCTTCCGCCGGTACGAAGCGTGGATAGGGGCGATAGGCGCTGCCAGTCCATTCCCAGACCGAACCAAAAGGTGCAATCAACCCGGCATCATCGGGCACCGGCATTGCCGGATGCACCGGTCCGGCATCGTCGAGCTGCTGCCCGGCGAGCGGATCCGCATCGCGCATCGCCGTCTCCCATTCGGCCTCGGTCGGCAGCCGCGCGCCCTGCCATTCGGCACCCAATGTCCGGGCGGCCCAGCTAGCATAGGCATCGGCTTCATAAAGGCTGATATGCGTCACCGGCGCATCATCATGCAGGGGCTGTAATCCCGACAGGGTGAACAGCTGCCAGGATGCGTCATCCTGCCACCAGTAAAGCGGTGCGGATATGGCATTTTCCTGCACCCAGGCCCAGCCATCGGAGAGCCAGTGACGATGGTCCTGATAGCCGCCATCGGCGATAAAGGCGCGCCACTCGCCATTGGTGACGGGGCGTGAGGCAATGGCAAAAGGCTGGAGCAATTGCTCATGGCGCGGCCCCTCGCAATCAAAGGCAAAAGCGTCACCCTCATGGCCGATGGCCACGCAACCGCCTTCATGCTGATGCCAGCGCAGCGCGCTGGCGCTGCTGGTCCCGGGAAGCGCGTCCCAGATCGCCGGCATGCACGGGTTCTGCGCGAACAGATGCTTGATATCGGTGAGCAGCAGCTCCTGATGCTGCTGTTCGTGATGCATGCCGAGCGTAAGCAGCGCAGTGATATCCGGATCATCGGATTCGAGCAGCGGTGCCATCGCCGCGTCGACATGAGCGCGGTAATCGCGCACCCGATCCAGCGAGGGCCGGGTGATCATGCCCCGCGCAGGCCGGGCATGGCGCACGCCCTCGGCTTCATAATAACTGTTGAACAGATAGGCAAAATCATCGTCAAAGGCCCGATAGCCGGGCAGATGATCACGCAGCAAAAAGGTCTCGAAAAACCAGCTGGTATGCGCCAGATGCCATTTCGCCGGTGAGGCATCTTCCATCGACTGCACTGTGGCATCGGCATCGCTCAGCGGCCCGGTCAGGGCATTGGTCAAGGCCCGGATGGAGGCATAGCCATCGGCCATATTACCGGCATGCGCCGGGCCATCGCCAACCACTCTCAGCTTTGCACCTTGCGCGGACATAGCATTCCCCTTATCCGCGCCGACCCGCCTCATGCCGGTCGGCTTGCCTCTCAATGCCCCTTCTCTAACGCGACGCGCCGGGCACCCAGAGCGGATCGCCACCACTCGCCCTGTTGATAAAGCGCGCCAGAACGAAAAGAAAGTCCGAAAGCCGGTTGATATAGGCCGATGCCGCCGGGTTGATGCTTTCCGCATCGTGCAGCGCAACGATGCGGCGCTCGGCGCGCCGCGCCGTTGCACGGGCAACATGCACCGCAGCAGCGGCGTGACTGCCACCAGGCAGGATGAAGCTCGTCAGCGGCTCAAGCTGGTCATTGATCCGGTCAATCTCCAGTTCCAGCCATTTGGTCTGTGCCGATACCATGCGCAGCGCCATATCCGACGGCGCGAAATCATCGCCCGGCGTCGCAATATCCGCGCCGAGGTCGAACAGATCGTTCTGGATACGCCGCAATGCCCTGGGTATATCCGCCTGGGCGATTTCGGCGGATGTTTCATTGGCAATCTCGACCAGGGCCACCCCGATCAGGCTGTTGAGCTCATCGACATCTCCAATCGCTTCCATGCGGACATGGGATTTGGCGACACGGCTGCCGTCGACAAGACCGGTGGTGCCATCATCGCCGGTGCGGGTATAAATCTTGTTGAGTTTGACCATGCTGCGCGCCTTGTCGGTAAGTGTTTATGGGCTGCGCCAGCTATGGCCTATTGCGCGAACAGCATCAACAGCACCAGGACACCCACCGCCATGGCCTGATATTTGACGCGGGCAAACATCATCTTGTTCTGCATCTGGTGGCTGCGGGTGATCCCGGGATTTTCCAGATCTTCCTTGGTCATCTGCAAGAAGGCGATCAGCCCGCGCACAAGCGCGAAGACGACCATGCCGGCAAGAGCGATAAAGGCGATGACGAGGATAATATTCATGCTCACCATTTAGGGTGTTTGCAGCGTAATGCCAGCAGGAAAACGCTTTTCCATGAGATCACGGCGCAATGCTATTGCCTCAACCCCCGATTGCCGCAGCGTCGTCAGCGCCATTGAGACACGCGATTTGGCAAGCTTGCGGCCATCGCTGTCGAGCAGCAGCTTATGGTGGTGATAGACTGGCGTGGCGAGGCCGAGCGCTGCCTGCAACAGCCGGTGGATATGGGTGGCCAGCAACAGGTCGGCACCGCGCACGACATGGCTGATCGCATCGGCAGCATCGTCGACGACGACAGCGAGATGATAGCTGGCGGGCCGGTCACGGCTGGCGAGCAGGACATCGCCGAGCAGGCCAGGCTCGGCTATATGCGCCACCCCGTCACTGTCCCGCCAGCTGAGCCGCCCATAGCGGTTCATCGCCGCGCGATGATCAAAGCGCCAGCCATATGGTTCGATCTCGGCGCGTGCTGCAGCGACATCCGGATCGAGACCACGGCAGGTGCCAGGGTATAGCGGCCCCTCAGGTCCGGTTTTAGTCGCCGCCGCGGCAACCTCCTTGCGCGAACAGAAACAGCGATAGGCCAGGCCGTCCGCCGCCAGCCGGGTGATCGCCGCATCATAATGCGCCAGCCGCTCCGACTGCACCACCAGCCGGTCCCAGCCAAAGCCCAGCCAGGTCAGGTCTTCGATAATCGCCTCGGTGAATGCGGGCCTGCAGCGGGTGGCATCGGTGTCCTCGATGCGCAAGGTCACAGCGGCACCGAGACGCCGTGCCTCAGCCTCGACCATCAGCGCGGCATAGCCATGGCCGATATGCAGATGGCCGGTCGGGCTGGGTGCAAAACGGGTGCGCAGGGTCATGAGAAAAGATTCAACCGGCGGTATGGTGTGACGATATTTCTCCCCATATTTTGTCGAGAAGCCTTAAATTTATACACAGGGCGGTTGTGGCGTCCAAATGGCGCAGAGATGTTGTGAAACCGTCCGCAGGGCGTGCCGGTGGCACGTCCAAGAGCGGTTTTGCAGCAGGTCAAAGCCATTTGGACGTCCTGAGCCAAAGGCTCAGGATATGGCCTATTTGGCTTCTCACTGCGTCGGAAAGCGTGGACAATGCACCACATCGCGCTGCGCTTCCCTCCTGTTGACCAGCCAAATAGTCTCATACCACAATCCGTTCTGTGTATAAATTTAAGGCTTTGGGGGGTTGACCTCACTGCGGCAACACGATTCATTGCTGTCAAGATTCGTCATAAGCATGTCATGATTTTGAGGTTAACACTGCGGGCATGAAGCACAGCCGGGCGCAATTTGGTATCAGACGGGCCGCCTACAGATCGGTCGATTACCGGCTTGCGCCCAGTAGCCCCGCATTGCCAAGGCCCGAGCACAGTATCGTGCCGGAGCCCCTGTTCAAGCGCATGTCCCTCAAGCCCATATCCCACACATATCAGCGCCATAATGTCCGCCTTGCGGGCATTTTTTTTGCCCTTTTTTACGCCCAGACCAATGACCAGCAGGGGATCCTGACACCATGTATCACAGCGACCTGATCGACCGTGCCATTGCCGAGAAGCACAGCGATGCGACGCGCCACCCGGACAGTTGCCCGGCGCTGGTGCTCAATGCCGATTACACGCCGCTCAGCTATTATCCGCTCAGCCTGTGGCCATGGCAGACCGCGATCAAGGCGGTGTTCCTCGACCGTGTGGACATCGTTTCCAGCTATGAGCGCGAGGTGCACAGCCCCAATCTCGACATGAAAATCCCATCGGTGATTGCGCTTAAGCAATATGTCAAACCGTCGGAATATCCCGCCTTCACCCGGTTCAACCTGTTCCTGCGCGACAAGTTCACCTGCCAATATTGCGGTTCGACCGAGAACCTGACTTTTGATCATGTCGTGCCGCGCCGCCTTGGCGGCAAGACCACCTGGCAGAATGTCGCCACCGCCTGCTCGCCCTGCAATATGAAAAAGGGCGGTCGCACCCCGGAACAGGCGCATATGAAGCTGATGGTGCCGCCGATCCGTCCGACCAACTGGCAGCTGCAGGAACGTGGCCGCGCCTTCCCGCCCAACTATCTCCACGAAACCTGGCGCGACTGGCTCTACTGGGATGTCGAGCTGGAGGCGTAGCCGCTAAGGTCTACTCCGCTACGCCATTGGCAACATTATATTCGCGTGCCTCGGCAACGCTGAGGCAATAGCGGGTGGATTTGTCGTCCTCGGTCTTCACCGCTTTCTGGCGATACATCACCTCGGACAACAGCCGGCGCGACACACCCATGCGGATCAGGAAATCATTGTCCTCGGTCGCCAGCAGCGCACTCTCCTGTTCGATATCCCCGATCAGCTCGATGGTGGAATCGGTGCCCATGGCAACGCTGTAATCGATGGCATCGCGATCGCCGGTGCTGGTGAACATATGCACCATGAAATGTCCGCCTTCCTCGACAATGCGGATATCGCCGCCCATAAAGACGAAGTTGCAGGCGCTGAAGCAGGCCCAGCCGGAGGGGATGCGGGTAACGATGAAATTGCCGTCTTTCCTGAGGCCCAGCTGTTTGCGGATCATCAGGCCGGCGGCGTTGCCGGCACGGGCATCGCCACCGGGTGAGCGCACCCAGATCTCGTCAATATCGGGATGGGCCTTGATGACCTTTTCCAGCCGCTCGGGAACGCCGGCATCGACAATACCCTCGGCGAGCAAAATCTTGAATCCTTCCAGTCCGGTATCAGTCTGGCGGCCCGAAGCATCGGGAGCGAAGCGATAGACCGGCTTGTCCCCGGCGACAATCGCATCGCCCTTTACCGTGCCGACGGTCAGGGTCATATCCTTGTCGCCGGCCCAATTGGGTTCGCGCGGGCAGGTCGGGTTATCCGGATCCCTGGCACCATCCTGTGCGGGACCATTGGCGACCAGCAACGCCGCCGCACATAGCGTCAGGACGGTACGGCTTTGTATATGTTTCAGCATCATGCTCATAAGATTAAGGGTAAACCTGCGTGCCGCCAGTCACAAGGGCTATTGCGCGATGCTATATCATCACGGGGTGGTTTGCACATTACCGGCTTTGTGTCTAAGCCATTGCAGGAGAGGAAAAAATGCGTCCTTCACTGGTTCTTGCGCCTGCCCTTTTAGGAGCACTACTCGCTGCCGGATTGCCCGGTCCGGTAAGCGTAGCGGCACAGGAGCGCAATGCCGCAGGCGAGATCATGGTCATACCCGAATTGCCGACGGCACCCGCACTGTCTGCAGAGGGTTATCCCGATTGTCGCGAGGACTGGCAAAAGCTGGACCCGCCATGGGAACGCGCCGAAGCGGTCAACCAGTGCACCGCAACAATCGACGCCTATTATAACGATGTGTTGCTACCCTTTGCCGAAGCGATGATCGCGCACCAGACCGAAATCGCGCGCATCTATTCCACCCAGGTGCAAGGCAATGCAACACTCACCCCTGCGGTACAGCAGCGCTTTTACGCCGAGATGCGCGCCGAGCATGCCGCATCAGAGCCCGATGGAGCGAATATGGCCGATTATCGCATCGCGGTCGCGCACTATGAGGAGGATCGTGCCTATCTGCAGGACCGTTTCTGCTTCAACACCGGGTGCAATGGCTATCCGGTGCCCGAATATACCCTGCCAGAGGCGCAGATCGCCGAGGCCGACGGGAAGAAGAAAAAGACAAAATCGCAGGGTTGCGGCAAGGCGCGCAAGCGTGGCGGCCTGCTTGGCGGACTGGTTGGCGGCATTGCCGGACAGGCGGCGGGTCTGGACGGACTGGAGACGGTTCTGGTCGCTGGCGCCTCGGCGGTACTGGTCGGCGAAATCGCTTGCCAGTTGACCAGAGAGGAGCAGGAAGAGGCGGTCAAGGCGACGGAAAAGGTAACACAGGAAGAACGCGTCGGTGCCACTGCCAGCTGGCAGAGTCCGACGCGCCAGGGTGTATCCGGCTCATCCACCGTAACCGAATTGGTGGCGCGGCCCAATGGCGGGCGCTGCATGACCATCACCGATATCGCGATTATCGAGGGTGAGGAAACCCGGATCGAAAAGCGTATGTGCCGCAATCCCGGCGAAAGGGCCTATGTCCTGGCCTAGCCAGTGGCCTCAGCCGACAGCCCCAGCATTATCGCTGCCAATGTGCGGCATATCACCGCAAATTGCTTCCCCCGACGCCATGCTTGTGACATGATCAAGCTCTGTCAGGGAGGAACAGCATGGCCTTTTCGCATCGGATCGTTACCGCATTATCCGCTGCTGCGCTGATGATGCCGGCCCCGCATATGGCGGCATGGGCAGCCGAACCCGCCACCGGCTTCTCTTCGGCGACAAGCACGTTCCAGTTTCTCGGGCGCATCGGACGCGAAGCCAAAAGGGCACGCGAACGCGAGCGCCGGAAAAAAGAGGAAGAGCAGCGCAAGACCGACATGACTGCGGCTGAGAAATGCCGTGCCGCGCGGCGCGACAATAATGCCGCGCGGGGTCTGCTCGGCGATGTCAGCCGCGCCGCCGGCCTCAGCGAGCTTGATGATATCATCAACAATGATTTCTCCGATATATTGGCCGATGAAATTGCCTGTCAGCTCGATGCCGAGGAGCAGGCCGCCGCCGCCGAGGCCAGCCGCCAGGCCACCGAGAAGGAAGAGGTCGGCGCCAGCGCGTCATGGGAAAGTCCGACACGTCAGGGCGTGTCTGGGTCATCGACGGTGACGGCGGTCAATTCACGTCCCAGCGGCGGCAAATGCATGACGGTGACCGATATCGCGATCATCGAAGGCGAGGAAACCCGCGTCGAAAAACGCATGTGCCGCAATGAAGGCGAGAAGTCCTATGTGCTGGCGGCATGATTTCCGCTTGAACCAGCCCTTGGCACAAACCGCGAGACGCGCCATATTGGGTCGGTGAACGCGCAGCCAGAAACGCCGGTCATTCCCGACGGACCGATAATCGTCTTTGACGCCATGTGTGTCTTGTGCAGCGTCAACGCCCGGTTCGTGCTGAAATATGACAAGCGGCACCATTTCTATCTTGCCTCGATGCAGAACAGCGTTGGCGAAACGCTGTATCGCCGCAACGGCATTGATCCGGCCAATCCCGAAACGCTGATACTGGTCAATGGCGATACCGTGCTGCGCGATAGCGATGCGGTGCTTGCAATCTATACCGGCCTGGGCTGGCCCTGGAGAGCATTCGGCATTTTCAAACTGGTGCCGAAATTCCTGCGCGACCCGCTCTATCGCTTCATCGCGCGCAACCGTTACCGTATTTTCGGCCAGCGCGAGACCTGTTGGATGCCATCGCCCGAGCAGCGGGCGCGGGTGCTTTAGGGCATCATCCTGATTGCTCAATTGGCATAGCACGCGGTGCGAAACCTTTTCGGATTACTCGCGCGCTAGCCGGATCGCATCAGTCAAGGCTGTGCATCATCGCAAATCGTTTCAGCTTTTCAGCGCCGATTGCAACCGCCTCTTCCTCCTCTACGACAAAGCCCATGGCGGCAAAGGCCGGCTGCGCGGCAAGACTGGCATGGGTGTTGAGCCGTGTCAGCCCCGCATCGCGGGCATGCTTCTCGATCTCCGCATAGATCCGGCGAAACAAACCGCTGCCGCGCGCTTCGGCACGGATATAGGCAAAATCGACATAGCCATGACCCGGATCATCCCCGGGTTCGAGGCTCATAAAGCCCTGGGCAATGCCTGCACCATCTTCGGCGACGACCACATGCTGCCCGGCAAGGCGCGCATGCCAGTCAGCGCCATGGCGCGGCGCTGGCATCCAGGCGGCGCGCTGTGCGGCATTATAGGGGCTGGGTTCGGCGTGGACTGCATCATAGACCAGCTGGCCCAGCGCATCATAATCGTCCGGCTGCGCTACGCGAAGCCGCATCTCTTGCGGCTGTATGCCGCCAGCCCCGGCCATCAGCCAGATGCGGATGGCACTGGCCAGTCCCGGCGGTGTCTCTGCCTGCATCCGCTCGACATCGATACGACCGACCAGCGCCGCCACCGGAATGCCATGCGCCGCCGCCGCGGCTTTCAACCGGTCCCAGAATAGCGGCTCCAAGCTTATCGAGGTAGCATGACCGGAAAGCGTGATGCTGCGCTTGACCGGCGGGTGATAGGGGATTTCGGGCATATCGCTCTATACGCCTCTTACCTTGAGATTGCCCAAGAAAAAGAGCGGGGCTTCGACAAGCTCAGCCCGAACGAAGAATATACCAGGCGTCAATTTCGGGTTTGGGCTTCGGCGAAAAAGCAAGGCCGTGAGAACCGGAGCGCAGGCTATTCACAATAGCTGAGCACCGGAAGCACAACGGACTTGTTTTTGCAGCCCAGCACAAACCCGAAATTTAGTACATATGCTGGCCGCCATTGATCGAGAGGGTCGACCCGGTGACAAAATTGGCATCCTCGGAAGTCAGGAAAGTCACACCGCGGGCAATCTCCTCGGCTTGGCCCAGTCGTCCGACCGGGATTTGCGCGACGATCTTCTCCATCACCTTTTCCGGAATGCTGGAAAGCATCTCGGTGGCGATATAGCCAGGCGCAATAGCATTGGCGGTAACGCCATAGCGCGCGCCTTCCATCGCCAGCGATTTGGTGAAGCCGTGAATGCCCGATTTGGCGGCAGCATAGTTTACCTGGCCGATCTGACCTCCCTGGCCATTGACCGAACCGATATTGACGATGCGTCCCCAGCCCCGGGTGCGCATGCCGGGGAACACGCCCTTGGCCATGTTGAAGCAGCCGGTAAGGTCGACGCGGATCACCTCGTCCCACTGCTCCCAGCTCATCTTCATCATCGTCGCGTCGCGGGTGATGCCGGCATTGTTCACAAGAATGTCGATATCGCCATGATCGGCAGTGATTTTCTCCACCGCCTCCATGCAGGAAACGAAATCGCCGACATCCCATTTCTGCGTTGCGATGCCGGTGCGCTCGGAAAAGGCCTGTGCCGCTTCGTCATTGCCGCCATAGCTGGCGATTACCGTGCGCCCCTGATCCTTCAGCGCCAGACTGATCGCCTCGCCAATGCCGCGCGTACCGCCGGTAACCACTGCTACTCTGCCCATAGATACTCTCCTGCCTGGCGTGGCTGCATGCCCGCCTGATTTTGCAGCAGACTAGGAAGGGGGCGGGCGAGTCACAAGTTGACGCAAGCGGCAACTCCCCGCCGATTATCAGGGGACAAGCAAAAAGGCGGCACGGCCCGAAAGCCGAACCGCCTTCTGGATTATCGCATGGCCGCGCCCGGGGCTCAGTTGTCGCGGATACGCACCGGCACGAATTGCGGGCGGGCGCTGCGGCGCTGCACCCTGAGCAGCACGGCATCACGACCATCCGAACGGGCGGCATCGACTGCCCCGGACAGTGCATCGGGCGTGGTGGTTGCCTGGCCATTAGCGGAAAGGATTACATCCCCACGACGCAGCCGCTTGCGCGCAGCATCACTGTTCGGATCGACAGCGGCGATGACAACGCCCTTGGTTTCTGTCGGCACGCCGACCTGGCGTGCAATTGCCGGTGTCAGCTCGACCACCGCAATACCAAGCACCTCGCTTGCCGCGGCTTCATTCTGCTCCGGATCTTCTTCGCTAAAGTCCTGATCGGGAATACCGAAGGCCTCTGCCATCTGCTCCGGTGCCGGACGTTCGGCAACCGTGGCACGCACTGTCTGGCGGCGACCGTTGCGGATCAACTCGATCGGTACCGTCTGGCCGGGTGCGATATTGGCAACGATGAAGGACAGTGTCTGGTCCGGCGTGATCTCCTTATTGTCGACCGAGATAACAACATCACCGGCGCGGATACCGGCCTTGGCCGCCGGTCCGTCTTCCTGGACACTCTGGATGAACTCGCCGCGATTCTTCGGCAGGCCGAGCGAATCGGCCAGATCTTCGTTGAGCTGCGAAATCTGCACCCCGAGGAAACCACGCTCTACCGCTTCGCCGCGTTTCAGCGTCTCGACAATCGGTACCGCCACTTCCGACGGAATGGCAAAGCCGATACCGACGCTGCCGCCGGTGGGCGAGATGATCGCGTTGTTGATGCCGATGACATTGCCGTTGAGATCGAACATAGGGCCGCCCGAATTGCCGCGGTTGATCGAGGCATCGGTCTGCAGATAGCGGTCATAGGCGCCACCCTGCCCGGTGTTGCGATAGACGGCCGAAATAATGCCCGAGGTCACGGTACCGCCAAGACCAAAGGGGTTGCCGATGGCAATGACCCAGTCACCCACGCGGGTCTGTGTCGAATCCCCGAACTTCACAAAGGGGAAGGGATCGCTGCGCTCGATCTTCAGCACCGCAAGGTCGGATTCAGGGTCGCGCCCAACCAGCTCGGCCTCATATTCCTTGCCGTCGGGCATGGTAACAGTGATTGATTCGATCGTCGCATTGCGCTGATCGGTGGAAACCACATGGTTGTTGGTGACGACATAGCCATCAGCGGAGATGATGAAGCCCGAACCAAGCGATTGCGCCGGGCGGGTCCGCTCCTGATTGTTATTGCCGCCACGGCGATTGCCGAACAATTCGCCAAAGGGCGTGCCCGCAAAGGGATTGTTGCGCACCCGGATGCGCTGCTTGGTCGAGATATTGACCACCGCAGGCTGGAGCTGTTCGGTGAGATCGGCAAAGCTGAGCGGCGCGCCGGCGCGCGGCACCGCGGCGCGCATCGCCTGTTCGTCATTCTGCGCAACCTGCGCCCCCAGAGGCTGCCCGGTTGCCAGCGCCACAGCACTTCCCGCCAGCAGCAGGGCTGTCGTCACTCCATAAGCATAACGCACAATATTTTCCTCTCATTCTGGCGGCGCGGGCCGGTCACTGCCGATATGCCCACGCGGCGCTTTACAATATGCAAAGTTTCGAACCATCTCTGGCCAGATGCGGCTTAACCCGGATTGAATAAACAGTTGTCGACGCAATCCTGTCAGCCAAAACTTCTATGCGCCGGGTCAGCGCTGCCCGCGGAACTGCCGCAGATATTCGCTGTCGGGTGACAGTACCATGGACGCGTCGCCCTCACCGCGCACAAAAGTCTGGTCATAGCTTTGCATGGCCCGATAGAAATCATAGAAATCAGGGTCCTTGCCATAGCTTTCAGCATAGATACGCGCGGATTCGGCTTCAGCCTGGCCGCGGATCACCTGGGCATCCTTGCGGCCTTCGGCGCGGATGGCCGTCGCTTCCTGCTGCCGTTCGGAACGCATACGCGCAAAGGCCGAATCGAGCGGCGTGCCCTCGGGCAGATCGGCGCGCTTGATGCGCACGTCGATAATCTCGGCGCCATATTTGCGCGCCTGCACGTTGAGTGCAGTCTGGATATTCTCCATAACCTGGCCGCGCTCGGGGCTGAGCAATGTGGCGAAGGAGCGCTTGCCGAGCTCGTTACGCAGTGACGAACCGAGAATGGTACGCAGCTGGGTCTGCAGCGCATCTTCGGTGCGGATCGAGCGATACATTTGCAGCGGGTTGGTGATGCGGAACCGGGCAAAGGCATCGACCTGCAGCCGCAGCTTGTCGGTCGACAGCACTTCCTGCCGCTCCATCTGCACATTCAGCACCCGCTTGTCGATATACTGGATCTGTTCAACAAAAGGCACGCGGAAGGCAACACCCGCAGTGGTGCCGAAAGCCTCATTGGACTCATAGACATTCACCTTGCGCACCGGTTCACCGTAACGCAGGATCAGTGCCTGTTCGGTCTCCTGAACCACCGAAACCGACAGCGCCAGCAGCACCAGCAGGACAATGGCACCGGCACCGAGAAAGACGGGATTGGTAAAACGTCCGTTCACTGGCCGCCTCCTGTCACAACCTGGGTATTGCCGGAATCAGTTGGAGGTGATGGAGGATTCTGCGCCCGGCGACGCAACTCGGGAAGCGGCAGATAAGGAGTGACATTGCCGGTTTCGACGATCGTCTTGTCGACATTGCCAAGAACCCGTTCCAGTGTCTCGTAATAGAGCCGCTTGCGCGTCACTTCAGGGGCTAGGCGATATTCCTCATAGACCTGATCGAAACGCGAGGTCTGGCCTTCGGCTTCCTCGATAACCTGGCGCGCATAGGCACGGGCATTGTTCTTCGCGGTCTCGGCATCCTGTTGCGCCACATTGACTTCCTTGAACGCCTCATTGACTGCCTGGGGCGGATCGGACTGGCGAATGGCAATGCCCTGTATCGTCACCCCGGCGCCATAATCGTCAAGAATGGTCTGCATCCGGCTGCGCACCTGGGCCTCAATGTCCGAACGACCCGGGCCAATGGCATCATCGAGCGAAAAATTGGCAATCACCGCACGCATGGCGCTCTCGGCGGAATCGCGAATGGCATCCTGCGGGCTGTCGAGCTGGAACAGGAACTGCTCCGGATTACGCACCGACCAGCGCACTTCATAGGCCATGTCGATGATGTTCTGGTCGCTGGTCAGCACGAAATTCTCATCGCTCGCGCTCGGGCTGCCGATCGGCATTTCGCGGATCGCCTGCGTGTCGACCTTCTCCATCGTCTCGAACGGTGCAGGCAGTGTGAAATTGATACCCGGTTGGACAGTGCGTGAATAGCTGCCGAGCAGCTTCACCACACCCTGTTCACGCGCATCGACACGCCAGACACTGGTAAAGCCGATCCACAGCAGCACAGCCAGCACGATAATCCACGGCACATAGCTTTTGCCGTTGGGTCGCTTGGGAAGGCCGGAAAAGCCACCGCCCTTATTGCCGCCACCGCCGCGGCGGAACAGGTCTTCGATCGAACCGGACTTGCCGCCCGAACCGCTCGAACCGCCGCCCGAAGGCTGCCACGGATTGCTCGGTCCGCCGCCATTGGAACCGTTGCCCGAACCGCCTTTGGATGGACCGTCGCCCCAGGGATTGCCTGCCGCCATAAGAGAACCGATGCGAGAAAAAACATTCGAAAATTTCGTCATGTGATCTTTATAGGTATTGGTTTTTGAGAAAAATAGTGTCTTTGCCACCTTTCTCGCTGCTAAGATGCAAATCGCTATCAGTTTTCGATAAAAACCGCGTTCGGCAGTTGCGTGTTGCCGTTTGCGCATACGGTTCATAAGAAGCAGCGGACGAAGATACAGGAGCACAGGTCCGACATGGCCGATATGTCAGCCGACAGCAGCGAAAACGACCAGGTGGTACGCACTGCGGTCGAGACCATCGCCGGAGAGCGCGCCCGCAATATCCGTTTCAAACATGGTGTCGTGATGCTGGTGCTCGATGTCAGCGGCATGGAGCAATTGCAGCGCGACAAAATGGATATCGCGCTCAGGGACACGCTGCGCCAGATTGACGGTGTCAAAGATGTCCGCATCGCCATGACCAGCGAAAAGGTCACCCGCCGCATTATCGCCATTGGCAGCGGCAAGGGCGGCGTCGGCAAGTCCACCGTGTCAGCCAATATCGCCATTGCGATGCACCGGCTGGGTCGCAAGGTCGGCATGGTCGATGCCGATATCTATGGCCCGTCGCAGACGCGACTGCTCGATTGCGCCGATAGCAAGCCCGAAGTCTCCGACCAGAAGCTGGTGCCGATGATGACCGGCGCCGGTATCCCGCTGCTGTCCATGGGTCAGCTTGCCAAGCCAGGACAGGCCATTGCCTGGCGCGGCCCGATGGCGGGCAAGGCGCTGGCGCAGCTGATCGATGCGCATTGGGGGGAGACCAGCGATCTGGTGGTCGATCTGCCGCCGGGCACTGGCGATGTGCAAATGTCACTGATGCAGCAGTTCAAACCCGATGGCGCGATCATCGTGTCGACGCCGCAAGACCTTGCCCTGCTTGACGCCACCCGGGCGATCAACCTGTTCGATCAGGGCAATATTCCGGTTGTCGGGATGATCGAGAACATGGCCGGCTATCTGTGCCCGCATTGCGGCGAGATCAGCGATCCCTTCGGTTCCGGCGGAGCCGAGGCGGCAGCGAAAACCATGGAGCTGCCGTTTCTTGGCCGGGTGCCGCTCGACATGGTCATCCGCAAGACCAGCGATGCCGGTACACCGATTGCTGGTGGCGACAGCCCACAGGCCCAGTCCTTTATCGCCATCGCGCAAAAGCTGATCGACTGGCTGGAGGCGCAAAAGCCGGGGGCAGTGTCTGCAAAGCAACCCTCCGGCTCCCCTTTTGCCCAGCTGCGCGGCCAGGGCTGAGCCGCAAAGCTCATGGTCTCCATCACCCGCAGACAGATACTGATTGGCGGCGGGGTCGCGGCGGGGCTGCTTGTCGTCTGGACCGCCTTGCCCACCGAACTCGACAATCCAATGCAGGCCGATGGCGATGAGAGCCTGTTCAACCCCTATATCCGCATCGCGCCTTCCGGCGCAGTGATCATCGCCATTCCGCAACTCGAAATGGGCCATGGCGTTTCCAGCCTGCTGGCCCAGATCATAGCGCAGGAAATGGGGGCCGACTGGCGCGCAGTGGCGATTGAACCCGCCCGACCCGGCGCGATTTATGGCAATAGCACGCTGATCCGCCGCTGGGCCCCGATCATCGCCCCGGCAGACAGCGGTGAGACGCTGGCCGACAATGACTATCTGATCGCCCGCTATCGCGAAAATGTGCCGTTCATGATCTCCGCCGACAACAGTGCGCTGGCCGGCTATTACCGGCCCTGTCGCGAAGCCGGAGCCGCAGTCCGGGTAATGCTGGCGCGCGCCGCTGCCGCCCGCTGGGGCATCGACTGGGAACAATGCAGCGTCGACAATGGCTTTGTCCGCTATCAACCCGACGACGCGGCAGAGGGCAGCACGGAAAAAGCGCTGAGCTTCGCCGAGCTTGCCGCCGAGGCTGCAGAGCTGCCGCCGCCGGACATCATCGCATTGCGGCCCGAGCCACCGGGTGAGCGCGGTCTCGCGATCCCGGAAGGCAGCCGCACCGCCTTTCCCAGGCTCGACCTGCCGACAAAGGTCGACGGCTCGGTCAATTTCGCCGGCGATATACGCCTGCCCGACATGCTGTTTGCAGCAGTGCGACAGGGGCCGCCGGGCGACAGTCGGGTGGTCGGCATGGAGCGTGACCGCGCCAATGGCATTACCGGGCTGGTCGATGTAGTGCAGCATAAGCGCTGGGTCGCCACGCTGGCGAGCAACTGGTGGGCCGCCAATCAGGCGCTGACAGCAATCCGGCCGCGTTTTGTCACCTATGGTGGCCTGGCCGGCGACGAAAGAACGGATACAGCACTCGAGACGGCACTAAGGGAGCGAACCGGATATCGGCTGCATGGCCATGGTGATCTCGACACCGCATTTGATGGTCGCAAGCCCTATATCGCCGAATATCGTGCTGCGGCGATGCTGCCGGTGCCGGTGGAAACCATGGCGGCAACCGCGCGCTGGACCGAGAGCAGCGCCGATGGCAATAACCGGATCGAGATATGGTATGCCGCGCAGGCACCATATCAGCTGATCCAAGCAGTAGCCAAAGCACTGGCCATCGATAGCAGTCATGTCACGCTCTACACCCCTCCGGCTGGCGGTTCTTTCGGGGTGCGTTTCGACAGCCGCGCTGCGGTGCAGGCTGCAATATTGGCGCGTCACAGCCGCCGCCCGGTACAGGTGACATGGTCGCGCGGCGAGGATCAGGTGCAGCAATTGCCGCGCCCGGCGATGCTGGCACGGCTGCGCGCAGTAAGCGGCAGCGACGGTACAATATCGGGCTGGGAACACAAGATAGCCACCCCCGCCAGCGGGCGTGAGACAATGGACCGGCTGTTCAACGGCAAATCACCCGATCAGGCCCGACACGACAATGATAGGGCATATGATCGCTCGATGATCGGCGGTGCCATCCCGCCCTATCGTCTGCCGTCACTGGCGGTGGATCACCATCCGGCGGATATCGGCTATCCCAGCGGCATGGTGCGCGGCCATGCCGACACGCTCAACGCCTTTTGCCGCGAATGCTTTATCGATGAACTGGCGCACAGTGCCGAGCGCGAACCGCTCTCCTATCGCATGCAGATGCTGGGCGATGCGCCAAGGCTGGCGGCGTGCCTGACCATGGTCGCCAGCATGTCGGGCTGGGACGGTGGCAGCACCGGCAGCGGTCAGGGCCTGGCCTGCCATGCAATGGACGGAGCGATGATCGCCATGGTGGTGCGGGTGCGGCGTGGCGCTGAAGGCGTCAGGCTGCGCGAGATCAGCGCTGCGGTCGATATCGGTCAGCGGATTAACGAGGATATCGCCCGACAGCAGATCGAAAGCGGCATATTATTCGGTATGGCGCAGGCACTGGGAAGCAGCAGCGGTCATGCCGATGGTCTCGCTGTGGCGCGGCGTCTTGGCGATCTTTCTCTACCCCTCCTTGCCGATACGCCCGAGATCACCATATCCTTCATCGATAATGACCAGATGGCAATTGATGCGGACGCGATCGCCGTGCCTGTTGTCGCTCCTGCGATTGCCAATGCGCTGTTTTCCGCTACTAACGTGCGCTTCCGGCAACTGCCGCTGATCTAGGCGGCATCGGGGCGAACAGATGCGCGCACCGCGCAGGAATTGCAAGTGAACAGGGACCATGGCTGAGAATATCGCAATTCCGTCCTTTGCCGATATGGCAACGCCGGCCGATCATCCAAAGGTGAAGCGGCCACGCATCGGCATATTGCTGATCAATCTCGGCACCCCGGATGCGCCCGACATACCAGCGCTCAAACGCTATCTGCGCGAGTTTCTCTCCGATCCCCGGGTGGTCGAGATTCCACAGCTTATCTGGCAGCCGCTGCTGCGCGGGGTGATCCTCAACACAAGGCCGAAACAGTCGGCCAAGGCCTATTCCAAAATCTGGATGGGTGAAGGCTCGCCGCTGCTGGTCTATACCAAGCGGCAGGCCGAAGCGCTGAACCGGAGCATGGGCGACCGGGTGATGGTCGATTTCGCCATGCGCTATGGCAAACCGGCCATCCCCGAAAAACTGCGCCATCTCAAGGAGAGCGGCTGCGACCATATCCTTGTCGCGCCGCTCTATCCGCAATATTCGGGTGCCACCACCGCCACTGTTGTCGACAAGGTGGGAGATACGCTGATGCGGATGCGACACCAGCCGACGGTGCGCTATCTCGCACCCTATTATGACAATGATGCCCATGTCACCGCGCTCGCCGACAGCGTGCGCGAGGGGCTGGCCGGGCTTGATTTCACCCCCGATGCGGTGATCACCAGCTTTCACGGCATGCCGCTGCAAACCCTCTATGATGGCGATCCCTATCACTGCCAGTGCCGCAAGACGGCGCGGCTGGTCTCGGAAAAGCTCGCCGATATCCTTTCCCAGCCGCTGATCGTCTCGTTCCAGTCGCGTTTTGGTCGCGCCAAATGGCTCGACCCCGCAACCGAGGACACGCTGGAGACGCTGCCTGAGAAGGGCATCAAAAAGGTCGCTGTTTTCGCACCCGGCTTTGCCGTCGATTGCGTCGAGACACTGGAAGAGCTTGCAATTGAGGGCGAGGAACAATTTGCCGAAGCCGGCGGCGAGCGCTTCGCCTATATTCCCTGCCTCAATGACAGTGAGCGCTCCATCGCCATGCTCGAAACGCTGATGCGCGAGGAACTGGGCGGCTGGCTCGACTGAACGCTGCCCTCCTGGCTGTCGCAGGCGAAGGAAGTTACATCAAACCTCTTGACCGTAATCCCCCAGCCGGACAGGGATAGGCTGGAATTACGGATGGGGGACGGACAGGTGAGCGATATTTTTCTGGGTCTGGGCGGCGGTGAGCGGCAAGCGCTCAATCTGGAGCGGGCCAACCGCCACGGGCTGATCGCCGGCGCCACCGGCACCGGCAAAACGGTGACGCTGCAAGGCATGGCCGAGAGCTTTTCCGCACAGGGTGTCCCGGTGTTCGTTGCCGATGTCAAAGGCGACCTGTCAGGTATCTCCATGGCTGGCTCCTCGACTTTCAAACATGCCGACAAGCTGGAAGAGCGGGCCCGTGAACTGGGCATGGACGATTATGACTATTCGGATAATCCAGCGATCTTCTGGGATCTTTATGGCGAACAGGGCCATCCCATCCGCACCACCATCAGCGAAATGGGGCCGATGCTGCTGGGCCGGCTGATGGATCTTAACGATACCCAGGAGGGTGTGCTCAATATCGTCTTCCGTTTCGCCGACGAAGAGGGGCTGTTGCTGCTCAACCTCGAAGACCTGCAGTCGATGCTGGCCTATACCTCTGAGCATGCCAAAGAGCTGTCGGCGAAATATGGCAATGTCTCGCGGCAGAGTGTCGGTGCCATCCAGCGCCAGTTGCTGCGGCTGGAAAGCGAGGGCGGCGGACAGTTTTTCGGCGAGCCTGCACTCGAAATCGATGACTTCATGCAGACCGACGAACAGGGGCGCGGCTATATCAATGTACTGGCCGCCGACAAGCTGATGCGCAGTCCCAAGCTTTACGCCACCTTCCTGTTATGGCTGCTGGCCGAACTTTTCGAGAGCCTGCCCGAAGTCGGTGATCCGGAAAAACCAACGCTTGTTTTCTTTTTCGACGAGGCGCACCTGCTGTTTGACGACGCCCCCAAGGCGCTGCAGGAAAAGATCGAGCAGGTGGTGCGGCTGATCCGGTCCAAGGGTGTCGGCGTGTTCTTCGTGACGCAAAACCCGATCGACATCCCCGAGGAAGTTGCCGGGCAGCTGGGCAACCGGGTGCAGCATGCGCTGCGGGCCTTCACCAAGCGCGACCAGCGCGCCATCCGCGCCGCGGCGGAAACCTTTCGCATCAACCCCGATCTCGATGTCGAAGAGGCAATTACCGAATTGCGCGTCGGTGAGGCACTGGTGTCGACGCTCGATGAGGATGGCGCACCATCAGTGGTGCAGCGCACGCTGATCAAGCCGCCACGCTCACGCCTGGGGCCGGTCACCAAGAAAGAGCGTGCCATTATCCGTTCGATCTCACCGGTCGAGGGCAAATATGATGAAGAAGTAGACCGTGAATCGGCCGAGGAAGTGCTGCTGAAAAAGGCCGAGGATGCCGCCGCGACCGCTGCCGAGGTGGAAGAGAAAGGCGCTGAAGAAGTGGCCAGGCGTGAGCGCAAGACGAAATCGATCTGGGACGGCCTTGCGGGCAAGGCGGCCAAGGCCGCAGCCGGTGCCGCAGCCGCTTCGGCGGGCACCATCCTTGCCGGCAAGCTGAGTGGGCGCAAATCACGGTCCAAGCCGACAGCCCGCGCCGCCAGCGCCGCGGCAGGAACCGTCGCCAATGAAATCGGCAAGGCAATCGGCATTCCCGGTCTGGGCCGCTTTGCCCGCAATCTGATGGGCGGACTGATGCGCTGATGCAACGCTTTGACGCGCGTCGATAAGCATCCTGATTCTTACGACGAAATAAGTTGCAAAAAGATACTTGCTATTTATTGTCGCTACGTAACGGAGGATATAGCACCACGCGTGGCGAGAGATTATAACCATATTCCATAACCTTGCTCACATGCGGTGACGCTATCACAAGTTTCAGCCAGTGCGTTTTCGTCGATCGGGCGGAGCCGTTATTGCGCATATAGACACAATAAGAACACAAGCCTTTCGGGCGCATATAATGAGGAGAGGATATATGAAACTGACCGCTGTATCGCTGCGCGCGCTGGCCCTGGGCGGCGCGGGTCTGGCCATGCTGCCGCAGGCCGCCATGGCCATGGACGCCGCAGAGAGCGCGGAGGACGTTGCCGAGAGCGCAGATGTCCAGGCCACCGAAGCACAGCAGGATAATGCCGACGACCAGGACAGCGCGATCGATACGCTGGGCGATGTCATCGTGGTTACCGGTACCAAGACGCGTAACCCTGAAGATGTGCAGGATGTCCCGGTTGCAGTTACCGCGTTTAACAACCAGAGCCTCGAAGCGCTCAAAGTACGCGATATTCAGGGTCTGAGCCTCCAGGCACCCAATATCTCGCTCGACCAGATCGGCACCAGTCGCGGCACCGCGAACTTCTCGATCCGTGGACTCGGCATCAACAGCTCGATCCCGTCGATCGACCCGACCGTCGGCGTCTTTGTCGATGGCGTCTATCTCGGTTTCAATGGTGGCGTGGTGTTCGACCTTTTCGACCTTGACAGCGTCGAGATTCTGCGCGGTCCGCAGGGCATTTTGTTCGGGCGGAACACGACTGGCGGTGCAGTTCTGATCAACACTGGCAACCCGACCGAAGAATTTCAGGGCAAGTTCCGTGCAGCGGTCGAAGGACCGGTTGATGGCAATCGTGGCGGTGCCAACTATTTTGCCAGCGGCGTGGTCTCCGGCCCGATCATCGAAGATGTGCTGCTGTTCAAGGTCGGCGCCTATTATAACGAAGACGAAGGCTATTTCCGCAACCAGTTTGACGGCTCCAACCAGGGCGCGGCAGAAACCTACATCCTGCGCGGCGCACTCGAGTTCCGGCCGACCGACAATCTGACCTTCGTCGCCAAGCTCGATTATTTCGACAGTGAGGGCGATGGCCCTCCGGCGCAGAACCGCGGCATTTTCGATCGCGACAGCTTCAACCTGTCGATCGACGAGCCGGGCAATTACGACACCCAGATCTGGACCGGCAGCCTGCGCATGGATTGGGAGATCGGCCCGGGCGTTCTGACGAACATCTTTGGCTATCGCGACTATGCCGCCACCACATTGGCCGATATCGACGCCACCCCGCTGTTCCTGTTCCACTCCAATACCGAGACCGAGCAGGACCAGATTTCCAACGAGCTGCGCTATGCGATGAGCTTTGACGGCATCGAGATCACTGTTGGCGGTTTCTATTTCGACCAGAGCATCGCCTATACCGAGGTGCGCGATCTGCCGCCGCTTTCTGCACTGACCTTCTTCGGCGGCGGTCAACAGGACCATCAGGTGCTGGGCCTGTTCGGCCAGGGCCAGTTCTATATCACCGACTCTTTGAGCCTGATCGGCGGCATCCGCTGGTCGCGCGAGGAGAAAGATGCGGCCGTCACCTATATCCGCCCGCGTCCGGAATGCTCGGTGGTTGACGGCACCTGCCCGACCGCAGGCACCAACCCGTTCATCCCGACAGAGAATAACGGCTTTGTCGACGATGTGGTGTTCACCAACTGGTCGCCCAAGCTCGGCTTCCAATATGAATTTTCCAATAGCCAGATTTATGGCCACTGGACCCGTGGTTTCCGCTCGGGCGGCTATAATTTCCGCATTACTGACGCGAATTTCTTTGAGAATGTCGTGGTACCAAGCAATGGTGGCAACCTGAATTTCGACGAGGAACGCGTCGATACATTCGAGATTGGCGCCAAGTTCCAGTCGGTGGATGGCGCCTTCACTCTCAATCTCGCGACCTACGTCACCCAGATCAATAATATGCAGCGTGAGGTGAACGTCAGCGATCCCAATGCAGGCGGCGTATTGCAATCCATCCTCAATACTGCCGATGCCACGCTCTTCGGGATCGAGGGAGAAGCCCGGATGCGGGTGAGTGACAGTCTGCTGTTCACCGCCAATTTCGGCTATATCAACGACAGCTATGACGAAGTGCGCTTTGACATTTCCGGCGATGGTGTCGTCGATGCCGGTGATGAAGCGCTGCGTATTCCGCGTGTGCCGGAATATACCTGGGGCGTTGGTGCGGTGCATGAGCTTGATCTGGGTAACAGCACGATCCTCAGCCGTTTCAACCTGCAATATCGTGATGAGTTCGCTTTTACCGACGACAATCTGGGCTTCATCCAGGATATTGTTCAGCTTGAGGCCAATATCACCTGGCAGACCCCGGTCGAAGGGCTGAGCTTGTCGGTCTATGGCCGCAACCTGTTCGACCAGGTGCAGGCTGGTGGCGATACCCAAATCCCCTTTGGCGGGCCGCTGTCAACCGGTGTGCGTCAACCCTTTGCCCAGTTCCCGACCGGCGGCACCTTCTCGCCGCTGGCAAGGGGGCGCCAGGTCGGCGCCGAATTGCAGTTCGAGTTCTGAACGCTCTATATTCCCGGGCTGGTCAATCCGGCCCGGGATGATAGAAGACGATAATGATCGTCTACGGCTCCCGTGTCTCCTATTATACCGGCAAGCTCGAAGCCTATCTGCGCTACAAGCAGATCAGCTATCGGTCGGAACCGACACCCTATGGCAATGCCGACAGGCTGATACAAAATGCCGGCGTCGTGCAGATGCCGGTGGTCGAATGCGGTGATGGGCGCTGGATGTCCGACACCACGCCGATATTGCTGCAGCTTGAGCGAGAGCATCCGGAAACCAGCATCATGCCGACCGATCCGGTGGTCGGCTTCATTGCCCGGATGATCGAGGATTATGGCGATGAGTGGCTGTGGCGCGCGGCAATGCACTTCCGCTGGAGCTATCCTTATGACCGGATGCTGATTTCCAATGTGCTGGTCGACGAGGTGACGCAGAATATCCGCGCACCGCGCTTTCTCAAGCGGCGCAGGATCGAGCGGCGACAGGTCAATGGCTATGTGCTGGGCGATGGTGTGACGCCACAAACGCGTGCCCATGTCGAGCAGGGCTATCACAATGCCCTGGCCCATATGAGCACCATGCTCGAACAGCGCCCCTTTCTGCTGGGTGGCGCCCCTTCACTTGCCGATTATGGCATGATGGGGCCGATGTTCCGCCATTTCGGCCAGGACCCGACCCCGGCGGAGATTATGCGCAACAGCGCGCCGGCCGTGTTCGAGTGGGTTGCCAGAATGTGGAACGCCAGGCCCACCGGCACGCCGCATTTTGTCGATTCTGTGCCGGCAGATGTCGCGCCGATGCTGAAAGAGATTTGCGAAACGCATCTGGTACAGCTTGAGGCCAATGCGCGTGCCTATGCCAATGGCGCAGAGAAATTCGCGATGGCGGTGCAGGGCTGCGCCTATAGCAACATGCCAGTATCGCGCTATCGTGTCTGGTGCCTCGAAAAGCTGCGCGAGGCCTTTGCCACTCTGGATCCTGCCGGTCAGCAAAATGTTCGCGACCTGCTGCCCTTCCCCGAGGCCGAGATATTATGGGCAGACACAAACGCTGCTCAGTCGGGCTATGATCCCGATGACCGTCTGCCCTTCGGCAAGGCGATCAATGTCTTTGACGGCGGAACACCATGACCACATCTCCCGCCGGGCAGCAGCGCTATTCCGGTATCGCCATGGCGCTGCACTGGATGATCGCTGCGATGCTGGCGTTCCAGCTCGGGCTTGGGCGTGGACTGGAAGAGTTGACCATCGCCACCGGGCTGTTTGACGTCACCCAGCTGCACAAGTCCATTGGTATCACCATCCTGGTCCTGTCGGTACTGCGGCTTGTCTGGCGCTGGCTCAATCCGCCACCACCGGCCCTGCCCGATAACCGGCTCAACCATGCGCTGGCCAAGGCTGTACATATCGGCCTTTACGCCTTCATGATCGGTGCACCTCTGACCGGTTGGCTGATGGTATCCACCTCAAAGCTCGATATTGACACGCTGCTGTTCAATACTCTGCCCTGGCCCGATATTCCATGGGTCGGCAGCCTTGAGGCGGGGTCAAAGTCCGCGCTCAACGACGCAGCGGAATGGACCCATGGCGCGCTGGGCTGGGTCGGCGTTGCATTGTTTGCGTTGCACATTGCCGGAGCGTTACGGCATCAATGGCTACGCCGCGAACCCTTGCTGGCGCGGATATGGCCCGGGTCGCTGGGGCACAGAGCCAATTCCGGAGCAGTGATCATAGCATTGCTGGTCGCCGCCGCGTTGAGTCTGGCACTATGGGGGCAGAACCGGGCTGGACTGCAGCAGCAGGGCCGCAACGGAAGCCCGGCTCCCGACACCGCCTCCACGCGCGAAAAACCGGTTAGCAGCGCACCAGTCAGCGACGAAACCGCCCCTGAGGACGCTGTCGAGGGAGCCGGGGATGATCCTGAAGACACCGAGGAGAATGACACCGAAGCAGAGACAGTCGCGGAAGAAGCGGATAAACCCGAACAACCTTCTGCCACCGCCTATGACTGGTCCGTCAGCGACAGACAGCCGATCGGCTTCGCCTTTGACTGGAATGGCGAGACGGTGCGCGGCACTTTTTCCGACTGGCGCGCCGCGATCCGCTTCGGCGCGGACGCGCTCGATCAGTCCAGCATCGACGTCACCATCGGCCTTGCCTCGGCGCGCACCGGCGAAGCCCAGGTCGACGAAGCCCTGCCAGGCGCCGATTTCTTTGCCATTGCCACCAGTCCGCAGGCACGCTTCCGCTCCAGCTCCATCCGCTCGCTGGGCGGCAACCGCTATGAAGCACCGGGCACGCTCAGCCTGCGCGGCGTCAGCCAGCCGGTAACGTTGCGCTTCACCCTCGATATCCAGGGTAACAGCGCCCGCGCCAATGGCAACGCCAGCATCAACCGCGCAGCTTTCGGCATTGCCGAGGGCAATTACGGCGCTCTCGGCGACACGGTGCAGGTGCGTTTCACCTTTTCGGCCGAGCGATGAAACAACAGGGCGGTGCGCCTATGCACCTATTGCGCTCTGGCATGCTCTGCCCGTGCTGCTAGATTTCGGGCGAAAGGATGAGATAATGCCAATTACACTGGTTCAGTTCCGCTCGGGCATGGGTGTGCCCTGCCCCAGCCCATTCTGCATGAAGGCAGAGATATTGCTGAAACTGGCAGGGCTCGACTATGCCGTCGAGATCATCGATGATCCGCGCAAAAGCCCCAAGGGAAAGCTGCCCTATATCGTCGATAACGGACAGGATATCGCCGACAGCCATTTCATCCAGCGCCATCTGGAACAGCAGCATGGCGCGGATTTTCATACCGGCCTGTCACCGCAGCAACGCGCCGTCAGCCACGCCATGGCGCGCATGATCGAGGAGCGGCTCTATTGGGCGCTCGTCCACAGCCGCTGGATCGACGACGCCAACTGGCAGATAACGGGGCAATTCTGGTTTGGTCAAATGCCACCTTTGATGCGCAACATCGTGCCGGTCATTGCAAGACGTCAGGTACGGGCGGCGCTGCATGGCCATGGTCTGGGGCGCCACAGCGCTGCAGATATATACCGTCTCGGTGCCGAAGATATTGCCGCATTGGCGGCCCAACTGAATCAGCAAGACTATATGTTCGGCGATAACCCGACCGCACTCGACGCCACCGCCTATCCGATAATTGCCAATATCCTTGCACCTGCGGTATCGAGCCGATTGCGTGAGTCGGCACTGCAGCATCCTGTGCTCAGCGCCTATACCGAGCGCTGCACCGCATTGTGGTTTCCCGACTTTGCGTGACGCCGAGACGGATAGGCCTAGCGCCGTGCCCGTCGCGTCGGAGCGTGGAAATCGGGCGGTTTATCTCCAATCCAGGCGACAAAACGGGCAATATCCGGGTGGCTACGCAGCGCCTCCGCACTGGCATATGATCGCGCCAGTTCGGCATTGTTGAAAGTGGCGTGGATGGTGCGATGACAGATCGGATGCAGTGGCACTGTCTCGCGACCACCCCGGCTTTTGGGCACCGGATGATGCCATTCGACCCGCCGTCCCAAGGGGCGTGAACATAGCCAGCAATATTGTTCGTCAGCCTCGCTCACGGACAGTGCTTAAGACACGCTCCCTCAGGAGTGGCCTCGTCGACCATGGTGACGATGGTCACCTTGACCTCGCCCGTCTGGCGGTTGGCCCAGAGCCCGGCGCGTAGGCCATAGGCATTGCCCGAATGACCGATCCAGCCCCCCGGCTGCAGCTCCAGCCCCAGCGCCCATTGCTGCGGGCCATCGGTGTTCTGGTCGCTGGCGCGCCATTGCACCGCGCGCATTTCCTGCCAGGCTTGAGCGGAAAGGAAATCACGATCATCGCTTGCCAACAGCTTGCCGATAACCATCAATTCGCGTGCCGAAACCCTGAGTCCGCCCTGGGGCGAGAAAGTCGAGCCATTTTCACCGAGAACATAAAATGCCGGATCGCAGCGGCCATCCGCTGCAGGCACAAAGGCGCATTCGGCTTCGCCACCGGCAAGGGGCGGATCCTTGGCCAGCGCGCCATCGGGTCGTAAGAGGGTAATCGCTTTGTCACGCTGCTGCCGTGAACAGCCGCTCCAGTTGAAACACGCCCGCAATGCCAGCGGATCAAATACCTGCTGCTGCATGATCATATCGAAACGCTGGCCGGTCACCCGTTCCATCACCGCCGCGATCACCGGCGAAGCGCTGTTGGCGTAATGAAAATGACCGCTGCCCGGCGCATGGTCGGGATCCCATGCTGCAGGGTCTTCGAACAGCGGGCGCAGCTTGCCATCGAGCGGCAGATAATAGCCGGCAGCATCGGTCAGGCTTGCGGTGTGCGACAACAGCATGCGCAGCGTCACCGGCATATCGGGAAAGGCGGGGTTACGCAGCGGCCAGCCGAGATAGGCAGAGACATCACGGTCGAGATCAAGTTGGCCCTGATCGACAAGCCGCATCACGCCAAGTGCGGTGACCAGCTTGGAAATCGAGGCAATACGCACCGGCATATCGGCGCGGACGGGCCGTCCCGCCAACCCGGCATCGCCAGACACTGCAACTGACACCGGCGCGCCCGGCTGATGGTACAGCACCATGTTTACAGGCGATGGCGGCGCAGACCGTGCCGGCGTCTGCGCCGTGGCCGGAGACGCCAGCGCGGCCAGCACCAGCATGGCCAGCGCTCTCAGCATCACCGGTTCAGCCATCCGGGCCGATCTTATAAGCGCACAGCTTGTTGCCATCCGCATCGCGGAAATAGGCGGCATAAAAGGCCATGGGTCCATCATCACCGCGCAGGCCCGGTGCACCTTCGTCGCTCCCGCCCAGCTCTATCGCCTTGGCATGAAAGGCATCGACCTGAGGCCGGTTTTCCAGCATCAGCGCCACCATATTGCCATTGCCCTTGTCCGCCGGTTCGCGGTTATACGGCCGGGTAATGGCAAGGCCCGGCTTGTCAAAACCGGTGCCCCAGATGGTGAAGGAACCATCCTCCTCCGACATGGTCATCAGCCGCTTGGCGCCAATGGTGGCGAGCAGGGCGTCATAAAATGCCTGGGCCCGGGCAATATTGTCGGTGCCCAATGTGACATAGCCGATCATCATTTTCTCCTATGGCTCGGGAGCAGGGTTAGCCGCACTCTCCCACGCGTTTGCCGACGACTTCTGCTGTCATCCGCACAGGGCCCATCTCGCCGGAGTCGCCATCTACCTCCATGTTCATGGTGAAGCTGGTGTCGGCATAGGTTCCGGTCAGCACCATATCTGCAGCGGTCCCGTCCCTGTTCTTGCAGCTCATCTCCATGCGCATCTTGCCGCCGGACATGTTGAAGTCCTTATAGTCACAATCCTGATTATTATTGCCGCTGAAAAATTTGGCTTCCGGCTTACTGGCTTCCTCCGGTGTGATGCATTCGCTGGTGGTCATTTTCTGGCCGACCATGCCCTTCATCATGGCATCGACCATGCCTTTTGCCTCGGGCGGGATCTTGCTTTCATCAAATTCGAACGAGGTGAACTCGACGGTATTCTCCCATTTACCCGGCTTGATCGACACCGACCCCATCTCGCTCTTGATCTTGGCGTCGACTTCTTCCTGGGTGATGGTACCGTCGCCATCGGCATCGGCGGACTCATTGCCGCAACCGGCCACGATCAACGCGGCAACGGAAATGGCAGACAAAACAGACAGGCGCATATGGATTCTCCCCAATATCAGGATGATGGAAACGCGACCTGTTTCCACCCTACCATGCCAGACGCGCGCGGCAAGTATTGTCGCAGTCGATACTGTGCTGTCGATACTGCGGCAAAACCATTGCGGTCGCCGCCTGCTGTTCGCATATTGGCGGCATGAGCGAGTTGATTATCCGACGCGGGCTGGACGAGCCCAATACCAGCGGCGAATTTGTGCCGCATAAACCTGCCCGGCCGGACAAGGCTGAGGGCGGGCAACCGTTCAAGCTGGTCAGCGATTATGCACCCGCTGGTGACCAGCCGACCGCGATAAAGGAGCTGGTGGAGACCGCGCGCGACGGGGAGAAGGATCAGGTGCTGCTCGGCGTTACCGGATCGGGCAAGACCTTCACTATGGCCAAGGTGGTCGAAGAGTTGCAGCGCCCGGCACTGGTGCTGGCGCCGAACAAGATATTGGCGGCGCAGCTTTATGGCGAGTTCAAGCAGTTCTTCCCTGACAATGCGGTCGAATATTTCGTCAGCTACTATGACTATTACCAGCCCGAGGCCTATGTGCCGCGCTCCGACACCTATATCGAGAAGGAAAGCTCGGTAAATGAAGCGATTGACCGGATGCGCCACTCGGCGACACGGTCCTTGCTGGAACGCGACGATGTGCTCATCGTTGCCTCGGTCTCCTGTCTTTATGGCATCGGCTCGGTCGAGACCTATTCGGCAATGATCTTCGAGATCAAAAAAGGCGAGACGGTCGATCAGCGCGAGTTGATCCGCAAGCTGGTGGCATTGCAGTATAAGCGCAATGATGCGGCCTTTGCGCGCGGCACCTTCCGTGTGCGCGGCGACAATCTGGAGATTTTCCCGTCGCACTATGAGGATATGGCCTGGCGCATCTCCTTTTTTGGCGACGAGATTGAGGAGATTGCCGAATTCGATCCGCTGACCGGCAAAAAGGGCACCAGGCTCGACCGGGTCAAGGTGTTCGCCAATTCGCACTATGTAACCCCGGGTCCAACGATGAAACAGGCGACCGAAGCGATAAAATTCGAGCTTTCGGTGCGGCTGAAAGAGCTGGAGACCGAGGGACGTCTGCTTGAGGCACAGCGGCTGGAGCAGCGCACCCATTTCGATCTCGAGATGATCGGGGCTACGGGTTCCTGCGCAGGTATCGAGAATTACAGCCGCTTCCTCACCGGTCGCCTGCCTGGCGAGCCACCGCCGACATTGTTCGAGTATTTGCCCGATAATGCGCTGCTGTTCGTGGACGAGAGCCACCAGACCATCCCACAGGTCGGCGCGATGGCGCGCGGCGACCATCGGCGCAAGATCACACTCGCCGAATATGGCTTCCGCCTGCCAAGCTGTATCGACAACCGCCCGCTGCGCTTCAATGAATGGGACGCTATGCGGCCACAAACCGTCTGCGTCTCGGCGACGCCCGGAAGCTGGGAAATGGAACAGACGGGCGGCGTGTTCTCCGAACAGGTGATCCGCCCCACCGGCCTGATCGATCCGCCGGTCGAGATCAAACCGGTTGAGGAGCAGGTCGATGACCTGATCAACGAAGCGCGCAAGACCGCTGAAAAGGGCTATCGCACGCTGGTGACGACACTGACCAAGCGCATGGCCGAGGACCTGACCGAGTTCATGCATGAGGCGGGGATCAAGGTGCGCTATATGCATTCGGACGTCGAAACGCTGGAGCGTATCGAACTGATCCGCGATCTGCGCCTTGGCGTTTATGACGTGCTGGTCGGCATCAACCTGCTGCGCGAGGGGCTGGATATTCCCGAATGCGGGCTGGTCGCCATTCTCGACGCCGACAAGGAGGGTTTCCTGCGCTCCGAAACCTCGCTGATCCAGACCATTGGCCGCGCCGCGCGCAATGTTGATGGCCGGGTGATCCTCTATGCCGACCGCATCACCGGCAGCATGGAACGTGCCCTCAACGAAACCAGCCGCCGCCGCGAGAAGCAGCTCGCTTATAATGAAGAACATGGCATCACGCCGCAGACGATCAAGAAAAATATCGGCGATATTGTCGGCCATGTCACCAATCAGGACAGCGTCACCGTCGACACCGGCGATGAGGAAACCCCGCACCTCGTCGGCCACAATCTGCGCGCCTATATCAAGGACCTCGAAAAACGCATGCGCGATGCGGCGGCGGATCTGGAGTTCGAGGAAGCCGGGCGGTTACGTGACGAAATTCGGCGGTTGGAGGCGGATGAGCTAGGGTTGCCGGAGGGGGAACATAAGACGCCGGTGAAAGGCCGCGCCACCGAGGGCAAGCCGGGCACGCGCAAAATGCGCTATGGCAAGACGCAGCGGAAGATGGGGTGAAAAAATTTTCTTCCCTCCATCTTCGCATTAAGTTTATGATTTCATTGGATATAGAATCTCTGTGATCACTTCATTTCTGCGGAAAGATACAGAAATGCACTGGTGTCAACGGATTCTCCTACTGTTGCATAATCTTCAATTTTCTTATCAATAGAAGGCTGCACATTAAAAGAGGCAGTCATGATCCGCAGCTTTTCTGACAGAGAAACCGAGCACATCTGGAATTATCAACGCAGCCGCAAGCTGCCGCCTGATATCCAGCGCACGGCGCTGCGCAAATTGCTGCAACTCGATGCCATTGAACAGCTTCAGGAGCTGCGCCAGCCAAGGGGCAACCGCTTTGAACAGTTGAAGGGCTATGACCCTTTGCGCTATAGCATCCGCATCAACCAGCAATGGAGGATCACCTTCAACTGGTCGGATGGAGGCGCAGAAAATGTCCGCATCGAGGACTATCACCGAGGGTAATGACCGGCTGGATACTATCCATCCCGGCGAGATACTGCGCGAAGAATTCCTTATCGGAAGCGATATACCAACAGAGAAAGTGGCCCGTGAAGCCGGTATTAATCAAGCCAAGCTGCAGCGTTTACTGGATGAAGAAATCGCTGTTGATGCTGACCTTGATCTGCGACTTGGGCGCTATTTTGCGATGTCGCCCGGCTTCTTTCTTCGCTTGCAGAACCACTTTGATCTTGAAGAGTTCCGCCGCGAGCATGGCGATGAGCTCGACAAGATTACGGAATATGCCGAATAGCGCTTTGGCCAGAGCATAAGCACGTCAAACTTTATCGTCATTGCGAGCGCAGCGAAGCAATCCAGGGCAACTCGCGCAAGCTCTGGATTGCTTCGTCGCTTCGCTGCTCGCAATGACGATTCTGTGCGATTAGAGTCGAGTAATCTAACCTGATTTAAGACGCATATTTCACCGAACAGCCATAGGGCCGGCTGCTGGCGACCGATACCGCCTTACCCGCTTTGATCTCTTTCAGCGCCTCGGTGACATGGTTGCGCGCGCCGGGGATATCGGCCTGATTGGCGGTGGGTTTATCGTCAATACCGCCCTGATAAACCAGCATGCCGGTGCCATCGATGATATACATATGCGGTGTGGTCTTAGCGCCATAGGCTTTGCCTACGCGGCCATCGCGGTCGAACAAATAATGGGCAGAATTGAAATCCTGATCGGCAATCATCGCCCTCGCTTCATCGGCGGTGAGGTCGCCCTGCTTGCCCGCGGCACCCGAGTTGATCGTCAGCCATACCACGCCATCGGCCTTCGCGGCAGCCTGGGTCTGCTGCATATTGCCGCTGTTATAATGTTTCTGCACGAAGGGGCAGCCGGGATTATGCCATTCGAGCACCACCGTCTTACCCTTGAAATCGCGCAACGATACCCTCTCGCCATCGGCATTGGTGAGCATGAAACCACGTGCCTCTGCGCCGTTCTGCACCGCTGCCTGTGACGGCGCGATCAGGGCATAGCCGCCCAGCGTGGCACCGGTGATGGCGGTAGCGATCAGAGTCTGTTTCAGCATCTTGTTTCTCCCTTATGTAACGCGGTCAGGACACCAACGAGGTCAGCGTATCCACGGTCAGCACTTGCGGCAATATTTTGGCTTCGCCGCCCGGCGCATAATAGACATAGAGCGGTACGCCCGAGCGGCCATGCTCTTCCAGATAACGGGTAATCTCGGCATCGCGGCGGGTCCAGTCGCCTTTCAGCACCGCGACATCGGCCCCGGCAAAGGCGTCTGCGGTGGCCTGACGCTGCACTGCCGCGGCTTCATTGGCCTTGCAGGTGATGCACCAGTCGGCGGTAAAATAGGCGAAGACCGGGCGACCCTCGGCGCGCAGGCTGGCCAATCTGGTCTCGCTGAACGCTTCACTCGCCAGCGTCTCGCCGGCGGTCTCGGCAGAGACACCGGCACTGCCCCCCGCAGCCACCGGGAGCACCAGCAGGGCCGCTACAGCCGCCGCCAGCGCCGGAGCGGCCGGCAGCCAGCTGCGCTCTGCACCGCGCTGCTGGCGGCGGCCGACCCACCACAGGAACAGCGCGAAGATCATCGCTCCGGAAAGGCCTATCATCAGGCCCTCATTGCCGGTCTGCTGACCCAGCAGCCAGGCCAGTGCCAGCACCGAGATGAACATCGGCACCGACATGATCCGGCGGAAAGTATCCATCCATGGCCCGGGTCGCGGCATCATCTTGCGCAATGGCGGGGCGAAGCCGAGGATCAGGAAAGGCAGCGCCAGGCCGAGACCAAGCCCGACAAAAATCAGCATCCCTGCCAATGGCGGCAAGACAATCGCCGCACCCATGGCGGTGGCCATAAACGGCGCGCTGCACGGCGTCGCCACCAATGCCGCCAATGCCCCGGTCCAGAAGGCGCCCCTGGCACCGCTCTGACTGGCCAGGCCGTCACCAACGGCAACAGTGCCAAGCTCGAACAGCCCAGCGAGATTGAAGGCAATGGCGGTGAACAGGATCAGCAGCACGAAAATGATGCGTGGATCCTGCAGCTGGAAGCCCCAGCCGATCTCGGCCCCGAAAGCACGCAGTGCCAGCATCGCCCCGCCCAGTGCCAGACAGAAAAGCACGATCCCGGCAGTATAGGCCAGCGCATCGCGGCGGGCATGGCTTTCCGCACCGCCCGCCTTGGCCAGGCTGATCGCTTTCAGGCTGAGGATCGGGAAGACACAGGGGAAGATATTGAGCAGCAACCCGCCGATAATCGCGCCGCCAAAGGCCAGCAGGAAGGTCGCCATGCCGGCATCGGCTAGCGCCGACCCCGAACCAGCGCCATCCATGGCAACTGCACCGTCACCCAGTCCGGCAAAGCCGTCCGCGCCGATATCCCTGGCTGTCAGACTGAGTCCCTGATGCGCGCCGATGCGCAACACGCCCTGGAGCGGCACACCACCGATTGAACGCGCTCCGGTCTCGATCACCAGATTATCGCCCTGACGCAGCACCGTCTGCGGCGCGCTATAGTCGACCACACCATCGGTGAGCGGGAAAAAATAGGGCTCTTCAATTTCGCTGGTGGCCGGAAAAGGGATGCTGATGCGGATCGTTTCGCCCGAAACCGCATAGCTGGCCTCATTACCCAAAGGCGCGGGAAGCCGCGCACGCCAGCCATCAAAACGCGCGCGCGCATCATCGGAAACCGTCCCATCGCCAGCAATGACGGTGAAGCTGAGTTCATCCTCTTCCGGTACGCAGATTTCATCGGTGCAGGCGAGCCATTCGGCCTTGACCGAGACCGGCAATTCGGTTCCCGGCGCAATCGACGCGTCGAGCGTCAGCGGCATCAGCAGCGCATAATCTTCTTCATAGATGAAGTTCATGATACCGCCGATGACCAGCGTGTCGGGTACCGGATAGCTGAGTTCACCAATGCCGACGCCTTCGGGCAGAGTCCATTTCAGCGTTGCCGGAATGCCGGCATCACCGGGATTGGCCCAATAGCCATGCCAGGTCGGTGCCGGTGACATGGTCAGCGCCAATGTCACCGTTTCACCCGGCTTTGGTGCCTCGCTCTCCAGTTCGAAAGCGGCGGTGATATTGGGTTCACCGCCACCAAAGGCATTTTGCGCCTGTGCCGGAATGATAGGCATAAGCATCGTCAAAAGCGCCAGTAGCAGCGCGACGGGCTGGATCAGCGGGAAGGGCATGGTGCGATTCATCGGGTCGGTATTTCCTGCATCAATCGGCTATATAGCGTTTCCGGACGTGTCGCCAAGCCGCGTTGCCAGCTATGCCCGGCAGACACGACAACAAGGCGGCAGCGGCAATCACCCCGTACTTATAGTCTGATTAGCGTCAATGCAGGAAAATGTTACAGCCGCGCAAAGATATTGCTGTGAAGAACGGTGCGGAGCGTCAGTGCCTAGCGCTTCTGATAGCGTGTCAGGCCCCGCCCCAGCTTGTTGCCGCTGATATTCAGCGGTTCACCGCGCCAGTCGGCGACGAACCAGGTATTGCGGTCGACGCCGGGAGCGATCCGCGCATCATTACCGGTGATGGTCAGTCCATTGCTCGGATTCTGCTGACCCTCGGGACCGACAGCAATGAACGCGCTCCAGTTTTCCTTGTTGCGGCCCTGGACGAAGAGATTGTTGCTGATCTCACCCACCGCGCCGATCGACAGATCGATCATGTAATTGGTGGTGACACCCTTGGTATCGTCAAAGCTGTTGCCGATGATCCGTACCCTGGGTGCCCGGGTTTTGACATAGTGGCCACCCGTGCCCTGTTCGAAACGGCTGCGGGTGACGGTCAATGAACCGAGCTGGCCGATATAGATGGAATGGGCACAGCCCCGGCCACCGCCACAGCGGCCAAGGCCGGAAAAGGTACTCTTGTCGATGGTCAACGACCCCTGCGGATCATTGGCGGTCAATATGCCTTGTTGTGAATTGCGGAACCAGCTGTTGACGACAGTCACCTGGCCGCGCTCGTGACGAATACCCGCGCCATTAAGGTCGGGAACCTGCATGTTCTGAAAGATCAACCCGCGAATCTCGGCACCCTGACCACGCAGAACAAGCGCCGCCTTGCTCTCACAAATACCACCATCGAAAATCACGCTACCCGGCTGGGCGGCCTGATAAACCACATAGCCGCCAGTCTGTACCGCACAGTCGCGATAGGTACCCGGTGCGATCTCTATGGTGCCTCGGGAATTACCGATGCTTTTCACCGCCTGGTCGAGGCTGTTGAAGCGCTTGCCGGTCTCGGCGACGGTAAAACCGCCACCCTGCTGCGCCTGCGCGGTATTACTGGTCAAGAGCGGTGTAGCAACCAGCGCGGACGCTGCAGCAAGCGAGAACAGGGACAGAAAGCGGGGGAATGCGCGGGCCATCAGACATCTCCGGCGACAAATGGGGTTATTTCGAAGACTATCGCCTTATCCGCAGTACGGCCAGCCCTGACAACGCGCTGTGCCATTTTGGGTGCGCTTTGCCAGAAGAGGTTAAGGCCCGCCGACGATCAGGTGCACTGATAGGATTGCGACAGGGCCGGAATGCGGACTGTCTCGCCATCGACGCTGAGCACCGCCTCGCCAATGCTCCAGCCGCCATAAGAAATCTGGGCATAGGCGGTTTTCTCGCGATATTCGAAGCTGATGCTGCCCGAACTGTAGCGGGTGGACTTTGTTTCAGGGTTGAACTCGGAATTTGGCAGATTGCGGAAGCGGCCATCCAGAACCAGCCCGGATGTGGTGTCATCAACGCCCAGCAGTCCGCCACTGGCGAATATCAAGCCACCCGAGCGCGCAATCAGCACCTGGATATCCTCGATATTGCCCGGAGAACCGGCATTTTCCGGAGCGAGATAGATTTCGGTCACACAATCCGGCTGTTGTCGGAAATGCGGTGGGCCGAGAATGACCATGCCAAGACGGTCGGTCAGCGCCACCACATCTGCACCACTCGATGGATCGAGGCCTAATAGGCTGCGATATTCCGGCTTTACTGCTGCCAAAAGGCTGTCGTCCAGCGGCATTTTGACATCATAAGGGCCTTCGGCATAGCTCCCGGCGATATAGGCCAGCGCCGAAAACACCAGATTGCGTTGCCCAGCATCACCTTGCTCAAAGCCAATCAACAACTGGTCAAAATCAGGGCAGGATGTGTTCCGCTCTGTCCCACGCTTTATACGTTCGGCCTGGAGGCTGGCGCAATATTGCCGCCTGACCTTGCCGTTCCACAGCCGTGCATCAAACACATCGGTCCAGCTTATCTCACGGTCGAGTTCGCTGTCCCACAGATAGGCATCGAGAAACTGCCCCTGAGGCCGGTTATTGGTGGAACCGGTAACCGATACGGTCAGCAAGCGGTCGAGACTGCCATAGGTGGACCAGCCATGCTGGGTATAGGGGCGAATTCTTTCCTGTCTGTCATAGGTTTTTCGCCATTCCGCCAGCTCTTGTTGCCCGCGCTGTTTCGCTTTGGAGAACAGGCCCGGACTGTCAGCAATGCCCTCGTCATAGCCAAAAACGAAATCGAAATTGGTCAGCTTGTAAGTCTCTTCGATAATATCGGGACCGCCGATATTGCTCTTGATAGTGTTTGTGATCACCGCAATGCCTGACGGCACCGAAAGCGCCGCTGTGGAAGTGGCTGAACCGGCTTGCGTTGCTGCAACAGCCGGTGCCGGCGTCTCCACCGGCACTGGAGGCGGAACTGCTCCCGGCATTTGTGGGCGCATATTGGCCGGAACACCAGGCAAAGGATTGCCGGGGCTGATCCCCATGCTCGCCATGGTGGCTTCAGCGATGCATTGCGCCTTGACTTGCCAGAAGCGGCCATAAACAGCCTGATCGACTGGTGTACTGTGGCCATCATCGGTGAACAGTGATTGCATGTCGCTGTCCGAGACTTTGGCTGCGCGCGCCTTGGTGATGGTGCAGGGGCAGCTATCCGGTGCAGTGATTTCGGTTGAACGGCAGAGCTTTTCCAGCGCAGCGTCATCGCTTTGCAGAGCCGTTGCGCCAACTGGCAGTGCCAAGATCGTTGATGCTGCCAAAACACTGCGAAACCGCATCATATTGCCTGCCCCTTTTCATCGCCATCGACTCAGTATCTACTATATATTGGCGTCAACTTTATGGCGTCAGTGCCCGGGTGCAAGCCTGTATTCAGCTCATCGGATGAGATATTTATCTATGCTTCGCCCACCAGTTCCCGGTCGATCAGAACGGCCAGCAGCAGCGCCGGGCCGCCATGTGCTTCCCAAGCATGGTTGGTGCCGCGCTGGATAACGACATTGCCGGGTTTCAGCCGTGTCGGTTCGCCGCTTTCGAGGATCAGCGACACCTCGCCCTGCAGCAGGCAGATAACATCGATACTGTGCGTCTCGTGCATCGCCGGATGGCGCGACTGGTCGATCATATGCCGGTCACCATCGGCCTGGGCAAAGGCCTGTTTGACCAGCGCATCGAGCTGCGGCTTGGGCACGCCTTCGGGCAGCGGATTGACGACAAACCAACGCACCTGAAAATTGCCCTTGCGGGGTCCCAGCACCGGCCTGGCGGTACCCAGATCGTCACCTGCCTTGGGGTCAAGCGCACCGCTCGAAGCATCTTCCCAGATTTCGAATAGCCCGCCGGCATCCACATCACCCATGCTCGAGGACGGACCGTCATCGATCATGATGAAGGACTCACCCCCGGGCGTGTCACCGGTAATGATGCGCCTCAGCGCGTCGTCAAATGCTGCCATGGTCATGCTCTCCTGTCTGTTATGCATGACGCTATCATGGAGCCCGAAGCCCGACAAACGGGTTCTGGTGACTAATCCATATTGGGCCGCAGCCAGCGGCGGGCGATATCGATATCCACGTCGCGCCGGGAAGCATAATCGGTGAGCTGATCCTCGCCGACACGCGCTACACCGAAATAGTCCGATTGCGCATGGCCGAAATAGAAGCCGGAGACCGCCGCTGTCGGCAGCATGGCGAAGCTTTCGGTGAGCGTGATGCCGGTATTCTCGGTCGCGTTGAGCATATCGAACAGGACCGGCTTCTGGCTGTGATCGGGACAGGCAGGATAGCCCGGTGCAGGCCGGATGCCGCGATACTGCTCACGGATCAGCGCCTCGTTGGTAAGCTGCTCATCGGGCGCATAGCCCCAAAGCGTGGTGCGGACATGCTGGTGCATCCGCTCGGCAAAAGACTCGGCCAGCCGGTCAGCCAGCGCCTTGAGCAATATGTCCGAATAATCGTCATGATCGGCCTTGAACCGTTCAAGATGCTCGTCAATGCCATGGCCTGCGGTAACGGCGAAGCCACCCATCCAGTCCCCTTCCGGATCAATGAAGTCAGCTAGGCACATATTGGCTCGGCCTTCGCGCTTTTCGACTTGTTGGCGCAGGAACGGCATACGCACCTTTTTGCCATCCACATCAATCAGCACATCATCACCGTCACGCTTACAAGGCCACAAGCCGACCACGCCTTTAGCGGTGAGCCATTTCTCGGAGATGATTTTATCGAGCATCTTCTGCGCATCATCAAACAGGCTGCGCGCACTCGGGCCGACCACCGAGTCATCCAGGATTTTCGGGTAGCTCCCCGCCAACTCCCAGCTGCGGAAGAATGGCGTCCAGTCAATCGTCTCGACCAAGTCTTCCAGATCCCAGTCCCCATAGACATGCAGCCCCGGCTGCTGCACCGGCGTTGCCTTCATGCTCATATCGGCGACAAAACCATTAGCGCGCGCGGTTTCGAGCGGGACCAGTTGCGACTTGCCGCGCCCTTCCCGCTTGGCACGGACTTCGGCATAGTCATTGGCGGTGCGCTCAATAAAGCCTTCAGCCTGTGTCTCACTGACCAAAGTTGATGCCACACCCACAGCGCGACTGGCATCGAGCACATGCACCGTCGGGCCCGAATAGGTCGGCGCGATACGCAAGGCCGTGTGCACTTTGGATGTGGTCGCACCGCCAATCAGCAAAGGCCGCGTCATGTCAGCCTTTTCCATTTCCTCGGCCACGGTCACCATCTCGTCAAGCGACGGGGTAATCAGGCCCGAAAGCCCGATCATATCAGCGTCATTCTCGTTCGCGGCCTTGAGGATATCCTGCCACGGCACCATCACGCCCAGATCAACGACCTCAAAGCCATTGCACTGCAGCACCACGCCGACGATGTTCTTGCCGATATCGTGCACATCGCCCTTTACAGTGGCCATGATGATCTTGCCTTTGCCCTTGGCGCCTTCCTCTTTCTCCGCCTCGATAAAGGGGAACAGATGCGCCACGGCCTTCTTCATCACCCGCGCGGATTTGACCACTTGAGGCAGGAACATCTTGCCCGATCCGAACAGGTCGCCGACGACATTCATACCGTCCATCAACGGCCCTTCAATCACCTCAATCGGTCTGCCGCCGCGCTCTTTGACAGCCAGCCGCATTTCTTCGGTATCATCGACGATATGCGCGTCGATGCCCTTGACCAGCGCATGCTCCAGCCGTTTGGGCACATCATAGCTGCGCCATTCCGCCGCGGCCTTGTCCTCTTCCTTGGACTTGCCGCGGAAGCTCTCGGCCATTTCGATCAGGATTTCAGTCGCATCGCCGCCATTTTTCGGTTCGCGGTCGAGGATAACATCCTCGCACGCCTCGCGCAGCGCCGGGTCAATATCGTCATAGATATCGAGCTGACCGGCATTGACAATCGACATATCGAGCCCGGCAGGGATAGCGTGATAGAGAAATACGCTGTGCATCGCCCGGCGCACCGGCTCATTACCGCGGAAACTGAACGACAGGTTGGACAGACCGCCAGAGAAATGCACATGCGGGCAAGCAGCTTTGATCTCTGCCACCGCCTCGATAAAATCCAGCCCATAGCGGCGATGCTCGTCAATGCCGGTGGCGACAGCAAAGACATTGGGGTCAAAGATGATATCTTCCGGCGGAAAACCGATGCCGGTGAGCAGCTTATAAGCGCGGATGCAGATTTCGACCTTGCGGTCCTTGGTGTCCGCCTGCCCGGTCTCGTCAAACGCCATCACCACCACAGCGGCGCCATAGGCCATGCATTTGCGCGCATGGGCGAGAAACTCCTCCTCGCCTTCCTTCATGCTGATCGAATTGACGATCGGCTTGCCGGAAACGCATTTCAGCCCCGCTTCAATCACCGACCATTTGGACGAATCGATCATAAACGGCACCCGGGCAATATCGGGCTCGGCAGCGATCAGCTTGAGGAAGCGCGTCATCGCCTTTTCCGCGTCGAGCAGGCCCTCGTCCATATTGATGTCGATAATCTGGGCGCCATTTTCCACCTGCTGGCGAGCGACCTCGACAGCAGCATCATAATCGTCATTCATGATCAGCTTTTTGAAGCGCGCCGACCCGGTAACATTGGTGCGCTCGCCGATATTGACGAATTGGGTGGAGGATTGGGTCATATCTCTTTTGTTTCCTAATTCCTCCCCGTTTTCGGGGAGGGGGACCATGCAAAGCATGGTGGAGGGGGTTGGCAACAGGAGAAAGCGCTTGTGGCCCGCCCCCTCCACCACGCCCTAGAGGCGTGGTCCCCCTCCCCTTTGCAGGGGAGGATGTTACGCCGCCATGGTGAAGGGTTCGAGGCCCGATAGCCGGGTTTGTACCGCAAGTGACGGGATCGTGCGGGGGGAAGCGCCTTCGACCGTACCGGCCATTGCTGTAATATGCTCGGGTGTGGTGCCGCAACACCCGCCGACAATATTGACCAGACCGTCCTCCAGCCATTTGCCGATCAGCGCCGCCGTTTGCTCGGGCGTCTCGTCATATTCGCCGAGATCATTGGGCAGGCCGGCATTGGGATAGGCCATGACCAGTGTATCCGATGCATTGGCGAGAGCAGCGAGGTGCGGCCTCAACTGGTCCGCGCCGAAAGAGCAGTTCAGCCCGACGGTCAGTGGCTTCACATGACGAATGGCGTGCCAGAAGCCCTCGACGGTATGACCCGACAGATTGCGTCCGGCCATGTCGGTAATCGTCATAGAAATCATCAACGGCACATCACGACCGGCAGCCAGCGCCGCTTCCTGCGCTGCCATCGCCGCCACCTTGGCATTCAGCGTGTCGAAAATCGTCTCGACCAGGATGAAGTCAACACCGCCCTCGATCAGCGCGTCGCATTGCGCACGATAAACCGCCAGCATCTCATCAAAATCCACCTCGCGAAACCCGGGATCATTGACATCGGGCGACAGCGACAGCGTCTTGTTGGTCGGACCGATAGCCCCGGCGACAAAGCGCGGGCGGCCATCCCTGGCGGTGGCGCGGTCACAGGCTTCGCGCGCCACCCGCGCCGAGGCGATATTGATGTCGCGCACCAGATGCTCGGCCGCATAATCGGCCTGGCTGATCGAGTTGGCGCTAAAGGTGTTGGTTTCGATAATGTCCGACCCAGCGGCGAGATATTCATCATGGATAGCGGCCAGCACATCGGGCCGGGTCAGCGCCAAAATGTCGTTATTACCCTTCTGATCGGCTGTCAGTTCAAGGTCCCCGCGATAGTCCGCCTCCTGCAGATTGCGGTTCTGGATTGCGGTGCCATAGCCGCCGTCGAACAACATGATGCGCTCTTTGGCGATAGTCTTCAGTTGCTCGCGTGCGCTCATTCGGCTGCCTCCTTCAGGGGAGATGCCTTGGCGCGGATGCCGAGCAGATGGCAAATGGCGAAGCTCAGATCCGCACGGTTCAAGGTATAGAAATGGAAATGGCGTACCCCACCAGCATAGAGGCGGCGGCACATTTCTGCCGCGACTGTGGCCGCGACCAACTGGCGGGTGGCGGGGTGGTCATCCAGCCCCTCGAACAGATCGTCCATCCATTGCGGTATCTGCGCGCCGCACATGCCGGAAAATTTGCGTGTCTGCGCGACATTGGAGACGGGCAGGATGCCCGGTGTGATCTCCGCATCGATGCCCGCCGCTGCCGCCGCATCACGGAAACGGAAATAGGCATCGGGCGAAAAGAAAAACTGGGTGATGGCACGGCTGGCCCCGGCATCCAGTTTGCGTTTGAGATTATCCAAGTCCGCCTGCGGACAATCAGCCTCCGGGTGTGTCTCGGGATAGGCGGCCACCGAAATCTCAAACGGTGCAATCTCTTTCAACCCTGTCACCAATTCAGCCGCACTGGCATAGCCTTCAGGATGTGGCTCAAACGCACAGCCCTCCTTGGGCGGATCGCCCCGTAGTGCGACAATATGCCGCACACCCGCAGCCCAATATTGCTCGGCCACTTCGCGGATTTCATCCTTGCTCGCCTCGACACAGGTCAGATGCGCCGCTGCAGGCACTTCGGTCTCACGGATAATCCGGGCCACCGTGGCATGGGTGCGCTCGCGCGTCGAACCACCGGCACCATAGGTCACCGAAACGAAACGCGGACCCAGCGGTGCCAGCGTCGTCATCGTGTTCCACAACGTCTCTTCCATCTTCGCGCTTTTCGGCGGGAAGAATTCGAAGGACACTTCGACATCATCGCCCGAAAGGCCCGCAAAGAGCGGGGTATCGAGCGCGGTGCGCGCTTCCCTGAGCTGATCGAGCGAAAGCGGAGTCGGGGACGAAGTCATACGGATCGGGCCTTTCGCCGGTTGGCGGTAACGGGAGAAATCATGTCATCCTGACCGGAACCAGGATGGCGGTTACGCTTTTGCGTTTCACTGCCAATCCATATGCGGATCGTCAGCGGCGCGCCTTTGAGTTCGCGGCTTTCCGACAGGGTAATACCGGCAGCAGCCATGAAATCACGCATCTGTGAGTCGGCGAAACCAAGACGCGCATGGGCGTCGCGACTGCGCAGTTCCTCCAGCGCATGCGGTGCAAAATCGATAATGGCCACAGTACCACCCGGAGCCAACACCCTGCCAATCTCTGTCAGAACGGCACCCGGATTATCGGCATAATGCAGCGCCTGGTGCATCACGACACAATCGAAGCGGTCATTATCGGCAGGCAGGCTGTAAAAATCGCCAAGCAGCCATTCGACCTGATCGGGGCCGAATTTTTCCAGCTTGGCCCGGGCGAGGCGCAACATCTCCGGGCTCTTGTCGAGAGCGGTGGCGTGGTCGGCACGGTCGGCAAGCAGTTCGATCATCCGCCCGGTGCCGGTGCCGACATCGAGAATATCGCCCAGATCATCGCCGAGCATCGCCAGCAACGCCGCCTCGACCTTGTCCTCGGGCTGGTGGAGCATCCGGATCGCATCCCATTCATCGGCATGGGCAGCAAAATAGCGTGCCGCCTGGTCCGCCCGCTGCGCCCGGATTTCCTCGAGCCGGGCGATATCGGCATCGCGCTGCGCTGCCATAGATGGGTCGAGAAAGTCGTGCTGACACAGCAGCTGCCGCAACAGTTCAGCGCTGGAAACACCCGATGAGGCGATTTTGAGCCGCAGGAAAACCCAGCTGCCCTCCTTGCGGCGTTCGGCGAGGCCAGCCTCGACCAATATGCGCACATGGCGCGAAACCCGCGGCTGGCTCTGATCAAGCACCAGCGCCAATTCGCCCACGGCCAGCTCCATCTGCTGCAACAGCAGCAGGATTCGCAGCCGAGTCTCGTCGGCAAGGGCACGAAAAGTGGTCAGCATATCCATTGCGGCAATCATATAAAGATTTCTTTATATCCGGTCAATCGCTCAATAACCGCGGTTTTGAAACCCCATGAAGGCACATGTTACATGATTTCACAGCGCACAGACCGCAACGGCCATTGCCTTGCCCCGCCGTGTCGATTATCCACAGGCTGATTTTTTTCCAGGGAGTATTGAGACATGACCAAATTCCACCGTTCACTGATGATCGCAACCCCGCTTGCACTGGCCCTCGCTGCCTGTGGCGGTGCCACCGAAGGCGAAACCACCGAATCGGAAACCAATGCCGAAGACACCATGGGTGCCGCTGAAGGTGCCGGCGATGCCATGGCACCGGCAGAAGGTGCTGGCGACGCCATGGCTCCTGCCGAAGGTGAAGCTGCGGCAGAAGGTGAAGAAGGCGAAGCTGCTGCCGAAGGCGAAGGTGAAGGCGAAAAGTCTGCCATCGAAGCTGCTGCAGAAGACAAAGCCAATGAACTGCTGAAAAAGGCAGAAGAAAAGGCTGACGAAAAAGCCGCCGAAATGATCGGCAAAATCGGCAACTAAGGTCCGGTAATGGGTTTCGACCCCAGGCTATTCCCGCATGCCGTGGCAGCAACATTGCTGCTGACGGCATGCGGACCAGCTGAAAACGACCCCGGCCCGGGCGGTGTCACCGTTGGCGAGGCCAAGATGCTCGATGAAGCGGCCGAAATGCTTGATGCACGCCAGGCCGATTATGGCTCTGCCGCGCCGCAACAGGCGCCAGCCGCCGCTGAGGATATCGAGAGCAGCGACCAACAGGCAGGCGCTGCAGAATAGGCCATTAACGGCCAAATCCACACTATCTGACGATATGCTGCTTTAGACTTCGGTCGACCTTTAGCGCCGGTGCGATGACGCAACCGCGCGTGACACATTCTGCATCAGCTGCATACGCTCGGGCACCGGCGCCGTGGTATCGCCCAGCATCACCACCACAGCATAGCGTGTGCCATCGGGAGCGGTCATGATACCGACATCATTATAGCCGGTGGAGATGGGCGGCAAATCCTGCCCGGTGCCGGTCTTGTGGCCAAATTGCCATCCTGGCGGAACCCCGCCCTTGAGCCGTTTCGGGCCGCTGCGGGTGCGGCTCATCGTCTGCAATATCAACTGGGTCGATTGCGCCGACAAAAGATCCCCACGGGCCAGCCGCGCCAGCGCATTGGCAATCGCTTCCGGGCTGGCGCCATCGATAGGATCGTTGAGATAGGCGTATAGCGCCTTGCGCCGCGCCTCATAGGGCTGGCGCGCGCGTTCGGCCTGAAAAGCGCGTCCTTCGGAGAGATTCTGTCGCCATTCGATACCGGCAATCCGGCTTTGCAGCAGCCGCTCACCAGGGCCGAAACGGATGCGGCCAAGATCCTTGCGGTCAATAAAATCGCGCACCGCATCGGGCCCGCCGACATGGCGAAGCAGTGCATCATTGGCGCTGTTGTCGCTGCGGGTAATCGCCAGATTGAGCAATTCACCTGCGGTTTCGACGATACCCCCTTCACGGCGTACCCGCCGTGCCATGGGCTGGTAGAACACGGTCAGATCGCTCGGGGTTATGCTGATCGGATCATCCAGACTGAGTTCGCCGCGATCAACCTTGTCAAGCAGGGTCAACGCCACCCACAGCTTGGACACGCTTTGCTGTGGGAAATACTGGTCGCCACGATGCGACACCAGCCAGTCGCCATCGATCCGTCGCACCGCAATCCCGGTCTTGCCAGGAAAGCCACGCCACAATGCGAAGAGCCGCTCGCGCAATTCAGACGGAGCCTCGGCACGACGCGGTAGCGACAATGGCGGCGGCACTGGCTGCACCCTTTTCGATCCGGTCGCCACCGGCTCGGGTGGCACCGGTCGCGCGACCTGTTCATCAACCGACCCGGATGCACAGGCACCCAGCGATACTATCAGGAACAGGCCGATGATACGGCGCGGCAGGGACGATAAAACGGGCATCGATCTCTCGGGCATCACATGGGTGTGCACAAAGGCGGTAAAGCTGTCTCATGGCCTAACCGACAGCGCCGGTTGAGCGGATTGCGACAAAGGATTCTATAGTTGCGGCAAGCTGTTACCGGGATGAACGGCGAATGCTTGCGATACCGTGCCAAGACCTATCCGCAGCTGCCGACGTGACGGGCCTCTACGGTGAACTGGAACGGGGCATTGTTGAACAGACCCTGCGAGCTGATCTGCGCGAGATGCGAATTCTCGGTTTTCAGCGAGGTATAGCCGTGCCCCTTGCGGCCACATTCGTAATAAATATAACCCTTGTCATCGCTTTCGCGCAGCGTCTTGCGCTGACACAGCGGACCGCGATGGCGCAATTGCAGCAATTGCTTGACGTCACGGACGCAGACGCGATCTACCGTTTCACCACTGGAACGGTCGCGAATCTCCCACAAGCCAGGCTCAAGCGAATTGAGCCAAGGCATGCCACCTTGCGCCAGAAGCGGGGCCGCCAGCGGACTTGCCAATAATGCAGCCGCCAAAACTGTTTTGCCCCGAAACTTCATATATGCGCGCCTCAAATTGCTGATAAACCCAAATTTCTACACTGCTTATATAGTGCAGAATTGCGGCGATTTCATGGTAATTTCCGGCAAAAGCCTGTCTTCAAAGCGCTTCTGGCCCGGAAAAACCTTTATAATCCATGGATTTCGAAGATTCGCGAGCAAAAAGCACAATCGACTTTGATAACCCCGTTTTCGTCGCGCATTTCGCTGCGATCGGCTTCGGAGAAACGCTCCAATATCTCGCGATAGCGCTCCAATGTGCAGCGACATCCACGGCTGAGCATGCTGCCCGGTTCGACCCGGATTTCATGCTCTTCATGGAACAGCCGCCACACCAGCTGCTCCATGCTGAGGCTGTTGTCGAGCAATTCGTCATGGCCCAGCGTCTCGGCGAGAATCGCGGCATGTTCCCATTCAGGGTGGTCGTGACGAACGTGCAGTCGCTCGCGCCCGATTTCACCATCGGGAAGATGCTGAAGCAGCAGGCCGGCACCGCGGCAATCGTCTTCATCGGCACTGATCGCGACCTTGATCAGCGTCGGGATCTGCTCAGACTGGAAGAAATAATGCTGACACGCCGCCGCCAGTGAATCACCTTCGATCGGGACAATGCCCTGATAGCGGCCTTCGCCCTCATCGCGATCAAAGGTGATCGCCAGATATCCGGTACCGAACAGCGTTTCCAGCGAGGCATTGGCCCCCAGTTCTGCCGCCCGATCCGCGTCAAACTGGGCATAGCCGCGCAATTGGCCGGCGCGATAATCGACCACCAGCAGGCTGATGACACCGGTTTCGGACTGGGCTTGCCCAGATTGCGCCTGCATGGTCAGCTGGCCACCTGCCGATTTCAGCAGCGAGCCGAGCAATGTCGCCAACACCAGCGCTTCGGCCAGGACCAGCTTGATCGCAACTGGATAGTCATGCGCCGCCAATATTTCGTCAAGCACTGCATCGAGCCGTACTGCGCGGCCGCGCACGGCACGCTGCGGCAGGAAGAAGCGCAGCGGCTGATCGCGGAAAATCTCGTTTCCCGTTTCGGATGAAAGAATGTCAGTCATAGCAAGCCATATAGGCACTAAATCTGGCCGAACACCCAGCGCAATACCGATTTCTGGGCGTGGATACGGTTTTCCGCTTCATCCCATATCGCCGACTGCACGCCATCGAGCACCGCATCGCTGGCTTCCTCGCCGCGATGCGCCGGCAGGCAGTGGAGGAACATCGCATCCTCGCGCGCATGCTGCATCAACGCCTCATTGACCTGATAGGGCATCATCGCTGCCAGCTTGGCTTCGGAATCTTTCTGACCCATTGAAATCCAGGTATCGGTGACGACAACATCGGCACCGCCGGCTGCTGCAACCGGATCATCGGTGACGGTGATGATCGACCCGGCCGCGCGCGCAGCGGCAATAAATCCTGCATCGGGCTCATAGCCTTTGGGTACGCCGACACGGACGTTGAAGAACATCATCCCCGCCGCCTCGATAATGGAGTTGGTGACATTGTTGCCGTCGCCGAGCCAGGCCAGTTCCAGTCCGGGCAGCGCCTTGCCCGCTTCGATAATCGTCAGCAGGTCGGCCATGATCTGGCATGGATGCGACAGATCGGTGAGACCGTTGATTACCGGTATATCGGCATGATGCGCCATCTCCTCAACCTTGGCATGGTCATCGGTGCGCAGCATGATCACATCGGCCATGCGCGACAATACCCGCGCGGTATCGGCCACCGTCTCGCCGCGTCCCAATTGCGTCGTCCCGGCGTCGAGTACCAGCGCCGAGCCGCCCAGCTGGCGCATTGCCATGTCAAAGGAAACACGGGTGCGGGTCGAGTTTTTCTCAAACACCATGGCGAGAACATGACCATCAAGCGGTGCATCGCTGTCGGCCCGGCCGCGCGGCCAGTGCGCCCGCGCCGCCTTGCGGTCAATGGCGTCGTTAAGCATCGCCGCCACCGCATCCGGGCCTGCATCGCCAAGATTCAGAAAATGCCGCATCTCGGCGGTCATTGTGCCGCTTCCAGCTGCGCCTGATAGCTGCGCGCACCGGCGGAGAGCTTTTCGATGCACTCATCGATATGCGTCTGCCCGATGATCAGCGGCGGCAGCAAACGCACGACATTGTCACCGGCTGCGACCGTCAGCAGGCCATGATGATCGCGCAGATGCGCCACGAACGGACGGCTCTCGACCTTCATCTTGAGGCCCAGCATCAGGCCTGCACCGCGGACATGATCAAACAGCGTGTCATGATTGGGGATAAGCTGGTTGAGCGCCGCAGTCAGTCGCTCACCCATGGTGCGGACATGCGCCAGGAATTCGTCATTATTGACGACATCAAGCACCGCCTCGCCCGCTGCCATTGCCAGCGGACCGCCGCCATAGGTGCTGCCATGGCTGCCAAAACCCATACCGCGCGCCGCCTTTTCAGTGGCGAGGCAGGCACCGAGCGGGAAACCACCGCCAATACCCTTGGCGCTGGCCATGATATCGGGGACAACACCATAATGCTCATAGGCATAAAGCTGTCCGCTGCGCGCTACGCCGCACTGCACCTCGTCGAATACCAGCATCATGTCCTGCTCGTCGCAAAGCTTACGCAGGCCCTGCAGGAATTCAGCGCTGGCCGGGCGGATGCCCCCCTCACCCTGAATCGGTTCGACCAGGAAGCCGGCTGTATCGGGGCCGACCGCGGCAGCGGCCGCCTCGAGATCATCAAATTCGACATAGCGGAAACCGTCCAGCAATGGCTGGAAGCCATGATGCATCTTCTCCTGGTTCGAAGCGCTGATCGTCGCCATGGTGCGGCCATGAAAGGCGTTTTTGAAGGTTATCAGCACCCGTTTCCTGTCATCACCATCCTCATGCTGGTGATAGGCGCGCGCGGTCTTGATCGCGCATTCGACAGCTTCGGCGCCCGAGTTGGTGAAAAACACCGTATCGGCAAAGGTGCTGTCGACCAGCCGCTGGGCCAGCTTCTCGCCCTGCGGGCTGCCATACATATTCGAGACATGCATCAGCGTCGCCGCCTGATCCTGGATCGCCCTGGTCAGATGCGGATGGCCATGGCCCAGCAGATTGACCGCAATGCCGCTGGCGAAATCGAGATAGCGCTCATCCTTTTCGCCGATGAGATAGCAGCCTTCGCCCCGAACGGGTCGCACGTCGCAACGTGGATAGACGGGCATGAGCGGGGTGATGGACATGAATGGCAAACTCCTGAAACACAGCCTCAACCAGGGCCTGAAATATGCGGACGCAACGAAATACGCCAGAAAAACAGCAAAGGCGGCCCGGAACGATACCGACCGCCTTTCAAGATTGACAGCAATATAGCGATGCCGGTCAAGCCGGGTCAACACATGTCGCAACGCTGCAAAGACCATGGCAAGAACATGGTCGTTCCGGGATGATCATAGCGACTTGCAAAGGTACAAGATTCCCACTGGCGCGGGCCGCGTGCTTTTGCTAGGCGCGATGCCGCTGACACATCAGCGACACGCACCCGTAGCTCAGCTGGATAGAGCGCTGCCCTCCGAAGGCAGAGGCCAGAGGTTCGAATCCTCTCGGGTGCGCCATTGCATCATGATGATGCGCGCGGTCCGTTTCGCCTCAACGTTCGCGCCCGGCTTCGTTGACGGCCTGTGATATCGGCGACAGCAAATACTGGATAATTCGCCGCCTGCCCGTCTTGATCTCGGCCTGAACCGACATACCCGGCTGTACCCGGTCGCACAGGCCGCTGCGCTGTGATGCTTCGGAACTGCAGTCGAGCCGGATTTTCGCGGCGTATACCAGCCCCTGTTGCTGCGGCTTGCCGCGTTCGTCCTGAATGCTGCCCGCCGGGCGCTGTGCCAGATCGATGGCATCGCGGCTGATAAACTCGACCTCGCCGTCGATCAGGCCGTAATCGGTGAAATTGAACGCCTCGAGCTTGACCGCAACACGCTGGCCGACATTGACGAAACCGATATCCTTGTTCTGGACAAAGGCCTCAACCTCAACGGCGCTGGTGCAGCGGCTGGGGTCGGGGGCCGGTTGCCCCGGCCGCGCGGCACAGGGCACGATCACCATCAACGCCTGGGCTGGCTGGACAACGCCGCCGACAGTGCTGATCGCCAGCTGCTGGACCACGCCGTCAACCGGAGCGCGCAATTCCTGAAACTGGCGGCGACGAGCGGCCTTGCGCAATTCCTCGCTGGCCATGGTAGCCCGGTCATTGGCCTCGGCGAGATCGCTTACCGCTGTCTTGCCAAAGGTTTCGCGCAGCCGGCGCAATTGCGCATTGAGCGTACCAATGGCTGCGCTTGCACGGATCCGGTTCGCCTCCTGCACATCGATATTGCGCATGTGTTCGGCCTGCGCCTGTTCGAATTCGAGCAGGCGCAGCTTCGAAAAATACCCCTTGTCCGCCAGCTCCTGCCGCGCCACCATTTGCTGCTCGATATAGGGCAGTGCTTCATTGAGCTTGGCGATTTCCGCCTCCGCCGCCTGCAGCTCGGCCTGGCGCTCGGCGCGCTGCTGCATCAGATTGGCTTTTTCCGCCTCATATTCGGCAATAGCGGTGCGGACAAATTGCCGTTCGGTTTCGACAATGTCCTCGGGCGCGCCCTCGGGCGGCACGAACTGGCCCGATCCGGTCTGGACATAATCGAGCAGTGCATCGTTGCGCGCCTGCAATATCCGTGCGGCGAGCAGGGTCTGGCTGCTTTGTGCTTCATCGGCGGTCGCGAGGGTCGGATCGAGCTCGATGAGCAGGTCGCCCTTTTTGACATATTGGCCGTTACGCACATGAATTTTGCGCACCGCGCCAATCTCTATCGACTGCACCAGCTTGGCGCTGCCCGCCGGGACTGTCTTGCCACCTGCTACCGCGACCACATCGACCTTGCCGATCACCGCCCATAGCAGTGCAATGACGAACAGACTGCACAGCGACAGCATGAGGAAACGCAGGCCTGGGCTGGGCGGTTTTTCGATAATTTCAAGCGCTGCGGGCAGAAACTCATGGTCGCTGCGCGGCTTGGTCTTGCCCTCATTGGCATTTTGCTGGCGCCAGCTTTCGGCAAAAATCGCCAGATGCTTGTGCAGCGTCGGGAAACGGTCAGCCAATACGCCCATCATGCCGCTCCGGTGACGCCCATTTGCTTGTTGTACAACTGAGCATAGCGCCCCCCGGCCGCAAGCAGCTCCTCATGGCTGCCGATCTCGGTAATCTCGCCTGCCTCCACCGTCATGATGCGGTTGCACTGGCGCACCGCGGACAGCCGGTGGGCGATGATCATCACCGTCCGGCCCATGGCGATGGCGTTGAGGTTGTTCTGGATGATTTCCTCGCTCTCGGCATCGAGCGCACTGGTCGCCTCATCCAGGATCAGGATCGACGGGTCTGTAACCAGTGCCCGGGCAATGGCGAGCCGCTGGCGCTGACCACCGGACAGGTTGCTGCCGCGCTCTTCGATCATCGTGTCATAGCCATGCGGCAGTTCGAGGATAAAATCATGCGCGCCGGCGAGCTGGGCCGTCTTGATGATCCGGTCCATCGCCATCGCCGGATCGGACAGTGCGATATTCTCGCGCACCGAGCGATTGAACAGGATGTTCTCCTGCAGCACGACGCCGACCTGCCGCCGCAGCCAGGCTGGGTCGACCAGCGACAAATCGGTGCCATCGACGAGTACCCGTCCCTGCTCCGGCACATAGAGACGCTGCACCAGCTTGGTCAGAGTCGACTTGCCCGAACCCGACGGCCCGACAATACCGATCATCTCGCCTGGCTGGATGGTGACGCTGACGCCGCGCAACGCCTCGGGTGCATCGGGGCGATAGCGAAAGCGTACCTTGTCAAACTCCACCTGCCCCTTGATCGGCGGCAGGCTGGCGCGATTGGGATTGTGCTCGGGTTCGGCCGGCGCATTGAGAATATCGCCCAGCCGGTCGACCGAAATGCGCACCTGCTGAAAATCCTGCCACAATTGCGACAACCGCAGGATCGGCTGCGCCACACGGCCCGCCAGCATGTTAAAGGCAACCAGTGAGCCGACGGTCAGATCACCGGCGATCACCGCCGACGCGCCAAAGAACAATATGCCCACAGTGGTCAGCTTGGAAACCATCTGGATCAGATGGCTGCCCCAGTTTCCCAGCACGGTGACATCGAAACCCGTCTTCACATAGCCGGAGAACTGCTTTTCCCATTTGTCGCGCATGCGTGGTTCGACCGCCATTGATTTCAGCGTGCCGATCCCGGTCACCGTCTCGACCAGAAATGCCTGATTTTCCGCGCCGCGCTTGAATTTCTCGTCAAGACCCTTGCGCAGCGACGGAGTGATGAACACCGAGATTGCGACATAGACCGGGATGGTCAGCGCCACGAGCAGTGTCAGCATCGGCGAATAGAGATACATCACTGCGAAGAAAACGATGGTGAAGAACAGGTCGATCACCACCGTTACCGCATTGCTGGTGAGAAAATTGCGGATATTCTCCAGTTCACGCACACGCGCTACACTGTCACCGACGCGTCGCGCCTCGAAATAGGACAGCGGCAGATTGACCAGATGGCGAAACAGCGACGCCGACAGCTCGGCATCGACCTTGGATGTGGTATGCGCGAACAGCCAGGTCCTGAGACCCGACAATATCGTCTCGAAGATCAGCACGACCGCGAGGCCGAAAGCCAGCACCTCCAATGTGGTCATCGACTGGTGCACCAGCACCTTGTCAATAACCAGCTGGAAAAAAATCGGTGATGCCAGCCCGACAAGCTGCAGGAAGAAGCTGCCGATCAAAACATCGCGCAGCGCCCGGCGATATTTCACCAGCGCGGGAATGAACCAGCCAATATCGAAAGCACGCTTTTCACCGGCCATGCGTTCACGCGATGTCATCAGCAATATAGCGTTGGAGAAGCGATCCTGCATCTCCTCCAGCCCCCAGATTTCCGGGCGCTCGCCATCATGCCGCTGAACAAGATAGCGCGGGATTTCGGCCTGGTCGTCGACCTTGAGCAGGATGACGGTGTTGCCATCGGCGAGACCCATAAGACACGGCACCGGCAGTTTGTGCAGCTCGTCAAGATCAGCCTTGCGCTGCCGTGCAATCAGCCCCAGCCGCTTCGCGGTACGCACCAGGTCGCCAAATTCATAGGGCCGGTCTCCAGCGCCACGATCATGGTGAATTTGTCCGGGGTCGGCAGGCATGCCGAGAAACTTGGCGAGCAGAATAAAGCACGCCAAGGCAGAATCGATGCGCGGTGCGTCACCGATATCCTGTTGATTTTCTTCGTCAGTCACCTGGGTGGAGGGCCCCCGTATCAATGCGGGATATTTTTACCAAAGCATATCGGCTCGGACCAGCATCATTTCGTAACCGCAACATGATGCTCAGGCGACACAGAGGCCGCATCATGTGTAGAAGTCCGGGGTAAAGACATTGGAACCATCTTCCGGCTTGCGATCACTCTCACCATCACCCGTATTGAAGGCGGCCATATCCTGGTTCATGAGCAGCAGACGGAACTGGTCCGGGTCCATATAGCCCCGATTATTGTACACGCCCTGATCGCGGGGCAGGAATTCCGGGGTCTCGCTATCGCCAGTATCGGTCGAGCTGTCGGTTTCGGTGGCTGATGCGCCCTCCCCGTCGCTATCGCCGGTCGTCGCCGGGCTTGCGTTTTCAGCGGCCTGGGCAGTCGCACCTGCATCATCATTGGTGGAGTCATCAGCCGGTATATTATCACCGGCTGCGGTCTCGCTGGCATCACCGGTCACGGGCGCAATGTCTACGCTCACCGGCAGCGGCGAGTTCTCGACCATGGTGATGTCGAGCACCGGAGCGGCAGACGGGTTATCGCTATGGCCTGTCTCTGCCATCTCGTTTTGCGCTGCGGCCAGTTCCTGCTCGACCAGCGCAAAGCTGTCGACCCCTTCGGCATAGAGACGCGGATCAATCGCCGCATCGGGAGACAGCATGGCTGGCCCCGTACCAAAGCTGCCGCCAAAGGCTGAAGGTGCCTCGACAGCCATGGTTGCGGGCTGCATCGTGTCAATGCTGCTATCGGCATTCTCCAGATCAACAGGCACAGCAGAGAACACATCCTCGCCAAAACTGGCCTGCCCGATCTGCCATGCGCCGCCACTATCGGTGACGTCAGCGGATGCGTTGGCTGCGATTTCCGGTGCCGCGGCCTCTGCCTCTGCAGGGCGGAAGGAAAAAGCGATATCGGCCATGCTGGCCGTGCTGCCATCGGCACGGGTAAAGCCTGCCGTGGCCACGGTGATGTTCTTGCGGATCTTGCGCCGCTCGCCAGTGCCCTGTGCCACCAGATCGAACGATGTGATGCCGACCTGCTGCAGCGTGCGCAGCTCGCCCTCATCGGTGACGCCATTGCTATTGGCATCGACCCAGACGCGCAGCTCGTTGAACCTGAGATCGCGCTCATCCAGCACGCCATCGCCATTATTGTCAAAGGCACGCAGCGCCTCGATCTGGTTGCGCGCTTCGGGGTTCTCGGTGAACAGGTTCATCTCTGCACTGCTGGTGATCAGCCCATCGCCATTGCGGTCGATGACCAGCAGGCCGTCATCGGCACCAACCCAGCCGGTACGGTCCGCCGCGCCATTGCCGTCATGATCGAAGCTGACCCCCGAGCGACCACTATTATCGATCTCGATACCGTCGCCATCGAGATCAAGCACAATAGCCGAGGACAGGCCATAGCTCAGACCACGGAAGTTAAGGATGGTCGCCCCGGTGACGCTGTCGCGTGCGACACGCTTGGAACCGATCATCAGCGCGCCATCCTCGCTGTGCAGACGATAACGCCGCGCCCGGCGGTCAAAGTTCATAACCGCAAAGTCCATATTGGCGACATTGGGCGTACCGCTCGAGAAATAGGTCAGTGCCGCATCGAGAAACTCAGCATTGCTGCCATCGGTACGGACGAAACTTCCTGTATTGATCACTGCTACCTCACCTATGGTCACCGAACCCTCAACAGGGGTTCCGGTCAACCCGATTTCCAATATACCTGCAGCTTCAAGCGTCAGTATTTCACCGTCATCGGCGATTCCGTCGCTATTGATGTCCTGCCAGACAAGGAAATTAGCAAACTCGTCATCCGCTGCCGAGAAAATATTGTCACCATTGCTGTCAAAGGCACGCAGGCCTTCCAGATCCGATCGCGCATTGGGCACATCATCGATAAAGCTCAGTTCGCTGACACCGCTTACTGTACCGTTACTGTCACGGTCGAAGAACAACAGCCCCTCACCCGATCCGATCCAGCTGGTATCGTCACCAACACCGTCATCATCGAGGTCGAACAGTGCATCGCTTTCGGCTGCTGATACGGTTTCGACCCCGCCACCATCAAGATCGAGAATGATCGGGGAAACGATCGACAGCGTCTCACCACCAAAGAAGGACAACCGTTCAATCGAAATCAGCTGGTCACGGCCGTCATCACCATTGGTCTGCGGCGCATCGTCGCGGGTGCGGATGAAGAAATTGCCGAATGAGGTGGAGAGGGTATATTCATCGCGTGTGCCGGCAAAATAGGCGGTGTCGAAACCGGTGCCGCCGAGAATCAGGTCATTACCTGCATTGCCCCAGAGATGGTCGTCACCACGGCGGCCGAAAATGGTGTCATTGCCATCGCCACCGGCAAGATAGTCACCCCGGCGTCCACCGAAGATCCAGTCATTGCCACCACGGCCATAGATGCGGTTTTCACGGCGGAAATTCCCGAACAACAGGTCAAAGCCCTCGCGGCCCTGACGCCATCCGGCAAAGGCTTCGTCTATCCTGACCTGCGCCGTGGCGGTGGCCGTCGTCTCGCCATCGCTTACGGTATAGCTGAAGCTGTCAAGTCCTTCGAAGCCGAGATTCGGCGTGTAAAGGATCATGCCTTCGTCATCGATGGTCACGCTGCCATTCACGCCATTGCTGACCTGGGTGATGGTCAGCGTATCGCCATCGACATCGATGTCATTGTCCAGCAGGTCGAGCGGATCGATGACCAGCGCATCACTGCCTTCGGAAACAAACAGCCCGTCATCAAAAGCCTCGGGCGCATCATTGACCGGATTGATGGTGAACAGGAAGGCATCGCCAATGGTGAATTCGCCGTCGCTGGCGGTGACACTGACATCGAAGCTGCCATTGAAGTCCTGCGGCGGGGTGCCGGTGAAACGACCATTGTCGAAACTCAGCCATTCGGGCAGCGGCGAGCCGTCCACCAGCGTCGCCGCCAGGGTCAGCGGATCGCCATCGGGATCGCCAAAGGCATTGGCTGGCAGGGTGATATCGATCACGCTATCTTCATCGCTGTCCAGATCAGGCAGCGGCGTCAGCAGCACCGGTGCCTCATTGCCGGTTTCGAGCGCCAGGGTAAAATCGGCACTGGCAGTGAGCGCACCATCAGAGGCGGTCACGGTGACCGCATAATCGGCATCCTCGCTTGGCGGTGTTGCGGTGAAGCGCTCGCCATCAAAGTCCAGCCAGTCGGGCAAGGGTGAACCATCGGCCAGTGTAGCTGTCAGCGTCAGCGCATCGCCATCGACATCATCGAACAGGCCATCGGGCAGATCGATCGTCACCGGATCGCGTTCGGCAATGGTGATATCGTCCAGCGCGAGCAATGTTACCGGTGCGTCATTGACCGGATCGATGGTCAGGCGGAAATTGTCGCTGACATCGAGCGTACCATCGGTTGCGGTAACGGTGATATCGAAACTGCCGTTGAAGTCCTGTGGCGGAATGCCGGCAAATTGCGCACCGTCAAAGCTCAGCCAGTCGGGCAGGTCCGAGCCATCGGCCAGCATCGCCGTCAGGCTGAGGCTGTCACCATCGACATCGCCAAAGGCGTTATCGGGAAGCGCGGCCAATATCGGCGCATCCTCGTCGCTGCTGATATTGGGCAATGGCGTCAGCACCACCGGTGCATCATTGACCGGGGCGATGGTCAGGCGGAAATTGTCGCTGACCTGCAACTCGCCATCGCTGGCCGTGACGGTGATATCCAGGCTGCCATTGAAGTCGCGCGGTGGAATACCGGCAAAGCGGCTGCCGTCAAAGCCAAGCCAGGCGGGCAGGTCGCTGCCATCGGCCAGCGTTGCTGTCAGCGTCAGCGCGCTGTCGACATCGGTAAAGCTGTCTTCAGGCAATGTAATATCGAAGGCGCTGTCTTCGGCAATCGACTGATCGGCCAGCGCGATACCCACAATCGGGGCATCATTGACCGCCGTCACGGTGAGGCGGAACATATCCGCTGCTTCGAGAGCACCATCACTCGCGGTCACCATGATGTCGATATTGCCGTTGAAATCCTGCGGCGGCGTACCGGTGAAGCGGCTACCGTCGAAATTCAGCCAGGCCGGCAGGTCGCTGCCATCGGGCAAGGTCGCGGTCAGTGCCAGCGCATCACCGTCGACATCGGTAAAGGCATCATTTGGCAGCGCAATATCAAAGGCGCTGTCCTCGGGCGTCTCAACATCGGCCAGCGCAATAGCCGCCACCGGCGCATCGTTGATAGGTGTAATCGTCAGCGCGACATTGCTGGTGACATCCAGTTCGCCATCGGAGGCAGTGACCGCAATATCGAAGCTGCCGTTAAAGTCCTGAGGCGGCGTGCCCGTGAAGCGGCTGCCATCGAATTCGAGCCAGTCAGGCAGATCGCTGCCATCCACCAGAGCCGCAGTCACTGTCAGCAGGTCGCCATCAACATCGGTGAAGGCATCAGCCGGAAGCGCAATATCGATCGCCATATCCTCGGCAACGCTGCGTTCCAGGGTGCCGAAGCTGGCAACCGGCGCATCGTTGACCGGGGTAATGGTGAGACGCAGGCTGTCGCTCACATCCAGCACGCCATCGCTGGCGGTGACGGTGATATCCAATGCGCCATTGAAATCCTGCGGTGGGGTGCCGGTGAAACTGCTGCCGTCGAAATTCAGCCAGTCCGGCAGGTCGCTGCCATCAGCCAGCGTTGCGGTAATGGCCAGAACGTCGCCGTCGACATCGGCAAAGACATTATCGGGCAACGCAATATCGATGGCGGCATCTTCCGCGCTCTCGGCATCAGACAGGGCCAGCAATTGCACCGGTGCGTCATTGACCGGATCGATGATCAGCGCGAAGCTCTCGCTGGCGCTGAGTTCGCCATCGCTGGCAGTCACGGTGATATCGAAACTGCCGTTGAAATCCTGCGGCGGCGTGCCGGTGAAGCCAGTGCCATCAAATGTGAGCCAGTCCGGCAGGTCGGAGCCATCAGCCAGCGCCGCGGTCACCGTGAGCACATCTCCATCGACATCGCCGAACAGGCCATCGGGCAGCGCTATGTCTATAGCGGTGTCTTCGTCGACATTGACATCGGCAAGGGCAAGCAGCGCCACCGGCGCATCATTGACCGCAGCAATGGTCAGGGTGAAGCCAGTGCTGGCCTCCAATTCACCATCGCTGGCGATGACGCTGAGGTCGAGGCTGCCGTTGAAATCCTGCGGCGGCGTGCCGATAAAGCGCTCGCCATCGAAAGCCAGCCAGTCAGGCAGATCGCTGCCATCGGCGAGCGTCGCGGTGATCGCCAGCGTATCGCCATCCACATCGCTGAATGTATCTGCCGGAAGCAGCACATCAATGGCGGTGTCTTCGTCAAAGCTCTGATCCGAAAGCGGCGCCAGCAGCACTGGTGCATCATTGACCGGGTCGATAGTCAGGGTAAAGCCGGTGCTGGCCTCAAATTCGCCGTCGCTCGCGGTCACGGTGATGTTGAAACTGCCGTTGAAATCTTGCGGCGGGGTGCCGGTGAAACCGGTGCCATTAAAGCTCAACCAATCGGGCAGGTCATTACCATCGGCAAGCGTGGCAGTGAGCGTCAGCGCATCACCATCGACATCGCCAAACAGGTCGTCAGGCAGAGCAATATCAACCGACATGTCTTCATCCAGCGCGACATCATTCAGCGCCTGCAGCGCCACCGGTGCATCATTGACCGGATCGAAGGACAGCGCAAAGGCTGCAGTGGCGCTGAGCGAACCGTCAGATGCCTCGACCACGATATCGATCACGCCGTTAAAGTCGCGCGGCGGGGTGCCGGCAAAGCCATTGCCGTCAAAGCCCAGCCAGTCGGGCAGGTCCGAACCGTCGGCCAGCGTTGCCGACAGCGCCAGCGTGTCGCCATCGACATCGCCGAACAGGCCATCGGGCAGGGTGATGGCCACCGGCGTGTCCTCATCAACCGACACATCATTCAGCGCCAGCAAGGCGACCGGCGCATCATTGACCGGGGTGATGTCGAGAGTAAAGCCGCTGCTGGCCTCTGCCTCGCCATCGGATGCGGTGACAGTGATGGCGAAGCTGCCGTTGAAATCCTGTGGCGGGGTGCCGGTAAAGCGTTCGCCATCGAACGCCAGCCAGTCGGGCAGATCACTGCCATCAGCCAGCGTTGCGGTGATCGCCAGATTATCGCCATCGATATCGGTAAAGGCACCTTCCGGCAGGGCGATATCGATGCCATTATCCTCTTCTACCGCGACATCGGCCAGCGCCAGGGCCGCCACCGGCGCATCATTGACTGGCGCGATATTGAGATCGAAAACATCGCTCACCGACAGTTCCCCATCGCTGGCGGTGATGGCCAGCGACAGCGTGCCATTGAAATCCTGCGGCGCGCGGCCCGAAAGCTGCTGGCCGTCAAAACTCACCCAGTCGGGCAGGTCCGAGCCATCGGCAAGGGTGACGCTATATTCAAGCGCATCGCCATCGACATCGCTGAAGCGATCAGTCTGCAACAGGAAGGTGAAGTCGCTGTCCTCATTGCCGGTCAGGTCATCAAGCGGTGTATCAAGCTGCGGCGCGTCATTGACCGGGGCAATGGCGATGACGACATCCTTGATCGTCTCGACCTCGCCATCGGAGACCGACAGTTCGAGCGCGACATTGCCGTTGAAATTCGCCGGCGGCGTGCCCGAAATCTGCTGGGTCTGACGGTCATAGTCGAGCCAGTCGGGCAAGGCCGTGCCATCGGCGCCGCGCAGTTCGACAATCAGCGCGTCATTATCGGCATCCTCGATCAGGTCGAGTGGCAGGGTTGCGGCGAACGGCTCGTCCTCGGTACCGCGCAGCGATGGAATCACACCAATCACCGGCGCATCATTGACCGGAGCGACCGAGACCGAGACCCGCGCGGTGGTGGCGATACCGCCCGAATCCTGCAGCTCGTAATCGAACCATGCCTCGCCATTGAAATTCTCGTCAGGTGTGATGATCAACTGGCCGATGCCATTATCCTCAACGGTGACGCCCTCGGTCTCGAGGATACGCGTCAGCAGTACCGCCTGGCGATCGACATCGAAGTCGTTTTCGAGCAGTTCACTGGTGAAGATGGTCAGCGGCGTATCTTCATCGGTCGCCAGGCTGTCATCGCCGGCAACCGGGTCATCGCTCACCGGCAACACCTCGATGGTAACCGTGGTCGGCACCGCGAAACCGCTCTCATTGGTGATCGCATAGGTGAGTGTCAGAGTGCCGAAGAAATCGGCATTGGGGGTCACCCGGAAATTGCCATTATCGAGCTCGGTCACGCCTTGGCCGACAAGGCCGAGGAACTCCGGCACGGTGCCTTCAGGGATAAAGTCATTCGCCAGCAGCACCGCCGGATCAATATCGATAAAGCTGTCTTCGAGCACTTCGAACCCGGCATCGGAGACAGCAATCGGAACTTCGAATTCCGGCAGCACGATGACCGTGACCTGACCGACGCTGGTCGCGCCATTTTCGTCGGTCACGCGATATTTGAATCCGCCATCACCGAAATAGCCTTCGCGGCCCTGATAAACGGCCGTATCGCCATCGCGGAACACAGTGCCATTATCGGCATCGAAAATCTCGACCAGTTCGAAACTGTCGCCCTCGACATCACGGTCATTGGCGATCAGATCGGCGAGATCGATAACCAGCGGCACATCCTGATCGCCGAAGAAGATGCCGTCGGGATTGGCGATCGGTGCGTCATTGACCGCCGCGATATCGAATTCAACGACGCCGCGGCCGGTGCGGCGGCCATCGGTGATGCTGTAGTCGAACGAGATCAGGCCGTTGACATTCTCGTCGGGGATGAACTGGAAGCGACCGCCCGGCAGCTCGAGAATACGGCCATCAGGATGCGAGCGCGACAGCGACACGAAGCGGAAGTCGTCGCCATCCGGATCGCTGTCATTGGCCAGCAGATCGGCAATGGTGAATTCGAACGGTGTGTCCTCGACAGTGGCGAAGGTATCGGTCGCGGCAATCGGCGTCCGGTTGGTGTTGATGACATCGACATTGACCCGGCCGACATTGGAGCCATGGACATTGTCAGTGACGATATATTCAAAGCCTGCCGCGCCATTATAATCGGCATCTGGCGTGAAGATGATCTGGCTACCGTCAAACTCGACCGTACCACGGCTGGCGTTGAGCGCATCGACAAAGATGATCGGATCGCCATCGACATCAAAGTCATTGGCCAGCAGCAAGGCCGGATCAATGATCAGCACGCCATCTTCGAGGACGCTGAGATTGTCGGTCACAGCCGAGGGCGGGTCTTCCAGCGGCAGGACATTGAGGTTGATCCGCGCGGTGCCAAAGCCCTGGGCATCATCGGTGATGGTGTAGATTGCGGTGTCGAGACCCGAGAAGCTGGCATTGGGCGTATAGGTGACTGTCGCGCCCTGATTGCCGTCAAAGCTCTGGCTCACCGTCTCCTGCAGCACCGTGGCGCCATCGCTATGGGTGAACAGGATATCCAGCGTGTCGAGAATATCGAGCGGCACTGTGGCGGTGATCTCACCGGTGGTACTGTCGATGGACAGCCAGTCGGGCAAGTCCGAACCATCGGCCAGCGTCGCGCTCCAGCTACCGCCCGCAAGCGGGGTGATGCTGTCAGGCGCGGCGATGGCGATAGTCGACAGATTGACCGTCAGGCCACCATCGCCGGCATCGTCGATGCCTGTGACGCGGATCGGATCGCCATCATCATCTCGGTCATTGACCAGCAATGCGGTGATAGCAAAGCTGACCTCGCCATTTTCGAACAGCTCGAAACTGTCGGCAAAGGCATCGGGCGTTTCGGCATCGGGCCGGACGTTGAACACGATGATCGCCGGTTCGTCGGATATGCCGCCTTTTTCGTCATTGGCGGTATAGGTAAAGGCAATCGAGCCGTTGAAATCTTCTGGCGCATTGAGGTTGATGCGCTCTGCACCGTTGCTGACAGAGATACCGCTGCCGAGCCGGCTGTTCACGGTGAAGCGGTTGTCTACCACGGCCTCGGTTATTATCGACATGGTCGGCAGTCCGCCGCCATCGCCGGTTACGTCGAGCCGGATCGGCACACCGCCAACATATTCCGAAGGCGGCAGCCCGGTAAGCGACAGGGTCTCGGCATCGAAGGACAGCCAGCTATTGAGCGGAGCCCGGCTCTCGCGTGCCGCTTCGATCGACTGCGCCGCGCCAAGATCGAGCGCGAACAGGCCCTGTTCGGCGAAGAAGGCATCATTCTGCAGCAGCGCGTTGATTGCCGGATCGATCGGCTGGTTGGGGTCGATGACGAATTCGAGCGTAAAGCCGCGATCGGGCATGGCATAGGTGCGATTGGGCAGCGAACCCTGATCGTCATCGGGGGTGAAGATGATCTGCAACCGGGCAACCGGGGCATCGGCATCGGGTTCGAAGCCGGACAGGCCGACAGTCATCGTCTCGCTGTCGAATTCGAGCCAGTCGGGCAGATCGCGACCGCTGGCAAGCGACGCGCTGAAGCTGCCGCTGCTGATATCGAACAGCGCGATATCGCTGTCATAGGCAATGCCGCCGGCCAGTGCCGCGCTGTCGGTCGGGTCAATGGTCAGCGTCTCGTTGAACAACACCGGTTCGGTGGCACCTTCCGGGGTGAAGGTAAAGGCGATCGCGACATCGAGGGGATCGGTGGCCTCAACCGGCGGCGTACCGGTAAAGGTCAGTGTATCCGCATCGAAGCTCAGCCATGTCGGCAGCGCACTGCCATCGGCCAGGGTCGCGGTGACGCCGATATCGTCGTTGAGGCTCTCGGCGCCGAATTCGTAATTCTGCGCAAAGGGTTCGCGGATGGTGAAATTGTCAAGAATATCGGCAACCGAGACGCCACTCGCCAGATCACCCGCATCTTCGGCACTGAAATTGTAGCGATAGGTGTGCGTCGCGCCGTTGGAAGGATCGCGCACAAATACCGCAACCCGGGCTATGCCGTCCAGGTCCGCCGGAACGGTGCCGCTGAAAGTCAGCGTATCCGCATCGAAGCTCAGCCATTCGGGCAGATCGGTATTGTTGCCTGATTTCGCCTCGACGGTATAGCCGGGGTTGAGGAACTTTCTGGTGAAACCGCCAAGCAGATTGGTTTCGCGGAAGAAGATGACATCACCGTCGCGGTCGATATCGTTGCCAAATGCCTCGGCCGGAATGACGAACAGCGTCCGGTCCTCGATACCGGCGACCACGTCACCCCGCAGGATCGGTCCCTCATTGCGCGGCAGCACGGTGATATTGACAAAGGCGCTGTCGAAACCACCCTGCCCATCGGAAATGAAATATTCGAAGCCGGCCGCGCCATTATAGTCGGGCCGCGGACGGAATTCGATAAAGCCGTCTTCATTGACGCGGACCTTGCCATTTTCGGCAAAGCGCTCGACACCGTCGAAGATCAGCGTATCGCCATTCTCGTCGGTATCATTGGCGAGCAGCGCCGCCGGGTCGATAACAAGCAGCGTATCCTCTAGCGTGCGGAAACCGAAATCGTCGCGCGCCCGTGGCGCATCGTTGAGCGGCCGCACCCGGATCCTGTAATCAAGCACCGCAGACGCGCCGCGCTCGTCAATCACCTCGAACTGCAGTGTGCCGTCACCCAGAGCTGCCGGGGTATAGGCGATTTCGCCAGTGGCTTCGTCGAACACCACGCTGCCATTGGACACCGGATTATTGTCCGCACCGCCCACCAGGCCGACAAAGGTCACCTCGTCACTTTCGACATCGAAGACCGACGCCATGAGCTGATCGACGGTTATGATCTCGGTAGTCTCCAGCCGGACCACACGCTCCTGCTCGCCGATGCGCGGCGCGTCGTTGACCGGGTTGAAGAAGATTTCCACCGAAGCGCGCGACTGCGCCCCCGAGGCATCCTCCAGCACATAGGTGAAACCGGCAAAGCCGAAATGGTCGCCCTTGGAAATGATCTCGATATTGGGGCCGGCGATGCGCGCTGCCGCATTGGTCGCGCGGAACTGGAAGTCAGTGTTGCGATGCGGGTCAATCTGGCTGCCATCGTCACGCGTGAGCGGTTCAATAGCAACGATACGCAGGCCTTCCTGCTCATTGTCGCCATCAACGTCGAAATCGTTGAGCAGCAGATTCTCGATGCGGATGCGCAGTAGCTCGTCCTCGACGCCCAACACCAGCGGATCATCGATTGCCACCGGCGCATCATTGACCGGCGACAGATTGACCTCGACCCGGGCCGAGGATTCGCGGCCAAATTCATCGCGTACGGTATATTCAAAGAACGCGTCGCCGTTGAAATCCTGGTCACCCAGAAATTCGATCAGGCCATCATCATTGAGGTTGACCGTGCCCGAAACCGCATTCTGGACCGAAACAAATTCGAGTTCCTCAACGCCTTCCAGCTCCAGATCGTTGACCAGCAATGTCGCCGGATCGATCAGCGCCACCTCGTCCTCGACGCCGAAGCGGAAAATGTCATCCTGTGCATTGAACCGGCCGACCCGCACCAGCGTTTCGATCTGGTCGCGATCCCACACCGTGCCATTGGCAAAGACGATTTCCTCAATGCCGGTCTCGCGGCCAAGGAAATGATCGGTGACCAGCACCGTATCGATCAGGAAGCCGTCATCGCGCTCAAATTCGATGAACAGGTCATCGCCCTGTTGAAGGAAGGAGACATCCTTTGGCGCCAGTTCTGAGTCGAGCACGAGGCGGTCGATATCGGCGGCAGCGCCGATTTCGGTGATGATGTCCTCGCCACTGTCAAAGCCGAAGAGATAGCTGTCCGATCCCAGGCCGCCGCGCAGATCGTCATTGCCGAATTCACCCTCAAAGGTGTCATCGCCATCGCTGCCGGTAAAGCTGTCGTCAAAGACCGATCCGACCAGCATCTCGATGCCCGAAAGCACATCGCCCAGCGCTTCGCCGGCAAGGCCGAGGCCCGTGGACAGATCGACAATCACTGCCTCGTCGGCGCGCGAATAGTCGGCGATATCGAAGCCGCCACGACCATCGATGATATCGGCGCCACGGCCGCCGCGAATGCGGTTGTCGCCGTCATCGCCACGAATTTCGTCATCATGGAAAGAGGCCTGGATGATCTCGATTCCCGAGAATGTATCACCCTCGGCGTCACCGCCCCCGGCGGTGCCGTCGATCATGTCGATAACCACACCCTCGGCGGAGAGGGTATAGTCGGCAATATCCACGCCTTCGCCGCCAATCAGCTGGTCGCCGCCACGGCCGCCGATGAGAATGTCATCGCCGCCATTGCCGATAAGAATGTCGTCCTCGCGACCGCCATTGATCAGGTTGGCGGCATCATCGCCCTCAATATTGTCGGCAAAGTCGGTACCGATGACATTTTCGATGTCGATCAGGCTGTCGCCCTCGGCCCAGCCGCCCGACGCGGTTCCTGCGACCAGCGAAATCGTAACCGCTGCGTCGGAGAAGAAATAGGTAACGGTATCCGCACCTTCACCGCCGTCAAGCGTGTCACCATCGGCGCCGCCATCAAGCTCGTCATCGCCTTCGCCGCCGATCAATATATCGACGCCGCCGCGACCCTCAAGCGTATCATTGCCGCCAAAGCCTACCAGACGGTTGTCATTGCCGTCACCGCCGAGACGGTCGCGGAAGACGGTGCCTTCCAGCGCCTCGATGCTGACATATATGTCACCCTGGGCGACATCGCCCTGGCCGACACGGCTTTCCAGATCGGCGCGCACGCCGATATTGATCGCGGTAAAGCGGACAGTGTCGAAACCTTCACCACCATCAATCTCGTCGCCGCCATCACCGCCATCGATGATGTCGTCACCGTCGCCGGCGTCGATCTGGTCCTGCCCATCGCCGCTGGAGATGATGTCATTGCCGCCACGGGCAAGGATCAGGTCGTCGCGGCGGAAGCCGTTGATCGTCTCGGACAGGTCATTGCCCTCGATATAGTCGATCTGCGGCGTGCCGTTGAGCTCACCGGTATAGATTTCGGCAATGGTCGCGGTGGCAAAGCCGGTGTCCTCCAGCCCTTCACTGTCGGCAATCCGGTATTCGATTGCCACTTGGCCGGTAAAGCCGGGGTCGAAGCGGGCCACGATGAACTCTTCGCCGCGGAAATTGACAATCTCAAAGGCCCCCACGCTGACGCGGTTGCCATTGGCCAGCTCGGTCGGGTCAAGAATTGCGTCAACGCCGACAAAGGTCGGGCGCGGTCGGCCGGGATCGTTGAGATCGACACTGACCCGGCCATCGCCGTCGAGATCGGCCTGTTCGATATCGAAGTCGTTGAACAGGATATCATCAACGCGGATCACCAGCGGGATATCGAGCGGGGTGATAAAGCCTTCGTCATCAACCACCGTCGGATCGTCATTGGACGGGATGATCTCGATATTGACAAAGGCTTCAGCAGTGCCGTCGGCATTGTCGGTAACGGTATAGTAGAAACCGGAAGAGGCGGTCGCGTCGATGAACGGCGTGAACAGCAGGTCGCCATCCTCGTTGAACTCCAGCGTCCCGTTAAGCGGCCCATCGGCAGTGCCAGGCAGACGGAAGGAGACAAATTCCAGCTCGTCGCGGTCAATATCGGTGTCATTGCCCAGCAATGCGCTGATTGGGATAACGGTCGGAATATCCTCAAAGACGAAGACTTCATCATCGGTGGCATCGGGCGGCCCGTCGCCGACATTCTCGAAGAACAGGGTGACGGTGGCACCATCGACGGCGCCCTCAGGGTCGGTAACGGTGTAGCTGAACTCCGCCTCACCCCAATAATCCTGATCGGGGGTAAAGATGATGGTGCCACGGTCCGTGACCTCAATATCGCCGTTGATCGCCTCACCGGCATTCTCAAATGTCAGGGCAAAGCCTTCGATATCTTCGTCATTCTTCAGCAGCTCGATGATCGGAATCTCGATCGGTACATCTTCGAGCCCGCGCAGGAAGAAGAATTCATCATTGGTATAGCTGTCGTTGCGGGCGATCGGGCGATCATTGACCGGCTGGTAGATGATACTCGCGGTCGCAGTGCCGGTGTCCCCCTGGCCGTCATTGACGGTATATTGGAACCGCGCCTCGCCGTTGAAATTGGCACCCGGCTCGAACAGTACCGTGTCATTATCGAGCAGCCGCGCAGTGCCACCATTGAGACTGCGCACCGAAGTGATGGTCAGCGTGTCATTGTCGCGATCAATATCATTGGCCAGCAGCCGCGCGGCGCTGATGACAATCGGATTATCCTCGAGAATCGGGCCGCCCTGCTGGGTCTCGTCGAATAGGTCGTCCTGCGGCTCGGGTGCGTTGTTGACCGGGTTGACGAACAGATTGACCCGACCGGTTGAAGCCTCACCGGCCTCGTCAACAATGGTATAGTCAAAAAAGGCATTGCCGAAGAAGAAATCGGTCGGTGTCACGGTTATGATACCGTCGTCACCGAGCACCGCCTGGACATTCGCCGAAGACTGGACCGATTCGACAGTCAGAATATCGCCATCGATATCGAGATCATTGTCGATAAGCTCGAAGGCATTGATGGTAAACGGTACGTCCTCATCGGTGACAAAGCCGCCATCATTGCGCGCAACCGGGGCATCATTGGTCGGCAGCACATCGATAAACACTGTGGCCTCAGCACGGCCGCCCTCAGGCGTATTGGCAACATAGGTGAACCGTGCCTGGCCATTGAAATTGGCATCAGGGGTAAAGGAGACCTCGCCATTGCTTGCCAGCGATACAGTGCCATTTTCGGCACCAAGCACCTGGCCGATGATCAGCCGGTCGCCATCGATATCGTTCGACAGCAGACGTTCGGAGCGGATGATCAGGAAACCATCTTCATCGACAGCAAATCCGCTATCGTCGAGCGCCTCGGCAATCGGGCGGACATTGATGTCGACCTCGGCTTCGGCAAAACCGTTCTGGCCATCGGCAATACGGTAGGTCAGCGTTGTCGGACCGGTAAAGCCGTCACTGGGCGTGAACAATATGTTGCCATTATCGTCGATAATAGCGGTGCCATTGTCACCACCATCGACACCGATCAGTGTGATCGGGTCTTCATCGGCATCAAAGTCGTTGCGCAGCAGATCTGCCGTCGCAATTTCGATCGACGATCCGGTGACAACATTGAAATAACCATCGCGCTCGGCCACCGGCGAACGGTTGTCGAGCAGATTGCGCAGTGTCTCACGGGTCCAGATCACACCATCGGCAAAGATATAATTTTCGATGGACCGGCTATCGGGCGCCAGCGCATCGACGATGGTCAGGCTGTCGTCGTCATTGCCGGCAAAGCGTATGACAACCGTGTCGCTGCCACGGAACAGTCTCTCGACCGAAGCCTCGGTGGAGTCGATGCCGAGAAGCTCGACATTATCGAGCTCAAGCGCCGACGCACCATCATCGGTGATGATGTCATTGCCGCTGCCTGCCGAGAACAGATAGCTGTCCGAACCGGCTTCGCCAAAGATGGAGTCATCACCTGCGGCAAGGGTGTAGACGTCATTGCCGTCAAAGCCGTAAATATTGTCGTCGCCCGCCGTTTCGGTGTCAGCCAGAACACGCTCGCGCATTGCCGCACGGTCCCAGCGGGTGCCATCGGCAAAGACAATCTCAAGGCTGGTGCCACCGCTGCCATTGGCGCTGCCCAGCGCATCGAGCAGGGTGATCCGGTCACCGTCACCGGCAAAGGTGACGACCAGATCATTGCTGGACGGCCCGGCGCGGACCGCCGAGACGATATCGGATATGTTGTAATCGCTCAGCCGCAATTCGTCATTGCCACTGCCAAAGGCGTCGATGCGGTCATCGCCATCGCCGCGAGCATAAAGATAGACGTCATTGCCGCTGCCGCCGGCAACCAGATCGTCGCCAAGACCGGCGGTGATGACATCATTCCCGCCAGTGCCGTTAATGGTATCGGCACCATCCGACTGTTGCGCCGCCAGCAGCGTCTGCTGGATATCGGTGACGGTGAAGCTGCTGGCATCATCGCTTAGCGTGATCGTCTCGATACCGCGATTGCCGCCGCGCAGCGCATCGACGATGACGATTTCATCATCGCTGCCGACAAAACGCACTGCAATATCATTGCTATCGGTGCCGAGACGGTCGAAGCGAATATCCTGCGCGGTGTAGCCGGAGATGATCAGCTGGTCATTGGTCGAGACCGCATTATCGTTGATCAGGTCGCGGCCATCGCCGCGCTCGAAGATATAGCTGTCGTCGCCGCCATTGCCGATCAGCCGGTCATCGCCCAACCCGCCGGTAAAGCTGTTGTCGCTGTCATCGCCGCGGATAATATCATCGCTGGCGCTGGGCAGCCGGTCGAACAGGTCGGCAGTGGTCCATTCGCTGCCATCGGCGAAGCGGATCGTCTCTATCTTGCCGCCGACAAGCGCATTGTCGATGCGGACACGATCGCCATTGTCGCCAATGTTCAGCACGAACGCATTACCATCACTGCTTTGCGCAACGCGAATATCATCGGCGGTAATGGCAGCGCCTAGTATCAGAACATCGGCATCACCCGAAGCATCGTTGATGCGGTCCTGGCCATCGCCCAGGCCGAAGCGGTAGATATCATCGCCGGCACCACCCTCGAGCCGGTCGACACCGGTGCCACCGCTGAGATCGTCATTGCCGGCCTCGCCGATAAGCCGGTCATCACCGGCATCACCGAGCAACGTCTCGTCATTGGCGGTGCCGAAAATCCGGTCATCGCCGGCGCTCGGTGCCAGCGCCCGATCAACCAGATCATCAGCGCTCCAGACAGTGCCATCTTCGAAGCGCACCTCGCGGATCGCCATGCCGCGATCGGCATCCCAGCCAAGGTCGATCCGGTCGCCAGTGCCGATGATTTCCAATATGACGTTGCGCTGGCCGCGGACAAGGCGGATCTGGTCAGGCGCGATATCGCTGCCCAGGCGGATAACATTGGCGCCTTCGCGATCATCAATGACATCCTGCCCGTCGCCACGGTTGAAGACATAGACATCATCGCCGCCAGCACCGCGCAACACATCGTCGCCAGTGCCACCAATCAGCGTATCGGCAGCAAAGGAACCGGTCAGCATATCATTGCCGGCACCGCCATCGATGACATTGTCGCGCGTCGCGAAATCGGCGGGCAGCGTGCGCAGCAGCACATTGTCGATCGATGCGCCATCCGAATCGATGGCGCCAAAGCTGCGCAGGCGCAGAATATTGTCGCCGGCAATCGCGCTGACCATCAGGCTGGCGGTGCGGAAGCTGGTGTTGCGCTCGCTGCTGCTGAACACGACATCACCGTTCCACAGCACCTCAAAGGCGCCCGATTCAGCCGGATTGGCCCGATTGGCATAATCGAATTGCAGCAGCAGTTCCTGTCCCGCATCAAGGCCGCCAATAGTCTGCACGATATCGGAATTGGTATCGGACTCGAGGTCAAGCCAACGGCTGCCATCGGGCGTGGTTATGCCTTCGATACCGCTATCGATAAGCTGTATCCGGTTGCCGTTAATGTCGTTCCAGCCGGGCAGGCTGGTGCTGAAAACAGAATTGTTCTCGAAGCTGACCTGATCGGGATCGAACGCGTCGAAACGGCCATTGACGAGGAGATTGTCCGACAGGCCATTTTCGACCGTCACCAGACGCAGCACATCATCACCGGCGCTGGCGGTCATGGAAAGGCTACGCAACTCGTCGATGCTCAACGTGCTGCCATCGGCAAAGCGGACCTGCTCCACATCGCCATTGCCATATTGGGTGATGGCATTATCGAGCCGTATCCGGGTGGTGCCGCCACGCACCCGCAATTCGAGATGCCGGTCATCGATTTGCAGCACATCGATATCGCCTGCGGCAATACCCTCGGCAAATTCGATCCTGTCGTCACCACCGGCGTCGATAATGACATCGCGGCCATCATCGGCGCCAAAGACATAGACATCATTCTGCGCGCCACCGATCAGCCGGTCATCGCCGCCACCACCGGAGAAAATATCATTGCCGGCAATCGAGGTGGCATCATCGCCGCCGCGCAAAATGTCATCACCGGCACCGCCGGAAAGGATGTCATCGCCTGCGCCACCAAGCAGCTCATCATTGCCTTCCTCGCCAGCAATCAGATCATCGCCAAAGCCGCCGCGAATGATATCGCCATCAGCGCCGCCGGCGAGCTGGTCATTGCCACCAAAGCCGTCAATGATATCGGCGCCGCCATTGCCGAAAATGCGGTCATCGAGCGGACCGCCCTCAAGGCTATTGCCTTCCTCACCATCGGCGATGTTGACCGAGTTATCGATACCAAAGGGCACGCCGCCGAAATTGGCCGGGGTCAGGTCGGTTGCAGTCACACCCTCCAGCCGCAGCACAGTGCGGCCAAAGCCCTGATCATCGACCAGCTGGATGATGGTGTCATCGCCGCTCTGGCTGATCTGGAGCCTGCCGGTTTCGAACGGATTGGGATTGCTCGACGACAGACGGATAACATCACCATCATCGCCTGCGGCAAAGTCGGTGATCACATCGGCGGCGAAATTGTCCGGCAGTTCAAAGGTCGGCAGATAGAGATAGGTGTCGCGGCCTTCGCCACCTGTCAGCGTATCGGTCGAGGCGTCATTGACGATATCGCCGAAGACATCATTCCCGGCACCGCCGTCAAGCGTATCCGCACCGGCACCGCCATTGAGGAAGTCATCGCCATCACCGCCGGTGAGAATATTGTCATTCTCGTCACCGAACAGTGTTTCCCCGGTGGTCGCGACATCAGGCTCGATACGCGTCTCGATATCGGCGAGGCTGAGGGTAATGCCGCTATCGGCAATCTCGAACTGCTCAATGGCGTCTTCATCGGTCCCGGCAAGAGCATTGCGCACCACCACGACATCGCTGCTGCCGCCGAAGCGGATGGTCAGGTCATTGCCGTCTATCCCGGTCGCGCTGAAGCGCATCGCGGCCAGCGTATAGCCTTCGATGCGCAGCGTATCGACCGTCGCATCGCCATTGTCCTCGATGCTGTCGCGGCCATCGCCAGCAGCGAAGATATAGGTATCACCACCGGCGCCCCCGACAACAGCGTCATCGCCGGTGCCTCCGGTCAGTTGGTCAGCCCCGGCGCCACCATCGAGCACATCATCATCGGCACCGCCGTCGAGAATGTCGTCACCGCCATTGCCGGTCAGCGTATCGCGGCCGCCCTGCCCCCGCAGCACATCGGCGATATTGGAGCCGTTATAGACATCATCGCCTGGTGTTCCCGCTGTGGCCCGGCGCGCAATCTCATCCGCATCCCAGCTGCTGCCATCAGCAAAGAGCAGCTGTTCAATGACATTGTTGCTGTTACCCAACACATTGCGCAGCGTCAGGCGGTTGTCATTGCCGGCGATGCGCAATTGCAGATCGGAAGTGCCGACGCGCACCACCTCGACGTCATCAACGGTGATGCCCACACCCAGCTCGATGCGGTCAAGGCCCGAACTGTCGGTAATCTCATCCTGGCCGTCGCCAAGATTATAGCGATAGACATCATCGCCCGAGCCACCGAGCAGATTGTCACCACCCGTGCCACCGGCGAGAATGTCATTGCCCGCACCACCATCGAGCGTGTCGTTACCGGCATCGCCGCTCAGCTCGTCATTACCGCCCAGCCCGTTGAGACGGTCATCGCCGCCGCCACCAGCCAGCACATCATCGCCCTCGCTGGCATTGCGTGTATCATTGCCGTCGCTGGTCTGGAGCGCCAGCGCCAGCAGATCGGCATGGGTCAGCTCCGAACCATCGGCAAAGCGCACCGTTTCAATGGCGTTATTGGCATTGTTGAGCGCACCGACCAGACGGATACGATCCTCGCTGCCGGTAAAGCGCAGCACCAGATCGGCGGTGCCACTCTGGACGACATAAAAGTCCTGCGCCGCAACGCTGGCATCGAATTCGATGGTGTCGACACCCGATGTGTCGGTCAGTGTATCCTGGCCATCACCCGCAGCGAAGCGATAGACATCGTCGCCGGCACCGCCGGTCAGCGTGTCGATACCGGTGCCACCGGTCAGTATGTCATTGTCGTTGCCGCCATCGATATTGTCATCGCCCGCGCCGCCGGTAAGATCATCATCGCCCGCCAGGCCGGTAATCCGGTCATTGCCGGCCCCGGTATCAATGACGTCAACACCGTCCGAGCCGGTAATGATATCGTCGTCCCCTGTCGGCTCTATCGCATTGAGCAGCAGGTCTCCATGACTCCATATCGTGCCATCCTCGAAGCGGATTTCCTCGATGATGCTGTTGCTGTCGACCAGCACATCGACCAGCGTCAACCGGTCGTCACTGTTGCCGACACGCAGCAACAGGTCGTCATTGTTGATCTGGATGACGTTAAGATTGGCGGCGGTGATGCCAGCACCCAGTATCAGCGTCTCAACACCCGATGAGTCGTCGATCAGATCCTGACCATCGCCCAGATTGTAGCGATAGGTGTCGTCGCCGCTGCCACCGAACAGGCGATCGGCACCGGTGCCGCCGGCCAGATCGTCATTGCCGATATCACCGGTCAGCGTGTCCGAACCGCCGCCGCCGGCAAGGACATCATTGCCGCCAAGGCCATTGATGCTGTCATTGCCGGCCAGGCCGTCGATGCTGTCATCACCCGATGTGCCGCGGATGGACTGCGAGCTGTCGTCACCCGCGATTATCCGTTCGACCAGCTGCGCATGGGTCCAGACCGTGCCATCGGCAAAGCGGACTTCCTCGATGACATTATTGGCGTTGGCAAAGGCTCCGGAAATGGTCAACCGGTCGCCACTATCCCCAAAAGACAGCACAATATCGCTGTCATTGCGCTGGAAGACGATGACATCATCGGCCGAAATACCGGCACCCAGTTCGATCCGGTCAATGCCGATCACATCGGTAATGCGGTCCTGACCATCGCCTGTATCGAAGCGGTAAATCTCGTTGCCGCTCTCGTCGCTCAGGACATCATCGCCGCCGCCACCAATATGGATATCATTACCGGTACCGCCGATGAGCCGATCATTACCCGAAAAGCCCTGCAGCGTGTCGTTTCCGGCGACGCCGTCAAGCGTGTCATCGAACGGCGTGCCCTGCAGCAGGTCATCATCCGCCACCTGGTTCTGCAACCTGCCGGAACTGGCCTCGACTGCGGAGGTGACCAGATCATTGTGCGTCAGCGACGTGCCATCGGCAAAGCGCACCAGGGCAATAATCGGGTCCTCGGAATAACCGTTGCGTATGGTTATGCGATCCTCGGTCCCGGCAATGCGCAACACCAGATCCCCTTGCGCAAAACCACCATCACTCCCCGGCTGAGTGACAATATATTCAACCACCAGCTGTGACGGATCGACCGAAGCGTCGAACTCGATGATATTGTCATCGCCCGACCAGCCGCTATCGTCGATCAGATCCTGACCGAAGCCGGCAGAGAAGCGGTAGATATCGTCACCACGAGCACCATCGAGCTGATCATCACCGGCACCGCCGACCAATATGTCATCGCCCCGACCGCCGTTAAGCACATCATTGCCGCCATTGCCAACCAGCTGGGCGCCGCCATCAGGAGCGGTGATGATGTCGTCAAAGTCACCGCCCTCGGGCAAGTCCGCCGTGTCGCCATCAATCTCGATACGCGGCGTCACAATGGCATTGGCGAGCAGGTCATCGGTGGTCCAGACAACGCCATCGGCAAAACGGATTTCGTCAATGCCGAAGCCGGGGCCAGAGCCCGGCCCGATTATTTCTATCGGCGGTCCTTCTAGCGGCGGCCCATCGAGCGGCGGCGGCCCTTCGTTGAAACCGCCGCCTGCCGCATCGGCACGCAGGAAAATCCGGTCTTCGGTTCCAGCAACGCGGAGCACGAAACGGCCTTCAAATTCGGGCATTTCGACAATCAGGTCATCGGCGGTGACCGTTGCATCGAAGACGATGGCGTCGATCGAGCCATCATTCAGCACATTGTTGATTTCGTCCTGGCCGAAACCGGCGGAATAATTGTAGATCGTCCCACCGCTGCTGTCGGATAGCTGGTCATCACCGCTGCCGCCGGTGATGATATCATCGCCCGCACCGCCTTCGATCACGTCATTGCCGGCACCGCCATCGAGTATATCATTACCGCCTACGCCGTTGATCGCATCGTCACCAGCACCGCCGGTAAGCGTATCGTCGACAATCTGGCCGTTGAGGATCTGGCCTGCAGACGGCAACGCCATGATCAGCAGGTCGGCATAGGTCCAGATGGTGCCGTCGGTGAAGCGGACCTCGGATATGGTCTGGAAGTTCTGTGCGTCTCCCAAAGTGACGACATCACCGGCACCGTTCACCTGCAGTTCGATATCGATACCGTTGATCGCAGAGACCACAGCAATATCACCAGGGGTGAAGCTGGCATCGAATTCGACAACATCGAACTCACTGACATTATCCGGGTCGGAACGGACGTCGAAGCTCAGATTGATATAATCGGCGCCAAAACCGGCCGAGAAGATATAGGTGTCATCATCCTCGGCGCCGTCGAGGAAATCATTTCCGGCACCGCCAATAATGGTGTCATTGCCAAAGCCGCCAAAGATATCGTCATCGCCGCCCAGGCCGCTGAGCACACCATCAACATCGTCGCCGTCGATATAGTCGGCAAACTCGCTGCCCGTGAGGACGGTCTGGCCATCATCAGCGAAGATATCCACCCCGCCATCAAGCGTGGACATCGCCTCCAGATCGGCAAAGGTCCAGACGGTGCCATCGGCAAAGCGGAACTCGTCGATTGTCGGCGAGCTGAAATTGATGCCGATACTCAGCCGATCATCGGTGCCGGCGACATAAAGGATATGCGTCGACAGGATATCGCTTTCCAGAACGGTGATATCGCTGGCAGCAATCCCGGCACCGAATTCGACAACATCAAAACCCTGATCGGCAGCGCCGGGGCCGAAACCAGAGGCGAATATCTGATCCTGCCCAAAACCGCTGTCGAAACGGAATATGTCATCACCGGTGCCGCCGAACAGCGTGTCGACACCGGCACCGGCAGTAATGACATCATTGCCGGCACCACCGAAAATATCGTCATTACCGGCACCACCATCGAGCACATCGTCGCCGGCACCGCCGTCAATGATATCCCTTTCTGCGGTCCCGGTCAGCGTGTCGGCTACATAATCGCCCTGCAATTCGAAGGTCGGCATGGGGACCGCCGCGAGCAGCAGATCATTAAAGCTGAGCACCGTGCCATCGGCAAAGCGCAGCTCGGAAAAGGGTGCGAAATCGCTGGGGCCATCGTCCTGGTCATAAAAGGCGGTGATGCGATCTTCGGTGCCGGCAAAGCGCAGCACGATCTCTTCATCGGACGGGTTAAGTGCCATGATCACATCAGCGGGATCAATACTGGCGTCGAACTCCAGGATATCGGGCTCACTATCGCCATCGGAGCCGATAAAGTCGCCGAAGCTGTTGATCCGGTCCTGCCCGAAGCCGGCGGCGAAGCGATAGATATTGCTGCCCCTGCCGCCCGAAAGCACATCATTGCCGCTGCCGCCGATCAGAACGTCATCGCCATCATCACCGTCAAGCCGGTCATTGCCGCCCTGGCCATCCAGTATATCATTGCCGGTCAGACCATTGATCCGCTCATCTGCCCCAGTGCCGGTCAGAACATCATCGGCCAGCGCGCCCAGACCATCGATGGTCAGGCCATTGGAACGGAACGGCACCGCCGCAGCCAGCAGGTCATCGAACGTCCATATGGTGCCATCGTCGAAATGCACTTCGTCGATATTCGCGCCAGTCAGATCCTGAGCGCCATGGTTGATAAGAACCAGCCGGTCTTCGCTGCCCTGCACCCGCAACACCAGATCACCGGCGGGGCCGCTGCCATCGGCGCCACTGGCCAGTTCGACCACGATGTTGGCAGCGGCTATGGTCGCATCAAATGCGATAATGTCGAAATTGCTGCCGTCGCTGCCAAAATCCTGGCCACTGTCATTGAGGATATCCTGGCCGAAACCGATGGAGAAACGATAAATATCATCGCCGCCATTGCCGATCAGCAGGTCATTGCCGGCACCACCGGTGATGACGTCATTGCCCTGGCTGCCACGCAGCTGATCATTGCCGCCCAGACCGCGAATTTCACTCGGGGTCAGCAAGTCTGTTGATGAATCATCGCCTTCGCTGCCGATCAGGACATTTGCCACGCCAGTGTCACCTGTCACGGTGATGCCGGAAACCGGATCTGTCATGCGTGCGACGAGATCGGCATGGGTCCATTCGGTGCCATCGGCAAAGCGGACAAACTCGATGCGATAATCGGTATCGTTCAGCGTCCGGTCGATGACCAGCCGATCATCGGTTCCGGCAATACGCAGCGTCAGATCATTGCTGTCAGGGCCAGATTCGACGATGATATCATCGGGGGCGATGGTGTCGTCAAATTCGATAGCATCGGCGGTGTCGTTGCGATCCCAGCCGGCGTCGGACACGATATCCTGACCGAAGCCGCGGCTGAAGCGGTAAATGTCATTGCCATCGTCACCGCGCAGAAAGTCATTACCGGTGCCGCCGATCAATATGTCGCTGCCGCCATTGCCGTCGATCGTGTCATTGCCAGCGCCACCATCGATGGTCTCGCTGTTATAGCCTGCAACAAGATTCTGATCGGTATTGTCACCTGCAAAAGCCCGTGCAAACAGATCGGCATGGGTCCATTCAGTGCCGTCGGCAAAGCGGACAAATTCGATGCGGTAGTCGCCGTTATTGACCGTCTGATCGAGGATAATCTGATCGTCGGTCCCGGCAATGCGCAGCGTCAGATCATTGCTGTCGGGGCCGCGCTCGACGATGACATCATCGGGGGCGATGGTATCATCGAATTCGATAGCATCGGCGGTGTCGTTGCGATCCCAGCCGGCATCGGAGACAATATCCTGACCGAAGCCGCGGCTGAAGCGGTAAATGTCATTGCCATCGTCACCGCGCAGGAAATCATTGCCGGTGCCGCCTATCAGCGTATCGCTGCCGCCATTGCCGTCAATCGTATCATTGCCAGCGCCACCATCGATGGTCTCGCTGTTATAACCGGCGACAAGGTTCTGGTCGGAATCATCGGCGGCAAAAGCCCGTGCAAACAGATCGGCATGGGTCCATTCAGTGCCGTCGGCAAAGCGGACAAATTCGATCCGGTAATCACTGTCATTGACCGTACGATCAAGGACGATCTGGTCCTCTGTGCCAACGATACGAATGGTCAGATCATTGCTGTCGGGGCCGCGCTCGACGATGACATCATCGGGGGTGATGGTATCATCGAATTCGATAGCATCGGCGGTGTCGTTGCGATCCCAGCCGGCATCGGAAACAATGTCCCGGCCAAAGCCGCGGCTGAAGCGATAAATATCATTGCCGTCATCGCCACGCAGGAAATCATTGCCGGTGCCACCGGTCAGCGTGTCGCTGCCGCCATTGCCGTCGATATTGTCATTGCCACCGCCGCCATCGATGATCTCGCTATTATAACCGCCAACGAGGCTCTGATCGGATTCATCGCCAACAAAGGCACGCGCGAACAAATCGGCATGGGTCCATTGGGTACCATCGGCAAAGCGGACAAATTCGATGCGGTAATCGGAATTGTTGAGCGTCCGGTCGAGGACGATGCGATCTTCGGTCCCCGCAATGCGCAAGGTCAGGTCATCGCCATCGGGTCCGCGCTCGACGATGACATCATCGGGGGTGATGGTGTCGTCAAATTCGATCGCATCGGCGGTGTCGTTGCGATCCCAGCCGGCATCGGAGACAATATCCTGACCGAAGCCGCGGCTGAAACGATAGACATCATTGCCGTCATCGCCACGCAGGAAATCATTACCGGTGCCACCGATAATCGCGTCGCTGCCAGCATTGCCGTCGATATTGTCATTGCCGGCACCGCCATCGATGGTCTCGGCATTGTAACCGCCGGTCAATCTCTGGTCGGCATCAGTCGGTGCGGTGGCACGACTGAACAGGTCAGCGTGCGTCCATTGGGTACCATCGGCAAAACGGACAAATTCGATGCGATAATCGGCATTGTTCAGACTGCGGTCGAGAATGATGCTGTCATCGGTTCCGGCAATACGTATTGTCAGGTCGTCCGCATCAGGGCCAGCCTCAACGATAATGTCATCAGGGGTGATGGTGTCGTCAAATTCGATCGCATCGGCGGTGTCGCTGCGATCCCAACCAGCATCGGACACGACATCCTGGCCGAAACCACGGCTGAAGCGGTAAACATCATTATCATCGCCGCCGCGCAGAAAGTCGTTGCCCTCGGCACCATCGATGACGTCATTGCCGTCATTGCCCGAGATATTGTCATTGCCCCAGCCACCAGTCAGCGTATCCGCTCCGCCAGTACCGGAAATCGTCTGATTGGCTGCGGATTCGAACGGAGCGCCATTGAAATTGGCGAGGGTCAATGCGGTCTCGGTAACCCCCTGGAGCCGGATCAGCTGCCGGGCATCATCGAGATTGGTAACGCCGTTATCGGCGAAATAGATATAGGTATCAGCGCCTTCCTGCCGGCTGACCACCTCGCCCTCCAGCCCGTCGGCAAGGCGGATATCGAGGATATCACCGAGATCGCCGCTTTCGAAATCGGTAATCGTGGTCAGCGCTTCGCCCGCCGCCAGCAGCGGCACGAAGAAATCATAGGTATCGACTTCGCCTACCGTGCCGGTGAGCGTTGTGGGCTGGTTGGCCGGGGGCGGCGTTGCGGTGCCACCATCGCCGGTATCGCCACCATCGCCCGTATCCCCGCCATCTCCGGCATTGTCGAGTGCGAAGAGCGGGTCGGTGAACGGATTATTGTCGGCCACCGATGGCGCCAGCAGGCGCTGTGCTGCTTCCTCGCTGACAATCGCGGCGGCGAGATCGCCCGATGTCCAGATGGTGCCGTCATCGAACACGATCTCGTTGACCGGCTTTTGCGAGAAATTGATCTGGTTCTGGATGGTGACCCGGTCATCGCTGCCGATGAAGCGGATAAGTACATCATTGCCGGTCTGGGTGACCACCAGATCGGCCGCCACGATACCGGCGCCGAATTGCAGACGATCAAAGGATTGCGACCAGTTCTGCCTCTCGACAATGTGGTCACGACCATCGCCACGATTGAAAATATAGCTGGTATCGCCACGACCGCCAGCCAGACGGTCATCACCCGCACCGCCGGCCATGGTCGCGGTGATATCGAGAGCGGTGCCGAAATCGATATCGTCATCGCCATCACCGCCAGTGGCGGCACGGTCGTAAATATCCTGCAAGGACCAGCTGGTGCCATCGGCAAAGACGAATTGCTCTACCCCGCTATCCTGTTGGGTCGGGGTAAACATGTTGCGAATGGTGATGCGATCCTCGCCACCGGCAATGCCGATGGTGAGATCGGCGGGACCAACGGACAGGAATTCAATATCATCGGGGGCAATGCCAGCCTCGAAGCGCAGCGTATCGATACCGCCATTGGCGATCCCCTCAATGTCAAGGATGACATCCTGGCCGTCGCCACGCTCGAAGAAATAGCTGTTGCTGCCTGAATGACCTTGCAACAGGTCATTGCCCAGGCCGCCGGTAATGACATCATCGCCACGGCCACCCTCGATAGTGTCATTGCCCAACCCGCCAAAGATCGTGCTGCCCGATCCGCCAGCCTCATTGCGGCTCGGCGTCGGCACGATGACATGGTCATCACCATCGGTGGAGAGAATGGCGGCGGAAATGTCGCTGATCAGCGCGGTGCGGCCATCCGTGAATTCCAATGTGCCGACAATGGCATCGGGATCATTGACCGGATCGACCAGCGTGATGCGATCATCATCTCCGGCGATCTGCAGGATGATATTGCCATCGGCATCGCGCTTCGCCGAGATATCCTCCAGTGCAATATCGCGGCCAAATCTTATGGTGCCAAAGCCATCGGCGCTGCCGCTGGTACTGATACGGTCCTGGCCGTCGCCACGGTCGAAAAGATAGACATCGGTGCCATTGCCGTCGATGATCTCGTCATTGCCGCGGCCCGGGCGGAAGGTCTCGGCACCGTTCGTACCGACCAGCCGGTCATCGACTTCGGTGCCCGCAGTGTTGACGGTGGCCAGCAGCTCGGCGCGCGACAATGTGGCGCCACTCGCAAAGCGTACGGTGTTGATAACCGCACCGCGAATAATCACCGAATCTTCAGCATCGACAAAGGTCAGGCGCAGGTCATCGCGTCCTTCGGCCAGCCGCTCGACACGCATGTCGGCAATCGCATAACCGCTGATTTCGAGAGTATCGCTGCCGCCGCTATCCTCGATAACGTCCTGACCGCTGCCGCGTTCGAAGCGATAGACGTCATCGCCATCGCCGCCGCGCAACTGGTCATTGCCCGGGCTGCTCTCGAATATGCCGCCACGGTCCGGCCCGATAATCGTGTCGTCGAGCGTCGTGGTCTGGCCGTCGATCAAGGCCTGGGAAAGATCACTGGCATCCCATTCGACACCATCGGAAAATACGATGCGCGGCAGTGCGCCATCACCCAGGGCACCGGCGATAATCAACTGATCACCGGTTTGGGGGAAGGTCAGCACCAGATCATTGCGGTCGAGCGAGGACAGACGTACCAGAACGTCGCCCGATGTCAGATCGTCGAGCCTGACCCGCGCATCGCTCGCACCCGGGGCCATGACGATTCGGTCAATGCCGTCACCACGGGAAAATTCCGCAATATGGCCGTCATCGAGAATGACGGTGTCGTTGTTGAGGCCGGCGGAGAGCTCGGCGCCGGTATCGAAATCGCGGCTGTCGACAATATCCTGACCATCGCTCGAAAGGCCATCGCGAATACGGGCACGGACATCGGCGATGGACAGCGTCGTACCGTCGGCAAACTGGAACGTCTCGACCGGATTGTCGCGATAGCCCGAAAGCACCACCAGACGGTCATCGCTGCCATCCAGGCGGATCAGCAGGTCACCGTCGATATTCTGGAACCGCACCCGATCCTGGGTGATGGTGTCGCCAAAGACAATGGTGTCGACGCCGCCGACATCTTCGATGCTGTCACTGCCATCGGTATAGCCGAAATGATAGGTGTCATCGCCCAGACCGCCGATCAGCGCGTCGGAGCCGCCGCCGCCGCGCAGCACATCGTCGCGATTGTCGAGGCCGACAAGCTGCTCGTCGAGCTCGGTACCGGTGAGCATGCGGTCAAGCAGGTCATCAAAGGTCAGCGTCGTACCATCGGCGAACAGGAATTCCTCGACCCGCTGATTGCCGAGACCACCGACAATGGTCAGGATATCGGTACGGTTGCCCAGATCGATAACCAGATCATTGCCATCACGGGTAACCCGCAACGCATCAAGCGTTACCGAAGCCCCGAAGACCACCCGGTCGATGACACCGGCGACATCATTCCGTTCAATGATCCGGTCGGAGTCATAATCCGCGCTGAACGCATAAATATCGGCGGCATTGCCACCGATCAGCGTATCGTCGCCCTGCTGGCCATCAAGCGTATTGGGATTGTTGAGCGATCCCTCGATGACATTATCGCCACGATTACCACCCTCAATCTGCAACAGTTCCTCAACATCGGATATGTCGAGGAAGCTGCCATCGCTGAAGCGGAAGCGCTCGACACCATCATCGATGCTGCGGAACTGGTTGCGGATGCGCAGCGTGTCGACGCGCTGGTCGACCGAGATCACCAGATCATTGCCATCCTTGGTGAAGACGACATTCTCGCGGGTGATGTCGTCGCCAAAGGCAACCACATCATCGACCGGGACGTTGAAGCCGCGGCGATCATTCCACGAAGCACGAATACGCGTGTCGACAATGACATCCTGACCATAGCCGACATCGAAGCGATAGGTATCGCCACCATCATTACCGATCAGCGTGTCGTCACCGCCCCGTCCGTCCAGGGTCTCGGCAAAGTTGGAGCCGGTGATGGTTTCGCCGGCGTTGGTGCCAACCAGATCAATGTCTTCCGGGTTGAAATCGGTGAACACCAAAGTGCGGTCATCGAACTGGAAGAACTCGGTGGCAAATTGCTGCCGCCCGGCGCGGACATACTGGTTCTCCAGGACAATCCGATCACCAGTGCTGCGCACGGTGAGGATCAGATCAAGCGCGGTACGGCTGAATTCGATATCGGTCGACAGGATGTTGCGGAACTGGATGCGCTCCTCGCCGCCACTGTCAAGAATGGTGTCGGTGCCATAGCCAAGATCGAAGATATAGGTGTCATTGCCGCTCAGGCCCTCGAGCCTGTCGTCGCCCGCACCGCCATCCAGTGTGTCGGAAATGCGCTCAAAGCCGTAGATGACATCATCGCCATCGGTCTTGGCAATGGCGACATAATGTTCGAGCAGCTCGATCCAGTTCCATGTCGTGCCATCGGCGAATTCGAGCTCTTCGACGAGGTTCACATATCCGACCAGCAGAATATGTTCGAGGAAGTCGGTGAAGATGACCTCGTCATCGGTACCGCTGACCCTCAGCGTCAGCGTGTCACTGGCCCCTTCGCGCAGAAAATCGAAATCGGTCCAGCGCAGATCGTCGGTAAAGGTGATCTTGTCATCCTTGGGACCGAAGAGCGATGAACTCAGGTCATTGTCGAGAATGACATCACGGCCATAGTCGCGGCCGTAAATATAGGTGTCGAACCCTTCGAGACCGGTGAGGAAATCATCACCCGCGCCACCATCGAGCGTGTTGTCGTTGAGCACACCGTAAATGGCGTCGTCGCCATCGGTTTTGGCATTTTCCAGCACCCGCTGCACGATCTCGGTAAACTCGAGCAAAGTTCCGTCTTCGAACAGGAAGCGCTCGATGAGATTGGGCGCGACATAATCAAGGCCATCAGCGCTGCCGAGCAGTTCGCCAAAGGCGCCAAGATTGAGGCGCACACCGCCAAACTGGCCGACGACGTCGATGATATCGGATGTCTCATTGCCATCCTCGTCGAGCAGGATGATCCTGAGATCCTCGCTCGGTCCGTCGCGCAACAGCTTGACATTGTCAGCCGATATGTCGCCGCGGAACTGGATGAAGTCGAGGCCCGCCTTGACCGGGCCAAAAGAGAATGTCCCCAGATCATCAACGACATCCTGGCCATCGCCACGCTCGAAAATGTAGATGTCGCCACCGGCGCCGCCGCTGAGATAATCGCTGCCGCGTCCGCCCCAGAGAATGTCGCCTGATCCGGAACCGATATAGGGATCGCTGAAATCTCCGGCGGCGCGTTCGCGGTCGATCACTTCGAGCGACATGCGGAACCGGTCCCAGATCACCCCGTCGGAGAAAACTATCTTGTTTACACCCGATTCCAGCTGGGTGCCGTCACTCAGGAAACCGTTCAGCTCACCGAGAAACTGGTCTCTGAGGCGCAGCACATTGTCCTGACCCTCGATTTCGAGAATCAGGTCCTCGCCGTCACGAATGGCCTTGACCTCGGTCGACTTGACCTGGCTGAAACGCAGCTCGTCCTCATCGCCGTCATCGACGTCATGGATCAGATCCTCGCCGAAATCGCGCCCGACTATATAATAGTCGGCACCATTGCCACCTGTGAATGTCTGGTCGCCTTCGGAAACATAGAAAAAGTCGGTGCCGCCAGTGCCGTCAACATCGGTGTCATCGGCCAAGTGGGTGCGGATCAGGTCCTGATTGATCGACAGCGCATTGGCGGTAGCGAAGATGTCGAGATCGATGCCGATATTCTCGAATGCCGAGAGCATCATCTGGAAGATATAGGGCTGGTCTATCTCCGCGCTGGAGCCGAAGACATTGCCGTTACCGCTAGGGGCGTAGTCGGGATAGACCTGCCACAGCACCTCGTTCCAGTCGGTGAGATAATCGAAAACCGCGTCATTATCATTCGACGCCGGAGCCGCTTCGAAAATGGCGTCAAAGACTGGCGCAATCTCACGATCACCAGTGGGCCGGTATTTGTCGGTTTCGACATCATATTCCAGCTCGCGGGCAAATTCGGACAGGCCACCCTGAAGCGCCAGCCTGACGGCGAACCGCCGGCTGGTGGTGATATATTGCGCCATGACCGGGCTGAGCAGGTCGATAATCGCGTCGATGCCGGAGATATAATTGTCTTCAGTACCGAGATTGAACTGACCATCGCCATTGATCGCATAATCGATAATGCCGGTGGTATCGTTGGCTGTCGCGGTCAGTATCTCTGGCTGGAAGTCGATGCCGCTCAGCGATGTGGCAAAGTGGAATTGCGCCGGGGTGAGAATTTCCACCCGGAACTGGCTGTCATCGGTCGAGCCGACTTCATCGAGCGTGTCGAAATCGATCTCGAAATTGCGCAGGTTGAACTCGCGATAATCGCCGGTCTTGACCTGAAGCTCCAGCGCCCGGTCGAGATTGCGCGCCCAGACATGGAAGTCGCCATCACGGTCGGTGACCAGCACGGTATAATCGATCGCAATACCGTCCTGGAACCGTACACCGATTTCATCGACCGGAATACCGGCATAGGGGTTGAAGCCGATATCCTCGACACGCCATTCCTGCCCCTCGGCCAGGTCGAGCGCCAATATCTCCTCGGTGGTGGCATATTCGACATTGGGTGCCGAAGCGAGGCTCCAGCTGCCATTGCCGTTACGCACAGCGTAATCGAGGATGACCGCGCGGCCGTCGACAATGGTTGCCAGATAGGGCGCGTTATCGCGAAATTGGACCGCCTCGCCACGATCTATGGGAGACCATATCTGCTCGAGCCGCCAGCCTTGATCGGCATCGGTGGTCATCGCCAGCACGTCCTGCAGGGTGGCACGCGCAATGGGCTGTCCACCGGCATCCGTCACCGGAGCACCCGAATCCAGCACCCAATATCCGCCCTGATCGTCCTCGACATAGATGCCGCGATCAACCAGCGTGACATTACCCTCGGCATCGGTGGCAACCAGAACCGGCGCCAGCTCCCGCGTCGTCTCCAGCGTCTGGCCCCAATGACCGAGAATATCGCCCGCCTGCTGCACCAGAGTCTTCAGCTTCGGCGCGTTCATTTCAGGCACCCGCGCGGCAACCAGCTCTGCCAGATCGATATCATTGGCCATGGCCACGCCGAGATCGGTAATCGAACCGAAACCGGCAACATCGACTTCGAATCCTGCCTGCCAGTCGGCAAGACCGTCTTCGCCGGCAAAGCGTGTCTCGACCTCGCTCGATTCAAAGATCGCGTCAAAAGCGTTGCTTATCCGGCCATCGTCGAACACCACTTCGGCGCGGCCGAGCAACTGGGCCCCTTGCGCTGTTGTCGCGTCGAAATCGATAACATCCAGATCAAATTCGACGATGCCCAGTTCATCGAGGCTGAACAGTTCACCGGCATCGGTTTCGCCATCGCCATCAAAATCACGCCAGACCTGGAGTTCCTGCCAAACCGCATCGGCGACGGTGATGCGGCCATCGGCATTGCCGCCATTTTCCGCCAGATCCCATTGGCTGAGTTCTTCAAAGCCGGTGGTCTCGGCATCGCCGAACATTTCGCTGATGCCATCGATACGGTTGTTGCGATTTTCATCAAGGACCAGGAAGCCATCATCGCTGCGCAGCCAGCCGGTCTTTTCGGCAAACAGATCACCATCAATGTCGAAAAAGGCACGGCTCTGCTGCAACGCGATCGTCTCGATGCCATCACCATCGAGATCGATAATCAGCGGGTCGGCCTCAAACGCCCAGGCGGCCGCCTTGGCGGCACGGCCAAGCGCCGCCAGAACCACCAGCGAGCTATCGAGCACGGCCAGGGCCTGCAGCACCGCCGCAAACACTCCGGAGCCGGCTATCGGTGGCAAAGCCGCAATCAGCTGAATAACACCCAGCACCGGATTGGCCCGCTTGAAAACCATATTGAAGGTGCCGAGCGGACGGCCTTCTTCAAATATTTCACGCCCCAGCGCGAACTGCTCATAGCCCCAATAGCTGTCGACAAAGTCAAAATTGCGGATTCGCTGCACACCGGTGGCATCGAAGGTGCCACCATTGCCATCCGGTATTTGCGTTGGCGCACTGTCACCCGTGACCGCCCGGAGGAAATCATCAAAGACATTGCCAATCAAGAGATCATCGCCATCACGCTTATAGGTGATGAAAGGCAGCAGATTATCGAAATAGACGGTATTTCCGGTTGCGAAACCGGCCAAATTCAGCGCACCCACGACCCCGCTGGCAACCGCCAGACTTCCCGTGGCCGCACCGAGCGCCAGCCCGACACTGGACGCTGCGGCATCCCCACCGGTCAGGGGCAGGCCGTAAAAGGACAGAACATCAAAATGCTGCGCATCCTGGATGACGGTGTCGGGGGCGAACCAGAAAGCATCCGAATTTTCTTTTGAGTCTTCGATAGTGATCTGTTCACCATCGACAATCGCAACGCGACTGCCATCACCGGTCGAGGAACTGTTGGCTATGTCGCCCCAGATTTCACCGCCTTTGGTGAAATTGACCACCCAGTCACGACCCAGTCCACCGGAAACGGTAGCCGGCTCATCACCACCAGCAACAATGACCCAGTCATCGCCATCGCCGCCATCGACTGTGTCAGCGTTGTAAGCGAAAACAATATCGTCGCCATCATTGCCGAAAATCGCATCGCTATTGAAACCGATGACGATATCATTGCCTAAAGTACCTTCAAGCCGCTCCTCGCCAAAACCGAAAACCGTGCGACCATCGACATCCTGCCCATCATCATCGCCGTCGTCATCCTGGTCTTCGCCACCACCCTCATCACCAGCTCCTTGTGCCGCTGCCGGCTCCGGCGTTTCCGGCTCTTCTTCTCCTGCTTCAGGAAACTCGTAAATATCATCAATGGAGCTTCCGACGGTTAGATCGTCTGTAATCTCGCTATTATCGGCATCCACTTCGAACAGTTTATTGTAAAGCGCGATCCCGCCAAAAATGAGGCCGACAACACCCAGCACCAGGCCCGCACCAGCGATAAATGGAGCCGCGGGAGGAAATGCAATGCTGAGACCGAGCGCAGCGCCGGAAACGGCAGCACCGATTGCGAGATTCTGGCCCTCTTCGTACAGCGCCTGCACAAAGCCATCATATCCGCCTTTATAGATGCCGACCCCGATATTCGCCAAACTCAAAGCGATGCCGGCAACACCCAAGCCCTTGGCCAGCCTTTGAAGCCGTGGGCCGAGAATATTATTCGTGACCGCACGTGTGCCATGTTGCTGCTGCACAAACCGCAATATGGCCTGTGTGGTCCGATTTCGTGTTGCATGGAGATCATCAAGCGATGACGCATTGCGGTAATTTCTGTCACCGGCCTGAAAAGCACGCGTATTTTTGACATCATCGATAGTATCGACAATTCTGCCGTCATTTGCCTGAGGCCTTGGCTCATTGTTGTTCAGACGAACTTGCGAATGATTGACCTCTGGTCGACCGGCACCATTTCGGCTGCCAATAGACACGCGTTCATTCAAATAGGTCTGCACGCCGTGTATTTCGGGGGCGAGGTTGGCCAATGCCGCTCTATAGGCAGGGTTCGATAAGTTGCGATTTGCAGGCTCGATGTCCTTTAGAACCCCGTTTTCAGGGTCGAACATCAGCTCCGAGAGCAAACGCCTTACATCAGCGGTATAGCCTGCACTCGGACCCCTGTGCAAAGACAAGCCGGTTCTGCGCGCGAGAGTCTCGTCGGCCGGTAATCTGACACCGTTCGTGACTGCATCCCGCCCGCTGAACAGACCTTCTCTGGTCAAGTCACGCAGAACGCTTCCGACCGGATCATTCTGTGCGCGCAGCAGCTCTTGAGGAATTAAGTGATGAAGCTGCCATTGATTGGCATTACCGCCAAATGTGTTCTGGAAAAAACGGGGGTTAAGGTCTTTCGTCTTGCCGGTGAAATCAAAATTCGTAGCGGGTTGGTTACCTTGCGTTACTCTGCGCAGAGCAGTGAGACTATTCGAATTTATATTGCCAGTCGGAGTATTATATAACGACATCGCCAACCTCCACTAACTCGTCTTTTACACCGATTGGATAGAAACCCATCCACGGCGGCAATACATCACCCATCTCGTCAACAACATCAGGGCTAAAGACGTCAGAATAGGTCTCTGTTATAAAAAATACCTTCTGATCATCAACCGTATTTCTGCGCAGATAGAAGAAATAATAATCTTCTTCTTTTTCAGCTATGTATTGCGCACCATAATTGGGTATTGCCGACAGAGAAAAGTCACCATTTTCCTTTTCAAAGACCCTGTGCCCCACCATGTCACCATCGCGCGCGAGCATGGTGTGCTTTGACCCACCCCGATTGATGAAAACATATTGCCGCAGAGAATTGCCATCAGTTGATACGTCGACGGGGATAAACACATGCATGCCCGGTTCGTGACGCTCAATAATGTCGTGTACACGCTCGCTGACCAGCGATATTCCATAAGCGAATTCCGGCCATTTCTTCGGAGCCTTTCTGCTGACCACGCCGCTCAGGGGCTGTTTCCAGAGATCGCGCAGGCCACCCTGCTCATCAAACAGCACAGGGCTGGATCGCACATGATAGCCCTCCAGCATGTCATAAAGGACAGAGGCAATGAAATTGTTTGGAGGCTTATGGGCCCCGGGGCCGTCATAATGACCCTCTATACCGACAGGAGAATTGCCGATCCGCTTCCCATATTGCTGCGCCACCCTGTAATATATCGGGCCATCATAATTATCGGGCACATGGCCATAAATCCGGGGCGGTTTGTACGGCTTGTAAAAGCGCGTATCGTAATCGCCCATGGTCACGCCCCCTCTTGTCCCAAAAGGACCAGGCCATAGACCGGCTTGTTCACACCCCCCAGTGGCGACCAGCGAAAATCCAACCTCGCATCCTGGCCGTCATTCTCGCCAAAACCAAATGTATGGCCATCGGCAAATATGGGGCCGGCCTGGGCCATAAAACGCGCGACACCGAATACCGTTTCCGCCAATGGTCCGGGCGCAATATCATAGGGGCCGCATTCGATTTCACGATCCATGAAAATATCGAGCCCGCGTGACTGGCAAACGATCCTGCCATCATTGTCGTAATCCGGGCCCGGGAAAAAGCGAACAGAAAACCAAAGCTGCGGAGGAAATTCAGGCTGGGCCAGCATTGCCCTGGTGCCCTCCTCAAAGGCTGCCGGAGGAAATACGGATTCGCTTGATGGCCAATACACCCCCAAACCGCCATCCATTTGCGCGGCGCAATTTGTAACCAGCGTCAACAAACGCGCCTGATTATCCGCTTCCGCATGGTTATTCGTGGAGTTCATAACTGCAAGAAGCAGGTGCGAACGCGCTTTATCGAACTCGCTCGAGGCCGCCTTCCATACAAGCTCATTGCCAAAAGCATCTGCCAGCGTTTCGGTCGGTATTGCGAAGGGCATGAATATTGCCAGCACCGAATAGGGGCCAATGGTGATTATGAAGCTGCGGGTGTCCTCATAATCTGTATCGGTTAACTGCGGCTCCGGATCATCTTCTTCAAGATAAGTTTCAACACGCGAAAACAGAGCAGTGCTATCGATCTTGGACTTATCGGCGAATGCCACCATGGATATAAAGCGGCCATCATATTGTTCAGGACCCGCCGAACGGATAGCGTCTTGCAAAAGGGAATTATTCTCAGAATCGGAAGGCACTATGCACCTCGGACTCCAGAGTTGGCCGCGCAACTGTAAAAGAGCTGAAATTCAGTGGTGCAGCTCGTAGCGACACCAGTAAAGTAGCGCGATTCACGCGGCAATCCTCCCCCTGTTATTTTGGTTCAACATCCTCGGAAAGCTGCATCCCGTCAAGTTCAGACTGATAGTTTTTTCACACCGATTTCGTTTCTTTACCGATAGAATTGTGACCAAACCTTCATAAATGTGCCACAAGCCTGAAAAACGTTCTCTCCAAGACAGAATCGACAGTTGACTATATACTGGTGTAAGCTACTTTTTACTAGAATGTCACGCAAGCGCGTGACAAAAAAACAGCATGAATTACGCAGGAAAGCAAGAGGGGAAAATGGCCAAAAAACCGGCATCAAAAAGCAAGCCAGCAGCCAAGAAAGCCAGCGCCGCAGCCAATGGCGGCGCTGCACAGCAAGCAGCACCCGTGGCGGACGCGACCCAGGGACAGGCCAGCGCCACCGGCAACCCGGATCTCTCCCCCGAGGTGATCGAGAAAATCGTCGAGGTCCGCTCCGCGGTGCGCGAAAATTTCGGCAAGGCTGTGATGTCGATGATGATGTTGCCGCGCTATCGTGCCCAGACACTGGCCGACCTGCAGCATCTGGTACTCGATCCACTGATCCAGGATCGCCTTTCCATCGCCTATCCGAGCGAAGCCAAGGACGGGCTCGCCGATATGAGTGGCTTTGCCATCTGGGCCAGCGTATCCGAAGAGGTTGACCAGAAGATCCGCGAACAGATCAAGGCCGGGGTATTTCCGGTGAGGCTGGCCAGCGACGAATGGAAGTCCGGCGAAATCAACTGGCTGCTTGATGTCGTCGCCAAGGACAGCAAGACCACAGCCAGCGTCATCGCCAATTTCAAACAGGTGGTGAAGCAGGGCGGCCTGCGGCTCCACCCGATGATCACCCGGCTGGTCGACAAGGAAACGCTGGAGAAAATGGGCGCCGAACGGATGAAACAGCCCGAAGCCGGTGGAGCATCCGCCGAGGCCGATAGCCCAGCCGATACCAGCGATATGCCAAGCACCGCAGTCAACTGACCTCAAAAGCGGCCTTATAGCCCGTTAGACAGCGCAATTCTCGGCAATGTAATTGGCGTGCACCGGCAGCCGGTTGCATTGCTGCACATTGTCCTGCGCCACTTTACTGACCACCGATTGCAACTCCTCTGCCGGCACCGCATCAACCATGGGGTGATAGGCCCCGGCACGCTCACCCTGTCCCCACATCACCTGCAGCCAGCTGGTCACGTCGAACAGCTCCTGATGCTGGCGGATGATCTGACCCGAGCTGCGGAACATGTCGAGCTTGTGCTGCAGGCTGTCGGGCACCGCCATGGTGCGGCAATAGCGCCAGAATTCGGTGTCGTCGCGTTCGGTGGCATGATAATGCAGAATCAGGAAATCACGGATCGCGGCATATTCCTCATCGGCCTGAGCATTATATTCGGCGATGAGATGTGGCGCCCTTTGCCGCCCAGGGAACAGCGCCATCAACCGCGCCAGCCCTGTCTGGATCAGATGGATGCTGGTCGATTCCAGTGGCTCGAGAAAGCCTGAAGACAGACCGAGCGCGACGCAGTTGTTTTTCCAGACCTCGCGGCGCTTGCCGGTGGTGAAGCGCAAATGACGCGGTTCCGCGAGCCGGTCACCCGGAGCATTGTCAAGCAAGATCTGCGTCGCCGCATCACTATCCATATAGGCGCTGCAATAGACATGACCGTTTCCGGTTCGGTGTTGCAGCGGGATATGCCATTGCCAGCCGGCTCCGCGCGCAGTGGAGCGGGTGAACGGCTCAAGCCGACCATCGCCGGTAGTCGGCATCGCGACGGCGCGGTCGCAGGGTAGCCAGTGCGACCAGTCCTGATAGTCGCTGCCCAGCGTTTCCCCGATCAGGAACCCGCGAAAGCCCGAACAGTCGATAAAGAAATCGCCCGCAATGGTCTCTCCGCTCTCCAGGCTGAGCGCAGTAATGTCTCCGCTTTCCGTATCCTGTTCAGCGGCAACCACCCGGCCCTCGCGCCGCATAACCCCGCGCTGTTCGGCATAGCGGCGCAGATAGGCCGCATAATGCAGCGCATCGAAGTGATAGGCATAGGGCAGCGAGCGGACGATGCCGGCCTGACGGCCCGACCGACCGAAGCGGCGCGCCCGCGCCGCCAGCACGTTGAGGCTCAGCTGGTCGATATCGCGATTGCCCCCCTCGGCACGATAGCGCAGCCAATAATGGTAAAAGGGAACCAGCCCGACCTTGGCACCGACATCGCCGAAACCGTGAATATAGCTGCTCCCCTTGCGGTGCCAGTCGACAAATTCGATCCCCAGCTTGAACGTGCCCGCGGTCGCACGGACAAATTCGGCCTCGTCAATACCAAGGCCGGTGTTGAACAACCGGATCTGGGGAATGGTGGCCTCGCCAACGCCGACTGTGCCAATCGCCTCGGATTCGATCAGGGTGATGTTCAGCGCATTGGAAAAATATTGCGACAGCGCCGCCGCCGCCATCCAGCCAGCGGTGCCACCGCCCATGATCACCAGACGCACCGGTTCCGCATCGCGCTGCTGTGTTTCCGTCACCTTTTTGTCGGCCCCTCATTCTACTGTGCTTTCGCATCGACATGCGACTATGGATAGAGTGCAACAGAGGCACCGATTCTGCCATGACAAAATTGACTGCACAGCATTTTGCACCCGGCAGGGCATCGCAAACCGGATGGATACAGATCGGCCCTTCGGGCGAGCATGTGCTGGTGATTGATGACATGCTGGCCGAGCCCGGGCATCTGCGCGACCATGCTTGTCGCGAGGCGCAATTTTCCGCCGCTGACACAAATGGCCAGGGCTATCCCGGATTGCGGGCGCCACTGCCGACGGCTTATGCCCGGGCGATGCTCAACCGGCTCGACCCGCTGATCCGCGAAAAATTCGCACTGGCGGAGCGCAGGATTGACCGCTTCAATTGCGGTCTGTCCATGGTCACCCGCGCTCGCGACGCTCTCCATCCTTTACAGCGCGTGCCGCATATCGACATTGCCCGCAACCACCGCATCGCCATCCTGCATTATCTGTTCGACCGGCCCTATGGCGGCACCGCATTTTATCGTCAGGAGGCAACCGGGCTGGAGCGTGTCGGTACCGCCGACAAGCAGCGCTATCTCGATCAGCGGGAACAGGATATCGCGCTACTCGAACCACATCACAGCTATCCCGATGCCGACACGCCCGGCTATAGCCGGTTACTGGTTGTGCCCGCCCGAATGAACCGGGTGATCATCTATCGCAGCTGCGTGCTGCACAGCGGCGTAATCATGCCTGCGCCCGAATTGACCGACAATCCCGAAACCGGTCGGCTCACAGCCAATTTCTTTGTCGATTATGCCTGAGCCCTGGCCATCAGATGTTCGCTTTCGGCATCGGCCGGGAAGAACAATTCGATGCGGATATCGGCCAGCCGCAACACCATATCCCTGCTGGGCATCGCCTTGCCGGTCTCCAGATAGGAAAGATGCCGGGTTGAAACGTCGGACTCCAGCGCCAGAGTCATCTGGCTCATGCGCCGCCGGTTGCGCCATGATTTCAGTAGCGCGCCAAAGCCTTGCATACGCCATTCTCCTTTGGGCCCCGGCGTAAACCAGAGTGCAAATACGCAACCATAACCTGCGAGGTCATTGTTTTTGAAAAATGTTTGCGGTGAACTGCACATCCTCCGCAAGCAGCTACAGGAACAAGGCCATGTCCAACCCTGCCAATCCCGGTCCAGACAATGCCAATCTCGCCGACGCCATGCCGCTGGCCAGACTTTTGGGTGTTGCGGTGTCGCGTGCCGGTCCGCAAGAGATCATCGGTACGCTGCATGTGCGCGAAGATCTTTGCACCGCCGGCGACGGCGTGCATGGCGGTACAGTAATGGCGTTCGCAGATTCGCTCGCCGCAATTGGCGCGTTTTTGAATTTGCCGGAGGGGGCAACCGGCACCACGACCATTGAGAGCAAAACCAATTTTGTCGGGCGGGCCGCCAGCGGCATCACTTTGACGGGCATATCTACCCCGGTTGCGCGCGGCAAGCGTCTCTCTGTATGGCAGACCCGAATCGAGACTGATCAGGAGAGGCTGGTCGCGCTGGTGACCCAGACGCAGCTGGTGCTGTAAAATATTGACATTGTGACGGGCAAGCAGCCGCCGGTTCAGGCACCACCCACCGCATCCACCATCTCGGCCAGCACCGCCAGGCAATCATCGGCAAGCTTTTTGCAGCGCTCGGGGCTCCAGCCCTGATCGCTATCGGGCAGGTCGCGATTGTCCTTGAACGGCATTTCCAGCGTCATTGCGATACAGCCATGGCTTTTGGTGAATCGTTCAGCGACCTGGTTGGTCGACATTGACAGGTTGGCTTTGCCTTTGGCCGCCACCGGATAGCCAAGCTCGGTCTGGAAATCGGGGGTGCGCGCGGCGAGCAGGTCGCGATAGCGGTGATAGAGCTGTCCCTGGCGCTCGGTCCATGACGGGATACCTTCAAAACCGGCAATGAACACCGCCGGGATCGCCTCGTCGCCATGGACATCCATGGCAAAGGCGCAACCGGTCTCGTCCATGGCGTTGCGCACGCACAGCACTTCGGGGCTGCGTTCGGCGCTGGGCTGATGCCATTCGCGATTGAGATTGACCCCGGCAAAATTGGTGCGCAAATGCCCGCGGCGGCTGCCATCGGGGTTCATATTGGGTACGATATGCAGGCGGCATTTTTGCCGCAACAGCCGGGCATGTGGGTCGCTGGGGTCAGTCAGCTTTTCCAGGGCACCTTCCATCCACCATTCGGCCATGGTCTCGCCAGGATGCTGGCGCGCATAGAGCCAAACCGGAATGTCGCCCTCGCCGATTTCGAGACAGTCTATCGGTTGGCCTTCAAGGCTGTGGCCGAGACAGCGGTAATCGACGCCTTCACTCGCCGCCGCCTCGGCAACCAGATCGTGATGGCGTTCCATCGAATAGGGCGCGAAATAGGCAAACCAGCAGACACCCGATGCCGGGACATGGCGGATGGTCAACGTGCCTGTCTCTTTGTCATAGCCGGTCTCGGCACGCTGCCAATAGTCACGGTCCTCGCTGACACAGGCAGCATAATCGGGCCAGCCCTGGGGATAGGCGGAGTCGGTCAGGCCGGTAATCTCCAGCACGACTTCCTCGCCCGGGTCAGCGGTCAGGCGAAAGTGGAACCACTGGAAAAAATCAGACTCGCGGTCCTTGTTGATAGTCAACCGGGCGTAGCTGCCGGAATGCTCGGCAATAGCGATATTGCCGGAATCGAATGCGCTGCAAATGTCATGAATCATGGCACCGTGATAGTCTCACCCGGACGCCCTGGGAAGTCACCAAACATGGCCGAGAGTATTTTATCGGCAAAGCCATAGGGCTCGCTTTGCGGTGAGCCCGGCTTGGCCTCACTCTGACCGCGCGCCTCCCACAAGGTCTTCTCGCTCTCACGCTCCTCTATCGACACGGTTAGTTGACAGACCATGCGGTCACCGGGTCCGCCAAAAGGAACGGTGATGCCAAGCCCGACCGAACCACCGGTGCCGATGGCGGCCGGACCACCACCGGTCAGAATTGCCCGGTCATCGACATCGCGGCTGTCAAGGATGCGATATTCCAGATAGGCAATCTGGTCGCTGTCTCTGGCATCAGAAGCAATGGTATAGCCCTGCCCTTCCAGAATCCGGCTGAGCCGCTCGGCAAAGGCCTTATGTACCGGCGCATCAGGTGCTGCTTCGTTGGCAACCATTATGGTGATTGTGCCGCTACCGAGAGCCTCGGCCTTTTCGGGCAGGTGAAAGCGGGTGATTTCGGTTGGCCCCAAAGGAGCAGCACAGGCGGTAAGCAATCCGGCCAGCACCAGCAATATCAGATTGGAAAAGCGCATATCTTCTGTTGTTGCCGGATGATGACGGGTCATTCGACCTCGATGGTCGCGCCCGATTCACCGGGGAAATCACTAAACAGCGCGCTCGCCAGCTTGGCCGCGGCAATTTGCGGTTCTGCCGCCGGTGTTCCCGGCTTGGCCTCGCTCACCGCCTGCCCTTCCCATAGCCGGACATTATCAGCCGAGCGCATGATGATCACCTCAACGGTGGTGAAGATCCGCTCGCTCGAACCGCCACCGAGATTGAAGCCGATACCCCCGCCAACACCCGAGCGGAAACCGCCCGTGCCGCCGCCAACACCGACACTCACCGGCCCCTGCCGGCTGCCGACCGTCTGGGTCTGGCTGTTATAGGCCAGCGTCGCCAGTTGCTCGGGCGCATCGGTGCCATCGACCACGCTATAGCCCTGGGCAGAAAGCTCGCGGCCTATCGCCGAAGCATAGGCGCGAAATTCGAGACTGTTATTATCGAAGCCCTCAGCCGGAACTACCGCAATCCGCGCCGATGTCGCATCGGGTGCATCGTTCAGCACATGGAAGCGGCGCACTTCGATCGGACCGACGGGAGCAACACACCCGCTAAGCGCCATGGCCATCACCAGTGCGAGGCCGAGCATCAGCGACCGCAGGGCATTGAACGGAAGAGCAGAGGCATAAAGGCTGTGAGACATATCGGGGCATCCTGTCAATTTTGCGCATCTATAGCCTAAAATCGGCAAGGCTGCGAACCAAATAGCCTTGCACCAATGTAACAAAGGCTTTCGGATATATTTGCGATTTACCTTATGGCCCGGACTGGATTAAGCGGGACTGACCGCGACTGGAGAGGCCGGCAAGGCTGTGACAAGAGAGCAGAGCATGGCAAGAAAAGTAGAAGCAGAGCTGGCCAAATGCCCGGTGCTGGTCACTGGTGGGGCCGGCTATATTGGAAGCCATGCAGTATTGGCCCTGACCGACGCCGGATGGCCAGTGGTGGTAATCGACAATCTGGTCACCGGTTTTCGCTGGGCTGTCGCCGATGACGTGCCCTTTTATCAGGGCGATATTGCTGATGCCGAACTGATGAGCGAAATCATCGCCGATCATGATATCGGCGCGATCATGCATTTTGCCGGATCGGTGGTGGTACCGGAATCGGTCAGCGACCCGCTGAAATATTATCATAACAACACCGCCAAGAGCCGGGCACTGATCGAGACAGCAGTGACATCGGGGGTGAAGCACATCATCTTCTCGTCGACCGCCGCCACCTATGGCATTCCCGAAACCAGCCCGGTTGCCGAAGAGGCGCCGCAGCGGCCGATCAATCCCTATGGCATGTCGAAACTGATGACCGAGATCATGCTGCGCGACACCGCCGCAGCGCATCCGGTCAATTTCTGTGCCTTGCGCTATTTCAACGTCGCCGGTGCCGACCCTGAGGGACGTTCGGGCCAGTCAACGGCAGGCGCAACGCATCTCATCAAGGTCGCGGTCGAGGCGGCTTTGGGCAAGCGCGACAAGGTGGCCGTGTTCGGCAGTGATTTCGACACCCCCGACGGTACCGGGGTGCGCGACTATATCCATGTGACCGATCTCGCCGCAGCGCATCTGCTGGCACTGGAGAAGCTGATCGAATCACCGGCGGACAGCCATTTCCTCAATTGCGGCTATGGCCATGGCTATTCGGTGCTCGAAGTGCTCGATGCTGTCGACCGGGTGACCAACAGCCCGATTGTCCGTGAAATGGCCGGTCGCCGCGCCGGCGACCCGGATGCGCTGATTTCCGACAATCGCGCGATAAAAGCGCGCTTTGGCTGGCAGCCACAGCGCGATGATCTTGACCGGATTGTCGAAGATGCGCTCGCATGGGAGCGGAAACTGGCGGAAAAACACGGCCGATAGCGCTATTGTCCGCTTGACTTTGCCCCGGCTTTTGCCTTATCCGCCCGGCTTCGCATTGAGCGCGAGTCATTTCGGACGCCGGACCATAAAGGCTTTGGCGCGCATGGCTGGCGGACAAAAAGGCAGATGACAGATGAAAATTCGCAACTCGCTTAAATCGCTCAAGGGCCGTCATCGCGACAATCGCGTGATCCGTCGTCGTGGCCGCACCTATGTGATCAACAAGACCAACCGCCGGTTCAAGGCCCGCCAGGGCTAAGCGCCAGCGGACAGCCTATGGCATACAGGAAACCGCCCCTAGTCCGGGCGGTTTTTTGTTGGCCGAATGATTTTGGAGACCTCCGGGATGGCCGTGATTTCCAACGTTATCTTCGATGTCGGCAATGTCCTCTACCAATGGGATATCCGCCATCTCTATGCCAAGCTGATCGATGATCCGCAGCGGCTCGACTGGTTCCTTTCCAATGTTGTCACAACACAATGGCATTTCCAGCATGATGCCGGGCGCGAACTGGCGCCGATGGTCGCAGAGCTGATTGCCGAATGGCCCGGGGAGCGTGACCTGATCGAGGCCTATGTGCCGCGCTGGCTGGAAACCATACCGGGGCCGGTGCCAGGATCGCACGCGCTGGTCCAGGCACTGCACCAGAACGGCGTACCGATTTACGGCATTACCAATTTCGGCGTAGAGTTCTGGGACATGTTCCGCCCTACGGCACCGATATTCGACCTGTTCGGTGATATCATTGTCTCGGGTGCGGAAAAAATTCTGAAGCCCGATCCGCGCATCTATCGCCTTGCCGAACAGCGCTTCGGCATCGACCCTGTGACGGCGCTGTTCATCGATGACCGGCAGGACAATGTCGACGGTGCCCGCGCCTGCGGCTTCCAGGCGCATCGTTTTGAAGATGCCGGTACTTTGCGGGTGGTGCTCGCAGACTATGGGTTGATCTGATCCGCAAAACCATAAATCATGCGAAGCCGGACTGGAGCCTGTGACCCATGACAGCTCGCATACATCTGCTCGACTTTTTGCGCGGTTCTGCGGTTCTGGGCATGCTCGTCGTCAATATGCCTTGGCATGCTGGCGATTCCATGGCGCGGGTCTATGATCCCGATGTCGCCAGCGTCGCGGCCTGGTTGTCGCAATATCTGATCTTCGACCAGCGATTCATGCCGATCTTTGCCATGCTGTTCGGCTCCGGCCTGTTGCTGATGCACCGCCCGGAAAAGCCATTGGGACCATTTGCGCCCTATTATCTCAAACGCATGGCGATATTGTTGGCGATAGGCATCTGTCATGCCTATCTGCTGTGGCCTGGTGACATTCTCATCACCTATGCTGTCTGCGGGCCTTTTTTGCTGCTGGCATTGCATCTCTCGCCCGCGCGCCTGATTGTCATCGGTATCGCATTGAAGATGCTCAACATGGCGTTCAACCAGTGGCCGGAACTCTACGAGTTGACCGTTGAGGCGATGCTGTTCACATGGTGGGTCGATTATGGCGATGCACCCTCGACGATAAACCAGGCCTATGCCGGCGGCTATGGCGATCTGTTCCGCTATAATGTCTGGCGCAACCAGTTCATCCAATGGACGGCGTTGCCCTATTTCCGGGTCTGGAACGCGCTGGGCTTCATGCTGATCGGCATGGGGCTATTCAAGCTCGGCATAATACAGGGTCTGCGCTCGCCTGCTTTCTATCGCAGCCTGGCCGTCTGGGCCCTGGTGGCAGGGATACCGCTTGTCCTATACGGCATAGTGGCAAGAATCGGTGTCAATGAAACGGTCGGACCTTATCTGGGCTTTACCAGCGAATTGCCGCTATCGGGCATCACCTTTCTGACGGGGTGCGCGATTACCTCGCTCGCCATGCTTTCGGGGCTGAATATATTGCATCCGATGCTGCCGATATGGTGGCGGACCAGCATCGAGCGTGTCGGCCGGATGGCGCTGACAAATTATCTGATGCAATCAGTGCTGATACTATTGCTGTTCCATGGCCTCAAGCTCCTGCCTTTTGACGCGCTTGATCCCGATGCGCTGTTTGGCCTTACCGTGGCGGTCTGGCTGATCCAGATAGGATTCAGCCGCTTGTGGCTGTCGCATCATGATCAGGGCCCGGTAGAAGCATTATGGCGACGACTATGCGGCCCCAATCCATCATCTGCCGGCGCAAAACTGTCAGCTGCCTGATGGTCAGCCTGAAAAGCTAACTTTCTTTTCCGGCACGATAGTTCAGGAAATCCTCCAGATGGTGGAGCTTTTTGCTGCGCGATGCGGCAGCCGCCTTTTGCGCGGCGCGCGCCAGCTTCCTGTGCCAGCCGGCCATCTTCTTTTCCGCCGACCCGCGACGCACCGGGCCGAAAAGATAAAGTCTGGCGGGTTTGAGTCCGCAAAAACCCAGAATTTGCTTGCGCCAGCGGTGCATAATGGAATTGCCATAGGCAAAACGCAGGAAGATCGGCGGTGTATCAAGTGTTACCAGGGCATCGGCGGACCGGCCCGCCAGCAGGCCGTCCCAGAAGCTGTCATTGTCATGATAGCGAAAGGTGAAATGCGGCAGCAACACCCGGTCGACAAAGCCTTTCAGCAATGCCGGTTCCGCGCCCCACCACATGGGGAAGGCAAAAACCATATGGTCGCAGGCATCGATCAGCCGCGCCGCGTGGAGCAGATCGGGTTCCCAGGACTGCGGCTCGACATAGCCCTTGTGCAGTACAGGATCGAAATCCATGTCGCGCAGCACCAGCCGGTCGATCTGCGCTGCGCCACCGCAATGACGCTGATATTCGTCGAGCAGATGCGAAGTCAGCCGGTTCGCATCGGGATGGCCGTCAATCAGCACTATACGCATATTCTGAAGCCTCTCTGGCTGCTATTCGGGCTGCATGATCAGCGGGAATAGCCTTTCAGCTCATCACCGCTCAGCGTCACGATATGCAGCACATTGGTCGAACCGGGCGTGCCGAACGGAACTCCGGCCAGTGCGATGCAGCGATCCCCGGCCTCACCAAAGCCATGGCGCAGCGCCATACGCTTGCCCTTGCCAATCATTTCCTCGAAACTGCCGATGTCGCGCGTCACCACCGCATGTGCGCCCCATAGCAGTCCCAGCCGTCGCGCCGTTGCCCGGGTCGGGGTCAGCACCAATAGCGGGATAGACGGCCGCTCGCGCGCCACGCGACGCGCCGTTGAACCCGAGCCGGTAAAACAGACAATCGCCGAGGTACTGACCGTCTCGGCAATCTGGGCACAGGACGCCGCCAGCGCATCGGCAGTGGTGGCATCGGGCAGCGTTTCGGTGAGGTGCACCCGTTCGGCATAGCCAGGATCAGTTTCCACCTGCACCGCAATCCGGTCCATGATCGACACCGCTTCGACCGGCCAGTCCCCGGTCGCCGTCTCGGCCGACAGCATCACCGCATCGGCGCCGTCATAAACCGCCGTGGCGACATCGGAAACCTCGGCGCGGGTCGGTGTCGGCGCAGTGATCATCGATTCGAGCATCTGCGTCGCCACCACCACCGGCTTGCCCGAAACCCGCGCGGCGGCGACGATATTCTTCTGCAGCGGCGGCACCTCCTCGGGCGCCATTTCGACCCCCAGATCGCCGCGTGCCACCATCACCGCATCGGATAGCTCCAATATCTCGTCGAGCCGGTTGACTGCGCTGGGCTTTTCAATCTTGGCGATCAACGCGGCACGACCATCGATCAGCCTTCGTGCCTCTGCGACATCTTCGGGGCGCTGGACAAAGCTCAGCGCAATCCAGTCGGCGCCCTGATCGAGAGCGAAGGCCATGTCCTTGCGATCCTTTTCGGTGAGTGCCGCCATAGGCACCACCGCATCGGGCACGTTGAGCCCCTTGCGATCAGAGATGCGCCCGCCGACCTCGGCGCTGGTCAATATGCTGTCCTTTCCCGCACGGATCACCCGCAATTGCAACTTGCCATCATCGAGCAGCAGCCGCGAACCCTTGTCCAGCACTGCGAACAGTTCGGGATGCGGCAGATGCACCCGCGTCGCATCGCCTGGTGCCTCGTCGCTATCGAGGGTGAAATGGCTGCCATGACGGATAATCGCCTCGCCGCCTTCGAACGTGCCAACACGCAGCTTTGGCCCCTGCAGGTCGCACAAAAGCGTGATCGGACGCTGTACCCGCTGTTCAAGATCACGGATATGCATGATGACCCGGGCATGATCAGCATGGTCACCATGACTCATATTGATGCGGAACGCATCGGCACCGGCGCGATACAGCGCTTCGATCATCTCGGTGGTGCGGCTCGCCGGGCCCAGTGTGGCGAGAATCTTGACCTTTCTGTGACGGCGTCCGGGCCGCTTTCGTCCTGCGTCGCTCACCGTCACGTCCCCTCTATCCATCCGCTGCTGGTCACAGCACGCGCCTATGCCTTTGCTCTATGACAGGATGGTTGCGGGAAGTGCAATCTTACAGTGTATTTTCGTCTCTGAAGCGGTACCGGGTAAGACCATCACGGCGAGTCAGTCGGCAAGTCCGGCGCGTCGCATAAAGGCGTTTTCGAACATGGCACGGTCCTCGGCATCGGGCAGCAATCGCGCCCGGGCCGCCTTCCACTTGTCGACATTGCCGCCATAGGTTGCGCGGATACGCTGCGGATTATAGCCGTTGGTCTTGCCCCAATGCTGGCTGTAGGGAATGCCCAGAGCCTCCATTTTCTCGGGGATTTTTTCGAGAAAGTTCAGCGCACTGTTGTTGTAAACGCCGTCGATGCTGATGACAAAAGTGGTCTCCCACTGGTTGAAAGCCAGCAGCGCCGGAGATTTTTTGACATAGCGACAGCCAAAAACCAGCGGCACCGGGCCGATATCACCATTAAGGTCGATCAATGCATCAAGCGTTGCCAGCGCATGTTCCAGCGGTACCGCAACGGTGCCACTGGCGACCTTGGTGCGGTGCGCCTTATAGCCGAACTGCTCACCCCAGCTGCCGCTCTTCCTGCCCAGCGTGAACAGCTGCCCCGCCACCAGCTGCGCGAACAGCGGCACCGCGCTCTGGAACAGGTCGAGCGCACGCCCAGCCACCGTCACAAAATCATAGCCGGGTCCAAACTTCCCGGCCGGCATAAGATAATCGGGGTTGTGCCCTGTCTTCCATGGCTTGTCATGCATCTGGGTGATCAACACTTCAGGTGGGTTGGTATTGGGGTTGATGATCGGCTGAAAGAAATAGGGTCGCCCGGTATCGGGGCCATCCGGATTCTCGGGATCGGCAGGGGGGTCGAGATCGGGGTTGAGCGAAAAGTCGAGATGAGCAATGCGCTGGCGCATCGCGGCATCGAACACCAGCTTTTTGTTATTGGCCGCATCATAATTATAGGCATTGAGCAGGAAGCGCGGTCGCGCCTCGATAACCACATTATGGATTACGCCAAAGGCCCCGAGACCCACCAGCACCGCGTTGAAAACATCATCATCGCGGAGCAGTTCGGCATTGATTGAATTGGGCAGCGAATGCTTCATCACCGGATAGCTTGCGCGTTCCAGCCAATATTGCTTCTCCGGTCCGGCGAGCAGATGAATAGCGACAATATGGTCATGCAAAGCCCCGAAATCGAGTGCCGAACCATGGGTGCCGGTCGCCGTGGCGCCGGCAATAGTCTGACCATTGGCGGCGCCCGTTGTCTTGAACGACAGACCTTTTTTGGTTTCGAGCCAGGCATTAATCTCGGAAATATAATTGCCGCACTGTATTAGGCACAGGCCGTTGCGCGCCTCGGCATTGCCCTTATAGCCGGGGTCAAGCTGATCCGCGCGCAGTTTCTTCTTGCCAATCAGCACCGAGATATCGAGCAACACCCCATCACTCAGAGGCGCATCCGAAAGCGACCAGGCGCGGCCCACAGCCCGATAGGCTTTGCCCTTCTGTTTGGCATCGGCCATAGAGCGCTGAATCTGCCGGGTACAGCGGTTTATCGTTTTCGAGCCATAGGGCGGATTCTCCAGTGGCGGATGAACCTTGTCGATACCGGCAACCGTGCCGGAGACCGTCTCATGCCAATTTTCCCATTGGCGCGGGCCTGGAACCTGTTCCAGCATCTGGTCGTCATTGGGCATTGCATCTCTCCCTCACAGTCAAACGCATCCCGGCACGGGCTTCAAAACCCGTCAGGATCATTGTCTTCTTCGGGAGGCGGAGGTGGCTTGGCGCAATAATAATAGATTTTCGACGGATTCACGATGCCCAGAGTCAGCAGCGACAACAGTCCTTGACCGAAATTGCGCCGCACCTCGACCCGACCAAGTCCGGCAGAACGGCATTCGGAAACCAGAACACCTTTTTCGGCGTCGGTCGAAAAACCGCTTCTTCCCGCAAAGTTGGTCTGCGGCGCAGGGCTGTTCTCGCCGCGCTCGACAACGATAACTCTGGTATTCTTCTCCACCACCACGATCTGAACCTTGCAGTCCTCGCCATCGACCGCCGGATCGCAGCCACGGGCATCGGGCACATCGCCGGCAACCGAAGTCTGCGACGCCTCATAGGGGTTGCCGCCAATGCCGGTATAATCGGGCGGATTGATCTGGATCAGATGGCTGGCACAGCCGCTGCACAATAGCAGCGGCAGCGCAGACAGTATAACCGGGGTGCGTTTCATGGTCGCTTCATCCTCTTATTGCAGAAAATGCGACCATTATGTTCTGGACCGGAATATTATTTTTTCGGCCCAGACTATATCATGCATGGGTACATAACATGGCATGGCATTTCCACCAAACCGGAGAGGATTGGGGAAAGCTGCCACTCGCGCATTGCGGGAATCGGAGCCAGCCCGGTATAGCGCTGCTGCACCCGAACCGGGACACCACTATCCAGGATGGAGTATCTATGAGCGAAGGAAATGTCGCTGCCGATCAGCTGCGGCTGTTTATCGAGCGGGTCGAGCGGCTGGAGGAAGAGAAAAAGGGCATCGCCGATGATATTCGCGATGTCTATGCCGAGGCGAAATCGCAGGGCTATGACCCCAAGATCATGCGCCAGATCGTGCGGCTGCGCAAAATGGAAACGCATGACCGTCAGGAAATGGAAGCGGTGCTCGACACCTATAAATCGGCGCTGGGGCTGGCCTGAGTCATGGCCCTCTATGCGCCCCTTTGCTAAAGACTGTGTATGGGAGATGAGGCCATGTACAAAAAGCTGCTGATCAGCACCACGCCGACGCTCGAAGGCTATCGCATCACCGAATATTGTAATGTCGTCACCGGCGAGGTGATTGTCGGCGCCAATCTGTTCCGCGACCTGTTTGCCAATATCCGCGACATGGTAGGCGGTCGCTCCGGCTCCTATGAAAATGTCCTCGAACGCGCCCGCGCCGAGGCGATGACCGAAATCCAGGAACGCGCCGCCGATATGGGCGCCAATGCCGTGATCGGCATCGATCTCGACTATGAGGTGGTCGGCCAGAACGGCTCGATGCTGATGGTCTCGGCGACGGGGACCGCAGTGATCGTCGAGCGCACTGCCTAGAGGCACGCCGCCCCGGATCATCTGCTGCGATTGCCCATGGCGGATTTTGCCGCTATTGGGCTGTCCACTCCATCACCCGAAATGCTGAAGTGAAAAGACAGACATGGCAGGCCATTCCAAATTCAAGAATATCATGCATCGCAAGGGCGCGCAGGACAAGAAGCGCTCGGCGATGTTCTCCAAGCTGAGCCGCGAGATCACCGTCGCGGCGAAAATGGGCATGCCCGATCCGGACATGAACCCGCGCCTGCGGCTGGCAGTCAACAACGCCAAGGCGCAGTCCATGCCCAAGGACAATATCCAGCGCGCCATCGACAAGGCGACCGCCAATGACGGCGATGACTATGAGGAAATCCGCTATGAGGGCTTCGGCCCCGGCGGCGTATCGTTGATCGTCGAGGCGTTGACCGACAATCGCAACCGCACCGTCACCAGCGTGCGCACCGCTTTCTCCAAAAATGGCGGCAATATGGGCGCATCGGGATCGGTAGCGCATGGTTTCGACCGGCTCGGCCTGATCTCCTATCCGGCCAGCGCCGGCGATGAGGACAAGATGCTCGAAGCGGCGATGGAAGCCGGCGCTGAAGACATTGAATCCTCCGAAGACGGCCATGACATCTGGACCGGCATGGACGATCTGCACGAAGTGGCCGGGGCGCTGGAAACCGCGCTAGGCGAGGCAGAAAGCGTCAAGCTGGCCTGGCGTCCGCACACCAGGGTCGAAGTCGGCGAAAGCGAGGCGCAGACGCTGCTCAAGCTGATCGACGTGCTCGACGATGATGACGATGTCCAGACCGTCTGGGGCAATTATGATGTCTCCGACGAAGTCATGGAAAAGTTGGGCCAATAGCCGCGTAACTGCCGAATATCCGGTTATATTTCCATCCGGCAGGCCAGTGCCTGTTGCGGACAATTTTTGTGCTGCGCTGGACAAACACAGTATTTCCGCGCGATTCCATGGTTAACAGCCTTTTAATCTTTCAGATTTGCGCTATTTTACACCTCCACAGCGACAGCAGTTGAGGAGAATAGCGATGGGCACGGAGAAAAACGATCTCCCTGCAATCGACACCATGGCCACAGCGCGTCATGCCGACGGCCCGGCGGTGAGCAAGGATGCCGGAGCGGCAACGCTGCGCCAGCCATCCAACCCCAATGAGCAATCGCTGATCAGCGAAGACACCGCGCCCATGGGGGTCATCGTCAACGCGCCGCTGGCCAAGGCGCAGCGCAAGGAATATTTCGTCTATACCTCGATCAAGAATGGCGGCACGCTGCTGGCGCTGATCTGGATTGCCACCCAGCCGACTGACTGGGTCATATGGTCCGCTTTCTTCCTGTTCTACTGCCTCAATGTTCTCGGCGAGAGCCTGGCGCACCATCGCTATTTCACCCATGGCTCGTTCAAGACGTCGACGCCGATGCGCTATGCACTGGCCATATTGGCGCAATGCGGCGTCTATGGCTCGGCGCTGTACTGGGTCGCCGACCATCGCCGCCATCACAGCCAGACCGACCAGCCCGGCGATGTGCACAGCCCGTTTTTCGATGGCGAGGGCAAGGAACCGGTCAGCAAGCTCAAAGGCCTCGCCCATGCTCATCTCGGCTGGGCCTTCGACAATTGCTCCACCGATATGGAGATTTACGGCAAGGGCCTGCTCGAGGACAAGGTGCTGGTGTTCGCGCACAAGACGCGTTGGCTGTGGCTGTTCACCTCGGCGTTTTTCGTGCCCGCATTGTGGGGCTGGGCGTTTGGCGGCACGTGGAACCATGTCATCGGCACGGTACTGGTCGCCGGCACCTTCCGCATGATGCTCGGCCTGCATGCCATCGCGCTGCTCAACAGCGTCTGCCATTATTGGGGCTATGAGCGGTTCAAGGGGCCGCATCATGCCAAGAATAACTGGTGGGTCGCCCTGGTCTCGCTCGGTGAGGGCTGGCACAATAACCATCATGCCCATCCGCGCGCTGCCACCACCAGCACCCGCTGGTGGGAGATCGACCCGACCTATTGGGTGATTATGGTACTGGAGAAGCTCGGCCTGGTCTGGGACGTCAAGCGGATGCCGAAAGATGCCGGCCGCGAGGAAGAACCAAAGCCCAGTGCCCGCCCCGCCATCGGCTCGGCAACACGGACGGTCGCCAAGGTGACCGAAAACGCCTGACCTTTTCAAAACAGCAGTGCATTTCACATGAGCCTGATTCTGGGTCTTGATCCCGGCCTTGGCACCACTGGCTGGGGCCTGATCCGCACCGAGGGCAATCGCTTGGCGCATATCGCCAATGGCCAGATAACAACCCAGGCCAAGGCACCGCTGGCCGAGCGGCTGCTCACCCTCGATACTGCACTGCAGACGCTAATCCACGAATGGCAGCCCGATGCCGCCGCAGTCGAAGAAGTCTTCGTCAACAAGAACCCGCAATCGACACTCAAGCTGGGTCAGGCGCGCGGTGTGGTGCTCCTCGGTGCGGCGCGCGCCAGGGTACCGGTGGCGGAATATGCCGCGCGCGCGGTCAAGAAAGCGGTGGTCGGTACCGGAGCGGCAGACAAGATGCAGATCCAGGCGATGCTCAAAGTGCTGCTGCCCGGCGCGAAAATCAGCGGCGCCGATGCCGCCGATGCGCTGGCGGTGGCGATCACCCATGCGCATCATGGCTGAAACTTCGGATATTGTACCCGAAACCACGCTCCAGACGGCTGCAAAGCCGTTCGCAAGGCCGACCGGCCGCCGGCCCTTATTGGACCGAACCCGTTTGGAGGCGGCGCGAAGCGCCTTGCCGTGAAATCAAAAGAAGCTAAACCAGTCTGATGATCGCCAAGCTCACCGGAAAACTCGATGACGTCTCCGCCGACACCGCGGTGATCGACGTCAATGGCGTCGGCTATCTGGTGCATGCCTCGGCGCGGACATTGTCGGGGCTGGGCGCGCGTGGCGACAGCGTCACCATCCACACCGAGATGCAGGTCAGCGAGAATGACATGCGGCTGATCGGCTTTGCCACCGCCACCGAACGCGACGGCTTCCGCCTGCTCACCGGGGTGCAGGGCGTTGGCGGCAAGGTGGCACTGGCGATCCAGTCGGCGCTGACCCCCGAAGAACTCGGCACCGCCATCGCCCAGGGCGATGTGACCCAGGTGACGCGGGCCCAGGGCGTCGGCCCGAAACTGGCCAAGCGCATCGTCAATGAGTTGAAGGACAAGATGGGCGGCGTCGATCTGGGAGGCAGTGGAGCCAGTGGCGTCGCCCCGGCCCCCGCCGGCAGCGCCAGCGCCGATGCGGTCTCGGCGCTCAGCAATCTCGGCTTCAAACCCGCCGAAGCCGCGCGCGCTGTGGCCAAGGCCGAGGCGGAACTGGGCGATGACACCGATCTCGATGCGCTGGTGAAGCTGGCACTGAAGAAGGTGGGGCGGTGATGGAAAACTGGCCAGATTGGGTAAGCGCAATAGCCGCTCTAGCGGCAATATTGATTAGTCTATGGACAATCTATCGCTCTAGCCAGACGGAAAAGCGGACATCTGAATTAGAATCTAAAAGTGCTGATTTAGCTAAAGCACAGACGATTCTTGCTCAACAGTCATGGACTGACGAATATTTTCGAGAGATAGCTGACTGGGCTAGAGAAGTCTCTCAAACCTTATCAAATGCAATTCATCATTTTGAAGTCTTAGAGATTCAAAACGAGCATAAGCTGAAAATTTTAAGTGAATTGAGTTGGGCCATCGACACAGGGCGTTGGTATTTCCCAAACAGTATAACTGACAACTATGGTTCAGAAAAGCCACCAGCATATAGAGGCTACAGGCAGCCAATACTCGACTGGTTAGTAAGAGGTTACAACATCGTTGATAAACCGGACAGATTTCCTGAAGCCAAAGAACTTCTCATCGATGTACAGAGAAATTTTGTAAGTCTTGTGCAAGCACAACTAGACCCAAGAGCTCGAGAAGAATCTATAAATCGAATTTTAGCTGAGTTTGAGGGAATCGCAGAAATGCCTCAAAACTCTCCACCGAAGCAAGGCTAAGCCTCAGTGATGCCTATGCCTAAACGCCCTGGATTCCCGCTTTCGCGGAAATGACAATTTGTCTAGACCGGTTTGATGGAAGCCGAAGACCGCCCAGAAGACCGCCTCGTTTCGCCCGACAGTACCGCCATGGATGCGGATGCCGCATTGCGGCCGAAAAACCTGCGTGAATTTATCGGACAGGAAGCGGCGCGGGCGAATTTGCAGGTGTTTATCGAGGCCGCCAAGGCGCGTGGCGAAGCGCTGGACCATGTGCTGTTTTTCGGGCCGCCGGGGCTGGGCAAGACGACGCTGGCGCAGATTGTCGCGCGCGAAATGGGCGTCGGCTTTCGCGCCACTTCCGGTCCGGTGATCGCCAAGGCCGGCGATCTGGCGGCCTTGCTCACCAATCTCGAAGAAGGCGATGTGCTGTTTATCGACGAGATTCACCGGCTCAACCCGGTCGTCGAGGAGGTGCTCTATCCGGCGATGGAGGATCGCGCGCTCGACATCATCATCGGCGAAGGCCCGTCGGCGCGCAGCGTCCGCATCGACCTGCCCGCCTTCACCCTGATCGGCGCAACGACGCGGCAGGGGCTGCTGACCACGCCGCTGCGTGACCGTTTCGGCATCCCGGTGCGGCTCAATTTCTACACCGTCGAGGAATTGCAGCAGGTGGTGGCCCGCGCCGCACGGCTGCTCGGCCTCGCCATTGCCGAGGATGGCGCACGCGAAGTGGCGCGCCGGGCACGCGGCACGCCCAGAGTGGCCGGTCGGCTGTTGCGCCGGGTGCGCGACTTTGCCGGGGTCGCCGGAGCCGCCAGCGTCAACGCCGCGACCGCCGATGCCGCCCTGACCCGGCTCGAAGTGGACGGCCTCGGCCTCGATGCCATGGACCGGCGCTATCTCACCATGATCGCCGATATCTATAAAGGCGGCCCGGTCGGCGTCGAGACGCTGGCGGCGGGACTTTCCGAGCCGCGCGATACCATCGAGGATGTGATCGAGCCCTATTTGATCCAGCTCGGCCTGATTGCGCGCACCGCCCGCGGCCGCCAACTCAATGATCGCGGCTGGAAGCATCTCGGGCTGACCCCGCCATCGGGAACGGTCGATGGCGACCTGTTCTCCGAGTGAGGCGATATGCCTGCCCCGATGATGAACCGGCGACAGGCGGGCACATTGCTCGGCGGCGCTGCGCTGCTGCCGGCATTTTCCGGCATGGCCGGATGCCAGGGAGAGGCGGCCATGGCCGATAGCGAAGGCTATTACATGCCCGAAGAGGCCGAGCCGCATCAATGCACCTTCATGCAATGGCCGGTTAATCGCACTGTCCATCCCGACCCGGTGTTTCTGGAGATGCTGCAGGTGAGCATCGCCAAAGTCGCCAACAGCATCGCGCAATTTGAGCCGGTGGTTATGCTGATGGCGGCGGAGCATCAACCGGCGGCGCGGCGGCGGTTGAGCGATGCGGTGAACATATGGGACATTCCCACCGATGATCTGTGGTGCCGCGATTCCGGCCCGTGTTTTGTCCGCAATGATGCCGGCGCGCTCGCGATACGCCAGTTCAACTTCAACGGCTGGGGCAGCAAGCAGGTCCATCGCCATGACGGCAAAGTCGCCGCGCGCATCGCCGCGCGGCTGGGGCTGCCGGTGCTGGATAACGGCCTAGTCGGCGAGCCGGGCGGGCTGGAGCATGATGGCCAAGGCACGGTGATCGCGCATGAATCGAGCTGGGTAAACCCCAATCGCAATAAAGGCAGCCGCGAAGAGATAGAAGCGCTCATTCTGGAGGCTGTGGGCGCAGAGAAACTGATCTGGGCCAAAGGCGTTTATGGCGAGGATATCACCGACTATCATATCGACGCACTGGCCCGTTTCCCACAGCCCGGCACAGTGCTGATCCAGCTGCCCGATGCGGCAGACATTGCCTACGATCCGTTCGCCGCCTCGGCCTATGAGACCCATGAGTTCCTGGCCAATGCACGCGATGCAAGAGACCGCAAGCTGGAACTGGTCACCATTGCACAACCCTATGATATTCGCGTTGCGGCAGAGGATTTTGTCGCCTCCTATGTCAATTACTATGTCTGCAACAGCGCGCTGATCGGGGCGCAATTTGGCGATGCCGAAGCCGATGCCGAGGCGCGTTCGGTGCTGGAAGATCTCTATCCCGATCGCGAAATCATCCTGCTCGATGTCGACCCGGTTGGTGAAGTCGGCGGTGGTATCCATTGCGCCACCCAGCAAATGCCGACCAGCGGCTAGCCTTGCCGCGCACCCTGTCGGCAAATACGACCAGCCGAATCTCAAGCGCGGCTAATGGTTCACAACCGGCACTTGTTACTTTCCATGGCCTCGATTTGCGCCTATTTGCAGACCCATGACGGACGCCCAGCCTCCTGCCGATCTCGCCCCCTTTGCCGGGCGCTTTGTCGAGCGAACACACTGGTTTGCGCTGCGGGTCTATTATGAGGACACCGACTTTTCCGGCATCGTCTACCATGCCAATTATCTGCGTTTTTGCGAGCGGGCGCGCACCGACATGCTGCGTGCGATCGGCATCGACCAGCGCGCGGTGCACGAGGCCGGAATCGGCACCTATGCCATTGCCGCGATGGACATCACCTATCACCTTCCGGCGGTGTTCGACGATGCCCTGATCATCGCCAGCCAGGCCACAAAGGTACGCGCCGCAGGATGCCATATTCAGCAACGAGTCATGCGCAATGATGATCTGATCTTCACTGCCCAGGTTAAAGCCGCGTTTCTCAACCCGAAAGGCCGCCCTACGCGCCAGCCCAAACAGTGGGTCGAGGCGTTCCATTCCGTCCTCACCACCGACTGACAGCAAGGAAAGCATGTAAGCCTATGTTGGATCAAATGGGGTTATCGACCGAAACGGTCACACTTTCCCCCATCGCCCTGTTTCTCGAAGCCGATATCGTCGTCAAGCTGGTGATGATCGGGCTGGCGCTGGCCAGCATCTGGACCTGGGCGATCATCATCAGCTTTGCCGGGAAAATCCGCGGCGCGCGGCGAAGCAGCGAGAGTTATGAGGCTGATTTCTGGCAGACCGAGGATATCGACGCCTTTTACAAGACGCGTGGCAAGGAGGATGTCCCCGCCGCCAAGGTTCTGGCCGCCGGCGTCGGGGAATGGCGACGCTCGACCGGAGGCACCAATGTCGACCGCGAAGGCACGCGCCAGCGCCTGGCGACGGTGATGAACGCCAGCGTCACCGCCGAGATCGACCGGCTGTCCGAACGGCTGAACTTCCTCGCTACCGTCGGCAGCGTTGCACCATTTGTCGGGCTGTTCGGCACCGTCTGGGGGATTATGCGCAGCTTCTCCGCCATTGCCGCAGAACAGAACAGCTCACTCGCGGTGGTGGCGCCCGGCATTGCCGAGGCACTGTTCGCCACGGCTATTGGCCTGTTTGCCGCAATCCCTGCGGTGATCGCCTATAACCGTTTCTCGCACCGGCTGAACACGCTGGAAGCACGGTTGTTCCGTTTCGCCGACGGCTTCCACGCAACGCTGAGCCGCGAGCTGGAAAAGGCCGCTTAGGAGGCGCAGGAGCAGATAATGGCCTTTTCGATGAACAGCGGTGCAAATGGACGGCGAAGGGGCCGCGGCGGACGCGCACCCATGGCCGAAATCAATGTGACGCCGCTGGTCGATGTCATGCTGGTGTTGCTGATCATCTTCATGATCACCGCGCCGCTGCTGGTAGCCGGGGTGCCGATCGAACTGCCCGAAAGCCGCGCCAACCCGATCGAGCAGGAGCGCGAGCCGGTGCAGATCTCGCTCGCCGCCGATGGCGCGGTCTATATCGATGACAATGTGGTAGAACCAGGTGGGTTGGCGCCAGCGCTGGAGGCGATCCGCAGCGAGGCCGGAGAGGACGCGCCACAGATCACCCTGCGCGCCGACCGGGCGCTGGACTATGGCAGCATCGCATTGGTGCTGGGCGAACTGAACCGCGCTGGGCTGAACAAAATTTCCCTTGTTACACAGGCTGGTGGTGCCGGTGCGCGCGGTGATCCCGATGCGGTGATCGACCCTGATATGGTCACGGCGGGTTCATCTGGGGACGCTAGATAGTGGCGCTGTCATGAAACAGTCCGAAGCCATAGGTTTGGGGATTGCTACCATTGGCCACATCGCGCTGTTCGGGGCGTTGTCGCTGGGCATTGCCTCGCGTGGCGAATTGCGTGTGCCGCAGGAGAGCGTCGCGGTTATCCTCTCCGACGAGGTCGGCCTGGTCGACACCTCGCCGACCCCCAATGCCGAAGCGGCCACAAGCATGGCACCAGAGACGGGCGAGGTCATCCCTCCCGAGCCCGAGGACATTCCACAAGAGGTTACCGAACCAACACCCATGCCCGAAACCAGGCCGAGCACCAAACCGACCCGAATTGCCAGAGCCACACCCAAGCCGCCCCCCAAACCGGTCGACAAGCGCGACCGGCGACGCCCCGACCGGCGGCAGCGCGGATCCCGCTTCGGCGAGAACTTCCTCGACGGCGTGACCGACAAAGAGTCGCTCAGCCGCGAACAAAACCCGCCGGGCAAGCTTGCCGGTCCGGCGGTTGTTGCTTCTTTGCAACGTGAATTGCTGCGCCAGGTCAAACCACATTGGCGACCGCCTACGGGTGCTGACGCCGAAAAACTCCGCACCAAGATCACGGTTGCGCTCGACCGCAATGGCAAAATTGTCGGCACGCCGCGCATAAAAACCACCGGCGTGACCAGCAGCAACCGGCCACAGGTCAAGCTGCATGGAGAACGCGCCCTTGCCGCTGTCAGGCTGGCGGCCCCCTTCACATTTCCACCCGAATATTATGACGAGTGGAAAGAAATCGAACCGGTTCTTTATCTGGGATTGTGATCATGACCCTTGCCATTTGCCGCCATGCTTCCATGCTTCGGGCCGCCCGCTGGGCGATATTGCCGCTGCTCGGCCTGATGATGCCACATCATGCGGCGGCACAGCTGACCGTCGATGTCGAGAACAGTGCCGATGCGGAGATTTCTATCGCCGTCCCGGCGCTGCCGACGCCGCAGACCATTGCCACCCCGGCGGGTGACACCGATGATCTGGGCGACCGGATCAGTGATGTCATAGTTGCAGACCTGCGCTCCAGCGGCCTGTTCAGCCCCAAGGGGCGCAATGCGGTGCGTGGCATCAGCTTCGACGAGGTCACTCGCCCTGAATTCGGCTATTGGCGCGGGCGCGATACCGAGGCGCTGGTTCAGGGCTTTGTTCGCGCCATGCCCGATGACCGAATTACCGTCGGCTGCTATCTCTATGATGTCGCGCTGGGCAGCGAACTGACCCGCCAGGGCTTTGTTGTCGAGCCTGCTGACTGGCGCAGGGCCGCACATAAATGCGCTGATTCGATCTACTCGCGCCTGACCGGCGAAAGCCCGTTTTTCGACAGCCGCATCGCCTATATCGCCGAGACAGGGCCCAAGGACCGGCGCACCAAAAGACTGGCGATCATGGACAGTGACGGCGCCAACCACCGCTTCATCACAAATGGTCAGGCGACGGCGCTGACGCCGCGCTTCTCACCCGATTATCAGGAGATCGTCTATCTCAGCTATCTCAACGGCAAGCCCAGCATCTATATCTATGAGGTCGGCAGCGGCAAGCAGCGCAAGGTATTCAGCACCAGCAACGCCACCTTTGCGCCGCGCTGGTCACCCGATGGCCGGACGATATTGTTCTCCATGGCGGTCGCCGGCAACACCGATATCTACAGCATATCGGCACGCGGCGGGCGGCCACGGCGGCTGACCAATTCGCCGGGCATCGATGTCGGCGGCAGCTATTCCCCCGATGGAAGCCGCATCGTTTTCGAGAGTGACCGCTCGGGCGCGCAACAGATTTACGTGATGAATGCCGATGGCTCCAGCCAGCGCCGAATCAGTTTTGGCGGCGGTCGCTACGCCACCCCGGAGTGGAGCCCGCGCGGCGACCTGATCGCCTTTACCCGGACATCGGGCAATTTCCGCATCGGGGTAATGACGCCTTCGGGCGGCAATGTGCGGCTGCTGACCAACAGCTGGCAGGATGAAGCCCCAACCTGGGCCCCCAATGGCCGCATCATCCAGTTCTTTCGTACCCAACGCGGATCGGGCCGCACCAGCCTGTGGCAAGTCGATCTGACCGGTGCCAGCGAACGACGGCTACGCACCCCGGTCGATGGTTCAGATCCGAGCTGGGGACCGGTGCTGCCCTGATGTCATCTGCAGGACGTACGGCTGTGGCACATTGTCACAAATGGTCTGGCCGCAGACAGAAAAGAGCGTAAAATTAACAGATAAGGGATCAGCAAAGCATGAATGTCGATGGTGCTGACCCAGCCAAGGAGAAGAAGCAATGATCCAGAATGTTTCGCGCTATCCAACAGTGCGCCGGACCGGCACCATCATGCTGATGTCCGTCTCGATGCTGGCACTGGCCGCCTGCGGCAAGAAGGCACCCCCCGAATTGCCGCCGGCACCGGTCACAGCGACTGCACCGGCACCGACGCCAACCCCTGCGCCGCGTCCGGTCGAAACCGGGCCGATCCCCGGCAGCCAGGAGGATTTTGTCGCCACGGTGCGTTCGGACCGGGTGTTGTTCGACACAGATCGCTATAATATCGACAGCGATGACCAGGTAACGCTGCAGAGCCAGGCACAATGGCTGTCGCGCTATCCCAACAAACAGGTGATCGTCGAAGGCCATGCCGATGAGCGCGGCACCCGCGATTACAATCTGGCGCTGGGCGAGCGGCGCGCCAATGCTGCAAAAAACTATCTGGTGACGCTGGGCGTGGCACCCTCGCGTATTCAGGTTATCAGCTATGGCAAGGAGCGGCCTGAAGCACTTGGTTCGACCGAGGCGGCCTGGGCCCGCAACCGTCGCGCAGTCACCGTTACGGTACAATAGGCACGAAAAAGCCGCGCGCGTCCCAAAGGACCCGCGCGGCTCTTATATTATGATTGTCGGCGAAAATCAGGCCTGCTTGGTGCCGGTCATCGCCATCTTGCCGAACGCACCCGCATTGACGGTGCCGGTCAGCGCATCGCCATCAACCGTGGCTTCGCATTCCAGCTTCATCGGCATCGGCACCTTCATGTCCATGGTCCAGGTCAGGGTATTGCCGTCGATCTTGCCATCGGTAATTTCAAGCGTACCCATCTGGCCGGCATTCTGGCCGGTCCAGCTATCGCCGTCGACATTGACGGTGAGCACCGATGTCTGGTCACCCATGGGGGACTTGGTTACGCAATCATAAGCACCTTCTACGGACATATTCGTCTCCTTTATACAGTCCTGTGATTATTCGGTCGCGGCAGCGGTGCCAGGGTTGTGAGACTGGGCCGCTTCCTCAACAATTATGCTCCGGTTGATCCCGGAATACTGCCCGGGATATTCTTGTCTATGGTTCTTACAGCCTTGCTGTGGCGGTTCAAGATTAATCGGGGCGATAAGGCTTGGCGCCGCTCGCCATCAGGGCCTCACGGGTAAACAGCACCGGTTTCAGCTTGCGCGCCACGAACAGCTCGGCCTGATCGGTATAGTGCGGACTTTCCGGCCGTGTCGTTGCCGCGCCATAGGGCTGAACCGATTGCGAGCTGACATTGCCCTCGGCATCCCATTCGACAAACATGATGAAACTGTCGCCATGGACGATGTCGAGACGGCCATCGTCATCCACCTCCCAGCGGGTTGCGGCGCGCAGCGCATCGCTGCCGCCAATATAGGGCAGGTCGGTCTTGCCCTGGCGCAGTCGCATGACATCGCCCAACGGCGGATCAATCGAACCGAAATGTTTCTCCAGATGCTTGGTCGCCTTGATCAGTTCTTCACGCGGATCGAGATCATCGAGCAGCCGCCGTCCCTCCGGCGCGTTGAACAGTGCGACATTCATCAGCCAGGCCGCCAGTGCATCGCCCTCGCCCTTGCCGTCCATATTCCAGTCCCATTGCCGCAATAGCCGCTGCGCCTCGGTCAGCGTCCAGTCGCCATCGGTGTTGACCGCCAGCAACTTGTCCATCCACAGCCGCGGATATTCGCTCTGCTCATAGCCGGTATCATATTTGATCTGTTCCAGCTCGACCCGACCAATCGGCCCGGTCGCCTCGAACAGCGCGATGGCGCGCGCGGCGCGATTGGTCCAGTTTTCCTCTATGCCGAGCAGCGGGGAAAAGTCGTTGCGCTGCAATTCGTCACCCGGGCCCGCCGCCATATAAGGAGTGTTATTGGCGTTCATGACATAGCCCGATTCCGGATTGATCAGCTTGGGCACGACGCTCCACTTGACAGGATCGCTCCAGATCAGATCAGAGCGATCGCCAGGAACAATGCCTCGCCAGTCAACGCCCGCCACACGATTGGGGAAACGGGCATTATAGACAAACGCGATATTCCCGTCCTTATCAGCATAGATAAAGTTGGTTGCAGGCACGCCCTGTTCCGACATGGCCGACTGCCATTCATCAAAATTACGCGCCTTTTGCAGCCGGTAATATTGGGTCAGCTGGGTCAGATCATCGATGCTGACATAACGAAAGGCGAAATAGCCGTTGTCGTTCCTGATCACAGGGCCATGGGCCGAACGATAGACGGTCTGCGGATAGGGAATGGTGAACGGACCATATTTGACCCGCAACCAGACGCGCCTGCTTTCGAGTGGCTTCCACTCGCCATCCAGCTTGTACTTCTCCCCCGCTTCATCGACTTCGAGCCGGTAGACATCGATCAGATCAGGGCGGTTGACGGTATTGGTCCAGCCGAGATTCCTGTTATGGCCAAGAAACGGATAGGGGGATCCCGGGAAGGTCGCCCCGGCAAAATCCCACCCCTCCTCGCTGTGCACCACCAGCTCATACCAGGCTACCGGCCCTTCCCAGGGCTGATGCGAGTTGGACACCAGACGGGTGACATTGTCGGATGAACGACCGGGCGCGATGGCGAAGGCATTGGAGCCATTATGTTCGGGATAGCGGCCAATTGGCGTCATCATCGCGGTTTCGCTGGCACCGGGGCCTTCACTCTCGGCTGGCGCGTCTTCCAGGGACGGACCGCCATCGGGCCTGAGCTCGTCGCCGGCAACCAGCGGTGCAACGACGCGGTTGAGCCCGAAGAAAAATGGCGAGCGCAGTGCGAAACCGGCAGCGATATCGCGACCATTGATCGGGAACAGCCCGGAGATGCGTACCTCATCGGCATGGGTCTCGGCATAGCGGTTCATGCCCGCGGCATAAGCATCGAGCAATATGCGCACATCCTCGGGCAGCGCGTCATATTTGCGATCGACGGTACCGCGCACATCGAGCAGATGCGCAACATAATCGACCTGCGCACCATCCTGACCGGTCATCGCGCCGAGCCGCATTCGCGTCATTGCCGCCACCTCCTGCAGCGTCGCAAAATCATCCTCGGCATGCGCCCAGGCGATGCCATAAGCGGTATCGGCATCGGTTTTGCCATAAATATGCGGCACGCCGTAATCGTCGCGAAATATCTCGACATCATAGCTTCGCTCAGCCGGCGCTTCGGCGGTTTGGGCAAACCACGGCTCCCAGAAGGCGAGGGCAATGGCAGCGAGCAGAAAAAGAACGAAAAGAGTGGCGGCAAGGCGCTTGAAGATCAGGGTCATAGCGGGCACATTATCCATGGGCAGGAAAGCGGTCCATAGGCAAAATACAATCGCCGCGATGGACGTGCTGACAAAATGAGAAGGAAAATGTCGCCAGCATCTTGTGTTGCATAATTACAACACTATCTGGAAGGCAGAGAAGGAGTCCGCCCTAGATGAATATCGACAAATTTACCGACCGCGCCAAAGGCTTTCTGCAATCGGCCCAGACGGTCGCCATCCGCATGAACCATCAGCGCATTTCCTCGGCGCATATCCTCAAGGCTTTGCTCGAGGATTCAGAAGGCATGGCCGCAGGCCTGATCGCGCGCGCCGGCGGCAATGCCGGGGTTGCGCAAGAAGAGATTGACGCGCTGCTCGCAAAGGTGCCGCAGGTATCCGGCGGCGGGGCGCAACAGACGCCGGGGCTGGACAATGATGCCGTGCGCCTGCTCGATCAGGCCGAGCAGATTTCGGAAAAAGCAGGCGACAGCTTTGTCACCGTCGAGCGGCTGCTGCTCGCCGCGGCTTTGGTCAAAGGCCAGAATGTTGCCACGGTGCTGCACAAGGCCGGGGTTACGCCGGATAATCTCAACAAAGCGATCAACGATCTGCGGGGCGGTCGCACGGCGCAGACAGCGGGCGCGGAAGACAGCTATGAGGCGATGCAGAAATATGCCCGCGACCTGACCGAGGCGGCACGCGAGGGCAAGCTGGACCCGGTCATCGGCCGCGATGAGGAAATCCGCCGCACAGTGCAGATTCTCGCCCGCCGCACCAAGAATAATCCGGTGCTGATTGGCGAGCCGGGCGTCGGCAAGACCGCCATCGCCGAAGGCCTGGCGCTGCGCATTGCCAATGGCGATGTGCCCGAAAGCCTGAAGGACCGCAGCCTGATGTCACTCGATATGGGTTCGCTGATCGCGGGCGCCAAATATCGTGGCGAGTTTGAGGAACGGCTCAAATCGGTGCTTGACGAGGTGCGCGGGGCAGAGGGCGAGATGATCCTCTTCATTGACGAGATGCACACGCTGATCGGCGCGGGCGCTTCTGAAGGTGCGATGGATGCGTCGAACCTGCTCAAACCGGCTTTGGCGCGCGGTGAGCTGCATTGCATCGGCGCGACGACGCTTGATGAATATCAGAAGCATGTCGAGAAGGATGCGGCGCTGCAACGCCGGTTCCAGCCGGTGTTCGTCGATGAGCCCGATGTGCCCGATACCATCTCGATCCTGCGCGGCCTGAAAGAGAAATATGAACTGCACCATGGGGTACGGATCACCGATGGCGCGATTGTCGCCGCTGCGACCCTGTCGCACCGCTATATTTCTGATCGCTTTCTGCCAGACAAAGCCATCGACCTGATGGACGAAGCCGCGAGCCGCATTCGCATGGAGGTTGAGTCCAAGCCCGAGGAAATCGAGGTACTTGACCGCCGCATCATCCAGCTCAAGATCGAACGCGAAGCCTTGTCCAAGGAGAGTGATGGCGCCTCGCGCGACCGGCTCGCCAATCTGGAGAAGGAACTCGCCGAGATCGAGCAGCAGTCGAGCGAGCTTACCACCCGCTGGCAGAATGAGCGCGACAAGATTCAGGCTGAAGCGATATTGAAGGAACAGCTTGATGCTGCCCGGATCGAGCTGGAGCAGGCGCAACGCGCCGGCGATCTCGCCAAGGCGGGGGAGCTGAGCTACGGCACCATTCCCGAGCTTGAGCGCAAGCTTGACGAAGCCGCCGAAGCCACAGAGGGCGCATTGCTGCGCGAGGAAGTCACCAATGAGGATATCGCCTCGGTGGTGTCACGCTGGACCGGCATCCCGGTCGACAAGATGATGGAAGGCGAGCGCGACAAGCTGCTCAAAATGGAGGAGCATCTCGGCAAGCGGGTGATCGGCCAGAGCGATGCGGTCAGCGCCGTTGCCAAGGCGGTGCGCCGCTCGCGCGCCGGACTGCAGGACCCCAATCGCCCGCTTGGCTCATTCCTGTTCCTCGGCCCCACCGGCGTCGGTAAGACCGAGCTGACCAAAGCACTCGCCGGGTTCCTGTTCGATGATGACCAGGCCATGGTGCGCATCGACATGTCCGAATTCATGGAAAAGCATTCGGTCAGCCGGTTGATCGGCGCGCCTCCGGGCTATGTCGGCTATGATGAAGGCGGGGTGCTCACCGAAGCCGTACGCCGCCGCCCCTATCAGGTGGTGCTGTTCGACGAGGTGGAAAAGGCACATAATGATGTCTTCAATGTCCTGCTCCAGGTGCTCGATGATGGTCATTTGACCGATGGGCAGGGCCGCAAGGTCGATTTCTCCAACACGCTGATCATCCTGACCTCGAATCTCGGCGCGCAGCATCTTGCCGCAATGACCGATGACCAGACAGTCGATGATGTCGAACCACAGGTAATGGAAGTCGTGCGTGGCCATTTCCGCCCCGAATTCCTCAACCGTCTCGACGAGATTATCCTGTTCCACCGGCTGAGCGAGGAGCATATGGCGCCGATTGTCGACCTGCAGGTCGCACGAGTGCAGAAGCTGCTGAAAGACCGCAAAATCGTCATCAAGCTGGAAGAAAGCGCGCGCAAATGGCTGGCACGTGTTGGTTATGATCCGGTCTATGGCGCCCGACCTCTGAAACGCGCGGTGCAGCGCTATGTGCAGGACCCGCTGGCCGACATGATCCTGCGCGGCGATCTGGCTGATGGTCAGACAGTGACCATTGCCGATGGCGATGGCGCGCTCTCCATGGCGGTGACCGAGGCAGCGTGATCGCTGTCATGCGGCATGCCGGCGCCTGCATAGCAGGGTGGCAGCGTGGTTGAAGCTCCCGCCACCATTGGCGATCTGGCCGCACAGGCCGAGACCGCTTTGCAGGACGGGGATGTAGCCCATGCCCGTACGCTGTTGCAGCGGGCACTGGAACGGGAACCGCGCAATGTGCGGCTGTTGCAGCTGGCCGCACAAACGGCGGAGGCAGGTGGCCAGCGCGCCATGGCGGTCTCGCTTTTGCAGACGGCATTGCGACTCGCTCCGGAGAATCGCGATACGCTTTCCGCGCTGTTCGCACTGTGCCTGGAGCAGCAGAATATTGCCGCAGCAGGCCAGCTGCTGGCGCGAGACCGGGCGATTGCCGGAGAAGATGCTGCGCATCTGTTGCTGCAGGCAAAATGGGCGCTCGCCATTTGCGAGGAGGAACAGGCAGAGAGTGCGCTGGCACAGCTATGCGACCAGGCACCGGATCATCACGAAGCATTGGCAATGCAGGCGCGCTTAGCCATGCGTCGTGGCAGAGCGCAAGCACCGCAACTTTTCCAGCGGGCGCGCAAACATGCCGCCAATGACGTTGCACTGCTGCGCGACCATGCCCGCAGCCATGCCAGTCAGGGTGATTATGATGCGGCGCTGGCGCTGCTTCATGGTGCTCTCGAACGGGGTCATCCCGACGCATCACTGACGACCGATAAACTGGCACTGCTGGAGGAATCTGGGCAGGTGGAAGCAGGCCAGACGGCATTGGCCGAGGCCCGCGAACACGCTAGCAATGATACCGATCTGCGCATGGCGCTGGGTGACCTGATGATGCAGCGGGACAATCCGCATGACGCGCTCACCCTGCTGGCCGGGCAGCGGTGCAATGACGATCCGTGGGAGGTACGGCTGGCCGAAGCCCAGGCTGCGGGCATGGCGGGAGAGCTCGATCATGCCGAGCAGATTTTGGTAGCGTTGCAGGATACAGGGCACAAGGTACCGCCATTGATACTGGCGCGGCACCTTATCCGCCGTCATCGTTTCGGCGATGGCGAAGCGCTGTTGCAGCAACAGCTCGAGCGTGATCCCGGCAATATCTCGGCCTGGGCGTTGATCGATTGCATATGGCGCAGCATCGGCAAGCTTGAACGGCATCGCTGGCTGCACGATCCCGACCGGGTCACCGCCAATCTGGATCTCGGGCTTTCAGCGGAAGCGGTCGCCGAAGCGGTCAATTGGCTGCGACAACAGCATCATGCGCGCGCCGCACCAACGGGCCAGTCATTGCGCCACGGGACCCAGACCGGCGGTGCAATACTCAGCTTCGATGATGATATCGCACGCATGCTGCGCCACCATATCGGGCAAGCCATTGCGCGCTATATCGCGCAATGGCCAGAGACCGATGCGCACCATCCGCTGCTGCGCCTGCGCGAACAGAAATGGCGTTTTCGCGGCAGCTGGTCGGTACGGCTGGGCGATGGTGGGCACCACAAGGCCCATATCCACCCCGAGGGCCATATCTCATCGGCCAGTTATTGGGTTCTGCCGGACAGCGAAACGCCCGATGACACTGCCGGCGCGCTTGAGCTGGGCCGGCCGCCAGACGATTTGCGGCTCGACTTGCCGCCATTGCGGACCATCGCTCCGCGCACAGGCCATCTGGTGCTGTTTCCGAGCAGCCTATATCACGGCACCCGGTCCTTTACCGCTGGAGAGCGGCTGACTCTGGCTTTTGATGCCACCTTCATGAATATATCGGCAGAGAAGAGGTGATTATTGCCGTTGCAGCATGAAGCCGTCCTGCTGCTGCTGAATCCACTCGCGCGAGAGGTCGTTGCCATCGCGCGCCGTTTGTTCCCATTGGCGATTGGTCATACAGGTGCGCTTGCGCTTGGCCAGCGAGCCCATGACCCGCTCACTCTTGCAGCGCACATAATCGGGATGGCTGCGATCGGTAATTTTCTCCCGCTTGGCCCGAACCGTCTCGGTGTTTTCTTCAACTTCCTGCTCGGGCTTTTCCTCATCCTGCTGCGCAGCGCCGGGCACGGCAACCAGCAGCGATGGGATAGCGGCTATAGCGATGGCTGAGCGTTTCATCCTGGCCCCCCCCCTTTAATGGACAATATTAGCTTCTGTGTTCCGCAAGCGGAAGAGAGGAGACAAATCTGTCTCCTCTTCTCTGTTCCGCGAAATCACGGCGTAACATGCCGACACGCGGCTATCCAAAACACCGCGCTGTGGAGCCCTGAAGCGAATCCGCGCTTAGTTGCTGCCTGCGAGAAAACCGTCCTGGTTCTGTTGCAGAAATTCACGCGAAAGATCATTGCCGTCGCGTGCCGCCTGCTCCCATTGCCGGTTGGTCATGCAGGTGCGCTTGCGCTTGGCCAGCGAGCCCATGACCCGTTCGCTCTTGCAGCGCACATAATCGGGATGGCTGCGATCGGTAATCTTGTCGCGCTTGGCCTTCACCGTTTCGGTGTTCTCTTCGACTTCCTGTTCGGGCTTTTCCTTATCCTCATCCTGCTGCGCGGCAGCGGGGGTGGCGATCAGCAAGCCGGAAACGGTGGCCAGAGCAACTATCGAAAGCTTCATAACGGGGAACTCCTCAATATCGAACAGCAATGTTCATAGCATATTTTTGCTGCACGGCAAAAAAAGAAAAGGCGGGCCGAAGCCCGCCTTTTCCAAAGTCTGTGATCTGTGGTTACTATCAGAACCGCAGACGTGCGGTAGCCGCATAGCGACGACCCAGCGGGTCATAGCTCGACGGGAAGATATTACCGCTGTTGAACGCCGTGGTACCGATGTTCGAACCAACGATTGCCGGCTGGTTATCGAACAGGTTCTGTACCGTGAAGGTGAACAGCAGATTTTCCGTAGCATCCCACTGCAGCGAGAGGTCAAAATAGCTCTCATCGGGGATCTGGGTGAAGTCCACGTCACCGAAGATCGGCGAATTACCAATAAAGGCCGAGCCCTGGTTGGCAATATCATCCGGTTCCTGCTCCAGGCCGCTCAGGAAGCGCCACAGGAGCGATACGGTCAGCTCATCGTCAAAGATCAGCGAGGTACGCTGGTTCCAGGCGAATTCAGACTGCGGCGAACCACAGTTGACGCTGAAGAAGCCAACGCAATCACGGTCAAGACTTGCCGGGGTGGCCTGGAACCGGTTTTCGTTGGTCCAGGTACCGTTGAACGAGACGTTCAGGCCGATATTGTCGGTCAGATCGGTGCCATAGAAGATGGTCAGATCGATACCGTCGGTCCGGATCCGGCCCAGGTTACTCGCATTGAGGAACAGACCCGGGGTCTCGTCAGGCGCACCATCGATACCACCAGTGGTCGGGTTACGCGAAATACGGTCGATACCGCAGTTCGGGTTAGCCGCCGACGGGTTGTCGAAACAGGCGCTGATGACGTCACCCACAGCCGGGGTACTGATTGCACCGTCAACCGCGATGTTGAAATAGTCGACCGTAACCGTCAGACCCGGAATTTCTTCCGGCTGAATGATCACACCGAAGGTGTAGGTCTCAGCTTCTTCAACGCCCAGATTCGGGTTACCGCCCGTGGTCACGTTGATCTGACCAGCGGCAGGCGGCTGAACCTGGCCGGCTGCGATAGCAGCTGCACCCGGCGAGCCAGCCGGCACCTGAGCCAGACAGGCTTCGAGCAGACCACCGGTTGGCGGCGTCGGGCCCTGACACGGCTCATTCTGCAGGTTGGCCAGACCGGTCACAACCGGAACGAACAGTTCACCGATGTTCGGCGCACGTGCCGCACGCTGGAAGTTACCGCGGAAGGTCAGACCGTTGACCGGGGTCCAGCTTGCGCCGGCTTTCCAGGTCCATTCGGTGCCTGCGGTCGAATAGTCGGAGTAACGAACACCCGCTTCAAGGACCAGTTCCTCAGCGAAGGACTGACCTTCGAGGATAGGAATGACGATCTCACCGAAAGCATCGAGCACATCGTAGGAACCGTTAATGTCCGGAGCGGCACCGCCGCCACCGACAACCGCGCCCGGAGTCTGCGAAGCTTCGTCCGAAAGACGCGTGGCGGTGAATTCACGATATTCGACACCGGCAGCGAAGGCGATCGGGGTCTCGGCGATTGCGAAACCGTCAAAGTCACCGGTGATGGTGCCGTTAACAGTAGCAATGGTCGAGGTGTTGATCACCTGCTGTGTCAGGTCGAAGACAAAACCGATTGTCTCAGGCGAACCGAGGTTGCCCAGCGTGCCGAAGAGGTTGATCGGCAAACAGCCTGCCGTTGTATCGGTACAGACCGCACCACCTGTGCCATCGGGAATGGCGAGCAGCGACTGCTGCAGACGCTCGAAACGGGCAAAGCCGCTCTGACGCTGGATACGTTCACTCTCACCATAGGTACCCGACACGTCATATTGGATGTAATCGGTGATGTTACCGCGGACACCGGCCACGATGTTGAACAGCGTGGTGGTGAAGTCGGAGTTACGCGTACCGGCCTCGACAGAACGACGACGTACCTGAGCAGCGAATTGGACATAATCCGGGTTGGGATCACCATTGGCCAAGGTCGGACCGAATTGCGTGTTGCGGGCCGCATCAAAGTCGGCACCGAACAGGCCAAGGCCAGCACCGAAGCGCTCGGCAATCGCGTCAGGAATAAGTGGGTTGTTCAGGTTCAACTGATAGGTGTTGAAGAACGAACCACCCGGCGCAATGATCGTCGAAACGGTCTGACGGGTGAAGGTGCCCTGGGTGTAGAGTTCGACATTCTCGTTGATCTCGTAGCGCGCCGAACCGAAGATGTTGAAGCGCTCAAACGGAGTCTGGAAAATGTTGAACGGGTTGAAGTTGAACGGATTCGGGTTGAACAGGCCGTTGTTGAACGGATCGTCCAGCTCGATATCGGTACCGGCCTGGTTGATCTGTGCAATGATGCCGTTGGTAAAGCCGAAGCCGTTCGGAACCTGCTGGCGACCGTTATTGGCCGGGTTCGCACTGCCCGCAACCAGCGGACACATTGTGGGATCGGTGATCGCTGGATCACAGATACTGGCCGGGTCGGTCAGGCTGGCGAAGATGATGTTCGCCGGAACCGCGTTCGAGGAACCGCCTGGGTTGCCCGAGAAGGAGCTGACGTTGAACAGCGAGAAATCACGACCGCCCTGCAGCACTTCATCGGCATTCTGATAGCCGACGCTGAGGACTGCGTTACCGCGGCCATCATCGAAGTTCGCGCCGATGGTGATGTCGGTACGGAAGACCGCGCCATCACCCTGCTCGGTGATCTGCGAAGCGACGCTGGCATCGATGCCGGCAAAATCACGACGGGTGATGAAGTTGATAACACCCGAAACCGCGTCGGCACCGTAAGTGGTGGTAGCACCGCCGGTCAGGATGTCGGTACGCTCCAGAACCGCCAGCGGAATGGAGTTCAGGTCGACACGACCGGTGGAGTCAGCAGGCACGAAGCGCTTGCCGTCCAACAGGACGAGGTTACGGACCGAGCCGACGCCACGCAGGTTGACGAAGGCGGCACCGCCGTTGCCGTTGTTAACCGCCGAGCCGATGCTCGGAACAGATGCCGGCAACTGACGCAGAAATTCTTCCGCAACGTTGGTCTGACGCAGTTCCAGTTCCTCGGACGAGATAACCGCAACCGGGTTGGTCGCTTCAATCGCCGGGTTCTTGATAAGAGTACCGGTAACGACGATGGGTGTCTCGTCAGCGCCCGGACCCTGATCATCGGCTTCCTGAACATCTTCAGGCGCCTGGTCCTGCGCAAAGGCAGGCGAAGCGATCAGCGACAGCCCCAATACGACCGGTGCAGCACCGGTCTTGAGCTGTTGGATGACAGTTTGTCTTTTCACGTAATGTCCCCTTGGTTTTGGATCACATGCTCTTTTTGACAGAGCTTACTAAATTCAAGGCAGTTTGCGGTGCTGTGCATTTATTTCAAAAAACACACCCAGCGCACAACTAACTGCTCAGGAAACACATCTGCCGCGCCATCTGCCTGCTGTAAAGCGCGCTTGCCCGTGATCTGGCACTTTCGTGCAGCAGTGAGACAAAATTGCAACATTTCGTTTCGGAGACATCGCCAGCCGGGCAATATTGACGTCTCAAACCCCGGATTTCGCGATTCTGGCCAACATTTCCGCAATGGCAGACAACCCTGTTTTGTGCCTGGCAGGACGACCAGGCATCAATGATAGCGACTCCGGTTCCGGCTGTCGGATAGTGGCGGCCCGACCCAGGTGCGGAACACGCTTTCCTGCTGCATCCAACATGGCTAATGTCCGTGCAGACACCATTTCCCCGGGGAGAAGATCATGTACAGCCGAATCGCAATCAGGCCTGTCACCCTCAGCGTTACCGCCATTTGCCTTGCAAGCCTCGCCACCGCAGCACCGGCGCAACAGCGCGACAGAATCGAGACCGCAGACATTGCCAACAGCCTCTATGCCTGTCTCGACATAGAGGATGATAGCGAACGGCTGGCCTGTTATGACCGCGAGGTGCGATCCTTCAGTCAGGCACAGAATGCGGGTGAGGTGATTGTCGCAGAGCGCAAGGATGTCGAGAAAGCCCGGCGCGAGCTGTTCGGTCTCAGCCTGAGCGAAAACCCGTTGTTCGGCGATGCCGATGATGAGGGCGTTAGAAGCATCACGGCAACGATAAAATCGGTGCGGCAACAGCGCGATGGTCGCTGGATCATGACACTCGATACCGGCGCCCGCTGGATACAGGCAGAATCGCGGCGGAATCGCAGAGGCCCGCGCACCAATGATACCGTCGAGATAAAGCGCGGCGCGCTGGGTGCTTTCGTCGCCACACCAGAAGGTGGAAAGTCATTCAAGGTGCGGCGCATTAACTAAGCACGCCGGTCCAATCATCTCCGGGGCAACGGGTTTCGAGCTTTTTTCGGCTAGGACATCGGCCCGGTAAGCAAGATCGGGTCGAGCCGCGCGGCACCCCATTTGATGCTCCAGTGGAGATGCGGGCCTGTAGCGCTGCCGGTGGCGCCGATATTGCCGATATATTGGCCTTTGCGAACTCTATCGCCCTTCCTCACCGCGATTTTGGAGAGGTGCAGAAAGGCACTGTTCAGGCCCATGCCATGGTCGAGCATCAGCAGATTGCCCTCAAGCGAAAAGGGTTTGTCCGCAGCCAGCGTAACCACGCCATCAGCAGGCGCCACAATCGGCGTGCCAGTAGGTGCGGCAATGTCTATTCCGGTATGATAGCCGCCCGGCGTACCGGCATAGATGCGCTGATTGCCGAACATGCCGGAAATGCGGCCCTTTGCAGGCCAGGCAAAATCCTGCCGCCAGCCTTCGGCGCCGGTGTCCATGGCCCGCGCCGCACCGATCGCTTCCAGTTCGGGTGCACGGCGGCGCTGCCATGAAGCGCTGGCGGTGCGCTTGCGCCGGGGCAGGTTGACCCGCTCAATATTCCATTTGCGTTTGGCCACGGAGATAAGCTGGCTCTCGGTCGCGCCGGAGGCAAATCGGGCGGTAAGCAGCGCCGAGGAATCGGCATCCCGGTTAAAGGCGACCATGAAGCGCCCATCCTCGGCGATCTTGAGCGGCTCGCCATTGAGCATCAACTGAGCGATATCGCCCCGAATCTCTCCGAGCAAAACCCCGCCCTGAATCGCATTATCGGCGATGATCAGTTCTTCGACCGGGACCAGTGCCTTGCCGGCTGCCAGCGCGCGATCGGCCATGGCCTGGGAATTTACTGTTGTATTTTGAGGGCGCTGCGGATCACCATCGGGCGCCGCAAAAGCGGTGCCAATGGCCAAGGCTGCGCAGGCGAGGGCAATGGCCGATTTGCGCCCTGGCATCAGCGATCCGCTCCAGCCAGGGCCTGCTGCACCGATATTTCGGCTGTGGCATAGGGCTCCTGCCGCTCTACGCTCCAATAACGCAGATCTTCCAGGCCGATACGCTCACCCGATACCGCGCATACGACATGATCGCCCGAAGACACGATGCGGAAGGTGCCGGGCAGATAATGCAGCTTGGCCATACGGTTCTTGTTCGATAACAACATGCTGTATCCCTACAATATTCGGCCTGACTATAGCGTTTACAAGCCCGATTGGAAACCGCTCGTGATGCGATCCGGGCCTATAACAGCTTCGGCTGATCCGCATTTTGCCCGGCTGGCTTGCGCCGGGCCGGCTTTGGGGCAGGGGCAACAGGTGACGCTTTTTCTGCTTTGGCGGCCCCTTCAATCCACGCTGCAACTGTACCATCGGAAAAGTGAAGGCCAACCTCTCCGGCAGCCTTTGCCGCCGCTGCCGAATCCACAATTGCACCAGTCATGTCCGTAACCTTGGCATAGCCGCGCTGCAGCGGCGCATCGGGGTGGCATTGCGCCAGCAGGCGCTCCAATGCACCGAGGCGCTCGACCGCACGGCCATGCGGCGCGGTGACCAGGGCCGGTCGCAAAGGCAGGCGCGCCAGATCGCGCACTGCAGCTTCGGCACGCCGCGACAAGAGTTGCGGATCCAGTCGACCGGAAACGTTGCGCAGCGCATCACCGGCGCGTTGATGGCTGAAACCCAGCGCCCGTCCCAGCCGCTCACCCTGTTCGTCGAGCCGCTGCATGGCGGGAGCGAACAGCGCTTCGCGTTTCGGCAGTAGCCGCACCCGCTGCTCCAGCCGCTCGACCGCCAATGCCTGTTGCCGCCGCACGGCACGTCCGGCACGCAGGCCCAGTTCGTCCAGTTGCGCCGCAATTTCAGCGCGCACCGGTACCGCCATCTCGGCCGCAGCCGTGGGCGTCGGTGCGCGACGATCGGCGGCATAATCGGCCAATGTCGTATCGGTTTCATGGCCGACAGCGCTGATCAGCGGGATGGCGCAATCGGCGATGGCGCGGACCACCACTTCCTCATTGAAACTCCACAGATCCTCGATCGAACCGCCGCCGCGCGCGACAATGACGAGATCGGGCCCTGGCACCTCACCATTGGCGGGCATATCCGAAAAACCGCGGATCGCGCTGGCGATCTGCTCCGCCGCCCCCTCACCCTGTACCAGTACCGGCCAGACCAGCACATGGCTGGGGAAGCGGTCGGCGAGGCGATGCAATATATCGCGGATCACAGAGCCGGTTGGCGAGGTCACCACACCGATGGTGCGCGGCAGAAACGGCAGCGGCTTTTTGCGCTCCGGTGCGAAAAGGCCCTCTTCACCCAGCCGCGCCTTCAGCTTCTCGAACAGCTGCATCAGCGCGCCTTCGCCCGCCAGCTCGAGCCGCTCGATAACGATCTGGTATTTCGACCGACCGGCATAGGTGGTGACCTTGCCGGTGGCGATAACGTCAAGACCATCTTCCGGCGCAAAGCCCAGCCGCGCGGCATTGCCGCGCCAGATCACGCCGTCAATTACCGCTTTTTCGTCTTTCAGAGCCATATAAACATGACCCGATGCCGCACGTTTGAAGCCGGAAATCTCACCCCGCAACCGCACATGGCCGAAGCGATCCTCAACCGTGCGCTTGAGCGCGGCGGAAATCTCGCTGATGGTAAGCGGCGGCGCATTATCACCGGGCTGGTTTTGGTGGATGGTCATAAGCGACCGATAGGTATAACATGGCGATTGGTCAAATAAGCGGGATGACAGGATAATCAGGGGACGAGACATATGGCTGAGGGTGGAAATGGCAGCAAAATCGCGATCGTCACGGCGCTGATCACCGCAGCCGGCGGCATCATAGTCGCGCTGATCCAGACCGGCGCCTTTGGCGGCAAGGACGATAGCGCGAACAACGCCGATAGCAGCCAGACCGTAGCCGTCGCGCCGCCCGCTTCCAGCCTCGATCAGCCCGGCACAGAGCCACAGCCAGGAACAGGCACTGACGCATCCAATGCCGGGGCGGAAGCACCCGAAGAAGATATGGGCAATATCTATGGCAAAGGCGAAGCGCTGCCGCTGGCCGAATTGCCACCCCCGCCGACAAATCTGGCAATCGATCTTTCCGGCCTGTGGATTGCCGAAACCATGGGGACACGCTTCGCCATCGAGCAGGATGGCAGTGATTTTGTCATATTGCCACTCAGCATGCCCAATGCCGTCCCGCTCGAAGGAGTCATTGTCGGCGGCACCATGCAGTGGCAGGCCCCGGTCGTAAATGGCGTCGCCAATTGCCAGGCACGGTTGACACCCGATGGCGGCTTTTTACGGGGTCAGTGCGTCAACACTTTCGGTCAGGCATCGCCGGTCTCGCTGATACGCGGCGACAATTATTGATCGACCGATGGGGAAAAGCCCCGCGCCGTTCATTGCCGCTGGCCCTGACAATGATTAGGGTTCGGACCCATGATAGATATATTGCTTATCGGCGGCGGCGGGCGCGAACATGCCTTGTGCTGGAAATTGGCGCAATCTCCACAGGTGCAGAAAATCCATGCCGCGCCCGGCAATCCGGGCATGGCAGAACTGGCCGATTGCGTCGCTCTCAATGTCGCTGACCATGCGGCAATAGGTGATTTCTGCCGCGACAATGGCATCGGCCTGGTGGTGATCGGCCCCGAAGCGCCGCTGGTCGATGGGCTGGCCGATTCGCTGCGCAGCGCCGATATTGCGGTTTTCGGGCCATCTGCAGCGGCGGCACAGCTGGAGGGATCAAAGGCCTTTACCAAGGCGTTATGCGATGAAGCGCATATCCCCACCGCCGCCTATGTCCGCGCCACGCATATCGCCGAAGCCCGGGCGGCGCTGCAGCGATTCAGCCTGCCGGTGGTGATCAAGGCAGATGGACTGGCCGCAGGCAAGGGGGTGATCATCGCTCACACCGCTGAAGAAGCGGCTGATGCCATCGGCCATATGTTTGCCGGGGGCTTTGGCAATGCCGGGGCCGAAGTGGTGATCGAGGAATTTCTCGATGGCGAGGAAGCCAGCTTTTTCGCGCTCACCGATGGCGAGACGGTGGTACCGTTGGGCACAGCGCAGGACCATAAGCGCGTTGGCGATGGCGATACCGGCCCCAATACCGGCGGTATGGGCGCCTATAGCCCGGCACCGGTGCTCAACGCTGCGCTGCAGGTCGAGGTGATGGAAAAGATCATCGTCCCGACGGTCAAGACCATGGCGGCACGGGGCACGCCCTATTCGGGTGTGCTCTATGCCGGGCTGATGCTGACGGCCCATGGCCCCAAGCTGATCGAGTATAATTGCCGCTTCGGCGACCCGGAATGTCAGGTGCTGATGATGCGGCTGGACAGTGATCTCGCCGAATTGATGCTGGCCACCGCCGAAGCCAGACTGGCCGATTGCACCGCACCGGCATTCAGCTCTCAGAGCGCAATCACCATCGTCATGGCGGCCAAGGGCTATCCCGGCAAGCCGGAAAAAGCGGCGCCACTCAATGACCTTGATCATGCCGAGGCGCGTGGTGCCAAAGTCTTTCATGCGGGCACCGCATTGGACAAGGACCAGCTGATCGCCAATGGCGGGCGAGTGCTCAATGTCTGCGCCACAGGCGAAACGCTGTCACAGGCGCGGGAAGAGGCATATGATGCCGTGGACCTGATTGATTTCCCAGATGGTTTCTGGCGCAGCGATATTGGCTGGCGCGAGATTGCACGGCAGGAAAGCGACTGATGCGCTGACTGGCCAACATCGCGAATATGCAACCGGCAGCGCTGTCTTTTACCTATATGACACAGCCGCCAGTTGCCAAGCGACTAAATCGAATATCCGTGCCTATCTGTCCCTGAGCCGCACAGGGATTAACCGCCTGAGCGGCATTGACTTGCCCGCCCCGCCAAGCGCATATGCCCTGACCTGCTGAGGAAGGGCATGATATGACAACGGAAAACTGGATCGTCATCGGCATAGCGGCATTGCTGGTGCTCATCCTTATCTGGTGGCTGGTCTCACGTCCAGGCCGTGACCACATATCCGAGGGGGGAGCACGCCCGTTCGAGGATGGCGACGATCAGGCGCTGGAGGATATGACCGAGGAAGTTGCCTCGGTGCTGACACGCGACCGCAAAGAGACGGTGGCGCTGAACAAGGATCTGGAACAGGCCCGCGATGAACTGAGGATCGACAAGCAGCCTGCCGCCAGGGCCAATCCGATCGCGCAAATGCCGGCACCGGCCCCTGCCGCAGCCGAACCGACCGACAACAGCAAGCCCAATATCGCCGCTGCCACAGGCGAACCTGATGACCTCAGCAAGATCAAGGGCATCGGTCCCAAACTCAACACCCTGCTCGGCTCGCTTGGAGTCAGCCGATATGACCAGATTGCAGCCTGGACCGAGGCCGACACCGCCGAAGTCGACGGCTATCTTGGCAATTTCAAGGGCCGCATCACCCGGGACAATTGGGTCGACCAGGCGAGATATCTGGCTAAGGACGACATCGCCGGATTCGAGGCGAAATACGGCAAGATCTGAGCCGGTTTTACTGTGGGCTCCCAGGCCTTCTTATCGGTCCTATCACTTATTGTGATTGAGAATTATCATTTTCTCAATCTGTAACGCACTGCTAGGCCTCGCCCTGCAGATGCGCCTGCCCCGTACAATGCCCGATTCCGGCATTGGTTCGCGGTCCTGACGTGCGCTCATCTGAACCGTTTTGTGATCACCGAGCAATGTGAGGATTCCCGATGCGCCATACCCTGAAATCGCTTTTGGCAACAACCGCAGCGCTGAGCCTGGCCAGCACCGCATATGCTACCCCGCCCGGCTTTATTGGCGGCGACCGCCCGACCGAACATCCGTCAGCCGCCAAGGCCCGACCGAACAGCTTCTGGTGGCCTGACCAGGTTGATTTGTCCGAGCTGCGAAAAAACCGCTACACTGCGGACCCGGCAGGCGAAGATTTTGACTATCCTGCGGCTTTTGCCCAGCTCGATCTTGACGCTGTCAAAGCCGATATTGCCGAGGTTCTGACCACATCGCAGGATTGGTGGCCCGCCGATTTCGGCACCTATGGTGGGCTTTTCATCCGTCTCGCCTGGCACAGCGCCGGCACCTATCGCGCCGGTGACGGTCGCGGCGGTTCGGATGGCGGCCAGATCCGCTTTGAACCGCTCAACAGCTGGCCCGACAACGGCAATCTGGACAAGGCCCGGCGCCTGTTGTGGCCGGTCAAACAGAAATACGGGAAGAACCTGTCCTGGTCGGACCTGATCGTTCTGTCCGGCAATGTCGCGCTCGAGCAGGCCGGGTTCACAACCTATGGCTTTTCCGGTGGTCGCACCGATGCCTGGCAACCGGAGCTGGTCTATTGGGGCGCGGAAACCAAGTTTCTGAGCTCCGACAAACGCTATTCGGGCGACCGCGAACTGGAAAAGCCGCTCGCCGCTTCGGAGATCGGCCTGATCTACGTCAATCCCGAAGGCCCGGAAGGCAATCCCGATATTCTCGGGGCCGCCGGTGATATCCGCACCACCTTTGGCCGCATGGGCATGAACGACGAGGAAACCGTCGCGCTGATCGTCGGCGGCCACACGCTTGGCAAGGCGCATGGCGCGCACAAGGGTGCGGAATGCAACGGCCCTGAACCGGCAGCCGCAGGCGTTGAAGAGCAGGGCTTTGGCTGGAAAAACCGCTGCGGCAAAGGCAATGCCGAAGACACGGTGACCAGCGGCCTGGAAGGCGCATGGACGTCGTCGCCTGCGGTGTGGAGCAACAATTATGTCGAAAATCTCTACGCTTTTGACTGGGTGCAGACCCGCAGCCCCGGTGGCGCGATACAATGGGTGCCGGAAGACGCGGAAAATCTGAAGATCGTACCCGATGCGCATGACCCGAACAAATATGTTCCCCCGGTAATGCAGACCACCGACCTGGCGCTGCGCTATGACCCGGAATATGGCAAGATCACCAGGCGTTTCCTGGCAAACCGCGGCAGCATGGATGCAGCCTTTGCCCGTGCCTGGTTCAAGCTGACCCATCGCGATCTCGGACCGAAAGCGCGCTATGTCGGTGCCGAGGTGCCCGGTGACAGCCAGATCTGGCAGGACCCGATACCGGCAAAACGCTCGGATGCGCTGAATGGTGAGGATATTGCTGCGCTGAAACAGGCCATCCGCGACACCGGCCTTGGCACATCGGAAATGGTCCGCGCGGCCTGGGCCGCAGCCGTGACCTTTCGCGACACCGATTATCGTGGCGGTGCCAATGGTGGCCGCCTGCGTCTGGCGCCGCAAAATGGCTGGGATGTCAACAACCCGGATGAGCTCGGCACCGTACTGGGCGCACTGGAGCGTGTGCAGGCCGGTTTCAACGCTGACGGCAAGACGGTCAGCATGGCCGACCTGATCGTGCTTGCCGGTGCTGTCGGTATCGAGGATGCGGCAAAAGCTGCCGGCCACAGCGTCACCGTGCCGTTCACCCCGGGTCGCGGCGACGCCAGTCAGGAACAGACGGATGTGGACTCTTTCGAATTGCTGCGCCCCGCTGCCGATGGCTTCCGCAACTATTATAGCGAACGCGCGCGCCTCAGCCCCAGCGACATGCTGATCGACCGGGCCGATATGCTGACGCTGACGGTGCCGGAAATGACCGCACTGGTCGGCGGTCTGCGCGCGCTTAACGCCAATGTCGGCGGATCACAGCACGGCGTCTTCACCGATCGCCCGGGCGTCCTGAGCAATGACTTTTTCGTCAATCTGCTCGACATGGCCACCGAATGGAAACCGTCGGAAACCAGCAAGGGCATTTACGAAGGCACTGATCGCGCCAGCGGTGCAGCCAGATGGACCGCGACCGAGGTTGATCTGGTGTTCGGCTCCAATGCGGAACTGCGCGCTGTGGCCGAGACCTATGCCTATGACGATGCCGAGCAGGTGTTTGTCGATGACTTTGTCAAAGCCTGGACCAAGGTGATGATGCTCGACCGTTTCGACGCGCAATAAACGGCCAGGAAAGAGCCGCGAAAAGACCCTTCAGGTCGCAAATACAAGCCCCGGAAGCGCAGCATTGACGCCTCCGGGGCTCATTTTGTCACCTCGGCAACGGCCCGATCGCTCGCCGGCAAGCCGGGCCAGCTTATTTCATTCGTCACGCCCTCGCGAGCATCAGACGAACACCGCATCGGCATCACAGCTAGCAGCCTGTGGCGCGATTGACTGCAAGCGCAAAGCCCCATGCTGCAGAATTAGCCATCGCCGATCTGGAAGCGCACCCGGCTGACATAATAGCTGGCGACAGGCTGTCCCGTCGCATCCAGCGCAGGTTCGAAGGTCGCGCGCCGCATGATCGACTTGCACACGGCGTCATCAAATTCCTTTAACCTTGTGGTGCGCTGAATATGGCAGCTTTGCACCGCGCCACTACTGTCGATCATCAACCGGAAATTGACGATTGCCGGCTGCCCCTGAAGCAGCATGTCAGCAGGATATTCTATGTCCCATTTGGCCGGGCTTCGCTTGGCTTCGGGGCGACGCGTCAAGCTTTTCTGCGTTTCCGGGTCGAGGCCCCAGTTCGAGACCAGGTCATCAATGCATTTGCCGAATGCCGCGAGTGGCTTTTCCATGGAACCCAGTTCGAACCTGACCGGGCGCCGCACTGCTTTACTGACCTCCAGAGACTGTATCGCCCGCTGTCTCGCGAGAATGGCCTCTTTTCCCGGCCACGTCTCGTCGGCTTCCGGTGGTTGTGAAAGGCCGTTCGTGCTCTGGCTGAATACCATGGCGGGAATATTGTCGCCAAGCTTGCCCGAGAAAAAGAGCAGATCAATCTCATCCTCATCGGGGCCAAAACGCAGCGTTGCGGATTTTGCCCGCCCTTTCGCCCGAAACGGATCCCCCGCAAGGGTTAGCAGGAAAGAACTGCCCGGCGCGTAACGACGGAAAATCACGACAGCCTTGTCATCACCCGCAGCATAGCTGTGCAGCATGCTGCAGCCGTCTTCATCATAGCTGACCACCCATTTGCCGGTAGGCGCAAACACAACCGGCTCGCGCTTGGCCAGTGCGGGGGTGGTAATAGAAAGCGCCAGCGTGATGGCAAGACTTCGCTTTACAGTGTCAGTAATGGACATGACTTTCCCGAAAAAACTATCTGCGGCTGCAAGATAACCACTTTTATGGCATGATCATGACAAAAAACCCCGGCGCGCTATTGCAGCGCGCCGGGGTTTCCGTTTGGGCCGGTCAGTCGTCGGAAAGCTTGACCAGATCATTCATCAGGCCAGCGGTACCGTTGGTAACCGTCAGCTTGTCCACCTTGGTCGCGATGCTTTCCAGCGACTCCAGCTCCTTCAAACGGAGCATGACCGGGTTGTCCGCCATCACCTTGGCCGTGTTGAGCAGCGAACGGGTTGCGTTCGTTTCTTCACGACGCCGGATGACATTGGCTTCCGCCTCCTTCTGCGCGGCGACCACCTGGTTCAGGATTTCGCGCATCTCGCCCGGCAGGATAACATCCTTGAGCGAGATTTCCGAAACCTCGATACCGATGGCGGCCATGTCGGCACGCACCTTTTCCGCCGCTTCGGCATCGACCGAGACCTTGTTTTCCAGGATCTGGTCGAGCGTCATGGCGCCGAGCGTCTTGCGGAAGGCGTACTGCAATCCGCGATAGAGCGCATCGGCAAAGTCGCGCACCTCGGTCACCGCCCTGACCGGATCAACAACGCGGTATTCCGCCGCAATGTTGACCCGCAGCGTCACCCGGTCACGGGTCAGGATTTCCTGCCCCGCGACATCGAGCGACTGGCGCGCCAGATCGATCTGGCGTGCGATGACCTTGCGGCCCGGGGTCCAGTAACCATAGACGCCCGGTGCCAGCGTATCGGCCAGCTGGCCGTCGATCGAAACGAGCGCGGTCTTGCCCTCGTCAACCTCTACCAGCATCACCTGCTGCATCTGGCCGGCCTTTTGCAGCCGCTTGAGCAACCTGGCCGAGACCCGCGGCTCATCGGCAATGTCGATAAGCTGCGACGTCCACGGACCGGCATCGGTCCACAGAACCAGCTTGCCATCCGGCTTGAGAATGGTGTTGATCATTCCGTCGCGCTCGATGACAGCTATCTCGTTTTCGCTCGTGCGGACCTGGGTCAGATGTGTCGCCACATCCTCTTCCAGCCGGTCAAGCACAGCCTGGGTATAGGCCGAGACAAACAGCTGGCGATCCAGCGCCTGCCGTTCCACCATCAGGCTACCATCCCGGTTCGGCAACATGTGCTCACCCGGTCCGATAAGTCCCTTGACCATACCCTTATAGAGCCAGACGGCCCGTTCATCTTCATTGATGAGCACACGCTTGCGGCCCATCAGCCTGTCAATCAATCGCTTCAACATATCATTCACCATTACTATCCGGCTAAGTCACACGGATTTCCTTTCTTCCTGTTTTTGAAGACGGAAACCATTTCCCGTCCCTTCTGTCCCCCGATAAAAAGGACCGGGGATTGGTGGCATGCCGCAGGGCGGGTGACGCGGGAGCGGGCACAGCAGCCATCCGGGCGGAGCCGACCGGTTCGAAAACCGGCCTTTTCGGCCCGGATGCGGCGGTGCCATCACCTGTCACCAGTTCCTTTGGCATGGATCGGGAAGGCCAGCCTCGGGCCGCGCCGGCATCCGAAGATGCCCTTGCCGCCGTCCGCCGGCTTTCCGTCACATGCCGATCCCCGGCCCCTCAAGATTGCAAACAGCGTAACAGGCTGTTGTCCCTGTGAAGGACGAGTGTGGAGCAGGATTCGAACCTGCAACAACGGAGTTATCAGTTCCGTGCTCTACCGTTGAGCTATCCAAGTGCGATGAGACGGGAATCGAACCCGCGCTCCTAGCGCCTGAAGCTAGTGCTCTCCCATTGAGCTACCCATGCAACCGATCTGACAGCGCAGCGTCCGTACACAATGGCCCGATGAGAACCTTGCGCGGGTGGGCCCTGCAGAGACCCTGTACCGTTGACGTCTGCCCCGCCGGATGACCAGGGGACGCGCCGTCTATGCGCGCTGCTTTCGAAGCGCAACAAAAAAATCGCACATAAAGAAGAATTTATATGACAGGAAGAAGACAGCAGCAGACCCGGGACCGGCATCAGGGCTCAAAATGCCGGGTCTGTGATATAGTCACTGTAGAAATCATTGCCTCTGGCAAAGCCGGTAAAGGACATGCTGATGGTCCGGTCCAAGCCGGTGACATGGTGCCACCAACCCACGGGCAGGAAGATCGCCTCGCCTGGGCCGATTTCGCATTCCAGCATCGGAGGCATAGCGCGGCCTTCCGCCTCTGCCCGATCAAAATCCTCGGCGGTCCATTGGCTGAAACAATGTTCATGATTGCGCATCTGCGCGACATGATGTGCGGCAACCATGCGGATATGTTTGCGCCCGGCAATCTGCAGCAGCAGGTTATTGGTCAGGTCATGATGAAACGGCGTGATCGTACCCTTTGGCCCCATCCAGAAAAAGCCGTTGGCGACGCCATCCGCGTCCAGCAGCGTCAGCGCGCCCAGATCATCCCATAAGGCCGCCAATGCCTGTTTGTTGGTGGTGTCATTATAGGCGGTGATATAGAAATCATTGCTGGTTTCATCGGCACGCAGGGCACGGACCAGATCGGCCATGCGGATATGGCGCTTATGGCGGTCTTTAACGATTTCATAATCATCGTCCGATTGCCGCTCGGCCTGCAGCTCGACAATCGCATCGCCGACCTTTGCCTCGAGATAATCGAGCGTCCATCGCTCCAGCGCAGGCCAGTGGTCAATCAGGCCGGTCAGCTTGACCGGCCGGTTGGCAAAATAGAATTCGCGAAAAAATTGCTCCGGGTCAATCACATCAACGGTCGGGATAGACGTCTGACGCTCATCCATCGCGGCGAGTTTGCTGTAAATGCCCAGGGTCCAGTCACGCTTGCCCAATCGGGCGCGCAGCCTTCTCGCCGCGACAAAAAGCGGGTCTTTCGGCGCGCGCGACAGCTCATAGCGCGCCTTGGATTCGCTCATTCCCACAGCCAGAAGCCGCTGAAACATTTCCGCTTCATCACAGCCATCGAGCAACGCCTCGGCCAACAGGCTGCGCGTATCGGTCTTGGCCTTGGGAGCATTTGCTGCGGTCGCCATAGGATTCACTGTCCGTCAGATACAAAGATAAGACATTTAGGCATTGAGAATGACATATTGATGACGCCCAAAAAGAGAACCCCGACGCTGACACGCCGGGGCTCATAATTTCGTCATCCTGAACTTGTTTCAGGATCTGTATTGCTACGTTCCACTTTTCTCGTGAGATGCTGGCACGCAGTCACCGCAGGTGAACCGAGTTCAGCATGACGAGTAGGGTAACATTAGTTTGTTCAGACCTTGCCGGTCAGCTCGGGCACCACATCGAACAGGTCAGCGACCAGGCCGATATCGGCGATCTGGAAGATCGGAGCGTCTTCGTCCTTGTTGATCGCGATAATCGTTTTGGAGTCCTTCATGCCCGCCAGATGCTGGATCGCACCGGAAATGCCGATGGCGATATAGACTTCCGGGGCGACGATCTTGCCGGTCTGGCCGACCTGATAGTCGTTCGGCACATAGCCCGCATCGACAGCGGCGCGCGAGGCACCGATGCCAGCGCCGAGCTTGTCGGCCAGCGGGGTGATGACTTCCTCGAACTTTTCGCTCGAGCCCAGGGCACGACCGCCGGAAACGATGATCTTGGCACTGGTCAGTTCCGGACGCTCGCTCTCGGCGATTTCCTCGCTGACAAAGCTGGACAGGCCAGCATCGCCCGAACCGGAAACGGCTTCAACTGTGCCACTGCCGCCTTCGGTTGCAGCCTTGTCAAAGGCGGTGCCGCGTACGGTGATCACCAGTTTTTCGTCACTGCTTTCGACGGTCGCGATGGCGTTACCGGCATAGATCGGACGGGTAAAGGTCTTGTCGCCTTCGACCGAGAGAATGTCGGAAATCTGCATCACGTCGAGCAAGGCTGCGACGCGCGGCGCGACATTCTTGCCGGTGGTGGTAGCAGGGGCCAGGAACGCGTCATGGCTGCCCATCAGATCGGCGATCAGCGGTGCCAGATTTTCCGCCAGCGCATGCTCATAGGCCGGATCGTCGGCGATATGGACGGTGGTGACACCGGCGATTTTCGCTGCCGCTTCGGCCACGGCCCCACAGCCGGACCCGGCAACCAGCGCATGGACTTCACCCAGTTGCGACGCAGCAGTGACCACCGACAGGGTAGCGTCTTTCAGACTTGCATTGTCATGTTCTACGAGGACGAGGGTCTTCATCAGGCCACTCCCAATTCTTTGAGTTTACCGACCAGCTGGTCGACATCTTCCACCTTGATACCGGCCTGACGCACCGGCGGTTCGCTGACGTTCAGTGTTTTCAGGCGTGGCGCGACATCGACGCCATAATCACCGGGAGCCTTGTTATCGATCGGCTTTTTCTTGGCCTTCATGATGTTCGGCAGGGTGGGATAACGCGGCTCATTGAGACGCAGATCGGCGGTGATCACCGCCGGCAGCGTCACCTTGACTGTCTGCAGGCCACCATCAATCTCGCGCTTGACCACGGCGGCGTCGCCGTCAACCTCGATAGTGTTGGCAAAAGTCGCCTGGCTGGTGCCTGCCAGCGCCGCGAGCATCTGTCCGGTCTGGTTGCTGTCGTCATCAATGGCCTGTTTGCCCATCATGATGATCTGCGGCGATTCTTCCTCGACCACCTTGGCGAGCAGCTTGGCCACACCCAGCGGTTCGACTTCGTCATCGGTCTCGATCAATATGCCGCGGTCGGCGCCCATGGCGAGCGCGGTGCGGATGGTTTCCTGCGCCTTGGCCGGGCCGATGGAAACCGCGACGACTTCTTCGGCTTTGCCCGCTTCCTTGAGGCGAATGGCTTCTTCGACCGCAATTTCGTCGAACGGGTTCATCGACATTTTGACATTGGCGAGGTCAACGCCCGAGCCATCGGCCTTGACCCGCGGCTTGACGTTGTAATCGATCACCCGTTTTACGGGCACGAGGATTTTCATGTGATTATCCTTCCTACTGCTTTGTTTCTTTACCGTTCGGGCTGAGCCTGTCGAAGCCTTGCCCTTACTTCAAAGAAAGAACGGCCGTTGGCGCTAGCGCCGTCTTCGACTCCGACAAGCTCAGGGCGAACGGAAACTGAATAGCTGCCTTTTAGTTTCCGTTCACGTTAACGTCAAGCGCCGCTTCTTCGTTCTGACTATCGGCTCAGGCCGCTTCTTTCACCTGCGCGACAATCTTCTGCGCCGCATCGCCCAGATCATTGGCGCTGACGATCGGCAGACCGCTATTGTCGAGAATGGCCTTGCCCTTGTCGACATTGGTGCCTTCCAGACGCACCACCAGCGGCACGTCGAGTTCCACTTCCTTCGCCGCAGCGACAATGCCCTCGGCAATGGTGTCGCAGCGCATAATGCCGCCAAAGATGTTGACGAGAATGCCCTCGACCGCATCATCGGCGAGGATGATCTTGAACGCCGCGGTCACCTTCTCGGTGGTAGCGCCGCCGCCCACATCGAGGAAGTTCGCCGGGAAAGCGCCATTCAGCTTGATGATGTCCATCGTCGCCATCGCCAGACCCGCGCCATTGACCATGCAGCCAATATTGCCGTCGAGCTTGATATAGGCGAGGTCATATTCGCTCGCTTCAACCTCGGCCGGGTCTTCCTCGGTTTCGTCGCGCAGCGCGGCAATGTCCTTGTGGCGGAACAGCGCATTGCCGTCGAAGCTCATCTTGGTGTCGAGCACGAGGAGTTGACCGTCCACGGTTTCCACCAGCGGATTGATCTCCAGCATCTCGCAGTCCATTTCCATGAAGGCGTGGTAAAGCTGTTTGCCGAGCTTCTGTGCCGCCTTGTTGAGATCACCCTTCAGCTTGAGCGCAAAGGCCAGCGAACGGCCATGATGCGGCATAAAGCCCTGGGCAGGATCGATAACGATAGTGGTGATTTTTTCGGGCGTATCATGCGCGACCGCCTCGATGTCCATACCGCCTTCGGTAGAGACCACCATGGCCACACGGCCGGTGGCGCGATCAACCAGCATCGAGAGATAATATTCCGAGGCAATATCGACGCCATCGGTGACGTAGAGACGGTTGACCTGCTTGCCGGCCTCGCCGGTCTGGATCGTCACCAGCGTATTGCCCAGCATTTCGGTCGCCGCTTCGCGCACTTCGTCAACCGACTTGGCCAGCCGCACGCCGCCCTTGGCATCGGGACCGAGCTCCTTGAACTTGCCCTTGCCGCGACCACCGGCATGGATCTGCGCCTTCACCACATAGAGCGGTCCGGGCAGTTTCTCGGCGGCGGCAACAGCTTCTTCAACCGTCAGGGCCGCATGGCCAGTTGGGATGCCGATACCGTGTTTCGCCAGGAGTTGCTTGGCCTGATATTCATGAATATTCATGGGGGAAGAGCAGCCTTTCTACATGCTGTTTGCCGACGCCCATCCGGCGGGCCATCCAGCCGGAGAAAGCGGACTCAGGGAAATTGCGCAGTCCCTAAAGCATAGACAGCAGGCGATTGCCAGAGGGCAATGGAGAAAAGGATCGCTGTTGTTGCAGCGGCATCATCTTGCGGAAGGAAGGGCAGGCCCGGTCCGGACGCTCACAGCCAACCGTTGACAAGTGTAGACGACAGCAGCAAGAGATTGATGTTGCAGAGCTAAAGTGAGGAGTCTCCATGGCGAAATGCGCAATGTTCCGAAGCTGCATATTGGCGTTGGCGGCGATGCTGCCCAGCCCTTCCATGGCACAGCCGGATGACGAGGTTGCTGATACGGAAGAGGCCAGGCAATTTGAACAGTTCCTGCGAGACTTTGCCGAACAACGATCGGCACCGGCGCTGGCCGCGATGGTGCTGCATAAAGGCCGACCCGTCGCGTCAGCCATGCTGGGCTATTTCGACGATGAAGGCGAGCTGCCCACCACAGAACAGACGGTATTCGGCATCGCATCGGTCACCAAGCCGATAACCGCTGCGGCAATGCTGCGCGGTGCGGATGCCGGGTTGCTGTCACTCGATACGCCATTGAAAGCACATCCCGGTTTCGATGGCCTGTGCGCCTGGCTGGGAAGCAGTGAAATACCCTTTGGCGGCGGCGCCACTACAGCCGATGGCAGCACCATCGCGCCAGTGGCATGCGACAGAGAGCTGACCGTGCGTGACGCGCTCAATATGCGCGTCAACGGCACCGGAGAACGTTATGTCTATAATCCGATCATCTATGCCCGCATCGACCGCGCCCTGGAATCGGCTGGTCTGGCATCGTTTCGCGACATGGTGCGGCAACAGGCCGTGCTGCCGGCAGGCATGGAACATACCGCACTGGGCCGGCGAGACCCGGAAAGCGGGCAGGCTTTGCAACGGCTTGCCGAACCATTCCGCCTTGAGCAGGGGCGATTGGTCAAGGCCAGCCTGCCAGACGATGACTTTCGCGCCGCCGCGGGCATTTATACCAGTGTCGAGCAGCTGGCGCGATTCGACCGGGCTGTGGACGGTGGACTGATTCCGCAACCCTATAGCGAGGAAATTTTCAAAAAACCGGTCGGACCCGATGGGGATTATCGCTGGGGCTGGCATGTCCAGAACTGGCAAGGCATGCGGCTGGTGTGGCACAGCGGATGGGAGCCGGAAAAATATTCCGCGCTTTATCTAAAGGTTCCGGACCGATCGCTGACCCTGATCGTTCTTGCCAACACCGAAGCCATATGGTGGGGAAACCCGTTGAACCGCACGCAGGTAGAGAATAGCGCTATTGCCGCCGAGTTTCTGCGGCTTTATGCCAAGGGCAAATAGACCGGCACGCCAAGAGCAACTGAACCGGCACTAACCATCCCGGACGGACGGATATTCGGTGATATTTGCGAGCGCGAACAATAGAGGCGAGAAAGATCGCGGCAAAGGCCATGCCATCTGGGCCATTGTCGTAGCATTTATCTGCATATTGTTGCTGTCGCTTCCGTCTCGCGGCGCGGCACAGCTCGTGCAGGAGGCCGCCAATCCTGTCCGCCTTTCCGCCAGCATGTGCACCCTGGCCGGAGATGGCGATGCCATGCCCGAGACGGTAGCCGCGATGCGCGACAGCTTTGACTGCTCTTCGAACAAGCTGCAAAAGGCCACCGATCATTTCTGGCTGCTCGCCGATATCAGCGAAGCGCAGGCAGGGTTTCGCAATCCGGTGCTGCGTTATCGCACCGCGCGCCATGGCGACATTGTCATTCATCGCAGGCTCTCCGATGGTCGCTGGGTTTCCACCCGTCATGACCAGGCCAGCATGACCGCCAATTGGCGCGCGCCCTGGGCGGTGGCGGCGCCATTACTCGGCCCGGACGGAGAGCGTCCGGACCTGTTGCTGGTCAGCGTCGATCGGCCCTGGGATCCTACCAATCTCTCCGATCTCGAAATATGGGAAGCCGATCAGGACATCGCAGCAGGCCAGCGCCAGCAGGTGCTGAGCGCGCTGTTTGCCGGGCTGATCTTCGGGCCGCTGCTGCTCAATATCGTGTTCTTCGCTACCCTGCGCCAGCGCTTCGTGCTGTTTCACAGCCTGATGCTGGTTTCGATTCTGGCCAGCCAGATCTTCTGGACCGGTCTGATTTTCGATCTGGTCCCCGGTGCCACCATGATCGACCGGTCGGTCGCAGTGCATCTGCTGCTGCCGATATTCGGCTTTGCTATCTGCATGCTGGTGCGCTCGCTGTGCGATCCGATAAAGCTCGGCCCCCGCGCCCGCACCGCATTGCCGGCCATCGGCATGGCCAGCATGGTAGCGACGCTGCTGGTGATTCTGATCGCTCCGGGCTGGCCGCTGATCGGGCCGCAGATATTCCACGGCTTTTACAGCCTGATGGTGCTCACCGTACTGATCAGTCTCGTCATCGCGGCAATGCGCGGTGATCGCATGGCCATGCTTCTCATCCTCGGCCTGTCGGGTTTTCTGGTCATCGCCATATTGCGGCTTGGTCGCGCGCTGGGCTGGCTCGACGATGCACCGATATTCGATGCCGGCTTTCATCTTGCGGTGCTGCTTGAAGTGCTGGTGACCAGCGCCATTGTCGGCATCAAGGCGTGGCAGCTGCGTCAGCGTCATGATCTGGCACTCGAGGTCGGCGCGAACGAGGCACTGCTGGCGCGCACCGACCCACTGACCCGGATCATGAACCGGCGTGGCTTCATGGAGCATTTCCGCGCGCTGGAGAGCAATCATCGCGCGCCATCACGCACCACCGCGCTGATCCTTGTCGATATCGACCATTTCAAGCAGATCAATGACCGTTTCGGCCATGAAGCCGGCGATGTCACGCTGATGCAGCTGGCCGATATGCTGCGCCTGTGCTGTCGCAAGGATGATGTGCTGGCCCGTTTCGGTGGCGAGGAATTCGCCATTCTTGCAAGGTGCAGCAACAGCGACGGCGTGCATCAATTTGCCGAACGCATCAAGGACAGCATCGCCCAGACCCGCTTCGGCGATGCGCGTCACCCGGTCGGCGCGCTCTCGGTCAGCATCGGCGTTGCCGAAATCGACCCGGGCAGCGACGCGCCCGATTTCGACCGCCATTATCGCGCCGCCGACCGGGCGCTCTATCGCGCCAAGAATCTGGGGCGCAACCGAATCTGCTATGCCGGTGATCCGGCTGAAGCCGGTGACGATGAAACCATCATCGAGTCCGAGGCAAACCAATTGCCCGACCTTCGCGGCCCGGCAAAGCCGGCCGGAGCCGGTTAACCGGCGCTAACAAGCATCAGGCTTCGCCTTTTTCCTTGGCCCGGTCCATCGCTTCCAGCACGATCTGCCGCGCTTCTTCAGCACCGCCCCATTTGCCGACACGCACCCATTTCTCGGCTTCCAGGTCCTTGTAATGGGTAAAGAAATGTTCGATCTGCTGGCACACAATTTCGGGCAGGTCCTCGCGCTCGCGGACATTGGTATAATAAGGGAAGGTCGCGGTGTCGGGGACGCAGACCAGCTTCTCGTCGCCACCATGCTCATCTTCCAGGTTGAGCACCGCAATCGGCCGAGCGCGCACCACCGCACCGGGCATGAAGGGCGAGCGTGCGACCACCAGCGCGTCGAGCGGATCACCATCGGGCGAGAGCGTATGCGGCACAAAGCCATAATTGGCGGGGTAACGCATCGGCGTATGCAGGATGCGGTCGACAAAGATCGCACCCGAAGCCTTGTCGAACTCATATTTCACCGGTTCGCCCCCGGTGGGCACTTCGATGATCACATTGACGTTATTGGGCGGGTTCTTGCCCACGGGAATTTCGCTGATGCGCATGTCTGTTCGTCTTTCCTCATGAGGCGCAGGCCATGTAAAGCGGCGCCGGAAATCTGCTCTAGCCTTCACTTTCGGCGATGTCGCCGGTCTGCGGTGCAAGCAACATGTCAAGGCCACCCGCGCCGTCTCCGGTTTTGACGAGGCGCGGATAGCGCAGGCCACCGCGATAGTCCAATCTTACTGTCTTGTATCGCTCGCCCTTTTTAACCAGCAGCCGGACCGGGCTGCTGTTGCGTCCCTGGGTGCCCCTGATCGCGATTTTCAGCGCCTCGAACGAGAAATCGGCATCATTGACCGCGACGATCCTGTGACCATTGGTCAGGCCAGCACGAAAGGCCGGCGAATCCCATATCACCGAATTGATATCTCCGCCGGCGCCGACCGAAAAGCCAAGGCTGTAGCTGTGATCGGAAAATCTGCCGCGCCTCTCATTGGCGCGCAGATAGTCGCTCTGGCTGTCGCTATAGACCAGCCGGTAACCGCCCAGGGTCAGGCCATTTTTCGGGGACTCACTGGTGGTCGAGAATACCCGTTGGCGAAACAACCCCTCCCAGTCATGGGAATGCACCTGATTGAGCGTGTCGATGACATCGCTATAGTCATAGGTGACGACACCCCAATCGCCATCACGGCCGCCAAAAAACGCTTTGGCAAAGTCTTCCAGCGATTTGGTGCCGCCGCTGTCACGGCGGATAATCTGGTCGGCTTCGAGCCAGATCATCATCCCCTCATTATAATAATCCTCGGAGCGCTGCCAGCTGGTCCATGGCTTGGGTTTGCGCGCCGCAATCACCGGATCATGGGTGGTGTCTGCCAGCGGTCGCCACTGGCGCCCCCTGCGCAGATCGAGCGACGCCGCCACCGATGCCAGCGCCGCCAGCGTATCCTGTTTCGAGATCAGGCCAGAGCGTGCGGCAAGCACATAGCCCCATAGCTGGGTCTGTCCCTCATAGATCCAGAGCAGATTGTCGCGTTTCACGGTGCGATAGTCCGGGGTCCAGATGCCGGCGGGACGACGATATTTGCCGTTCCAGCTATGCGTCATTTCATGCGGCAGCAGGCCGCGACGCCCCGGCCCGTTGTCCCATTCGGTGAAATATTCGGGGTTGACCCCATTCTCGCTCGATCGGTGATGCTCGATGCCGATCCGGCCCATCTCCTTTGTCAGCGCCAGCAGGAAGTCATATTCATCATATTGCTGGCTGCCGAACAGGCTGACCGCTTCGGCGACAAGCTTGCGATGCGCCGCAATCTGCTCGGCACTGGCCTCGAGAAACTCCGCCTCGTCGGCAACGACATTGAGCCACACCCGGTCCGACAGCCGCCAGCGTTTGAAATATCGGCCGGCAAAGACCGGGCTGTCGACCAGCGTGTCATAATCCACACTGCCATAGGTAACGGTGTCGCCGCGGGTCTCGGTCGGGCGCAGCGCGGTGCCGGCCTTCCAGCCTTTGGGCCAGGTCACCGTCGCCCGCACCGGAATATTGCGAACATAATAGCCGGCCGGATAAAGCGACATGGCATGCCAGCGCAGGTTCATCATGCTGGGGGTGACAACCACCCGCCCCTGGGACGGTTTTGTCGCCGATGTGAACTGGAACTGCGCGACAATCGCCGCCGCCCCCTCAGGCACGGTAACATGAAAGGCGTGAATATCAGTCGGGTCACGCTCCCATGCCAGCGGAATATCGCCCGCAGAAAAGCTGAGTCCGACCAGCTTCTCAATCTCGCCGCGCGGCGCATGATTACCCGGCAGCCATTCGGGATAGAGCAGGGTAAAGGTGCCCGGTTGCGGCACCGGGATGGTCTGCTCGACCTGAAAAATCCCCCGCTCGGTATCGGTGGCGTCGATTTTCAGCTGGATCGTGCCGGGAAAAGGACGGTCCTCGGCCAGCGGCACGCGGTCTATATAGGGCTCTTCGACCGGCTTGCTGTTGCCTTGCTGCGTTTGTGCAATGCCTGCGCCCCAGAATGATACAGCTGACAGGGCGAGAACGGCAAAGGACAGCGCAGAACGGGCAAGGGACATCGGGGAAACTTTCGATGAAGCAGGGCAAAATGGTGGCAAGGCGGATATACCGGGTGCAAAAAACCCATAAAGCGAGCCTTTGGAATTTGCAAAAAACACGCTAGAGCGCGCAGAAATTTGGACATGGAAGACGATGGCAAAGCATGATATCCCCGGCGCGGTCCGGGGTACCCAGGATATTTTCGGCGACGAGCAGGAGCGGTTCGGCCATGTCGTCGAGACCTTTGAGCGGGTGCGCCGCCTGTACAATTTCCGCCGCGCCGAACTGCCGGTGATCGAGGCCACCGGGGTGTTCGCCCGCTCGCTTGGCGAGAGCACCGATGTGGTTTCCAAGGAAATGTATACGTTCGATGATCGCGGCGGCGACTCGATCACCCTGCGCCCCGAATTCACCGCCGGCATTGCCCGGGCCTATCTCACCAATGGCTGGCAGCAGCATGCGCCGCTCAAGCTGGCGACGCACGGGCCGCTCTTCCGCTATGAGCGACCGCAAAAGGGCCGCTATCGCCAGTTTCACCAGATCGATGCCGAAATTATCGGCGCTGCGGAGCCGCAGGCCGATGTCGAGCTGCTGGTGATGGCCGATCAGCTGCTCAAAGAGCTGGGCATCACCGAGGGCGTGACGCTGCAGCTCAATACGCTGGGCGATGCGGCGACGCGCAATGCCTGGCGCGACGCGCTGGTGGCGCATTTTACCGCGCATCGCGGCGATCTGTCCGAAGACTCGCAGGACCGGCTCGAGCGCAATCCGCTGCGCATCCTCGACAGCAAGGACCCACGCGACCGGCCGATTGCCGATGCCGCCCCCGATATCGACCGGTTTATGAGCGATGAGGCGGGGCAGTTTTTCGCCAGCGTTACCGCCGGACTCGATGCCGCCGGTGTCGCCTGGACCCGCAACAGCCGGCTGGTGCGCGGTCTCGACTATTATCGTCACACTGCCTTTGAATTCGTCACCGACCGGCTCGGCGCACAGGGCACGGTGCTCGGCGGCGGGCGCTATGACGGGCTGATCGAAAATCTCGGCGGCCCGCATACGCCGGCTGTCGGCTGGGCGGCTGGGATTGAGCGGCTGGCTATGCTGGTGGAGGGCGTAACGCCACCGCGCCTTGATATCGCCGTTATTTGGGATGGTAAGTCGAAAACTTCGTTAGAGTTCGCACAATGCGTTCTGAAGTCTTATCGCGATGCTGGGTATGTAGCCGAATCTGTTTTCTCCGGCTCCGCACGGAAGCGCTATGATAAAGCGCTAAAATTAAACCCGAAGTATGCTGCAGTTATTACCGATCACTTACTCGAAGATGGGATGATAGGACGTATTAGGCTTAGACCTAAAGAGTATGGAGAGGTGATGGTTTCTGATGCAGAAAAATCTCCAATCTATCAAGCAATGGAAGGCAAAGTGCAGAAGGCCGTATTGGAACAAACGGCACAAGGCTGGGACGCCGATCTGTGGCCGCTATGATTTGTCATTCTAAAACAATTCGTCAGTCCCGCCTCCGCGGGAATGACGAAAGTTTGAAACTCTTTCCATGACATCCACCACCCCGCATATCTCCGCCGAGCGCATTGCCCAGATCGAGGCGCGTTTTGCCGAGCTGGAGGCCAAAATGGCTTCGGGCACGCTTGAGGGCGATGCTTTTGTCGCGGTGTCGAAAGAATATGCCGAGGTCGAGCCGGTCGCCAAGGCAGCGGCAGAAGTGCGGCGGCTGCGTGCCGAACTGGAGGTGCTTGACGGGCTGATCAGCGAAGCCGGGCAGGATCCGGAAATCAAGACGATGGCCGAAGAGGAGAAGGCGGATATTGGCGAGCGCCTGCCTTCGGCTGAGCGGCTGCTGGCGCTCAAACTCCTGCCGCGCGACAACGCCGATGACCGCCCGGCAATGCTCGAAATCCGCGCCGGCACCGGTGGCGACGAGGCGGCGTTGTTCGCCGGCGACCTTTACCGCATGTATGAGCGTTTCGCCGCCGATCAGGGCTGGCGGGTCGAGATGATCAGCGCCAATGCCGCCGATCAGGGCGGATACAAGGAAGTCGTCGCCAATGTCACCGGCACCGGGGTGTTCGCCAAGCTGAAATTCGAGAGCGGCGTGCACCGGGTGCAGCGGGTGCCGGTGACCGAGAGCGGCGGCCGCATCCATACCTCGGCCGCCACCGTGGCGGTGCTGCCCGAGCCCGAGGATGTCGATGTTGCGATCAATGACAATGACCTGCGCATCGATGTGTTCCGCGCCTCGGGCGCGGGCGGTCAGCACGTCAACACCACCGACAGCGCGGTGCGCATTACCCATATCCCCACCGGCCTGGTGGTCAGCCAGCAAGACGAAAAATCGCAGCACAAGAACAAGGCCAAGGCGATGAAAATCCTGCGCGCCCGACTCTATGAGCAGGAGCGTGCGCGTATCGCCGAGGAAGAGGCCGGAGCGCGCAAATCGATGGTCGGCTCGGGCGACCGTTCCGAGCGCATCCGCACCTATAATTTCCCGCAGGGCCGCGTCACCGATCACCGGATCAACCTGACGCTGCACCGGCTCACCGAAATCCTCGAGGGGCCGGGGCTGAACGAGCTGACCGATGCACTGATCGCCGAGGACCAGGCCGAACGCCTCGCCAATCTCGCGGCGGAATAATGCCGAGTATCGCCGATATGTTGCGCGATGCCGCTGCACAGCTCGAGACGGTGAGCGAAACCCCGCGCCTCGATGCCGAACTGCTGATGGCACACGCGCTCGACGTGGATCGCGGCACCTTGCTGCTCAACCATATGCAGCAGGCTACACCGCATATTTTCGGTGCCCTGCTGTTACGACGGCTGGCGCATGAGCCGGTGGCCTATATTACCGGCGAAGCCGAGTTCTGGAGCCTGCCGCTGCAAGTTACTCCTGATGTGCTGATCCCGCGCAATGACAGCGAAACGCTCATCGCTGCAGCCACTGCGCATTTCCGCGGAAAGGCGCCCAGGCATATCCTCGATCTCGGCACCGGGTCGGGTGCGCTGCTGCTCGCCGCACTGTCCGAATGGCCACAAGCGCAGGGGCTGGGTCTCGACCGGTCGGCTGCAGCGCTCGGCATCGCCAAGGACAATGCGGCACGCCTGCAACTGGCCGATCGCGCGCAATTTCGACGATTCGACTGGACCGGTGCTGATGCCTGGAGCACACTCGACCGGCATTTCGACCTGATCCTGTGCAACCCGCCCTATGTCGAGGAGCATGCACAGCTGGCACCGCAGGTGCGCGATTATGAGCCGCATCAGGCGCTGTTTGCCGGTAGCGACGGGCTGGATGACTATCGACGGCTGATCCCGGAGCTGCACAGGCTGCTAACAGATTGTGGCATCGCGATTTTCGAGATCGGCGCGACGCAGTCAGAAGCCGTCGGCAAAATTGCCCGAGAAAGTGGTTTTATATCGCATCTGCGTCATGATCTTGCCGGACATCCCCGCGCTCTTCTGCTTGTCGCACACAATGATAGCAGCAGCCTATGATGCATTTTTCGCTTGGCAAGCCCGTCATCGCCCGTTAGGCCTTGTTTCAGCAAGACAGCGATAGCCATGTGGTTCCTGTCTTGGCTGGTCCCGACAATGAAGGATGTTTTCTGGACCCATTGACGTATCTGCATGACATGTAGTCGGCACAACAGCCTGTCGGACACAACGCATTTTGGCGCTACGGGCCATTGCTTGGTGCTGCGGCGGTCATGCATGACCCGATAATGGCTCCTGAAGATCCGCTGGACGGACATCGCCCAACAACACGCAAAACAGGATTGGCGAACATTGAATCACAATAACCGGGGACAGAACCGCCGTCGCGGTCGCAACAACAACCGCAATAGCGGCGGCAATCGTGGTGTCGACAGCGGCAACCGTATCGACAGCCGGGCACGCGGCAATGCCAACCAGCTGATGGAAAAATACAAGAAGCAGGCGCATGATGCCCAGATGGCCGGCGACCGGGTCAATTATGAATATTATATGCAGTTCGCCGATCACTATTTCCGCGTCCTCGCCGACAATAAGGCGCGGCAGGAAGAAGCACGCGCAAAGCGTGAGGAAGAGCGTCAGGAGCGGCAGGAACAGAGCGCCGACAACCGGGCACCGGACCAGCAGGCTCAGGACAATGATGCCGGTGACGAATCCGACGATTCCAAACCACGCCGCCGCCCGGCCCGTTCGCGCAAACCGAAACAGGCTGCCGAGGCCGATTCCGGCAATGAGGATAGCGGTCTCAACCTCGATGCGCTGCCACCCTCCATCGCCGGGGATGACGACACCAAGCCGGCACCAAAGAAACGCGCGCCGCGGCGCCGCAAGGCCGCATCCGATGATGATGCGGCAGAAGCCGTAGCAGCCGAATAAGCCTGTCTTTAGCGGTGTGAATTCGCCCGCACCGCCGCGCGCCAGGTGATTCTGACAGTATGATTTTCCTCTTGTTCATGTCGCCATCGTTACGGCATGATAGCGCAACAAGGGGAGACATATATGCGCCGTTCCAGCATCGCCAAAACCGCCACTGCCACCACCGCATTCGCTGCGCTGATGGCACTTTCCGGTCCCATACCGCTGGCGGCGCAAACCGCCCCGACCGAAGCCAGCGCCCAGGGCGATATTTCGGTCACCATTTACAATAACGGCCAGGCGCTGATCCGTGACGAACGGCAGGTCAATGTGCCGCGCGGCGTCACCCGTATCCCCTTCCCCGATGTCTCGGCCCAGATTCGCCCCGAGACGGTAACGCTCAACGGCGACGGCTTCAGCATTGTCGAGCAGAATTTCGATTATGACCTGCTGTCCCCGGGCGCGCTGATGGCCAAGGCTGTGGGGCAGCAGGTGACGCTGCTGCGCACCAATCCGGCCACCGGTGCTGAGACCCGCGAGCGCGCCAAGGTATTGGCGGTGAATGGTGGCGTGGTGCTGCAAATCGGCAACCGTATCGAGGTGCTGCGCGACGACGGCCTGCCGGTGCGGGTCATTTTTGACCGCATCCCGCCCAATTTGCGGGCCAAGCCAACGCTTTCGATCACCCTCGATGCCGCACGCGGCGGCACAAGGCCATTGGCGCTGAGCTATCTCTCCCAGGGCCTGGGCTGGAATGCCGATTATGTCGCGCTGTTCGATGAAGCCAGCAACAGCATCGATGTCCAGGGCTGGATCACGCTGACCAACAATACCGGTACCAGCTTTACCAATGCCCGCACGCTGCTGGTGGCCGGCAGTGTCGGCCAGGTACGGCAGAGCCGGGGCCGCCGGTCATCGCCGCGCGGCAATCGCCCGGGCACCGAAACCGCCAATCGCGAGCGGCTCGGCGATTTCTATATCTATCCGCTGGAAAAGCGCACCACCATCGCCAATGCGCAACAGAAACAGGTCAGTTTCCTCGATGTTGCCGGGGCACCGGCGGCACGCGGCTATCAGTTCACCAATGGCTGGCGGCGCAGCAGCGACGAGGCGCAAAGCGTATCCTCGGTGCTGAAATTCTCGACCAGCCGCGAAGGCGGGCTTGGCGATGCGCTGCCGGCCGGCACGGTGCGCGTCTATCAGCGTGATGCCCGCGGCAATGCGCAATTTGTCGGCGAAAGTGGCATCGGCCATACGCCGGGCGGATCGGAGCTGGCGCTGGTCACCGGCGAGGCGTTCGACATCAAGGTGCAACCTGTGGTGGTCAACCGCTCGCGTATCGCTTCGGATGAATGGGAACGCACCGCGCGCTATCGCATCACCCGGTCGGACGGCACCAGCGAGACCGCCACTATCGAGCGGCAGCGGCAATATTACCGCACCGAAATGCGCTATACCGTGACCAATGCCAGCAACCGCACGGTCACCGTCGATCTCGCCCAGACCGGGCTGGGCGGCTATTATGCCGATACCAGAGTGCCGAGCGAAAGCATCCCCGGCAAGCAGCGCAACAATGACACCCGCGTCTGGCAGGTGCCGGTGCCCGCCAATGGCGAAACGGTGCTGACCGTCACTTTCGATACCCGGTATTGATGAGACCAATGACCTCTAGCCGTCATTGCGAGCGAAGCGAAGCAATCCAGAGCATCTCATGTGTCCCTGGATTGCCGCGTCGCCTTCGGCTCCTCGCAATGACGATCCTGTTACTTATGCCCGCTCTTGCTGCGGCGCAGACGGTGGTCACATCCGACGGCCCAGATGCGGTCGAGGTGTCGATCTATCGTGATAATGATCGCGGCCCCGATGCAACCTTGGACCTCGATTATCTTGAGGGCTTTGCGCTGATCAGCGAGACCCGCAGCATCACCTTGCCCGCTGGCCCGGCGACCATCCGTTTTGAGGGCGTCGCCAGCGGCATCGATCCCGCCAGCGCGCTGGTCAAGGGCATTGGTATCGAGGAGAAGAATCAGGACGCCCGGCTGCTGACCCAGCGCGGTCTGCTCGACCATTTTACCGGCCAGCGTGTCACCCTGCGCCGCACCGACCCGGCCAGCGGTGCGGTCACCGAGGAAAGCGCGATCATCCGATCCGGTGCCGAGCGGCTGATGATCCAGACCGCCGCCGGTTTCGAGGCGGTCGCCTGTACCGGCCTCAACCAGACGCTGCTGTTCGACCGGGCACCGGAAAACCTCTCGGCCAAGCCGACACTCTCGGTTGCCATTGGTGACCAGCCGGGCGGGCGCTACACCGTCATGCTCACCTATTTGACGCAGAATTTCGACTGGCAGGCCAATTATGTCGCCGAGCTTGATGATGATGGCGACAGCGTCGACATATTGGGCTGGATGACCATGGCCTCGGGCGATGCCACCAGCTTTGTCGATGCCAATACCAATGCCATTGCCGGCACCGTGTTTCGCGACACCGATTATGCCAATACGCTGTTCGCCGAAGGCCGCCGCCCGGTGCGCTATCAGTGCTGGCCGGCAGGCACCACCGGCGCGTTTGAAGGCTATCGCTACCGGCCCTATGCACTGCCTGCGCCGCCACCGCCACCTCCGCCTCCAATGATGATGCCCCGCTCCGCGCCGATGCAGATGGAGATGGCGGAAGCGGCAATGGATATTGTTGTCACCGGTGCCCGTCGTGCCGAGCAGGAAGATCTGGGCGATCTCAAGCTCTACCGCATCCCCTTCCCGACCACCGTTGCCGCCAACAGCCAGAAGCAGGTCGCTTTCCTCCAGAAAACCGACGTCAAAGGCGAGATCGTCTATCGGCTCTTCATCGAGAGAGACTATGTCTATGGCGATGTTGACCGCATTTTCCGCATGCAGAATGAGCGCGAAGACGGGCTGGGCGAGCCGCTGCCCTCAGGGCAGTTTGCGTTCTTCCAGCAAGCCCTGGGGCTGCGCCAGCTGGTCGGCGAAGATAGCATGACCGACAAGGCGGTCGGCGAGGAGGTCGAACTGACCCTCGGCGCAGCGGATAATGTGGATTATATAATCGAACGGGGCGGCAAGGGCGGCAAGAACTGGAGCAGCCATATATTGACCATCACCAACGCCAATCCGGTCGCCATCACCTTTGAGAGCGAATTCTACCGCGATCCCGAATATAGCTATCGCAAGATCAGCGAACGCACCTTTGAGCGTGATGGCAGGACCGTCTGGCGCACCACCATCCCCGCCAATGCCGAGGTCAGCCTGCGCTATCGTGTGTATGATGAAGACCGCGGATGAATTTGTCCGCCCTTAGCGGGCCTATTCGTCATTCCAGCCGGCATCGACCCGCTCGTCAATCGCCTCGTCATGGCCGGTGCCGCTGGACAGGAACACCAGCCCCATCAGCGCTGCGGTGACCAGCATCGTCGCGCCAATGCCGAGCGATGCGGCGATGTAGAGATGGATCGAGACAAAACCATATTGCGCGAACAATATCGCCAGCGCGATGACCACGCATATCAGCGTCAACAGCGCCATGAAGCGCATGATCCGCCAATAACGCGCCCAGGCATGGGCCGCGACTTCGGGATCATCGAGATTGGAGCGTTTGGTCACTGCGTTTATCCGGTTGTTGCGGAACGGGGGCGATGCCGCATCGCACAGCATCATGCCGTGCCGATATAGGCGCTGGAGCGGGCGCTGCCAACCAAATCCCGGATCAGCCGGTGATGCCATGGCCCGACCGGCCCGACCGCCAAAATGGCGGTACTTTTACAAAAGCCGCTATTCATGAAACCATGGCGACGCAAAGACCGCGAGTCGTCGCGCCATGCTGGAACAATCGCACGCATGACCACAGGCCTTGCAGGGGAGAAGCTTTGAAAGAGAGGACAAAGCCATGACCATTTCGGCCATTTTGGAGCACCATGGAGATCATGACATCGTCAGCTGCGATTGCAGTGATACCGTCCGCGAGGTTGTCGCCTTGCTGGCAAAGCACCGCATCGGCGCGGTCCCGGTGCTGCGCGATGGCAAGGTCGAGGGTATATTTTCCGAACGCGACCTGGTCTATCGCATTACCGATCAGGGCGACGCCATTCTCGACAGCGAGGTGAAAGAGGCGATGACCACACCCGCGGTCACCGTGTCATCGGATACCGGTGTACTGGCGGCGCTGTCGCTGATGACCCGGCGGCGCATACGCCATCTGCCGGTGGTCGATAATGAGCGGCTGGTCGGTTTCGTCTCGATCGGCGATCTGGTGAAGTTCCGTATCGACAAGATAGAGGCGGAAGCTGCGGCAATGCGGGATTACATCCAGCATGGTTAATGCGCTATTGCGCATGAAACTTCGATAAAAGGCAGAACTCCCTGAGCCAATTTCATGGTGTTTCGCTTGAAAATCGCGCAAAAATCGCGATATTGGTAGGAAATCGGCAATTGTGCCGACGTTGAGGAGTATAACCATTATGGCCGATCGCTTTGATCCACGCCTGACCCGGGGGAGCCAGTCCGGATCACCCTATGTCGGCGCACCCGGCGATATCCGCAGCGAGGCATTCGATGCCGGACTGCGCAGCTATATGCTGTCAATCTACAACTATATGGCAAGCGGTGTATTGTTCACCGGCATCATCGCCATGGTGGTCGCAGGATCGGGACTGGTGCCTGTGATTTTCAATGGTGGCCTGTTGATGTGGGCAATCATGCTGTCCCCCCTGGCCATCGTCCTGGCCATGAGCTTCGGCTATGAGAAATTCTCCGCCGGAGCGCTGCAGGTGATGTTCTGGCTTTATGCCGCCCTTACCGGACTTAGCATGGCGCTGGTCTTTGCCCTTATACCGGGGACGACAATAGCGCTCGCATTCTTCTCTACTGCGGCGGCCTTTGCCGGGCTTAGCCTGTGGGGCTATACCACCAAGAAAGACCTGTCCGGCTGGGGTAGCTTCCTGCTGATGGGCCTGATCGGCCTGATCGTTGCCAGCCTGATCAACTGGATCGCAGGCTCGTCCACCATGAACTATGTGCTGAGCTTCATCTCGATCGGCATTTTTGCCGGGCTGACTGCTTATGAAACGCAGCGGCTGAAAAGCGTCTATGCCTATGTTTCCGGCACCGAGAGCCAGAACAAGGTGGTGATCATGGGTGCACTGATGCTGTACATCGCCTTCATGGCCATGTTCCGCAACCTGCTTTTCCTGCTCAGCAGTCAGGAATAGGCATTTATAAGCGAAAGATCCGTAAAGTCATATTGGCCCGGCAATCCCAGATTGCCGGGCTTTTTTGTGCGCTGGACAGTGCCAATAGGCAGCGGCGCTTGCCTATCATCGATCCTGGCAATAAACGGTTAACCATGACGGTCGCATAATGGCCGCAACAAGACATAATGAGGGATATCATGGGCCTGAGGAAAGCAAAGCTGGTCATTATCGCGGCATTGACCGCAGCCGTTGCGGCATGTGCAACGCCGCCACCGCCACCGCCACCAGTGGTGGTCCAGGCCCCCCCGCCACCACCGCCGGTCTTTACCCCGCCGCCACAGCCGACCCCGCCACTTGGTGCCACCGCGGCCATGGCAATCCCCGCTGTCGGTGCCGATGGCCTCAGGCTGACACCCAATCGCGGTCTTGGCGAGCTGGAAACGCTGTGGCATTTCCGTGCCGCCTATAATGTTGCCGCGCTCAACTGTCAGGCCAGCCAGTATTTCGCCATGGCCGACGAATATAACCGGTTTCTCCAGACCCATCGCGGCATATTGAAAACCGCCAACACCGCAATCGAACGCAAATATCGCCGCGAACATGGCAATAATTACCGCCGTGTCCGCGATACCCACACCACCCGGGTCTATAACTTCTTCTCCTTACCTCCGGTCAGGAACGAATTCTGCGAGAGCGCATTTCTCCTCGGCCGCCGCTCGCTCGAAGTGCCGTCGAACGAACTGACCCGTTTCGCTGCTGACGCCCTGCCGCAGCTCGAATCGATTTTCGACCGTTTCTTCGTCGCTTATGAGCAATATGAAACCGATCTGGCGGCATGGAACGCGATATATGGCCAGGGCGCGCCGACGCGGATGCAGGCCGTTGACGGGCTCGATGGCACGCGCGGTGAGCCGCTGCCGGACAATCCTTTCGGCCCTCCGGCACCAGCCAGTGACAATTCGGCTGCACCGCAGGTTCAGCCACCAGGCTGAACCGCACAGCCTCAACAGCTTTCCACACAACAAAAAACCCGACGGCCACAAGGGGGAAGGCCGCCGGGTTTCTTGTAATTTGCTGCTCCCCTGAGGGTGAGGGAGGAGTTGAGAGCGGAGAGCAGCAAACTGCTTACACTGGGCTGTTCGCAGAATATTCAGGCGCGGTTACAACCAGTTCGAAAAAATATTTTCAGCCGTTATTTTGCGGTTTTTCTTACAGCGCAAAGCGTACAGAGGCCGAGCGACGCTGATGCCATGCACGCTGATTGGCTCCGTCCAGCTCGGTCGATAATTCACCAAATTCAGGTCGACCGACACTCAACGCCGCAAGGCCGGTGCCTTCACGAAAAGCCGGTGTTTCGCCGTCATAATCCGGCACGCGGTTGAGACCGTTGATGCCAACGCCGGGAAAGTCGCTGCTATCCAGATCATCAATGCGGAACTCGCGGCCATTGCTGAAACCATTGACGGCAACGCTGCCCGGCAGAGCGCCGAGATCAAACGCCGGAGCATCGGTAACGGTTGTCACTTCACCGCGATCAACGGCGGAAACCGCTGCAACCGAAGCAGCCGGGACCGCATTGGCAGCGGCGCCCTCATCGGCTTGGGCAGCGGTGGAAAATCCGGCCACAGCCAGCGCCACTACGATTGTCGAGAATGCCTTGTTCATGATGAAATTCCCTTCTGTGTTGCGGCCTGTCGCGGCCGCTTGCTTAACCTTGCATTCGTCACGAGAACGGAAATCGTTACACTCCAGTTCCGATAACAATGCTTGGAGCGCTGCAAGCCGGATTATCATCTCGGCTCTGGCAATTGCCCCGGCTGTGGCATAAGGGCTGGGCCATGCATTTTCTCGACCAGGCCAAAATCTATCTCAAATCCGGCGCGGGCGGACCGGGAGCGGTGAGCTTCCGGCGCGAGAAATATATCGAATATGGCGGCCCCGATGGCGGCAATGGCGGCAAGGGTGGCGATATCGTGTTCGAGGCAGTGACCGGGCTCAACACGCTGATCGATTTTCGCTACCGCCAGCATTTCAAGGCGGCCCGGGGTCAGGGCGGCATGGGCAAGCAGCGCACCGGAGCCGGCGCCGATGATCTGGTGATTGCGGTGCCCGTCGGGACCCAGATCCTGTCCGAGGACAGGGAAACGGTATTGGCCGACCTGACCCATGCCGGGCAGAGCATCACCATGCTGTATGGCGGCGAGGGCGGCCGCGGCAATCTGAGCTATAAAAGCGCGACCAACCGCGCCCCGCGCCAGCATCAGCCGGGCGAACCCGGCGAGGAGATGTGGATCTGGCTGCGGTTGAAGCTGCTCGCCGATGTCGGGCTTGTGGGCCTGCCAAATGCGGGCAAGTCGACCTTCATCAACCAAGTCACCAACACCAAGGCCAAGGTCGGTGCCTATGCCTTCACCACCTTGCGGCCGCAGCTCGGTGTGGTGCGCCACCGCGATCGCGAATTTGTGCTGGCCGATATTCCCGGACTGATCGAAGGCGCGGCGGAAGGTGCGGGCATTGGTGACCGCTTTCTCGGCCATATTGAGCGTTGCCGGGTATTGTTGCACCTGATTGACGGCGACGGCGATGATCCGGCACTGGCCTATCGCACGGTACAGCATGAGCTTGAGGAATATGGCGCAGGGCTCTCCGACAAACCACAGATCGTGGCGCTCAACAAGGCCGATGCGATGGATGAAGATCTGACCAACTTCATCGCCGGACTGCTGGCCGAAGAAGGCGTGAAAAAGGTAATCCCCGTTTCCGCCGCCTCGGGCAAAGGCGTCGATACCTTACTCGATACATTGCTCGATTATCTTCCCGGTGTCACCGCGACCGAACAACCCGAAGGCGTGCCCGTGGCATTGGGCGATGGCGAGAATGTCGACAGCGATACCGATGACAAGCCATGGTCTCCGATTTGAGTGTCAGCAATTTCGCGCCCGAGCATTGTCGGCGTCTGGTGATCAAGATTGGCTCGTCGCTGCTGGTCGACAGCGATGGCACGCTACGCGAAAGCTGGATGCAGAGCCTTGGTACCGACATTGCCGAGCGCGTCGCTGCGGGCCAGAAGATCATCATCGTCTGTTCCGGCGCGATCGCGCTCGGCGCGCGTCGTCTCGGGCTCGGGCATGGCGGACGGGCGACATTGGCCGATGCACAAGCGGCAGCGGCGGTCGGGCAGATTGCATTGTCACGGTTATGGCAGGACATTCTTTCCGGACGCGGCCTGATCGCGGCGCAGATATTGCTGACGCTCGGCGATATGGAAGATCGTAGCCGCTATCTCAACGCCACCGCCACTCTGGAGCGGTTGATCGAGACCGGAACGGTTCCGGTAATCAACGAGAATGACAGCGTCGCCACCGAGGAAATCCGCTTCGGCGATAATGACCGGCTCGCCGCCAACCTAGCCCAGGCAGCGCGCGCCGGCGGTCTGTTGCTGATGAGCGATGTCGACGGGCTGTACACCGCCAATCCGGCACATGATCCCGAAGCCACGCTGATCCGCCATGTCGAAACCATCGACACCCGGACCACCCGCCTGGCCGATGACGGCGATGGCTCATTGATGGGCACCGGCGGCATGGCCTCGAAGCTGGCAGCAGCCGGGCTGGCGACCGAGGCGGGTATTGCCACCGCAATCATTTCCGGACGGCCCGACCATCCGCTACGCCATTTCGCCACTATCGGGACCGGCACCATCTTTGCCGCCAGCCCCAGTCCGTCGGCCCGCAAGAGCTGGCTCGCGGCGCGGCAAAAGGCAGCGGGCAGTATCACCATCGATGACGGCGCGGTGCGCGCCTTGCAGCAAGGGGCCAGCCTCCTCGCCGCAGGGATGACAGCCCTTCATGGCGATTTCCTGCGCGGCGATCTGGTACGGATCATCGCCAGTGACGGCAGCGCGATTGCTCAGGGGCTGAGCGAATATGATGCCGATATTGCACGCTATCTTATGGGGCGACGCAGCGAGGAACATCAGGCAATTCTCGGGACCACGCCGCGCAGCGCGGTGGTGCACCGCGACCATATGGTGCTGCTATGAGCGCCAAAAATAATGAGCGCCTGACCATCGCCATGACCGGCGCGACCGGTTTTCTCGGCAAGCGCACTTTGCTGGCAGCGCTGGCGCAGGGCTTTACGGTACGCGCACTCACGCGCAGGCCGCAGCCTGACAAGCCGGGCGTCGCCTGGATTGCCGGCGCGCTCGATCAGACGCAACCGCTCGACACACTGGTCCAGGGCGCCGATTGCGTGCTGCATATTGCCGGGGTGGTCAACGCACCCGACCGCACCGGATTTGCCGCGGGCAATATCACCGGTACCGCAAATATACTGGCCGCGGCGGAGAAAGCCGGAACCGCTCATTTCATCCATATTTCCTCACTTGCTGCGCGCGAACCCGACCTCTCCATTTATGGCTGGTCCAAGGCGGAAGCCGAAAATCTTGTGGTCGCCTCCGGCTTGCCCTGGTCAGTGATCCGCCCGCCCGGCATTTATGGCCCGGGCGATACCGAGATGCTCGACATGTTCCGCATGGCCAAGCGCCGCCTGATGCTGCTGCCGCCCAGGGGCCGGGTGTCGATCATCCATGTCGATGACATGGCCCAGCTGCTGCTGGCGACTGCGCTGACCGGGCCGGGCCGAGCCATATGGGAGGCCGATGACGGCACCGAAAATGGCTGGACACACAAGGCGTTTGCCAATGCCATTGCCAATGCCGTGGGCAAGGCCGTCGGCACCGTCGCCGCACCTGCTGCGATGCTTACTCTCGCAGCACGCGGTGACCGGCTGGTCCGTCGCGACAAGGCGAAGCTGACGCCGGATCGCGCACGTTATCTGTCGCACCCGGACTGGACCGTCGACCCGGGCCGTCGTCCGCCGGAAGGGCTGTGGACGCCGCAAATACCCACCCCGCAGGGACTGAAGGACACCGTGCGCTGGTATCGCCAACAGGGCTGGCTCTGAATCTGGTTGCAGGCGCTAAAATGCGCCGAGATTCTCCAGCGCGAACAGTGCCACCGTCAACAATATGCCAGCGATGAAGATGCTGTAGGACCAGCGCAGATAGCGATATTTCTTTTTCGCCAGCACTTGCCCCATTTGATAGACATCGCGCAGCATCGCCCGATACACGGCATCATCGGTGCGCATTTGCGCCGAAAGGGCCGTGATATATTCATCTTCCTCCATCTGGCGAAACGCACCGAAAAACAGCAGATTGCCTCTGTCTGTGGCAGCGGTCGGAACGGCACCGATATTGGGAATAACCGCCATGGCGGCGAGGAGTGCACTGATCGCCGAGCTGATCGCCAGCGCCAACAGATAGAGGCTGATCGAGCCAGCATTGGCGGACTGGCTGACCGCGATCGAGAAGACGACAAAGGCCGCACCGATCAGCATATTCGCCTTGTGGTCGGCCATGAGGCTGAGCTGGACATGATGCTGTTGCGTTGTTCGCAGCAGATAAATGCTCTGCTCCGACCATGCTTCGCTGTTTTGTGTCATTGATCACCCCCTTTTGGACGTATTCAGCCCGCAAGTGTCGGAAGAGTCAATCTTTGCCGCACTTAAGACGGGCCGGGAGGCATGATCGGCGCCATGCCACAAAATGGCCGCACACTGCCGTATTGCCGCTGCCTTGTCTTGCCAATGCCATGCCGCTAGAGGCTAGGGCAATTGGCAGAAACAGAGAGATACATGCAATGACCGACCGCAGCGCGATTTGGGGCAAGGTGACCGAGCAGATCGCCCCTTTCAACAAAAAGGGCGTCGAACTGGCCGAGGCCACGACATTCCAGCACGACCTGGAATGGGACAGCCTGACCGTGATGGACTTTGTCGCGGCGATCGAGGACGAGTTCGACATCATCATCACCATGAACATGCAGGCCGAGATTGAGAATGTCGGCCAGCTGGTCGATGCAGTGATGAAGCTGGCGGATAGCTGATATAAATACAAAACGCGTCGTCCCGAACTTGTTTCTGGATGACGAATTGTTGAGACCGATATGACCGATCTGCTTTCAAAATTTGACCCGTTGATCCAGGAGCGCGAGGCGCTGCTCGCCACCGGCGTCGCCGACCCTTATGCGCTGGTGATGGAAGAGGTGAAATCACCCACCGTCGCCATCTGCAATGACCGCGAGACGATATTGCTCGGCACCTATAATTATATGGGCATGACCTTTGACGATGATGTGCTGCATGCGGGCAAGGAAGCGCTGGAGAATTTCGGTTCCGGCACCACCGGCAGTCGCGTGCTGAACGGCACCTATTCGGGGCACAAGGCGTGCGAGGAAGCGCTGAAGGAATTCTACGCCATGGACCATGCCATGGTGTTCTCTACCGGCTATCAGGCCAATCTGGGCATCATCTCCACCCTGGCCGGCAAGGGCGATTATATCATCCTCGATATCGATAGTCATGCCAGCATCTATGATGGCTGCAAAATGGGCGATGCCGAGATTGTCGCCTTTCGCCATAATGACGTCGAGGCGCTGGAAAAACGCCTGCGCCGCTTGCCCGAAGAGGCGGGGAAGCTGGTGGTGCTGGAGGGCGTCTATTCGATGCTCGGCGATGTCGCGCCACTGAAAGAGATGATTGCGCTGTGCAAGCAATATGGCGCGATGAGCCTGGTCGATGAGGCACATTCAATGGGCTTTATCGGCGAGCATGGCCGCGGCGTCGCCGAGGAACAGGGCGTGCTCGACGATGTCGACTTCATCATCGGTACCTTTTCCAAAAGCGTCGGCACGGTGGGCGGCTTCTGCGTCTCCAACCACCCGAAATTCGAGATTTTACGGCTGGTCTGTCGGCCTTATGTGTTCACCGCCAGCCTGCCCCCCAGTGTCGTCGCCACCGCCGCGACCAGCATCCGCAAGTTGATGCATGCGGGCAACAAACGCACGCACTTATGGGAAAACTCCAAGCGCCTGCATCAGGGCCTGCGCGATATGGGCTACAAGCTCGGTACACCGGAAGCGCAAAGCGGCATTATCGCGGTGATGGTCGAGGATATGCTCGAAGGCGCCCGGCTGTGGCAGGCGCTGCTGGAAAATGGTCTCTATGTCAATCTGGCCCGCCCGCCAGCGACCCCGATGGGGATGACATTGCTGCGCTGCTCGCTCTGCGCCGAACATAGCAGTGAGCAAGTGACGCAGATATTGGACATGTTCGAAAAGGCGGGCAAGGAAGTCGGGATTATCTGATCCCCTAACGCACCGCCCCGCTCAACAACAGCCGCGGCAGCAGCACCAGCGCGCCCAGTAACGGCCATTTGCGCTGCCAGGGTTTGATGGCGATTTCGGTCCCGGCATGGCGGTTGATCTTCCAGGCGAGATAATCGATGCCGCCGGCATAGGTTGCACTGGCCTTGGCCAGCCGCGCCAGTGTCATCCATTTGCCGCGCCGCCGTAGCGCCGACCAGCGCTGTTTCTCCGCGGCAATGGCAGCAGTCTGGCCGGGCAAGCAGCGTACAATATCGTCATCGGTCTCCGCAGCTATTGCGGTCTCCGCCAGCGCTGCGGCGGTAAAGCGGCGATAGCGACCCGGATCGAAATCGACCACAGATTGCGACCGGCTGCTACGCTCGGCGCGCAATTCTGCGCCATAGGTCAGAGCATAGCCGCGTTCCCACAGGGCCAGCATATCAGATTCAGGGCGATCCATATGCGCCAGGGCCGCATTGAGCAGTGTCGGCGCCGCGCCCGAGATCGCCTCGGCGGCCCGCGCTGCGGCATCCTCGTCACGCGACCAGGCCAGCCGTGCAGGCTGCGAGAAACGCGCCCAGACCGAAACTGTATCCGCCTCCACACGGTTCAACCGGTGGAAGTCATGCTCGCTCAGCACCGCATATTTCGCCACCAGTCCGTCATGCTGCGCCGGAAACACATTGGGCGGGATCATCTCATTGGCGCGCACCATCCAGCTGTCGCCATAGGCAGCACGATAGTCCGAGACGATGAGATAAAAGTCGAGCATCTCACCTTCAAGCTGTTCCGAGCGGAGGCAGGAGCCATAAAACAGTACCGCCTGCGCTGCATCGGGATAGCGCGCGGCAATATCTGCGGCAAAAGCGGCGATACGCGGATCGATTGCGACCGCCAGTTCCACAGCGACCAGTTTTGCGAGAGACGACATTCAACCCACCATCACTGCGCCATGGCAGCTCTCAGGCCGCGATGCGCAGAAACGGCATCGGGTCGGTGGTGCGCAGGGTGATCGGCTTGCCACGATTGGCCTCGAACAGTTCGCCATCGAGAACAACACAGCTGCGCTCGCCCTCGATCTGGATAACATCATCGCGTTCAAGATGCAGGCCCGCACCAGGGCGGGTGCCGAAGCGGCCGAAAATAGTGTCGCGCACCATCGTCCACAGGCCGGCACGGTTATGCTCGACGGCAACAAACTTCATGTTTCCGGGCGCCTTTGCAGCCGCTTCTTCCTGGGTCGTGCCGCGTAACAGCAGCTTCTCCAGCGTGGTCACCATCAGCAGCGCAAAACTGCCCTGAATCTCTCCGTGACGCACCATGGATATGCGCACACTCGAACGGGTCTTCGGCAGGAAGCGGGCGCTGACATTGAACAGGACCGCGACAATGGTGGCACAGGCAGCGAGAAAATGGCTGACACTGTTGGGCAGGCCGAGCGGATAGATTTTGTGACGACAATAAAGGATGATCTCTGCCAGACCGGCGCCGCCGAGAAACATGCCGAGCACAGGGCGGCTATCAGAACCGTTGCTCAAGGCGATCATCTGACGTTCAATGATGTGATCATCGAGATCATTGGCGGCAATGTCGACAATCTGCTCCAGCGCCGTCAGCGAATTGCCGACAGCACCCAGATCGAGCGCAATAAGATTGGTCTTGCCATTGGGCAGAACAGCCACCGGCGGCGGATTGTCGCCAAAATGGCCCCCCTGATACATTTCGGTGAGAGTCGCCTGCACCGTACCGTCGCCGCCATTGATCACCAGCACCCTGGGCTTGACCCGGGCAATGCTTTCCAGTGCACGGGCAATCTGGTCGACTTCTTCCACCTCATAGTGGAAGATATCGGGATGCCGCGCACAATAGGCCCGCACGTCGGGTAAACCTGAGCGGTTGCCGGTCGATTGCGGGTTGGAGAGGAGCGCCACCAGCGTCATGACTTGCCCCATGGTTCAATCGACAGGCCCTGGCGATAGTTGAGCACAACAGTGATGGTGCGCACCCCGCCGCCGACAGCGATACGGCTTTTCTTCACCGACGGCTTCAAATTGGTCAGCGAGATATCCGGATTGTTGGAAAAACCGCCGCCATCATTCCAGCCGGACTTGCCATTGCCATCGAGATCATGGCGCACCGCAATGCCATAATCGCCACTCGCAGGTACCGGCATGCAGAATCGCATCTTGCCACCACGCAGCGCCACCGGGATGTCGATACGGTTGATCCACTGGCCCTTTTTCAGCCACTTTTTCTTTGTGGCGCTGTAGGATTGCACCCGGATACGACCTTTGGCCGCCTTGAAGCCGACAACCTCGACCAGCACTGCCGGACCAGCACTGCCTGCGGCGCATTTGTTCATGTCGTTGGAAATCTTCTGCCGCTGCGCCGTGGCGGATGCAGGAAAGGCCAGCAGGGACGGGAGCAAAAGGGCAGCACATACCGCAGACCAGCGAAATTTGTGCATGGCGTTTTTGCTCCCAAAGATTATATCAGACTGCGCTGTGCACGCGCAAAAGCCTATTTTTCCAACCTTGCCCTATTATGTGCGGAGCATTTGCGGCGAAAACGTGGTGAGAGGGGGACGACAAGTTGAATTTTCTCACCGCCACCGACCGTTATATTGCGCGTCTGGTGATTGTGCCGCTGCTATCAACGCTGGTTATTGCGGCCATGCTGCTGGTCCTCGACAAGATGCTGCGGCTGTTCGATTTTGTCGCCGCAGAAGGGGGCCCGGTCAGCGTCGTCTGGCAGATGCTTGCCAATTTGCTGCCCGAATATCTCTCGCTCGGCATCCCTATCGGCTTGCTGCTCGGAATATTGCTCGCTTTTCGCCGCCTGTCGCTGTCGTCCGAACTTGATGTATTCCGCGCCGTAGGCCTCAGCTATGGCAGGTTGCTCAGAATACCCTATATCTTCGCCATCATCCTGGCCGGGGTCAATCTCGCCATTGTCGGCTGGATTCAGCCGGAATCGCGCTATGCCTATGAACGGCTGGGCTTTGAGCTGCGTTCGGGGGCACTGGGTGCCTCGATCAAGGTCGGCGAGTTCACCAATCTGGGCGAAAATATGACCATGCGTATCGAGGGCAGCCGCGACAATGGGCGCCAGCTTTCGGGCATTTTCGTACGCGTCAAAAGCGGCAGCGACAACATTCTGACCGTAACCGCTACCCAGGGCCAGTTCATGGCCACCGACGACCCTGACACCATCATATTGCGGCTCAGCGACGGCACCCTGGTGCATGAGGACCCGGATTATGACACGCCGCGTATCCTGAATTTCAGCAACCACGACCTGCCCATAGACCTGCCGAGGATCGACGCTTTTCGCGAACGCGGCGGCAAGGAGCGCGAATACACCATTCCCGAGCTGGTGCGCATCGGCACCAATCCCGACACTTCAGCGCTGGAACGCGCCGAAAGCCGGTCGAGCTTTCACTTCCGTATCGTCGAGGTGGTGATGATGCTGTTGATGCCGCTGCTGGCGGTGGCGCTGGCGATCCCGCCCAAACGCTCGACATCGGCGCTCGGGGTTTTCCTCTCCATTGTGATGATCGTGACCTATCACAAGGTGAACCAATATGGTGAGGATATCGGAGCCCTGGGCCGGGTCGATCCGATCATCGCCCTTTGGGGACCGTTCATATTGTTTGCTGCGCTGATCGTGTGGATGTACTGGCAGGTATCGCATGTCCCCGGCGGTCAACCCATTGGCGCGCTGGAGCGCTTCTTCGCCAAGTCCGGCACTTTCCTCAAGGGCATGCTCTCCATCGGTCGCAAACGCCAGATCCATATGGAAAAATAGCATGCAGGTCGAATTCTTCCCGTCGCGCACCATGGCGCTCTACATGGCCCGGATGTTCGCCATCCGGGTTGTCGCAGTACTGCTGCTGCTGGTGCTGGTGCTGCAGGCGCTCGACCTGCTTGGAGAGAGCGGCAAGATTCTCGCTTATCCGGGCAATGGCCAGGGCGAATTGCTGACCTATATATCGCTGCGCGTACCGCAGCTGATCGAGCGCTTCCTGCCCTTTGCAGTGCTGCTCGCCACTATTGTGACGCTGGCCACGCTGAACCAGAATAGCGAGGTCATTGCGATGAAGGCTGCAGGGCTGTCGGCGCATCAGGTGCTGGCACCGCTGCTGCTCACCAGTCTGGTCATCGCGATCCTGTCTTTTGCCTTTAACGACCGGATCGTTTCGCGTGCCACGGCGACGCTCGCAGCATGGGAGGCGGCCGAATTCGGGCCGATACCCGAAGACCCTTACAGCCTGACCAATGTCTGGGTGCGCGATGGCCATATGATCATTCAGGCGCGGACGGTGCTGGGCAAGAGCGACAATACCCGGCTGCGCGATGTCACCGCCTTTGTCCGCGACGAGAATGACGCGCTGCGTGAAACCGTTTCCGCAGCAAGGGCGCGCTATACCGGCAATGGCTGGCGGCTTGAGGATGTCGAGCGCTTCGAATTGCTGACCGGCAATGTCGAGACAATCGACTCCATGGTTATCGGCACCGGTGTCACGCCCGACCAGTTCACACTGAGCAATGTCAATGCCGCCGGTCTGTCCTTTGCCGAGCTGGGCACCACCATCACCGACATGCAGCTTGCCGGCCGCCGGACCACCGATCTGGAAACCACCTGGTGGCACAAGATTTCCGGGCCGCTGTCATCGGTGCTGATGCCGCTGCTCGGCGCTGTTGCCGCCTTTGGCCTGGCCCGGTCGGGTCGTCTGTTCTTCCGCGCGGTGATAGGCATGGCGCTGGGCTTCGCCTATTTCGTCGTCGATAATTTCACCCTCGCCATGGGCAATCTGGAAGTCTATCCGCCGCTGCTCGCGGCCTGGGCACCCTTCATCCTGTTCCTGCTGATCGGCGAGACGGTGCTTGTCCGAACCGAAGAATAGCAGCATGCAGACGCCGGAATCAGGGAACGGCCAGGACAATAGCGACGCCGCCATTGGCCGACACGATGTCGGAAGAGGCGCCGGCATGGCGGCACTGGCACGGCTGGGGGCATTGATCGAGCTGGTGGCACAGCCGGTCTATGTCTGGCTCTACGGCCTTGTCGGCTATGGCCTCTATATCAGCCTGTGGTCGGCGGTGAATATTCTGGCTTTCCTGTTCAACCTCGCGATGCATCAGGCGTTGCAGCGGCTGATCCCCGGTGCCAAAGACGATGTCGAGGCGCATGGCGTGCTGCGCTTTGCGCTGCTGGTGACAGTGGTCCCGGCCATTATCCTCGCCGCCATCATCAGCACACTTGCCGGACAGATTGCCCCGGCTTTTTCCGCCAGTGCGAGCGCCTCCGGGCAATTGCCGCAGATTATCACCCTGTTCATCTGGTCGCTGCCGCTGCTGATCCTTCTCGAAGTGGCAACCGCCGCGGCACGGGCGCGCCGCGCTTTCGGGCCAGAGATACGCCTGCGAATCCTGTGGGAACAATCGCTGCGGCTGACCATCGCCGTCGCCGCCTATAGTGCCGGCGCGCTGGTGTTCGGCCTGTTCATCGCCCATCTCGCCTCGCTGGCGGTAACGGCCTTGCTGGCGCTGCGGCTGCTCGGCAAATATTATGATCTCGCGCTGCTGTTACGCGCACCGATGCCGTCGCCACTGCGCCGCAATGTGCTGGTCACCGGCTTTGCCATGCTGCCGCCCAGCCTCACTCGCCGCGCCTTCAACGATCTGCCCCCGGTGCTGCTCGGCCTCACCCTGCCCGGAGCGAGCGGTGCCATTGCCGCTGGCCTGTATGGCATTGCCCGCAAGGTGGCATCGGTGCCGCTGATCGTACGCCAGGCATTTCTCTATGTGCTGGCGCCGCTGAGCGCGGCCCAGGCCAAAACCGATCCCGCCGCGATATTGCCGCTCTATCAGTTCGCCAACCGGCTGGCGGCGATATTTGTCATCCCGCTGACCGTGGCAATGATGCTGTCCGGTGATATCATTCTGCTGATCTTTACCCGCGATGCCCTCGCCGCGATGCCGATATTGCTGGTGCTGCTCGCCGGACGCGCCGGTGAGGCACTGCTCGGCGCGGCAACACCAATTGTCGAGATGACCGCTCACCGGCTACTGCCCCTGGCCAATAGCCTGCTCGGCCTTGCCGTTGCCGCAACAACCTATCTACTGCTGCCGGTGGAGAGCGGCGCGGTCGGCATGGCGCTGGCAGTGGCTCTGGGGGTGACCGCAGCAAGCTGGATCGCGGCCTGGGAGTTGAGCCGCTTTGGCGCGATGCCGGTCTGGGACCGCCATATGATCTGGGCCGTAATGCAGCAGCTGGCCGGGTGCACACTGCTGGTCTTTGCCGCCCGCCTGGTGGCCGACCAGGACATTGTGATCCGTCTTGGCGTGATTCTCGGCGGCCTGCTGTTGCTGGTCTGGACCGGATTGAAATGGGGGCTGGAACCGGAAGACCGGCAGGCACTGGGACGGACCGCGCAGCTGCTGCGTCTCTAGTCTCTGCTATCAGCGGCGGTGTGCACCGACAAAAGTGCTGCGCACCAGCCGCGACACCAGCCCTGCCAGACTCCGGTAATTGGCGCCATGATAGTCGGATGATTGCGGCAGGGTCTCGACCAGACGGCGATGTGCCTGTCCCAGCGCATGATAGGGTACGCTCGGCAGCAAATGGTGCAGCGCATGATAGCGCAGGCCCACAGGCGCCCAGAGCGCCGGCAACAGGCCCGGTGGTGGCACATTGACACTGTCGAGATATTGCGCGGTAACACTCATCGCTTCGCCGTCATTCTCCCACAGATGCGCCACCAATGTGCGGATTTGGTTGAGCACGATCGATGCCGACATCACACCAAGAAAAATGGCAAAAGCCTTGAGCGGGATGATTCCGGTCGCTGTCAGGGCGACAAGTGCGATCGCCCAGATACTGGCGGCAGCCTCTTCCATGGTCCATTCGCGGGCAAACTGGCCGGTCGGCATGCGGCGGCGAAAATCCGGATTGATTGCCAGCGCGGAATAGCGTTCGACGACCATGGTGCGCAGCGGCGGAATGATCGCCGATAGCGGCGTCAGCACGGCATAGCGGAACAGCAACGCAATCGGCGCCAGCGCCGCGACAATGACGAACACGGGTACCGACCAGGGTTTCATCCGCGCCAGCGGCAAATATTCAGGATCGCGCACCGTGCCATAACGGGTCTTGTTGTGGTGCAGATTATGCACCTCGATATACATGAAGCTCGGCACCAGCAGCGGCACCCCGATCAGGGCATTCCAGGCAAGGCGGAAACCGGGCACGGCATCGCGCTTCAAATGGGTCAGCTCATGAATGAAGCTGCCGGCACGATACAGCGCCAGCACCGCAACGACGGCGCCGAGAATGGCGATGCCGGTCGAGGCGGCAAAGATGGCGGTGGCAAGACCGGCATAGCCAAAAATGGTAGAGGCCAGAAAATCACCCCAGTAGATCGCCGGATTGGCGACATGCAGTTCCCGCGTCAGCTTGGCGGCGAGACGGACCATGTCCTGGTCATCGGCGATTTCGCTCAGCTTTGCCGGCGTCTCGGCGATGCGTTTCTTCATTTGCGGTGTTTTGCCGGACGCGCGGTCCAGCGGCAATGTCTGTGCAGTCATGTCATTTTCGTCCATTTTGTCGCCGTCCCTCAAGCAGAGCAACATGGCAGGATCATGGCGAAACTGGGCCATTATCGCTGCTTGACATCATGCCCCTTTGCTCGTCACAAGGCCAGCCGGATAAGGTCTTATACCGGTTGCCGGTAAGGAGGCCGGTCCTTTTGGGGGAATGGTATATGGCGGCCAAGGGCGAAATACGAGTCAACAAGGCGAACGGAAAGGCGGCGATGGCCGCGTTCGTCAATATCGGCTACCAGCTCAATCGCCACGATCCGCACTGGGTGCCGCCGCTGCGCCAGGACATATTCGATATGTTCAACCCGGCAAAGAATCCATTTTACGGCCATGCCACGGTGCAGCCGATGATCGCCACCCGCCAGGGCCGTATCGCCGGCCGGATTTCCGCCCATATCGACCATCTGGCAACGGCACAGCCCGCCGAACAGGGCATGGGGCCGGGCACCGGCAATTGGGGCATGCTGGAAGCCGAAGACGGCGACACCGCCCGGGCGCTGATCGCCGCAGTCGAAGACTGGCTGCGGGGCGAAGGCATGACCCGGGCATTGGGGCCGCTCAGCCTGTCGGTCTGGGACGAACCGGGACTGCTGGTCAAAGGTCATGACCATGATCCGACTTTCATGATGGGACACCACAATGCGGCACAGGAAAAATGGATAGAGACGGCAGGCTATAAGCCCGCCAAGTCGCTGTTCACCTATGAACTGGATATCACAAAGGACTTCCCGCCGCTGATCCAGCGCATCGTCAAATCGGGCGAACGCAGTAGCAAAATCAACATACGCAATGTCGACAAGAGCCGCTTCGATGAGGAAGCGGCGACAATATTGGGCATATTGAACGATGCCTGGTCCGACAATTGGGGGTTCGTGCCGATTACCGATGACGAGATCGCCCATGTCGGCAAGAAACTGAAGCCACTGGTGCGCGAGGACCTGATCATGATCGCCGAAATAGAGGGCGAACCGGTGGCCTTCATGATGACGCTGCCTGATCTCAACGAGGCGATCAAGCCGCTGAACGGCAATCTCTTTCCCTTTGGCTGGGTCAAATTGCTGTGGTGGCTGCGCAGCTGTCGTTCGCGCACCATGCGGGTGCCGCTCATGGGGGTAAAGAAAGAGCTGCAAAACTCGCGTCTGGCGAGCCAGCTGGCCTTTATGATGATCGAATATATTCGTCGCGCATCGACCAAAAACTATGGTTCTGTGCGGGGTGAGATTGGCTGGATCCTGGAAGATAATCAGGGAATGGTGGCAATTGCCGACGCCATCGACAGCAAGGTCAACCGCGAATACCGGCTCTACGAAAAAGACCTGTAACCCTATGACACAGACGCTCAGGCGGTGACGTCATGGCCGTAGAGCCAGGCCAGCCGCCTATCCGCGACATCGAGCTTAAGCCGGTCGGCAGCAATCATCGGGCCATGATTCTGTAATTTGCCCAGCGGGGTTTTCTGGTGAAACAGCTCGGCATTGCGTCGCGCCGCCATCTGCACCCGTGCGGTACGGTCACGGCGTCGGGTAAAATAACCGGACAGCGCGCGCTCTGGCGCATCACTCCCCGCCAGCGCCTGTGCCAGCGCATAGCCATCCTCCATCGCCTGCACCGCACCCTGCGCCATGAAAGGCAGCATCGGGTGGCAGGCATCGCCCAGCAGTGCGACGCGGCCATAGCTCCATTGCTTCAATGGCTTGCGATCGAACAGCGCCCAGCGATAATGCGCCTCCGCCTTTTCGATCAGCGTCGTGATCACCGGATGCCAGCCGGCGAAATCCATCAGCGCCTCATCGCGGCTGGCCTGCTCGGTCCAGCTCTCCGAGCGCCAGTCATCGCGCTCGACCACGCCGACAAAATTGGCCAGTTCGCCGCCGCGCAGCAAATAGGTCACTGCATGCTTGTTCTCGCCAAACCAGACGGTTGCCGCCGGTTCGGGCATATGACTGCCCAGCCGCGCCACCGGCACCACGGCGCGCCACGCGACATGGCCGGTAAAGCGCGGCTTCTCCGGACCCAGCATCTGGCCGCGGATCACCGAATGGATGCCATCGGCACCGACAAGCACATCTCCGGTGACCTGCGATCCGTCGGCCAATATCGCCCGGACCGTGTCTGCATCCTGGTCATAGCCGGTGATTTTTATGCCAGTAGATATCGCCCCCGGCATCCGTGTTTCCACCGCCTGCTGCAACAGCGCAATCAGGTCAGCACGGTGAATATGGACATAGGGCGCGCCATATTTCGCATCATAGCCGGTCATCGGCTGACGCAGCAGCAGCCGACCCGATCGCCCGCCGCGAAATTCCGCCGCCCTGGGCTGAAAACCCGCAGCCAGAACCTGTGGTTCGAGTCCCAGTTTGCGCAGCACCTTCATGCCATTGGGACTGATCTGGATACCGGCGCCGACCTCGCTTATGGCCTTGGCCTGCTCGCAGACTATCGCCTGCCAACCAAAATGGTGCAGCGCCAGAGCAGCGGTCAGTCCGCCAATCCCGCCGCCTGCGATCACCGCCTGTCCCATGTGTTTCACCTGTAAGGGCTTTCCCGATATTCCCGCTAAAGCGAAATATCGCCATCATAGCCAGTCATTTCGAGATAGCCCCTGCCACCCTCGGTTGTCACCGCGCCTTCCCAATAGGTCGGGGTGAAGGAACCGCTCAGTTCCTGCGCATCGAATAGCGGCTGCAGGACGAATCGCTTCTCCTCACCGTCCAGAGTCACGATGAAGGCCGCCTCGACCGGATAGGCAGCGCCGGTCTTGGGCGAGGTCCAGATACGCCGCGGCTCGAAACGGACGGCATCGGGTGCAAGAATGGTCTGCTTGCCAGCAGCATCGCGGTAGCTGCCACCGGCATAGACCGCCTCGCCATTGCGACCGCGCACCTGAAACGCCATCAATGCGCTGCCATCGTCAAAATTCAGCCCGGTCCAATCCCAGCCCACAGCATTTTCCGGCAGCACATCGGACGACCATTCACGATCAAGCCATGCGGTGCCGGTGACGCTCTGTTTGTCGCCATTGCGCATCACCAATCCGCTGACCGCAAGCTGGGGTATCGAATAATAGTAGCTGGCCTGTGACGGCCGTGGTCCCTTGCGGCTATAGCCTGCCTCGCCGTTGAGCATCACCTTCTGGGTCGGGCGCATTTGCAGGTCGAGGGTGAAACCTTTCGCGGCAACCTCACTGACAAAAACGCCTTTGCCATCGCGCACCAGAGTCCAGCCCAGCAGCGCAACATCGGCATCGCCAGCCGCCGCGTCGACAATGCCGAAACCAGCCCGGCCAAGGCGCTGGTCATGGACGAGCGTACCGGTCTGCGGATCGGAGATGGCGGCATGGGCAAAGACAATCTGGTTCGGTGCAAAGCCGCTGGGATTATCATCGGGGATATCCGGCCGGGTGCGGAAAAAGGTGACCTGGAACCCCAGCGGCTGACCACTTTCAGTCTCGAGCCAGCCGGTAAAATACCACCACTCGGTACGGAAATCGTCATGCGAACCATGGTCGCGCGGAAAGCTGATCGGCTGACCCGGCCCAACCTCGGGATAGCGTATCACAGAGGCAGCCCAGGCGCCCATTGCAGTCAGCAGCGCCATGATCAGCGCAGAGAGCATCACCAGCCGCATCACCAGTCCTCGCTCACAGCCTGCAACGCATCCTGCGATGCCGCGCGACGCCCGGCAAATATGGCTGTCAGTGCCGATGTCGTCAGCAGCGCCAGCGCAATCGTGACCAGCAGGGCATAGGGAATATGGGTGGTCATGGTCAGGTTGAACGATTGCGGATTGATCACATGGATCAGGATCTGGCTGATCGCCAGCCCGGCCGCCAGCCCCGCGACCAAGCCGATGGCGCCGAGCAGGAAACCTTCGCTGGCCAGCATCGCGATGATCTGACGGCGGCCGAAACCGATATGGCGCAACATGCCGAACTCCCGCACCCGGGCAGCCACCTGTGCGGCAAAGGTGGCACCAATACCGGCCATGCCGATCAGGATCGCCACTGCCTCGAGCCCATAGGTGATGGCAAAGCTGCGGTCGAACAGCGCCAGCGCCATGGTCCGCAAACCGCGCGCATCGGTAACATCGACACGGGCACCGGCAATCTCGGTAATCTGCGGCCCGAGACGGTCAATCGCAGCTGCCGCATCACTGCCTTGCCTGAGGGTAAGCGCTATATCGCTGCGTGCACCATCGCCGGTCAGGCGCGCATAGTCTGCTGCTTCCATCGCAATTGCCCCTTGCTGGCGGGCGTAATCGGTCCAGATGCCGGCCACCGATGCAGTAACATTCTGTGCCGCCAATGGCAGCGCCACTTTGTCGCCAACGGCAAGGTCATAGAGCCGCGCCGCCGGTTCGGATATCCAGATCACCAGCCCGTCCTGTTGCGGCGCTACACCGCCGTCGATAAAGGATAGCGGATAACGGCTATCGGCGACCGGTCGCACGATCAGGTTGATCGGTGGTCTTTCGGGATCGAGGCTCAGCGGCAGTGTCTTGCTGAACTCGGCATCGGCGATATCGGGCAAGGCAGCAATGCGCCGTTGCTGTTGAGGGTCAAAGGTCGCGCCGGAAAAACCGCCGGTGACATAGACATCGGCGCTGAGGATGTTCCCAAGCCAGCCATCCACCGAGGTGCGGAAGCTCGATACCATGATCGCCATAGCCATCATCAGTCCGACACTTGCCACGATCCCCGCCAGCGCGGCGGCGGCCCTGGTCGGGGTACGCATCAGGTGATGCAGCGCCATGTCGAACGGCAGATGGTTACCCGAGAGCCGGGTCAATGGCTGCAACAATGTCTGCGCCAGCCATGGCGTCAGCCAGATGGCTCCGCCCAGTATCGCGGCAATCGCACTATAGCCGAATAGCGGCAGATCGGCGACCGGCGGCAGCAGCGTCAGCCCGGCCCCAGCCACAATCAGCACCAGTCCGGGCGGCCATAGCGGCTTATGAGCCATTTCGGTCGAACCGCCGGCAGACTTGATCGCCTGCGCTGGCTGTATCCTCGCCGCGCGGCGCCCCGGGGCAAGGCTGCCAATGATCGCGGTACCGATGCCGAAAAACAGAAACAGCAGCAATGCCAGCGGCGAGACGTCCAGCGCCCGGGTGGCGCCGCGAAAATAGCCGGCACCGAGATCGGCACCGAAGGCGCTGAGGACCAGCAGCGCAAAACCATAGCCCAGCACCAGCCCTGCCAGCGATCCTGCTATACCCAGTGCCAGTCCCTCGATCAGCAGCTGGCGCTCGATGCTAGCCTGCTGCATCCCCAATATCCGCAGCAGCGCGAATTGCTGTTGCCGTGTTTCAGCCGAGAGCGACTGCGCCGAGTAAACGAGGAACCCTCCTGTCACCAGCGCCACCAGTGCCAGCATCTCCAGATTGACCCGATAGGCACGCGACAGGCTGGCGCGCTTTTGTGTCTCATTTTCGGCCCCGGTGATCCGCGCATTATCGGGCAATATCGCCTGCAACGTACCGGTCAGGCGGTTCTGCGACACACCATCGGCACGTCTGATGTCAAGGCGGTCGATCTGCCCCAGCCGGTCGAAACGCCATTGCACCGTGGCGATATCGGCGACCGCCACCGCCTGCCCCGCCGCCATGCCGGGCAGGTCACCGGCGATGGTGAAACGATGGGTGCGGCCATTGGCGCGCAACGAAACGCTGTCACCAATCGCCAGTCCGGCCTGGTCAAGCGCAGTACGGCTGAGATAGATCGCGTTGACATCAAATCGTGCCTGGTTGTTGCCGCGCCCCGCCGACTGGTCCTGCGCAATATCCTGCCTCCCCAGGAGCAGCGGCGTGATATTGGCGGCGCGAAACGGATCCGTGCCGAGCAGTTTCAGCCTTGTGTCCGATCCGGTCAGCACCGCCGGCATGTAGATGACCGGACTGACATCGGCGGTTTCGGCCAGGTGGAAAATCTCCGGGTAGAGCTGCTCGTCGAAACCGAGGCTGGTCGCGCCGGTGATCTGGGCATCGGCACTGCCTGATATGTTGCGCACTGCGTCGCCAAAGGCATCGCTGGCCGAGCTGTTGATCAGATGCACCGCAAAGCCAAGCGCAATGCCGATGGCGATCGACATGGCGGCGAGAATATAGCGGAACGGGAAGCTGCGAAATTGTCCGGTGAGCAGCCAGCGCCAGACGGTGCCGCTGGCCTGGCCGGTCGCGGCATCGCTCATGCCAGTATATCCATGCCGGCCTCGGTCAGGCGCAACTGGCGATCCGCAATGGCTGCGTCGACCGGCGAATGCGTGACCAATATCATTGCCGCTCCAGTCGATTTCACCGCCTCGCCGAGAAGCGCCATGACCTCTTCCGACGTCGTCGGGTCGAGATTACCGGTCGGCTCATCGGCAAGAATCAGCGCCGGAGCATGGACCAGCGCACGGGCTATGGCCACGCGCTGCAATTCCCCGCCCGAAAGCTCTGCGACATAGCTGTCAACCCGGTCCGCAAGCCCGACACGACCCAGCATCACCACCGCCTTTTCGCGCGCGCTGGCACGGTCATCAGCGCCGAGCACCGCCGGCAGCGCAACATTTTGCGCCAGTGTGAGAAAGGGCAGGACATGAAAGGACTGAAACACAAAGCCGATATGTCGGCCACGCAATGCGGTAAGCTGCGTCTCGGAGAGACCCGACAGGCTCCGCCCCGACACTATCACCTCGCCGGCACTGGGCTTGTCGAGCCCGGCGGCAAGATTGAGCAGGGTCGATTTGCCAATCCCCGACTCGCCCTGGATCGAGACAAATTCGCCAGCAGCCACAGTCAGGTCGATATCGGCAAAGAGCTGACGGCCATTGGGCAATGTCTTTGCGATTGAGCGTAGCACAAGAGGCGGCGCAGCGGACATGATGCGCTCAGGTCTTCCCGTCATCCGATGCGTGCAACGCGTCCATCCGCGCCGGAAGCAGGTCGATAATCGCCTGTTGGCGCTGATGCGATGCCGATGCCCATTCGGTAATTTCTACAATGGTCCGGCCGCAGCCCCGGCAAAAGCCCGTAGCACCATCGATGGTGCAGATATTGGTACAGGGCGATTCGACCGGATTCATGATGCGATGACTCTAGACGAAGGGCCGGTTGAGTTGCACGATTTTCGCATTCAGCATGGCGGCGAACGACACCCATAGGAGATAGGGCAGGATCATCAGTCCCGCGGCCAGAGAGAGCCGCGCCGTTACGAAAAGCATCGCGGCAACCGAGAACCACAGAAACAGGACCTCGACCAATGCCCAGTCGGGACGCCGATATCTGAAGAACAGCGGAGACCAGAGAAAGTGGAAGACGAAATTGGCCGCATAAACGATGACCAGCGACAATCTCTCACTGTCGGAAGTTGCTGCGGTCCAGCCCGTCACCGCAGCCCAGGCGGCAAGGCCGAGAATAACGGTCCAGGCCGGGCCGAACAGCCAGTCAGGCGGCTGCCAGCGCGGTTTCCTTAGCGCGTGATACCAGGAACCGATTTCGGTCAGCAGGCCACCAGCGCCACCAAGAATGATCGCCCAGAGAATCGCAGCCGTGACAGGTGCCGAAAACATGGCCCGGAGGTAGGGACTGATGCGGCCGGGTGCAATGCAACCCGCCAAATTCGACCGCTGCGGCCGGGCTTCTTTTCATCCATCATGGTCACAGGCTTCGCCGTGCCATAGCAAATCCGGAATTTACAATGGCCTTTCATATTGCTGACAATCCGGGCTGCTAAAGGGGCCATATACAGAGTCGGGCAGTCGGTCAGGCTAGGCTGCTGCATCACAGGATGAGGGAGAAATGGTTATGAGACGCATGATGGACATGGTGTTGGCCGCGGGTCTGATGACAGTCGCCGCGCCGCTGGCGGCACAGCAGGACGCGGCGACCGATCCCAATGCCGCTCTGGTGAATCTGACCTGTGCCGATTTCAACACCGCCGCGCGGATTGCTGTAGTGGAAGAAGACGCATCGCCCGAGCGGATCGAACTGGCCGAGGCGGCGCAGGACGATATCGCTTATGCCCTGACCTGGATGCATGGCTATTTCTACGCCTATAAGCGCGAGAAAATGCCACAACTCAACCAGGCCTGGCTGAAAGAAACCGCCGAGGCGCTGGCGCGCAAATGTGGCAGTGTCGAAAATCCGCAAGACATCAAGATCATCGACCTGGGAGCCGAGCAATGATCGGTCGCGCCCTGCTCTGCATCGCCTCGGTGGCGCTGGTTTCGCTCGCCATCACCGCTCCGGCCGACGCCCGCAAGCGGCACCGCCACCATCACCACAATGACTGGCATGACGACTGGGACAATCGCCGCGATGCGCGCCGTGCCGGGATTATCGCCGGCACCGTGGCGGGTGGCATTGCGGGCGCTACGGCACGGAACCGTGCGCGCGAACAATATCGCGAATGCATGCGCGATTGGGGCTATGATTATGAGTGCGAGCGTGAATATTATCATGATCGCGCCCGCGCCCGCCGCGCCGCACGCAGAACCGGCATTGCCGCTGGCGTGATTGTGCGCGAGATTGTGCGGGATTAGCCCAGAATCAGGAGATATATGGCCAGATTGACAGAATTGCGATGTTAAAGGCCGATATCGTTCGCCTCTTATTCGGTCACCAGGCAGTTTTTGCGAAGCTTTGTGTGTGCCAATAGAATTGGGATTACAATAACCGCCTGGCTATGCTAAGTAACCGTTAATCAGAAACAAAATCATTTCAGAATCCGATCCGGGTCGTTCGTTTCAATGCAGGAGTGCAACACTCCGACGAAGGGCCGAGCATGGTGGGAACATTCAAGTCTGCTTATAGTGACGGCGAGGGCGAAATCCCCTCCCATTGCCGCATCGCCCGTTGGCCTGAGGCACATTGAGCATGCCGACGTCGCGCCTCTTTCTTTCGCGCGACCTCATGGCCTGGTCCCCGTCCCGGGAGTCTGGCCATGGCTAGCATTGCCCCCGACCTGCTCGGCACACTGATTGAGGACAAGCCCGAACTGGTGCAGGAAGCACTGGACAAGGTGCATGACGGCACCGGAATCCAGATGAAGCTTGACGACATCATCCGGCTCGACCCGTTCAACACTGCAGAACAGGCGATCATCGGATATCTCACCCGCTTCAACAAGGTACGCGAATTCATCATCGCGCTGGCAGGCGAGGGCGAAGCGGTCGCGGATGACGACACGGCACAGGCCCGGCTCGACCGAATCAGGCAGGCCGGCATCGACCCCGATGGCCTGGCGGCATTTTCGCTTGCGGCCAAGTCGTTCCGCTGCCGGATTCTGGTCAACAATATCGTGATGGGCAGCGGCGTTCTGGTGTCCTACCGGCTGGTGCTCACGGCATGGCATGTGGTCAACCGCAAACAGGGATGGAATGCGCAAAATCCCCCGCGCATCGAAGTGCTGACATCCGATGGCCAACGTCTGCCGGCGCGCCCCACCGACCCGTCATCGCCATGCCACCCGGATGAATGGGACGGCATTATACCGAATGATAACGAACTTGAGGGCTTCGACGATTTCACCCTGCTGCGTCTGTCGCAACCGGTGGGCTTTGCCCTGGGTTTCGCCGAGCCGGTGTGCCCGCCACCCACATGGCCCGGCCAGACCCACTGTCTGCTGGTGCATTATCCGCAGGGAGAACTGGTCGGTCTGTCCCCCGGTCAGGCGACGTTCGGCGGGGAACGGCGGCGCTTTCTCCACACCGCATTGAGCGATGGCGGGTCGTCGGGCGGCGCGCTGTTCAACAACAGGCTGGACATGATCGGCATCCATCAGAAGAGCGTTGACGGCAATCGCAAATTTGTGCCGATACGCAATTTCGCCAATGACAATAGCGCCGAACTGATCCGGACCCTGGAGCGCGACCGGCGACCGACCTATTTATGGTCGCTTGACCAGACACTCGACAGCCATATGGTTATCGGTCGGCGCATGTTTTTCGATGCGCTGGACCATATGCTGGACAGCGACAAGGCAGCAAGCAAGCGACTGCGCGGCATATGGATGCGCCGCGAACAGGCCGAGAAAGACCAGTCCGGCCTCGGTTTTGGCTTCGAGCTGCTTCAGGCCTTTCTGGCCCGGCGCCAGCCTGAGGCCAGACTGGTGCGAATAGCTTTACGCGCTGGCGAATATGATCTGTTCAAGCTGATAGAGGTGGCCTTTGATGGCGCTGCGGGTGCCAGCGTCGCGCGCGCCGGTGTGCGCGAGGATGAAACCACCCCGATTGCCTTTGAGGCTGATCGCGCCGATGCGCTGATCCGGCGTATCGAGGCACAGGTGCAGGGACCGATCTGGCTTTATATTGATGGCCCGCGAAGCGAATTGGCCGGGGTGGCACTCAATCAGCTCGAGCAACTGCTGGCCCGGATCATGCGGTCAGAGCGTATTCGCTTCGTGCTGACACGGATGGAAACCCACCAGCTGCCGCTGACCCGCTTCGATACGCTGGACGAGATTGACGAGAGCAGTGCTCCGGGTGTGGTCAGCGAATTCACCGGTGATTTCGAGCTTGAGGATGTCAACACCACAATCCGCGCAGCATCGCATGATCTCGAGCTGGATCTCAGCCCCGAGCAGATCGATGATATCGCCAAAGATGCCCTGATCGGGGTCCAGCCGCAATTTGGGCGCTATCCGGCGCAGAGTCTGGGCCAGGTTGCCCGGCGTCTGGTCGCGGCTTTGCGGGACAGGGCGGCAGCGGCATGAAAGAGAGCGACGACAAAATTGCCGAAATGGCCGACCGCGCGCGCAACTATGCGGCACTGTCGGTAGTGTTCGATCCGGTGAAAGCGGTCCAGACCAGCTTCGGAACGGAAGAATATGACCCTCCGGTTGCGGCCAGGATCATGGGGTTTTTGCGCGCCGACTGCACCACTGCGGAAGATGGCGAGGGCTGGATCATGCGTCAGTCACCGCGCGACCGGGTACTCGATCGGCTCGGCCCGGAAGGTATCGCCCAATCGGTGGAATGGGATCTGCCGGATGATCCACTGGCAACCACCATGCGCAGCACGCTGACGGCCAGCCCGGACGTGGTGACCGGCGAAATAGAGTCGGTGCTGAACAATTCCGCACCCGATCTTGACCGGCTCAACATATTGGCGAGAGCCTTGGAACTGGCCGGAAATGCCTCCGGAGCTGCTTATGACAAACTGCCGGCATTGCAGGGCATGCTCAACCGCCACCACACCATCAGACGCGCCGAGGAACAGCTGGCCGAGGGGTATTTTGGCAATGAAGCGCTGCGCGAACGGCTGGGCAGCTGGATTGACAATCCCCAGGAGACCAAATTGGCCCGGGCGCTCTATATTCAGGGGATCCCCGGTGTCGGCAAATCTTTCCTGTTGACCAAGCTGGTACAGGAGGCGCGCGAACGATCAGACCCGATCGTGCTGTGGCTGGATTTTGACAGACGCGGCCTGAATCTGGTCGATCCGGAAGGGCTGACAATGGAACTCGCCCGTCAGCTTGGCAATGAATTGCCCGAAAGTGCGGTTGAACTGGCACAGATGCGGGCACGGTTTTCCGGCGAAAGCGCGCAGGATTCAAGCAAGCGCGGCTCCAGAACCATGCCGTTCGCACTGGTCGAGGCGATGGGCGCCGCAGTGCGGGCAGCCGGGCGGAATGTGCTGCTGGTTCTCGACACGCTTGAGGTACTGGCAAGCTATGGACGCACCCATCCGCAACGCCTGTTCGCCTTTCTCGACGACCTGCTGGGATTTGGTGTCGCACCAACCGCAATCATAGCCGCAGGACGCGGCGAGGCGCTCGCGACCCTGGGGAAGAAACGGGTCGAGGACGTGCTGCTGCTTTCCGGTCTGCCTGATCGGGTGGCGCGGATGATGCTCGAAAAACTCGAAACCCCGGAGGAAGCCGTCGAGCCGGTCCTGCAAATCGCGCATGGCAACCCGCTGATCCTGAGACTGGCGGCGAAGCTGGCCCGCGATGGTGGCGCACAGGCTGTCGAGATCGAGAATATGGCGGGCGAGCCGCCCGAAATTGCCGGCGGCTATCTCTATCGCGCCATCCTGTCGCGCATCGATGGCGATTCACTGTGCGAAATTGCCAATCTTGGCCTGGTAATGGACCGGGTCGATGCCGGCGCCATTGCCAATGTCATCGCTCCAGCACTCGGCATGGAGATCAGCGAAGAGGAGAGCAGCCGACTGCTCGAACAGCTGTCCAGTCATCACTGGCTGGTAGAGGAAGAGCCGGGCGGATGGGTACGCCATCGCAGCGATGTCCGGCAAGTGGTGCTGAAGCTGCTCTATGCCGACCGGCGCGAGCAGGTGACCGCTGTCAACCGGGCAGCAGCGCGCTATCTCGCCGACAAGGACCCTGTTGCCGCGCTGTATCACCAGCTCCAGGCCCTTGACCCGGACGATACCTTGCCGACCATCGACACATCGCTGGCGACACAATTTTCCGAGACGATGATCGAGGAGCTGCCCGATCACACCGCCGATGCCATATTGCACGCACGCCGCGAGCTTTCGCGCAGCGCTCGCTCGGAACCCGCCCGGAACGCGGCCGGGAACACGCAACAGAACATCCCGCCCAAGGCATATGGGACAAGGCGAGAGAGTGCGAAGCGATCCATCGATGAGGCTATGCTGACTGACCTGCTGATCCTGCTCGAAAAAGGTGATCTGATCGAGGCCCGGTCGCTATTCGAAGCGCTGTTCGACGATATTCCCGGCCCGCAGGAAGCAGCAGGCGTCGCCGCCATGTGCTATTTCTGGCTCAGCGGGCAGTGGAGCAAAGCGCATAAGCTGTTCCGCCAGGTCAAAAAAGATGATTATCGCCATGCCAGCTGGAAGGGTGCCGAAGCACTGGTGCATCTGGTTCTGCTCGAGATGCGCGCCGAATTTGATTTCGATGCGCTGGTGTCCGAATTCGAGCGTGACGACAAAACGCTGCTCAATGCCCAGCACATTTATCGCGATGCCAAGGCGTTGCGCCTGACCGAGGGCGCGCTAGCCTTTGCGTTACTCGCCGAACGACGGGCGACGACCATATCAGACAGTTGGCGTGAAACGGTAGGCGCAGCCGGAACCGGACTGCGGGACGAGACCAGCCAGGATTTTGCCCGTAAGGATGCCATGGCGCTGCGCGAGCGGCACGGGTTTCCGGTTAAATTCGGGGACAATCCACCATGGCAGGTTGCGGCATGCCTCAACCCCTATTCAGCGCCGGTGGCGATGCTGGTTTCGCTGCGGATGAGCCCGACACTGCAATCCTATCTGATGGCGGTGGCCTCGCATTTCGGCACCGTGTCGCACATGCCTTTCGATATCGATCAGAGCGGCGGAATTACCAGACAGCTTACCGGACGGCCGGAAGTGAGCGTGGGACAACTCGGCGCTCTCGGGGCAACTGCCGACTGGCTCTCGGCATTCAGCTTTTTCAAGCAGGTGGCGGATGTTCCGCTAATCGCGCGCCGCGCCGAGGCGTGGCGGCGCAGCGCCGCCGGACAATGGGTTTATGGCTCCAATGCACCGGAAGCCTGGGTCGAACCGGAGTTCAGGCTGGATCATGGCACGCTGACCTGGCTGGAACGGCTGCTATCCACGGGCAATCCGGTCGAGGAAGCAGCGCGGCAATTGCTGTTCTGGTACGATCCTGCAACTGCGGAGCATGACCAGAGCCGCGCCATGGGGCAGCGTCCCAGCATGCGGCTGGCGCGGGCATTGCGCTTTGCAAAGCGGACCGCAAGACGGACTGCCGACAATCCCGAACGGGCGGCGGTGCGGGCACTGATGGCGCGGCATGTCGGACGCGCCATTGCCGTGCCGATGGCAGTGCTTGCGACCACCATGGATAGAGCCATCGATCCCGATTCCCGTACGGGCCTGCTCGCCCGGATAGGCGGGCCTGAATTCGCACGGATATTGCAGCAGGAGGAATAGATCATGTCGGAGAATTTCGAGGAGAATGTCGAGCGCGTTTCGCGCATGCCGAATGCGATGAAGGAACAGGCCGCAAAGGCCCTTAGCGAGGGCCACCCGTTGCTGCGCGAGGCTGGTCTTGAGGGCGCGCTGCCGTCTGAGGCGCTTGATAGCAGCAAGGCGCAGCTGGAAAGCATGGGATCGAACGCAGCGCAGCTCGAGGCGATCATCCGCATGACCAACCGGCCACCGCTGGTGGTACGCAACAACAGGGTTGAACTGGCCGGCATTACCCTGCCCGGCCTTGGTGCCGATATCGACACCCGGATCCGCGCGGTCGAACCGAAAATTGCTTCGGTTGGCCGGATCGAGTTTATCAACCATGATATGGCCTGGGGCGGAACCGGCTGGGTAATCGCGCGTGAGGGCGACGGACATTTGCTGATTGCCACCAACCGCCATGTCGCGAAGATTGTCGCCCGCCGTACCGCTTTCGGCTCCGGAGCATTTCTGTTCGACCCCTTTGGCGGCGGTCGCTATGGTGCCCGGATCGACTTCAACGAAGAAATCGACGCGCCCGACGACCAGGCCCGGCTCGCACGTATCGAGCGCTTCACCTATATCGCTGCAGACACCGCCGCCGATGTCGCGCTGGCACGCATCGCGGTGCCGAGCGGCTTCAGCATCGATCCCTTGCCGCTGGCGGAAGACGAGGGCCGGGATGAAGAACGCATCGCGGTGATTGGCTATCCCGCCCGCGACAGTCGCAATGACAGCACTCATATGGAACGCTATTTCAAGGGGTTGTACGATGTAAAGCGCTTCTCTCCCGGACGTCTGATGATGCAGCCAGGGGCGACGCGGCTGCGGCATGATGCCACCACGCTGGGCGGCAATTCGGGCAGCCCGGTGCTGAGCCTCGACAGCGGCAATGTCGTCGGGCTGCATTTTGCCGGCCGCTTTGCCGTCAGCAACAGTGCTGTAAGGGTCGGTACGCTGAAGGACGTGTTGAGCGGTGCCGAACGATCGGTGCCGGTCGGTGGTGCCGACACCGGGAATGATGATACGGAGAGGCGCGACGGCACTCGGGAAGCGGATGATCTGGCACAACGTCCAGGCTATGCCCCGTCATTCCTTGAGCATTTCGATGTGCCGATGCCCGATGCGTCGGGTGTTCCCGGCGCATCGCTCACCGAGCCAAGCGATGCGGAAGCATGCCGGCCGCACGAGCTGCGCTACCAGCATTTCGGCATCCTCTTCTGTCAGAATTATCGCAGCCCGGTTGTTGCGGCAGCCAATATCGATGGCGCCAACCCGGTCCGCATCAAGCGCAAACGCGATCGCTGGTTTTATGACCTGCGGATTCCGCAGGAGATCCAGATCGGCAGCGAGGCCTATTCCGATGCCGGGGTCGACCGTGGCCATATGGTCAAGCGCGAGACGCCCAATTGGGGTGAGGATATGGACGTCGCCGAACGGGCCAATTACGACACCTTCCATCTCACCAACTGTTCGCCACAACATGGCCGCTTCAACCGCAACACCGCGACCTGGCGTGGGCTCGAAGACTATCTGATCGAGAATTCGCGCACCCATGGCTTTCGTGCCTGCATCTTTACCGGTCCGGTGTTGAATGAAGAACTGGATATGATCGAGGAAACGATGCTGTTCCTGCCGCGCGAATATTGGAAAGTCGTGGTGATGCCGGTCGAGGAAGAGGACGGGACGATCAGGCCGCACGCCAGCGCCTATCTGCTCAGCCAGGGCCAGCTGATCCAGCAATTGCTTCAGGATCGCGGCGTCACCGAGTCGACCGAGGGCTTTGTCTTTGGCGAGTATAAAACGTTTCAGCTACCGGTCCGGACGCTGGAAGGCATCACCGGGATTGATTTTGGCGAGCTGCGCAATTTCGATCCGCTCGATCAGGACGAAACCGAATCCCCGGTGCCGGTCTACATCGCCGTCGAGCATATGGAGGAAATTCGCCTCTAAGCCCCTTCGCCGTCACAGCCATGTCCGGCAGCACCATAAAAGAAAAGGAACAGGCCCATGTTATCAGCCAGAACCCCCAAGCGTCACATGGCGGCATTTGCCTCCGGCTGCGGCTTGCTCGCGCTACTGAGCGGATGTTCATTATTTTCATCCGACCCGACACCGAGCAGCTGCGCGCTGTCGGGCACGCCGCTGAAACAGATGGTGCTGGCCAATGGGCTTGACGACCAGCAGTTGCTGGAATGGGCACAGGCATCACAGGGATCCCGCCTGCTTCCGCAAAGCTGGTTCGACGCGCTCGAGCAGCCGGGCGGTGGCGGCCAACTGGCCGATCCGGATTATCTTGCGCGCTTCGGGTTGATCACCGATGCAGCGCTTGCCTATCCGGTCGGCATGGCGCTCGATTGCCAGGATGACAGCGATCTGCCGAACACCGGGTTCAGCTGGTATGAAGGGCAGAACCACACAGTTGATCGGGACGCCGGCGCCGAACCCTGGATCGGGCTGACATGCGCTGCCTGTCACACCGGCAATGTGACCATTGACGGAGTAACCAGACTCGTCGCCGGAGCACCAGCACGCTTCGACTATCAGTCCTTTGTCGAAGCGCTCGACCAGTCATTGGCCGAAACCCACCCCGATGCCGACAGCGCCCGGTTCGACCGCTTTGCAGAGGCGGTATTTGCCGCCAGCGGGCAGGAGGCGAGCGAGAATAATCGCAAATTGCTGACCGATGCACTTGACCGTATGATTGCCTGGCAGGCCGAAACCGAACGGCGCAATTTCCCCCAGGGCGATGACCGGCCGCGCTACGGCTTTTCGCGCGTCGACGCTTTTGGCCATATCTACAACAAGATCACCATTTTCGCCGGAGCTGAAGAGGGCAATCCCTCCACCGCACCGGTGAGCTATCCCTTTTTATGGGGCATTCAGGAACAAAATACGGTGCAGTGGAATGGTCTGGTCGCCAATGCCCGGCTCAACAATCCGCTGCCTGTCGGCGGCGATGAACTGATCGACTATGGCGCGCTGGGTCGCAACACCGGCGAGGTGCTTGGCGTGTTTGGCGACCTGGCGGTTGTTGAGCGCGAAGGGCAGCGGCCCAATTATGTGTCGAGCGCCCGGGTCAATAATCTGATGCGGCTGGAAGAGCTGGTCGGTGCAATGAAAGCGCCGCAGCTTGGCGACTTCGTCGACCTCGGTGAACAAGAGACGCTGGTCACCAGCGGCCGCGCACTGTTCGTCGATCATTGCCAAGATTGCCACTTGCAGGGCGACGCACGCAATGATGACGGTGGCACCGAAGTCAATGTCAGCTTCGCCGATATGGCCAGCGACGGCAATCTGACCGACATCAACATGGCGTGCAATGCCATGCTCTATTCCAGCACTACCGGTACCATGGCCGGGACCAAGACCGAGCTGGTTGGCGGTCGCGAACTCGCCGCTGTCGAGCCGGTGAGCTATATGCTGGAGGTCGGGGTTAAAGGGGTAATGGCCAATAACGTCAAGGATCTGGTCAACGAAGTCTTGCGCAATTTGTGGGGTATGGACCGTCGCTTTGACGAAACGGTCGGCCTGGAAATGGCCACCGATCCGAACTTCGAATGTCGCCAGCAGATTTTCACCGAAGAAGGCAGGAAGTCGCTGCAATATAAGGCTCGTCCGCTTGACGGTATCTGGGCCACCGGGCCCTATCTGCACAATGGCTCGGTGCGCACGCTCTATCAGCTGTTGCTGCCACCCGATCAGCGCGAGTCCAGATTCTGGGTTGGCAGCGCCGAATATGACGCAGATGAGGTCGGCTTCCGCTCGGTTGCCGATCCTGGCGATGGCAGCACGTCGCTATTCGATACGACACTGTCCGGGAACAGCAATGCCGGCCATGTCTATGGCGCCCGTGGCTTTTCGGAAAGCGACCGCGCCGCACTGCTAGCCTATATGCGAACATTGTGAGGGAGCGCTGATCATGACCGGTTATCTGGCGCAACTCGATGCCATCCCGGCTGAGCAGCGATGGGCCATGGCGCGCGGCTGGCTGTTCGACAAGGCCGATGCGCGGCCATTCTTCGCCGAACTGCGCGCTGACCGCCCGGTGCTGATACTGCCCGAAGTGACGCTGGTGACGCGCTGGGCTGACTGCATGACCGTGCTGCGGCGTCACAACACATTCGGCGTCGACCTCTACAAGCCGAAACAGGGCGATTATTTCATGGCCCAGGACGATACCGCAGCGCATTGGCGCGAAAAGTCACTGATGAAGGCGATTCTAGACCGCGAAAAAATCCCCGAAATGCGTGAATGGATCGGCGAGAGAACCCGCGACATACTCGCCGCAGCGCCCGGAGAGATCGAAATCGTACGGCAGGTGAGCCGCGGCGTCCCCGTTCATCTGGTCGAAGAGTGGTTTGGATTTCGCGGTGGCGACCATGACGACATGATCCAATGGTCCTATTGGAACCAGCAGGACGCCTTCTGGAACCAGCCATTTGATGCGCCGTTCATCGACGATCCCGAACGGATCGTACGGAAGCGCAAAAAGGCGATCTTCATGATGTTCCTCTATCTCGCGCGGCTGACCGCCGGGCGCTCGGTTGCCGTCAAGATCGGTGGTGCGGGGCATGATGATGGCGACCCGGTTAGCAGGCTGATCCGTATGACCTTTGCCGACATGTTTCGCTTCAACCTGCGCGACGTGATCTCCAATGTCGGCGGCTTGCTGATCGGTGCAGTCGAAACGACGTCGCATTGCGTGGTTAATGCGGTCGAATATCTGCTCGAAAACCCTGATCTGCATGCCGAGGCGAGAGCAGCGGCGCTACGAGCAGAGCCCGAGGACTTCGACGGCTATATATTCGAGGCGCTGCGTTACCGGCCCGCCTTTCCCTATTATTTCCGTACCGTGAAGCGCGACACATTGCTGGCCGCTGGCACCGGTCATGAAGAGACGGTGCACACGGGCAGCACGGTATTGGCGGTAACCTATTCGGCTATGTTCGACCCGGAAGGATTTGCTGCACCCGACAGTTTCGACCCGCAGCGCGATTTCAGCGACAGCTTCACCTTCGGCCAGGGTATCCATTCCTGCCTCGGACGGCATATAGCTGCGGTGATGGTGCCGGAGATCGCGCGGCAGATTCTCCGCCTGGACGGTCTGAGCGCCACAGCCGCACCAGACTATCGCAGCGGTCGCGTTCCGGAAACCTGGCAGCTAAACTGGCGCTGAAACACGAAAGTGCCAGCAAGCGGAGAGCTGTGTTGGTGTGTTGGGAAGTGCTGGTTGCGGGAGCAGGATTTGAACCTGCGACCTTCAGGTTATGAGCCTGACGAGCTACCGGACTGCTCCATCCCGCGCCACCAAAAGTCGGCCTCTATCGGCCAGAAAAGCAAAAAGCGACCGGCCCGTTGCCGGACAGGCCGCTTTTTCTAAGACATGTAAATGGGTTCCTCATGCACCAGCTGCAATGCCTGGCGGCGACCTACTCTTCCAGTGCTTAAGCAATAGTACCATCGGCGCTGTCCGGTTTCACGGCCGAGTTCGGGATGGGATCGGGTGGGTCACAGACGCTATGACCACCAAGCAATGAAGCCAGTGCATGAAGTTTTTAATCGATATGTTCGGGCGTATCCGGCTGGCATAACCATCCGCCAATGTGCCTTTGTCCAAGGCTGTCATTGATGGCGGGATTCTGCAAGCGCGAAAAGAGTAATTAGGACCGGTTAGCTACACGCATTACTGCGCTTCCACACCCGGCCTATCAACGTGGTAGTCTTCCACGACTCGATGATTGCTTATCTTGAGGGAGGCTTCCCGCTTAGATGCTTTCAGCGGTTATCCCGTCCATGCATAGCTACCCTGCTGCACCACTGGCGTGATGACAGGTACACCAGAGGCATGTTCACCCCGGTCCTCTCGTACTAGGGGCAACTCCTCTCAACAATCGACGCCCACGGCAGATAGGGACCAAACTGTCTCGCGACGTTCTGAACCCAGCTCACGTACCACTTTAATTGGCGAACAGCCAAACCCTTGGGACCTGCTCCAGCCCCAGGATGTGATGAGCCGACATCGAGGTGCCAAACAACCCCGTCGATATGAGCTCTTGGGGGTTATCAGCCTGTTATCCCCGGCGTACCTTTTATCCGTTGAGCGATGGCCCTCCCACGAGGGACCACCGGATCACTATGACCGACTTTCGTCTCTGCTCGACCTGTCGGTCTCGCAGTCAGGCAGGCTTATGCCATTGCACTCTCGCAGACGGTTTCCAACCGTCCTGAGCCTACCATCGCGCGCCTCCGTTACTCTTTAGGAGGCGACCGCCCCAGTCAAACTACCCGCCACAGAGGGTCCCTGAACCGGTTTCACGGTTCTAGGTTAGACATCAAAAAACAATAGGGTGGTATTTCACAGGTTGGCTCCACTTGGACTGGCGCCCAAGTTTCAAAGCCTCCCACCTATTCTACACAATTCTTTTCTAATGCCACTCTGAAGCTGCAGTAAAGGTGCACGGGGTCTTTCCGTCTAACCGCGGGTACTCCGCATCTTCACGGAGAATTCAATTTCGCTGAGTTGGTGTTGGAGACAGTGG